>CP000781.1:3357500-4557500 GCA_000017645.1 Xanthobacter autotrophicus Py2
GAGCGGAGGTCCATCCCCCGCTGACAGGCGCCCGATGTGTTCGGCCGAGGGCCGCGATCACCGCGCAGGTGAAGCCGAAGCGGCGGCACGCGCAGCGTAGTCCGACCCTTTATGGGTTGATGGCGTCAGGCCCTTGGCGGGACCAAGGATCAGCGCATTTGAAGCGGGGTGGAGACTCGCTACGGGAGCGGTCGTTGTCCGATGGCGTCCATGCCGGATTGCCTCGCGGCCGTGTTGGCGTGTCGATGGAAATGCGGACGGCGCTCACGCGCCGCCCGTGCTGAACCGATAGACCGGGATGCCGAGCTTTCTGGCCTTGTCGGCGAGATTGTCCTGGATGCCGGTGCCAGGGAAGACGAAGACACCGATCGGCATGATCGCCAGCATGGCGTCGTTGCGCTTGAACGGGGCGGCTTTGGCGTGCTTCGTCCAGTCGGGCTTGAAGGCGACCTGCGGCACCTTGCGGGTTTCCGCCCAGCGCGAGGCGATCTTTTCGGCGCCTTTCGGGGAGCCTCCGTGCATCAGCACCATGTCCGGGTGTTTGGCATGAACCTGATCGAGCTTGGCCCAGATCAGCCTGTAATCGGCGGTGTCGCCGCCTGAGAAGGCGATCTTCGGGCCTGCGGGCACGAGCACCTCGGTTTCTGCGCGGCGTTTGGCGGCGATGAAATCGCGG
This sequence comes from Xanthobacter autotrophicus Py2, assembly GCA_000017645.1. NCBI lineage: Bacteria > Pseudomonadati > Pseudomonadota > Alphaproteobacteria > Hyphomicrobiales > Xanthobacteraceae > Xanthobacter > Xanthobacter versatilis. Next base: position 3,358,177 of record CP000781.1, read on the forward strand.
CTGTCGATCATCGCGGCGGTAAGGTGGCGATGGTTGACGCGCGATCCGTTACGCTGGGACCAGGGGGAGCCGGTGGCGCGGAGATAGTGATCGGCGGCGCTGTCGCGGAAGACTTCCAGGCTGTCGCGCCGTTCGATCAGTGATTGCCCCAGGTCGATCAGGCGTTCGAGCTGGACGGATTTGACCTCGGAGCCGTCCTGTTCACGCTGGAGGCGCTTCTGTTCCTGCTCGTTGTCGTCGAGCTTGCGGTCGGCCCGTTCGACGGCGCGGTGGAACATATTGACGGTCGACCAGAGGAGATCGTCGAGGTCGGGATCGAGGCTGGTTTCGGCCACCGTGGCGATCAGGGCGTCGAAGATGTCGGCCACGGCGCCTTCGATGATGCGGTCTTCCGGGACAGGCCGGGGATCGGCTTCGTCTTCCGAAGGTCGGTAGCCGTAGAGCTGAAGCTCCTGCACGATATGGTCGGTTGGTGATGATGCGTGTTCGGGTTCGTAGTCGTCATGCCCGTTCATGGGATGCTCCGTCGGTTGGACCGTGACCGTCGCGGCCTTCATGGCGACGAAGCCGTCGGGCGGGACGGACCTGCACCCGAAGCGAAGCGCAGGGCCGAAGCGCAGCGGAGGATGGCGGAGGCCGGCGATTTTGCCTCGCGATGGAAAGCGGTCCCCCCTTTCTCTTTTTGGGGGACCGCGCCGGAAAATCGTCGGTCGCAGCCATTGCCGATCCGGCCTGGCTGACGGCCGATCGCCCTCTCGAAGGCCGAGGCGCGGTCCTCTCCGATGGAAGGACGCATCCTGCGGGCATGATGACGGTGGCCCCGCCATCCCCATGCCGGCGACTATGCGGCTTGGAGCCAGAAGCGGGCGATGTCCTGCGGTGCGAGCTGCACCCTGAGATTGGCCCGGAACGCATCGAGGCCGAGGCGCCGGAGATCCTCGTTGAAATCCTCGAGCACCGGCGAGAGCACGATCACCTCGATCCCGGCCGCGTTCGCCCGTTCGACAAGGCTGTCGCGTGCGCCGTCACCTGCCGGGTCGTTGTCGCGGACGATATAGAGCCGGCGCAGATCGTCGGGGAACAGGATGGCGGCCAGATGGGCAGCGGACAGGGCGGCCGCCATCGCCATGTGCGGAAGCGCCTGACGTGCGGACAGGATGGTTTCGATGCCTTCGCCCGCCGCCATCACCGCGCCGGCGTTCCCGAAGCGGACGGCGTGTCCGAGCAGGTCGCCCATCGCTTTGCGCGGCGTGTCGATCGGCGCCTTGCCAACCCGGATAGGATCTGGGCCGTCAGGGGCAAGCCAGGTGCGATGTGCGCCGGTGATCGTGCCCCGAAGATCGGTGACGGCGGCGATCATCGCTGGCCAGGTTTCGGTCGGGCCATGATCGTCCGGTCGATAATAGCAGCGCGGATGGAAGCGGAGGCTTCCGGTTCCGTGCAAAGCCGTAATGCCGCGATTGCGGAGATACGCTTCTACCAGCGTGCCGCCGATCGGCTTCGACATAGCGAACAGCCGCCTTGCCGCCTCGGCCGAGCCTGACGGGGCCGGCGTGCTCGGTCGCTTCGGGCTCGCCGGCGCGGGTTTCGGACGCGGCAGGCTGAGAAAGCTGCGGGCTTCCTCGACGACATCGGCGAAGTCGGTGAGGCCGCAGCTCTCCCGGATCACGTCGAGCAGATCGCCATGCTCGCCGGTGGCGGCGTCGGTCCATTTGCCCGCCGGCCCTTTCGCCGTCTCCTTGAGCCGGACGAACATCGAGCGGCCGGGCGTGTTGCGCGCATCGCCGACCTGCCAGTAATTGCCCTGACGATGGCCGGCGTCGAGATAGTGGCGGCACACCGCCTCGGCCTCCCGGCCGAGACGCTGCGCCAGATCGGAAGCGTCGAGACGTGTCATCACGCCGCCTCGCGTTCGCCGATGCGCTGGACCGGATAGCGGCCCAGCACTCGCTCCAGCACCGCAAGACCGGCGCTATCGGTCGGCACGAACATCCTGAGCTTCCAGGAGATGATCTCGTGGAACAGTCCGTAGGCGGTGAGCCGCTCGCGCATCGTGTCGGTGAAACCCGACAGTTCGATGCGGTTGGCGCCCATCACACGGACGCGGTGAAGTTGAAGCCCCTCGGCGAGGTCGAGGATGGTGCGACCATCCATCAGCGCCATGAAGGCGTCGGCGGGCGCGAGAGTGGCTGCGCCGGTCGTGGTCGCATTGGCCGCCCAGGCGGGTGAGACCTTGCGGCCGACGATCCGCTCGCCCTCGTCGGTCTGGAGCCGATAGACGCGGGTGGACTCGTTCGGTAGCCGCTTCCAGATCGGCAGCAACAGGCCGGCGACGACATGGATCGTGCTGTCGGAGAACGCCGGCACGTCCGCGACCTCGGCGTTCCAGGTTGAGGCGAAGTCGATCCGTTCCGCCTCGGCCCAATGGGTCTCGCCCATCATCTTCACCGGAACGGTGTGGGATTCCATCGGCCGGATCAGCCGGACACGGCGTTCGATCTCGCCATCGTCGAGCATGACCGAGGTGGCGGGGATCTGCACCGCGGCGCGGCCCGACCGTTCGTTGACCAGCAGCCTGGCGCCGGATTCGCCGAGATGGGCGAGCGCGTCGTCCAGCGTGACCGGGCGGTTTCGGGTCCGCTGCGCGATGGTGAGGAGCCGGGTCTCGGCGCCCGTGCCCGGATGCGTATAGATGGTCTGGCGGCCGGTGACGGTGAAGCCTTCCGCCGTCAGCGTCTCCAGCCCGACATCGTAGATGCCAGCGGCTATGGCCCCCTCGATCTTGGCGGTGAGAAGCTGCTCAAAGGCGGTGAACAGGATGCCCTGAAGCTCGATGGTCAGGGCCAGCAGCCGATTGAGGAAGGTGGTGATCGGGGGCAGTTCGTCCTTGATGCCGTTCGCGTCCATCAGCTTCAGGCCGGTGGCGGACTCGAAGCGTTCGAGCGAGCAGCCTCCGACCTTGCCGCGCACCAGCAGGAGATAGAGCTGGCGGAGCGCATCGCGGGCGTAGGGGCTTTCCAGATTGTCCTCGGGGCGGAACAGGCCCTGGCCGCCGGTCTGGCGCTGGCCGCGGGTGATGGCGCCCAGCGTGTCGAGCCGCCGGGCGATGGTGGAAAGGAAGCGCTTCTCCGCCTTGACGTCCGTGGCGATGGGCCGGAACAGCGGCGGCTGCGCCTGGTTGGTCCGGTGCGTGCGACCGAGGCCCTGGATGGCGGCGTCCGCTTTCCAGCCGGGTTCGAGCAGATAGTGGACGCGCAGCCGGGTGTTCCGCGCCGAAAGCTCGGCGTGATAGCTGCGGCCGGTGCCGCCGGCGTCCGAGAAGATCAGAATGCGTTTGCTGTCGTCCATGAACGCCTGGGTTTCGGCGAGATTGGCGGCTGCGGCGCGGTTCTCGACGACGAGGCGATCGCCGCCGGAAGGCATGCTCTTGCGGACGATGCGCCGCGAGCGGCCCGTCACCTCGGCCACCAGCTCCGTGCCGAAATGCTGGACGATCTGGTCGAGCGCGCCGGGCACGGGCGGCAGGGAGGCGAGTTGCGCGATCAGCTCGTCGCGGCGCGCGACGGCTTCGCGGCTTTCGACGGGCTGGCCGTCGCGATAGACCGGCCGCGACGAGAGGTTGCCCTCGCTGTCGGTGAAGGGCTCGTAGAGCTGCACCGGGAAGGAATGGGCGAGGTAGTCGAGAACATATTCCCTCGGCGTGATGTCGACGCGAACGTCGTTCCATTCCTCGGTCGGCAGGTCGACCAGGCGGCGTTCCATCAGCGCCTCGCCAGTCGAGACGATCTGGATGACAGCGGCATGGCCTGCTTCCAGGTCGCCGCTGATCGACCGGATCAGAGTCGGCGTCTTCATGCTGGTGAGCAGATGGCCGAAGAAGCGCTGCTTGGCGCTCTCGAAGGCCGAGCGGGCGGCGGACTTGGCCTGCCGGTTCAGCGTGCCGGACGTGCCGGTGATGTTGGCGGCCTCCATCGCCGCATCCAGATTGTTATGGATGACGGCAAAGGCCCCGGCATAGGCGTCGTAGATGCGGGTCTGCTCAGGGCTGAGGGCGTGTTCGACCAACTCGTATTCCACGCCGTCGAAGGAGAGCGAGCGGGCGGTGTAGAGGCCGAGGGCGCGCAGGTCGCGGGCCAGCACCTCCATCGCCGCGACGCCGCCAGCCTCGATCGCCTCGATGAACTCGGCCCTCGTCGAGAACGGAAAATCCTCGCCGCCCCACAAGCCGAGCCGCTGGGCGTAGGCGAGGTTGTGGACCGTGGTGGCGCCGGTCGCGGAGACATAGACGACGCGGGCGTTCGGCAGCGCGTGCTGGAGGCGCAGGCCGGCGCGGCCCTGCTGCGAGGCGGCGACGTCGCCGCGTTCTCCCTTGCCGCCACCGGCGTTCTGCATCGCGTGCGCCTCGTCGAAAATGAGGACTCCATCGAAGTCGGAGCCCAACCATTCGACGATCTGCCGGACGCGCGAAACCTTCTCGCCGCGGTCGTCGGAGCGTAGCGTGGCATAGGTCGTAAACAGGACGCCTTCCGGCAGCGTGATCGGCCGCCCCTGCGGGAAGCGCGACAGCGGCGTGACCAGCAGGCGTTCCATGCCGAGCGCCGACCAGTCGCGCTGCGCGTCCTCGATCAGCTTGTCGGACTTGCTGATCCACACCGCCTTGCGGCGGCCCTGGAGCCAGTTGTCGAGAATGATCGCGGCGGACTGACGGCCCTTGCCGACGCCGGTGCCGTCGCCGATCATGAAGCCGCGCCGGAAGCGGGCGGCGTTCTCCGCATCCTCGCGCGCGGCGGTGACGATGTCGAAGGTGGCGTCCACCGTCCACGATCCGGCGAGATGGTCCGCGTGCGCTTCGCCCGCATAGATCACGGTCTCGAGTTGGGCGTCCGACAGCAGCTCATGGATGTTGGGCGGCAGGCTTGGCCGATAGCTCGGCTTGGGCGGAGCGACCGAAGCCATTGCGGCCGACTGCACCAGCCGGGTCGGATGGGCCTGGGCGCCGGCGATACGGATCGCCTGCAATCCGTATTCCTCGTAGATGCCCTCGGACAGGCGACCGCCTTCGCCGGCGAGCCAGTCCTGGGTCTCGTAGGCGAGCGGCAGGCCCTCCGGTTCGGCCATCGGCGCAGTCGCCGGGACGGCTTTGGCGGCGCGGTTGATATAGCCACGCACGTTGCGAGGGGTGGCAGGCGCGATGGCCGGGACCACGACGGAGGGATCGACGGCGAGCCGTTCCGGCGCTTGCTCGTCGATCCAGCCCAGCAGCGTGGCGACGTCCGACGCGACGCCGGGCGCTGCCGGAAACACGGCGGGATCGTCGGCGGGCCGCTTGTCGATGACAGTCAGGCGCGTCTCGATGGTGGTGCCGTGTTTGGCATAGACGGAGCCGTCGATGACGGCGGAGAAGACGACGCGCCCGCGCGCCTGCAACCGGACGAAGGCGTCCCGCCAGGCCGGATTGTCGGGTGCGAAGCTGGCGCCGGTGATCGCCACGAGCCGGCCGCCGGGGGCCAGACGCGCTAGGGCCGAGGCGACATGGCGGTAAGCGGCGTCCGCCATGCGGCTCTCGACATTGGCCATGACCGAGAAGGGCGGATTCATCAGCACGACGCTGGGCATCACGGCGGGATCGAGATGATCGTCGATCTGCGCCGCGTCGAAACGGGTGACGGAAATGGCCGGGAAGAGCAGTGACAGCAGATTGGCGCGGGTGTCGGCCAGCTCGTTGAGAACGAGCGCGCCGCCCGCGATCTCGGCGAGGATGGCGAGCAGGCCGGTGCCCGCCGACGGCTCGAGCACCCGGTCGGCCGGAGTGATGGCCGCGGCGTGGGCGGCGACCAGGCCGAGCGGGATCGGCGTCGAGAACTGCTGGAAGGTCTGGCTCTCCGCCGAACGCCGCGTATGCGTCGGCAGCAGGTTTGCGATTTTCGACAGCGCGGAAAGGCGGGCCGTCGGAGACCCGGCTTTGCGGAAAAGCGCACGTCCGTATTTACGGAGGAACAGGACGGTCGCCGCCTCGCAGGCGTCATAGGCCGTCTTCCAGTCCCAGGCGCCGGTGGTGTCCGGCGCGCCGAAGGCGGTCTCCATCGCCGCACGCAGGGCGGCGGCGTCGACGCGCTCGCCGCGTTCGAGATGAGGCAGGAGCTGGCCGGCGGCCGCGAGGAGGGCGGCTGCGGGTTCGGGATTGGAGCCGAGCGGAAGCGGCGCGGCGGTCGCCGCCGCGGATGCGGAAATCATGGTCATGGTGGGAACCTCAAGGAGAGCGGAAAAGGGCGAGCCCGTGCGGCGCTCTCTCTCGACCGCACCAGCTCAAACCCGTCCCGGCGGCTCTCTCACTCTCAAGGCGCCCGCACGGGAAAAGCGCCCGACCGTGAGGTGGGGCGCTTTTCAAGGGGATCAGTTCCAGAGCCCGTCCGCGATCTCGGAGGCGACGAGCGTGCGGGCCTTGCGGATCAGGTCATCGCCGCAGGTATCGACATGGCCGAAGAACCGCGCACGAGCGCCGTTCGCGGTCCAGTCGGCATAGGCGCAATATTCCCGAGCATCGGATCGAAACGCCCGCATGTCGTCGGCCCAGTGAGGCTTGGGCTCGACGACGACGGTGAGGCCGCCTCTGGTCTCCGGCCAGGGCAGAGACCGTTCATGCGGCGGATGCTGGCGATCCGCCGCGAAGATGGCGTCGATGTCGGTCATGACGCCTCTCCCGTCTCGGGCCGCACGAAGCCTTCGGGATCGTCGGGATCGGGCGGCAGATAGGCGTCGTAGGGATTGCCGTCGGCGAGATGGCCAAAGGGCGTGAAGACATAGTCGCCGTTGTCCCGCCCCACGGCGCAGATGACGTAGCGGGGGCTGCCCGTCACCGCGTCGAGGCACTCCATGAGGGCGAGATTGCCGTCGCCCGCCGCGCGCAGCAGGGTCTGGAAATTGCTCCGGGCATGGGAGGGAATGCTCACAGCGGACCTCCCTCGTCGGAGAGGGTCTGGGCAAGCCAGCCATCGGTGTAGATCCAGTCCACGGTCTCGCCGGTGGCGAAGTCGAGGACATGGGCGCCGCCGCCGAACCCGTCGAGACGCGGCCGCGAGCAGGTGTTGGCGTATTGGAAGCCCCATCTGCCTGTGAGGCCGAAATCGGCGGCGCAACGCTTCACGAACTGGATGAGGCGCTCGGGATCGCCGGTCACGTCGTCGCGCATCCAGAGTTCGGTGCCGCCGTATTGCGGCTCGATCGACAGAAGGAAGCCCTCGGAGGGTGGTTCCTCCGACGCGCCTTCCGCGGACAGCGTGTTGTAGAGATCGAGCGCGCGGGCGGCGTTCTCGGGCGTGCCGACGTCGAGCAGGCACGAGAAATGGGTGAAATAGTTGGCCATGACAGGCTCCTGAAACGAGAAAGCCCGGCGCGATGGCCGGGCTCGGTTGAGGGATGATCGAAGGGGTCAGTAGCCGAACCGCCAGGATGGCCAGGGCTGGCCATCGTCGGCGGCGGCGACGGCTTCCGGCAGATAGCCGCCATCGCCTTCGACCAGGGTTGGATCGCGCACCGGCGTTTCGTCGATGACGGTGACGCAAACGACGAGACCGTCTTCGACCTCGACGTGGACGGGCACGAGATACTGAAAGACGACGCGGCGCGTGGCCGACGGGTCGGGTTCAATCATGGAAGGTCTCCTTGCGAAGATGCGGGGAAGCGACCTCTCGCCGCTCCCCCGCCGTGAGGGTCATTCGGCAGCGATCGTCAGGGCGTCCTCGTCCTCGATCTCTTCGGCATCCTCGTCGCCGTCCTCGCTGAGGAAGGCCGGCAAGGCGGCCTCTTCGTCGGCGTCGGCCTCCGCGCCCGGTTCGATGACCTCCCCGTCATGGGGATCGATCAGGCGCAGCGGCTCGGGCAGCCAGGCGGTGTCGGCCAGCAGGCGCTCGGCCTCCTTGGCCATGTCGCCCTTCTTCAGATGGTCGATGAGTTGGGCGGCCCGTTCGCCGGCGCCCTCCCGGACGGCTTCGAGGATGCGGGGCTTGGTGACGCGGCCGAGATAGTTGCCGACCGTCGGCCGCCAGCCCGCCGCCACCATGTCGAGGCCAGTGGCGCGCGCCAGCCGGTCGGCCTGGGCGAGGCGGACATCCAGCCCATGCTGGCTGACGCCCGATCCGTAGGGGTTCGGCCGCTCGAACAGCGCGTTCACGCCGAAGCTGACGCAATGGGCGAGCAGATCGAGGCGCGTGCCCGGATCGAGATCGGTGAGCCAGTCCCACAGCGCCTGGTCGTCGGCGGGAACGTGATCGCCCCAGCGCCCGTGCCGCTCGGCGATCTCGTGCGCCGTGCCGCTGTCCTTCAGCTCCTCCGGTTGGGCGGAGAAGAAGACGTGGCGGACGCTGGCCTCGAGGCAGCCCGTCGGCGCGGGTCGCCGGAAGGTATCGCTGACCAGCTTGTGCAGCAGCATGGTCATGGCGACGTCGGGATGCTCGGCGAGCGCGTTACGCAGCGCCAGCGTGCGATGCGCGGTCAGCTCGATGACGAGGCGCTCGGGCAGCGGCTTGATGCCGTCCTCCTCGTCGTCTTCCGGCTCCGCGGCCTGGCCGCCGACGGTGACGACGGCGCGTTGAACGGCGGGCGTGGCCGAATGGCCGGTGTCGCCGTCCGTCTCCGTCGTGTCGTCTCCTTCGGGGGCGACCGGGCGCTCGTCCTCGGGGCGGACATAGCCACGGTCGACCGACAGCGAGCCGTCGGCGTCGAGGCTGACGAAGACGCCGGCGGTGGGGATGTCGGCCGGATCGTAGATCGCCGGGCGCTGCTCGAAGGCGTCGAGCGCCTGCTCGATCTCTCCGAGACGCGCGTCGATCTCGTCTGGCAGCTCGTCGGCTTCGGCATATTCGGCCTCGAGCCGGTCATACTCGTCACGCAGCGCCTCGCGAGTGGCGCGCTCCTCGTCGGTCAGGTCGACCGCCGTTCCGGCAAGCTCCCGAAGCCCGTGCTCGTGGCCGTAGGGAAAGCTCAGGGCGGCCTCGACCCACTTCCAGCCTTCGCCCGCGATCTCGTCGGCGGCGGTCTTGAGCTTCTCGGCCACCAGGCGGTCGAGCAGGGCCGGGTCTTGCAGCCAGCCGCCGTCGTCGGACTGGAAGAGGTCGCGCAACACGATGCCGCCGGCCGCTTCATAGGCTTCGACGCCCACGAAGACGGCCCGCCTGTCGGAAGCCCGCACCGTGGTCTCGGTCAGCATCCGGCGGATGTGATAGGGCTCTTTCTGCCAGCCATCCTTGATCGCGTCCCAGACCTGCTCCTGGCGTGCATGGTCGGAACTGACGGTGAAGGCCATGAGCTGCTCGAGCGTCATGCCGTCGTCGGCGTAGATCTCGAGCAATACCGGCGAGACGGAAGCGAGGCGCAGGCGCTGCTTCACGATATTGACGCCGACGAAGAAGGCGGCGGCGATGGCTTCCTCGGTCATGCCCTTCTCGCGCATGGCCTGGAAGGCGCGGAACTGATCGAGCGGATGCAGCGGCGCGCGTTCGATGTTCTCGACCAGCGAGACCTCATCGACCAGGATGCCGCTGTTGGCGTCGCCGACGACGCAGGGCACCGGCGCGGTCTTGGCCAGACGCTTCTGCTTCACCAGCAATTCGAGCGCGCGATAGCGGCGGCCGCCGGCGGGCACCTCGAAGATCCCGGTTTCGGCGCCATCGGCGTCGAGGACGGGACGGACATGCAGGCTCTGGATCAGGCCGCGCCGGGCGATGGACTGGGCCAGCTCCTCGATCGAGACGCCGGCCTTGACGCGCCGGACGTTGGACTGGCTCAGCACCAGCTTGTTGAAGGGGATGTCGTGCGCCGACGACAGGGTGATCTTCTGAATGGCAGTCGCCATGATCGTTACTCCGCGACGGGCGGCCGAGAGCCTCTCTCTCGACCTCCGACCCGTCACGAAGCGAAGCGCAGCCCTCTCACTCTCAGGAGGGCCGCGCCGGGCGGGCGGAAAAGCGTGAAGCCGGAAGCCCGCCTCTCCGCCTTTCCGGTTTTCAGGATCATCACACGCCGCACAGGCCCTCGCACTCGTTGGGCCAGAGATCGAGCTGGCCGCGATCGCCATCGGTCGACAGGTCGACCTGGTCGAGCGGCACCGCGGAACGGTGGAGATAGACGTCACCACGAATCCCCCGGAATCCGGTGCGAATGGCGGCGTCGACCGATACGGCGTCGGCCCAAGCCTCGGGATCGCGGTCTCGCATCCGCCGCCAGTGATCGTCAGAATGGAACGGGCAACCGATGCAGGCGCTCTTGGGTGGCAGGGGGTAATCGTGCCGATCCAGCCAGCGCAGGCAATCCAGACGGGTCATGCCTTGCTCGATGAGCGGCCAGCGGTTGATCTGCCACGGCTCGAACGAAGGCTTCATGCGTAGCACCTCGTCGAGCGAGATCCCGATCCACTGTTCGGCGATGGGAGCCTTTGGCGAGCGCCGGCCGGCGATGCCGAGCAGCTCGCGGACCTTCCGGCGGATTGGCGCGATCTTGTAGTCGCCGGTGCATTGGCGGCGGATCATGCCGACTCCGACCCGTTCGGTCGGCACGATGCGGGAGCCGATGGCGACGAGATCACCGTTCTCGTCCTCATCATAGACGGGCAGCTCCGCGCCTGCCGGCGTCACGGTGCGGGTGAAGGCCGGGATCGAGGCCCATCGCTCGCCGCGCGCGCCGGCGAGAAGGTCGGCGCGCAGGTCTCCGGCCGAGACGATATGGACCGGGAAGGGCAGGACGTTGGGCGATCGCAGCCAGGCGAGATGCTCATAGACGGCCCTCGGCTCCCAGCCGGTATCGGCGAAGATCGCGCAATCCGGTATGGGGCCGATCTCGCCATGCGCGGCCATCAGGGCGAGCGTGGTGGACTGGACGCCGGCGCCCAGGCTGAGAACACGCAGGCGGATGGACGCCTGCTGTTCGGGGGATGGCGCCAGTGCGGGGAAGACGGGGGCGTTCATCACGCCGCCTCCCGTTCGTCGTCGGCCATGCCGACGTCGGCGTCCGGCAGGAAGCCAAGCAGCCAGTCGGCCGCCCTGCTGGCCTGGGACGCGGCGCGCACGATGGCGCGATTGTCCTCGCGCAGCACTTCGAGCCAGGAGCCGATGTAGTCGGCATGTCGGACGGTGGGCGTGATGCCGAGCGAAGCGCAGCAGAAAGCGGCGTTGATCTCCGCCACATATCCTGACAGTCCAGCCCCAATCTGAAATTTTTCCGCAGTCAAGACGGACCTAGTCATGCTGCCATCTCCTCTGCCTGGGGCTGCTGGGCGTGCATCCAGTCGGCTGCCTGCTGCGCCTTGCTGGCGGCCGTGAAGATGGCCTTGGGATCGTCCTTCAGGACCTTGAGCCACGAGGCAACATAGGCGGCGTGGTCGGGGCGCGGATGGTGTGCGATTCCCAGATCAGCCAGCACGAGCCCGCTGAGAATTTCCACGCAGCATTCTTCGGCGGCATAGGCCGCCGATCCGAAGCGGCCGGAAAGATCGCGGTCGAGCCTGTGCTTTGCGCCACTGGCATGGCCGTTCTCGTGCAGCCACACACCGTAGAATGATGCGGCGTCGCGGAAGGAGGTAAACGGCGGCATGAACACGGTGTCGGCCGATGGACGGTAATAGGCTTCCGACCCGCCGAACTCAGTCTTGACGCCCAGGTTTGCGATGAATGCTTCCGCATGAGCGAGACGTTCGCCCTCTGGTAGCACAGGAGTCGCCGGGCGCTCGTACCCGTCCACCTGCGCTATGTTGAAGACAGAAAATGCGCGGGCGAACATCCGGCGATGGTCGTCATCATCGTCATCTTTGTCGGCCTGCCGGGAAGCTTGAATCTCCCGCCACAACACCACTGTGGTGGAGCGCTCTCCCTCCCGCACCTGCGCACCGGCATCCTGCCATTGCTTGTAGGTGCCCCAGAGGCCATCGCCATATCCGGCGGCGAAGCCCGCGGCCCAGAGCGCCAGCGTGTTTATGCCGCGATAGCGCTTGCCAGAGGAGATGTTGGTCGGGCGCGCGATGCTGGACCCGTTGTGGAACCAGGGCGCACGCCATTCGCCAGCACCTTGTTCGATGGCGGCGATGATCTCTGCGGTGACGCGGGAATAGACGTCGGCGCGCTGGACGGATGACGAGGTATTCCTCATTGTGGAATCTCCGCAGCCGGCGGCGCGAGCCTCTCTCGCCCCTTCAACCGACCGCCCGACTCCGGCCGTCCTCTTCCTCTCCTGCCGCCCGTTCGGGCGGCTGTTCCTGATTTTTTGTCTTGTCATGATTGTTGCTCCTTCTCCGCCGGGGCCTGTCCCGGCGTCGGAGCAGCGGATTGCGATGTCTCAGGCGCGGCCGCGCACTCGCAGAGCCGAAGCGCGAGCGGAGGACGGCGTCAGCCGTTGCGCGGATGCGTCGGGCATCGCGCGCTCCGAGCACGCCGGGCGGGCCACCGGCGAAGGAGCACCCAGATCCCCTCAGGAGCCGGGCGCGGACTGGTCCCTGTCTATGCTGTCGAGGACCGTCTTCGCTCGATCAAGATTCTGCTGAAGGATGCTTCGTTGAAGCGTGGACAGCCGCTTCTCCTTCAACAGGTCTGCGGCCTCCTGCGCGGACCGCGCCCATGCTGGCCGGTGCATGGAGGTGATGCAGGCATTTGGGCAGAGGGTCGGCTGGCAGAGTGCGGTCAGCGGACCTTTGGCTCCGGTGGCCTGCTTCAGGCAGACGGCCGTGCCGGGATCGAAGAAGCAATCGGCCAGCACGCCGACATGCAAGGTCCGTGCGAGGCTCGCGAGCATGGTTCGCAGTCGGGCACGATCAGCGATCATGGCCGGAAGCGGTCCGAGATGGTCCGATACGCTGTCGAGCGTCTTCGCGATACGTGCCGCCGCAGGCCCGGACAGCTTGGCCCCGGCCTGCCGCTCGTCGAAATAGATCAACAGGTCATCGAGCTGGCCGAGACTACGCTGGCTCTCGACTTCGGCCCGAAAGCCGGATCGGCTGGAGCCGGCATAACCTTCGAACGCCGCGACGGAGGCATGCTTGTACTGGATCATGCCGGCGATGGTGCCGAACGGACGGTTGGCGATGTGCCATGCAATCGTGCGCCTGAACTGGCGTGTCGTGATCCGCCAAGGCTGATCACCAGGCCCATTAGGGACCGCCGGCGTGTCCGGGGTGCCGAACAGGTCGTTGAGGTGGTCGCGGAAGTGATTGAGTTGACGGACGATCTCGGCGGAGAGGTGGTCCTTGCAAACCGTTTTGGCAGCGAGTACCGGCCAGAGTGTTGGCAGCCCACGGGCGGATGCGGCTCGGAACGACAGGCGTTCCAGAACCTCGACAGCTCTGGCGACAGGTTCGATGGTGACCCACTCGGCAGGCTCACCCCGGGCGGACTTGCCTTTATAAGCGACGGATCGCACGCGGTGGCGCATGATCATGCCGTCTTCGCTGCGCGCCAGGGAAAGACACCCACGCTGCATCGCCTGGACTTCGCAGTCCCGCATGCCGGTCAGATAGGCGCAGACGATATAGGCCGCCGATTGCAGCATGCGCTCTTCCGCCGCGAGAGTCTTGGCGTCGAAACGAGGCCGCCAGGGCTTACCGGTCTCGGGCAGAATGGCGATCAGCGTATCCATACCGCCGGTCTCGACACCGAGTTCAAGCACGGCAGCTCTGATCTCGCGTGGAGCACCACCCGCGAGTTGAATGTGCATCTTCGGATCGACTTGCGTGTCGATGCCGATATGCAGATGAATCAGGTGGGCGTTGACAGGTGGCGACAACTCCCCCGTCGCCGGGTGCCGGAGAAAGGTGCCATTATGGGCGGTGCCCCAGATCGGAACCCCGCGACCTTCACTGCGAAGCCGGGCGAAATAATCCTCAAGCCGGTTGCGCTGCTCGCGCCGTCGGCCATGACGGTCGAGGGTGCTGTCCCGCTCGATAAGCATGGCGCGATGCGCTTCGAGACAATCCATCTCCTCGCGGGCCGTGAAGATATCGGCAGCAAACTCGGTGATGTACCGGATCGACCAGGACAGCAGCGGGGATATGATTGGTTCAGGAATACGCGGCGTCCGGTTCTCACGAACGTGACGATAGCCCGCGACGCGCGCAGGTGCGCGTCCGGCCCAAGGTTGGAATGCCAGGCCGCCAGAGGGAAGATAATCCCGCAAGACATGGAGGTCGAAAGGGATCTCCAGCAAGTGAGCGACGATGATCGGGCGACGGGTACGATCATCCCTGAGATGGCGGGCATATCGGTCCAGAAGGGACTGGTCGACCCGGTGTAGATCGACAACGCCAAGTTCATCGCGCACGAAATCGAAGAAGCGCCGCGCGCGGTTGAACATCTGCCGGACGCTTCCTGGAGGAAGTATCTTGCGGTGACCGGGCAGATCGACGTTGAGCCGGGCATAGAGAAGTTCGCGCAGTGCCTCGCGGACACCCACGTCCTCGACCGACGTGAAATGCACGGTGACGTGACAGCGGCGGGCGTTCTCACGAAACACGGCCGGTCCAAGATCCCAGCTTGGATCGCCGTAGCGAGAGAGGGAATCCCGATCAAACCCAGGCTTCAACGGAGCGGTTGCAAGAACCGGGCGCTGATCGAGTTGCCGGAAGTTGGAATCTGCTGGCGACAATCCCTTCATTGCCGGGCCTCCGGCGGCAGATAAAGCGCATGCACTTCCGCCTCACGGCGGGCTGCGGCAACCATGCTCTCGGGAAATGCCGGCAGAACCTGCCCGGCAATGCGAGCATGGGCGCGGCCAAACTTCATCGCCCAGTCTGAGGCGGAAAGACTGGCCCGTTGCTCCTCGATAAACTGCTGGAACGCGATGATCGCTGGCAGCTTGCGCGCGGTGATGACCGCATTGCGGCACTCCAGACAGCCCCAGAACGGTTGCGGGCAAGGTGCCCCCGGCGCCCCGAAGGGACTACGATCAAAACCAGAGCATGCCGCCAGCCAAACGTCCTGCTCGCCACGCAGGATACTGTCGCGTTCCTCATGCTCTTCAGGCGCTGCATCGCATTGCCGCCAGGACTCTTCATCAGCAGGTGCCAGAATAATCGGGGCGGCCGCTGTCACGACCTCCGAAAATGCGTCGGCAATGGTGGCTTCGTGCAGCGGCCGCAGCGAAGGGATATCCGCGTAGTGGCGAGCGGCGATCTCTGGCGTATGGCCGATAGCGAAACGGGCCATGTGGCCCTCGGTCTTCAGATACCAGAGCGCCTTGTGGGTCTTGCGCAAACGGGAAAGAACGAGGCGGAGCGGCTCACCATCGTCATCAACGAGATCATGCCCCTTTATCCATCTGGCTACGAGTTCCTGCTGATGCTCCAGACCTGCGCGAAGCTGCTTCCGCCCGGTGTAGTAATAGAGCCAAAGGTTCTCGCTCGGCACGAACTGCCGTGTGAATGCCGTTGCCTCGATCAGCTTACGGATCAGACCGCCCGGTGTTCCGATCCCGCCGTCACGGACGCGAATGCGTTTGTGCTCAGCGCCGCGGGCACGGCGCTTCACATAGGCGATCTCGATCGTGCCGGGTCCGGGGTTCTGAAGGCAGTCGATCGTCAACGCTTTGCAGCACTCGATCTCAAGGCCGGTCTCCAGTGACATGAAGGTCAGTAGAGGCGGAATATCCATTGCTCGCAGATGGAAACATGCGTGCAGATCCTCAGCCAGGTTCGAGACTGGAAGACCGCGCCGCAGCCTCATGAAATAGAGGCTCTTGAACGCGCGGTCCCCACTGCTGAGCCTGCCGGAGGCGACGATCCGGGCATTAGCCTCATCGGTCACTCTGCGAAGGTTGGGATAGTTGTCGTCTTCATCGAGCGGCTTCCCGATCCGCCGGAATATCCTGGCGATATCGCCACGGGCAGCGTCCCGAAGCTGCCGCGCGACAAATGGGCTATAGGCGTCACGCGGTCGGGATCGTCCGGCCGATTGTGCGCTGGTGTAGCTCAACCGATGACGAACCCCTTCATCCAGAAGGCCAGGCTGGTCGGCGTCGATCGAGCGCAGAGCGAGGATGGCTTTGGCGAGAACAGTGTGCCGGTGGATCGGGGTCAACCCGCCGGCTTCGAGGAAATGCTCATACCCATCGATATCGGCTACGCGCAGATCGGTGATCGTCTTGGCCGCGGAGTGCTCGCGCAGATATGAAAAAAACCGGAGATAAGCCTGCAGATGCTGCTTGATGGTGGTGCGTGCGCCGAGCGATCCGCCAAGCTCGGACTGCCGCCGGAGGGCACCTGCGAAAGCAACGGCGATGGCTCGCGGACGCTCGCCGACAAGATCAACCTCGACGGTTCCGCCATAGCGCGCCTCGATGTTGAAGCGCAGACCGAGCACCGGATCACCGGCGTGCGGGGGAACTGCGCCATCGGCGGGCGCAAAGCGCACCGAGGTTCCCTTGCGCGGACGCCTCCTCATAGCGTGGCCTCAGAAGGGAGCAGCCCAAGGAGTTCCTCGACAGCCGCATCGACGGTATCGGCGCGCGTCGCTATGTGGTCGAGGTAAATATAGGTCGTTGTCAGGCTGGCATGGCCGAGAAGCCGTTGCACCTGCTGGAGAGGATCACCGAGCATCTGCCGGTATCCTTCCATCGAGCCGGCAGGAAGCGCAGCGTCACGGATACGGTGCTGAATGAGCATCGCCAGCATGTGAACGGCAAAGGTGTGGCGGAGCTGGTGCGGGCTGATGTTGATATCTAACCCGAAGGACCGGCACCGGCTGGAGGCGCGGGCGAAAATGACTTCCCACGAGTTCGGCTGCACCGGCATGCCGACCTCCGAAAGCCACAATGCCGCCGGTTCGCTCGGCGTGCCGTCGCTGTCGCAGACAATAATCCGGCAACGTTCCTCGGGGTCGAGCAGATCGAGAGCGATATCCCCACCGTCCAGCAGTCGCAGCCGGGCCGCGTGCCGCTCGCGATGAACGAAGATCGGACGGTCGATCGACTGCCATCCTGACCGCTGCTGAAACTTCGTGATGGCATGAGCACGCTCGACATCGACATAGGCGCGCACCTGTTCGAGCAGTCGAGCGGGAACGAGGATCTGGCGACCGCGATCGCCCTTGGTCTGGGCATCCGGCAGGTCCAGCCAGACCTGACGGCCCGGACGCTGATCGGCGAAAACGAGATCGGAGGTGAAGAGGGATGATGCTTCTTCCAGCCGAAGCCCTGTGGTCACGAGGAGATCGGCGAACAACGCATTGCGGATACCGTTGCGATCGCGGGCGCCGGGGCGTGTGCGGCCGTCAGGCAAAAGCGCCTTGAGGCCGACATCCCGAAAGCGCCGATAGTCCTCGAGCGTGACGAAACTGACGTCCGCTCGACGCGCGGCAGGTTCATAGGCATCGTTCCGCGCTGCCACCTGCGACCGGCGCCCAGCGTACCCCTGCCTCCAGACCGAGCGATGCGTGAAGGGTGCTTCTGCAATCAGTCCTTCCTGCACACCCCAGCGATATAGCCGATCGAGACAGGCAACGGCGCGATTCCAGGACGCAGCGGAAATGCGTTGTCCCGCGTCGGCGCGGCGGCGGACGCGATGATAGGCAAGGACGTCATGCCGGTCGGCTTGCCATATCGTCTTGGCGCAGGCTTCCGAAAGAAAACGAGCCCAGACCAAAACATCGTAGCCATAGGCACGAAGGGAATGGCGTGAGCGAACGCCGTTGAGAGGAAGATCGCGAAAAAAGCGATCCAGAGCAGGATCGTATAGCGCCCCGTCCTGGAGGATCATCGGGACATGGGCATCAACGCCATCCGCTGATCTGCGCTCCTGAATCGTAATGCTTAGAGCTGCGATTACAATGTCCACAAGTTGTTCAACCTTCCCCCCGACCCCCTTCCGGGGAGCCCAGCATCAACGAAGGAGTTCAACTTGCCCGGCGCTATCCAGGCCGGCCTCCGCCAGCTATGTGGGAGCGCTGCGGCCGGCCTGGATAACGCCTCCGTCAGTCCTGTTGCATCGACATCAGCAGCACACTGGCAATCGGTGCAGACTGTCAAGATAAGGCGACCAGCTCCTCGAAGGCGTATTTCTTCGAGCCGAAGCCGCCGGTGAGGTCACGGCCGAGCCGGGAGGCATGGCCGGTCGCGTGCCCCAACTCGTGCAGGGCCGTGCGGTGCCAGTTGATCGGCTCGAAATATGCCTGGGGCGGCGGCACCTGCACAAAGTCGTGCGCCGGCACATAGAAGGCGCGGTCGCCGCCGATGCGGAAGTCGATGCCGGTCGCCCGGATTAGGGTCTCGACCCGTGGCTCGATGAGGCCGGGCGGAGGCGGTGGGGCCACAATGGCGACATCCTCCGGCAGTCCGTCGCATTGCGCCGCGTTGAACACCGTGAAGCGCTTGAGGAACGGGATCGCGGCGGCTTCCTCGCCGGTCTCGCGGGCGCGGCGCTTCTCGTCCTCCGGCGTGAAACGGTCGGCATAGACGACGGTGGTGCCGTGTTCGCCGCGGCGGACATTGCCGCCAAGCGACAGGGCCTGGCGGAAGGTGAGCCAGCTCTGGCCGGGAAAGCCGTGCTGGATCACCGCGCCCCAGAGGATCAGCACGTTGATCCCCGAATAGTGCCGCCCGGTCGCGGCGTTTCTCGGCATGGCGAGGGGCGCCTTGACCGAGGCCGATCCCCAGGGCTGGACCCAGGGGAAGCGGCCCGCCTCCAGCTCGGCGATGATCTTGCTGGTGATGTCGTCGTAAAGGTTCGTCCGGCCGGAGCCGGCACGCCCGTTGCGGTCGTTCCTGAACATCGCGGTTCTCCGCGACGGGCGCCGGAGACCTCTTCTCCAGCCCTCAACCCGTCACGGAAACCCCGTCCGCACTCTCACTCTCCAGGGGGCGTTGCGGGGCAGGCTGTGCAAAAACTCATTCGTCTAATCCGCCGCCGCCAGCACCGCGACGCGCGTCTCACCCCGCTGGCGTCAGTCGCTCGGCACCGAAGGCATTTACTGCATGGAGGATGTTGAAGGCGACAATCGAGAGAGCCGCTTCGGCCTTTACCGCTCTGAGACCTCGCGTGAGGAACCTTCCGCCGCCGGACATCCGTTTAATCGTGCCGAAGGGGTGCTCTACAGTACATCGGCGGGTCACCATCAAGCTCGGATCCGCGTAGATTCTGGCCTCCATACGATCCAGCGCCGCCTGATCGAACAACCGATGGATGGTCCGTTGGGCGCCGGACGTGCATCGGCTCTTCAGCCGACAGTCTTTGCATGCGGGCGTTCTATATCGGATCGCACGGTTGCGGGTATGTTTGCCGGATGGTCTCAACGTCTTGCCGGCGGGGCACCGGATTGTGTCGGTCTCCTCATCATACACGAACTGCGCTGGCCGGAAAAAGTCGGTGCTCATGGCGCCGCGTTTGATCGGCGCCGCGACCTCAATATGGTCGCGCTCGCATTGCGCGACCGCCTGGGCGTTGGAGTAACCGCCGTCGGCCAGGACTTTGAGCTCGTCAACCTCAAGCACCTCCATCGTCGCCATCGACATTGGATGCAGGAGCTGGCTGTCGTTTGCCTCGTTGGTCACGTCGTGATGTATGATCAGGCCGCTATCTACATCGACCACGCTTTGCATGTTGTAGCAGGGTGTCTTGGGAGAACGTCCATAGCCCATCGGCCGCGCGTCGGACTCGCCAAAGACCAAAGCCGTCTCGTCGCGATCCTTCAGGATGTCCTGCCGGCGCACGAGCCTGTCTTTGCGGCGCCCGAGGGTCTCCATCGCAGTGGTGAACGCCTCCCGATGTTTGGGCTGATCGTCGAACCCCTGGGCCACTGCCTCATCTATGATGTCGAGCCGTTCAAGGTAGTAGGCGATCTCCTTTTCGGTGTGCGCAACGTCACGGGCCAGCCGGTCGGCGCCAGCGATGTTCTTTGGGCTCGCGACCGCGCGCATCTTCGTCCCGTCCAGCGCGACCAATCGACCGCTGATCAAGCCGGTTTCGCGGCAGAACTGGATGAATGCAGCGCTGGCGCCGACAATGGCTTCCGGATTGTCATGACGAAAGGAGGCGATCGTTCGGTAATCCGGGGCGAGCCGGCGCATTAGCCAAAGCGCTTCGAGGTCGCGGACACACGCTCGTTCCAATTGGCGTGAGGACCGTACCTGGTTGAGGTAGCCCCAGATGTACAGCCGGAGCATATCGCCTGGATGGTATCCAGGGCGGCCGGTGACCGCAGCGATAGCGCGACCGAAGCCAAGCTCAGCCAAGTTCAAGCTGGTAACAAAAGCATCGACGACTCGGACCAATGCGTCCGGGGAAACATAGTCATCAACACAAGGAGGAAGCAGGTTGACCTGATCTCGCGCGAGTCCCTCAATAAAACTCATGCACACCCCGGCGCGGAAGATGGGAAGATAATTGGATTCTACACTGACAGGTTCATTAGTAAAAGCTTGTTCTTGGCTTTGAACATCTGCGCTAGGCGGCGTAATAACTCATTACAGATGTTGCGGGCTTCCGAGAAGGATGAGGTCAGAATCGCCGGGTTCTCCGTTACGTCGAAGCAGTGGCCGCTTGCGCGTCGAGCTGCCACCCGTAGCTTTTGGAATCCGGTACGAGATCGGCGATGGTGAACTGATCGAGGTGTCGCGCGAAAGCTTCCAGCGCGCCTGCCAAGGCATGGCGCAAGCCGCATGCGGGCGTCACGACGCAGCTGTTGGTCGCCGCGTCGAAGCATTCGACGAATGTCCCGGTGTCTTCCATGATGCGCATGATCGAACCGACGTTCAGGGCATTGGCGGGCCGCGCCAGCTTGAGGCCCCCGCTCCGGCCCCGCACACCCTCGACAAATCCCTCCGCGGCCAGTCGCTGCGCCACTTTCATCAGATGGTTCTTCGAGATGCCATAAGCGTGTGCGATCTCGGCGATCGAATGATGGCCGTCCTTCACGGCCAGGAACATCAATGTGCGAAGGGCATAGTCGGTCTGGACGGACAATCTCATAAAAGATGCATATCATATATTGGTTTTATCCGCCAAGGCGCGTAAACCATGCACACATCTTAATCGAGTCGAGGCAGGCAATGACGTCGAACCATGCCGAGCAAGCGCGGGCACGCAAGATGGCGGATGCGCTCGCCTGCGGGATCGATGATGCGTTTATTTCGCAGCTTGTGGAGAGTTTCTACGACACCGTCCGCCAGGACGACACGCTCGGCCCGATCTTTGCGGAGCGCATCGGCGACTGGCCGCATCATCTGACGCGGATGAAGGATTTCTGGGCCTCGATCATGCTCGAATCCGGTCGGTTCAGCGGCAATCCGATGCGCAAGCATATCGCGATCGGCGAGCTTGATGAGGCGCATTTCGCGCGCTGGCAGTCGCTCTGGGACCAGACGCTTGCTCGGATCGCGCCGAACGCTGCGGTCGCGGATCGGTTTCGCGAAGCGGCACTGCGCATTGGCGAGAGCTTGCTGACCGGCATCAAGATCGACCGCGGCGGCCTGGCCGCCATTTCCGCGAGGGCCGCGTCGTGACACCGGTCCCCTACGGCGCATCGCCGATCTTCGATGAGCAAAGCCTACCCGACGCGCTGCGCAACGATCATCGCACCAAAGCAGGCACCTGGGGCCTCCTGCGGATGCTGGAGGGCGAAGTGCGGCTCGTTTTCGTCGATCCGCCGAGCGAGCAGCTCGTGACGCCCGACAGGCCCGCGATCATCCCGCCGCAAGCAACCCATCATGTCGTTCCGCTCGGCCCCATGACGATGCAGGTCGAGTTCTACCGGGAACGCCCAGAGCTTGTCGAAGACGCGGACCGTGGATGACTTCGCCCTTGCTCGCACGGTGCATGTCGTCGCGGTCCTGTTCTGGATAGGCGGCGTCGGTTTCGTCACCTGGGTGCTGATGCCGACGCTTAAGGCAACGGAACTGCCGCAGGATCGCTTGCGCCGTTTTCAGCAGATGGAGGCGCGCTTTGCCTGGCAGGCACGCCTGTGGGTTCTGCTTGCCGGCGCAAGTGGCCTGTGGCTGGTGGCGCGCGCCGATCTGTGGAGCCGCTTCCTCGACGGCCGGTTCTGGTGGATGCACCTGATGGTCGCACTCTGGACCGTGTTTGCGCTGATGTTGCTCGTCATCGAGCCGCTGCATCTCCATCGCCGCCTCGCCAATACACAGTCACCAGAGGCGGATTTCGCTCGAATGATCCGGCTGCATCAGTTATTACTTGCCGTCAGCATCATAACAATTTTGGGCGCGGTAGGCGGTAGTCACGGACTATTCTGAACGGAGGGGGTTTGGGGCATGAAGAGCTATCAAACGACATTCAGCATCAAAAGGCTGTGGATCATCCTGTCGGTCGGCATGGTGGTCATGTTCGGAATCCTACTGTTGCTGGGCCAGCAGATCTACCAGCAGGCGCCGCCCATTCCCGAAGCGGTGAAATCCCAAAGCGGCGAGACATTGTTCACGCGCGCGGACATCGAGACCGGCCAGAATATCTGGCAGTCGATCGGCGGCATGGAACAGGGCTCGATCTGGGGCCATGGCAGCTATCTGGCGCCCGACTGGAGCGCCGACTGGCTGCACCGCGAGGCGGAGGCATTGCTCGCCCTGTCGGCCTCGCAACCTCTCCCAGGCGTGTCCGCGACGCAGGCGGAGGCTATGCGAAGGGCCGGGCTGCAGGAGGAGATGCGTAGGAACACCTACGACCCTGCATCCGGCGTCATCACGGTCAGCGACACCCGCGCGCGCGCGATCCGGCAGGTACAGCAGCATTTCGTAAGCCTGTACGATGGCGGCGATCCTGCCTCGCTAAAGCTCCGCCGCGACTATGCCTTCCCGGTCTATGGCGAGCTGTCGGCCGCGGAAGCCCGGCAGCTTACCGCCTTCTATTTCTGGACGGCCTGGGGGGCGACCACCGATCGTCCGGGCCAGAACATCACTTATACCAGCAACTGGCCGCACGAACCCCTGGTGGGCAATAGCCCAACCACCGGTACATTGTTGTGGAGCCTTGCGTCGGTCATCCTGCTGCTTGCGGCGGCAGGCGCACTCATCGCCTATTACGCCAAGCAGTTCGACGTCTGGCGCGGCGACATCCTGCCCGAGGGCGGCATGGCGACCTCTGATCTTCTGGGACAGGCCGTCATCACACCGTCGATGCGGGCTACCGCGAAATATTTCTGGGTCGTCTGCGCGTTGTTCGTGGGGCAGGTGCTGCTGGGCATTGTCACCGCTCATTATGCGGTCGAGGGACAAGGGCTCTATGGCCTGCCTTTTGCAGAATATCTTCCCTACACGATCACCCGCACATGGCACACGCAACTCGCGGTGCTGTGGATCGCCACGGCATGGCTGGCGACCGGGCTCTATGTCGCGCCGATGCTCGGGGGACGCGACCCCAAGTTCCAGCGGCTCGGCGTCAACTTTCTGTTCGTCAGCCTTCTGGTCATCGTCATCGGCTCCTTTGCCGGGCAATGGGCGGCCGTCCACCGCTTCTTCACCAGTCTGACGGCGAATTTCTGGTTCGGTCATCAGGGCTATGAATATGTCGATCTCGGCCGCTTCTGGCAGATCTACCTCCTGATTGGCCTGTTCCTCTGGGTGGCGCTGGTGGTGCGCGCGCTCTGGCCCGTGCTGCGACGGGAAGGCGGAAAGTCCCTCATCTATCTCGTGCTGGTGTCAGCGCTCGCCATCGGGCTGCTCTACGGCGCGGGGCTGATGTGGGGCCAGCATACGAACATCGCCATCATGGAATATTGGCGCTGGTGGGTGGTGCATTTGTGGGTCGAGGGTATTTTCGAAGTCTTCGCCACGGCCATCATCTCGCTGCTGTTCGTCCAGATGGGCATCCTGCGAACCTCCACCGCCACCGTGATGGTGTTGTTCGCGACGATCATCTTCCTGTTCGGCGGGGTGCTCGGGACCTTCCATCACCTGTATTTCAGCGGCACGCCAACGTCGGTGATTGCGGTCGGCGCGATGATCTCGGCGCTCGAAGTGGTGCCGCTGCTGGTTGTCGGCTTCGAAGCCTATACGCGGCACAAGGTCGAGCATGAGGCCGAGTGGGAACGGATCTATCACTGGCCGTTTATGTTCTTCGCCGCCGTCCTGTTCTGGAATCTGGTCGGCGCCGGGCTGTTCGGCTTCCTCATCAATCCGCCGATCGCGCTCTATTACATGCAGGGGCTGAACACGACGGCGAACCATGGCCACGCCGCGCTGTTCGGCGTCTATGGCATGCTCGGCCTGGGGCTGACGCTCTATTGCATGCGTGGACTGACCGACGTCACGCGGTGGAACCAAAAATGGATCAGGATCTCCTTCTGGTCGCTCAATATCGGCCTTGGCATGATGACTTTCCTGTCGCTGCTCCCGCAGGGCATCCTGCAGACCTACGCCAGCATCGAGCACGGCTATGCCTATGCGCGCTCAGCGGAGTTCATCCATAGCCCGATCATGCAGGCGCTGGTTTGGGCAAGGGTGCCCGGCGATGTCGTGTTCGCTCTCGGCGTTTTCGCGTTCGCATGGTTCATGGTTCAGGCGTTCATGCACGGCAGGAAGCCGACTCCAGAAACGGCGGCCATTCCAAAGCCGGCGCTTTAGATCCGCCACTCCGCTTCCCGGCTGTACCCCGGTTTTCAACGGACGGCCGGCTAATTTCGGGCGTTGGTCGCTCCCGGCCAACGCCATTTGTCCGTGAAACGGCTTCAGGATCGCCGGACAGGCTTGCCTGATCCGTGGGTTTTAGCACAGCCTGGGGGTTCTCCCCGCAGAAGGGGTCGGCCGAGACCCTGGCTCGGCCGCAGGGGAAGGCTTTCCCCTATCCGGGTTCCCTTGAAAACTGTCAGAAACTCGCGTATATTTCCGACAGGAGAAAGATGATGACACGGCTGACCGAACAGATTCTGGCACATGCGACGGGACTGCCCGAAGGCGTCCCCGTGTCCGCCAAGGGCCTGCTCCACCTCGGAAACCGGGCGGCCGTGGATCAGGCATTGTCGCGCCTGTCGGAGCGCGGGCAGCTCATCCGCGCCGGTCGTGGCGTCTATCTGCGTCCCATCGCCAGCCGGTTCGGCACGCGCGCACCTTCGGTCGAGCAGGCTGTCGAGGCCCTTGCGACCCAAAAGGGGGAGATCATCGTCTCGAACGGCGCTGCCGCGGCGAACGCCCTTGGCTTGACGACGCAGGTGCCTGTCCGCTCGGTCTATCTGACCTCCGGGCGCAGCCGAAAGATGCACCTTGGCAAGCAGGTCGTGGAATTGCGGCACGCGCCTCGCTGGCAACTGGCCCTGGCCAACCGCCCGGCGGGGGAGGCCGTGCGGGCGCTGGCCTGGCTCGGCCCCGAAAGGGCGGAGGCCGCGCTCACGACATTGAAGCGGAAGATGCCGCCCGGCGTGTTCGGCGAACTGGTCGCCGCCGCGCCGCAGCTTCCGACGTGGCTCGCGCAGAGCGTGGGAAGGGTGGCGTATGGCTGACGTCTTCCTCCAGCTTTCGGCCGAGGATCGGCGCGATGCGTTGGGCGTCGCCGCCGACCGCTCGGGCCGTCCGACCCATCTTCTCGAGAAGGATGTGTGGGTGGTGTGGGCGCTGGCGACCCTCTACGCCGCGCCGCTCGGTGAACATCTGGTGTTCAAGGGCGGCACGTCGCTGTCGAAAGCCTATCAGGTCATCCGCCGGTTTTCGGAGGATGTGGATCTGACCTACGACATTCGGGCGATCGCGCCCGATCTGGTCGGGGACAATGGTGAGGGCCTGCCGAAAACCCGGAGCGAGGAAAAGCGCTGGTCCAGCGAGGTCCGCCGGCGGTTGCCGGTCTGGGTCGCGGAGGCCGTGCAGCCCGTGATCGCGAACGCGCTGGCCGCCGAAGGTCTGGCTGCGGTCATTCGCGTCGAGGATGAGAGGCTCTTTATCGACTATGAGGCGACCGCAGCCGGGTCCGGCTATGTCGCGCCCAGCGTCATGCTGGAGTTCGGCGCCCGCTCGACGGGTGAACCGGCGAGCGGGCGCGACGTCGTCTGCGATGCGGCCGGCCTGATCGACGGGCTGATATTCCCGACGGCGCGGCCGCGCGTCATGCACGCGGAGCGGACGTTCTGGGAGAAGGCGACCGCCATCCATGTCTTCTGCCTCCAGGAACGGCTACGCGGCGACCGCTTCGCAAGACACTGGCACGATGTTGTCCGGCTGGATGAAACCGGCTTCGCGAACGCCGCTTTCGCCGATCGCGAACTGGCCAACGCTGTCGCCCGGCATAAGGCGATGTTCTTCGCGGAGAAGGCCGCCGACCGCACGCCGATCGACTATGCAGCGGCCGTCAACGGCGGCTTGCAGCTCGTGCCGGTCGGCGATGGCGCAAAGGCGTTGGAGGACGACTATGCCCGCATGGTCGAGGATGGGCTGCTCTTCGATGACGCCGAGCCGTTCGAAGCGCTCATGGCGCGATGTACAGATATAGCTGCGCGGGCTAACCGAATGGGGGCCTAAAGGGGGGCGGCGTTGAAGATATTCTCGGTAGGGATCGAAAATTTTCGCGGCATCCAGTCGGCCAAACTGGTGCTGCCTGATCACGCCGTA
This sequence comes from Xanthobacter autotrophicus Py2, assembly GCA_000017645.1. Lineage (NCBI taxonomy): Bacteria > Pseudomonadati > Pseudomonadota > Alphaproteobacteria > Hyphomicrobiales > Xanthobacteraceae > Xanthobacter > Xanthobacter versatilis. The sequence goes on from CP000781.1 coordinate 3,384,682, forward strand.
CTGATCGGCGACAACAATACCGGCAAATCGTCGGTATTCGAAGCGATCGATCTCGCCTTGGGGCCGGACCGGCTGAGCCGGCGACCCCCCGTGGATGAGCATGATTTCTATCAGGGGCGCTATCTTCCTAGCCCAAACCCCGATGCTCCCGAGGGCGCGGAGCCCGGCCCCGCGCCGAAAATCACGGTCGAGGTGACGATCACCAATCTGTCGCCGGAGCAGGAGGCACGATTTGGAGCCAACGTCGAGTGGCTGAATACTACTACCGGAGACTTCTATCAGGAGGCCAACCCGGCTGGGGTCGATGCTGCCGAGATCAAGGCGGCGCTGCGCGTCACATTCGTCGGCCAATACGATCCCGATGAGGATGACTTCGTCGGCAACAGCTATTTCACGCGCAGCCTTTCAGAGGATGAGACACCTGCATCGTTCTCGAAGAAGGACAAGCAGCACTGCGGATTTCTTTTCCTGCGGTCGTTGAGGACAGGATCTCGGGCGCTCAGCTTGGAACACGGCAGCCTGCTGGACATCATCCTCCGGCTGAAGGAAATCCGGCCGCAGATGTGGGAAGGGACGATCGGAACGCTCGCAGCCTTCGATGTCGCGAGCGACCCGTCCATTGGCATCTCAGGCGTGCTCGAGAGCATCGACAAGTCGCTGAAGAAATACGTCCCGCGCGAATGGGGAGTGAAGCCGCACCTAAAGGTGTCGAACCTGACGCGCGAGCATTTGCGCAAGGTCATCACCGCGTTCATCGCCACGGGTGCGGGCGATCATGCCGCTCCCTTCTTTCGGCAGGGAACAGGGACGATCAACATGTTGGTGCTCGCGATGCTGTCACAGATCGCCGAGGACAAGCAGAACGTCATTTTTGCGATGGAGGAAGCCGAAACGGCGATTCCGCCATACGCGCAGAAGCGGATTGTCCATGAGCTTCGCAAGCTGTCGGCGCAGTCGATCTTCACGTCGCACTCGCCGTATGTGCTCGAAGAATTCAGCCTCGACGAAACCGTCATCCTCTCGCGATCGGACAATGGCCAACTGAGCCAATCCAAAATCGAGTTGCCTGAGAGCATCAAGCACAAGCGTTATCGGCAGGATTTCCGAACCCGATTTTGCGAGGGGCTTCTTTCGCGCCGAGTTCTCATCGCCGAAGGCGCTACGGAGGCGACCTCCTTCCCGGTCGTCGCGCGGCGACTGGCCGAGCTCAACCCGGCTGCTTATGCGTCTTTGGAAGCCTTGGGCGTCTGCGTGATCGACGCCGGAAGCGAGACCCAGATCGCCGACCTTGGAGCGCTGTACAAAAGTCTTGGGAAACGGACCTTTGCGTTATGCGACAAGCAGACGGATGCCGCCAAGGTGGCCATAGAAGCCCAGGTGGAACGCCTGTTCATGCACGACGAGAAGGGTATTGAGGATCTGATCCTCAAGAACACCACCCAAGCGGCCCTGGAGCGGTTTGCCGATCAGCTCGATTGGCCACAGCATCTGCTCGCGAAATACCCCGACCCAAAAGCTCAGGCTGCTGCCGCGCTCGGGGCCTATTTCAGCTGGTCGAAAGGCAATTGGGGAATCGCTGAGTTCTTGGCACAGTGTTCCGAAGCTGAGATCCCGCAGTGGCTACGGGATGCCTGCGTCACCCTGAAGGCACTGTGTGATCCGCCTCTACAGCCAGCCGAGCCCGAACCCGAAGACGATTTTGCTGACCTGTTAGGATAGGCGATTACTGTGGTCGACCTAACAGAAGCGCAGAAGGAAATTCTACAAGCTGTCGGGCATCAACTCGTCACCGGCGGTCCCGGTTCGGGGAAGACTACCGTCTCTATCCTCAAAGCGGCCAAGATCGCGCGGGAGGAATTGAAGCCAGGACAGCGCATCCTTTTCCTCAGCTTCGCGCGTGCAACCGTTTCGCGCGTGCTGGAGGCAATCGACGAAGAAAGCGCAATCACGCGAGAGGAGAGGCAACGGATCGAGGTCGATACCTACCATTCGTTCTTCTGGCGCATCCTTAAAACGCACGGCTACCTTGTCGGCTTTCCACGACGGATGACGATCCTCACGCCTCCGAATGAGGCGATTGCATTGTCGGCGGTTCGAAGCGGCTACAAGGCGGCCAAAAATCTGTCGGACGAGGAAAAGGCTGAGAAGCGCGCGAAGGAGGAAGCGGAGCGTGTCCGGCTGGCGACCGAAGAAGGGAAGGTCTGCTTCGACCTCTTCGCAGACCGCGTGGCGACCCTGCTTCATGGCTCAGATAAGGTTCGAGCGCTCGTCTCTACGATGTATCCGTACATTACCCTGGACGAGTTTCAGGACACCAGCGCCGATCAATGGCGAGTGGTCCAAGCCCTCGGCGCCAACAGCACGTTGATCGCTCTTGCCGACCCGGAGCAGCGCATATTCGATTTCATCGGCGCCGATCCGGAAAGGCTGAACCACTTCAAGGCCGATTTCGCGCCGACGGTCCACGACCTTGCCGGTGACAACCATCGGAGCAAGGGGACGGAGATTGCCCTATTCGGCAACGACATCCTGACCGGCAATTTTCGGCAGAAGGAATACCAGGGTATCGGCTACGCGCCGTTCGCGTCGAACCCCAACCAAGCTTATGCTTCACTGGTTGGCCAGGTGTTGCAAGCCCGGAAGCGCTTGGTTGAGTCTGGCCGGCGTGACTGGTCGTTGGCCATTCTCGTGCCGACCAAGAAAATGACGCGGATGGTGTCTGACATCCTGCGCGAGCCATTCGGTAATGTTCCGTCGATTTCTCACTCAGCAGCAGTTGATATGGAAGGCCCGATCCTCGCCGCAGAGATCATTGCTTTCCTGCTCCAAAAGTGCGGGCATGACGGAAGTTTCGACGAATTTGTCGAGTTGATGTGCAGCTATTTTCACGGTCGAGGAGGCACGGCGCCGACCAAGGGCGACATGGACGAGGCTGCGCGGTTCCGGAAGGCGCTGTCCAAGTGGAACGAATGTCTAGCGAAAGGACGAACAACGCCTGGTAACAGCGTCTTGCAAGGAACCTTTGCCGTGCACCAGGCAACTGCCGCACTGACATTCACAGGTGATCCGGATGCAGATTGGGTCTCGGTGCGCGACGTTCTGGATACTGGGGCCTGTGAGCGACTGAAGGATGTCGCAAAGGACGTCCGTAACGTGCGTCTGCTTGAGCGCGGTACGCAGCTCCGTCAGGGGTTGGCGCAGGACTGGCGTGACGTCGGCCGCTATAGCAACGCCCTTGCGATCACCCGCCAGTCGTTTGTTCAGGAGCATTTCGCAACAGCCCACAAGCCTGAATCCGGCGTCGTGGTGATGAACATGCACAAGGCGAAGGGAAAGCAGTTCGACGAGGTTGTGATCTTTGAAGGATGGCCAAAACGGTTCAAGGGCGAAATCGTGGCCAATCCTGACCGGATCGTCTTCGGCAATGTCCACGACGGGGTGATGACTCAGGCGCGTCAGAATTTTCGGGTCAGCATCACGCGCGCAAAGGCACGCACGACGATCATGACACCAAGGGATGATGTCTGTGTTTTGCTCAGACCCGTACCGGCATGACTCAAGCCTCTGGGTATGAAGGATGACGACATCTTCTGATCATCTGGAGTCCATGGCGCAGACGCTAGAGGCTACCGGGGATTATCGCGTCATCCGGCGTCTTAAGCCGCGTCCATCCAATATGCCGTCTCCCGCAACGCCCGTCCGACTCGGCATGGTGGTGGATGTCGAGACCACGGGGCTAGATCCCCAGCGTGACGAGATCATAGAACTCGCCATGACGCCATTCAGCTACGGCTTGGATGGCACCATTTTCAGCGTGGGCGACAGCTTCCAAGGGCTGCGTCAGCCGAGCGAGCCTATCCTCCCGGAAATCACCGCGATCACGGGCATCACCAACGAGATGGTGGCCGGCCAGATCATTGATCCCGCCGTGGTGGCCACATTCGCGGCGCCGGCTTCACTCTTCATCGCGCACAACGCGGCGTTCGACCGCCGCTTCTTTGAACGATTCAGTGACGTGTTCTCGACGAAGCCGTGGGCATGCTCGCTCAGCCAGATCGACTGGGCGGCGGAAGGATTTCAGGGCGCGAAGCTCGCCTATCTCGCTCAGGCGGCCGGCTTCTTCTATGACCGCCACCGCGCGATGCACGACTGTCTTGCGACGATCGAGCTGTTGGCGATGCAGCTGCCCCGATCTGGTGTTACGGGCCTTAGCCGCCTTCTGGATGGTGCTCGTACTGTCTCCTGGCGCATCTGGGCGGAGAACTCGCCCTTCGACCTCAAGGATGTTCTCAAGGCGCGGGGATACCGCTGGAACGGCGATCCCGGCCCGCATCCCCGCGCTTGGTATATCGACGTTCCCGAAGCCCAACGCGAGGCCGAGGTGCGGTTCTTGAGCACGGAGATCTATCGGTATGAGGTCGATCCCCCCGTCCGGCGGATCGATGCCTATGATCGGTTTTCAGATCGCATCTAAGCGCCACCAAGGGTCGGGCTAACTCTTGCGCTGGTCGTATCCGTTGCCGCCCTCGACGTTTCCGGCCGCCTTCAATAAATCCCCGATGGAGCGTCCGCCGATCCGGCAGGTGCCGACTACACGGTCGTAGGACTTATGGTTGGCGACGCACTCCGCGTTCCGACCCATGGCAAGTCTTTCCAGCGCGGCCTTGGCAGCAGGGCCGGTGGGGGAGTGGAGTTCGGGCGCGTAGAAATCTTCCAGCCGGATCTCCACCCAGTTGGCTGGCCCTTGGCCCACGGCCACGCACAGCGAGTCGCCGTCGCCGACATAGACCACGGGACCGGAGAAGTGTGCGCCCCGGTGGAGATAGGACGGCATCGGGCCGCGGTCGGGAATGGCCTTGCAGGGATCGGCCTTGGCCGCGGTCGCCGTGGTCAGCGTCGCCAGCAACGCCAGGCCGATTATAGTCGTTTCTCACTTCCTCTTTATAGGCGCCGGAGGCTCATGCCGCCGCTTTCATGCGCTTCTTGGCGAGCATGGCTCGGACGAACTTGTCCCACTTCGCCATGCCGGCACGCTTCTCAACCATGTAGTTCCAGCGGTCGTAGTGCTTCGAGCTGACATCCTGCAAGGCGTGGTTCTGGAGACGGTCGCGGATCTCCTTCGGGACTCCCGCCTTGCCAGCCAAGGTTTTGAAGGTGCGACGGAGGTCGCGGTTGGTCGCATGGGGGATCACGCCGCGATCCCGCTGGCGCCAGATAAAGCTGTAGAGTGTGCCGTGGCTGACGGGCTTTGACGGGTCTTTGGCGGAGGGGAAGAACCAGCCGTGTTCGTTCGGGATAATCGACTCGATCAGTTCCGCGGCCAACAAGGGCACCGGAACAGCGTGCGGCTGAAGGTTTTTGGTCTTGGTCCAGTCGATGATCCGTTCCTTGGCATCCCATTGATCGACATGGAGACGGGCGATTTCCTCGACCCTCTGGCCAGTCAGCATGATGATCTGGACGGCGCGGGCATAGGAAGGATGAACCGGCGTGTCGGGGCATTCGAGCCAGCGATAGAGTCGAACGAACTCTTCCTCGCTCAACCAGCGCGTTCCGATCGTCTTGGGTTCCGTCGGTATGCCCGCAGCGGGGTTGTAGGTCAGCCGGAAGCGGCGCGCAGCGGTGGAGCGATAATCGTGCTCGGATTTCAGGCCCCAGCTAAAGGCAGATCGAATGTAGCTGCGCACATGATCGGCCATTGAACGCTTGCCGCGTTCATAGATGGGCCGGATGATCGCCGTGATCTCATCCGGTTCGATGTCGCGGGCCGGGCGGTTGCGTCCGAGCGTATCGGCGATCTTGTTGAGGCCCTTTTCCGCCTCCTTCCAGGACGACTTCCCGCCCTCCTTGAGGTAGGCGACATACGCCTCGAAGAGGTCGGCGACGGTTCCCGGTCGCGTGTCGCCGGCAACCTTGATGCTACGGCCTTTCTGGATCAGCTCCGCGAAGTCGCGGTTGAATATCTCGCGGGCCTTGCTGAGGGGCATCGAGGGATACGAGCCGAGCTTCTTCTTGAGGCGCTTCTCATCGCGCCATTGCTGCGCCATCCAGTCTGCGGTCACACGGGTAGGCATAGGCTTCATCACGAGGACCAGCCGGCCGGTTCCGTGACCCTCGCCATCGACAAGGCTGAGCTGCTTGCCGGTCGTTTCCACCTGCTTCAGGGCTCGGCGAATTTCTCCATCTGTAAGGCTTGGCACTGGGGTTCTCCGTCGGCTTCCAACTGGGGTCGCTCGACGGGTTCGTGGGGTCGGCGACTGGGGTCAAAAAGGGCCTTGATCCCCTTAAAACCGACCCCAATATGCCACAATGACCGACTCTACGACAAGCCTAAAAGCTCTTGTGTTTCAAGGTGATGTGGCGTGATTGAACGTGATCGAAAAGGCCAAGTGGGATGGTTGTGCAAGAGGATGACGGCGGAGGCGGAGACCTCCAGCGCCCGCTTCACCACCTCGCGCGGATAGACCGGGGCGTGGTCCACGGTGCCGGTCTGCAGCACTTCGTCGGCGATGAGCTGGTTGCGCTTGTCGAGGAACAGCACGCGCACCTGCTCGCGGTCCGCATAGGCCATGGCGGTGCGGCAATAGTCGATGACCGCGCTCCAGGATGACAGCACCGGCCGGCGCTTCACCTGCCCCTTGGCCAGTCGCTGGGCCGCCGCCTCCACCACCTTCAGCTCGGTGATGATGGCGTCCTTCACGCCCGCCACTTCGGCCAGAAGCCCGGGGGGCGCTGCCACCACCTCGGCGAAGGAGCCGAAGCGGTCCACCAGCGCCTTGGCCAAGGGCTTCACGTCCCGCCGCGGCACGGCGCGGAACAGCACCAGCTCCAGCAGCTCATAGTCCGCGAGGGCCTGCGCTCCGGCCTCACGGAAGCGCGCGCGGAGACGGTCGCGGTGCCCATGGAAATGGGGCGCTTCGTTCAGGCCGTCTTCCGGCGCCTCGGCCATAAGCGTGTCCGGCTCTTCCTCAGGCGGAGATGTAGGGCGGCTGGTGATAGCCCTTGGGGCTCAGAGTGAAGATCTCGACGCCGGTCTCGGTCACGCCCACCGCGTGCTCGAACTGAGCCGAGAGGGAACGGTCGCGGGTGACGGCGGTCCAGCCGTCGGACAGCACCTTCACGTGGGGGCGGCCCAGGTTGATCATGGGCTCCACCGTGAAGATCATGCCCGGCACCAATTTCGGCCCTTCGCCGCGGCGGCCCACATGCACGATGTTGGGCTCGTCGTGGAACACCTGGCCCACGCCATGGCCGCAGAAGTCGCGCACCACGCTCATGTGCTGGGGTTCCACGAAGTCCTGGATGGCGGCGCCGATGTCGCCCACATGACCGCCGGGGCGGATGGCGGCGATGCCGAGCATCATGGCGTCGTAGGTCACTTCCAGCAGCCGCTCGGCCCGGCGGGGGATGGCGCCCACGGGATACATGCGGCTCGAATCGCCGTACCAGCCATCGAGCACCAGCGTCACGTCCACGTTGACGATGTCGCCCTCGCGCAGCGGGCGGGCGTTGGGCATGCCGTGGCACACCACATGGTTCACCGAGGTGCACACGCTGAAGCGGTAGCCGCGATACATCAGGGTCGCCGGATAGGCGCCGTGATCCATGGCGAACTCATAGATCAGCCGGTCGATGGCGTCGGTGGTGACGCCCGGCGCAACCATGTCCGCCACGGCGTCGAGCGCCTGCGCGGTGAGCTGCCCGGCCTTGCGCATGCCCGCGAAGCCTTCCGGCCCATAGAGCTTGATATGGCCGGTCTTGCGCAGCGGCGCGTTGGCCGCCTCAACATAATTCATGGGTCACGCCTTCAAGGCTGCGCCTTTCGCGCCGCCGCTCACGAAATTTCTCTTCCTACAGATTTAGGCCAAGCGGCCGGCAAAGCAAGCTTCGCTCTGTTTCTGGCGGAGAAAGCGCTTTCGGCAGCATGGTGCCGCCGGCTTCGCGCGGCCGCCGCAGGGCCTTAAGATCGCCGATCCCGAATCGTAGCCAAGCCGCCATGCTCATCCGCCGCCTGCCTCCCGTGCTCATCGACCGCATCGCCGCCGGCGAAGTGGTGGAGCGGCCGGCTGCCGTGGTGAAGGAGCTGGTGGAGAACGCGCTGGATGCCGGCGCCCGCGCCATCGAGGTGGTGATCCAGGGCGGCGGCCGGCGCCTGGTGCGGGTCAGCGACGACGGCAGCGGCATGGGGCCGGACGATCTCGCCTTGTGCGTGGAACGCCACGCCACCTCCAAGCTCGCCGGGGAAGACCTGCTGTCCATCTCCACCCTCGGCTTCCGGGGGGAGGCGCTGCCCTCCATCGGATCGGTGGCCCATCTTGCCATCGCCAGCCGGCCGAGGGATGCCGCCCACGCCTTCGAGGTGCGGGTGGATGGCGGGGTCGTTACGCCGCCGCGCCCGGCCGCTCTGGGCGGCGGGACGCGGGTGGAAGTGCGGGACCTGTTCTATGCGACGCCCGCCCGCCTGAAGTTCCTGAAATCCGACCGGGCCGAGGGCGCGGCGGCGGCGGACGTGGTGCGCCGGCTGGCGCTGGCGCGGCCGGATGTGGCCTTCACCCTGGTCACCGACGAGCGCGCAGCGGTGACATTCCCGGCCCGCGCGGACGATGCGGACGGGCGCGCCGCGCGCCTCGCCGACGTGCTGGGGGCGGAGGCGGGGCGCAACGTGGTGGCTGTCAACGGCATCCGCGACGACGTGGTGCTGGAGGGCCTCGCCGGCCTCCCCACCTTCTCCAAGGCCAATTCGCTCAGCCAATACCTGTTCGTGAACGGCCGCCCGGTGCGCGACAAGCTGCTGATGGGCGCCGTGCGCGCGGCCTATGCGGACCTGTTGCCGTCGGATCGCTATCCGGTGCTGGCGCTGTTCATCAGCCTCGATCCGCGCGATGTGGACGTGAACGTGCACCCGGCGAAGACCGAGGTGCGGTTTCGCGACGGCGGCAATGTGCGGGCCCTCATCGTGCGCACCCTGTCCGACGCGCTGGGCGCACGCATCCCCTCCACCGCCGGCACCATGGCCGACCGGCTGGTGGCGCTGGCCCGCACGCCGGAGCTGGGGCCGCGGGCCGCATTCGCGCCTGCCGCTCCGTTCGCGACCCCCGGCGGCGGGGCCTTCGCCGGCTTCCGGCCGGCGCCGGCCCTTGATTATGACTGGCGCCAGTCGCCCGCCCGGCCGATGCCATCCGGGCTGGGCGAGGAGGAGCAGGCGCGCCTCGACATCGCCGAGCCTTCGGCCGACGCGCGCGCCGATGCAGCGCCCGTCTCCGCCGTCGACCTCGACCGGCCGCTGGGCGCGGCGCGAGCGCAGCTGCACGAGACCTATATCGTCGCCCAGACCCGGGAAGGGCTAGTCCTGGTGGATCAGCACGCCGCCCACGAGCGGCTGGTCTATGAGAAGCTGAAGGCGGCGCTGGCCCGCGACGGCGTCGGCCGGCAGGGCCTGCTGATCCCGGCGGTGGTGGATCTCGACCCCGCCGATGCCGACCGCCTCACCGAGCGCGCCGGCGATCTCGCGGCGCTGGGGCTGGTGCTGGAGAGCTTCGGTCCCGGCGCGGTGCTGGTGCGGGAAGTGCCGGCCCTGCTGAAGGATGCCGATGTGACCCGCCTCGTCACCGACCTCGCCGAGCATGCGGCCGAATGGGACGACGCCTTGCCGCTGGAGCGGCGCCTGCTCCATGTGGCCGCCACCATGGCCTGCCACGGCTCGGTGCGGGCGGGACGGCGCCTGAAGGTGGAGGAGATGAACGCCCTGCTGCGCGAGATGGAGGAGACCCCCAACGCCGGCGAGTGCAACCACGGCCGGCCGACCTTCGTCACCCTGTCGCTGAAGGACGTGGAGAAGCTGTTCGCCCGGCGCTGAGGGGGCCATCAAACGACAATGCCCGGCGCGGAGCCGGGCATGACGTGGCAGAACCTCGGGGAGGGTGCGGCTCAGGCGCTCTTCAGCAGGCGCATGAGATCGGAGCGGATGATCTCGTTGCCGGCGATGACGGAGCCCTTGTCGAGCATCTTGTCGCCGTCCGACAGGTCGGTGACGATGCCGCCCGCCTCGCGCACCATCACGATGCCCGCCGCCATGTCCCACGCCGAGAGATCGCGCTCCCAGAAAGCGTCGAAGCGGCCCGAGGCCACCCAGGCAAGATCGATGGCGGCGGAGCCGGTGCGGCGCAGGCCGGAGACCTGTCCCTGCACCTTTTCCAGCTCGCGGTTGAACTTGGCGTGGTCGCCCCGGCCCATGTGCGGCAGGCCGCAGCACACTACGCTGTCGGCGAGCTTCTTGCGGCCGGCGACCCGCAGGCGCCGGTCGTTGAGATAGGCGCCCTGGCCGGCTTCGGCCACGTAAAGCTCGTCCATCACCGGATTGAAGATGACGCCCGCCACCGGCACCCCGTTGCGCACCAGCGCCAGCGAGATGGAGAAGATGGGGATGCCGTGCAGGAAGTTGGTGGTGCCGTCGAGCGGGTCCACCACCCACACGTTGGAGGTGTCGGCGCCTTCCACCGCGCCGCTCTCCTCCATGAGGAAGCTGTAGGTGGGCCGCACCCGCAGCAACTCGGCGTGGAGGGTCTCCTCCGACTTGCGGTCAGCGGCGGAGACGAAGTCGCCCGGCCCCTTCATGGATACCTGAAGCTGCTCCACCTCGCCGAAGTCGCGGGCGAGCGCCCGGCCGGCCTTGCGGACGGCCTGGACCATGACGGTGATGAGCGGCGTGCGGATCATGAGGAGACCTGAAATTCGGGCCGCGGCCGGCGCGCGTGTCGCCGGGGCCTGCGGCCGGGGAAAGGGTTGGGTGAGCGTGTGCCCGCCTGCGGCGTGGCCGTCAAGCGGCGGGGCGGCGGGGCTGCCTTGCGTGCGTCATGGCTCAGGCGGCTTTGGCCATCCCGCCGGCGGGCGTTCGTCCCCAATGCCCTCCACTCTCCGAGGCGGGAGAGGCTGCGGAAGGGCGCAGGCCGCCGGCCTCAGGAGCGCAGGGGCGACCAGGCGGGGTCAGAGGCATAGCTCGGGGTGGGCACGCGCTGCTCGTTGTAGCCGGTCACGTCCACCGAATAGAGCGACGGCCCGGAGGCGCCGCCGGGATCGCGGAAGAACATGATGACGCGGCCGTTGGGCGCGAACGTCGGCCCCTCGTTGTGGTAGCCCTCGGTGAGCACGCGCTCGCCCGAGCCGTCGGTGCGCATCACGCCGATGGCGAAGCGGCCTTCGGCCTGGCGGGTGTAGGCGATCCAGTCGCCCTTGGGCGACCACACCGGGGTCGAGTAGCGCGCATTGCCGAACGAGATGCGCCGCGCGCCGGAGCCGTCGGCATTCATCACATAGATCTGCGAGGTGCCGCCGCGATCGCTCTCGAAGCAGATCTGCCGGCCGTCCGGCGAATAGCAGGGGGCGGTGTCGATGGCGGCGGTGTCGGTGAGGCGGGTGGTGGCGCGCGAGCGCAGGTCCATGACGAAGATGTTGGAATTGCCGCCCTGCTGCAGGCTCATGATCACCCGCTGCCCGTCCGGGGCGAAGCGTGGCGAGAAGCTCATGCCCGGGAAGTTGCCGACGATCTCGCGCTGGCCGGTCTCGATGTTCAGAAGGAACACCTTGGGGTCACCCGCCCCATAGGACATGTAGGTGATTTCCTGGCTGGTGGGCGAGAAGCGCGGGGTGAGCACGAGGCCGTCGCCGCGCGACAGATAGCTCACGTTGGCGCCGTCCTGGTCCATGATGGCGAGGCGCTTGACCCGCCGCTCCTTCGGGCCGCTCTCGTCCACGAACACGATGCGGGTGTCGAAATAGCCCTTTTCGCCGGTCATCTTCTCATAGATGGCGTCGGCGATGATGTGGGCGATGCGGCGCCAGTTGTCGGGCTGGGCGACGAACTGCTGGGCGGCGAGCTGCTGGCCGGCGAACACGTCCCACAGGCGGAACACCACCTGGAAGCGCCCGTCCGCCTGCCGGGTGACCCGGCCGGTGAGCAGCGCCTGGGCATTGATGACGCGCCAGTCCTGGAAGCGCGGCGTATCGGGATTGGTGATCTGCTCCACGAACGCCTTGGGATCGATGGGCGCGAACAGGCCCGAGCGCCGCAGGTCGGCGGTGATGACGCCGGAAATGTTGCGGCCAATCTCGACCTCGCCGAGCAGGTCGGTGATGGCGATTGGGATGGGCTTGAAGGCACCGGGGGTGAGGTCGATGCGCGGCTGCGCGGCACCCGCCGGGCCAGTGCCCAGCCCCGCACCGAGGCCGGCGAGGCTCGCGGCGGCAAGTCCGGTCTTGATGAATGCCCGGCGTCCCATCCCGAGCATGGCCGGCCGTCCGAACCCGTTCATTTATATCCCTCGTTTTCCATGCGCTGCGCCGCGCGCCATCATCTGGATCAGAAGCCGGAGGGCTTCGCCCGGACGCGGCATCAGCGGCTGAACAGCTTGTCGTTTAGCGTGATCGGAAGCGTCTTCCAGTTGGCATAGGTTTCCGGGCGGAACATCTTGTACGGCTGGCAGGCCATGATCGCCCGGATGCCGTTCATGGCGTAGGCCTGGAACGCCGGCTGGCCGGAGCCCGACTGACCCGGCTCGATCTGCGGCGTGCCCGCGACCGTGCCGTCCTTGTTGAGGTAGATGTTCACGTCCACCCGGATGTTGCGGTCGAGATTGCCGCCGTCCGTGGACCAGCACTCCATCACCCGGCGCCGGAAGGCGTCGATCTCGCTGGCGGTCAGCTGCTGGCCCTCACCACGCGGCGAGCCCAGCGAGGAGGTGGTGGACACCTGCTCGGCGCTCGCCACCTGGCGCGACGGCGCGCGCTTGTCCAGGAGCTGCTTGATCTGGTCGGTGTTGAACTCGCTCGGCGCAGCGTTCGCTTCCACGGGCTTGGGCTGCTCCTTGGGCGGCGCCGGCTTGCGCGGGGGCAAAGGCGCGGCGGCGGCCTCGGTCTTCGCCTCGTCCTTCGGCTGCTCCTGCTTCTTCTGCTCGGGCTTGGGCGCCAGTTCCGCCTGTTCCTTGGGCGGGGAGGGCTCCACCTTGGCGGGCGCGGCGTCCTTCGGCAGCGGCTCCACCTTGGGGGGAGGCGGCGGCGGGGGAGGGGGCGGGGCGGTGGCTTCCACCGGCGCCTTCTCGCTCGCCTTCAGCTTGGCATCCTCGACCGGGGTGGGATCGCCCACCTTCTCGGCAACCTGCTTGGGCTTGTCGAGCTTCTGCCCGTTGCGGGCGCCCTTGGTGAGCTTGGTGTATTCGGAGATGGAGACCACATCCACCGGCAGCGATTCCGGCATGGGCTCAAACGGCTTCGCCCCGGTGAAGGACACCAGGGTCAGAACCAGGACGCCCGCATGCAGGAGCGTCGATGCCGCAAGCCCCGCGCGCATCGGCCCGTCAGCCTCCCTGTTCCACTTCGGTGACGAGAGCCACCTTCTTGAAGCCCGCGCCCGACAGGCGCCCCATGACCCGCATGATCGCCCCGTAGTTCGCCTTCTTGTCGCCGCGCACGAAGATGCGCTCGTCAAAGCCGCCGCGCGCCTGGGTCACCGCTTGCAACTTCGAGACCAGATCCTCGTACTTGATCTCGCTGTCGCCGAGGAAGATCTGGCCGTTTTCCTTCACCGAGAGGGTGATGGGTTCCTTGTTGTCCTGGTTCACCGCATTGGCCTGCGTCTGCGGCAGGTCGATGGGCACGCCCACGGTGAGCAGCGGCGCCGCCACCATGAAGATGATGAGCAGCACCAGCATGACGTCCACCATGGGCGTCACGTTGATCTCGGCCATCACGGGCGGCGCGCGACGGCGCGAACGCCGGCTCTGCCATCCTGCCGCTCCGCCTCCCGCCATGCCCATGGATCAGCCCCGCTCGTCGATCTGGCGCGAGAGGATCGCGGAGAACTCGTCCGCGAATCCCTCCAGCCGCTGGGCCTGACGCCCGGTCTGGGAAATGAACTTGTTGTAGAAAATCGTCGCGGGGATGGCCGCAATGAGGCCCATCGCAGTCGCGAACAGGGCTTCTGCGATGCCCGGCGCCACAACCGCCAGCGAGGTGTTCTTGGAGGCGGCGATGGACTGGAACGAGGTCATGATGCCCCACACCGTGCCGAACAGGCCGATAAAGGGGCCCGCCGAGCCCACGGTGGCGAGCACCAGCAGGCGCGATTCCAGCCGCTCCACCTCGCGGGCGATGGTCACGTTCATCACCTTGTCGAGGCGCTGGTTAAGGCCGGCGAACGAGCGGGCGCTGCCCTCATAGGTGCGCTTCCACTCCCGCATGGCGGCGACGAAGATGGCGGCCATGCCCTGGTTCGAGCGCCCGGCCAGGGTGCGGTACAGGTCTTCCAGGCTCTGGCCGGACCAGAACACCTGCTCGAAGCGGTCCATCTCGCGCTTGTTGCGGGAGAACAGCATCCACTTGTCGATGATGATGGCCCACACCCAGATGGATGAGGTGATGAGGCCGATCATCACCAGCTTCACGACGAAATGGGCCTGCAGGAACAGGCCGAGGAAGGAGATGTCGGCCGAGGGCGCCGCCAGCGGGGCCTGGGAGAGGTCCTGCGCGAAGCTTGCCGTGGGCAGCCACAGGGCTGCAGTGAAGACCGCAGCGAGGCCCGCCGCAGCCAGCGGCGCGGAAAGGAGGCGGGACACGATGCCGGGACGGCGTGTCAAATCAGTCATTCTCGGCTCCGCTGCCCCTCCCGTGCGGAAGAGGTGCTTCTGCGCTCGGGTGCCAGGCATACGCCTGGCCCAAAGCCTCCGGCTCCCAGGGACGGCGCACTGCCGCCGGGAAACGTCTCGGCCGGACACCCGTTCGAAGTTCGCAGGCTCTTTGAGCGAGCGAGTCTGTCCAAACTTTGACGGGCGCGCCGGTTCGTGCTGCGGTGCGAAAGTTTCGCGGCACGCAGGAAGCTGTGCACGAACAGGCTTAATGGCGGGTTAGCACCGGCGGCCGAACGCGGCGGATCCCTTCGCTTTCCTCCGATGCGGGCCTTTTCACTCCCCTTAAGGTGTCTGTTGGGGCCGATCGCGCTGTTGGGGCTGGCGCTCGGGCGGCCGGGTGCCTACATTGGCAAGGCGGGGCTGCGGGGCACGTTAGGAGACATTTCCCCGGGGCCTTATCGATCCTTAAGGGAGCTGTCCCTGACCTCGTCCCTGGACTTGGACACACGGCGCCCACCTACGTTGTAGGTTCCCGGGATCGAACTCCGACGGCTTCTGTGGCTCCGCACGTTTTCTGACAAAGCCGACTTCTTCTGACAAAGCCGACTTCGCCCCTCATGGACATCGCCGCCGAAAAGAAACGCCTGCGCGCCCTCGCGCTCGGTCGTCGTGCGGCCATGGGCGAGGCGGGCCGAGCCGCGGCCTCGCGCGCGGCCGCAAGCCATGCCCTCGCCGCCGCCGGCGCGGTTCAGGGGCGCGCCGTCGCTCTTTTCGCGCCATTCCGGGACGAGATCGACACCGCGCCGCTGGCCGACGCCCTGCGCGAGGCCGGAGCGATCCTCGCCCTTCCCGTCATCATCGCCCGCGACCAGCCGCTCCTGTTCCGCCGCTGGGATCAGGACACGCCGCTCGTCCCCACGGGCGCCTTCCGCATTCCCGAGCCGGGGCCGGAGGCGCCGGAGATCATCCCCGAACTGCTTCTGGTGCCGCTGGCCGCCTTCGACCGGCGCGGCTTCCGCATCGGCTATGGGGCCGGCTTCTACGACCGCACCCTCGCCCTGCTGCGGGCGCAGCGGCCGGTGCGCGCCATCGGCTTTGCCTTTGCGTGCCAGGAAGTGGACCAGGTGCCCGTCGAGACCCATGACGAGCCGGTGGACATGATGGTAACGGATATCGAAGCTTGGGCCGTCGGCCCGCGCGCCTGATCCGGCCCCGGCCCGCCGCCATGGGACCCCGCTGCTCATTGGACCCTTCTGAATGCGTATCCTGTTCCTTGGTGATGTGGTCGGCCGTCCCGGCCGGGAATGCGTCGTCTCCCGCCTGCCGGACCTCGTGAGCGACTGGAAGCTCGATCTCGTGGTGGTGAACGGGGAGAACGCCGCCGGTGGCTTCGGCATCACGGAAGCCATTTATGGCGAGATCCTCGCCGCCGGTGCCGACGCCATCACCCTGGGCAACCACGCCTTCGACCAGCGCGAGGCCCTCGTCTTCATCGAGCGGGCGCCGGCTTTGGTGCGGCCCATGAACTATCCCGCCGGCACGCCCGGACGCGGCGCCGCCCTGGTGGAGGCCAAGAACGGGGCCCGCGTGCTGGTGCTCAACGTCATGGGCCGGATCTTCATGGACCCGCTGGACGATCCCTTCGCCGCCCTCGACCGGGCGCTGGATGGCGCGGCACTGGGCGAAATGGTGGATGCGGTGGTGGTGGACGTGCACGCCGAGACCACCAGCGAAAAGCAGGCCATCGGCCACCATTGCGATGGGCGTGCCTCCTTGGTGGTGGGCACCCACACCCATGTGCCCACCGCCGATTACCGTATCCTGTCCGGCGGCACCGCCTACATGACCGACGCCGGCATGTGCGGCGCCTATGACGGTGTCATCGGCATGGACAAGGAAGAACCCCTGCGCCGCTTCACCCGCAAGCTCGCCTCCGGCCGGTTCGAGCCGGCAGCGGGGCCGGGGACCCTCTCCGGCGTAGCGGTGGAGACAGACGACCGCACCGGCCTTGCCGTGCGCGTCGCCGCCGTGCGCCTCGGTGCGGGGCTTGAGGAGGCGCGGCCGGCCTTCTGGGCCTGACGAAAGGGCAAGCGGGAACCGGCAGCGAAGGCCGGCGTCATGCTGCACCCGCTTTCTTGCGCTTTTCCCCGCCGCGGACCTATAAGGCCGGCTCCAGTCAACAGATCGGTCCGGGCAGCGCTGCAGTGGCGGGGCGCGGGATTGAAATTCAAGGAATGGTGGCGGCATGGCCGGGCATTCGCAATTCAAGAACATCATGCACCGCAAGGGGCGGCAGGATGCGATGCGCTCCAAGCTGTTCTCCAAGCTGGCGCGCGAAATCACCGTCTCGGCCAAGATGGGCCTGCCCGATCCCAACATGAACGCGCGCCTGCGCGCCGCCATTCTCGCGGCCCGCGCCGAGAACATGCCCAAGGACAATATCGAGCGCGCCATCAAGAAGGCGGCGGGCGCCGACGGCGAGAACTATGACGAGATCCGCTATGAGGGCTACGGCCCCGGCGGCGTCGCCGTCATCGTCGAGGCCCTGACCGACAACCGCAACCGCACCGCCTCTGAAGTGCGCTCCTTCTTCACCAAGTCGGGCGGCAACCTCGCCGAGACGGGGGCGGTGTCCTTCATGTTCGACCGGGTGGGCGCCATCGAGTTCGCTGCCGAGAAGGCCGACGCCGACGCCATGATGGAAGCGGCCATCGATGCCGGCGCGGACGACGTGACCTCCTCGGAGCACGGCCACGAGGTGATCTGCGCGGCGGAGAGCCTTGCGGAAGTGCAGCGCGCGCTGGAAGCCAAGTTCGGCGAGCCGAAGAAGGCAGCGCTGGTCTGGCGGCCGCAGAACACCGTCGCGGTGGACGACGAGACCGGCGAGAAGCTGCTGCGCCTTGTTGAAAACCTCGAGGACAACGACGACGTGCAGAACGTCACCGCCAATTTCGAACTGTCCGACGCGCTGCTCGCCAAACTGAACGCGGAGTGAGAGCGGAGCGCCGCCCGAACGGGTGGCGGCTCGGTTAAGGCGCTGCCGCCTTGATGCACAAACAAAAAGGCACGGACCGATCGGTCCGTGCCTTTTTGTTTGGTCGGCTCGAAACGGTCAGGCCATTGGACCTGACCGGCTCTTTGTCAGGCGGCGAGGGAGGTCGCCATGGTCTTCAGCTCGGCGATGGCGGCGTCGATCTCGGTGCGCTGGCGCTCGAGCTGGGCGAGCTGGGTCAGGCAACGGTCGCGGGTCAGCGACAGGCTGGCCTCTTCGCCGTCATGGGCGGCCACCAAGGCGCGGATCTCGGCCAGGGTGAAGCCCAGGTGCTTGCCCTTCAGGATGACCGTCAGGCGGCGGCGGTCGGCTTCCGAATACAGGCGGGTCATGCCGTCGCGACGCGGCGAGAGCAGGCCCTTGTCCTCATAGAAGCGCAGCGCCCGCAGGGTGATGCCGAACTCGCGGGCGAGATCGCCGATGGTGAAGAGCGCGCCGTCGCGCGTGCCCTCGGCGGCCGCCGGGCCGGTGTGCAAGGCCGGGGTCGAAAACCCCTGTTCGAACGTCTTGGCGTCCATACGTCTGGTCCCCTTCGCACGCCCGGCCGCCGCAGGGCGCTCGGCACGGGAATATGGATCGGTGTGCGTCGTGATTGCGTCGTCGCGGCATGCCGCAACGCAAACAAGGCTTACCGTCCAGCCGGCTCTATGGGGAGGGTTTGCGGGCTACCGTTGGGGAAAGTAACAGTTACAACATAATATATACAATGACTTATGGCGCATCACGGGTTGGTCGCATGCTGACGTTACGGCATTACGAGCGCCTCCTTGGAGCCCGGCGGCGCACGGCCTGTCTCCGCATCGCTGACCGGTGCGGGGCAAATCGACGCGACGTTAACTGCGGATTTACCAAGAATTGAAACCCTCTGTTCAGTGAATCACCGCGAATGGGCACGGTAATAAGAAACCTCTCAACCCGTGCCCCGGGGAGGCCCGAATGGAGCGGACGGAACGCACGGCCCGGATGCGTGCTGCGGCAGGATCGGCCCCCCTGTGGGCGGACACGCGCAGCGATATGCCTGATGTCCCGGCCTGGGACGTGTTCGACATCCAGGCCTCGACCATCGAATCCCTGCGCGGGGAGGTGAGCGCCCTGCGCGATCGCCTCGCCAATGCCGCGCCCAAGCGCGCAGTGCAGGAGATGGACAAGGCCATCACTCTCCTGTGCCGGCGCGTGGATGAGATCCGCGCCGCCGGGGCGGTGCGCGAGGATGCCGACCACGCCCTCGCCGAGGAACTCGCCGCCATCAGGGCCGGGGTCACCGCGTTGCGCGAGCCGGCCCATGTCCGCGCCCTTCAGGACGGCCTCGATGCCCTCGCGCGCCGGATCGACCTCATGGCCGCCCGCGCCGTGGACCCGGTGGAGGTGGCCCGGCTGACGGGGCAGATGGAGGAGATCCACCATCTGGTACTCCGCGCCGCCGAGCGTCAGGATGACACTACCGCCCTTCATGCCCTCACCCAGCGTCTTCAGGCCTGTGCCGAGGCGGTGGCCAGCGCCGGCGAGGAGACGGCCCGGCGCGTCGCCGAGGCCACCGGCGCCTTCGAGCGCAAGGCCGAGGCCCTGCTCAACCGTGTGATCGAGGTGGAAGCCCGCGCCCGCGCCGGTGATTCGGCGGCCGCGCAGGACCTGCAAGGCTCGCTTTTGGGCGCCCTCGAAGGCGTCCACCGCCGCCTCGATGCCATGTCGAGCACCATTTCCGGCCAGGTCACCAGCCTGTCGCCCACCATTGGTGCCGAGGTGACGCAGCGTCTGTCGGACTTGTCCGAGCGCATCGCCGCGGCAGAGGCGGCTGGAAAGGCCGCCATCGCCCCCCTCGCCGACGCGGTGGAGCGCACCCTTGCGGAACTGAGCGCGCAATTCAGGGACACCCACGCGCGCCTCGACCGGCTGGACGACATCGAGATCCAGCTCCAGCACATGGTCGCCGAGATGCGGCAGGTGCGCGAGACCACCCATGTGGCGACCGCCGAGGCGGTGGCGGCAGTGACGGCAAAGGTCTCCGAGGATCCGGACGGCGCCGCCGTGGTGGGGCTGAAGCGGGGCCTTGCCGCCCTCGAAGCGCGGCAGGACGAGATCGAGCGCCGCGCAGGCGAGATGCTCGCCGCCGAACTGGAATATGAACTGCGCGATATTTCCGTCGCCCTGGACCGGGACGGGGAGGGCACCTTCGCGCCCCGCCCGGCGCCCCGGACGGCCGAACGCCCCGCCCCGGCGCCGCAGGCCGAGATGGACGACCTCGCTTTTGATGCAGCGTCATCGCCTGATCAGGCGGCGGATGCTGCTGCCGGCTCGCCCTGGCCCCGGAGCCCCCGCCGCTCCGACCGGGCTGGCCCGGCGCCGTCAGACACCGGCGATTCGCGGCCTCGCGTCGATCGCCGCGCCCGCCGGGACCGGAC
The DNA here is from genome assembly GCA_000017645.1 of Xanthobacter autotrophicus Py2. Taxonomy (NCBI): domain Bacteria; kingdom Pseudomonadati; phylum Pseudomonadota; class Alphaproteobacteria; order Hyphomicrobiales; family Xanthobacteraceae; genus Xanthobacter; species Xanthobacter versatilis. Next base: position 3,404,751 of record CP000781.1, read on the forward strand.
GCGGGAGAGGCGCGCGCCAAAGGGCTTCGTCGCCGGGCTGTTCGCCCGCAAGCGGCACGTGGCCATGGTCGCGCTGCTTGCCGGCGCCACCACCGTCTTCGCCGGCACCGCCGTGGGTCTCGCCTGGCGCAACGCGCCGGACCTGCTCTCGGGAGTGACCCAGACCCTGCGTCGGCTCTCTGCTCCGGCGGTGGCCGGCGTGACGGCAGGCGACCTTCCGGCCGCCATCGGCCCGACTGCGCTCCAGGCCGCCGCGCGCGCCGGCGATCCGGCCGCTGCCTTCCTGGTCGCCGGCCGCTATGTGGAGGGCCGGGGTGTGGAGGCCGATCCCGACGCGGCGGTGAAGTGGCTGGCGTTCGCCATGCAGCGCGGCTCCGCCCCCGCAGCGCACCGCCTCGGCGCACTCTATGAGTCCGCCGGCCGCGACCTGGGCGAGGCCCGCCGCTTTTATGAATGGGCGGCAGCGCAGGGCAATGTGCGGGCCATGCACGCCCTGGCGATGCTGCTGTGCTCCGGCAACGGCCAGCCGGCGGACTGGGAAGGCGCGGTACGCTGGTTCCGCGCCGCCGCCGAGCTGGGCTTCCGCGACAGCCAGTATAATCTTGGCGTGGTCTACGCCCGTGGCCTCGGGGTCGCGGCCGATGCGGGGGAAGCCTTCAAGTGGCTGAGCCTTGCCGCCGCCCAGGGCGACGACGACAGCGGCCGCAAGCGGGACATCCTCGCCCGCGAGGCCGATGGCGCCACCCTCACCAAGGCGCAGCAGGCGGTGGCCGCCTTCGCTCCGGGGCCGCAGAACGTGGCCGCCAACATCGTCGAGATCCGTCCGGAATGGCAGGAGGAGAGCGCTGGCTCCCCGGTGGCCTCCCTTCCGGGCCGCACCAAGAGCGCGACCCGCCTTGCCAGCACCGTGGCGGCGGTGAAGTGAGCCGCCTCTTCGTGTTGCCCTTTCCTTGCCGGCGCGCCTCCCTCACGGTGCGCCCATGGACCTGAACGCGATTCGCATCCTTGGCCTCGATCCGGGCCTGAGGCGCACCGGCTGGGGGGTGATCGATGTCACCGGTTCCCGCCTCGCCTTTGTCGCCTGTGGCACCATCCTGCCGCCGGAGCAGGCGCCCATGGGCGAGCGCCTCGCCCATCTGCACCGCGAACTGCTGGGCGTGATCGAACGCTTTTCCCCCCAGGAGGCGGCGGTGGAGGAGACGTTTGTCAACATGAACCCCTCGTCCACCCTGAAGCTGGGGCAGGCGCGCGGGGTGGTGCTGCTGGCGCCGGCGCAGATGGGGCTGCCGGTGGCCGAATACGCTGCGCTGCTGGTGAAGAAGAGCGTGGTGGGCGCCGGCCGCGCCGAGAAGGCGCAGGTGCGCATGATGATCGGCATCCTTCTGCCCAAGGCCACGCCGGAGACCGAGGACGCCTCCGACGCGCTGGCGGTGGCGGTCACCCACGCCCACCATCGTGGGGCGGCTGCGCGCGCCCGCGCGGCGCTATAAAGTCCAGTCTCCACACCGCGGGGGGCGGGCATGATCTACGGACATCTGGCGCTGGTGGTGGCCGCGCTGTTCACCGGCGCCGCCTTCTATATCAATGCCGTGGAGCAGCCGGCGCGGCTCGCGCTTGATGACGGGGCTGCACTCCGGCAATGGAAGCCGTCCTACAAGCGGGGCTTCGCCATGCAGGCGACCCTCGCCCTGATTGGCGCGGTGCTGGGCGCGGTCGCCTTCAGCCGCGACGGGGACTGGCACTGGCTCGCCGGCGGGGTGCTGATGCTGGCCAACTGGCCCTATACCCTCATCGGCATCATGCCCACCAACCGGCGCCTCCTTGCCATGGACACGGCCGACGCCGAGACACGGCGCCTCATCACCAATTGGGGCCAACTGCACATGGTGCGCACCGGGCTCGGGGCGCTGGCCACCTTCGTCTTCCTGTGGGCGGCGGTGACCTGATGCCGTTCCAGCCCTGAAAGGCCTGTGATGATCGGAAAGTTGAAGGGCGTCGTGGACACGCTGGAGGAGGACCATGTGATCCTCGATGTCCATGGCGTGGGCTATCTCGTGCACTGTTCCGGCCGCACGCTCTCGGCCCTGCCGCGGGCGGGAGAGGCTGCGGCGCTGTTCATCGAGACCCATGTGCGCGAGGACCAGATCCGCCTGTTCGGCTTCAGCTCGGCGGCGGAACGGGACTGGTTCCGCCTGCTGCAGGGCATCCAGGGCATCGGCACCAAGACCGCCCTGGCCGTGCTCTCCACTTTGAGCGCCTCGGAGCTGACGCAGGCCATCGCGCTGGGCGACAAGACCACGGTGGCGCGGGCTCCGGGGGTGGGGCCGCGGGTGGCGACGCGCATCATCACCGAGCTGAAGGACAAGATGCCGGGCTTTTCCGCCTCCGAACCGCTGGCGGCTCAGCTCGGCGGCGGCGGTGTCGCCTCGGCGCAGGGGGGCGCGGCGGCGGATGCGGTCTCGGCCCTGGTCAACCTCGGCTATGGCGTGCCGCAGGCCAACGCTGCCATCGCCGCCGCCCTGCGCGGCGCGGGGGAGGGGGCCAAGACCGAGGTTCTGATCCGGCTGGGGCTGAAGGAACTGGCGAAGTAAGGGAAAACGCCTGCGCGACCCTCACGGCATCCGGGAGGGCAGCTTCAGGGTGTTCCCGTCCACCGCGAAGGTGCCGTAGCCCTGATGATGGATGGTGCGCGGCGCCTTCTGGGCCGGGTCGCGCCACGCCTTCACCACTTCCAGCACGAACAGGTTGAAACGGTTGACGAGGCGGGTCTCCACCACCCGGCATTCCAGATTGGCGAAGCATTCCTTGATGAGCGGCGCCGCCACCAGGGCGGCGGGCCGGGGGGTGAGGCCGATGGTGGTGAACTTGTCCACCTCGCGGCCGGAGCAATTGCCCACCTTCACCACCTGTTCGGCCAACTCCACGGCGGGAATGGCGATGACGCACTCCTTGGTGGCGCGCAGGGCGGTGAAGCTGAAATCGCCCTGGGAGACGATGCAGGCGATGAGCGGCGGGGTGAACTCCACCATCATGTGCCACGACATGGTCATGACGTTGGGGCGTCCGCGATGACTGGTGGTCAGCAGCACCACCGGGCCGGGCTCGATGAGCTGGTAGACCTCGGCGAGGGGAAGATCCTTCATGGCCGCTCCTCCTGAAGCGAAGCCCGATCCGGTTGCACGGCGTGTTATGGGCTTTGTGGCGGGATCGGGAGCCGATCCCGCGCTGGGCGCCAGCACGTCGCACCATAAGGCCCATTGCGGCGTACCGGCGTTGTGGCATGTCATAGTGTGTCTCGCCGCCGCGCGCCTGCGTTCCCCTTCCGTACCCGGCCGGCCCGCACTACAGTCGCGCGAGTCGCCGGCCCCCAGGGGAGCAAGACCTCTTCCATGAACACCCGCCTCCTCTCGGGCGAGAAGCGCGGCGAAGATGCCGCCGATTCGACGCTGCGGCCCCAGCTCCTCAAGGAGTTCGTGGGCCAGGCGCAGGCGCGCGCCAATCTGGAAGTGTTCATCAAGGCGGCCCGCGCCCGCGGCGAGGCGCTGGACCACGTGCTGTTCGTAGGTCCGCCCGGCCTCGGCAAGACCACGCTGGCCCAGATCATGTCGCGGGAGATGGGGGTGGGCTTCCGCTCCACCTCCGGCCCGGTGATCGCCAAGGCAGGGGACCTTGCCGCCATCCTCACCAATCTGGAAGAGCGCGACGTGCTCTTCATCGACGAGATCCACCGCCTCGCGCCGGCGGTGGAGGAAATCCTCTATCCGGCCATGGAGGATTATGAGCTGGACCTCGTCATCGGCGAAGGGCCGGCGGCGCGCTCGGTGAAGATCGCCCTGCCCAAGTTCACGCTGGTGGGCGCCACCACGCGCTCGGGCCTGCTCACCACGCCGCTGCGCGACCGCTTCGGCATTCCGGTGCGGCTGCAATTCTACACCGTGGAGGAACTGGAGAAGATCGTGGTGCGCGGGGCGCGGGTGCTGGGCATCGCCATCGCCCCGGACGGCGCCACCGAGATCGCCCGCCGCGCGCGGGGAACGCCGCGCATCGCCGGCCGGCTGCTGCGGCGGGTGCGCGACTTCGCCCTGGTGGCCGAAGCCGAGCGCATCGACCGCAAGGTGGCCGACCGGGCGCTGCTGGCGCTGGAGGTGGACGCCGCCGGACTCGATGCCATGGATCGGCGCTATCTCACCGTCATCGCCGATTATTACGGCGGTGGTCCGGTGGGGGTGGATACGCTCGCGGCTGCGTTGTCCGAGCCGCGCGACGCCATCGAGGAGATCGTGGAGCCGTTCCTGGTGCAGCAGGGCTTCATCCAGCGTACGCCGCGCGGGCGGATGCTGACTGCTACCGCCTTCCGCCATCTTGGACTGCCGGAACCGGTTGTGGCCAGGCCCATGCCCCTGTTCGACGAGGGCGAGTAGGCCAGCGCCATGCCCATCGACGCGGCCGCGCCGTCAATGTACATCACATTCACATGAGCTGGTCCCGGAACGGAGAAACACGGTCCTACCATCACGGCAACCTGCGGGAGGCCCTGATGCAGGCCACCCTCGACCTGATCGGGGAAAAGGGCGTAGCCGGCGTCACCTTCGCCGAGGCGGCGCGCCGCGCCGGGGTGAGCGCGGCCGCGCCCTACCGCCATTTCCGCGACCGGGACGAATTGCTGGCGGCGGTAGCCGCCGTGGGTTTCGAGCGGCTAGCGGATGCCCTCACCACCGCGTGGCAGAATGGCCGGCCCTCGCCCGCCGTGGCCTATGAGCGGGTGGGTCGGGCCTATCTCGATTTCGCCCGCCGGGCGCCGGCAGAATATGTGGCCATGTTCGAATCCGGACTGCCGGCTGATGCCCATGAGGGCCTGCAGCAGGCGGGCAATCGCGCGTTCGCCGTGCTGCGCGAGGCGGCGGAAGTTTTGGTCTCTCACATCCCCGGCCCGGTACGCCCGCCGGCCTTGATGGTGGCGCTCCATACCTGGTCGCTGGCCCATGGGGTGGCGTCCCTGTTCGGCCGGGCCGACAGCGCCCGCCGCAAGTTACCCATGGGGCCGGACGAGCTTCTTGAGGCCGCATTCCTCATCTATCTGAAGGGTCTCGGCGCTCCCTCCGGCACCTGAGCCTGGCCCCCGCCAAGGGGCGGGCATTGACAAAACGGGGGGCTTTGCCTATCTATGTAAATGTTATTAACATTAACCGGGAACGCGGCTATGGAGCTCGCTTACAAGCTCGACAGTTACGGCAAACCGGCGTGGATCGCGCTGACGGTGCTGGGCTTCATGGCCTGGTGGCCGCTGGGCCTTGCGATCCTGGCCTTCACCATCGGGAGCGGACGGATGGGATGTGGTGCCAAGCGCGGCTTCAGCCGCTGGCAGGAGGAGGGCGGCGATGCTCTGCGCGGCGCTTTCGGGCGCTGGAGCCGGACCATGCCGTCCAGTGGCAACCGTGCCTTCGACGAATATCGTCAGGAGACGCTGCGGCGCCTTGAGGAGGAGCAGAAGGATTTCCGCGACTTCCTCGAGCGCCTGCGCCAGGCCAAGGACAAGTCGGAGTTCGACCAGTTCATGGCCGACCGCCGCGGCCGCCCCGCCGAGCCCGCCCCGGACGCTCCGTCCGGCAAGTGATCCAAAATCCTGCGGCGCGTTGCCGCCGCGGGACACTTCCAGACCATCTTCGGCCGCGCCCTTTGTTCACAAGGGGCGCGGTCTCGTTTATGAGGGCGGCATGGTCGAGCGCCCCACATTCTCCCCGTCCGATCCGCACCTCAAACTTGCCGGCCGGCTGATCCCCGGCGGCCACGCGCTGCATGTGCGCGTGTATTACGAGGACACGGATTTCTCCGGCATCGTCTACCACGCCAATTATCTGAGATTCATGGAGCGCGGCCGCTCCGACTACATGCGGCTGCTGGGCGTGTTCCAGGGCGAGCTGTTCGAGCAGGCGGCGGCCGAGGCGCCGGGCTTTCACTTCGTCGTCCGCTCCATGCAGATCGACTTCCGCAAGCCCGCTCGCATCGACGACGTGCTGGAGGTGGTGACCCTCTCCAAGGAGGTGGCCGGCGCGTCCATCACCCTGTTGCAGCAGGTGAAGCGGGACGGCGAGGTGCTGGTGTCCGCCACCGTGCGCGTGGCCTTCGTCTCGGAGGGGCGGGCCAAGCGCATCCCCGATGCGCTGCGCCAGGCGACGCTTCAGGATGCCCGCGCCACCGAAGCCATTGGCGAAAGCCAGAGCTGAGGCGCACGGCGCGCCGTCACACTGTCCTGACCTTCAGCCCATGCCCACCGAGCCGCGCTCCTTGGGGGCGAGCTGGGACACCAGTTGCTCGATGCGCTCGGCCACCTGATCGATGGTGCGGGCCACCTCTTCTTCGCTCGCCTCGATGCGGGCGATGGCGGAGGCGCGGGCGTCGCGCTGGCTCTCGATGTCACTTTCCAACGCGGCCACCCGCCGGCGCGACTCGGCCAGTTCGTCGGCGATGGTGATGGCGGCCATGACCACGAGGCGCTGGTCGCCGATCTCCCCAAAGGCGGTGCGCAGCTGGGAGATGCGGCCGTCGATGTCGTGGGCGAGGCGGATCAGATGCTCTTCCTGCCCCTCGTCGCAGGCCATCCTGTACTGGCGACCGGCGATGGTGACCGAGACGTGGGGCATGCCCGTCAGCCGCCGTGGGTCGCGAGCACGTCGCGGATCGTGCTCATGGCCACGTCCAGGCGGCGGATGATCTCCCGGCCCACTTCCTCCACCTGGCCGGCGTCGGCCTTGGCCAGGTCCAGCTCGGCGGCAAGGCGCGCGCGGTCGTTGCCCATGGCGTGCAGCTGGGCTGCCAGCGCCTCCTGGTGGCGGTCGGTCTCGCGGCGGCGATCCAGCGCGTCGTTCAAGGCGTCGAGGGCCGCATGGAGGCGCCGGGTCGCGGCCTCGATGGGGGCGTCCTGCAGCGGCGGGCGATGCTTCAGCGCATACATTGGCAAAGTGTAGCCGAGTCGGCTGGCTTGGCGCCAGACTTTCCCCACCTGTCAACATGAATGGGTCAAAGGAGGGCCCCTAGTCCCGCCAACTTTCCGCATTTGCGAATGCTGCAATGCGGAAGCTTTGCTGCAGGCGCGACGATGCAGCGCGGGGCTCGCCGTGCCGCCTCGCTTGACGTTCGAGGAGCGGGCAGGTTTGACAGCCATGCGGGCCTTGGTACAAGGCGGCCAACACTGGCCGGATGACCCTGATGGGTCTGCCACAGCTCGAGGTTGTCTCTGGCAGGGCGGCGCGTCCGGACCCCGGCGCGGGAGAAACGGAATTCATGCTGAGCCGCACGAGTCACGACCGCATGGCCAACGCCATCCGCTTCCTTGCCATGGACGCCGTGGAAGCTGCCAATAGCGGTCATCCCGGCCTGCCGATGGGTGCTGCGGACATCGCCACCGTCCTGTTCACCAAGGTCCTGAAGTACGATCCCACGCGCCCCTTCTGGCCCGATCGCGACCGCTTCGTGCTGTCCGCCGGCCACGGCTCCATGCTGCTCTATTCGGTGCTGCATCTGGCCGGCTACGAGAAGGTGACGATCGAGGAGATCAAGCGCTTCCGCAAGCTCGGCTCGCTTACCCCCGGCCATCCCGAGAACTTCGTCACCGAAGGCATCGAGACCACCACCGGCCCGCTCGGGCAGGGCATCGCCACCGCCGTGGGCATGGCCATGGCCGAGCGCGCGCTCGCCGCCCGCTTCGGCAAGGACGTGGTGGACCACCACACCTTCGTGCTCTGCTCCGACGGCGACCTGATGGAGGGCATCAGCCAGGAGGCGGCGGACCTTGCCGGCCACCTGAAGCTCTCCAAGCTCATCGTCATGTGGGATGACAACGGCATCTCCATCGACGGCGCCACCTCCATCTCCGGTTCCACCGACCAGCTGGCGCGCTTCGCCGCCTCGGGGTGGGCGACCACGCGCATCGATGGCCACGATCCGGACGCCATCCTTGCCGCGCTGACCGCCGCCAAGGCCTCGGACCGGCCGACCCTGATCGCCTGCCGCACCGTCATCGGCTTCGGCAGTCCCAAGAAGGCCGGCTCGGAGAAGGTGCACGGTTCTCCGCTCGGTGCCGACGAGATCGCCGCCACCCGCGCGGCGCTGGGCTGGGAGGCTGCGCCCTTCGAGATTCCCGCCGACGTGCTCGCCGGCTGGCGCGCCGCCGGTGCCGCCGGATCCGCCGCCCGCGCGGCCTGGGAGGCGCGCTTGGCCGCCGCCCCCGAAGCCGACCGGGCCGAGTTCGAGCGCCGCATCGCCGGCACGCTGCCGCAGGCGCTGGAAGGCGCCATCGTCGCCGTCAAGCAGAAGGCGGTGGCGGACGGTGGCGCGGTGGCCACCCGCAAGTCGTCCGAGCTGGTGCTGGATTTCATCACCCCGGTGGTGCCGGAGATGCTGGGCGGCTCGGCCGACCTCACCGGTTCCAACAACACCAAGGCCAAGGGCGCGAAGGCCATCACGCCGGACGATTTCGCCGGCTCCTTCGTGCACTGGGGCGTGCGCGAGCACGGCATGGCGGCAGCCATGAACGGGATCACCCTGCACAAGGGCCTCATTCCCTTCTCCGGCGGCTTCCTGGTGTTCTCGGATTATTGCCGCCCCTCCATCCGCCTGGCCGCGCTCATGGGCGAGCGGGTCATCCATGTGCTGACCCACGATTCCATCGGCCTTGGCGAAGATGGCCCCACCCATCAGCCGGTGGAGCACCTGGCCGCCCTGCGCGCCATCCCGAACCTCCTGGTGATGCGCCCCGCCGACACGGTGGAGACGGCCGAGTGCTGGCAGATTGCACTTCAATCGGAAGGTCGGCCCTCCGCCCTCATCCTGTCGCGGCAGAACCTGCCGATCCTGCGCACCGATGCCACCGCAGAGAACCGCTCGGCGGGCGGCGCCTATGAGATCGTCGCGGCCTCGGCCAAGGCGCAGGCCAGCCTGTTCGCAACCGGCTCGGAAGTCTCGCTTGCGGTGGAAGCCGCCAAGCTTCTGGAGGCGCAGGGTGTGCCCACCCGCGTCGTCTCCATCCCTTCGTTCGAACTCTTCCTCGAAAGGCCTGCCGCAGAGCGGGCCAAGGTGATCGGGGACGCTCCGGCCAAGGTGGCGGTGGAAGCCGCCATCCGCATGGGGTGGGACGCCATCGTCGGTTCGGATGCCGCCTTCGTGGGAATGACCTCGTTCGGCGCCTCGGCGCCTGGAAAGGACCTTTTCGCCCATTTCGGACTGACCCCGGACAAGGTCGCGGCCAAGGCCCTCGACCAGCTCCGGCAGGTGTGATCATCGGCGCACGGCGGGCGCGACCAGGCCGCACCGCGGGCTCTTCCGCGGGTGCGCAACGCAGTTTCGCAGAGGCCGGGCTTCAAGCCGGCTCAAGGAGGACCCATTATGAGCGTCAAGGTGGCCATCAACGGTTTCGGTCGCATCGGGCGTAACGTTCTGCGCGCCATCATCGAATCGGGTCGGACCGACATCGAGGTGGTGGCGATCAACGATCTCGGCCCGGTGGAGACGAACGCCCACCTGTTCCGCTTCGACAGCGTGCACGGCCGCTTCTCCGGCGAGGTCAAGGTTGCCGGCGATACCATCGACGTGGGCCGCGGCCCCATCAAGGTCACCGCGGTGCGCGATCCCGCCCAACTGCCCCACAAGGATCTGGGCGTGGACATCGCGCTCGAGTGCACCGGCATCTTCACCGCCCGCGACAAGGCGGCCGCGCACCTCGCGGCCGGTGCCCGGCGCGTGCTGGTCTCGGCCCCGGCCGAGGGCGCCGACCTGACGGTGGTCTACGGTGTGAACCACGACAAGCTCACCTCCGAGCACCTCGTGGTCTCCAACGCCTCCTGCACCACCAACTGTCTCGCCCCCGTCGCGAAGGTCCTGAATGATGCCGTCGGCATCGAGAAGGGCTTCATGACCACGATCCACTCCTACACCGGCGACCAGCCGACGCTGGACACCATGCACAAGGACCTCTACCGCGCCCGCGCGGCGGCCATGTCCATGATCCCCACGTCCACCGGCGCCGCCAAGGCGGTGGGCCTGGTCCTGCCCGAGCTGAACGGCAAGCTGGACGGCACCTCCATCCGCGTGCCGACCCCGAACGTCTCGGTGGTGGACTTCAAGTTCATCGCCAAGCGCGCCACCACCAAGGACGAGATCAACGCCGCCGTCCTCGCCGCGGCTGCGTCCGGTCCGCTGAAGGGCATTCTCGGCACCACCGACCAGCCCAACGTCTCCATCGACTTCAACCACGATCCGCACTCCTCCACCCTGCACCTCGACCAGACCAAGGTCCTGGAAGGCACTCTGGTGCGCGTGCTGTCCTGGTATGACAACGAGTGGGGCTTCTCCAACCGCATGGCCGACACTGCAGTCGCCATGGGCAAGCTCGGTTGAGCGGGGAAGGGGGCGCCAAGATGACCGCCTTCCGAACCCTCGACGACGCGGACCTTGCCGACAAGCGGGTCCTCGTGCGCGTTGACCTCAACGTGCCCATGGAAAGCGGGCGGGTCACCGACGAGACCCGCCTGAAAGCCATCCTGCCCACCATCCGCACCATCACGGACAAGGGCGGCAAGGCGGTGCTACTGGCGCATTTCGGGCGGCCCAAGGGCCGCGACGAGAGCCAGTCCCTCGCCCCGGTGGCGAAGGCGCTGGAAGGCCAGCTCGGCCGCAAGGTGGCGTTCGCCTCCGATTGCGTGGGCGAGGAAGCCTCCAGCGCCATCTCCCGGCTCGCCGCCGGCGAGGTGATCGTGCTGGAAAACACCCGCTTCCACGCCGGTGAGGAGAAGAACGCGCCTGATTTCGTGGAGGCCCTCGCCAGCCTCGGCGACATCTATGTCAACGACGCCTTCTCGGCCGCCCATCGCGCCCATGCCTCCACCGAGGGGCTGGCCCGCAAGCTGCCGGCCTATGCCGGCCGCTCCATGGAAAGCGAGCTCGCCGCGCTCACCAAGGCCCTTGAGGCCCCGGTGCGTCCGGTGCTGGCCGTGGTCGGTGGCTCCAAGGTGTCCTCCAAGCTCGAGCTTCTCGGGAACCTCGTGAAGAAGGTGGACATCCTGGTGATCGCCGGCGGCATGGCCAACACCTTCCTTGCCGCCCTCGGCAAGAAGGTGGGCAAGTCGCTGTGCGAGCACGACCTGGCCGACACCGCCCGCGAGATTCTGGAGAAGGCCAAGGCGGCCGGCTGCGAGATCGTGCTGCCGGTGGACGCGGTGGTGGCTAAGGAGTTCAAGGCCAATGCCGCGAACCGCGTCGTCAGCGTGGACGAGGTGGGCGACGACGAGATGATCCTCGACGCCGGTCCCGAAACCGTGGCGGTGGTGGCGCAGAAGCTCGACGGCGCCAAGACCGTGGTCTGGAACGGCCCGTTCGGCGCCTTCGAGATGACGCCCTTCGACGCCGCGACGGTGGCGGTTGCCCGCGACGTGGGCAAGCGCACCCGCGCCGGCACGCTGCTGTCGGTAGCCGGCGGCGGCGACACGGTGGCCGCGCTCAACCATGCGGGGGTCGCGGGAGACTTCTCCTACGTCTCCACCGCCGGCGGCGCCTTCCTGGAATGGTTGGAAGGCAAGGCCCTGCCGGGTGTCGAGGCCCTTCGGCGCTGAAAAAAGACCGCCCGGATGACAAAATGTCGTCCGGGCGTTTGTTTGCTGCATCGCAGCGGGTTCATTTGCTGCGCTGCAATGGTATGATGTCTCGCTGGCCCACGCCCGCCCCGCCGGTCGGGGTGTGCGTGGGTCCTTCATGATCGGGGCCGGCGCGCCCTGGTCTCCACGCCCGCCGAGGGGCGGCAAAAAGGCAGGTGAAGGCACATGACGGCTGAGCTCGACGCGATCGCGCAGAAAATGGTGGCCGACGGCAAGGGCATTCTGGCGGCAGACGAGAGCAGCGGCACCATCAAGAAGAGGTTCGACGCCATCGGTGTCGAATCCACCGAAGAGAACCGCCGCGACTATCGTGAGCTGATGTTCCGCTCGGAAGCCATGACCAAGTACATCTCCGGCGTCATCCTCTATGAGGAGACCATCCGGCAGAAGGCGAAGGACGGCACGCCGCTCGTCAGCCTGATCGAGCAGGCCGGCTCCATCCCCGGCATCAAGGTGGACGCGGGCGCCAAGCCCCAGCCGGCCTTCCCGGGCGAGACCATCACCGAGGGCCTCGACGGCCTCGCCGGCCGTCTCAAGGAATTCTACGATCTCGGCGCTCGCTTCGCCAAGTGGCGCGCGGTGATCGACATCGACACCGCCAAGGGCATCCCCTCCTACGGCTCCATCCGCGCCAACGCCCATGCGCTGGCCCGCTACGCGGCCCTGTGCCAGGAAGCCAAGATCGTTCCGATCGTGGAGCCGGAAGTGCTCATGGACGGCAGCCACGACATCGACACCTGCTACCAGGTGACCGAGTGGGTGCTGAAGACCACCTTCGAGGAGCTGTATTACCAGCGCGTCCGCCTCGAGGGCATGGTGCTGAAGCCCAACATGATCGTGCCCGGCAAGAAGGCCGCCAAGCAGGCCTCCGTGGCCGAGGTGGCCGAAAAGACCGTGCGCGTGCTGAAGAGCTGCGTGCCATCCGTGGTGCCTGGCATCGCCTTCCTCTCCGGCGGCCAGTCGGACGAGGACGCCACCGCCCATCTCGACGCCATGGTGAAGCTGGGCGGCCTGCCCTGGAAGCTCACCTATTCCTACGGCCGCGCGCTCCAGGCCGCGCCGCAGAAGGCGTGGGCCGGCAAGGCCGAGAACGTGGCGAAGGCCCAGGCCGCGTTCACCCATCGCGCCCACATGAACTCGCTCGCCGCCCTCGGCCAGTGGTCGTCGGAGGAAGAGCGCAAGGCTGCCTGAGCGCATCTTGTCTCATGAGAAGAAAAGGGCCGGCTTGCGCCGGCCCTTTTTTTATTCCCCTCGGCTTCCAGGCCGATTCGCGTCGTCGATGCAGGATCGGGTCGCCTTGAAGCCGCTGGGCATGTATCCGCCCGCGAACTTGCGGTAGAGCAGATACCAGTCAGATTGCGCCGCAGCCTGATCGGCCCGAGCTCCTGCGGGCCGTGCCCCCAATTTGCCGATTTCTTGGCCGACCGATCATCCATGTCTTCCCCTTTGCCGCCGCCCGGCGCCCGACTCATGCTCGTCTTCACCCTCACGCCCGAGCTGCGGCCGGACGCGGCGGCTGCGGCCGTGCGCGCCGGTGACGTGGCGGCCGTGGTGCTGCGCGTGCCCAAAGACGGCGCGCCCGATATCCGCCACCTGCGCGCCGTGGCCGAGGCGCTCCAGAAGCACGATGCAGCGGTGCTGGTGGAGGGGCCGGACACTCTCGTCACCGCCGCCGGCCTCGATGGGGTCCATGTGAGCGATCTGCGCGGCCTTCAGGCCGCGCTGCGCGAGCTGAAGCCGCAGGCCATCGTGGGGGCGGGCGGCCTCGCCAGCCGCCACGACGCCATGGAGGCCGGGGAAAGCGGGGCGGACTATGTCTTCTTCGGCGCGCTGGAGCCCCGGCCGGGGGACGCTCCTGAGATTCTTGATCTCGTGGCCTGGTGGGCCGAGCTGTTCGAGGTGCCCTGCGTGGGTCTTGCCGCCTCCCTCGACGAGGCCGAGGCTCTGGCCCAGGCCGGCGCCGATTTCGTCGCGCTGGCCGAGGCGCTGGTGGCGGACGGCGGCGCGGCGACGGTGACGGCGGCCATGGACCGCCTTTCGCGCGTGGACGCCCAGCCATGAGCATGGGTCAGGTCCGGCGCGTTTCGACGGCGTCTGCGCGGGGAATGGCGCGCGTCTGCGCCCTGAACCTCGCGCTGGTCCTTGCGCTGGTGGGCGCGCCGGCCCTCGCCCAGACCGCTGCACAGCCCAAACCCTCGGACAAGCCCTCATCCGAAAAGCCGGCGAAGCCCGCTGCCAAGCCTGCCGCCAAACCCGCCGAAAAGCCTGCGGCCAAACCCACCAATAAGCCGGGCGCGCCGCGTCCCGACGCGGGGGGCGGGCCGCCGCTGCTAGGGCAGCAGATCTCTTATCCCAGCCTCGATACGCCGGGCGGCAGCGGCGATCTTGCCTATGGCGCCTACCAGCGCGGCTATTACCTTTCCGCCTTCAACGAGGCGCTGAAGCGGGCTCGCGCCGGAACCGACCCGGCCGCCATGACCCTGCTGGGCGACCTCTACGGCTCCGGCTATGGCGTGCCGCTGGATTTCTCCAAGGCCATCGAATGGTATCGCAAGGCCGCGGCCGCAGGCTCGCCGGGCGCGCTCCTCTCCCTCGGCAACCTGACGCTGGCCGGGCAGGGCCTGAAGAAGGACGAGCTGGAAGCCGCCAGGCTGTTCCGCGAGGCGGCGGAAAAGGGCAATGGGCCTGCCGCCTACAATCTCGGACTGCTCTATCTCCAGGGCCGCCAGATCCCGAAGGAGCCGACGGAAGCCGCGCGCTGGTTCGAAGTGGCGGCCGGCAAGGATATCGAGGATGCCCAATATGCCCTCGCCGTGCTGCTCAAGGAGGGCAACGGCGTGGAGAAGGACGTGGCCCAATCGGCGCAGCTGATGGCGTCCGCCGCGCGGCTTGGCCACATCACGGCGCAGGTGGAGTTCGCCATCATGCAGTTCAACGGCGTGGGCGTGCCTAAGGACGAGGCGGCCGCCGCCGCCATGTTCCGCAAGGCGGCGCTGGGTGGCAATGCCATCGCCCAGAACCGCTATGCGCGGCTGCTCGCGGTGGGGCGCGGGGTGTCGCAGGACAAGACCCAGGCCGCCGCGTGGCACCTGCTCGCCAAGCATCGCGGGCTCGGCGATCCCATGCTGGACGAGGTGCTGGAGAAGCTGCCCGCCGCCGACCGCAAGAAGGCGGAGGCACAGGCGGCCCGCTGGGAAGCCGGCCGCGCCTGACACGGAATGGGCGATTGCGGCACTTGCGAGTGTGGCACTTGTGCAACGCCTGCCAGCCTCGTCGGTCTGCCCCGAGCCCTGCACCTGCTCGCCATGATGACGCCACGAGACGGCATCAGTGAAGACCGTGTCGACGGGCCGGCGTTGCCAGTCCTGCGGCCCTCTTCGGAACCGGCGTATGCGCGTTGTTCGCCTGGAGCGGGCGTGCCGCTGCGCGCAGGGTTGAGGTTCAAGGATAACGGCTTGGAAACCATGGCGCGCAGGAAGTGCGGTGCGCCGCGCGGTTTCCGGCAGGACATGCGGCTTCAGGCCGTGCACGGAACGTTCGCTTAACCGGCCGGCTGATAGACGAAAGCCTCCGGTCCAGCGTTGAGAAGGGAGATACCGGAATGCGTTTCCTCAGGCTAGCTCGCGGGTTCCGGTTCGCGGCGCTTTTCGGCTTCGCGCTGGCCCTTGCCGCGTGTGCCAACAATCCCAACCAGAACGCCGCCGGTGCCGGTGGTGCGGGCGGCCCGCCCGGTTCGCCACAGGAATTCGTGGTGGCGGTGGGCGATCGCGTGTTCTTCGAAAGCGACCAGACCGACCTCACGCCCCAGGCGAGGGCCACCCTGGATCGTCAGGCCCAGTGGCTCCAGCAGTGGAACCGCTACACCTTCACCATCGAAGGCCATGCGGACGAGCGCGGCACCCGCGAATACAACATCGCCCTCGGCGCCAAGCGGGCCCAGAGCGTGCGTGACTATCTCGCTGCCCGCGGTATCGATCCGGCCCGCATGCGGACGATCTCGTATGGCAAGGAACGCCCCGTCGCGGTCTGCAACGACATCTCCTGTTGGTCGCAGAACCGTCGCGCCGTCACCGTGCTGAACGCCGGCGGCGCCTAAGCGCGCCAGCCGGTCGCATCGAAAAGGGCCGGCGCCGCCTGCGGCTGCCGGCCCTTTCGCTTTGCGGGGGAGGGGGAGCGGGAGTGTCTTGTGTCCGGAACCGGGCGGCTGTAGGCCGTCGCCTTCAGGCGCGACTTCCAAGCCCTTGCCGAGTCACACTTTGGACGTGATCCACCTCCTATTCTTGAGCGCTCGGGAGGCTGATCCCGGCCATCCTTCCCGCCACAAGCCCTTGGACCCAAGATGATGCGCCTGCCGCTGGTCGGTGTTCTCGCCCTCGCCCTGAGCGCCGTCGCGCTGCCCGCCGCTGCCCAGCAGGACGGCGGATTGTTCGGCAATATCTTCAAGCCCCCGGCCGCGACGCCCCAGCCCGTGCAGGGCGGCGACGAGACCGAGCTGGTCGGTCGCATGGAGCGGCTCGAATCCTCCCTGCGCCAGCTCACCGGGCAGGTGGAGCAGCTGCAGTACCGAAACCAGCAGCTTGAGGCGCAGGTGCGCCGGCTGGAGGAAGGCTCCGGCGGTGCCCGGGCCCCGGCCGCGGCGGCCGCGCCTGGCGTGGCGCCGGCGGCGACATTGCCTTCCGGTCGCCCGGCGACCGTGCCCGGCGCCTCCGGCAAGCGATCCGACGCCTTCGATCCCAATATGGACCCGGCCGCCCCCGGTGCGCCGCAGCCCCTGGGCTCGCCCGCCAGCGCCGCCTCGGCCCTGCCGCGCCCGGCTGAAGCCGTTCCCGGCGGGCGGCCTGCGGGGGGCACGCAGGTGGCCGCGCTGCCAGGATCAGGCGGCTCCGTGCGCGAGCTGTACGACGCCGGCCAGGCCCAGCTCCAGCGCCAGGATTATGCCGGCGCAGAGCAGACCTTCCGGCAGATCATCCAGTCCGCGTCCGGCGACCGCATCATTCCCGACGCCACCTTCATGCTCGGGGAGAGCCTGTTCCTGCGCCAGAATTACGGGGACGCGGCGGCCTCCTTCCTGGAGGTCTCCACCAAATATCCCAATTCCACCCGCGCTCCCGAGGCGCTGCTGCGGCTCGGGCAGTCCCTCGCCGGCCTCGGCGAGAAGGAGACCGCCTGCGCCACCCTTCAGGAGGTCGACCGCAAGTATCCGCGCGCCCCGTCCTCCATCCGCCAGGCGGTGGAGCGGGAACAGAAGCGCGTCGGCTGCTGAGGCCGAATGACCCGGGTGGAGGCGCGGCGATGGACACGGGGGCGATCGATCTCCCGGAGAATTCCCCCATCGAGGACGGCGCGCTCGATGCCCTGTTCGCCCCCTTCACGCCCCATCCCCGCATCCTGATCGCCGTCTCCGGCGGTCCTGATTCCACTGCCCTGCTGTATCTGGCCGCGCGCTGGCGCGCGGGCCGTGCGTCCGGTCCGGACCTGATCGCCGCTACGGTGGACCACGGCCTGAGGGCCGAGGCCGCAGCCGAGGCCGAAGCGGTCGGCGCCTTCGCCACCTTTCTGGGCGTACCCCATCGCATCCTGATCTGGCAGGGGGCCAAACCGACCCACGGCATCCAGGAGGCGGCGCGGGAGGCGCGCTACGACCTGCTGGCGGACGCCGCGCGCGAGGCCGGGGCCACCGCCATCGCGCTCGCCCACACTCGCGACGATCAGGCGGAGACGGTGCTGTTCCGTCTCGCCCGCGGTTCGGGCCTCTCCGGCCTGTCCGGCATGCGCGGCGATGCCGCGCGCGACGGCTTGGCGCTGCTGCGCCCTTTGCTCGACGTGCCCAAGGCGCGGCTGGTGGCGACGCTGGAGGCGGCTAGCGTGGCGTTCGTCCGTGATCCCAGCAACAGCGACCCACGCTTCGCCCGCCCCCGCCTGCGCGCCATGGCGCCGACTCTGGCGGGGGAGGGGCTCGACGCCCGCCGCCTCGCCGTGCTGGCGCGCCGGATCGCGCGGGCGGACCAAGCGCTGGAGGCCGCGACCGATGCGGCCGAGGCGGCCGTCATCCGCCTCGGTGCCGAAGAGCACCCAGGTGCCGTCAGTCTCGACGTCCGCGCCTTTGCCGCCCTGCCGGACGAGATCGCCCTGCGCCTTCTGGGCCGGGCCATCCAGAAGGTGGGGACCGAAGGCCCGGTGGAGCTTGCCAAGCTGGAAGCCCTTTACGAGGCCCTGAAAGCTGCGGCGCACGTCCCCTCTGGCCCCTTTCGCCGCACCCTGGCCGGTGCCCTGGTGAGCCTGCGCGGGGCGGCTCTGCGCGTCTCGGCCGCGCCGCCGCGCCGCGAACGCGGTCTTCTCGCACGGAATTCACCGGTCGATGGGCCTGTCGTCCTTGGCAAAAAGGGGCCTCGCTCCTAGATTAGGCAGCGGACGGTGCGGGAGGCCCCACTGACGGCAGTCCAGTGCGGAGGTATTCCTTCCGTATGGTAAGGCGTCAAAACGGGCTGGCCCTGTCTGTCCCCACGAGGGTTCAATGAACGCCAATCTACGCAATTTCGCCCTTTGGGTGATCATCGTCCTCCTGCTTCTTGCCCTGTTCTCGCTGTTCAACAGCCCGGGGCAGCGCACGAACGCGAACGAGATCTCCTTCTCGCAGCTCCTCAACGACGTTGACGCCGGCAAGGTGCGCGAGGTCGTGATCGAGGGGCCGAATATCACCGGCACCTATTCCGACCGTTCCGGCAGCTTCCAGACCTACGCGCCGAACGATCCGTCCCTCGTGCAGCGGCTGTACGGCAAGGGCGTGCAGATCACCGCCCGCGCGCCGTCGGACAATGTGCCGTGGTTCGTGAGCCTGCTGGTGTCCTGGCTGCCGTTCCTGGCCCTCATCGGCGTGTGGATCTTCCTGTCGCGCCAGATGCAGGGCGCTGGCGGCAAGGCCATGGGCTTCGGCAAGAGCCGCGCCAAGCTGCTGACCGAGGCGCACGGCCGCGTCACCTTCGACGACGTGGCCGGCATCGACGAGGCCAAGAGCGACCTCACCGAGATCGTGGACTTCCTGCGTGACCCGCAGAAATTCCAGCGCCTCGGCGGCCGCATCCCGCGCGGCGTGCTGCTGGTCGGCCCTCCTGGTACCGGCAAGACGCTGCTGGCCCGCGCCATCGCCGGCGAGGCCAACGTGCCGTTCTTCACCATCTCCGGCTCGGACTTCGTGGAGATGTTCGTGGGCGTCGGCGCCAGCCGCGTGCGCGACATGTTCGAGCAGGCGAAGAAGAACGCGCCCTGCATCATCTTCATCGACGAGATCGACGCGGTGGGTCGCCATCGCGGCGCCGGCCTGGGCGGCGGCAATGACGAGCGTGAGCAGACCCTCAACCAGCTGCTGGTGGAGATGGACGGCTTCGAGGCGAACGAGGGCATCATCCTCATCGCCGCCACCAACCGTCCGGATGTGCTCGATCCGGCGCTGCTGCGTCCCGGCCGCTTCGACCGCCAGGTCATCGTGCCGAACCCGGACGTGGTGGGCCGCGAGCAGATCCTGAAGGTGCACGCCCGCAAGATCCCGGTCGCCCCGGACGTGAACCTGAAGACCATCGCCCGCGGCACCCCTGGCTTCTCCGGCGCGGACCTTGCCAACCTCTGCAACGAGGCGGCGCTGATGGCGGCCCGGCGCAACAAGCGCATGGTCACCATGGCCGAGTTCGAGGACGCCAAGGACAAGGTCATGATGGGCGCGGAACGCCGCTCCCTCGTCATGACCGAGGAAGAGAAGATGCTGACCGCCTATCACGAGGGCGGCCACGCCCTCGTGGCGCTGAAGGTGCCGGCCACCGACCCGGTGCACAAGGCCACCATCATTCCGCGTGGCCGGGCCCTCGGCATGGTCATGCAGCTGCCCGAGCGGGACAAGCTTTCCATGTCCTACGAGCAGATGACCTCGCGCCTTGCCATCATCATGGGCGGGCGCGTGGCGGAAGAGCTGATCTTCGGCCACGACAAGGTGACCTCCGGCGCCGCCTCCGATATCGAGCAGGCGACCCGCCTCGCCAAGCTGATGGTGACGCGCTGGGGCTTCTCGGCGGATCTCGGCACCGTGGCCTATGGCGACAACCAGGACGAGGTGTTCCTGGGCATGTCGGTGTCGCGCCAGCAGAACGTGTCCGAGGCCACCGCCCAGACCATCGACCGCGAGGTGCGTCGCCTCGTGGACGAGGGCCACGCCGAGGCCAAGCGCATCCTCACCGAGCACCAGGACGAACTTGAGATCCTGGCGCGCGGCCTGCTGGAATACGAGACGCTCTCGGGCGACGAGATCATCGACCTTCTGGACGGCAAGACGCCGAACCGGGAAAGCGTGATCGAGCCGTCGAACCCGCGCAGCTCGGGCATTCCCACCACCAAGCGCCCCCGTCAGGGCGGCGCCGGCGGCTCCATCGAGCCCCAGCCCCAGGCCTGACCGGATCGACTGGTCCCGAATGACAAAAAACGCCCGCGCAAGCGGGCGTTTTCTTTTGGCGCCCGCGACACCGGATGGCCATCGACAGCGCCAGCGGGGCGGGGCAGAACCGGTCCATGTCCCTCCTCGCCCGTACCTCCATCGTCTCGGCGGCGACGCTGTCCTCCCGCGTCCTCGGCTTTGTGCGGGATGCGGCCACCGCCGCGGTGCTCGGCACCGGGGCCAGCGCCGATGCGCTGGTGGCCGCCCTCGCCTTGCCGCTGCTGGCCCGGCGGCTTTTGTCGGAAGGCGCATTCAACCTCGCCTTCATCCCGGCCCTGGCCCAAGCCGAGGGCGAGGGCGAAGGCGCCCCCCGTCGACTCGCGCGGGCGACGCTGGCGCTGCTGTTCGGCACACTGCTCGCGTTCGCGCTCCTTGCCGCGTTGTTCATGCCGCTGGTCATCCGCCTGATGGCCCCGGGCTTCGAGCCGGGCGGCCCGCGCGCCGACGTGGCGGTGCTGTGCGGGCGGGTGGCGGTGCTTTATCTGCCGTTCGCCGGGCTTGCCGCCATCTATGGAGGCGTCGCCAACGGCGCCTATCGGGTGCTGTTACCGGCGCTGGCCCCGGTGGCCGCCAACCTCACCGTGCTCGCCGTCATCGCGGTGCTGCTCCTGCGCGGGCTGATGGAGAGCGACACCGCCGCCTTGGCCATCGCCGCCGCCACCGTGGCTGCGGGCATCTCCCAGCTCTGCCTCATGATGGCGGCCGCGCGCGGCTGTCCGGCGGCGCCTGGGCCATTGCCGGGGGCCTCAGCCGGCGGATGGTCGTGGCGCAAGGCGCTGGGAGTCGTGCGCGCCGCAGCTCCTGCGCTGCTGTTCGCGGGCCTGAGCCAGTTCCGCCTCATCATCATCGCCGCCGCCGTCTCGGCGAGCCCCGGCGCCGTGGCGGCGCTGAACTACGCCCAGCGCCTCATGGACCTGCCCCTCGGCCTCGTGGGCGCTAGCGCCGGGGCCGTGCTGGTGCCGGCGCTGCTGCGCAAGAGCGCGCTCTCGGGCGCGGCGAGCGACGCCCCGGAGGCTTCCGGCCGCGCCATGCTGGCGGCCCTCGCCTTCGCCCTGCCGGCGGCCACCGGGCTGGCCGTGCTGGCGGAGCCCATCGTTGTCACCCTGTTTCAGCGCGGCAGCTTCGATGGCGAGGATGCCCGCCTCACCGGCGCGCTGCTGGCCGTGCTTGCCGTGTCGCTGCCCGCACAGGGGCTGGAGCGTATCCTGTCCGCCACGGCCTCCACCTGCGGCCGGGTGAAGACGGCGGAGCGCGTCGCCCTCGGCTCTCTCGCGGTCTGCCTGCTCGCGGCCTTCGGCCTGGGGCTGGTCGCAGGTCCACGGGCGGCGGTGGCGGCGGCGGCGCTGTCGGCTTTCGTCTCCGTCCTGGTGCTAGGCGGGCTGCTGGTGCGCGCGGGGGCGCTCGCCTTCTCCCGCGCGGTGCTGCTCTCCGCCCTGGGGCTTGTGGCGGCGAGCCTGCTCATGGGCGGCTGCGTCGCCGTGCTCGCGGCGCTGTGGCCGGTGCCGGAGGGCCAGATGGCGGCGGCCGTGCGGCTGGCCGGTCTGGTGGGCAGCGGCGGCGTGGTCTATGGCGCCGCCGCCTTTCTGCTCAAGGCGCTGCTGCCGAGGCTGGTGCCGCAGCCCTGAGGCGCCAGCTCCCGCCCCGACTCTGCGCCCCTTGCGCGGCGGGGCACCAGGTGGCATGACGCGGCCCATCGTCTCCCCGCACATGGCCGCGCTTTCGGCCGCCGGGGTTCATCCATGCGGGTCGGGAAGGCCAAGGCTGCGTCGGGCGAAAGCCCTCGCCGCGCCAAGGTCCCCGCGGTGCCTTGCCCCCGCAAGGCTTTTACGAGCGGTGCGCCGCTCTTTTGGAGGTCGCCATGGCGGCGGTCGCGGATCGCGTGTTTTCCGGTGTGCAGCCCACGGGCAACCTGCACCTCGGCAATTATCTCGGCGCCATTAAGCGCTTCGTGGCGCTGCAGGAGAGCCACGAGTGCATCTATTGCGTGGTGGACCTCCACGCCATCACCGTGTGGCAGGACCCGGTGGAGCTGAAGCGCCACATCCGCGAGGTTACCGCCGCCTTCATCGCCTGCGGCATCGACCCCAAGGCGCACATCGTGTTCAACCAGAGTCAGGTGTCGGGCCACGCGGAATTGGCCTGGATCTTCAATTGCGTCGCCCGCATGGGCTGGCTCAACCGTATGACCCAGTTCAAGGAGAAGGCCGGCAAGGACCGCGAGAACGTCTCGGTGGGCCTGTTCGCCTATCCCGACCTGATGGCGGCCGACATCCTGCTCTATCGCGCCACCCACGTGCCGGTGGGCGAGGACCAGAAGCAGCACCTGGAGCTGACGCGCGACATCGCGCAGAAGTTCAACACGGATTTTGGCCCCTCTATCGCCGCGCACGGCCACGCGGACGGCTACTTCCCCCTCACCGAGCCGCTGATCGCCGGGCCCGCCACCCGGGTGATGAGCCTGCGCGACGGCGCCAAGAAGATGTCCAAGTCGGACCCCTCCGACTTCTCCCGCATCAACCTGACCGATGACCGCGACACCATCGCCGGCAAGGTGCGCAAGGCGAAGACCGATCCCGAGCCCCTGCCCACCGAGGAAGAGGGCCTCAAGGGCCGTCCCGAGGCGGACAATCTGGTCGGCATCTTCGCCGCGCTCTCCGACCGCACCAAGGCCGATGTGCTGAAGGACTACGGCACCGCCCAGTTCTCTGCCTTCAAGGCGGCGCTGGTGGATCTGGCGGTGGAGAAGCTCGGCCCCATCGGCGCCGAGATGCAGCGCCTGATGGCGGAGCCCGCCGCGATCGACGCCATCCTCATCGACGGCGCGGATCGTGCCCGCGTCATCGCCGACCAGACCATCGCCGAGGTGAAGGACATCGTTGGCCTGGTGCGCGGCTGAGCCGGGGCGGCGCACCGCCGCCTTGCTCCCTCCGCGCCTCCCGCCTAATGCTGGGGGCGAAACGGCGTCTGCCGAGGAGGCCCCATGTCGCAGATGAACGCCACCGTCGATCCGGCCGAGGTCGCCCGCTTCGATGCCTTGGGCGCGCAGTGGTGGGACGAGAAGGGCAAGATGGCGCCGCTCCACGCCATGAACCCGGCGCGGCTTGCTTTCCTGCGCGACGCGCTGGTGCGCCATTTCAGCCGTGATGCGCGTGCCCTGCGGCCCCTGAAGGGCCTTTCCATCCTCGACATCGGCTGCGGCGGCGGCCTGCTCAGCGAGCCGCTGGCGCGCATGGGCGGGCAGGTGCGCGGCATCGATCCCGCCCCGGGCAATGTGGAGATCGCCCGTGCGCATGCGGCGGCCTCCGGCCTTGCCGTCGACTATGAGGCGGTCACCGCCGAGGAATTGGCGTCCCGCGGCGACCGCTTCGACGTGGTGGTGGCGCTGGAGGTGGTGGAGCACGTGGCGGACGTGGGCCTGTTCGTGCGCACCGCCGGGCAATTGGTGACGGACGGCGGCGTGCTGGTGCTCTCCACCCTCAACCGCACCGCCAAGAGCTTCGCCCTCGCCATCGTTGGGGCCGAATATGTGCTGCGCTGGCTGCCGCCGGGCACCCATCGCTGGGAGAAGTTCATCACTCCCGAGGAGCTGGAGGCGACCCTCGCCGCCGCCGGCTTCGCCGCGCAGGAGAAGGTGGGCCTCGCCTACGAGCCGCTCAGCGGGGATTTCCACCTGACCGAGGATCTTTCGGTGAACTATTTCATGGTGGCGGAGCGGGTCGGCTAGGCCGGATTTTCGGAACGAGACCGCGCCTCAGTTGCGGTCTTCCGGCAGCACGGGCAGGGGCAGCACCTCCACGTCGTCCTCGCGCAGGGCCTTGACCTCTTCCACCGTCGCCTCGCCATAGATGGAGCGGTGCTCGATCTCGCCGTCGTGCATCTTGCGGGCGAGGTCGGCGAACTCGTCGCCCACATAATCGGATGTCTTCACGATGTGCTCGCGCAACTCGCGGATGAGGGCGCGCAGCTCGCCGTCGGGCTGGCTCAGCACCGGCACCGGAACGTCCGCCGGCGCAGGGGCGGGAGAGGCGGCCGGGGCGCCAGCCGCAGGCGGGGCGTCTTCCGCCACGGGGGCTGGGGCGCGGTCGGTGCGGGCGACGGAGGGCGCCATCACCGCCTTCTGCACCTCGGGCGAGCCGCAGGTGGGGCAGCTGACCAGCCCGCGCGCCTGCTGGGCATCAAAGCTCGCCGAGGAGGGAAACCAGCTCTCGAACTGGTGGCCCGACGCGCAATTGAGGGTGTAGCGGATCATGACGAAGCCCGCACCACGCTGAGGTGGCCGATGGTCTGGCCCGGCTCGGCGATCTCGAACCGGCGGCCGTTGGAGAGGGAGGGGATGCGCGCGCGAGCGGCGGCGACTTCCTTCAGGTCGATCTCGGCGAGGATCACGCCGGGGTCGGCGCCGCCTTCGGCGATCACACGGCCCCAGGGGTCCACCACCAGCGAATGGCCGAAGGTCTCCCGGCCGTTCTCATGCTTGCCGCCCTGGGCGGCCGCCAGCACATAGGCGCCGTTCTCGATGGCCCGCGCCCGCAGCAGCACGTGCCAGTGCGCCTCCCCGGTGGGCCGGGTGAAGGCGGATGGCACGGTGAGCACTTGCGCTCCACCCTCGGCCAGGGCCCGGTAGAGGGAGGGGAAGCGCAGGTCGTAGCAGATGGTGAGGCCGAAGCGGAACGCGCCCACATTGGCCAGGATCGCCCGCTCGCCGGGGCGGTAGGCGGAGGATTCGCGATAGCTTTCGCCGTTGCCCAGATCCACGTCGAACATGTGGATCTTGTCGTAGCGGGCGATGATCTCGCCGTCGGGTCCGACCATGAAGGCGCGGTTGACCGCCTTCTTGTCCGACACCTTCAGGGCCAGCGAGCCGATGTGGAGGAAGATGCCCAGCTCCTGCGCCAGCTGGCGCAGGGCTTTGAGGGTGGCGTCGTCCGCCTCCTCCCGCAGCTTCTCGAACAGGACGGCGCGGTCCAGCTCCATGAGGTTGGTGACCTCGGGCGTCTGCACATAGCGCGCCCCGTCCCGCGCGGCCTCGCGCACCAGGGCTACGGTGGCGTCGAGATTGGCTGCCGGATCCCGGCCGCTGCGCAACTGCACCAGTGCGATGCGGAGGGTGTCGGATGTGTCGGCCGAGGTCATGAGGCCCGCTCTTTCCTGGATGCTGAACCCGCCCTGATCCGTCATGCGCACGCCGCGCGCGCCCGATGCTGGCGTCTCCCCAGATAGATGGGGCCCTTTTCTAGTCTTGCACGGGTCAGCGCATCACGGAAAGAAAAGCTCAGGCGGCCAGCTGGTCCAGTCGGCCGGCGTCCTCAAGGGCGTAGAGGTCGTCGCAGCCGCCCACATGGGTCTCGCCAATGAAGATCTGAGGCACGCTGGTGCGCCCGCCGGCGCGGCGCGTCATTTCTTCCTGACCGTCCTTGTCGGTGGTCACGTCGATCTCGGTGAAGGTCAAGCCTTTGCGGCGCAGCAATTCCTTGGCGGAATGGCAATAGGGGCACCAGCTCTTGGTATAGATCTCGATGGGTTTCATGGTGTCACAAATGGGTTGCGGGACGGCGGGGCACCGTCACGAAAGCGTCGTACCATAGTTAGGGTTTTCAGGCGAAATCGACAACCCGCGCAAATGTCAGGGCATCCACCTGGATGGCCCCCGCCCGACGCAGGGCTTGTGCGCAGGCATCCAGCGTGGCGCCGGTGGTGAATACGTCATCCACCAGCAGCACGCGCCGGCCCTCAAGATGGGATGCTGCATTGCCGCATGCGGCGAAGGCGCCGGCCACGTTGGCGCGGCGTTCCGCCCGGCCCAGCGCCGTCTGCGAGGGGGTCGAGCGGCGCCGGGCGAGCAGGTCGGTGCGCTGGGGGATGGCGGTGGCCGCCGCCAGGTGCCGGCCGAGCAGCGCCGCCTGGTTGAAGCGGCGGCGCCACAGGCGGAACGGATGCAGCGGCACCGGCACGATGATGTCGGCGGAGGCGATCACATCCGCGCCAGCCTGGGCCATCAGCCGGGCCAGCGGTGCGGCGACATCCAGCCGGTCGGCATATTTCAGCTTGTGGACGAGGTCGCGGGCCACGTCGTTGAAGGTCACTGCGGCACGGGCGCGGTCGAAGGCCGGAGGATCGTCCAGCGCCTGCGCCGAGATTCGCGCGCCACCGGGATCGTGGGTGAAGGGCGCGCCGGTGCGCTCGCAGAACGGCCGGCTGATGAAGGCGAGCTTGCCCCAGCACGGGCCGCACAGGCCGCCCGCCATTCCGGTGATGCCGCCGCAGGCGATGCAGGTGGGCGGCAGGGCAAGCCCCAGCAGCCCCGAGCCGAAGGCCCGCAGCGCGCCGCGCGCCTGTGCGAACTTCAAGGACATGTCGGCCATGTGCGATCCCGCGCCATGATCGGCGGGCACGGCGCGGGTGTAAAGGTGCGCCCCTCAGCGCGGGCGCCAGCCGCGTAGCAGCAGGGCATTGGTGATAACGCTTACCGAGGACAGCGCCATCGCCGCCGCCGCCACCATGGGCGAGAGCAGCAGCCCGAGGCTGGGATAGAGCACGCCCGCGGCGATGGGCACGCCCGCCGCATTGTAGAGGAAGGCGAACAGCAGGTTGCGGCGGATATTGGCCATGGTCGCCCGCGACAGGCCGCGCGCATGGGCGATGCCAGAGAGATCGCCCTTCAGCAGTGTGATGCCCGCGCTCTCCATGGCGATGTCGGTACCGGTGCCCATGGCGATACCCACGTCAGCCACTGCGAGGGCGGGGGCGTCGTTCACGCCGTCGCCGGCCATGGCCACCACATGGCCTTCGGAGCGCAGGCGCTGGACCACGTCGGCCTTGTGGTCGGGCAGCACTTCCGCCTCCACCTCGGTGATGCCGAGGCGCTTGGCCACGGCGAGCGCAGTGGTGCGGTTGTCGCCGGTGAGCATGACCACCCGCACCCCGTCGCGGGTGAGCGCCTGCAGGGCCGCCTCGGTGGTGTCCTTCACCGGATCGGCGATGGCGATGAGGCCGGCGGCCTTGCCGTCCACCGCGACGAACACGGCGGTGGCGCCCTCGCGGCGATAGGCTTCGGCGGCGGCGGTATGCTTGTCGGTGGGAATGCCATTCTCGCTCATGAAGGCGGCATGGCCCACCGCGATCCGGCGGCCGTCCACCGTGCCGGTGATGCCCTTGCCGGCGGGGCTGTCCACGCCGGACGGCTCGGACAGGGCGAGCGTGCGCGCCTTGGCCTCCTGCACCATGGCTGCGGCGAGGGGATGCTCGCTCGCCCGCTCGAGGCTCGCGGCGAGGCGCAGCAGCTCCACCTCGTCGATATTCCGCAGGGATTCGACCGCAACCACCCTGGGCTTGCCCACGGTGAGGGTGCCGGTCTTGTCCACCACCACCACGTCCACCTTCTCCATGCGCTCCAGCGCCTCGGCATTCTTCACCAGCACGCCGAGCTGGGCGCCGCGGCCCACGCCCACCATCACCGACATGGGGGTGGCAAGGCCGAGCGCGCAGGGGCAGGCGATGATGAGCACGGACACGGCCGCCATGAGCGCGAAGGTGAGGCGCGGCTCGGGGCCCACCATCATCCATACCGCGAAGGCGACCACCGCCGCCGCCAGCACCAGCGGGACGAACCAGCCCGACACCTGGTCGGCGAGGCGCTGTATTGGCGCGCGGGAGCGCTGGGCCTGCGCGACCATCTGCACGATCTGGGCGAGCAGGGTGTCGCGGCCCACCTTGTCGGCGCGCATGGTGAATGCGCCGGAGGAATTGAGCGTGCCGCCGATGACCTTCTCGCCGGTTTCCTTGCTCACCGGCAGGCTCTCGCCGGTGACGAGGCTTTCATCCAGCACGGCGCGGCCTTCGGCGACCACGCCGTCCACCGGCACCTTCTCGCCGGGGCGCACGCGCAGCACGTCGCCGGGGGCGACGAGGCCGAGGTCGATGGTTTCATCGGTGCCGTCTGCCTTCACGCGCAGGGCGGTCTTCGGCGCCAGCGACAGCAGCGCCTTGATGGCTCCGGAGGTGCGCTCGCGGGCGCGCAGCTCCAGCACCTGGCCCAGCGCCACCAGAACGGTGATGACGGCGGCGGCCTCGAAGTAGACCGGCACGCCGCCTTCGTGGGCGTGGAAATCGTGGGGGAACAGGCCGGGGGCGAAGGTGCCCACCAACGAATAGAGATAGGCCACCCCGGTGCCCAGGGCGATGAGGGTGAACATGTTGAAATGGCGCGACTTAAGCGAGAGCCAGCCGCGCTCGAAGAAGGGCTTGCCCACCCAGAGCACCACCGGGGTCGCCAGCAGGAACTGCACATAGTTTGAGGTCTGCTGCGGCAGCAGGTGCAGGCCGAGCAGGTGCTGGCCCA
This sequence comes from Xanthobacter autotrophicus Py2, assembly GCA_000017645.1. Taxonomy (NCBI): domain Bacteria; kingdom Pseudomonadati; phylum Pseudomonadota; class Alphaproteobacteria; order Hyphomicrobiales; family Xanthobacteraceae; genus Xanthobacter; species Xanthobacter versatilis. Next base: position 3,433,213 of record CP000781.1, read on the forward strand.
TCTCCAGCACGAACACGGGCAGCGTCAGCGCGAGGCCGATCCAGAACCGCCGCGTCATGTCGGCGAGTTCCGCGTTCGGCCCCTCGTCGAGGGTGACGATCTCCGGCTCCAGCGCCATGCCGCAGATGGGGCAGATGCCGGGGCCGATCTGGCGGATCTCCGGATCCATGGGGCAGGTGTAGATGGTGCCTTCCGGTATCTTCTCCGGCGGCGGGGGAGGGGCGGAGCCGCCTTCCACATAGCGGCCGGGGTCGGCCTTGAACTTGGTCTCGCAGGACGACGAGCAGAAGAAATAGGGCTTCTTGTCGTGGCGCGCCGAATATTTGGCGCGGCCGGGCTCCACGGTCATGCCGCAGACCGGATCCTTCACCGGGGCGAGGTACTTCTCCGGCTCGGTCTCGAACTTGGTCTTGCAGCCGTTGCAGCAGAAGAAATACGTCTGGTCCTTGTAGACGGACGTGGGCTTTGCGGCCTCCGGGTCGGTCTTCACGTCCATGCCGCAGACGGGATCCTTCACCGTCTCCGGCAAAGCGGCCTTGGGGGCGGAGCCGGGCGGGGCGTTGAGGTCCAGGGGCGGAGGCGCCTTGCCGCCGCAGCAGTCGTGGCCGCCGTCCGCGGGGTGGGCATGATCGTGTGCCGAGTTATCTTGTGCCGAGTGGTCTCGTGCCGAGTGGTCTTGGGCCATGGGGCGGCGGCTCCGGAAGTGTCGGGGCCAGATGAAGGCCATTTCCGCGTGGCGGCCTTGCGCTGGCTCATATTCAGGGCGTTGATTGAACCCCCTGGGGGTATCTCGCCTTGTTAAATATACCCTGAGGGGGTATATGACAAGCCATGCGCAGCCCGACGAAAGAAGAAGTCCTCAAGCGCCTGAGCCGGATCGAAGGCCAGGTGCGCGGCCTCTCCCGCATGGTGGAGGAGGACCGCTACTGTATCGACCTGATCACGCAGGTGTCCGCCGTCCGCGCCGCCCTGAAGCGGGTGGAGGAGGAGGTGCTGCGGGACCATGTGGCCCATTGCGTGGAGCACGCCATCCGCTCCGGCGATGCGGAGGACCAGCGGCAGAAGGTCAAGGAACTGATGGACGTGATCGTCCGCGCCGAGCGGTGATGCCAAAAGCCCGCGAGCTTGGCTCATGGGCTTTTGTTCAAGCCCACGCGGCGCCCGAGCGCGACCCTGTCGGCACCGGTCGAAGACCGGAGCCGTTGGTCTCAGTCCGGCGCTCAGGCCATTTCCAGGAAGATCAGCTCGCTCTCGTCATAGGCGCGACGCTCGATCTCGCGGAAGCCATCCGGCCCGGTGAAGACGCCGGTGCGCTCCTCCACCACCACCAGCGCGTCGGGCGCGAGCCATCCGCCCGCCACGGCGCTGGCCAGCGCCTGCTCGGCCAGCCCCTTGCCATAGGGCGGATCGCAGAAGACGAGGCCATGAGGCTCGCCCGGCCCCATGTCGCCGAGGCGGGTGGCGTCGCGGCGGAACACCTTGGTGACGCCGGTGAGGCCTAGCGCCTCCACATTGTCGCGAATGAGGCCACGGGCCTCCGCCGCCTCTTCCACGAACAGGGTGAAGCGGGCGCCGCGCGATAGCGCCTCGATGCCCAGAGCCCCCGTGCCGGCGAACAGGTCCAGCACCCGCGCGCCGTCGCAGGGGTCGCCATAGGCGTGGGCGAGCATGTTGAACAGGCTCTCGCGCAGCCGGTCCGAGGTGGGCCGGGTGGCGCTGGAGGAAGGGCCCTTCAGCGCGCGCCCTTTCAATCTGCCGCCGACGATGCGCATGGACGATTTTCTCGCCGATCAGCGCTTGCCGCGCGGACCCGCAGGCTTGCCGCCGCCAGCCTTGCCACCGCCCGCGCGCCCGCCGGGCTTTCCGCCGGGCTTGCCACCGAAGCCGCCACGACCGGCGCCGGGCTTGCCCCCCGGCTTGCCGCCGAAACTGCGCGCGCCGGCCGGCTTGTCGCCGAAAGCGCGACCCGCACCTTCGGACGAGCGTTCGCTGTAGGAGCGACCAGCGCCGCCCGTGGGCCTGTCACCGGAGGGGCGGCTCCGCGCCGGCTTGTCGCCATAAGCGCGACCCGAGCCTTCGGATTTCTCGCCGTAAGCGCGGCCAGCACCCGCCGGCCGGTCACCCGTCGGACGGGCACGCCCCGCCGGCTTGTCGCCATAAGGACGGCTGCCGCCACGGGCGGGCCGGCCCTCCTGCTCGCTGGTGCGGTCCGGCCGTTCGCTGCGGGTGCGGAAGGGCCGCTCGCCCTGCTGCGGGCGCTCGTCGCGGCCGCGCCGGGGGGCGCCATCCGCTGTCTCCGGACGCGGGCGACGGGGGCGATCCTCTCCCTCCCGGGTGGGACGGCGACGGAAATCCTCGCGATCATCGCGCTCGCGGCGCGGGCCACGGGCATCGTCGCGGAAACCGGCGCGGGCTGGTCCGCGCTCGGAAAAGCGCTCCTTGCCCTCGGCCGGACCGCGGCGGAACGGGCGGGCTCCTGCTTCGTCCCTGTCGCTCTTGCGGGCACCGGGCCGGGCACCAGTTCGGGCGCCACGCGTCGGGGCGTCTGCCTTGGGCGCCACCACGCGTTCCACCTTCACCGTGCGGCCCTTGCGGTCGGCCACCGAGCCACGGCTCTCCACGGCATTTTCATCGCTCATGCGCCGGCGCGTGCGGGGGCCGGCGGGGCGGATGACATCCTCCACCGGCGCGTCGAAATCCTCGTCCTGCCGCGAACGGCGGGCCGGCGCCTTCAGGGTGCCGCCCTTCTCGGCTGCAGCCTGACGCTTGCCGGCGGGGCGCAGTGCCACGCGGGGCGGGGCCTCTTCCAGCTCGCGCTCCACCAGCAGGCCGGTGAAATCGGCTCCTGCGGCGGCGGCGAGGTCGTTGCCGATCTGGTCGCGCAGCACGCGGGTGCGCACCTCCTCGATGCCACCTTCCGGGACATCGCCCAGCTGGAACGGGCCGTAGGAGACGCGGATCAGCCGGTTCACCTGGAGGCCCAAGGCGCCGAACACATTGCGGATTTCCCGGTTCTTGCCCTCGCGCAGGGACACCGTGATCCAGGCATTGGCGCCCTGCACCCGGTCCAGCTCCGCCTCGATGGGGCCGTACTCCACCCCATCGACGGTGATGCCCTTCAGCAGGCTGTCGAGCTGGGCCTGGTTGACCTCGCCATTGGCGCGCACGCGGTAGCGGCGCAGCCAGCCGGTCTCCGGCAGCTCCAGCACGCGGGCAAGTCCGCCGTCGTTGGTGAGCAGCAGCAGGCCTTCCGAATTCAGATCCAGCCGCCCGACGCTCACGAGGCGCGGCAGGCCCTGGGGCAGGATCTCGAACAGGGTGGTGCGGCCTTCAGGGTCGCGATTGGTGGTCACCACGCCCCTGGGCTTGTGGTAAATGAAGAGGCGGGTGCGTTCGCGCTCGGGCAGGGGGGCGCCATCGACGGTGATGGCATCCTCGGCCGTGACGGTGACGGCAGGGGTGGTGAGCACCTCGCCGTTGACGGCCACGCGGCCGGCCTCGATCCATTCCTCGATCTCGCGGCGCGAGCCGAGGCCGGCGCGGGCGACGACCTTGGCGATCCGCTCGGCCTCCTTGGGCGCGGCGGGGGTGAGTTCGCGCTTGATGCGCGGAACGCGGTTCTTGTCCTTGCGGGGCGGTGATGTGCGCGGCATGAGGGGCAGTTAGCACAGGCGAGGCGGCGCGGCGAGCGCGGCGATGACAGAGGCACCATGTCCGGAACCTATATGCAGATGGCGCTGAACGAGGCGCGGGCCGCCGCAGAGCGCGGCGAGGTACCGGTGGGTGCCGTCCTGGTGCGCGGCGCCGAGGTGATCGCCCGCGACGGCAACCGCACCCGGGAACTCAATGATCCCACCGCCCACGCCGAGGTCCTGGTGCTGCGCACAGCAGGCGCGCGGCTGAAATCCGAGCGCCTGGTCAACTGCGATCTCTACGTGACGCTGGAGCCCTGCGCCATGTGCGCGGCGGCGCTTTCCTTCGCGCGCATCCGCCGACTTTATTATGGCGCGTCCGATCCCAAGGGGGGCGGGGTAGAGCACGGGCCGCGCTTTTTCTCCCAGCCCACCTGCCACCACATGCCCGAAGTCTATGGCGGCATCGCCGAGCGCCAGGCCGCCGAGGTGCTGCGCAGCTTCTTTCAGGATCGCAGGTAGCCGTCGCCCCGGAGCAATCGAGGCCTTCAGCTGGACGCCTTCAGGTCGATGAAGTCCCGGTTGTTCTGCTCATACCTGAAATTGTAGGGCTTGCCTTCCGCGCAGGTTTCGCCGGTGGCGGCCCGTCGCTCCAGCTTGTATTCGGTCCAGAAGGTCTTCCCGCGCAGGTCGGAGTCGAACCGGATGTAGATCGGGGGCGAGTGGTTTTCATTCTGCTTGTCATATTTGTGCGAAAAGCTCCGGTTCCAGCCGGGCTGGAGGCGGTAGCTGCTCCAGTTCCCGTCTTTCCCGACCTTGACGTCGAAATTGATGGCGTGCTGCGTCCGGTTGTGGATGCAGGTGACGCCGTAGCGCGTGGCCGCCTGGGCTTCGGTGGTCGTGAAGGTGGCGAGGGTGGCAAGGGCCGCGGCGCACGTCGCCATCGGCAGGAAAGACGGTATCATCGGCCTTCTCCATGCTATCGTGCGTTCAGGATCTGTCCTGACGCACGCGATGACGTGTTGTCATTGCGTTAAGCATAGGAAACCGCATTCCCAGCACATCCACTGTTTGAGGGATGGAAGAATTCGCGGGTCCGTCGGGTCGCGAAATCCTTTTTCCGCGGCCGGGATCTCAGGCCGATGCCGCTGGTATCAGTCCCCCGCCAGAAACGGCAGCACAGCGGCCAGCACCGCCCCCGGCGCCTCCTCGGCGACGAAGTGGCCGGCTTCCACCGCCGCGCCTTCCAGCTTGGGCGCGAAGACCTTCCAGGCCTCCAGCGGGCTTGCGCCACGGCTCGGGATGCCGGCCGCGCCCCACAGGGCGAAGGTGGGGCAGGAGAGGGTGCGCCCGGCGGCCAGATCCGCCTCGTCATGGGCGAGGTCGATGGTGGCGCCGGCCCGGTAGTCCTCGCACATGGCGTGGAGCCGGTCGGGCGAGGAGATGGCAGCGCGGTATTGGGCCATGGCGCGGGGATCGAAGGGCGAGAGGTCCTTGGATCCGGTCCAGCTCGCCATGGTCCAGTCGAGGAACCAGGCGGGATGGGAGCCGATGAGCTTCTCCGGCAGGGGCTTGGGCTGGGCCAGCATGGACCAGTGGTACACTTGCAGCGCCCGTGCCCGGTCCATCTTGTGCCACATGACGTAGGTGGGGACGATGTCCAGCACCACCAGGCGGTCCAGCCGGCCGGGATGGTCGAGGCCGAGCCGGTAGCCGGCCCGTGCGCCGCGATCGTGGCCCATGAGCGCGAAATGAGCGAAGCCCAGATGCTCCATCACCTCCACCATGGCGGCGGCCATGGCACGTTTGGAATAGGGGGCGTGATCCGTGCCTTCGTCCGGCGCCGCGCTCCAGCCGTAGCCGGGCAGATCGGGGATGATGAGGGTGTGCTGCTCGGCGAGCTTGGTCGCCACCTTGTGCCACATGACATGGCTCTGCGGGAAACCGTGGAGCAGCAGCAGCGGCGATCCGGTGCCGCCCTGCCGCAGGAAGATGCGGCCGGCCCTGGTGTCCACATAGTGAGAGTCGAAGCCGGGGAAGAGGTCGGTAAGGTCGGTCATGGCGTCCTCCGTTATCGTTGCTTCCCCACGCCGGGCGGGTTCACGCCCTCATGCGGTTCTTCATCTGGCGCCCAGCACCGCCGCGCAGGCCTCGGGCAGGTCGGCAAGGGTTAAAGGCGGCTTGGGCTTCGCCGGTTCCTTCTCGGGCTTGGGGTGCAGCACTTCGTCGGTGAACCACCAGTCCAGTTCCGATCCGCAGCCCTCGCCGGCGGGTGGGGCTTCCTGTGGGCGGCAGTCCGGGTTGCCCGGCGGGCAGGTGAGGCGGACATGCATGTGGTAGTCGTGGCCCCAGTAGGGACGCACCTTGGCGAGGAAGGAGCGGTCGCCGCTCGCCTCCCGGCACAGGGCCTTCTTGATGGCCGCGTTCACGAAGATGCGTTCCACGCGCGGGTCGAGGGCGGCGGCGCGGATGACCTTCCAGTGGTCGGGCCGCCAGTTGGCGGGATCGATGTCGCGGCGGTCGGCGCGCACCATCATGGACGCGGACAGCTTCTCGCGCTCCTCCCGGCTCAGCTCCCGGCCGGGGCTCGGGGTCAGCCAGATGTCGGCGTCGAGGCCGATCTGGTGGGAGGCGTGGCCGGTGAGCATGGGGCCGCCGCGCGGCTGGGACATGTCGCCCACAAGGATGCCCTGCCAGGACGACACCTTCGGCACCTGCGCGGAGAAGCGCTCCAGGAAGACGACGAGATCGGGATGGCCGAAATTGCGGTTGCGGGACAGCCGCATGACCTGCCAGTTCGGCCCGTTCACCGCCAGCGCCTGCGCGCCCGCGAGACAGCCCTTGGAATAAAAGCCGATGGAGCGGGCGGCGAGGGGGGCGGGGTCCTGCACCCGTCCGAACAGCTCCTTAGCCGGGACCGGCCCTGCCGCGGCGGGCCGCGCCGCCGGCTTGCCGGGAAGCGCGGCCGGGGGCGCTACCTGCTGCGCCAGCACCAGCGCCGGCGCGCCCGCGACCAGCAGGCCGAGCAGGGCGCCGACGGCGCGGCGCATCAGCTTTCCACCTTGTGGGTCATCACCACGAAGCCGCCGTCGTTGCGGGTGCCCGGATGGGCCGGCAGGTCGGTGACGAACAGGGTCGCCCCCGGCGTCACCAGAGCTGCCACCTGCTTGTTGATGGCGGGGTCCACCGTGATGCGCGCCAGCGCCTGCTGCGCTTCCCCCGGCGGCTGCTTGCCGCCCTCATAGGCAATGGCGCTCCAGCGCGGCGCGGCGCCGTCCGTGGACATCAGCACATAGACCACGTTGCCCAGCGGCGTTGCCGGATCGCGGATGGTGACGGGACCCTGCACCGTGGTCTGGGCGCCGCGCAGCACGGTGATGCTCCGGTCCGCTCCGCTGACCACCATGGACACCGGCTCCGGCGGGGCGGGCGCGATGGGCACCGAAGCGCCGGCCGCCGCCGCCACCTGCGCTTGGTCCTCGGGCGGCGCGCCCTGGCCGGTGGCCGAGACGGCGAGCTGCTGCTCCAGCCCCTCGCTCATGAGCAGGCCGGGGTGCAGCACGTCCTGCGGCGCCGAATGGCTGTCGGCGATGATCACCGGGGTGCCCAGATGGGTGACGGTGAACACCAGCTTGGAGAAGGCGAGCGGAAGGTGCACGCAGCCGTGGGAGGAGGGATAGCCCGGCAGCCCGCCCGCATGCAGTGCCACCCCGGACCAGGTCAGGCGCTCGGTGTAGGGCATGGAGGCGTTGTTGTAGATGGAGGAGTGGTGGTCCACGTCCTTGCCGAGGATGGTGAAGACGCCGGTGGGCGTCTCGTGCCCGTCCTTGCCGGTGGAGACGGTGGCGACCCCGATGCGCACGCCGTTGCGATAGACGAAGCAGAGTTGGTCGGTGAGGTTCACCACGATGGCGACGAAGCCCTCCGGCGCGCGCTCCGGATACCACACCCACTGCCCGGGCTTGAGCCCTTTGATGGCGGTGACATCCGGGTCATCCTCGGCCCGGACCGGCATCAGCGCATCGGCGAGGACGGCGCCGCCGAGGGCCGCGCCCAACCTGAGCGCCCCCCGCCGGGAGAGGTGAAGGGTGAACGGCATCTTGAGGCCCCCCAACGTGCGAATCGCCTTTCCCTATGTGTGGCGCGCCGCGCCGGGCCTGTCCATGCGCGGCGCACCCTGACGAAGGGGGAGGGGGGCTTATCCGGTCATGGGAATGATGTCGGCCACCTCGATGCCCTCGGGATCGATGCGGCAGACCAGGCCGATAGCCTCGACACCCCGCTCCCGCGCCCGGTCGAAGGCGCGGCCATAGGCGGGATCGAGATCGCGGGCGAGGCCGATGCTGCGGGCGGAGCCGATCTGGCTCAGATAGACCATGACGGCGCGGTTGCCCTTGTCGGCCTCCGCGCCCAGCTCCTCGAGGTGCTTGGCGCCGCGCGCGGTGACGCAATCGGGGAACTCGGCGTAGCCCGGGGTCCGCATGAGGTGAACATTTTTCACCTCCACGAGGCAGAGCGGCCGGGCCTCGTCCTCCAGCTGGATGTCGATGCGGCTGGACAGTCCATACTTCACCTCGCGCCGCAGGCGGGCGTAGCCGGAGAGCGCCGGCACCGCCCCGGCGGCGATGGCCTCGGCCACCAGCAGGTTGGGGTGCATGGTGTTCACACCCACCAATTCGGCACCCGCGCCGAAATCCGCCTCCACCAGCTCCCAGCTGAGCGGCAGCTTGCGGGCGAGGTTGGCGGCACGCGACAGCCACACCCGGCTGCCGGGCGCATCCAGCCCCAGCATAGCGCCGGAATTGGCCACGTGGACGGTGGTCTCGGTGCCGTCGGCCAGCACCACGTCGGCGAGGAAGCGCTTGTAGCGGCGGATGAGGCGGCCCTGAATGAGCGGGGTGGGAAAGCGCATCAGCCCTCGGCGCGAAGGTCGTTGGGGCGGTCGCTTTTGCCGTGAAGGCAGATGAGGGTCTGGGTGGCGGTGGCGCAATGGGTGCGCGTTTCGCCGGCCTGCGCATACACCTCCACCCGCACGATGGTGAGGGTGCGCCCGGAGCGCGTCACCTCGCCCACCGCGATCAGGCGTTCGCCTTTGCCGGGCGCCATGATGTTGATCTTGTATTCCACCGTAAGCACGGTGGAGTTCGGCGGGAACAGGGTGAAGGCGGCGTATCCCCCCGCCGTATCGGCAATGGCGCCGATGGCACCGCCGTGGAAGAAACCGTGCTGCTGGGTGACGCCCTCCCCATAGGGCAGCACCACTTCCGCCCGCCCCGGCTCCACCGCGCCGAGCGCGGCGCCCAGGGTCGCCATGAAGGGCTGGCGCGCGAAGCTCTCGCGGACCTTGGCCTCGAAGGCGGGATCTGGCGGGGTGACGGCGGGAGTGGGGTTGACGGTCATGGGGCAGGGGTCTTGGTGGGGCGGGTCTTGACGGGGCGGGTCATGGCGGAGCGGGTCTGGCAGGCCGGGGAACTGGCGGGCGGCGACCTGGACGATCGCGGAGCTGCGACCATAGCCGATCGGTGCCGCCCCGCATCGCCTTTTCCAATCCGTCGGCGAGCGTGAGCGCCGCATTGACAGGATTGCCCGGCACCGCCTCTTCTCTCGGCAGCGGCGCAGCGGCCGTCCCGGAATCCTGACGCCATGAGCTATCTTTATCTCATCATCGCCATCGTCGCCGAGGTCATCGCCACCTCGGCCCTCAAGGCAACGGAGAGCTTCACCCGGCCGGGCCCTTCGGTGCTCGTGGTCGTGGGTTATGCGGCCGCCTTCTTCTGCCTGTCGCTGACGCTGAAGACCATGCCGGTGGGCATCGCCTATGCCATCTGGTCGGGGGTGGGGATCGTGCTGGTCACCGCCATCGCGTGGCTGTGGTACGGCCAGAGGCTCGATCTGCCGGCCCTGATCGGGCTCGGCCTGATCATCGCCGGGGTGATGGTGATCAACCTGCTCTCGAAGAGCGTCGCCCATTGAAAAAGGCGGCGCCGGATGGGGCGCCGCCTCTTTCGTCCTGTCGGGGCAGACGGGATCTTGTCAGCTCGGTTCCAGCTCGGGCTCGACCGGAGCCGGGTCAGGCATCAGCCAGTGGAACAACCGTCCGGTGGCCATGCGCTGGGCCTGCAGCACGGCGCCGGCCATGCCCTGGGCATCCGCCGCCGCTTCCTGCGCCAGGGACAGCGCGGTGGGGAAGGGGGCGGTGAGCTCGGCGACCACTTCGTCGGTGTCGAAACTCAATTCGGCGTCGAACTTGCGCGCGATCTGCTGCATTCGCCGGTTGTGGGCGAGGCAGTTCATGCACAAGGTACGGATCCCGCGGTTGCGGGCGCTCAGGATCACGCGCTCCAGCAGCTGGCTGCCGAGGCCGTGGTTCTGGAACTCCTGCTCCACGCTGAAGGCGGCTTCCGCCTCTCCGGGCAGAACGTCGCCCATGGGATAAAGCTCGGCTGCTGCGCGCAGTTCGCCGTCCACAAAGCAGCCATGCACGATCGCACCCGTGCGGAACACCCGCGACGCGTAGCGCTCGATGAATTCGGCAGACACCGCAGAGCCGAACCTGGACCGACGGCTCTCAGTATCGAGCCGAAGGAGATGGTCCCGGAATATTCCGGCCTCTCCGGTCCACAGCTTGCGGATGATCCCCGGTGTGACCTCAACGGTCATTGTGGTCTCCAGACTTGGCGTCTTGGGAGCCCCCCGGTTCCTCCATGGCGGAATTTATGTGCACTGCAGCAAAGGTCAATGGGGTTGACCTTGACCAATAGGTTAACCCGCTACCCGAAAAACATAGTTTTCCGCATAAGCATATGATTTTATGTGAAAAAGACGCGGTATGCGCGCAGCGCAGCGCGGCTGCGCCGCAGGGGCAGGCCTTGGCCACAGCCCCGCCGCAATGAAACCGGGGCAGCGTCTATCGCACAAGGATCGCCCTGAAATCATTGACGTTCGTCAAGGTCGGGCCGGTGATCACTAGCCGGTCGAGGGCGGAGAAGAAGCTGTAGCCGTCATTGTTGGCGAGGAAGTCGGCGGGCTTCAGCCCGCGCGCAGCGGCCTCTTCCAGGATAGCGGCGTCGAACCACGCGCCGGCATTGTCCTCGGTGCCGTCCACCCCGTCCGTATCGCAGGAGACGGCGGAGATGCCGGCCCGGCCCTTCAGCGCGATGGCGAGGGCCAACAGGAATTCCACGCTGCGTCCGCCCCTTCCCTTGCCGCGCACGGTCACGGTGGTCTCGCCGCCGGACAGCAGCACGCAGGGCGCGGCCGCCGGAAGCCCGTGGGAGGCGGTGCAATTGGCGATGCCGGCGAACACGATGGCGGCCTCCCGCGCCTCGCCCTCGATCGCGTCGCCGAGGATGAGGGGGGTGATGCCGAGTTCGCGCGCCTTCGCCTCCGCCGCTTTCAGCGCCATCAGCGGGGTGGCAATCATGTGCACCTCCTGGCCGGGGAGGGCATCGCCGGGGACGGTGTTGGCGCGGATGACCTGCTCCAGCTTGTCCGTCACCTCGATGCCCCACGCGCGCATCAGGCCGAGCACGCCCTCCGGGTCGGAGGCCTCGGGAATGGTGGGGCCGGAGCCGATGGTGCCGGGGTCATCGCCCGGCACGTCGGAGATGAGGTAGGTCACCGCCCGCGCCGGGGCGATGGCGGCGGCAAGGCGCCCGCCCTTGATGGCGGAGAGCGATTTGCGCACCTGGTTCATCACGCCGATGGGCGCGCCGGATTTCAGCAACGCGCCGTTCAGCGCCTGCTTGTCGGCCAGGGTCAGACCCTCCGCCGGCATGGTGAGGAGCGAGGAGGCGCCCCCCGACATGAGGCAGACCACCAGATCGTCCGGCCCCGCGCCCTTCGCCAGCTCCAGGATGCGGCGGGCGGCGTCGAGCCCGGCCTGGTCCGGTACCGGGTGGGAGGCTTCCACGATCTCGATATGGCGGGTCTCGCAGCCATGGCCGTAGCGGGTGACGATAAGCCCCTCGCATGGGTGGCCCCACTCTTCCTCGAAGGCGCGGGCCATGCGGGCCGAGGCCTTGCCGGCGCCGATGACAATGGTGCGGCCCTTCGGCGGGGCGGGCAGGTGATCCTTGAACTTTCCTTCCGGAAGCGCTGCGGCGAGCCCTGCATCGAACAAAGCGAGGAGGATGTCCCGGTCGGACAGGGTCGCAGAGGTCATGGCGTTCTCCCGCGGCCCGCCTTTTGGGGCCATTCATTCATTTCAGGCCCGGCTGTAACCGGCCCCCGGGAAGGGATCAATAAGCCGGAAACGAAAGGCAGCTTTAATCAGGACGGCAAGGTTCGGCGTGGGAGGCGCCCCCGCGCGTGGTACGCGCGCTCGCATCGCTGCGTGCGAGGCCCTATATGCGGCTCATGAGCGATGCCACCAGCACTACCACCGGCGATGCGCCCCATCTCGTCTTCGACCGGTCCCTGCTGCGTCGCCGCCTGGAGCGGGCCGCGCGCCTTGGCCCCGAGCCCTTCCTGCTGGAGCGGGCGGCGGAGGACATGGCGGACCGGCTGGCGGCGGTGAAACGGCAGTTCGAGACGGCGGTGGATCTCGGCACGCCTACCCCCGCGCTGGCCCGCGCGCTCGCCGGCCACGCGGCGGTGGGGCACCTGTTCTGCGCCGCGCCGCTAGAGGCGGGACTTTCCGCGCCCGGCGTGGTGGCGGACGAGGAGGCGCTGCCGTTCGCCGCCGGATCGCTGGATCTCGTGGTGTCCGCCCTGTCGCTGCAGAGCGTGAACGACTTGCCCGGCGTCCTTGCCCAGGTGCGCCGGGCGCTGAGGCCGGACGGGCTGTTCATGGCCGCGCTCCTGGGCGGTGGCAGCCTGTCCGAGCTGAGGCAGGCCTTTGCCATCGCCGAGAGCGAGACCACCGGGGGCCTGTCCCCCCGCGTCGCGCCGTTTGCGGATGTGCGGGACCTCGGCGCCCTGCTCCAGCGCGCGGGGTTTGCCCTGCCGGTCACCGACGTGGACCGCGTGGTGGTGCGCTACGGCTCGCCCTTCTCCCTGTTTTCGGATCTGCGCCGCATGGGCGCGGCCAACGCGTTGCTGGAGCGCCGCCGCGTGCCCCTGCGCCGCGCGACGCTGCTTCGGGCGGCGGAAGTCTACACCGAGCGATTCGCTGATCCGGACGGGCGGGTGCGGGCCACGTTCGAGATCGTGTTCCTGTCCGGCTGGGCGCCCCACGAAAGCCAGCAGAAGCCGCTGCGCCCCGGCTCCGCCAAGATGCGCCTCGCCGATGCCCTTGGCGCCCTTGAAGTGCCGCTTCCGCCCGCCGGCGCGGACAAGGGCTGAGCGCCGCCCTCCCGTCCAGCTTTGTGGGCCGACGCCGCAACAGGGTGCATTCCCGCCGGTTGGGACGGTACAAAGGCGGGCCGCAGATGCGGCTTCAGCACGGGGGGATGCGAATGAGCGGGCAGGCGGGCCAGGGGAACGAAAAGGGCGGGGGACGGGAAGAGCCGGTTCTGATCGACGGCTTTTCCCACGTGCTGCCCATCACCACGCGCTGGGCGGACGTGGATGTCTACGGCCACGTGAACAACGTGGTCTATTATTCCTACTTCGATACGGTGGTGAACGAGCAACTGGTCTCCGCCGGCCTGCTGGACCCGCAGACCAGCCCCATCATCGGCCTGGTGGTGGAGACGCGCTGCACCTATTTCCGCAGCCTCACCTATCCGGCCCCGGTCCGGGCCGGCATGCGGGTGGCGAAGCTCGGTTCCTCGTCGGTGCGCTACGAGATCGCGCTGTTCCAGGGCGAGGACCCGCGGGCGGCAGCGCAGGGGCATTTCGTCCACGTCTATGTGGACCGCGCCAGCCAGAAGCCGGTGCCGATCCCCGATCCGGTCCGGGCGCTGCTCCAGACCCTGGTGGTGTGAGGGCGCGCGACGACCCCCAAAAACGCACATGCCCCGGACGAGCCGGGGCATGGCGGTGTTGCGGTGCTGGAACCGATGTCGGTCTCAGGTGATGTACTGGGCGCCGTTCACCGTCATGGTCGAGCCGCTGATGAAGCCGGCGTCGTCGGACGCAAGGAACACCACGGCGCGGGCGATGTCCTCCGGCTCGCCGAGACGGCCCACCGGGATGGTCGCCACGATCTTGGCCAGCGCCTCGGCCGGCACGGCGCGCACCATCTCGGTGCCGATGTAGCCGGGGGCGATGGCGTTCACCGTGATGCCGAAGCGGGCGCTCTCCTGGGCGAGCGCCTTCACGAAGCCGATCTCGCCGGCCTTGGCGGCCGAATAGTTGGTCTGGCCGAACTGGCCCTTCTGCCCGTTGATGGACGAGATGCAGATGATGCGGCCGAACTTGCGCTCGCGCATGCCCTCGATGACCGGGCGGGTCATGTTGAAGGCGGAGTTGAGGTTGGTGTTGATCACCGCGCTCCACTGCTCCAGCGACATCTTGTGGAACTGACCGTCGCGGGTGATGCCGGCGTTGTTCACCAGCACTTCGACCGGACCGAGCTCGGCCTCCACCTTGGCGATGCCTGCCTTGCAGGATTCGAAATCGGACACGTCCCACTTGAAGGCGGCAATGCCGGTCTTCTCGGTGAACGCCTTGGCTGCCTCGTCGTTACCGGCATAGTTCGCAGCGACCTTGTAGCCGGCGGCTTTCAGCGCCACCGAGATCGCTTCGCCGATTCCCCGCGTGCCGCCCGTGACCAACGCGACGCGTCCCATGGTTCCCTCCTCACTCTATTGGCTCGACCTGACGACACTTCCCCCGTGATCCGGAGCGGGTCGAGCCACGCTCCGGCGGTTTAGCAAGTCTCAATTTCCGTTGGGAAACGGCGGGCCGCGATGGAACGTCGCGGCCCGGTTGTGCGCGTGTCGGTTGTGGAGCCATGCCGCCCGGCGAGCCGGACGGCGGTGTCACACGCGCTGCGCTTCAGGCGGGATCAGTCCCGCGCGAGGCCCTCAGTCCCGCGCAAGGCACATGGCGATGCCCATGCCGCCGCCGATGCACAGGGTGGCAAGGCCCTTCTTGGCGTCGCGCTTCTGCATCTCGTGCAGCAGGGTCACCAGGATGCGGGTGCCCGAGGCGCCGATGGGGTGGCCGATGGCGATGGCGCCGCCGTTCACGTTCACCTTACTGGTATCCCAGCCGAGGTCCTTGTTCACGGCGATGGCCTGGGCGGCGAAGGCCTCGTTGGCTTCCACCAGGTCGAGGTCCGAGGCGCTCCAGCCGGCCTTCTCCAGCGCGAGGCGGGAGGCGGGGATGGGACCCGTGCCCATGATCGACGGATCGACGCCGGCCTGCGCCCAGGAGACGATGCGGGCCAGCGGGGTGCGGCCCTCGGCCTTGGCCTTGGCGGCGCTCATGAGCACCACGGCGGCGGCGCCGTCATTGATGCCGGAGGCGTTGCCGGCGGTCACCGTGCCGTCCTTGGCGAAGGCGGGCTTCAGCTTGGTCATGGCCTCGATGCTGGCACCGTGGCGGATGTATTCGTCCTGGTCCACCACCACGTCGCCCTTGCGGGTGGAGATGGTGACGGGGACGATCTCCTCCTTGAACTTGCCGCCCTTCTGGGCCGCTTCCGCCTTGTTCTGGGAAGCGACGGCGAACTCGTCCTGCTCCTGGCGGGTGATCTGGAACTGGCGCGCCACGTTCTCGGCGGTGTTGCCCATGTGGTAGCCATTGAAGGCATCCCACAGGCCGTCCTTGATCATGGTGTCCACGAACTCGAGGCCGCCCATGCGGGTGCCGTTGCGCACGTGGGCCGCGTGGGTGGACTGGCTCATGGATTCCTGGCCGCCGGCCACGACGATTTCGCTGTCGCCGTTGACGATGGCCTGAGCGCCCAGCGCCACGGAGCGCAGCCCGGAGCCGCACACCATCTGCACTTCCCACGCCGGGACGCCGATGGGCAGGCCGGCCTTCAGCGAGGCCTGGCGGGCGGGGTTCTGGCCTTGGGCTGCAGTCAGCACCTGACCGAGAATCACTTCGCTGACGGTATCGGCGGGAAGTCCGGCGCGCTCCAGCGCCGCCTTGATGGCGATCGCGCCCAGCTCATGGGCGGGCAACGGCGCGAGCGCGCCGTTGAACGACCCGACCGGGGTGCGCGCTGCGCTGACGATGACGACCTCGTCCTTCATGGGTGTCTCTCCTGGGGAAGATCGGGCGGGCGGCTTTGCGCCTCGTTGCCAGTGCGGTGCTGCCAGTGCCGTGAAAAGTACCGGCCCCTATCGTGGCCGGGGCCGACCATGTGTCAATGACCCACCTCATTGCAAGGGAGGGCCCCGCACGCAAATTGAACCTTCGTCTGGGCGACAGCCCGATGACACTGGCGCGCATTGCAAAAAGGCCGGTGCGCGGCGCACACAAAGTGGTAGCTCTGCACTGGGAAACGCCTTAACCTGCGGCAGCACCCAAGGAAAACGGATGACCGGACAATGGCAAAATCGCAAGAGCCAGTCACCATCAAGAAATACGCCAACCGCCGTCTCTACAACACGGGCACGAGCACCTATGTGACCCTTGAAGACCTCGCCAACATGGTGAAGGAGGGGGAGGACTTCGTGGTGTATGACGCCAAGAACGGCGACGACATCACTCACTCGGTGCTGACGCAGATTATCTTCGAGCAGGAAAACAAGGGACAGAATCTTCTGCCCATCGCGTTTCTGCGCCAGATCATCCGCTTTTATGGCGACAGCATGCAGATGCTGGTGCCACGTTACCTCGAAGCCTCCATCGACAGCTTCACCAAAGATCAGGGGAAGTTCCGCGAGCACGTGGCCAAGACGATGACGGGGCCGAGCTTCATCGGGCTCGACGATCATGTGCGCCGCAACATGGAAATGTTTGAGCGCGCTTTCCACATGTTCCTGCCCTTCCCCAAGGGTGAGGAGCCGGCGGGAACCGTTGCGCCGACGCCGCCCGCCCAGACGCCCGCCGTTCCGGTGGCCGAGCGCAGCGACGACCTCGACGCGCTCAAGCGCCAGATGGCTGACATGCAGGCCAAGCTTGAGCAGTTGGTGCCCAAGAGCGAGCCAAAGAGCGAGTCGAAGCCGGAAGGCTCGGATAGCTGAATCCAGGAGCCGGCGCGGCGCGAAGCCCTGCGCCGGCCCTTCTCGCCGCACCTCCTGCGGTGAGTGAGATCATCCGGCGTGTAAAACATCATGCAGCCGCGGACGATCCAGCACGTCGCTTCTGATTTCTATTGTTGATAGCGTCGCGTGATTCTCCGCGCAGCGGGCGCAGTGCGCGACGTGATCATTTTTGCGGCGTGCCTGTTCTTGCGGCCTTGCTGTTCCGCGCGCGCATTGCCGTGCCTGCTTGTTCCCGGATTATGGGCTGAACACTGATCCGGTTGCGCCCTATTCCCGCGGCTCGACGGAGAAGTCGCGCTGGGCGACCCGGACCGAGACCGAGAATCCGGCGATCACGTCCAGCAGCATGATGCACAGCAGGATGGCGAACACAGAATTGCCGGCCTGCCGCACCAGCAGAAACTCCGTAATGCCGATCACGAACACCAGCATGGACAGCATGTGATCGACGATGGAGCGGTGGGTGATCCGCGTCGCCTTCAGGATTTCGAAAAATAGGAAAAACAGGCTGAGCGCGATGAACGCCTCCGCCATGCTGATGGTCCATTCCGCACCGGAAAGCATCGAGATCGTGGTCAGCACAGTGGACCACGAGATGCCGGGCATCAGGAAGGTGATGATGTTGTAGATCGCGAGGGGGACGATCAGCAACGGGACGGGCGTCAGCATATGTGCTCCTCGGGCCGCTGTGCGCGGGCGCGCTCATCCTCCCCGATTGCGGTGCAACCTGATCGGCGCGTGCTCTTGCGCTGCGGATGGGTGCCACATCGAAGGCGGAAAGTCACGGTCGGCGGAACGTCACAGTCCCGCGTAGCGACATTGGGCGCCGAGGACCGTGGATCTCCGCACAGCGTGCGGCAAGGCGCAGGGCCGCAAGGCGGGCCTTGGAGGGTTCGGAGCCGGTTGGTCCGGAGCCCGTGGCCCTGCTGCACCCCGGCCCGGGCAAACCCGCCCGGAGCCGTGGGACTCGAATCACAAAGACGCGAAGCATCGGCCGGCACCTTCGGCGGAGGCCGTGCTCCTGCCGGCGCCGGAAAGCCGGCGCGCGCGCTTAAAGCCTCAGGCTTCGGCCTTGGGCTTCAGGATCTGGCGACCGCGGTACATGCCGGTCTTCAGGTCCAGGTGGTGGGGACGGCGCAGCTCGCCCGAATCCTTGTCTTCCACATAGGTGGGCTGCTTCAGCGCGTCGGCCGAGCGGCGCATGCCACGGCGGGACGGCGAGGTCTTTCTCTTCGGGACAGCCATTGTCCAAACTCCTGAACGACATAACGTGGCAAGCGCGGCGTGATCGCTGGAACAAGGCGCGCTGCCGACTTGGCCAACTTGTGAATTGGCGAACTTGTGATCGCGAACGCACCGAAGGTTGAGCCCAGATGCGAGCCGCTTGGAGCGGTTCGCCCGGGGCGCGCTGAACGGCCAGCATTCCCGATGGAAGGCGCGCCTTATACAGGCTCGCGCGAGGGAACGAAAGCCCCGCAGCGCGCTTTTCCAGTCGCTCTATGCCCCAACAATGCCCTCTTGTCAGCTGAGGAGAGCTAAGCGAGGTTGCGCCCCGCTTCGGCCCGCCCGAAGACATCCCGAGGAAACCGGACCCATGATGCGTTCCGCCAAAACCCGTCTTTTCGCCGCCGCGCTCGCCGCGACCGTCTCCGTCGCGTCCGTCTCGGCGGCGCTCGCGCAGGGGGCCGCCCCGGCCGCTCCCCCCGCCGCGACGCAGGCGGCGCCGGCCCCTGACACCGTGGTCGCGACCGTCAACGGGACGCCCATCCGCCAGAGCGACGTGACCATCGCCCTCGAGGACATCGGCGCCGGCCTGCCGCCCCAGCTCCAGGGCGCGCAGCGGGAGGAATATGTCCTGTCCTTCCTCACCGACATGACCCTGCTGGCCAAGGCCGCCGAGGCGCAGAAGCTCGACCAGTCGCCGGATTTCCAGCAGCGCATCGCCTATGCCCGCACCAAGGCGCTCATGGAAACGCTGATGACCCAGGAAGCCAAGAAGGCGGTTTCCGAAGAGGCCAAGCACAAGACTTATGACGAGTTCGTCAAGTCCGCGCCCGCCGAGGCGGAGGTCCGCGCCCGCCACATCCTGGTGGACGACGAGGCCAAGGCCAAGGAAATCGCCAAGAAGGCCAAGGCCGGCGAGGATTTCGCCAAGCTCGCCAAGGACTATTCCAAGGACAGCGCCGAGGACGGCGGGGATCTCGGCTATTTCACCAAGGACCAGATGGTGCCCGAGTTCGCCGAGGCCGCCTTCAAGCTGGACAAGGGCCAGGTCTCCGACCCGGTGAAGAGCCAGTTCGGCTGGCATGTCATCAAGGTCGAGGACAAGCGCCAGAAGCCGGTTCCCACCTATGATCAGGTGTCGGACCAGGTGGAGCAGTACCTCGTGCGCAAGGCCCAGGCGGACCTCGTCACCAAGCTGCGCACCGATGCCAAGATCGAGAAGGCCGCGGCTGCGGCGCCTGCTCCGGCGGCGCCTGCTGCTCCCGCCGCGCCGGCTCCCGCGGCCGACCCCGCCAAGAAGTGATCGCGGTTACACGCCGGTCCTGAAGGGGCGCTTCGGCGCCCCTTTTCATGTCCGCTCGGGTCTCGTGCACGTGTCCGGGGCGCCGGTCAAAGCTCCTCCAGCCCGGCCCTGGCGCGGGCAAGCAGCTTGGCGGCGTCGAGAATCACATCCTTGTCCGGGTCGTGAACGAGCGCGCCGAAGCTGCCGGCGAGCGCTGCGCACACGCCCATGGCGCTCACCTGCTCGCGCACGTCGCCGCTCCATTTGAAGTCCAGGGCAACGTCCCGGCCGCCAAGGGCCTCGGCCAGCGTGGCGGATCGGGCGGCGCCGGCGTCCACGTCGCTGAAGCGCAGGGTGAAGCCGGCATCCTCGCCGTCGAGGGTGCAGGGCAGGTAGCCGGATGATTCGAACGGCACGTAGCCGTCATCCAGCACCAGCTTCAGCTTGAGGGCGTCGAGGGCCTTTTGCAGCGCCGGGCGGGCCGGCACCTCGCTGCGGGACAAATAGGCGGTCTGGGCGCGCGCCATGGCGGCTCCTCCGAAATCGGATCATTGAAAAATGGCCGCCGGACGGGCCGGCAGCGGTCTGAAACGGCAAAATCCTAAAGGGGAATGCCGGGGCGTGGAAGATCCGCGCGCGCCTTCGCCGCGGGCCGAGGGGAGCGCCGGTGCTGTGCCCTGGCGATTCGCGTTCGGCCCCGGCCGCCAGCCGGGGCCATCCCGATCAGCGCGGCGGAGCCCCGCCGGTGCAGGCCAGCGAGGGCGTCGCCAGCGCCGCCCATACGGCTGCCACCGCCGTGTCGTTGTTGCAGCGGTCGGCAGTGGCCTCCAGCTGCTCGTGCAGGTTCATCTGCACGGGCTTGGAGAGCCACCAGCTCATGGATACGTCGCGGATCTTCTCCGGCGTGGCCTCGCCCACCGGACAGTGGCCGTCCTTCACCGCCTCCGGCCATACCTTGATCTGCACCAGATTGGTGGGGCAGCGGTCGCCGAAGCGGGCGTCGAGCCAATGGGTGGCCGTCGCCACCGCCAGCCGCCCACGGCCACTGCGCACCGCCCCGATGGCGCCCACCGGCCCGGAGATCTCCGTGAAGGCTGCGTGGTCCGGGGCGTCGGGCACCACCACGCCGCTGCCGCTGCGGGCAGTACGCTCCTCGGTCAGCACGCTGCCCGGATCGTTGGCGACCACCAGAATGAAGGGGGCGAGCCGTGGCTCGATCTCCACCATGGCCTTGGCCAGTTCAACCGCGCTTTCCACCCCGAAATTCTCGAAGTAGCCGCCGTCCACGATGCGGTCCACCACGTCGGTGTCCATCTGGTAGATGGAGCCCGGCGGCGAAATCACCGGGAAGCGGGCGGAGTTGGTGGCAGCGGTGGACAGCCGCACGTCGAGATCGGATCGCACCAGGCCGTGGAAGTCGATGGCGTGGGTGAAGAGGGAGCATTCCGCGTTGGGCCCGCCCGAGGGGCAGCGGCCGGTGGTGGCATAGGTGGGCGAAAGGTTGGTGGTGACGATGCGCTGGCCGGTCTCCACCGAGGTGCCGTTCAGCACGAGGAAGGGCACCCAGCGATCCGGATCGGGCGGCGAGCCGAGGAAGGGCGTCGCCAGCCGGCTTGCCGAATCGGGCGACGCCTTTGCGCCTGCCGCCAGAACATGCCGGGCGAAATTATCCTCCCAGGATTGCTCCAGCAGCGCGGCGCGATCGGAAAGGAAAAGCTGGACCTGATCGTGGAAGGCGAGGCCGAAGAAGGTGGCGGTGAGATAATCGCCCGCCGTCATGCTCTCCAGGCAGTCGCGCCAGCCGGCGAGCGTGCCGCCGAACCAGCCGTCCGGCGCCTTGTCGGGGCAGGGCGCAGCGGAACCGGTGCGGGCCGCCAGCGCCGCCGCCACCACGGCGGCGCCGTAGGACCCGCCGGACACGCCGGAAATGGCGAAGATGCGGGTCGCAATGTCCTTGCCGTTCAGGGCCTGCTCGATGGCGGGGGTGAAGCGGCCGTCGTCGCGGGCGGCCCGGTTGATCTTCGAGCCGTCAGCCCGGGTGAAGGAGAAGCCCTGCTTGTGGCGCTCGAAATCGAGGAAATGGCCGATGACGCTGGCGGTGAAGAAGCCGGCCCGGCTTGCCCCGCCCGCCGCAGCGACGATGACCGGGCGCGGGCAGGAGGCCGGGGCCTCGGCGCAGCCGTTGGCGCGCATCCAAAGCTGGACCGCCTGTACCATGGCGGTGCGGCGGTACGCCGGCTCGACCGCCGTGAGGGTGCGCACCGCGTGGTTGTCGCCGAAGACATAGACGCCAACGGCGCCGAGAAGAAAGAGGCCGGTCAGGATCGGCACATGGAAGCGCCGTCCCACCGAGGACAGGTAGCCGAGAACAGGGACCCAGCCGCCGAAGATGAGCGGCACGGCAAAGGCGAGGGGCAACTGCCGGGCCAGCCAGTGGGGGCTGGCGGCCAGCACCACGATGACCAGCACCGCATAGGCGAGGAGGATCAGCCGGCCCGTGGCGTGCAGTTCCGCCTCGGGATCGTCCGGCCGCGCCTCGATGCCGAGCGCGGCGAACACGCCGGCGAGCCGCCGCCCCAGCGCCGCATCGAAGGCCTTGAGGGGGCCCACGTCGGTGAATAGCCCGCGCATGAGGGTATAGGCATAGAACAGCGGCGCGCCGGCCAGCATGACCCAGGACAGAAGCGCCAGCTGGTCATGGGCGGCCGCCATGGCGGGCCGGTCGGCGAGGGTGGGCAGGTTGCCGATGGCGTTGCGCGCGCCGATGGCGAAGGCGACGAAGGTGAGCGCGCCGAGAATGCGCGGCACAAGGCGCAGCATCAGGCAGAAGATCAGGTCGTGCTTGCCGCCCCTCGCGGCGGCGGCGGCATTGCGCCGGGTGCTGATGTCGGCGATGCCCTTGTCCGTCTCCATCAGGAGGCGGGCGGCGTAGTGCACCGGCATGGCCCACAGCAGGAACACGGCGGCGAGCAGGGCGATCATGGTGCGGGACAGGCCAGCGGCCGCGCCGACGGGCGCCCCCGCCATGGCGACGTCCAGCGTCACATCCTGGGCCTGGGTCACGGCGGACATGAGCAGCAGGCCGAGGACGACGCTGGCCAGCGGCACCCTCACTACCCACAGGATCAGCCCGAAATCGAGAACGCGACCCCAGATGCGGCCGAGCAAACGGGACGTGTGCGGCGTCTCCGCACTCCGCCCCTTGAGCCCGATTTCAGGGCTCACAGGCTCGATCTTCATGCGTGCCTCCAGTCCCCGCACGCCTGAAGACACTACAACTTTCGCAGGACTGAGACAACGGCCGGCCGCATTCGCGCGCGGCCGGCCGTCGTCGGGGCGTCAGATCATGGCCATGCCGCCATTCACGTGCAGGGTCTGGCCCGTGACATAGGCGGCCTCGTTGGAGGCGAGGTAGACGCAGGCGGCGGCGATGTCCTCGGGGGTGCCGAGCTTGGCCGCCGGCACCGCCTTCAGGATGCTCTCGCGCTGCTTGTCGTTGAGGGCGTCGGTCATGGGGGTGGCGATGAAGCCGGGGGCGACGCAGTTTACCGTCACCCCGCGCGAGGCCACTTCCTGGGCCAGCGACTTGGACATGCCGATCATGCCGGCCTTGGCGGCGGCATAATTGCCCTGGCCCGCATTGCCGGTGACACCGACGATGGAAGTGATGGAGATGATGCGGCCCGAGCGGCGGCGCATCATGGTGCGCACGGCCGCGCGCGACAGGCGGAAGGCGGCGGTGAGGTTCACCGCGATCACCTGGTCCCACGCCTCGTCGGAGAGGCGCATGAAGATGTTGTCGCGGGTGATGCCGGCATTGTTGACGAGGATGTCGATGTGGCCGCCCAGCGCCGTTTCGGCGTCCGGCACCAGCTTCTCCACCTCTTCCGTGCTGCCGAGATTGCAGGGCAGCACGTGGACGCGGTCGCCGCCCAGCTCGCCGGCGAGGGCGTCCAGGGCCTCCTTGCGGGTGCCGGAAATGGCGACGACGGCGCCCTGGGCGTGCAGCGCCTTGGCGATCGCGCCGCCGATGCCGCCGGTGGCGCCGGTGACGAGCGCGGTCTTGCCGGAAAGATCAAACATGTAGTCCCCCAGTCCTTTGTCGGGTGTCCGGCGTCAGGGCCGGTATGTTCTTCGATGGGCGGGAGCGCGTGTTGCGGCCACTCCCTCTCCCGCTTGCGGGGGAGGGCCGGGGAGGGGGAAGCGCCGGAACTGGCCGGCGCGTTTCCTCAGGTCAATGCCTTCCGCCCTCCCAACCCTTCACGGCCCGAACGCGGCTGTTGCCGCGTTCGGTTCGTAAGGGCAGAAGCCGGATATATCCGGCTTCTGCGCGGAAGAGGGCTTCAGGTCTGGAAAATCGCGCCTCAGGCCGCCGAGGCAGCGGCGTTGCGGGCGGCGATGAAGGCCGCCACGTCTTCCGGCGTGCCCACGGCGCTGGCGGACACCGACTTGTCGATGCGCTTCACGAGGCCGCACAGCACCTTGCCGGCGCCGACCTCAACCATGCGCGTCACGCCCGCGCCCGCCATGTAGATGACGCTTTCGCGCCAGCGCACCGTGCCGGTCACCTGCTCCACTAGCAGGCGGACGATCTCGGCCGGGTCGGTGACCGGGGAGGCGCGCACATTAGCCACCAGCGGCACCCGCGGGGTCATGACGGTGGAGCCGGAGAGCGCCACTTCCATGGCCTCGGCGGCGGGGCCCATGAGGCGGCAATGGAAGGGGGCGGACACCGGCAGGAGCAGGGCCTTCATGGCGCCCTTCTCCTTGGCGATGACAATCGCGCGTTCTACCGCCGCCTTGGTGCCGGAGACCACCACCTGGCCGGGGGCGTTGTCGTTGGCCGCTTCGCACACGTCGTCGCCGGCGGCTTCCGCCGCCACCGCCACGGCCTGGTCGTAGTCGAGGCCAAGGAGCGCCGCCATGGCGCCTTCGCCCACGGGAACCGCCTCCTGCATGGCGCGGCCGCGGATGCGCAGCAGCCGGGCGGCCTCGGTGATGGTGAGGGCGCCGGCGGCGGCGAGGGCGGAATATTCGCCCAGCGAATGGCCGGCCACGAAGGCGGCCTCGCGGGCAAGGTCGAGCCCCGCCTCGGTCTCCAGCACGCGCAGGGCGGCGAGGGAGACCGCCATGAGCGCCGGCTGGGCATTGGCGGTGAGGGTCAGCGCGTCGATGGGGCCATCCCACATCACCTGCGTCAGGCTCTCGTTGAGGGCGGCGTCCACTTCATCGAACACGGCCTTGGCGGCCGGGAAATTGTCCGCCAGCGCCTTGCCCATTCCCACGGCCTGGCTGCCCTGGCCGGGGAAGATAAAGGCGGTCTGAGATCCTGTACGCGGCCCATCCGACATGCGCGGCCCTCCGGTTATCAAATTTGGGGAGGGCAGAGACACCCGGAATGTGGGCGAGTCAAGGCGAGGGAACTTGACTTTGCGGAAGCGCAGGCGTTTGCCTCTTCCGCTTCACATTTTATGCATAGGCCTTAGGCGAAACGTGTGGGTCAGGCGTGAACGAAACCGGGCTATGGTCGCCTGGCACAGACATGGAAAGTGGTCCGTCGTGAAGGCTTCCTGGGGATTTCTCGCTTTTGCCGCCGTGGGCGTGATCGGCCTGGGCTCAGCCTTTGGCCAGACCTTTCAGCCGTCGCCCTCCGCCAACAAGCCTCTCGCGACCATGACGCCGACCGGCACCTTCGCTGCCTCGCAGGCCGCCGCCGAGCCGCCGGCCCCCGCCGCGGCCATGTCGGCGCCGGCCGCGACGCCTGCCCCGACCGGCACCTCGCCGCAGAAGCTGGTGGCCTATTCCTCCGCCGTGGTGGATGGCCCCTATATCGCCATGACCTTCGACGACGGCCCGAACCCCGAGACCACGCCCCGGCTGCTGAAGATGCTGGAGCAGCGCGGCATCAAGGCCACCTTCTTCGTGCTCGGAAGCCGGGCGACCGCCTCGCCCGCCATCATCAAGCAGATGATCGCGCAGGGCCACGAGGTGGCCAACCATTCCTGGGATCACCCGCAGCTGCCCAAGATTTCGGTGGCGGCCGCCGACAAGCAGATCGGCGACACCAACGCCGCCATCGAGCAGATCACCGGCAAGTCGCCGCTCTATGTGCGCCCGCCCTACGGCGCCATGACCCCGGCGCTGCGCGCCCATCTGCGCGAGAAGTTCGGCTCGACCTTCATCTACTGGTCGGTGGATCCGCTCGACTGGAAGGACCGCAACGCCCAGGTCATCCACGACCGCATCGTGTCCCACGCCCACCCCGGCGCCATCGTGCTGGCCCACGACATCCATCCCACCACGGTGGATGCGATGCCCAAGGTGCTCGATGACCTCAAGGCCAAGGGCTACAAGTTCGTCACCGTCTCCGAGCTGATCGCCATGAACAAGGGCGTGCCGGAGCCGAAGGTGGCCTCCACCACCCCGGCGCCGAAGAAGAAGCCGAAGCCGGCCAATCCCGCCTCGGCCTCCGCGGCCGGCGCCAATGGCACGGCCGCCACGCCGGTCTCGGCCAAGCCCGCTTCCGCCAAGCCCGCCTCGGCCAAGCCGGCGACGCCGACACGCAATTCCAGCACCAGCATGGGCCTGTTCTGAGCGGAGCGGGCGCGCCAGCGGTCGCGAGGCGCGCGCGAAACTTGCTTTGCGCGCAGAATCTGCTATACGCCCCGCTTCCGTCGCACCCGGCCGGGGGCTGAACGGACGGTTTTTCTTTGCCTTGGCGTTATCGCCGTGGCGCTGAGGAACAGGGCACCTGCCCGTCGTCCCGTGTCCCCGCCTTCCGAGCTTCGCGCCTTTCCGGCAAGAAGGGCTTGGCGCCGGTGGACGGAAGTGAAACGAAAGGCACACGAACACATGCCGCTTTACGAGCACGTGTTCCTCGCGCGCCAGGACGTGACGGCGCAGCAGGTCGAGGAACTCACCACCCGATTCAAGGGTGTCATCGAGGCGAATGGCGGCTCGGTCGGCAAGACCGAGTACTGGGGCGTGAAGTCCCTGACCTATCGCATCAACAAGAACCGCAAGGCGCACTTCACGCTCCTGAACATCAATGCCCCCGCGGCGGCGATCCAGGAGCTGGAGCGCCAGCAGCGCATCGACGAAGACGTCCTGCGCATCCTCACCCTCCGCGTCGAGGAGCATGAGGAAGGCCCGTCCGCCATGCTCCAGAAGCGCGACCGCGATGATCGCGGCGAGCGTGGGGACCGTGGCGATCGCGGTGATCGTGGTGACCGGGGCTTCGGTGGTCGCGAGGACCGCCCGCGCCGTCCGCGTCCCACTGAAGAGTCCCATGGCGGCGAGGAGGAAGTCTGATGGCGTTCGCTCAGTCCGGTGGCGCCGGCGGTGGCGGTGGCCAGCGTCGTCCCTTCTTCCGTCGTCGCAAGACCTGCCCGTTCTCCGGCCCCAACGCGCCGAAGATCGACTACAAGGATGTGCGCCTGCTGCAGCGCTACATCTCCGAGCGCGGCAAGATCGTGCCCTCGCGCATCACGGCGGTCTCCGCCAAGAAGCAGCGTGAGCTGTCTGCCGCCATCAAGCGCTCGCGGTTCCTGGGCCTTCTGCCCTTCGTGATCCGCTGATCCATCCGCCCTCCCCGCCGGGGAGGGCGTTTCTCTCTGGTTTTGGCGACGCGCCGCGGGGAAGTCTCCGGGGCGTCTGCTGGGGTGGCCCCAAGGTCCGCCTCTAACCGCGTCAGCGGGACAGCTTGTCGGATGGCACTTCTTATCCTCATCGGCCTGGCCGCCGGATCGGCCTCCGCACTGCTTGCCGCCAGCGCCGCGGCGGGCTCGGTTCTGGCCGTTCCCCTCTTCTATCTATCGCCTCTGCCGGTGATGATCGCCGGCATCGCCTTCAGCCCGCTGGCTGCGGCCCTTGCCGTGATCACCGGCGGCGCCGGGCTGTGGCTCGCCTTCGGCGGCACCTTCCTCGTCACCTATCTGGTGGGCCTCGGCGGCCCGGCCCTCGGTCTGTCCTATGCGGCGCTGCTCGCCCGGAGCGACCCCGCGGCCCGTGACGGCTTCGTCTGGTTTCCAGTGGGCGGGTTGCTGCTGCTGGCGGCGGGCTTTGCCACCGTCTCCGTCACCGTGGCGCTGTTCGGCATGGCCTCGGACTATGAGGCGTACCATGCGGCGGTGATCGCCACCTTCCAGGCATTCGTGGCGGGCCAGGCCCTGCCCATCGGCGCGGAGGGGCGCGATCCCCTCGCCATGGGCACCCTGATCGCCCATGTCCTGCCCGCCATGGCGGCCGGAATGGCCATGGCCTCCTACCTCGCCTGCCTCTACCTCGCGGCCCGCGCGGCGCGCGTCTCCGGCACGCTGGCGCGGCCGTGGCCCCGCCTGGCCGCCTTCCGGCTGCCGCCGGTGACCTCGCTGGTGCTCGCCGTGGTGCTGGCCTTGTCCATGGCCGGTGGCCTCGCCGGCCTTGCGGCCTCGGCCGGTGCCCTGACCCTGGCTTTGGCCTATGCCCTCGCCGGCTTCGCCGTGGTCCACGCCCTGACCGAAGGCCAGCCGGCGCGGACCCTCGTCCTCGGCGCGCTCTGGATAACCTCGGCCGTGCTGGGCTGGCCGGTGCTGGCCATGGCCGTGCTCGGCTTCGCTGACGGCATGCTCGACCTGCGCGCCCGCATCGCCACCGGCAAGGGACCGCCTGCCGCCAACGACCGCTGATTTTCCAATAAATCCCGACCAAGAAATCCCGATCCGATACGAACAGGAGACACAAGATGGACGTCATTCTTCTCGAGCGCGTCGCCAAGCTCGGCCAGATGGGCGAAGTGGTGAAGGTGCGCGACGGCTACGCCCGTAACTTCCTGCTGCCGAACGGCAAGGCCCTGCGCGCCACCAAGGCGAACAAGACCCGCTTCGACACCATGAAGATCGAGCTCGAGGCTCGCAACCTGGAGCGCCGCAAGGACGCCGAGGCGGTGGCCGAGAAGCTCAACGGCCAGAGCGTGGCGATGATCCGCCAGGCCGGCGAGAGCGGCCAGCTCTACGGCTCGGTCTCCACCCGCGACATCGCCGATGGCCTGACCGCCGCCGGCTTCACCGTGGACCGCCAGCAGGTCATCCTCAACCACCCCATCAAGACCCTGGGCGTGCACGTGGTCCCGGTGACCCTGCATCCGGAGGTCGAGGTGACCGTGAAGGTCAACGTCGCCCGCAACGCCGACGAGGCCGAGCGTCAGGCCCGCGGCGAGGACGTGCGCACCGCCCGTGACGAGGATGCCGAGATCGAGGCCGAACTCGCCATCGAGCGCGCCGAAGTCGCCGCCGAGCTGGCAGCCGAGGAAGGCACCGAGGGCTGAGGCCTTACCGCCCCCCTTCCATTGGGGGGCGACGCTTTTTTCGACGCGGACAACAAACGGCGTCCCGGCCTCTGCCGGGGCGCCGTTTTCCGTTCTGTGCTCGGTCTTGCTCGCGCGCACGTGACGGCTTGCGGCCGGCTGTCACCCAGGCGCCATATTGCGACGCATCAGCCTTGGTGGTTTCATAAAACCCGTTGCGGCCATCCGGGTGGACCGGCCGGGACGCTTGCCGTGTCGCCCTGCGCCAGATCAGGCGCCCATGGGCCGGCGAGCGGACCACAGCCGGATCCGGAGCGTTTTCATTCAGGCCGGGCATGGGGCGCGCACGGGCGCGCCGATGGCGCCGGCCTGCCGGCGAACGCTCCCCAGCCTGGAGCGGGAGAAAGGTTTGGGGCTGAAGCGGAACGGAGGCGGCCGATGGAGCGGTTGCTGGAGAATGTATTGCGGCGGGTGGTCGTTGATGGTCGCCTGAAGGTGACGACCGCATCCGGTCGGACAATGACCCTGGGGAATGCGCCGCCAGGGCAGAAGCCCGTCGCGCTTCGCATCACCTGCCCGGCGGCCCAGCGCGACATCTGCCTCGATCCGGAACTGAAGCTCGGCGAAGCCTACATGAACGGCACGCTGGTGATGGAAGAGGGCACCATCGCCGACTTTCTCGATCTGGTCATGGCCCAGCCGCTCGCCGTCAATCCCACGGCGCCGGCCAAGCTGCTGTACCTGCTGCGGCGAGTGTTGCGCCGCATCACGCAATTCAATCCGCCCGGCCGGTCGCAGCGCAATGTAGCGCACCATTACGATATCGACGGGCGGCTCTATTCGCTCTTCCTCGACCACGACCGGCAGTACAGCTGCGCCTATTTCGAGCATGAGGGACAGAGCCTCGACGATGCCCAGCTGGCCAAGAAGCGCCATATCGCCGCCAAGCTGGTGCTCGACCGTGCCGGCCTCGACGTGCTGGACATCGGCTCCGGCTGGGGCGGGCTCGGGCTCTATCTCGCGGAGATGGCGGGGGCGAAGGTTCAGGGCGTCACGCTCTCGAGCGAACAGCTGGCGCTGTCGCGCCACCGCGCCGCCGAGCGCGGCCTCGCCGATCGGGTGAACTTCACCTTACGCGACTATCGCGACGTGGAGGGGGCGTTCGACCGCATCGTTTCGGTGGGCATGTTCGAGCATGTGGGCGTGGGCCATTTCGGCGCCTTCTTCCGCAAGGCCCGCAGCCTGCTGAAGGACGACGGGGTGATGCTGCTGCACGCCATCGGCCGCTCCGATCCGCCGAGCGTCACCAACCCCTTCATCACCAAGTATATTTTCCCGGGCGGCTATATTCCGGCCCTGTCGGAAGTGCTGCCGCATATCGAGCGGGCGGGGCTCGTCGTCACCGACGTGGAGCTCTTGCGCCTGCACTATGCCGAGACGCTGAAGGCCTGGCGCCAGCGCTTCCTGGCCCGCCGGGAGGAGGCTGCCCGGCTCACCGACGAGCGCTTCTGCCGCATGTGGGAATTCTATTTGGCGTCCAGCGAGATGGCATTCCGCCACCAGGGTCTGAACGTGTTCCAGATCCAGCTCGCCCGCCGCCAGCAGTCGGTGCCGCTGACCCGCGACTATGTGGCGGCGGCCGAGGATCGCCTGAGGCGTGCGGAAGCAGCGGCCCGCGCGCCGCTGCGCCTCGCCGGAGAATAGAGCGGGCACAGGGACCGGCGGGGTGCCCGTCCGGCCCCGTGCCGGGGCGCGAGGGACCGCCCGCCGCTGCACGCATGGGAGCGTTGCGGCGAATGCCTCGCAACAGGTCTTCTATTCGTCGTGCACTCATGGTATCGGCCACTGCCAACTCGTAGCGGGGTGTTTGACAGCAACCCGTTCCGGCCCCGATCCAGCGGCCCGGCTTCCCGCGCCGCCTTAAGGAGTTGGCCATGACCACCCCGATTTCGAACGTCCCCCCGTCTGCGGCCATCTCCAGCGGCCGCGCGCCGTTCCGCGAGGCGCTGACGTTCGACGACGTGCTGCTGACCCCGGGCGCCTCCGAGGTGATGCCGGGGCAGGTGGATGTCGCCACCCAGCTCACCAAGACCATCAGCCTCAACCTGCCCATCATCTCTGCCGCCATGGATACGGTGACCGAATCGCGCCTCGCCATCGCCATGGCGCAGGCCGGCGGCATCGGCGTCATCCACCGCAACCTCACGCCCGAGCTTCAGGCCGAGCATGTGCGGCAGGTGAAGAAGTACGAATCGGGCATGGTGGTGAACCCGGTCACCATCCATCCCGACGAGACACTCGCCCACGCCCTCACCCTCATGAAGCGCTACGGCATCTCCGGCATTCCGGTGGTGGAGCGCGGCGTGGGTGCCATCGCCGGTCGGCTGGTCGGCATCCTCACCAATCGCGACGTGCGCTTCGCCCACAATCCCGAGCAGCGCGTGGCCGAGCTGATGACCAAGGACCGGCTCATCACCGTGCGCGAGGGCCAGGTGAACCAGGAGGAGGCCAAGAGCCTCCTGCACCAGTACCGCATCGAGAAGCTGCTGGTGGTGGACAATGACGAGCGCTGCGTCGGCCTCATCACCGTCAAGGACATCGAGAAGGCGGTGGCCTATCCCCACGCCGCCAAGGACGAGCAGGGCCGCCTGCGGGTCGCTGCCGCGACGACCGTCGGTCCCGACGGCTTCGAGCGCACCGAGCGCCTGATCGATGCCGGCGTCGACCTCGTGGTGGTGGATACCGCCCACGGCCATTCCCGCAAGGTGCTGGACCAAGTGGAGCGCATCAAGAAGCTCTCCAACCGCACCCAGATCCTCGCCGGCAACATCGCCACCGCCGAGGGGGCCCGCGCGCTCATCGATGCCGGGGCGGACGCGGTGAAGGTGGGTATCGGCCCCGGCTCCATCTGCACCACCCGCATCGTGGCGGGCGTTGGCGTGCCCCAGCTCACCGCGGTGATGGATGCGGTGGAAGCCGCCCACGCCACCGGCACCCCGGTGATCGCCGACGGCGGCATCAAGTATTCCGGCGACCTCGCCAAGGCGCTGGCGGCCGGTGCCTCCGCCGCCATGGTAGGCTCGTTGCTCGCCGGCACCGACGAAAGCCCCGGCGAGGTGTTCCTCTATCAGGGCCGCTCCTACAAGTCGTATCGCGGCATGGGCTCGGTGGGCGCCATGGCCCGCGGCTCGGCCGACCGCTACTTCCAGGCGGAAGTGCGCGACACGCTCAAGCTGGTGCCGGAAGGCATCGAGGGCCAGGTGGCCTACAAGGGTCCGGTGGGGGCGGTGCTCCACCAGCTTGCCGGCGGCTTGCGGGCAGCCATGGGCTATGTGGGCGGCAGCACGCTGAAGGAATTCCGCGAGAAGGCCCAGTTCGTGCGCATCTCTTCCGCCGGCCTGCGCGAGAGCCATGTGCATGACGTGACCATCACCCGCGAGAGCCCGAACTATCCCACCAGCGTGTGACAGCTATGGGTGATGAGCTTGGCCCATCACCCATCGGTACAGGCCCGCGCGGCGCTTGAGCGCGACCTCCTTGGCGTCGGTCAAAGACCGGCACCGCTCGTTCGAGCAGCGGCGGTTCGGGTCAGGTGGGGTCCGGGCCGCGCATGCGCACGACGAATTCCACCAGGAAGGCCGTCGACCACGCCACCATCATCGGGCCGATGAGGGATTCGAACCCGGCGATGGCGCGGAAGGACTTGGTGATGGAAACCCCGTCCGCGCCCACCGTGGTGTAGGTGGAGATGGAATAATAGACGGCGTCGTGCGGATCGGCGATGGCGCCGAGGGCAACGTAGGCCGTTGCCCAGATGCAGACCTCGAACATGTGGGCAAGGCTGAGGCTCAGCACGGTGGCGCTGATGATCACCGCCTCGCGGAATACGTGGTCGGAGTAGCTCTTGCCGCGGATGCGCCGGCTGAGGCGCCGGCGGATGATGGCCAGTGAGATGGCGTGGGACACCACCGTCAGCATCGCCAGCGCGATGCAGACCATAAGCAGCGCCAGATATGCGCCCGATCCGATCCCCCCGTTCATGTCGCGTGCTGGCCCCCTCAGCGCGGTGTCGCGCGTCGGGGCAACCTAGCTGCTTCCGGGAGTGAGGAAAATCGCCGGTCGGCCGCTCGTCAGGCGCGGTCGTGATGCGTGCGAGCGGACGACGCGGAGGACTTGGGCGGGGTCACGTCGATCATGCCGTTCTCGTCGGGCGCGCGTTCGCCATTGCCGAAGGGTTGCCCGCTGCGCAGGTCGAACACCCGCACCGAGCCGAAACTGGACGAGAAGCCGCCCCGGGGCATGCCCGGCGCCCGCCCGGTGACCAAGGCGTAGACGCCCCCACCCAGCACAAGGGCCGTGAGCACAATGCCGGCGACCACGATCAGGCCGCCCACAAGCGTGAACAGCGCAAGGCCCACGAGGCCCGCGACCACAAGGCCGGCAACTCCGCCAAACAGGTTCAGAAGCTGTTTCATGGCACCAGCGTGAAGGTGGATTGGGGCGGACTTGCGACCGCCCCGCGCCGTCGGCGTGACGCCGGTCACAGGTGTATCAGCGCCCGCCCGAGGCGAGGGGAAGGCTGGCAGACCCCGTCCGGGCCGGTCAGTCGCCCTGTTCGAGCAATGGCTCGCGGCCGATGAGCCGGGCCAGCTGGCGCAGGCGATTATAGACCCGGTCGTTCACCAGCGAGACCACCTTGCGCGGCACGCTCAGCACCAGCTGGTCGCCGCGCACCTGCAGCGGCATCTGCGGCAGGATGCCGGGCATGGCCGCCGACAGCACGTAGGCGACCCGCATCACGGCGCCGAGGATGCGCGCGCGGTCGAGCATGCCGGTGGTCAGCAATTCCAGGATGCGGGTGTCGGATTCGTCGGTGTTGAGGCCCATGTGCCGGAAATAGACCGAGAGGGCGATATAGGCCCGGCCGGGATGATCGATGCCGGCGAACGCCGCATGGGCGATCATGTTCAGGCTCTGCTCGCCGCGATAGTCCGGGTGCGCGCGCCAGCTCACGTCTGCCAGCAGGCAGGCGGCGCGGCGCAGGCGCTTCTCGTCCTCTGCTTCCTCCAGCACCGGCGCCGAGGCGAAGAAGCCATCGGTCCAGGCCACCAGCTCCTCCCCGTGGCGGGGCGAGCGGGAGCGCAGCACGTTCATCTCGGCTGCCGCGATCAGGAGCGGGTCGCGGACGCGCTCCTCTTCAGGCATCAGGGAATGCAGCAGGCCCTCGCGCACGCCGAGGGCGGAGATGACCACCTCCGACGGACGGCCCTGCCGCACGATGTTCTCCAGCACCAGCGCGCCGTAGGCGAGCAGAGGACGGCGGGCGTCGGAGACCACGTCGATATGGGCGAGGGCCTCGGCGTCGGCGCGGTGCACGATGCGGGTGAAGTCCAGCGCCTCGCGGGCGGGAATCACATAGCCGTGCATCACGTGAAGCGGATAGCCCTTGGTGTACATGTGGAGGCGCGCCAGCGCCCGCCACGTTCCGCCCACCGCATAGAAGGTGCGGCCAGCAAGGGCGCCCAGAACCTCGGCCTCGGGGATGGTCTCGCGGACGATCTTTTCCGCCTTGCGCGGCGAGCGGGACGAGCGGTCCTGCAGGGCGAGCCCGCCGAGCGGCAGGGTGACGCCGGTGCCGATGGCGCGGCCCTTCACGTCCACCAGCTCCAGCGAGCCGCCGCCGAGATCGCCCACGATGCCGTCCGGCGCATGGACGCCGGCCACCACGCCGGCGGCGGCGAGCTCCGCCTCGCGCTTGCCGGTGAGCAGCTCGATCTTGCGGCCGCAGATGGCCTCGCATTCGGCGATGAAGGCCGGGCCGTTTTCCGCGTCGCGCGCGGCGGCGGTGGCGAGGGCATGGACCTCGCCCACCTCCATTGCGTCGCACAGGGCGCGGAACCGCTTCAGCGCGGCCAGGGCACGGTCCACCGCATCCTGCGGCAGGCGCCCGGTGGAGAGCACCTCGCGGCCGAGCCCGCACAGGGCCTTCTCGTTGAAGATGGGCGTGAGCGCGCGGCTCAGCCCCTCATAGACCACGAGGCGGACCGAGTTGGAGCCGATATCTATGACCGCGACCGGCGCCCCGGTGAAGAGCCGGCCGGGCGCGCGGGTCACCTCCTCGCCGTCAGCGACGGACGAAGAGGCTACGCGGCGAAGAATCTTTGAGAGACTTTCCACGTCCGGACAAGCTCGGGTTGGTCATGAAATATTGATGGGCGTTGAACGGCTCTTCGCCCGGCGCGGGGACTATGCGTTCGGAGGAGCCGTCGGGCAAGACACGCCAGCTCTGCTGGTTGTCGATAAGGTTGGCGACCATGATCTGGTCGAGCACCTGCTCGTGCACCGTGGGATTGGTGATGGGGCACAGGGTCTCGACCCGGCGGTCGAGGTTACGCGGCATCAGGTCCGCCGAGGAGATGTAGACCACCGCATTGGGGCTCGGCAGGCCGTGGCCGGCGCCGAAGCAATACACGCGCGAGTGCTCCAGGAAGCGCCCGACGATGGACTTCACCCGGATGTTCTCGGAGAGTCCGGGAATGCCGGGGCGCAGGCAGCAGATGCCGCGGATGATGCAGTCCACCTGCACGCCGGCGGCGCTCGCCTCGTACAGCGCGTCGATGATCTCCGGATCCACCAGCGAGTTGCACTTCAGCCATATGGCGGCCGGGCGGCCGGCCTTGGCGAACTCGATCTCGTCGGCGATGTGGTTGAGCAGCCGGGGCTTCAGGCCCGTGGGCGAGACCGCCATGGCGTCCAGCTCGCCGGGGGTGGCATAGCCGGTGATGAAGTTGAAGATGCGGGCCACGTCCTGGGCGATCACCGGATCGGCGGTGAAGAAGCTGAGGTCCGTATAGATCCGGGCGGTAATGGGGTGGTAGTTGCCGGTGCCCACATGGACGTAGGTGGCCAGCTGCGCGCCCTCGCGCCGCACCGCCATGGAGAGCTTGCCGTGGGTCTTCAGCTCGATGAAGCCGAACACCACCTGCACGCCGGCACGCTCCAGGTCGCGGGCCCAGCGGATGTTGGCTTCCTCGTCGAAGCGGGCCTTCAGCTCCACCAGCGCGGTCACCGATTTGCCGGCCTCCGCCGCCTCGGCCAGGGCCTTCACGATGGGGCTGTCGGAGGAGGTGCGGTAGAGGGTCTGCTTGATGGCGACGACGTTGGGGTCGCGGGCGGCCTGGCGGAGAAACTGAACCACCACGTCAAAGGATTCATAAGGGTGGTGAACCAATATGTCCTTCTCGCGAATAGCGAGAAAGCAGTCTCCGCCGTGGTCGCGGATGCGTTCGGGAAATCGGGCGTTGTAGGCCTGAAACTTCAGGTCCGGCCGGTCCACCGAGACCAGCTGGGAGAATTCGTTCAGGGCGAGCACGCCGCCCACCACGAAGATCTCGTCGTCGTTCACGCCCAGCTCGCGGGCGACGAAATTGCGCAGCTCCGCCGGCATGGCGGCATCCGCCTCCATGCGGATCACCTCGCCGTAGCGGCGCTGTTTCAGCGCGGTCTCAAACAGGCGGACGAGATCCTCCGCCTCCTCCTCGATTTCAAGGTCGCTGTCGCGGACCACTCGGAACACGCCCTGGCCCTTCACTGCGTAGCCGGGGAAGAGGCGGGAGATGAACAGGCCGATCATCTGTTCCAGGGTGATGAAGCGCAGGGCCCCGGTGCCGAGGTCCGGCAGGCGGATGAAACGCTCCACCTTGGCGGGGATGCGGATCAGCGCGTTCATGCCCCGCCCGTCCGCTTGCCGCACCAGCTGGAGCGCAAGCGAGAAGCCGAGATTGGGGATGAAGGGGAAGGGGTGCGCCGGGTCGATGGCCAGCGGGGTCAGCACCGGGAAGACGTGGTTGAGGAAATGCCGGTCCAGCACCACCAGGTCTTCGGCCGTGACCTCGACGCCATCCACCAGCACGATGCCGACGCCGGCGAGGTCGTGCCGCAGCTCCAGCCAGCGGCCCTGCTGGTCGGAGATGAGCTGGGCGGCGCTGGCGAGGATGGTGGCCAGCTGCTCCGAGGGGGTAAGGCCGTCGGGGCTCGGGGTCTGCACGCCCTCGCGCACCTGCTCCTTCAGGCCCGCCACGCGGACCATGAAGAACTCGTCGAGGTTGTTGGCCGAGATGGAGAGGAAGCGCAGCTGCTCCAGCAGGGGGTGGTTGCGGTTCTCCGCCTCCTCCAGCACCCGCCGGTTGAAGTGCAGCCAGGAAATCTCGCGGTTGATGAAGCGCTGCGGCGATTGCGCCAGCGCCAGCACCTCCGCTGCGCCAGCCGGGATCTCGACCTCCGCGAGAGCTGCAGCCTCGTTCATACCCATGCTCGGTCCCCCGCGTTTCGGCCGGACCATGGCCGCGTTACATGACTACTCTATGACGCCCTGGCGGTATCAGTCTTCTTCCCCGTGGACGTCGGGGAAGGGCGGGTCTTCGCCCAGTTCCTCGCCGAGCTCCTTCAACACCTGGGCCGCCAGCGCCCGCGTCACCGGGCGCCGGGCTGCGAGGGCGGCCGTATCCAGCGCATCGACGATGCGCTTGGCGCCGGCCACGGTGCGCTGCATGCGCATGAGGAGGTACTGGACCGTGGCTTCATCCACCGAAAGCTGGCGATCCGCGAACAGCTTCACCAGCACCGCCGCCAGCAGGGCGTCGTCCGCAGGCGCGATCTCGAACACCGGCACGGCGCGCAGCCGCGAGGCGAGGTCGGCGGTGGCGAGACTGAAGCTTGAGGGCGGCGTGCGCGCGGTCATCAGCAGGTAGGCCTGCTGCTCGCGGGCGAGGTTGAGCAGGTGGAACAGGGCGGCCTCGCTGAAGGTGCCGGCCGAAAGGTCCTCCAGTACCAGGGCGCCGCTGGCGAGGGCCTCGGGCACGCCTTCGCGGGTCAGGGCGCGGGCGTCGAGGGTCCGCGCGCCGGAGCGCTCGGCGAAGATCGCCGAAAGGTGGCTCTTTCCAGCGCCCTCCGGCCCCACGATGCACACCACCCGGGCCGGCCATTCGGGAAAGGCGTCGATGAGGGCGAGGGCGGCCGCGTTGCCGGGCGCTGCGAGGAAATCCTCGCGCCGGAGCGCCGGGTAGGCCGGCAGGTCGAGGGGAAGCTGGCGCGGACGTCCGTCGCGCTCTGCCATGCTCAGGGTGTCCCCGGTGGTGGCAGGGCGTCGTCCGGGGTGCCCTGGTACAGCGCCGACTGCATGTAGCGGGTGATCACGAAGCGCACCAGCACCCCCGTCACCGCCGTGAGCGGCACCGCGAGCAGCAGGCCCACGAAGCCGAACAGGTAGCCGAAGGCGAACAGGGCGAACATGAGCCAGACCGGATGCACCCCGATGCTGTCGCCCACCAGCTTGGGCGAGAGCACGTAGCCCTCGATGGTCTGGCCGGTGACGAAGATGGCCAGCACCGTGCCGATCATGCCCCAGTCGGGAAAGAACTGGACGATGGCGACGCCCATGGCCAGCACGAAGCCGGTGAGCGAGCCCACATAGGGAATGAAGGTGATGACGCCGGAGACGATGCCGATGAGCAGGCCGAAATTCAGCCCCGCCATGGTCAGGGCCACCGCATAGAAGGTGCCCAGCAGCAGGCACACCATGGCCTGCCCGCGCACGAAGCCAGCCACCGCCATGTCCATGGCGCGGGCAAGGCCCCGCACTTCCGTGCGATGGGGCAGCGGCACCAGCTGGTCCACGTAGGCGACCATGTTGTTCCAGTCGCACAGGATGTAGAAGACCACCACCGGCGTCACCACCAGCAGCGCGAACAGCGCGATCAGCGCCTGCCCCCCGGACCACACGGAGGAGAGCAGGCCCACCAGGTGGCTGACCCCCTGCGTCATGAGATCGGAGATGGAGCGCTGCATGTCGGGCAGGCGGTCGCCGACGATGCCGCTCAGCCACTCGCGGTTTTCCTCGGTCAAGAGCCCCTGCAGCCGGGCCACATAGGCGGGCAGCCGCTGGATGAACTCGAACATCTGCGAGGACAGCAGCGGCAGGGCGAGCAGGAAGAACAGCACCACCAGCAGCAGCATGATCCCCACCACCACCAGGGCGGAGAGGGTGCGGGCGACGCCGATGCGTTCCAGGCGCGCCACCACGGGATTGAGGAAATAAGCCAGCACGATGCCCGCCACGAACGGCAGCAGGATGCCGCTCAACAGCCACAGCGCGATGGCGGTGAGGATGAGGGCGGTCACCCAGAAGCGCATCTGGAAGCGGACCGGCAGGGTGCTTTCCTCTGGCTCCAAGTCAAGCGGGCGGCGGTCCGACGCGGGGCGGCTTGGCGCAGGATCGTCCGGCACGCCGGGCGCACGAACCCGGCCGCCGTGCGCCGGGCTGACGGCGGCTGCGGAGTTGCGGGGGTCGCGTTCGCCGATCAACTCACGATCCATCAGCTTGCCGTTCGTGAGTGCGCCATTCGTCGGTTCGCCAGTTTCAACTGACTGTGCGTCAATTCGCAACGTGGCGCGTCCATGCGGCGAGATAGGCAGCGGCCGAAAGTCCCGTCAAGAGCCCGACCATCACCAGCCCCACCTGGAACAGCCCCGGCAGGTCCAGACCGAACCCGGACGCGGCCAGCACGAAGGCTGCGAACACGATCTGCACCGCCGTGTTCACCTTGGAGACCAGCAGCGGGCTGATGGCCACGGGCTTGGCCATGACCAGGGACAGCACCACCGCCCCGATGATC
The DNA here is from genome assembly GCA_000017645.1 of Xanthobacter autotrophicus Py2. NCBI lineage: Bacteria > Pseudomonadati > Pseudomonadota > Alphaproteobacteria > Hyphomicrobiales > Xanthobacteraceae > Xanthobacter > Xanthobacter versatilis. The sequence goes on from CP000781.1 coordinate 3,472,356, forward strand.
ATCACGTCGCGCGACACCACGGCGATGGCCACCCAGCGCGGGATCAGGCCGCAGACCGCCAGCGCCACGTAGATGGAGATGAGCAGGGCCTTGTCGGCCACCGGATCGAGATAGGAGCCGAGCTCCGTCTGCATATCGAACCGCTTGGCGATGAAGCCGTCGAGCGCATCGGAGATGCCGGCCGCGAGGAACAGCCAGAACGCCAGCGCATATTCGCTGGAGGCGATCGACCAGACCACCGCCGGCACCAGCAGGATGCGCATGAGGGTGATGATGTTCGGCAGGCTCACCTCGTCCTCCGCGCCGCCGGGAGGATGCCGGCCGCCTCGATCGCAAGCCGGCCGGATATCGCGTTCCCTGTCTTGATGTTAGGCGCTGTCCACGCCCCGGATCATCCGCTGATGCGCTCGATCTGCGCGCCGCACCGCGACAGCTTCTCCTCCAGCTTCTCGAAGCCGCGGTCGAGGTGGTAGACGCGCTGGACCATGGTTTCGCCCTCCGCCGCGAGGCCGGCGATGACCAGGGAGACCGAGGCGCGAAGATCGGTGGCCATCACCGGCGCGCCGGTCAGTCGCTCCACCCCCTCCACCACGGCGGTGTCGCCATCGAGATGGATGCGGGCGCCGAGCCGGGCCAGCTCCTGCACATGCATGAAGCGGTTCTCGAAAATGGTCTCGGTGATGCGGCAATTGCCCTTGGCCTTGGTCATGAGCGCCATGAACTGGGCCTGGAGATCGGTGGGGAAGCCGGGGTAGGGGGCGGTGGTCACGTCCACCGGCAGGATGCCGGCGCCGTTGCGGCGCACCCGGATGCCCTCGTTGGTGGCGTCGATCTCGGCGCCGGCCTGGCGCAGGGCGTCCAGCGCGCTTTCCAGCAGGTCGGGCCGGGCGCCGGCGAGCATCACGTCGCCGCCGGTCATGGCGGTGGCCATGGCATAGGTGCCGGTCTCGATGCGGTCAGGCAGCACCGCGTGGCGGGCGGCCTTCAGGCGGGCCACGCCCTCCACATGGATGGTGGAACTGCCGGCACCGGTAATGCGGGCGCCCATCTTGATGAGGCAGTCGGCGAGATCCACCACCTCCGGCTCGCGGGCGGCATTCTCGATGATGCTGTCGCCGCGGGCGAGGGTGGCGGCCATCAGGGCAGTGTGGGTGGCGCCCACGGACACCTTGGGGAACACGATGCGCGCGCCCTTGAGGCCCTGGGGCGCCTTCGCCACCACATAGCCGGCATCGATCTCGATCTCGGCGCCGAGGGCGCGCAGGGCATCGAGATGGAAATCCACCGGTCGGGTGCCGATGGCGCAGCCGCCGGGCAGCGACACCTTGGCCACGCCGATGCGGGCCAGGAGCGGCCCCAGCACCCAGAACGAGGCGCGCATGCGCGAGACGAGGTCATAGGGCGCCGTGGTGTCCACGATCACCCGCGCGTCGATCTCCAGCGTCTGGCCGGCATAGGGATCGTCGCCGTTGCGCTTGCCGTTGGTGGTGATGTCCACGCCGTGATTGCCGAGGATGCGCTGCAGCAGCGCCACGTCCGCGAGGCGCGGCACGTTCTCGAGAATCAGCTTCTCCTCGGTCAGGAGGCTGGCGATCATCAGCGGCAGGGCTGCATTCTTCGCACCGGAAATGGGAATGGTGCCCTTGAGCTCGTTTCCGCCGACGATGCGAATCTTGTCCATGCGCTACCTGTGCCTCCTGCCGGCTGGCCCCCCCAAAGCCGGCCGACCATCAAATTCAAGGGAAAAGCTCTAGCCCGGCTCGCCGTCCGGCACAATCTTGGCGGCACCCGCAGCCAGCGCCGTGCTACCGCCGCGCGCAGGGTTTTCACCGCTATTCGTGCCGTCCGGGGGTTTTTCGGCAGCAGGGGGGAGACCCTGGTCCGGCCCGGATCCGGCAAGGGAGGCGGCCTGCGGAGAGGTGCCCGCGGCCCGCGCGGGGGACGTTTCGGCTTCACCCGCGCGCCGCGCGCGTGATTGCGCCTTGCGCCGCGACAGGTTCGCACGCAGGGCGGCGGCGAGGCGTTCCGATCGGTCCTTGCTCCCGGGCATGGAAGGTAAGTAGCCGGCGCATACGGGCGGCGCAAGAAGACCAATCGCCGACATGATCGCCGTTACGTGAGCCATTCCCTTGCCGGCCTTGCGGAGCTTGGCTGGCCTTGCCGCGGGGAGTGTGCTAACGAGCCGCATTGCTGGGCCGGGAAAGGGCGCCTTCAAAGGGCTCTACTCATCCGTGCGCGGCGGTGGGAGCTGTCCGGCCCGATCCACGTGCCGCCCGCGAGGAACGTTCCTTGCGGCGGAGGGGGCTGGGCACGGCGGAAAAAAGGCATTATGCCCTCCACCAGCCGCCGAACGGCAACGGGATTATCCGAACAACGAGGGTTGCATCTATGAGTGACATCGCCGAGCGGGTGAAGAAGATTGTCGCGGAGCATCTGGGGGTGGAACCCGAGAAGGTCACGGAGAGCGCCTCCTTCATCGACGATCTCGGCGCCGACAGCCTCGACACCGTGGAACTCGTGATGGCCTTCGAGGAGGCTTTCAACTGCGAGATCCCGGACGATGCCGCCGAGACGATCCTGACCGTGGGTGACGCGATCAAGTTCCTGGAAAAGAACGCGGCTTGATTCTCACGCCTGTTCATTCGACGGTCGCGCGGCGCTTGGCGCCCGCGGCCGTTGTCGCACCGGGTCGCGCGCAAGCCGCGCCAATGGCCCGCCTGCCGGAGTTTTTCCCATGAGACGTGTTGTCGTCACCGGCCTCGGCATGGTGACGCCGCTCGGCTGCGGCGTCGAGCCGACCTGGCGGCGGCTCATCGCCGGCGAGAGCGGCGTGAAGGCGGTCAGCCATTTCGAAGTGGCAGACCTCGCCTGCAAGATCGCCGCGAATGTTCCGCGCGGTGATGGTTCCGACGGGACCTTCAATCCCGACCAGTGGATGGAGCCGAAAGAGCAGCGCAAGGTGGACGAGTTCATCGTCTATGCCATGGCTGCCGCGACCCAGGCGCTGGATGACGCCGGCTGGCACCCATCCTCCTACGAGGACCAGATCAACACCGGCGTGCTCATCGGCTCCGGCATCGGCGGCATCGAAGGCATCGCCGAATCAGCCCTGCTGCTCAAGGAGCGCGGGCCGAGACGCATCTCGCCCTTCTTCATTCCCGGCCGTCTCATCAATCTGGCCGGCGGCTACGTCTCCATCACCCACGGGCTGAAGGGGCCGAACCACGCCGTGGTTACGGCCTGCTCCACCGGCGCCCATGCCATCGGCGATGCCGGGCGGCTCATCGCGCTGGGGGATGCGGACGTGATGGTGGCCGGCGGCACCGAATCGACGGTCAACCGCCTGGCGTTGGCCGGCTTTGCCGCCTGCAAGGCGCTCTGCACCGCTTTCAACGACGACCCCACCCGCGCCTCGCGCCCCTATGACAAGGACCGCGACGGCTTCGTGATGGGTGAGGGCGCCGGCGTGGTGGTGCTTGAGGAGCTCGAGCATGCCAAGGCGCGCGGCGCGCGCATCTATGCGGAACTGGTGGGCTACGGCCTGTCGGGCGACGCCTTCCACATCACCGCCCCCTCGCCGGACGGCGACGGCGCCTTCCGCTGCATGCAGGCGGCTCTGAAGCGGGCGGGCCTGACGGCGGGCGACATCGACTACATCAACGCCCATGGCACCTCCACCATGGCTGACGAGATCGAGCTGAAGGCGGTGGAACGGCTGCTCGGCAATGCCGCGGCGACCACCTCCATGTCGTCCACCAAGTCGTCCATCGGTCACCTGCTCGGGGCCGCCGGCGCGGTGGAGGCGATCTTCTCCGTCCTTGCCATCCGCGACCAGATCGCCCCGGCGACGCTCAATCTCGACAATCCGTCGGTGGAGACTCCCATCGATCTGGTTCCGCTCAAGGCGAAGCCGCGCAAGATCGATGCCGTGCTCTCCAATTCCTTCGGGTTCGGCGGGACCAACGCATCCCTCATCTTCCAGCGCTTCGACGCCTGATGCTGCGCCGGCCGGGGCCTTGCCCCGACCGGTCCTTGCCCCGGTTGTCTCCTGCCTCAGCTTCGGGCTCGCCGCCGGACGCCGCCGCCCGGTCGAAGGGCCAGAGGACGCACGGCACTATGCCGCCGTTGCGCCTGAATGTGCCTTTAGCAAGCCTCCCATGCGGCGGCGTTCCGGCCCAAACGTTTGACCGCGCGCCTTCGCCGACGACAGGGGAGCCCTTGGATGGCCGAATCCAACGACGGATCACCAAAGGCCGGAGTACCGGACGCCACCGGACCCGACGGGTCGATTGTGCCCCCCGCCGATGTGACCGCGACCGACAGCACCGAAGCTGCGGCCGGCCCCGCCGCAGGGTCCGCCCCGTCCGCGCCAGCGTCCGCCAGCGCCAAACCTGCGCCCAAGCCCCTTGCGCCCAAGCCCCCGGCGCCTAAGCCCGCGCCCAGGGGATCGGCGCGATCCGGCCGCGGTGCCCGGCAGACCAAGGCGGCGCGCCCCTCGCGCGCGGCGCGGCATCCGGCGGTGACCGTTCTCAGCGGCCTCTTCACCTTCCTGCTGTTCCTCGCGGTCGGCGGTGGCCTCGGGGCCTGGTACGCCGAGCGCGCCTTCTATGCCCCCGGCCCCCTCGCCACCGAGAAGGTGGTGAACATCCCGCGCGGGTCCGGCGTGCGCGACATGGGCGACATTCTCGAGCGCGAGGGGGTGATCACCAACGCCCTGCTGTTCCTGGTCGGCCAGCGCATTGCCCGGCCCGATGCCAGCTTCAAGGCCGGCGAATTCGTCTTCAAGCCCGGCCAGTCGCTGGCGAGCGTCATCGACACCCTGGCCGCCGGCAAGATGGTGGTGCACCAGATCACCATTCCCGAGGGCCTGACCAGCCAGCAGGTGGTCAAGCGCCTGATGGACAACGAGCTGCTCACCGGCACTCCCGCCGTGCCGGCCGAGGGGACGCTGCTGCCTGAGACTTACCAGATCACCCGCGGCCAGACCCGCGAGGAGGTGCTGAAGAAGATGGCCGAGGAGCAGCGTAAGCTGCTCGCCACCCTCTGGGCCAAGCGCGCGCCCGACGTGCCGGTCAAAAGCCCGCAGGAACTGGTCACCCTCGCCTCCATCGTGGAGAAGGAGACCGGCCTTGCCGCCGAGCGGCCCAAGGTGGCCGCGGTGTTCGTCAACCGGATCAACAAGAAGATGCGGCTCCAGTCGGATCCGACCATCATCTACGGCATCGTCGGTGGACGCGGCTCCCTGGGGCGGCCCATCAGCCGCACTGACATCGCCACCGCGACGGCATATAATACCTACGCCATCGACGGCCTGCCGCCCGGCCCCATCTGCAATCCGGGGCGCGACGCGCTGGCGGCAGTGGCCAATCCGCCCAAAACGAAGGATCTGTTCTTCGTCGCGGACGGCACGGGCGGCCATGCCTTCGCCGAGACGCTAGCCGACCACAACAAGAATGTCGCCCGCTGGCGCGCCATCGAGCAGGGCAACGCCCCAGCCGCCCCGGCTACGGGCACGCCGGCCCCCACCGCGGCGCCGAATTCGGGCAACTAGGGCATGCTCTGATCCGATCGCATGGCGATTATGGTCGGATATGTCTTCAAGGCAGGCCTGAAGCCGGATCACAATGTCCCGGCCTCAGGTTATTGTGTTAAGCGGTTTCAGGACGCAGGACCGTTGGCCCGTCTTCCGAAACGCCCTTGACCCCTTGAGCGCGGCGTCGCCGCAGGATCGAACATGAAGCGTGCCGCCGTGACCACCAACCGCGTTCCGGCTTCGGCCCGGGCCCCCCTCGCCAGCATGACTGGCTTTGCCCGCGTTGCCGGCTCCCATGGGCCGTGGCGTTTCGGCTGGGAGGTGCGTTCGGTCAACGGCAAGGGGCTGGACCTGCGGCTGCGCCTGCCGCCGGGCTTCGAGGTGCTGGAGGCGGACGTGCGCACCCGCACCGGGCAGGTCCTGACCCGCGGCTCGGTCTCCGCCACCCTCGCCGCCACCCGCGAGGGGGAGACCAGCACGGTTCGGGTCAACCAGGGGGCGCTGGAGGCGCTGTACCGGACGGTGTCCGAGAGCGCTCGCCGCCTCGGCGCGCCGGAGCCCACCCTCGACGCCCTGGTGGCGGTGAAGGGCATGGTGGAGATCGCCGAGGCCGATGAGGGCGAGGAGGAGCGCCGCGCGCTCATGTCCGCCATGCTCTCGGCCTTCGACCGGGCGTTGGGGGAACTCGGCGCCATGCGCGCCCGCGAGGGCGAGGCGCTCAATGCCATCCTCTCCGAGCGGCTCGATGCCATTGCCGCCCTGCTGGTGCGGGCCGAGCGCCTGCCCGAGCGTGGCGTCGAGGCCATCAAGGCCCGCATCGCCGAGCAGGTGCGGGTGCTGATGGAGGCCGCCACACTGGATCCCGACCGCCTGCACCAGGAGGCGGTGCTCGCCGTCACCAAGGCCGACGTGCGTGAGGAACTGGACCGGCTCAGCGCCCATATCGCCGCCGCGCGCGACCTGCTGCACACCGGCGGCCCGGCCGGCCGGCGGCTCGATTTCCTGGCCCAGGAGTTCAACCGCGAGGCGAACACCCTGTGCTCCAAGTCCAATTCCGTGGCGCTGACGCAGATCGGGCTTGACCTGAAGCTGCTGGTGGACCAGTTCCGCGAGCAGATCCAGAACCTCGAGTGAAGCCCGAACCCATGCCGCAATCCGCCTCTTCCTCCGTGTCGTCGCACTTCGCGCTGCCGGGCTGGAAGCCGGGCGCGGGTATCCTCGCGCGGCGCGGGCTGATGCTGGTGCTGTCCTCGCCATCGGGCGCAGGCAAGACCACCCTGTCGCGCAAGCTGCTGGCGAGCGACGATCGAATCACCATGTCCGTGTCCGTCACCACGCGGCCGCCCCGGCCGGGCGAGGTGGAGGGCAAGGACTATTATTTCGTGGACGTGCCCACCTTCCACCGCATGCGGGACGAGGGCGAACTGCTGGAGCACGCGGTGGTGTTCGACAATCTCTACGGCACGCCGCGCCCCGCCGTGGAACTGGCCCTATCCGCCGGCCGGGACGTGCTGTTCGACATCGACTGGCAGGGCACCCAGCAGTTGGGCGAGACCGCCCAGCAGGACCTGGTGAAAGTCTTCCTGTTGCCGCCCACCGCCGCGGACCTTGAGCAGCGCCTGCGCTCCCGCGCTCAGGATTCGGAAGAGGTGGTGCACCAGCGCATGGCCAAGGCCTCCGACGAGATCAGCCACTATACCGAATACGACTACATCATCATCAACCACGAGGTGGACGACAGCCTCGTCAAGCTCACCGCCATCCTGCAGGCGGAACGGCTGAAGCGCCGGCGCCTGACCGGCCTGTCGAGCTTCGTGAAGGGCCTGCGCGACGCCCTGTGAGGCGTTCCATCGCGAGATGCCCGCCTGTCCGCGACAGGCCGTCGCGCCTGCGCCAATTCCCGCACACATTTGAGCAACGAACGCCCCGTGCCCGGCAGCCCGGACGCGTGGGCGTGCCGCATATCCCCGCCTGCCATTCCCCTTCGGGAGGCGGTCCCCGCCATCCACAGGTGGCGGTAATTAAGAACCGTTGCGCCGGGGGTGCAAACCTCCCCTTAACGCGGGGGCTCTAAGCCTTGGGGAACGGCGCCGGTGCTGCGGGCTACGGATCAGTATGTCTTCCTTCAACCGTCCTCCCAGATCCTTTGGATATCCTGCTTTCAACGAGGAAGCGGACTATGCGCCGCCGGCTGCCTATGGCGGCAGCGGCAGGGTGACGCCGTCACTCGGCGCCTTCGCGCCGGAGTACCGCGCTCCGGTGGAGACGCCCGCGGCCACGCTTACCCACAGCTGGATCGACCTCGAGCTGATTCCGAGCTGGCTGCGGCCCTTCACCCTCGACGCCAATACCCGCTTCACCCGCACGCCGGACCATTTCCTGCGTCCGCGCGAGGCGGAGGCCCTGCATGAGCCGTCGGGCCTGCCCGGCATCGAGGAGCACGTCGGGGCGCTGAGCGAGGCGCAGACCGCCCCGGTGCCGGAGATTTCGAGCCGGAGCTGGCATTTCGTGCTCGACCCTGCGGATGACGCGGCGGTGGTGCCGGGGGCGGCGGTTGCCGCCGCCATCGACCCGCCCGCGCCGGTCGATATCGAACTCGCGGCCGAGGTTTCCGACGAGGTCGCAGCCCTCGCGGTTGAGGCCATGCCGGCGGAAGCGCTCGTGGACGACGGGCCGCTCCTCACCCCCGGCACGGCCGAGGCTTGGGGCGCGGATGCGCCTGCGGCTTTCGCGGAACATGAGCCACAAGAAGCCTTCGCTGTTCAGGAGGCCCTCGCGCTGCAAGAGGTGGTCGAAGCGCAGGTCGCGTTCATGGACGACCCGTCCGACGCGTCCGTTGAGGTCGCTGCACTCGAGGTTGCGGTTCCGGAGCCGGACGAGGATCTGCCGCCCCATTTCGAGGCCCTGTCGCGTCTTCTGGTCCTCGGCCGCGCCGCCGTGCCCCCCGCCCATGCCGAGGAGCAGGATCTTGCTCCCTCCGACCGCGATGATCAGGCCCAGCCGCTGGATGCTGCTTCAATCGAGGACGCGGCCATCTGCGACGCGCCGGTGGCGGGTGAGACGGAGGCTGATTCGGACGCTGAGGACGAGCGTGTCGAAGACGAAATGATCGACGATGCCGACCTCATGGCCGAAGTGGAGGTCGAAGACGACCTCGCCATAGATGCTGAGTCGGACGGCGCCGAGGCGGAGGCCGGGGAGCCAGAGGTTGACGCCGAGGAGGCAGATGAAGAGGTCGACTTCGACGCCGGGGAGGATGCCCTGCTCCTCGCCTCGGACGATGCCGACGTTGAAGCTGAAGACGAAATGGCCGACGCGTCTGAAGGCGACGAAGACGCTTACGAGGACGCCGCCGAAGCCGAGGATGAGGACGAAGCCGAGGATGAGGACGGCGGGGACGAGGATCTGCTCCTCGCCGACGACGCGGAACTGGCCGATGAAGCCGACGCCGGCGACGCCAGCGAACCCCTCGCCGCGGCTTCCGCTCTCTCCGGCCTGCCGATCCTGACGGAGCCGGGGCCTTCGCTCTGGCGGCCTTACCAGACGAGCATCACCGCCCATTTCCTCGGCGCGGTGGCGCCGCTCGGCTTCGCGCCGGCTGCCCTTCCGGCGCCGGTGCCTGCGGCCAGCGCGGCGCAATCGTCGTCCGCCACCGCTCCGCCGCCGGTTCTCGCCGCCCCGGCCATCAACGCCGATGGGGACATCACGGACGAGGGCAATTTCTACGACCTGCCGCCCCTCGACCTGCTGCGCGAGCCGCCGGTGGTGGAGCCGGACTATGAGATGTCCGAGGAGTTCCTCGACCAGTCGTCCACCATGCTGCAGCAGGTGCTGCGCGATTTCGGCGTGCGCGGCGAGGTCATCGACGCCAATCCCGGCCCGGTGGTCACTCTCTATGAGTTCGAGCCGGCGCCGGGGGTGAAGTCCTCCCGCGTCATCGGCCTGTCGGCGGATATCGCCCGCTCCATGAGCGCGGTGTCGGCCCGCGTGGCGGTGGTGGAGGGGCGCAACGTCATCGGCATCGAGCTGCCCAACCGGCGGCGCGAGACCGTGTGGCTGCGCGAGCTTCTCTCCAGCCACGAATTCGTTGAGACCCACCCCAAGCTCGGCCTGTGCCTCGGCAAGACCATCGGCGGCGTGCCGGTGATCGCGGACCTGGCCCGCATGCCCCACCTGCTGGTGGCCGGCACCACCGGCTCGGGCAAGTCGGTGGCCATCAACACCATGATCCTGAGCCTGCTCTACCGGCACACGCCGGATGCCTGCCGGCTCATCATGATCGACCCAAAGATGCTGGAATTGTCCGTCTACGAGGGCATCCCGCACCTGCTCACCCCCGTCGTCACCGACCCGAAGAAGGCGATCATCGCCCTCAAATGGGCGGTGAAGGAGATGGAGGAGCGCTACAAGAAGATGAGCCGCCTCGCGGTGCGCAACATCGACGGCTTCAACGCCCGCGTGAAGGAGGCGGCGGAGAAGGGCGAGGTCATCACCCGCAACGTGCAGGTGGGCTTCGACAAAGAGACCGGGGAAAGCCTGTTCGAGGAACAGGAGATGGACCTCACCCCCTTGCCCTACATCGTCGTCATCGTGGACGAGATGGCCGACCTGATGATGGTGGCGGGCAAGGAGATCGAGGGCGCCATCCAGCGCCTCGCCCAGATGGCCCGGGCCGCCGGCATCCATCTGGTGATGGCCACACAGCGCCCCTCGGTGGATGTGATCACCGGCACCATCAAGGCCAATTTCCCCACCCGCATCTCGTTCCAGGTCACGAGCAAGATCGACAGCCGCACCATCCTCGGAGAGATGGGCGCCGAGACGCTGCTGGGGCAGGGCGACATGCTGTTCATGGCCGGCGGCGGGCGCATCACCCGTGTCCACGGGCCGTTCGTGTCCGATGGCGAGGTGGAGAAGGTGGTGGCCTTCCTCAAGGCCCAGGGTGGGCCGGACTATCTGGACGCCGTGATCCTCGACGAGGACGCCGAGGTGGACGACGAGGATGACGCCGTGTTCGACCGTTCCAGCCTCGGCGAGGCCGGGGGCGATCTCTACGACCAGGCGGTGGCCATCGTCATGCGCGACCGCAAGGCGTCCACGTCCTACATCCAGCGGCGGCTCCAGGTGGGCTACAACAAGGCCGCAAGCCTCATGGAGCGCATGGAGACCGAGGGCATCGTCGGCCCCGCCAACCACGCCGGCAAGCGCGAGATCCTGACCTTCTCCCGGCCGGGGTGAAGTGCGGGGGAGATCCCCGCACGCTTCAGATATTCGAGCAGGTCTTTCCAGCGGCCGGTGCGAGCTTCGCGCCGGCCGTTCGCTTATTTCTCCACCGCAATGACGCGGCCGTGGTTCACCGCCAGCGCCAGGCGGCCGGCCTTCAGGGCCAGGGCGCGCTCGCCGAACAGCTCGCGGCGCCAGCCCTTCAGCGCCTGCACGTCGGCTTCGTCGCTGACCGCGATACGCTCCAGGTCCTCGGTGGTGGCGATCACCTTGGCGGCCACCGCATTCTGCTCCGCCGTCATGCGCAGCAGCACCTTCAGCAGTTCCACCGTGGCGCTGGCACCGTTGGGCAAGGGCTTGTCGCGCTCGATGCGCGGCAGGGTCTTGGGGTCTCGGGCGACGCCCCGACGCACCGCCTCCAGCACCGCCTCGCCGTAGCGCGAGCGTTCGAAGCCCTTGGGCAGGGAGCGCAGCTCGGCCAGCTTCTCCGGCGTCTGCGGCTGCTGCACCGCGATCTCGCCGATCACCTCGTCCTTGATCACGCGGCCGCGCGGCAGGTCGCGGGTCTGGGCCTCGCGCTCGCGCCAGGCGGCCACCTCCACCAGCACGGCCAGCTCGCGCGGCTTGCGCACGCGGGACTTCAGCCGCTCCCAGGCGCTGTCCGGGTGCTGCTCGTAGGTGGCGGGGGAGGTGAGGACGTGCATTTCCTCGCCCACCCACTCCGCGCGGCCCCGCGTCTCCAGGTCCGTTGTCAGCTTGATGTAGATGTCGCGCAGATGGGTGACGTCGGCCACGGCATAGACGATCTGCGCCTGGCTCAGCGGCCGGCGCGACCAGTCGGTGAAGCGCGACGACTTGTCGAGGGCGTGGCCCGTGACGCGCTGAACCAGCTGGTCATAAGAGATGCTGTCGCCATAGCCGAGCACCATCGCCGCCACCTGGGTGTCGAACACCGGATGCGGGATGAGTCGGGCCTGGTGCCAGATGATCTCGATGTCCTGCCGGCCGGCGTGGAACACCTTCATCACCCGCTCATTGGCCATGAGCCGGTAGAAGGGGGCGAGATCGAGCCCGTCCGCCAGCGCGTCGATGAGCACGGCTTCTTCCGGCGAGGCGACCTGCACGACGCAGAGCTTCGGCCAGAACGTGGTTTCCCTTAGGAATTCCGTGTCGACGGTGACGAAAGGGTGGCGGGCGAGGCGTTCGCAGGCCGCTGCCAGCGCCTCGGTCGAGGAGATCGGATCCATCCGCAGACCATACCCATGCCAGGCCGTCCCGAAAAGGGAATGTGGCGCGATTTTGTCAGGCTGCGGCGGAACGGGCCATGGCGAGGGCGGCCTCGGCGGTGGTCGGGCGGCCCAGGAAAAAGCCCTGGAGGTGGGTGCAGCCTTCGTCCGCCAGGATGCGGCGCTGGGCCTCGGTTTCAATGCCTTCGGCCGTGCAGCTCAGGGACAGGGTGCGCGCAAGGCCGACGATGGCCCGCACGATGGCGAGGCTGTGGGGGCTTTGCGCGACGTCATGCACGAACGAGCGGTCCACCTTGATGCGGCCGATGTTGAGCGTGCGCAGATAGGCGAGGGAGGAATAGCCGGTGCCGAAATCGTCGAGGGCGACGGTGATTCCCTCGTCGGCGAGCTGCTCAAGGGTAGTCCGCACCGTGGGCCCCTGCTTGAGCAGGCTCGATTCGGTGATCTCCAGCTCGAGGCGCCGGGCCGGGAGGCCGGATTCCTCGAGGGCCGCGCGCACCTGCTGATGGGTCTGGGCGCCAAGGAACTGGAGGGGCGAGAGGTTCACCGACACGAACAGGTTCGGCGGCCATTCCGCGGCCACCCGGCAGGCCTCCCGCAGCACCCAGGCGCCGAGCGGCACGATGAGGCCGGTCTCCTCGGCGACGGAGATGAAGGTTTCCGGCGGGACCAGTCCGCGCTCGGAATGGGGCCAGCGCGCGAGCGCCTCGAAGCCGGCCAGCCGGCCGCTGGCGGCCTCGAAGATGGGTTGGTAGGCGAGGACGAAATGCCGCTCCCGCCAGGCGGCGTGCAGGTCGGCCTCCAGAGTGCGGCGCGCGCTGGCGCTCGCTTCCATCTCCGCCGCGAACGCCCGCGCGATGCAGCGCCCGTCGCTCTTGGCGCGGTAGAGCGCGAGGTCCGCATTGTGCAGCAGTTGCGTCGCCGTGGTCCCGTCCACCGGGGACAGGGCAACGCCGATGCTGCATCCACCGGTGACCCGGTGGTGGCCGATGTCGAACGGTTCCTGAAAGGCATCGATGATGCCCTGGGCAAACGCCAGAGCCTCCCGGTCACCGCTGCTGCCGAGCCGCAGGATGCCGAATTCGTCGCCCCCGAGCCGGGCGGCGGTGTCTCCCGGCGCCAGCCGGCCAATGATGCGTTGGGCGAACCTGGTCAGGAGCAGGTCGCCAGCCTCGTGGCCAAGCGTGTCGTTCACGGCCTTGAAGTCGTCGAGATCGACGCAGTGCAGGGAGAAGCGCGGCGTGGCGCCGGGCATCGCGAGCAGGGCTTCGAGGCTCTCGGTGAAGGCGAGCCGGTTGGCAAGGCCGGTCAGAGGGTCGACCCGCGCCAGGGCGTGCTCGGCTGCTGCAAAGGCGCGCTCGCCCCTGATCAGCCGCGCGACGCCGTAGGTGATGAGGGCGATGGCGCAGCACAGCAGCCCCGAGGCGATGATCAGCGGCATGGCGCGCTGCCACAGCACGGTTTCGATGGCCGAGCGGCTGTCGCTGACCACGATGGCCAGCGGCAGGTTGGGCAGGGGCTGGAGCGCGGCGATGCGTCCCTTTTCGTCGAGGGCGCCGGCGGGCAGAACGCCATCCGTTGCGGCGGCAAGGACGGCGCCGATGGTCCGCGCCCGCAGCGCCGGGTCGCGATCGGCGAGACCGGCGCTGCCGGGGTGCCGCGCGAGCAGCGTCCCGTCGGTGCGCACTAGGGCGATCATGCCGTCGCGGCCGAGCCGGATGGCCTCGTAGAAGCGCTCCAGGTATGACTGCTCCAGCGCGCCCTGCACCAGGCCGAGGAAGCGACCGTCGCTGGTGGTGAAGCGGGTGGCGAGGGTGATTGATATGCTGGTCGTCCTGGGGCTGGCCGCCGGCTCCCCGACGAAATGGCGCGGCCCGTGCGGGGCGGAAAGCTCCCGGAAGACGGGGCGATCTGAAATGTTGACGTCCGGGGCCGGCCATGCCCGCGACGAGTTCACAAGCTGCCCAGTGTCGTCGACAATGGAGAACCAGCCCACTTGGACCAATGCGGAGATCCGCGCCCGCAGCAGGATGTGCACGGCCTGCGTGCCCATCATCGCGCGCAGCTGGCCGGGGCTTTCGATCCCCTGCTCACGCATGTGGCCGATCAGGTCGTCCTGGATGAATTCCAGGCCCTGGAACACCCGCGCGGTCTGCTCCGCCAGGGTCAGGGCGAGGTTGGCCAGCTCGCGGCGGCGGTCGTTGATGCCGTCGCGCCGCGCTGACCGGACGAAAAGGCCGGTGGCGACGACGATGCTCAGGATCAGCAGCGCCGCGAGAATGACCAGCGGCACCGGATTGCGCCGGCCCGGCCGGCCCGGTGTTCGTTGTTCGCCCCCTGGCGCGTCCATGCTGGCTACGCCCCCGCTCGCCCTGCGCTGCACTGCAGCATTAACGCACGATTTCAGGGTTTTTCAACATGGCTTGAAACCGGCCTAAACCGACAGCGCGCTTGACAAGGGGCGGGGCGCATGCACCTTCGCCCCGCCTCAGACGCGGACTGTCGTGCCGTGGCGCGCGGAGACGCCGCGCCCGGGACGGACGGGGCCTCAGGCGTCCGGCGCGCGCCCATCTGGCTGCGCGCGGGGCGTCCGGACACCGGGCCCGCGGCCCGCGTCCTATCCCTTCAGCCTTGAAAGGGCGACCCATGCACCGTTACCGCTCCCATACTTGCGGCGCGCTTTCGACCGCCCAGGTGGGCGAGATCGTGCGCCTCTCCGGCTGGTGCCACCGCATCCGCGACCACGGCGGCGTGCTCTTCATCGACCTGCGCGACCATTACGGCCTGACCCAGGTGGTGGTGGACCCCGACAGCGCCGCCTTCAAGGATGCCGAGAAGGTGCGCGCCGAATGGGTGATCCGCATCGACGGCAAGGTGCGCCTGCGCCCCGAGGGTACCGAGAACCCCGACCTCGCCACCGGCGCCGTGGAGGTCTACGCCACCGAGCTGGAAGTGCTGGGCCCCTCGGCCGAGCTGCCGCTGCCCGTGTTCGGTGACGTGGAATATCCGGAAGAGACGCGCCTTCGCTACCGCTTCCTCGACCTGCGGCGGGAGAAGCTCCACCGCAACATCATGACGCGGGGCGCGATCATCGATGCCATGCGCTCGCGCATGAAGGGGCAGGGCTTCTTCGAATTCCAGACCCCCAT
Organism: Xanthobacter autotrophicus Py2; assembly: GCA_000017645.1. Taxonomy (NCBI): domain Bacteria; kingdom Pseudomonadati; phylum Pseudomonadota; class Alphaproteobacteria; order Hyphomicrobiales; family Xanthobacteraceae; genus Xanthobacter; species Xanthobacter versatilis. The sequence continues at coordinate 3,487,508 of CP000781.1, forward strand.
CCTCACCGCCTCCTCGCCGGAGGGCGCGCGCGACTTCCTGGTGCCGAGCCGCCTGCACCCCGGCAAGTTCTATGCGCTGCCCCAGGCGCCGCAGCAGTACAAGCAGCTGATCATGATGAGCGGCTTCGACCGCTACTTCCAGATCGCCCCCTGCTTCCGCGACGAGGACCCCCGCGCCGATCGCCTGCCCGGCGAGTTCTACCAGCTCGACCTGGAGATGAGCTTTGTCGAGCAGGAGGACATCTTCGCGGCGGTGGAGCCGGTCATCACCGGGGTGTTCGAGCAGTTCGCCGAAGGCAAGCCGGTGACCCAGAAGTGGCCGCGCATCCCCTATGCGGAGTCCCTGCGCAAGTACGGCACCGACAAGCCGGACCTGCGCAACCCGCTGGTGATGCAGAACGTGTCGGAGCATTTCCGCGGCTCGGGCTTCAAGGTGTTCGCCCGAATGCTGGAGGTGGAGAAGAACGAGGTGTGGGCCATCCCCGCCCCCGGCGGCGGCTCTAGAGCCTTCTGCGACCGCATGAACAGCTGGGCCCAGAGCGAAGGCCAGCCGGGGCTGGGCTACATCATGTGGCGGGATCTGTCTGCCGACGCTGCCGCTGGCGGCGAGAAGGCGGTCAAGGATGCCCTTGAGAAGTCGCGCGGCCCGGGTGCCGGTGAGGGACATGTGGTCGAGCCTGGTGTTGTCGGCGCCGGCCCGCTCGCCAACAACATCGGTCCCGAGCGCACCGAGGCGATCCGCGCCCAGCTCGACCTCAAGGCGGGCGATGCCGCCTTCTTCGTCGCCGGCGACCCGGACAAGTTCGTGAAGTTCGCCGGCCTTGCCCGCACCCGCGTGGGCGAGGAGCTGAACCTCGTCGACAAGGACCGCTTCGAGCTGGCCTGGATCGTCGACTTCCCCTTCTACGAATATTCGGAAGAAGAGAAGAAGGTCGATTTCTCGCACAATCCCTTCTCCATGCCCCAGGGCGGGCTGGACGCGCTGAACACGCAGGACCCGCTGTCGATCAAGGCGTTCCAGTACGACATCGCCTGCAACGGCTACGAGATCGCGTCTGGCGGCATCCGCAACCATCGCCCCGAGGCCATGGTGAAGGCGTTCGAGATCGCCGGCTATGACGCCCAGACGGTGGAGGAGCGCTTCGGCGGCATGTACCGTGCGTTCCAGTATGGCGCCCCGCCCCATGGCGGCATGGCGGCGGGCGTGGACCGCATCGTGATGCTGCTGTGCGGCGTGACCAACCTGCGCGAAATCTCGCTCTTCCCCATGAACCAGCAGGCCCTCGACCTGCTCATGGGCGCCCCGGCGGAGGCCGCCCCCAAGCAGCTGCGCGAGCTTCACATTCGCCCGGCACCGCAGGCGAAATAGGTATAGCCTGTCCTGCGGGAACGCAGGACCGGGCGCACGCGACGCATCGGCGTTCCCGGGGAGGAACGCCGATGCGCACTGTGTTTTCAAGGCTTGCTGTGTCGTCGCTCGCAGTGTCGTCGCTGGTAATGTCTTGGCTCGTGGTCGCGGCTCTGCTGTCTCCGGTTACGGCCGTGGCGGAGGAGGGGGCCGATGCGGCGGCACTGGCGCGCCAGATGGTGAAACTGGCCGTCGCCCCCGGCATGGAAAGCCGGATCGACCGCATGATCGCCCAGGCGGTGGAGAAGCAGCCCGCCGACAGGCAGGCCGAGGTGCGCGCCGAGCTCCTGAAGGCCTCCGCAGGTATCCGCGAGGATCTCATGGCCACCTTCGCCGCCTATTATGCGAAGGCCTTCACGCCTGCGGAACTCAAGGGCCTCGTCGCCTTCTACCAGAGCCCGCTCGGCCTCAAGGCGGTGCAGGTGGAGGAGAACAAGCCGGCGGAGGTGAATGCCGCCATCCAGCAGCAGATCATGAAGCTGGTTATGCTCCTGAATATGTCCGGCACGGGGAAATGATCCGGCGGTCCGCACCGCGCAGGTGATTGGCCGGGCGAGTTCCCCCCTTTTCCGCCGTTACCCGGCTGTTGCCGCATTCTGTTCGCGACAGCCGAGGCCGGACTTTCCGGCGTCGGGCGGGACAGGGCTTCCAGGGGCCGTCTTGGCGTTTGCAGCCAGTAGCCTCAGGGCGCCGTCGCCGTCGCGGAGAAGCTGAACGCCTCCAGCACCACCGAGGGGTCGTCAGAGCCCGCCAGCGCCAGCAGCGGCACGCGGCCCTTCGGAGTCGCGGTCACCGTCAGCGTGCCGGGCTTGCGCAGGAAGGCCACCACCGCAGCGCCCACCGACGCGGCATCGGGCGAGACCGCCTTGAGCTCGTCGGCGAAGCCTTCCGCCAGTGCCACCACCTCGTTGCGATACTCCTCCTCACTCACGCCAGCCGCTGCGGCGAACTGGGCGAACATGAGCTTGGCGAGGCCGAGATCGGTCAGGGTCACCTTCACCGGCCCCGCCGTCACCACCGGGAGGGCGGCGAGGAAGCCGGCGGGATCAGTGAAGGCGGCGTCGGGCACGTCCACCAGCGCCGATTCCAGGTTCACCCGGAAGGCGTCCTTCACCTCGGTGGTCACCGGAGCGATGGTGAGGGTGCGGTCATTGATGTCATAGGCCGCTTTCAAGCCCATGGAGATGGTGGCGCGGCTGATGCCGGCCTGCACCAGATAGGTGAAGGGCTCGCCGTCGTCGGCATTGATGGGCCCGGACACGTCGGCGAGGGTGAAGTCGAAATAGGAGGGCAGCGCCCCGAGCGAGCCGCCCCAGGACAGGGCGAAGGTACCGATCTTCACCGGCTCGTTGCTTTGCGGGCCCTCGCCATAGGGTACTTCGAGGTCCTTCATCTCCATCCCGGAGAAGACCTTGAACAGCACCAGCGCCGACAGCGGCGAGGGCGCGTCCGTCTCCGCCGCGAGCTTGGTCAGCTGGTTGAAATCGAGCTGGCGCACCGCGAGCCGTGCCATCTTGGCCGCGCCACCGCCGGGGGTGACGCCCTCCACCCCCTCGACGGTGGCGCCGTCCAGCACCCCGTTGGTGAGACCTTCGAGCCGCATGGCTGCGACCTTGCCTGTCGCACCTTGCTCCGCGCTGGTGACGTTGGTGGCGGCATAGGTGGTGAAGGCAATGCCGCCGATGAGATCGCGGAACACCTCCATGAAGCGTCGGCCGTCCTCGCGCGACAGGTCCGGCGCCTTGCGGGCCAGGGCGTTGAAGGTTGCGATGCGCTCGGCGCTGAAGGCCACAGGCTTGATGGCCACGTTCTCCATCAGGATGGACTGGGCGCCTTGGGACAGACCATTGTCCTGGGTCAGCTTGTAGGGTCCGGTCACCACCTTCCCGACGATGCGGCCATAGGTCTCCGCGGCCTTGCCGGCCGGCCCGCCGGGCTGGGTCATGAGCAGGAGCGGGGCGGTGTCGATCTGCGCGGCAACGGTGCCGTCGATCTGCCCGGTGGCACGGCTGGGAGCAGTCTTGTCCGCCGCGGCACCGGGGCCGGGCTGCGTGCTCTTGGCGTCGCCGCCGGTGGCGGGCAGGGGCGGAAGGGTAAAGGCGAAGGTGATGGAATCCACCACCATGCTGCGGATGGCTCCCGCGTTCACGCCTTCCGCAGCGAGGTTGCGATAGGCGATCTCGGTGGGGGCGGCGCCGGCCGGCGTGATGCGCCCGCGGGCCTCGGGAATGGTCACCTTGGCGGCGGTGGTGGCCGCGAGCTGGCGCAGCGCCACCCTGAGCGCGCCGAACGGGCCGTTGCCCTCGCCGGCGGCGACCAGCGTCATGGGGCCGTTGTAGCGGTCGATCATCACCTGCGGCAGGGAATAGGTGATGGTGCCGCCGGCGGCGGCCTCGCCGGTGAGGGCGATCTCCACGTCGTCGAGGTCGAGGGCGTCCACCGCCACGCGCCGGTCGGTGGGCCGTTCGCCGCCGCGGGCGGAGAGTCGCCCCACCTTCACCTGCGCCGACCCGTCGGGGGAGAGGATGGAAATGCCGGTGACGGTGACGCCCATCTCCCTGGGATCAAAGCTGGCTTCAGCGAAGGAGGCCTTCGCCCCGGTCTCCCGGATGCCGGCGAACACGGCGTCCACCTCCGTCCGGACCTTGGTGCGCGACCAGGCGAGGAAGCCATACCAGCCGGCGACGCAGAGCACCGCCACAAGGCCGACCGCGCCGGCGATCCGAAGGCCGAATTTCCTGCTCATGTCCCGTCCTTTCCCCAGCCGTCCGGCCGAGTCGCATTACGCCCCCGCAACATACCTCAATTTTCATCCCGGCCCGTGACATGAGAGAGCGCGGCGGCTAGGTTGCAGCCCGTTTTGCCGAGCCGGCGGGCTCGAGGAGGGGGAGGGGATATGGCGTCCAACATTTCCGAGGATCTGCGTTCCGGGGCGCTCGTCTATCATCGCCTGCCGAAGCCCGGGAAACTGGAGATCCAGGCCACCAAGCCCCTCGGCAACCAGCGCGACCTCGCGCTCGCCTATTCCCCCGGCGTCGCCGCCGCCTGTGAAGCCATCGCCGCCGATCCGCTGCTGGCGGCGGAACTGACCATCCGCGCCAATCTCGTCGCCGTCGTCTCCAACGGAACCGCCGTGCTCGGCCTCGGCGACATCGGCCCGCTCGCCGGCAAGCCGGTGATGGAGGGCAAGGCCGTCCTGTTCAAGAAGTTCTCCGGCATCGACGTGTTCGACATCGAAATCGACGCCAAGACCGTCGAGCGCATGGTCGACGTGGTCAGCGCGCTGGAGCCCACCTTCGGTGGCATCAACCTGGAAGACATCAAGGCTCCCGAGTGCTTCGAGGTGGAAGCCCAGCTGCGCGAGCGCATGAAGATCCCGGTCTTCCATGACGACCAGCACGGCACCGCCATCATCGTCGGCGCGGCGGTGCGCAACGCCATGGAGGTGGGCAAGCGCAAGATCGAGGAGCTGAAGATCGTCGCCTCGGGCGCCGGCGCGGCGGCCCTCGCCTCCCTCAACCTGCTGCTCACGCTGGGTGCCAAGAAGGAGAACATCTGGGTCTGCGACATCGAGGGCGTGGTCTATGACGGCCGCAACACCCTGATGGATCCCTACAAGGAGAAGTTCGCCCAGAAGACCGACAAGCGGACCCTGGACGAGGTGATCGAGGGCGCCCACATCTTCCTCGGCCTCTCCGCCGGCGGCGTGCTGAAGCCGGAGATGGTGAAGAAGATGGCGGACCACCCGCTCATCCTCGCCCTCGCCAATCCGGTGCCGGAGATCATGCCCGAGGTCGCCCGCGAGGCGCGCCCCGATGCCATGATCTGCACCGGCCGCTCGGACTTCCCCAACCAGGTCAACAATGTCCTGTGCTTCCCCTACATCTTCCGCGGGGCGCTGGACGTGGGGGCGACCGACATCAACCCCGAGATGAAGATGGCGGCGGTGGAGGCCATTGCGGCGCTGGCCCGCGAGACCCCCTCCGACGTGGTGGCCCGCGCCTATGGCGGCGAGACCCGCGCCTTCGGCGCCGATTCGCTCATTCCCTCGCCGTTCGACCCGCGCCTCATCCTGCGCATCGCGCCGGCGGTGGCGAAGGCGGCCATGGACACCGGCATCGCCACCCGGCCCATCGCTGACATGGACGCCTATATCGAGCGGCTGGACCATTTCGTGTTCCGCTCCGGCTTCATCATGCGGCCGCTGTTTGCCCAGGCGAAGCGCAACATCAAGCGCGTGGTCTATGCCGAAGGCGAGGACGAGCGGGTGCTGCGCGCGGTGCAGGCGGTGGTGGAGGAGGGCATCGCCCGTCCCATCATCGTCGCCCGTCCCAATGTGCTGGAGACCCGCCTGAAGCGCTTCGGCCTTTCGGTGCGGCCGGGCCATGACTTCGATCTCATCAACCCGGAAGACGATCCGCGTTATCGTGACTATGTGCGCGACTATGTGGAGATCGCCGGCCGCCGCGGCGTGACGCCGGACGCTGCCCGCACCCTGGTGCGCACCCATCCCACCGTGATCGCGGCGCTGGCCGTGAAGCGCGGCGAGGCGGATGCCATGCTGTGCGGCATCGAGGGCCGCTTCACCCGCCACCTGCGGCAGGTGCGCGACATCATCGGCCTCGCGCCGGGGGTGAAGGAGCTGGCGGCGCTGTCGCTGCTCATCACCTCCCACGGCAACTTCTTCATCTGCGACACCCAGATCCAGACCGAGCCCACCGCCGCCGACCTCGCCGAGATGACCGTGCTGGCCGCCGCCCATGTCCGTCGCTTCGGCCTGGAGCCGCGGGTGGCGCTGCTGTCGCACTCCAATTTCGGCAGCCACGAGACGCTGTCGGCCAAAAGGGTGCGCTCGGCGCTCTCCATCATCCGCGAGCGTGAGCCGAACCTGGAGGTGGATGGCGAGATGCAGGCGGATTCCGCCCTGCTGGAGGACATCCGCAAGCGGGTGCTGCCCAACTCGACCCTCACCGGCGCGGCCAACGTACTGGTGATGCCCGACCTCGACGCCGCCGACATCGCCTTCAACATGCTGAAGGTGCTGGGCGACGCGCTGCCGGTGGGTCCGATCCTGATGGGCACGGCCAAGCCCGCCCACATCCTCGGCCCGTCGGTCACCGCCCGTGGCATCGTCAACATGACCGCCGTCGCGGTGGCCGAGGCCCAGACCGAGGCCTGAGCGGGGGCTGCGCTGCTGAAGGCGAGCCTTCCGGAGCGTTGCACCTCCTGATCCCGTCGCCCTCCGGCTTCACCGGAGGGCCCATCTTGCCGCTTTCCAAGCTCCTGTCGCCAAGTCCCGGTCGCCGTATCCCGGCCGGGCCATGGGCCGTCCGGTCAAGCCGGACGGCGACCGTGGGATGGGTGTGATGCACCGGCGGTGAAGCCTTCCCCGCGCGCGGGGGAGGGGACGCGCCCGCACTTCCCGCCTCCGTCTCTCCCCCTCACTTCGGCGCGGGAAACGCCAGCACGCCGGAGGTGTAGCGCTCGATCAGGGCGCTGAAGGGGGTGCCGTCGGGCAGGCTCAGCACCGCACGGTGGGCCAGCACGAAGCGCGGGCATCACCAGCGGGCCGGCAGCGCCGGAAGGCCGGGGCTCGTCCGCCGGCTGCCACAGCAGGCGCGTTTCCAGCGTGCGGCGGCGGAAATCGAGCGGGCGCACCACCTTGCCGAAGGGCGTGTCGGTGGCATCGAGGATGGCGTTCATCTCCGCCGTCAGGCGGTCGGGCCGGTAATAATTGTCCGCCTCCGACAAGACGATGGCGCCGCAGGTGAGCCGCACCCGGCGGTGGCGCACCGGGGTCTGCGCATCGGCGCCGAGCAGGGCGCGCACCTCCTCGGGGGCCGGGTCCTCGCCGGCGCGCTCGCGTTCGGCCCGCACCAGGGCCGGATCGCCGATGCCATGGGCGCCGCACCAGCGCTCCAGCGTCAGGGTGGCGCTGGGCTGGGCCAGCAACGCGCGGTTCAGGGTCTCGATGAAATCCTGCGCGGCGCGGCGCGTGGCGGCGGTGTCGGGCCAGACAATCGCGGGGGAGGGCATCGCTTGGGACGGCATCGCGGGGGGCGGCATCTCGGGCTGATGGGAGCCGGGCTGCGGGGCGCCGGTCTCCAGCGCGCGGGCCGGCGCGAGGAGACAGACTAGGAAGACCAGCGGCAGCATCACCGGCAGCAGGAACATGGTGGCATCAGGCCCACGGCAGCGCCGGCGTGCCGGCCTGTCTTCCATAGCGCAGGCGGTCGGCCCTTGCCATGGCGCCCGTGCACGTGCCGCGCCCTGCGGGCCGCGACATGCCGCCCGATCGGCCCTCGGACCGGCTCCGGCGCGAAAACAGCACTCCGCAACCGGCGACTCGCGCTATATCATTGGGACAAATGAACGATATTCTTGAGCGCCTGCGTCAGCTGGAGCAGAGCACGCCAGTGCTGGTGGCGCTCTTCGATGCTTCCGATCGCCTGCGCTATGCCAATGCCGCCTTCCGCACCACCATGTTCATCGCCGAGGGCGAGGACATCACCTGGGAAGAGATGGTGCGGCGCAATTACCACGCCGGGCGCGGCACCGTCATCAATACCTCGGACATCGACGAGTGGATCATCGTTCACCGCTCGCGGCGCGGCAAGCAGCGCCACAAGGTGTTCGAGGTCGATTTTCACGACGGCCGCTGGCTGCTGGTGACCCAGGTGGTGTCGGACGACGGCTGGATGCTGGCCCACGCCGTGGATGTCACCGCCTTCCGCCCCGACGAGCGGGCCATGCGGCTGGCCCGGGACCGCGCCCTCTATGCCTCCTACACGGACGACCTGACCGGCGTCGCCAACCGCCGGTTCGTCGGCGCCCGGGTGGCCGACATGCTGGAGCCGGACGGACCGGGCGGCGCCTTCTGCCTCATCGACCTCGACCAGTTCAAGGCCATCAACGACCGCTTCGGCCACCAGGCCGGCGACCTGATCCTGCGCGATTTCGCCGCCCGGATGGTGCGCGAGGTGCGCCGCTCCGACTGCTTCGGCCGGGTGGGCGGGGAAGAGTTCGTGCTGGTGCTGCCGGCGACCTCCGCCCGCGCCGCGCGGGGCATCGTGGAGCAGGCGCTGGACGTGGTGCGGCAGGCCCGAGCGCTGACGGCGCAGCCGGACTTTGCTTATTCCTTCTCCGCCGGGATCGCGGAAAGCCGGCCGGGCGATACCTTTGCCGACCTCTACAGCCGTGCCGACCGCGCGCTCTACGCCGCCAAAATGGCCGGCCGCAGCCGGGTGGAGGTGGAACAGGACCGTCCCCCGGCCGCGGTGGCCTCGGCGGAATAATCGGCTTTTTGTCCTCTATGCGGATTTTAATCCTTGACAGCGTGACGCTGCCCGGCTAGGTTTTGATCATGTTCGAGACGTGTGCCTGACGGGCCTTCACCCCGCGCCGCTCTCGCCGCCGGTTCGCCGGCCTTCCGGCTCCGGCCCCCCTCGGCTCCGGCCTCTTTGGCTTCTGCCCCCTTTTTCGGACATGCCCATGCGCAAAGCGTTGCCGCCCCGCCGGGTGCCAGCCATGGCACAGCTTGCGCGCCAGCTCTATCTGGATGGCGCGCCAATTGCCGAGATCGCCCGCCGCACCGCCCTGAAGCCCTCCCAGGTCTATTACTGGATCGACCGGGAGGTGGCGTCCGACGGCACCGTCACCCTGAAGCCGGCGGCCCGGCGGGTGACCCTGGCGCCGGGCACCCGCAGCGCCTCGCCGGCGCGGGGGCATCTGTTGTCCCGGCTGTGGCGCGCCGCCGAGCGCCAGCTCGACGAGATCGAGCAGCGCCTCGCCGCCGCCGTCCCGCCCGAGGCCGATGCGCCGGCCGGTCCGCCCCGCCCCGCCGCCGATGCGGAGAAGGACGCCCGCGCCCTCGCCGTGCTCGCCCGCACCCTGCGCGAACTCTCGGCCCTGGAGGCGGAGGCGCACAAAAGCCGCAAGGTGAAAGCCGAAGATGACGCCGTCCGCGATCTCGACACCTTCCGCCGCGAGCTTGCGCGCCGCCTTGAGCGCCTGCGCGCGGACGGGCCGGGCGCAGAGCCTGCTGAATGAATTGCCCGAGGCCGAGGCCGAGATGCTCCTCGCCGACTGGGCCCTGTGGGCGCGTCCCGACCAGTTGCCCCCCGACACCGCGCCCTCTGGCGATCCCTGGAGCACCTGGCTGGTGCTGGGCGGGCGCGGCGCCGGCAAGACCCGGGCCGGCGCCGAATGGGTGCGCGGCCTAGCGCTGGGGCGCCCGCCGTTCGCCGGGCGTCCGGTAGGGCGCATCGCGCTGGTGGCTGAGACCATGGCCGATGTGCGCGAGGTGATGGTGGAGGGGGTTTCCGGCCTTCTCGCTGTCCATCCCCGCGCCGAGCGGCCGCGCTGGGAGCCCACCCGGCGCCGGCTCGAATGGGCCAATGGCGCGGTGGCGCAGGGCTTTTCCGCGGAGGACCCCGAAAGCCTGCGCGGCCCGCAATTCGCCGCCGCCTGGCTGGACGAACTGGCCAAGTGGAAGCGGGCCGAGGCCACCTTCGACATGCTGCAATTTGGCCTGCGGCTCGGCGCCCAGCCGCGCCAGATGGTGACCACCACGCCGCGCCCCACCGCTTTGCTGCGGCGGCTTCTGGCCGACCCCTCCACCGCGGTGACGCGGGCGCGCACCGCCGACAATGCCTTCCACCTCGCCCCGAGCTTCCTCGGCCAGGTGCTGACCCGCTATGGCGGCACCCGCCTCGGCCGGCAGGAACTGGACGGCGAGCTGATCGAGGATCGCGCCGACGCTTTGTTCTCCCGTCCGGCGCTGGAAGCGCTGCGGGAGGCACAGGTGCCGCCGCTCACCCGCATCGTGGTGGCGGTGGACCCGCCGGCCTCCTCGCGGGCCGGGGCGGATGCCTGTGGCATCGTCTGCGCCGGCATGGACGCGACGGGCGTGGTGCATGTGCTGGCGGATGACAGCGCCGCCGGCCTGCGCCCCGCCCAGTGGGCGGCGAAGGCGGTGGCGCTGTTCCGCCGCTTTGAGGCCGATCTTATCGTCGCCGAGGTGAACCAGGGCGGCGAGATGGTGCGCGCCGTCATCGCCGAGGTGGATGACGGCGTTCCGGTGGAACAGGTGCGGGCCACGCGCGGCAAGTTCCTGCGCGCCGAGCCCGTGGCCGCGCTCTACGAGCAGGGCCGGGTGCGCCACGCCGGCGCCTTCCCGGCCCTCGAGGACGAGATGTGCGATTTCGGCACGGATGGCCTCTCCTCCGGCCGCTCGCCGGACCGGCTCGACGCATTGGTGTGGGCGGTCACCGCCTTGGCGCTCGGCCCAAAGGCCGGCGCGCCGCGGGTGCGGGGGCTGTGAGGGGGCGCCAAGGCTGGGACCACGTCAACGGCTCCGGTCCGAACCTCGGCGCCGGCAGGGCTTGACGCATGCGCCTTCCCGCGCCTCATCGCCATCAGGCATCCCGTCGCCCTCCGGCTTGACCGGAGGGCCCATCTCTCCGGTCGTCCCGACCATATCATCCTGCGGCGGCGTTGCCCTTCCACCCGCCGTTGCGGCGGCATGGGCCGTCCGGCCAAGCCGGACGGCGACGGTGGTTTTTCCCTCCGCGCGTCTGGCCTGCTTCACCGGCCCCGGTTCACCGCCCGGGTTCAGCTGCCGCCGACCATGTCCGCTCCCACCGGGATCTCCACCTGCACGCACAGGCCGGTGACGCTCTGGCCCGGCGCGAAGTCCGGCCAGTTCTGGTTGCGCTTGATGCTGGCGCTGAGGCAGCCGCGCTCGGTGCGATAATAGCCCACCAGCTTCTGCGAGGTGGTGGCGACCACGCCCGGCCCGGCGCCGTAGGGGTCGGGCGCATAGCCGTAGGCGCCGGAAACGGCGGGCTGGAACGTGGTGGTGGTGACAATGAGGACCAAGGCATAGAGCATGGCGCCCTCCCTTCGCGTCCCCCAGACCCCGGGTTTCGGAGCCATCACGCGGCGCCATTATACGCCGATGCGGGCGCCGGCGGAATGGAGACGCGAAGGCTCATCGCCCTCCGGCTTGACCGGAGGGCCCATCCCTCCGCTGGTCCCTTCGGCGGCATCCCGTGGCGGTACCCTTCCGCCTGCCGTCGTGGCGGTATGGGCTGTCCGGTCAAGCTGGAGGGCGACGGCGGTTTCGGCCGAGCGCCTGTGCCTGGGCCGCTCCAGCGCGGTGCTTCCGAGGGTGCCTTCCGGCCGCCCCCATTGCGCATATTCAAAATACATGCATCATTGTGCCTACAAATGAGGCTGCATGACAACGGCGTGTGCAGACATTTGCCTTCCATCGCATCTCGCTGCTCACTCCGGTGTCATGAGTCCATGTGGAAAGCCTTCTTCGCACGCCATGAGCCCCATTGCGGATCGGTCCTCGTCGGCCTGAAGTCCGGCGCCGGGGGCATGCTCGGCATGGGCCTTGTGGGCGGCGCCGCTGCCTTCACCCAGCTGCCGTTGCTCATCGCGCCGTTCGGCGCCAGCGCGGTGCTGCTGTTCGGCCATCCGGCGACGCCGCTGGCGCAGCCGGCCAATGTCATCGGCGGCTATGCGGTCTCCGCCACCATCGGCCTCTTGGTGGCGGTGGTGTTTCCCGGCGCGTGGTGGGCCGCGGCCCTCGGCGTCGGGCTCGCCATCCTCGCCATGCTGCTCCTGCGCGTGTCCCACCCGCCGGCCGGGGCGGTGCCTATCCTCATGGTGGTGGCGGCCATCGATCCGTTCGAGCTGGGCGGTATCGTCTTCGCCGGCTCCATCGCTTTGGTGCTGATCGCGAGCCTTTATCACCGGCTGCCGCCGCGTCACGATTATCCGCGCCGCATGGCCTGACGCATCGTCGCGCGTCCGCCACCCGCATCAAGGCCGCCCCTCCGGGCGGCCTTTTTCGTTTCCGGAGCCCTTCATGCTGGCCGAGCTTCTCAGCACCTTCCGCCGCCGTCCGCCCGAGGAGAAGGCGAGCCGCGCCGCCCCCCTCATCGCCCTGTTCTCCGCCGGGCGGCCGCGCTGGACCCCGCGCGACTATGCGTCCCTGGCCCGCGAGGGCTTTTCCAAGAATGCCATCGCCTATCGCGCGGTGCGGCTCATCGGCGAATCCGCTTCCGCCCTGCCGCTGCTGCTCATGGCCGGGCGGGAGGAGCTGGAGGTCCATCCGCTGCTGGACCTCATGCGCCGGCCCAACCCGCGCCTCACCGGATCCTCCCTCATGGAGGCCATCTGCAGCCACCTCATGGTGGCCGGCAACGCCTATGTGGAAGCGGTGGCGGTGGAGGGCGAGATCCGCGAGCTGCACCTGCTACGCCCCGACCGGGTGAAGGTGGTGCCCGGCCCCGACGGCTGGCCCGAGGCCTATGACTACACCCTCGGCGCGCGCACCGTGCGCATTCCCCAGGACACGCTGGTGGCGGGCGAGGACGTGCCGGCCATCCTGCACCTCACCGCCTTCAACCCGCTGGACGACCATTACGGCTTCGCCCCGCTGGAGGCCGCCGCGCAGGCCCTCGACCTGCACAATGCGGCCAGCGCCTGGAACAAGGCGCTCATCGACAACGCGGCCCGCCCGTCTGGCGCGCTGGTCTACAGCGGCTCGGGCGCGCTCTCCGACGAACAGTTCGAGCGGCTGAAGGGCGAGCTGGAAGCCTCGTTCCAGGGCGCCGTGAACGCCGGCCGCCCGCTGCTGCTCGAGGGCGGGCTTGACTGGCGGCCGTTGTCGCTCTCGCCCAAGGACATGGATTTCGAGGCCGCGCGCAATTCCGCCGCCCGCGAGATCGCACTCGCCATCGGCGTGCCGCCGCTGCTGCTGGGCATTCCCGGCGACAACACCTATGCCAACTACGCCGAAGCCAACCGTGCCCTATGGCGCCAGAGCGTGGTGCCGCTGGTGCGCCGGGTGTGCGACGCGCTCGCCCTGTGGCTCGGCCCGGCCTATGGCGGCGGCCTGTCGCTGGTGCCCGACCTCGACCAGGCCGAAGCCCTCTCCGCCGAGCGCACCGAATTGTGGGCCCGCATCGGCGCCGCCGACTTCCTCACCGATGAGGAGAAGCGCGCCGCGACGGGCTATGGCGAGGGGGGACGGCGGCGGGGGTGAGGGCCGAAGATGCAGCGGGCCATGACGAGTGTGAGGGGTGAAGGCCTTGTGAAGCCTGGGCTCCTTGGCTCACTCTCGCCGAATGCGCGGCGGCTGGGTCTATATCCTGACGAACAGGCCGAACGGTACGCTCTATGTCGGCGTGACGAATGATCTCGTTCGCAGGGTTTGGGAGCATCGGCAGGGCTCCGCAGATGGCTTTACGAAACGCTATGGCCTGACCAAGCTGGTGTATTTCGAGGATCACACCGAAATTGCGCTGGCTATTCAGCGGGAGAAGGCGATCAAGCATTGGTCGCGTGCCTGGAAGGCGCGGCTTATTCTGGATACGAATCCGCAATGGCGTGATCTGTACGAAGATATCATCACCTAACCACCGTCATGCCCGGGCTTGTCCCGGGCATCCACGCGGTGCCGTTCGCACAATTGCCTGAGGTCGCTCCCGGCCCCGCCGCGTGGATGGCCGGGACAAGCCCGGCCATGACGGGCGCTTCAGGTTCGCGCGGCAGGGGTTAGAGCGGCGGGGGACGAAAAGAGCTTCCGCGCTCTTCCCCGCCGTCTGACCAGCCGTGACAACTGTTGCGTGGCAGCGCGCCCCGCATCCCCCCAATCCGGACCACCCCCATGGACATCCTCATCCGCACCTTCGCGGAGCGGGGCGATCTTGCGCATCTGGCGCTGCTGCTGTGGGCGCTTGCCGCGTCCGCCGGGCTGTGGCGCGCGCTGGGCGAGGTCTCCCGCGCCAGCGCACGCATGGATGATTTCGTGCGCGAGCTGGCCCGCTTCAACGCCCGTTTCGACGAGCTTCCCTGACTTTTCCCTCATCCGGAGATCTTCATGCGCTCACCCTTTCAGAAGGGGCCGGGGCCGCGCATCCGCGCGCTCACCGGTGCCCCCTCCCGCCTCAAGGCACCCGCGACCGCCGCCCCCCAGGCCGCCGGCACCGTGTTCCGCGAGTTCGTCGCCACCCTGGAGCGGCTGGAGAAGAGCCGGCGCCGCAAGAAGGCCCCGGCCGCCCCCACCGAGCGGAGCTGAGCCATGGCGGACGGCTTTCCCATCGAGGGCTATGCCTGCCTGTTCGACGTGGCGGACCTCGGCCGCGACCTGGTGCTGCCCGGCGCCTTCGCAGCGAGCCTTGCCCGGCAGGGCGCGGGCGGCGTGCGCCTCCTCTACCAGCACGATCCGGCCGAGCCCATCGGAGTGTGGACCGAGGCATTCGAGGACACGCGCGGCCTTTATGTGCGCGGCCGCCTCTCTCCCGACGTGGTGCGCGCCCGTGAATGCGCGGCGCTGATCGCAGAGGGCGCGCTCGACGGCCTCTCCATCGGCTTCAAGGCGGTGGAGGCGCGGACCGATCCGCGCACCCGCCTGCGCCGGCTGTCGCGCATCGACCTGTGGGAGGTGTCCATCGTCACCTTCCCCATGCAGCCGGGGGCGCGCATCGCCCGCCCGCCGGCCGCCCCCGCGGCCCTGCTGTCCGCCGCCGCGGCCCGCCTGCGCGCGGGCTCCCGCATCTGATTTTCGTTCACCGCAAAAGAGGCTTTCATGTCCCATCCCGACACCGCCCGCACCATCGCTGGCGCGCCTGAGACCAAGGTGGCCGGCGCCGAGGCCACTTCCGCCGAGGCCAGCTCCGCCGTGGCCGATTTCCTTGCCGCCTTCGAGACCTACAAGCAGGTGAACGACACCCGCCTGGCGCAGATGGAGCGGCGCAGCGCCGACGTGCTCACCACCGAGCAGCTGGCCCGTATCGATGCCGCCCTCGATACCCACAAGGCGCGGCTCGACGCCCTCGCCACCAAGGCGCGCCGGCCCGCGCTCGGCGCCGCGCCGGAGCGCACCGAGGCGCCCGCCGCCACCCGCGAGCACACCGATGCCTTCGCCACCTATGTGCGCCACGGCGAGGCCGGCGGCCTGAAGGCGCTGGAGGCGAAGGCCCTGTCCTCCGCGTCCGGCGATGCGGGCGGCTACCTCGTGCCCTCGGAGACCGAGACCGAGATCGGCCGGCGCCTTGCGGTGCTCTCGCCCATCCGCGCGCTGGCCTCGGTGCGGACCATCGGCGGCGGCACCTATCGCAAGCCGTTCATGACCTCCGGCCCGGTCTCCGGCTGGGCGGCGGAGACGGCGGCCCGGCCGGAAACCGCGAGCCCGGTGCTGGCGGAACTGGCCTTCCCGGCCATGGAGCTCTACGCCATGCCCGCCGCCACCCAGTCGCTGCTGGACGACGCGCAGGTGAATGTGGAGGAGTGGCTCGCCACCGAGGTGGACACCGCCTTCGCGACCCAGGAGGGGGTGGCCTTCGTCACCGGCGATGGCGTTGCCAAGCCCAAGGGCTTCCTCGCCTACACCAAGGTGGCCGAGAGCGCCTGGGCCTGGGACAAGGTGGGCTATGTGGCCACCGGGGCTGCGGGCGCCTTCCCGTCCGCGACGCCGGCCGATCCGCTGCTGGATCTGGTCTATTCGCTGAAGGCCGGCTACCGGCAGAACGCCACCTTCGTCATGAACCGGCAGACGCAGGGCGCCGTGCGCAAGCTGAAGGACGAGAACGGCAATTACCTGTGGGCGCCGCCCGCCGGGGTGGGCCAGGCCGCGAGCCTGATGGGCTTCCCGGTGGTGGAGAGCGAGGCCATGCCGGATGTGGCGGCCGACGCCTATGCCATCGCCTTCGGCGACTTCCGCCGCTTCTACCTGGTGGTGGACCGCGCCGGGGTGCGGGTGCTGCGCGATCCCTATTCGGCCAAGCCCTACGTGCTGTTCTACACCACCAAGCGCGTGGGCGGCGGGGTGCAGGACTTCGACGCCGCCAAGCTGCTGAAGTTCGCCGCGAGCTGAGGGGGAGCGTTCGCCCGGGACCGCCGCAGAATCCTCTCCCGGGTGCGGGGTGGGGTCCGCTTCTCACCCCCGTCGCCCTCCGGATTGACCGGAGGGTCCATCTCTCCGCGTGTCCCAGCCTCCACGGTGTTACGGCTGCATCTCCCCTGGCGGGACCATGGGCCGTCCGGTCCAGCCGGACGGCGACGGTGGGAGGGGCGATGGCGGCGGTGATCCCTCCCCGTTCGGGTGAGGGTCGGGTGGGAGCCGCATTACGTCCGGTCGAGGGATATCCCCGCCCGCCTCCTCAGTTCGGCAGCACCAGGCAGGCGCCGCCGGCCTTGCGCAGGCGGTCGCAGATTTTCATGCCCTCGGCCTTGGTCTGGGCCGGCAGGCGCACGCGATAGAAGGTGCGCGGGCCGCGCCCGCCCACCCGCGTCGCCACGATCACCGGCGTCAGGTCGCCGAATTCGGCGGGATGCCGGGTCGCCTCCCGGCGGAATGAGGCGAGGGCGATGTCGCGTGAGTAATTGCCGGAGATCTGCACCCCCCAGGGGGCGAACAGTGGGTTGGCCGGCTCGCCCGCCAGCGGCGCCGGCGCGCCCTTGCGCAGGGCGGCGACGGTGGCAAGGCAGGCCTCCTGCGGCAGCGCCGGGGCCTCGCTTGCCTTGTCGGCTCCCTTGTCCGCACCCTGCCGCCGCAGCGCCGCCCAGTCCTCCGCCGGGCGGCCGGTGATGATGCGCACATAGGCGCGCGTCTCTTCCGGCAGTCCGCCGCCGTTGAGGAAGCCGGAGACGCGCCCGGGACCGGCATTGTAGGCCGCCGCCGCCAGCCCCAGATTGCCGAAGCGGCGGTTGAGGTCGGCGAGCAGCGCCGCTGAGGCCGGGATCGCCGCCTCCGGATCGAACGGATTTTGAAGCCCGCGCTCCTTCGCCGTGCCGGGCATGAACTGGGCGATGCCCTGCGCCCCCTTGTTGCTCACCACGTGGGGCCGGAACGAGCTTTCGCGCCAGATGAGGCGGGTGAGAAAGGCGGCCGGCAGGCCCTCTTTGGCCGCCGCCGCGTCGATGAGGCGGCAGATGGCCTGGTCCACCGTTTCGCCCCCCGCGCGGGGCGTGGGATCGGGCGGGGTGGGCGATGCTGCGGCCGGCTTCTCCGGGGCGGCTTCGCCCGTGCTCTGGCCGAAGGCCGGCCCGGCGCCGAGAAGGGCGAGCACGGCAGCAGCGATGATCCGGCCGGCGCGCCTAAAACGGGGCGATGCGGCCGGTGCCATCCCTATCTCCCGCTGCCGAGCGGGCTGCCGAGGCTCTTCGCGGTGGCCTCGATCCAGTCGCGATGGAGCGACACCAGGGTCACGCCGGTGACGCCGCCGCAGCCGCGGCTGCCCCCCGGCCCGGTGGCCCAGCCAGTGACGCCCGCCACCGCCCCGTCACGGAAGGCGGGGCCGCCTGAATCTCCGGTGCAGGCGCCGGCCGCGCCCTCCGGCGCCGAGAGGCGCACCATGATGCCGCCGGTGATGCCGATGGAGGACAGCGCCACCGTGCGCAGCGTGCCGGCGCTCTTGCCCTGGCCGTCGGCAACGACGCCATAGCCGGCGAGCAGGAAGGGGGTGCCCTTCTCGGGCAGGCCGTCGGCGCTGGCGAGCCGCGCGGTGCGGAAGCGGCCGGGCAGGGGTTCTGCAAGCTTCACAAGGGCGAGGTCGGGGGTCGGCCGGTGGATCTGGAACTGGCCGGCATCGAAGCGCGGATGCACGGCGATGCGCTTGGCCGGCACGAGCTTCGGCGGTCCGTCGCCGATGATGGCCACCGCATAGTCCGACGCCGGCGCCACGCAATGGGCGGCGGTGAGCACGAGATCGGGCGCCAGTACCGCGCCGGTGCAGGAGGCGCCGCGGGTGGAGACGATGAGCACCGTCTGCGCCGCCACCTCCGCCGCCGCCGGCCCGCCGCCCATGATGGCCTGTGCCGCGCCTGGCGCAAGAAGGATCGCGACCAGCGCGAGGACGGGAAGGCGTGGGGCGATCATCTCCCGTTTCTGCCGCCCGCCGCCCGGTGCGTCAATGGCGGGCAGGGCCGGGAATTTCCTTTCCGCGCGGGGCGATGCGCCTGTGTCACAGCGCGTCGGACGGGGCGTCTTGGGCTTGGCCGCGCGCCGTATTTCTGCGGGGCGACAGGCCCCCGCGCGTCGCAGAGCCCTCTCCCCCAGGCGGGGGAGGGAGCGCATCGCGCGGGTGATGATCGCCGCTCCCGCCGTCGTCCGCCCACCCCCAACATCCACCGGAGCCTCCCATGGCAGACCTTGTTGCCGGCCCCGCCGCCGAGCCGCTCACGCGCGCCGAGGCGAAGGCCTATCTGCGCATCGACCATACCGACGAGGACGCGCTTCTCGACGCCCTCGTCACCGCCGCCCGGCGCCGGGTGGAAGTGGAGACCGGCCGCGCGCTCATGGAGCAGACCTGGC
This sequence comes from Xanthobacter autotrophicus Py2, assembly GCA_000017645.1. Lineage (NCBI taxonomy): Bacteria > Pseudomonadati > Pseudomonadota > Alphaproteobacteria > Hyphomicrobiales > Xanthobacteraceae > Xanthobacter > Xanthobacter versatilis. The sequence continues at coordinate 3,506,248 of CP000781.1, forward strand.
GCTTCAGCCTCGATGCCTGGCCCCTGCGCGGCATCATCCCGGCGCCGCTGTCGCCGGTGCGCCAGATCCTCAGCGCCACCGTGGCGGCGGCGGACGGCACGCCGGTGGCGCTGCCCGCCGGCGCGTTGACGCTGGTGGGCGATCGTGCCCCCGCCTTGTTCCGCGTGGAGCCCGCGCGGGTGAGCGCGCCGCTGGTGCGCCATGGCGGCATCGTCATCACCTTCACTGCCGGCTATGGCCCCGCCGCGGCCGATGTGCCGGCGGACCTGGTGCAGGCGGTGCGCCTTCTGGTGGCGCATTTCTATGAGCATCGCGACGGGCCGGGAGACACCTCCGCGCTGCCCGCCGCCGCGCGGGCGCTGCTGGTGCCCTATCGCGTGGTGCGTCTGTGAGCGTCGGGGCGCTGCGTCACCGCCTGACGCACCAGACCGCCGTGGACCTGCCCGACGGGGCCGGCGGCATCGCGCGCACCTTCCTCACCGTGGACGTGCTGTGGGGCGCCATCGAACCGCTCTCCACCGACTACGGCCTCGCCGAGGAGCGCCCGCGCGCGAGCCGCCTGCTGCGCTTAACGGTGCGCGCGCCCAACACCATCGCGGCCGGCGACCGCCTGCTCCATGCCGGCCGCCGCTTCCATGTGGAGGCGGTGGTGGACGCGGACGGGCGCGGCCGCTTCCACCACATCCGCTGCCGGGAGGAGGAGACATGAAGGCGACCATCGGCACCCGCGGCCTTCAGGGCCTCGCCCAGCGCCTCGCCGCCCGCCACCTGCCTGTGGCGGAGGGGGAGGCCGCCAGTCGCGCCGCGCACGAGCTTGCAGCCGAAATCACCGCCGAGACCGGGGCGCCGGCCGCCATCGCGGGATCGCCGCAGCGGCCGGTGGTGCGCGTCGCCGATCCCGCGCTGCTGGCGCGTATTCGCGGCGGTCTGGGGCGGCCCGGCGATCCGGTGCTCGACCGCATCCGCCTCGCCTTCGCCCGGAGGCGCCCGTGAGCATCCCCCTCGACAGCCCGGCGCTCGCCTTGCGCGCGGCGCTCCACGCCGCCCTCGTCGCCGATGCGGCGCTTCTCGCGCTCCTGGGCGGCCCGCGCATCCATGACGTGCCGCCGGCGGAGGCGGACTTCCCGTTCGTGGCGCTCGGCGAGGCGGTGGTGGCCGACTGGTCCACCGCCACCGAGGCCGGAACCGAGCACGCGTTGACGCTCCACGTCTTCTCCCGCTCCGGCGGGAGGGCTGAGGCCTATGCGGTGGCCGAGGCCGTCGCCCACGCTCTGCACGATGCGCCGCTGGCGCTCGCCGGCCACCGGCTCGCCAATCTGCGCGCCACCACCGCCGAGGTCCGCCGCGAGAGTGACGGGCGCACCTTCCATGCTCTGGTGCGGTTTCGCGCCGTCACCGAGCCCCTTTGATTTCGAGCCCCTTTGATTTTCGGAGAAGACGATGGCCGCGCAGAAGGGCAAGGACCTGCTTTTGAAGATGCATGACGGCACCCAGTTCACCACCGTGGCGGGGCTGCGCTCGCGCACCCTCGCCTTCAACGCCCAGAGCGTGGACGTGACCCACTCCGAGAGCGCCGGGCGCTGGCGCGAGCTGCTGGACGGGGCGGGGGTGAAGCGGGCGTCGGTCTCCGGCTCCGGCGTGTTCAAGGATGCCGCCTCCGACGCGCTGGTGCGGCAGACCTTCTTCTCCGGCGCGCTGGCCTCCTGCCAGGTGGTGATCCCGGATTTCGGCACCATCACCGGGCCGTTCCAGATCACCGCGCTGGAGATCGCCGCCGAGCACGACCGCGAGGTCACCTTCGACCTGACGCTGGAAAGCGCCGGGGAGCTCGCCTTCGCGGCATTGTGAGGCGAGCGCCTTCGAGAAAGGACATCCCATGCCCAATGCCCGACGCGGCGAGATCGCGGCCGTGCTCGATGGACGCGTGCGCGTCCTGGTGCTCACCCTCGGCGCCCTCGCAGAACTGGAGAGCGCGTTCGGCGCCGACGACCTCATGGCGCTGGCCACCCGCTTCGAGACCGGCCGCCTGTCGGCCCGCGACGCGGCGCGCATCATCGCCGCAGGCCTCAACGGGGCGGGGGAGAGCGTGACCCTCGCCGAGGTGGAGCGCATGCGTGCCGATGGCGGCGCGGCCGGATTTGCCCGCATCGTCGCCGACCTGCTGGCCATTACCTTCGCGGCCGACGGGGCGGGGCAGGTGCCGGCGTCCCCTCCGCCGCCGCAGCGGGCCTGATGCCGGAGCCCGACGCCGACCGTCCCTTTCCCTGGGCGGCGGCCATGGGCGCCGGCTTCGGCCTGCTGCGGCTTGCCCCCGATGCTTTCTGGCGCATGACGCCGCGCGAACTCGCCGCCGCCGTCTCGGCCCTGCTGCCACCCGCGCCGGACCACCTGTCGCGCCCCGATCTTTCCGCGCTGATGAAGCGCTTCCCCGATCCGTCCTGAGGTTCTGCCATGACCGAGACCGTCGATATCGCCATCGAGGTGGACACCCGCAACGCCAAGGCGGCGCTGGGGGACGTGGAGGTGTCGGCGAAGGGTTTTGCCTCGGCGCTGGCCTCCGCCTTCACCGGCATCGCCGTGCAGGGCAAGGACCTCGGCAGCGTGCTGGAGCAACTGGCCGCGCGGCTTTCCAATCTCGCCCTCACGGCGGCCTTGAAGCCGCTGGAAAGCGGGCTCTCCTCGCTGCTGTCGGGCTCGGCCGGCGGGCTCGGCTTCGCCCAGGGCGGGGTGATCTCGGAGGGACGGGTGATGCCGTTCGCGCGCGGCGGGGTGGTGGCGGCACCCACCTATTTTCCGCTTGGCGGTTCCAGCCTCGGCCTCATGGGCGAGAAGGGGGCGGAGGCCATCCTGCCTTTGGCGCGCGGCGCCGATGGCAGGCTCGGCGTGCGCTCGGCCGAAGGGGCGGGACGCGCGGCGGTGACGGTGAATGTTTCCACGCCGGACGTCGCCGGCTTCCGCCGTTCGGAGGCCTATCTGTCGGGCCTTGTGGCGCGGGCGGTGGCGCGCGGCCAGCGCGGGGCGTGAGGGGAGGGGATATACTCTTTCCTAAACTTCAGCGCGCGCTCTTCCACGGATCGACGGTCTCGGTGGTGGTGGTGCCGCTGCCCGACGGGGTGCCGCCGAACTGGTTCGGCGCGCCGGTGAGGGCGGTGCCGCTGAAGCCTTCCGCCCGCACGGTGGCGCCGGTGCGCACGCAGGAGGTGCCGCCGGGCACCTTTTGGAAGCCGGCGCCGTACTGGGCGCAACTGGTGTCCTCTTTCTTCGCGGCCGACGACTGGGCCTGCGCGCTCCCCGCCAGAGGGACTGCGGCCAGGAGGAGCGCGGCGAGGCCGCCGACCACCCGCGACGGGCGTCGGCCCACGGGCGCAGGACGCAGCGAGCGCGGCGCGGGGCAGGGCGGGAAGGAAGCGGCGTCAGGCATGGTGCGGGTCCAGATAGTGCCCGCCGCGTCAAGGCGGGACAGCCGACCATAGCGCGCCGGAGGCCACACGAAAATCCCCGCCGCGCGGGCGGGTGGATTCCTTAACGTCAAGTCGGCATTGGAAAAACCGTAGTGCGGTTGCCGTGCCGACGTCCCCCGGCGCGGCGCGCCATCCGGTCGGATGCGCTCACGTTGATGGGTGTGTTGCGCTCTCGATTCAGGTGAAGGCAGCATCCGACCAAGTCGAGACGCAGGTCGATCCGCGCGTGGTCCATCCGGGTGACGATGCGCGGGGAGGCTGCGCGAGCAGCCTGCGCGGGACGGTGACCGGAGCCCGTGCGGACGCGTCGCGCGCAAGTGCCCTTCAGGGCCTCTCAGCGCATAAAGCTCTTGGATGACTCGATGCCGGTGACGAGGCGCCGGCCGCGACCCGCCTCACCGACGCCGGGTTCAAGCGCGACGGTTCCGGACCGAAGCGTCGCAACACCGGCTTGGGCCGGCAAGGGATGCGGGCCGATAGCCGGAGCCTCGAAACAGCCGGAGCTTCGAATGGGCGCTCTCATCATCCGCTCGATCTGGAATCTGCCCGATCCCGGAACCGCGCAATGAAGACGGGCCATGCGAACGTGTCGCCAGCCTTTGGAAACGCAAACACAGGCCGCATCCGTCCTGCCGATCCGGATGCGGGCCCTGTTCATCCGCCGCCCGTGGGCGACAGGCCTGTCTCGCTCCGATGGGGCGCCCCGGCAGTACGCCGAGCGCCGGTCATCGGGGAAGCGAACTCACTTCTTTGCGGCGGCCTTGGGGGCTTTCGCAGCAGCAGGCTTCGGAGCAGCGGCCTTCTTGGCGGCCGGCTTCGCAGCAGCCTTGGGAGCGGCAGCCTTAGGGGCAGCAGCCTTGGCTTCAGGCGCAGGTGCCGGTGCAGGCTTCGCAGCAGCGGGCTTGGCAGCCTTGGCCGCGGGCTTGGGAGTGGCCGCCTTCGCGGGGGCTTTCACCTCGGCGGGCTTGGCGGCGGACTTGGCGGCCGGCTTTGCTGCGGCTTTGGCCGGGGCCTTCGCAGGCTTCTCGGCGGCGGGCTTGGCCGCCTTGGCGGATGCAGCCTTCGGTGCCGGCGACTTGGCCGCGACGGCCTTCGGCGCGGGCTTCTCGGCAGCAGGCTTCTCAGCCGCAGCCTTGGGTGCCGCGGCCTTCTTGGCGGCGGCGGGCTTCGCAGCAGCCTTCGGGGCAGCGGCGGGCTTTGCAGCAGCCTTGGGAGCGGCGGCCTTGGGCGCCGCGGCTTTCGCGGGGGCCTTCGGTGCGGCGGCCTTCGGGGCAGCGGCGGGTGCAGCTGCGGTCTTGGGTGCTGTGCTCTTCGGTGCGGCGACTTTGGCGGCAGCCGCCTTGGGAGCGGCCTTCGCCGCAGCCTTCGGGGCGGGCGCCTTTTCGGCGGGTTTCTCTGCGGCGGCGGCCGGCTTTTTTGCGGGCTTGGTGGCCATGCTTTCGCTCCATGCTCAACGGGGCGGAGCAAAGTCAAGGCGTCACGTTCAACTATGTCAAGGCCATCTCTACTGTTTTCGCCTAAGAATTGGGGAATAGGGGCATCATATGGCCGCCTTCCATGAGATTTTGTTCCCGCTGGAGGTCGCATTGGGCGCTTCCGGCGGCCCCGAGCGCGTCACCGAGGTGATCACCACCGCATCCGGACGCGAGGAGCGCAACACCCGACAAGCTGATTCGCGTCGGCGCTGGGACGCCGGATACGGGGTGAAAAGCCTCGCCGCGCTCGCCGATGTGGTGAGCTTTTTCGAGGAGCGGCGCGGGCGCCTCTACGGCTTCCGCTGGCGCGATCGGCTCGACCATTCCTCGGCACCGCCGGGACACGCGGTGACCCCCCTCGACCAGGTGATCGGAACCGGCGACGGCACGCGCGTAACCTTCACCCTGGCGAAGATCTACGGCAGCCTCCACGCGCCCTATGCGCGGGCCATCACCAAGCCGGTGCCAGGCAGCGTGCGCGTCGCCGTGAACGGGGTGGAACGCATTGAAGGCACGCACTTTTCACTCGATGCGACGCGCGGAGAAATCACCTTCGCGATGGCCTTCATTCCACCCGCCGCCGCTGTCGTGTCGGCCGGCTTTTCCTTCGATGTCCCGGTGCGTTTCGACACCGATTTCCTCGAGGTGAATCTCACCGCCTTCGCCGCGGGCGACATCCCGCGCATCCCCGTCATCGAGATCCGCGTGTGAGGCGAAATGCGCACCCTTCCTTCCGTGCTGGCGGCCCATCTTGCATCGGGCGCCACCACCCTGTGCTTTGCCTGGCGCGTGACCCGGCGCGACGGCCTCGTCACCGGCTTCACCGACCATGACCGCGACCTCGTGGTCGATGGCGTCACCTGCAAGGCGGCGTCGGGCATTTCCGGCTCGCAGAGCACGCTGGCCTCGGGCCTGTCCGTGACGGGTGCAGAGGTGTCCGGCGCGCTCTCCCACGATGCGCTGTCGGAGGACGATCTTGCCGCCGGCCTCTATGACGGCGCCGCCATCGACCACCTGCTGGTGAACTGGCAGGACCCCGCGCAGGTCCTGCTGCTGAGGCGCGGCACCATCGGCGAGGTGCGGGCCCAGGACGGCGTCTTCACCGCCGAGATCCGCAGCCTCTCCGATGGCCTCAACCAGACCCGCGGGCGGCTCTTGTCGAGCAGCTGTGATGCCGATCTCGGCGATGCCCGCTGCGGGGTGGATCTCACCCTCCCGGCCCATGCGGCAAGCGCCACTGTGGTGGCGGTGGAAGGCGCGCTGAGCCTGCGCGTCACCGGTCTTTCAGCCTTCGCGCAGGGGGCTTTCGCCCGCGGCCGTGCACGGCTTTCCAGCGGCGCCAATGCGGGCTTCGTCACCGAGGTGAAGGCGCATCTCGTGGATGCCGAAGGGGTGCTGCTGCGGCTGTGGCAGCGCCCGCCCTTCGCGGTGGCGGAGGGGGATGGCATCACGCTTACCGCAGGCTGCGACAAGCAGCTCGCCACCTGTCGCGACCGCTTCTCAAACGCACTCAATTTCCGTGGCTTCCCCCACATGCCCGGCAACGATTTCGTCATCGCCGTCGCTATTGCCGGCGAGGGCGGATACGACGGGAGCCTCCTCGAATGACCGCGTCCCTCACCCGCGCCGCCATCCTCAAAGAGGCGCGAAGCTGGATCGGCACGCCCTATCTTCATCGCGCCTCGCTGAAGGGGCAGGGGGCGGACTGCCTTGGCCTCGTGCGCGGGGTTTGGCGGGAGCTGGTCGGCCCCGAGCCGGAGGCCATGCCCTCCTATGCGCCGGACTGGGCTGAGGCCGGCCGCCGCGAGACCCTGGCGGAGGCGGCCGGGCGTTGCCTTGTCGCCATGCCGGTGGAGGCGGCGCAGCCCGGCGACGTGCTGCTGTTCCGCTTCCGCGCCCATCTTCCGGCCAAGCACGCGGCGATCCTCGCCGAGGGTGGGCGCATGATCCACGCCTATGACGGCGCGCACGTCTGCGAAGGCTATCTGGCGCCCTGGTGGCGCCGCCGCCTCGCCTTCGCCTTCGCCTTTCCGGGGATCGAATAGGCGCCCCATTCCAAACCCTTGAGGACACCTTATGGCGACCCTGCTTCTCGGCGCGGCCGGCAGCCTTGTCGGCGGCGCGCTGTTCGGCCCTGTCGGCGCCATCGCCGGGCGGGCGCTGGGCGCCCTCGGTGGCGCGGTGATCGATGGCGCCCTGTTCGGCGGCAACCGCTCGCGCAACACCCAAGGCCCGCGCCTCACCGACCTCGACGTGATGGGCTCCACCGAGGGCACGCCGCTGCCCCGCGTCTATGGCCGCGCGCGCCTCGCCGGGCAGGTGATCTGGGCGACGAAGCTGAAGGAGGTGGCCACCACCGCCACCCAGTCCACCGGCGGCAAGGGTGGCAGCCTCGGCGCGTCCCAGCCCACCACCACGACCTACACCTATTACGGCAATTTCGCCGTGGCGGTCTGCGAGGGGCCGCTGTCGCGCATCGGCCGCATCTGGGCCGACGGCAAGCTCATGGACACCCGCCGCCTCACCGTGCGCCTGCATCTGGGCGACGAGGCGCAGGTGCCAGATCCCCTCATCGAGGCGCGGCAGGGAGCCGGCGCGACGCCCTCCTATCGCGGCGTCGCCTATGTGGTGTTCGAGAATCTGGAACTGACCGACTACGGCAATCGCCTGCCCCAGATCACAGTGGAGGTGGAGCGCGCGGTGGGTGCGCTGGAGCGGCAGGTGCGGGCAGTGACGCTCATCCCCGGCGCCAGCGAGTTCGCCTACGATCCGCGCACCGTGCGCCAGCTGCACGGGCCGGCGCGCTTCAGCCGTGAGAACCGCCATGTGAGCACCGCGGCGAGCGACTTCGAGGTGGCCATCGACCAGCTCACCGGCACCTGCCCGAACGTGGAGCGGGTGTCCCTGGTGGTGGCCTGGTTCGGTGACGACCTCAGGGCCGGGGCCTGCACCGTGCGCCCGCGCACCGAGCGCACCGACAAGACCACGTCCATCGACTGGACGGTGGGCGGCGAGACCCGCTTCAGCGCCCTCGCCGTCTCCCAGTATGAAGGCCGCTCCGCCTATGGCGGCACGCCCTCCGACGACAGCGTGGTGCGGGCCATCGCCCGGCTCAAGGCGGCCGGCCTGAAGGTGACGCTGAACCCGTTCGTGATGATGGACATTCCCGTCGCCAACACCCGTCCCGATCCCTGGACCGGCGCGAGCGCCCAGCCGGCCTATCCCTGGCGCGGGCGCATCGTGTGCGATCCGGCGCCGGGCCGGCCGGGTACGGTGGATGGCACCGCCGCCTGCCGGACGCAGGTCGAAGCCCTGTTCGGCAGCGCCGCGCCGGGGGATTTCACCCGCACTGGTTCGACCGTGCTCTATCACGGCCCGGCCGAATGGAGTCTGCGGCGCATGGTGCTCCACTACGCGCATCTCGCGGTGGCGGCGGGGGGCGTGGAGGCCATCCTCATCGGCTCGGAGATGGTGGCGCTCACCCGCCTCACCGACGACACCGGCGCGTTTCCCGCCGCCGAGGCGCTGGCCGCCCTCGCCGCCGACGTGAAGGCGGTGGTGGGCGCCGAGACCCGCGTCTCCTATGCCGCCGACTGGACCGAATACGGCGCGCAGGTGAGGACCAATGGCGACGTGCGCTTTCCGCTGGATCAGGTGTGGAGTGCGCCGGCGGTGGACTTCATCGGCATCGATTTCTACCCGCCGCTTTCCGACTGGCGCGACGGCGCCGGCCATCTCGACGCCACGCTTGCCGCCGACATCCACGACCGCGCCTATCTGAAGGCCAACCTCAGCGCGGGCGAGGGGTTCGACTGGTTCTATGCGGATGACGCCGCTCGCGCCGCGCAGGTGCGCACGCCCATCACCGACGGCGCTTATGGCGAGCCGTGGCTGTATCGCCAGAAGGACCTGAAATCGTGGTGGGCCAATGCCCATCACGAGCGCATCGCCGGCACCCGCCTGGCGACGCCCACCGCGTTCGCCCCCGGCGCCAAGCCCATCCGCCTGATGGAGACCGGCTGCCCCGCCGTGGACAAGGGCGCCAACCGGCCGAGCGTCTTCCCCGACGCCAAGTCGTCCGAGAATGCCCTGCCGCCCTTCTCCACCGGCGCGCGGGACGACCTCATCCAGCGCCGCTTCCTGGAGGCGGTGCTCGGCACTTTCGCCCCCGACGCAGACGAAGCCGACAATCCGCCCGCACCGCTCTATGGCGGGCGCATGGTGGAAGAGGCCTTCGCCTGGACCTGGGACGCGCGGCCCTTCCCGCAATTTCCCCTCGCCGAGAGCGTGTGGGCGGACGGCGCCAACTGGGCCACCGGCCACTGGCTCACCGGCCGCCTCGGCGGTGCGCCGCTCGATGGGCTGGTGGCGACGCTCTGCGCCGATTTCGGCGTGAGCGATGTGGACGCCGCGAGCCTCTCCGGCGGGGTGGACGGCTATGTGGTGGACCAGCCCATGGCCGGCCGCGACGCGCTGGAGCCGCTCGCCCGCGCCTTCGCCTTCGAGGCCGGGGAGGCGGAGGGGCGCATCGCCTTCCGCGCCCATGGTGTCGGGACAATGAGGGAGATCGGCACCGACGATCTGGTGCGCAGTGCCGACGACCCGCTCGTCTCCTCCACCCGCGCGCAGGAGAGCGAACTGCCGTTGCAGGTTTCCATCGGCTTCGTGGACAGCCTGAAAGATTATCGCCGCGCCACCGTCGCCTCCCGCCGGCTCAAGGGGGGCAGCCGCCATGTGAGCCATGCAGACCTTGCCGTGGTGGCCTCCGACGCGACGATCGTGCGGGCCGCAGACATCTGGCTGCAGGACCTGTGGGCGGGGCGGGAGACCTTCACCTTTTCGCTGCCGCCCTCGCTGCGTGCGCTAACGCCCGGCGATCTGGTGCGCCTCACGCTCGACGGGCGGGCGCGGCTCTTGGAAATCACCCGCGTGGAGGAAGGGGAGGCGCTGGCCGTCACCGCCCGCAGCATCGAGCCGGAGGTGTTCGACGCGGCGCTGGCGCAGGCTTCGGGAGGCAGCGTGGCGCTGCCCGCCGTGTCCGGCCCGCCGGAGGTGATGGTGCTGGACCTGCCCGCCTTGTCGGAGGCGGAGCCCTTGCCGCTGCAACATCTTGCTGCCGCCGCCACGCCCTGGCCGGGGACGCTGGCCATCTGGCGCTCGGGGGATGGCGAGAGCTTCGAGGCGGTGGCGCCGGTCACCGCCTCCGCCACCTTCGGCACGCTGATCTCGGACCTGTCGCCGGGGCCGGTCTGGCGCTTCGATCGCTCCGGAAGCGTGGATGTCCTGCTGCAATCCTCGCTCGTCATTCCGGCGCGCGAGAGCGAGGTGCTGGCCGGAGCCAATCTCGCTGCTTTGGTCGTGGAAGGGCGGGCGCTGGAACTCATCGCCTTCACCGGCGCCGAACTGATCGACACCGACACCTACCGCCTCTCCGGCCTGTTGCGCGGCCTTGCCGGCACCGAGGCGGCCGGCGCTTCGCTGTGGCCTGCGGGCACGCGCCTCGTGCGCATCGACGGCACGCTGGTGAGCGTGGCGAGCGGCCTCTCGGCGCTGGGGCGCAGCTCCATCTACCGGGTCGGCCTGGCGCGGGACGACCAGGGATCGGAGGATGTCACCGAAGTGACCGCAACCGCCTCCGGCCTCGCCCTGCGTCCGCTGTCGCCGGTGCATGTGCGCGGGCGGCGCACGGCGGAGGGCGTGGCCCTCTCCTTCATCCGCCGCACCCGCATCGCCGGCGATGGCTGGGACGCGCTGGAGGTGCCCTTGGGCGAGGCGAGCGAGGCCTATCGGGTGGAGATCCTCGCCGGCGCCAGCGTGGTGCGGGCCTTCGAGGTCAGCGCGCCCCAGTTGCTCTATGGGGTCGCCGACGAACTGGCCGATTTCGGCACGCCGCAAGCCACCCTCACCGTGCGCGTCGCCCAGCGCTCCGCCAGCGTCGGCTTGGGCGCGGCGGTGACGGCGGTGGTGGTGGTGTCTTAGCGGCCGGTTGGAAACGGCGCCGGATGGCGCCCGCAGCCCTCGCCGGGGCTTTTGCCACTGTCATGGCCGGGCTTGTCCTGGACGTCGGCTGTTGCCGACGCCCGCCTCCGGGAGCGGACCCCGCAAACATGCAGGGTCCGGCCATCCACGCGGCCAGGCTGGAAACGATTTTTCGTAGGTTGTTGCAAGCGGTTCGGCGTGGATACCCGGGACAAGCCCGGGCATGGCGGGGGTGATTGCGGCAATTCCTCCTTTTTGATTTCCGAACAGCATCTTAAGCCCCGGCTCTCCTTCCGCTGCGCCCCAGTCGGCGGGGCACGCCGGCGCCTCCGCCTCCTCTTCCCAACCCTCCCGAGGCCCCCATGACCGACCAGTCGGCGAACCTGGCGCTGCCCTATATCGCGGCGGCGCAGGCGCAGAAGCATGTCACCCATAATGAGGCCATCCGCCGCCTCGACGCCTTCGTGCAGTTGGTGCTGGAGAGCGCCACCGCCGCCGCCCCGCCGGCCACCCCCGCCGAGGGGGCGCGCTGGTTCGTGCCGGCCGGCGCGAGCGGCGCCTTCGCGGGACACGCCGGCACCATCGCCGCCTATGAGCAGGGCGCGTTCGACTTCCTGCCGGTGGCGCAGGGCTTCCTCGCCTTCATCCGCGACGAGGGCCGGCTCGCGGTTTTTGACGGCGGCGCCTTCGTCTCGCCCTTCGCCGCCAGCGCCCATCGCGCGGCCATCGCCGGCCAGGTGATGGAGGAGGATGTGGCGCTGTCCGGCAGCTTCGTTGCCACCACCATGACGATCCCGGACCGCGCCGTCGTGCTGGCCGTCTCCACCCGCACGCTCACCGCCGTGACCGGCGCAACTTCTTATGATTGCGGCATTTCCGGCGAGGCCGCCAAGTTTGGCGGCAGCCTCGGGGCGGTGGCGGGTTCCGCCAATGTGGGGGTCATCGGCCCTACCGCCTTCTATACCGCGACGCCGGTGCGCCTCACCGCCAACGGCGGCAGCTTCTCCGGCGGCACCGTGCGGGTCGCCCTCCACCTTCTTCTGTGCTCCGCGCCGCAGGCCTGAGCCCGCGCGCCTTTCCACCCATCGGAGATCCCCATGCCCTACGATCCCACCCGCGATCCCCTGAAGGGGCTTGCGTCCTCCCTGTCGTCGCCGGCGCGCCAGCTCACGCGCATCACCCCCGCCGACGGCGCCGACCTCGCCACCTATGCCAAGGCCCTGTGGGTCTATGTGCCCGAGGACGTGGCCGGCGGCGTCGCCACCATCCGCATCACCCCGGTGGCCGGCGGCGATGCGGAGACGGTGGACGTGCTGGCGCTCCCCGGCCTCCAGCCGCTGCCGCCCTGCCAGGTGCGGCGGGTGTGGGCCACCGGCACCAGCACGGGCCTTGCCATCTACGCCCTCGCCGATCGCTGACGCCTGCTGAAGGAGCTTCCCATGCTCTCGCTTTCGCTTTCGCTCACCACGCTCCGGCGGCGCGCCGGCCTGCCTTTGCGCAGGGTGGTGGGCGGCATCGCCTATGGCCGCCTCAAGGGGCGCGGCGGCAGCGTCCTGTCGTCCCGCGCCGGCCAGGCCATTTATGGAAGGATTGCCTGATGTTCCTCACCGACGATCCCGATTTCGCCGCCGCCCGGCAGGCCGCGCAGGGCTACAATCGTTCCACGCTGGTGCTGATGGGCGACAGCCGCCTTGCCGGATTCTTCAACGATCCCAGCACCAAGCTGATGCGCCAGGGCGCCAATTTCCTGCGCTGCGGCCTTGCCCTTTCGGGGCAGCGGATGCGGGTGGAGAAATCGTTCGCGGTGTCCGGCCAGCGCTCCGACCAGTATCTGGCGGCCGCCAACGTGACCCAGGCGCTGGCCTGCAAGAGCCACTGGCTGGTGCTCTACGGCGTCGCCAACGACATCGGCCAGCTGTCGAACACGGTCGATCACTTCACGGTCAACATCAAGCCGGTGGCCGATGCCTGGACCGCCACCGGCCGCGGCGTCATCCTGATCACCGAGACCGGGGGCAACAGCTTCACGACGCCCGAGGCGCGCGGCGCCGTGTTCCGGTACAACCGGCAGGTCCGCGACTATTGCCGGGCGAACCGCGGCGCCATCCTGTTCGACGCGGCCGCCGTCGTCATGGACCCGTCCCAGCCCATGACCCTCAACCCCGCCTATTCGGGGGACGGCCTTCACATCGGCCTCACCGCCGGGGCCTATGTGCTGGGCAAGGCGTTCGCCGATCTCATCAAGCAGATCGCCCCGCCGTGCGACGGCCTGGTCTATTCGGCGGGCCAGGTGTTCGCCAATGGCGGCATGCAGCTGTTTTCCAACCCGCTGTGGCTCACCACCACCGGCGGCACCGGCAGCGGCATCATGACCGGCACGGTGCCGGCCGGCATCACCGGCATTTCGGCGCCGGCCAGCTCGTCCATCGTCGGCTCGGTGGCGGCGGGGGCCTATGGCAATGATCTCCAGCTCGCCCTCACGGCGGGGGCGGCAGGCGTCTTCAAGGTCAAGTGCGACTTCGTCTCCGAGCTGGAGATCGTCGGCGAGACCTATTACGCCAATGCCGAGCTGGACGTGGCCTCGGGTGCCACCAATTTCCAGTCCTGCGGCGTGCACCTGGAATGCAACCGCGCCGGCGCCACCACCACCACCGAGGACGGCTTCGTGGGCACCTCCGCCGGCAACCTGCCGTCCGGCGCCTACAGCTTCGTCTGCGAGACCGAGCGGCTCACCATCCCGACCGGCAGCCGCGGCTGGCTCTCGGCTTGGCTGGTCTTCTACTTCTCGGCCGCCGGCAGCGCCACGGTCAAGGCGCGCCGCTTCGGCGTCTGGCGTCAGCAGGGCTGATCCGCCGCCGCCTCTCTTCAATCCATCAGGGGACATCCATGGCCAAGACCAGCTTCGCGCCGGCGCTCACCGCCGTGCTGCGCCACGAGGGCGGCTATTCCAACCATCCCGACGACCCCGGCGGCCCGACCATGAAGGGCATCATCCAGCGGGTCTATGACGGCTACCGGCGCGGCAAGGGGCTTGCCGTGCGCCCGGTGCGCGAGATCGAGGAGGAGGAGCTCCAGGAGATCTACCGCCGCCAGTATTGGGACGCCATCCGCGCCGACGAACTGCCGGAGGGCATCGACTATGTGGTGTTCGACGGGGCGGTGAATTCCGGTCCGGGCCAGTCGGTCAAATGGCTGCAGCGGGCGCTGGGCCTGCCAGCGGACGCCGAGATGGGGGCGGTGACCCTGGCCGCCGCCCGCGCGGCGGCGGAGACCGCGCCGGCGCGGCTCGTGGACGACATCTGCGACCGCCGCCTCGCCATGCTCAAGGCGCTTCGCACCTGGCCGGTGTTCGGCCGCGGCTGGGGCCGGCGGGTGGAGGACGTGCGCAAGGCCGGCAAGGCGTGGGTTGCGGGTGGCGCACCGGCCCGCCGCATCGCGGTGCTGGAGAGCCATCGCACCGCCGCGCAGGGCGGAGCGTCCGGCAAGGCGCCGGTCGCCAGCGCTCGCGCGGCGCCGAGGCCGCAGGCCGGCGCCGGAGCGGCGGCGGGCGGCATCGCCGCGTCCGCCGTGTCCGAGGCGGCGCGCCAGATCGCCCCCCACGCGCAGGCGTCCTCGACGCTGGCGCTGGTCTTCACGGGGCTCACGCTGCTGGGCCTCGCCCTCACGCTGGGCGGCATCGCCTATGTGTGGTGGAGCGCCCGCGCCGGGGCCCGCCGGGCGGCAATCCTCGACCTCCTGCCCGCGGGGCCGGCGTCGTGAGCGGCCTTGCCCATCTTCTCGGCTATGGCGTGCCCTGGTGGCTCTGGGGCATGGCGGGTCTTCTCGCCGTCGCGGCGCTGGCATGGCTTGCCGGACCGCGCGCGGCGCTGGCGGCGGCGGCCGTGCTCGCCTTCGCCATTGCGCACCGGAAGGGGGCGCAGCAGGGCTATTCCCACGCCATCAAGGAAGGAGAACGCGATGCCGAGCGCATCCTCGATACGGCCCGTGCTGCCCGCTCTGGCGCTGATCGGCGCGATGGCGATGCTCGCCGGCTGCGCGACGACGACGGGTTCCGGCGCGAGTAAGGTCTATTGCGGCGCCGCCCAGCCCATTCGTTGGTCGGCGGCCGACAGCGACGAGACCATCCGCCAGGCAAAGGCCCATAATGCCGTGGGCCGCCGCCTGTGCGGCTGGACATGAACCGTCGCGATTTCCGGCGCGCGCGGCGGCCTGCGGCGCCGTTCACGCTTGCTCCGCCGCGCTCCTCTGTCATTCTCGACCAGCCGGGCGGCGCGGAATGAAAACGTTATCCCTCCAAAAGGGGGATGCCGGCCGGCTGGCGCGTGATCTAAGAGGTGGAAGCCGAAGCCGGAGGAAACCTGTGCGTCTTTTGGTGGTCGAGGACGATCCCGAGCTGAACCGACAGCTGGTCGAGGCCCTGTCCGACGCGGGCTATGCGGTGGATCGCGCCTATGACGGCGAGGAGGGGCAGTATCTGGGCGAGACCGAGCCCTACGACGCCATCGTCCTCGACATCGGCCTGCCCAAGCTCGACGGCATCTCGGTGCTGGAGAGCTGGCGCCGCGCCGGCAAGGTCACGCCGGTGCTGATCCTCACCGCCCGCGATCGCTGGAGCGACAAGGTGCAGGGCTTCGATGCCGGCGCCGACGACTATGTGGCCAAGCCGTTCCACATGGAGGAGGTTCTGGCCCGCCTGCGCGCCCTGCTGCGCCGCGCCTCCGGCCACGCTTCCAGCGAGATGACCTGCGGGCCGGTGCGGCTCGACACCCGCTCCGGCCGGGTCACGGTGGAGGGCACTGCGGTCAAGCTCACCTCCCATGAATACCGGCTGCTGAGCTATCTCATGCACCATGCCGGGCGCGTGGTGTCGCGCGGGGAGCTGGTGGAGCACCTCTACGACCAGGATTTCGATCGCGATTCCAACACCATCGAGGTGTTCGTCGGGCGCCTGCGCAAGAAGCTCGACTGCGACGTGATCCAGACCGTGCGCGGCCTCGGCTATCTGCTGGCCGCGCCGGAGGGGCAGCGCTAAGGCGCGCAACGATCATGGAAACAGCGTCGCGGCCTTCCGAATACGCCCCCGGCTCACTCGCCTTCCGGCTGGTGCTGTCGGCCATGGGCATCACCTTGGTGGTGCTGCTGGTGGTGGGATTCGTGCTGTCCTCGCTCTACCGCACCGCCGCCGAGCGCGCCTTCGACCGGCGGCTCGACGTGTATCTCAAGACCATCGTGGCCGAGGTCGCCAACGCCACCGACGATGCGCTCCCCGAGCCGGTGGCCCTCGGCGATCCCCTGTTCGCCTTTCCCAATTCCGGCTGGTACTGGCAGATCACCCTCGTTTCCAATGGCGAGCCCCGGCGGCGCAGCTCGCGCTCGCTGGTGCAGGGCACGCTGCCGCTGCTCGCCGCCCAGGGCATCACCGGCCGGCCCGGCCTCATGCGCCAGGGCTATGTGAAGGGCCCGCGCGGGGAAGCGCTGCGCCTTGCCGAGCGCGACGTGGATCTCGGCGCCAACGAGCGCTACGTGGTGTCGGTGGCGGCGGTGGCCTCCGAGCTGGACGA
Source organism: Xanthobacter autotrophicus Py2 (assembly GCA_000017645.1). Classification (NCBI taxonomy): domain Bacteria; kingdom Pseudomonadati; phylum Pseudomonadota; class Alphaproteobacteria; order Hyphomicrobiales; family Xanthobacteraceae; genus Xanthobacter; species Xanthobacter versatilis. The sequence goes on from CP000781.1 coordinate 3,522,724, forward strand.
GGAGATTTCCGCCTTCAACCTGGCGCTGGCCGGCACGCTGGTGGTGCTCGCCTGCGCCTTCCTGCTGGTGGTGATGGTGCAGGTGCGGTTCGGCCTCATGCCGCTGACGCGCATCTCCAAGGTGCTCGCCGACGTGCGCTCCGGCAAGGCGGAGCGGCTGGACGGCCCCTATCCGGACGAGATCGTGCCGCTGGTGCGGGAGGTCAACGCCCTCATCGATGCCAACAAGGAGATCGTGGAGCGTGCCCGCACCCATGTGGGCAACCTGGCCCACGCCCTCAAGACGCCGCTCTCGGTGCTGATGAACGAGGCCGGCACCAGGGACGATCCCCTCGCCGTCCGGGTGCGCGACCAGGCCGGGGTCATGCGCGACCAGGTGGCCCACCACCTGGAGCGCGCGCGCATGGCGGCCCGCGTCTCCATGGTGGCGAGCGTGTGCGAGGTGACCCCGGTCATCACCGCGCTGGCCCGCACCATGGAGAAGATCCACCGCACCAAGGACCTCGCCATCGAGGTCCACATCCGCGACGACGTTCACTTCCGCGGCGAGCAGCAGGACCTGGAGGAGATGGTGGGCAACCTCGTGGACAATGCCTGCAAGTGGGCCTCGTCCCGGGTCGAGCTGGAGGTCTGCGTCGGCCAGCCCAAGTCCCCCGGCGACCGGGTGTTCTTCCACGTCATCATCGACGACGACGGGCCGGGGCTCGACCCGGCGCGTCGGGTCGACGTGGGCCGGCGCGGGCGGCGGCTCGACGAATCGAAGCCGGGTTCCGGGCTCGGCCTGTCCATCGTGCACGAACTGGCGCTGCTCTACGGCGGCCGCTTCGAGCTGAGTTCCGCGCCCATCGGTGGCCTGCGCACTGAACTGGTGCTGCCGGCCGCCGCGCCGCCACCGCCGGCCGCCGCCTCGTGAAGGGTGCTGCCGCGCTACAGCTGCCCCGCTGCGCTCCAGTGACGCGCCCGTGGCGGCCGTGTCGCGAAGGCTGTTTTCAGGCGGCCCGCGACCGCTTAAGAGGAAGGGGAGCCTTGGTGTCGCCCTATTGTCCCCGCGCGTGAGACCCCATCCGATGCCCGCCCGCATGGTTTGCGTCCGCTTCTGTGCCCTCGCCGTCCTCGCTGCCGCCCTGGGCGGCTGTGCGACGGAGACCGGGCCGGGGCGTTCCATCGCGGCCCAGGCGGCGCTGCCCACGGCCCCGGTCATGAGCGGGGCGGTCTCGGGCGGGCTGATCAGCGGCGGCATCGGCAATGGCCTCGACGAGGGCGACCGGCGCCGCGCTTATGACGCGGAAATCTCGGCCCTGGAAACCGGCGGCCCCGGCTATCCCATCGGCTGGAAGGGCGAGAACGGCACCCACGGTACGGTCGTGGCCGGGCCGCCCTATAATCGCGCAGGCTTCCAGAGCTGCCGCGACTATTCCCACACCATCTACATCGACAACCGCCCGCAGATCGCGCGCGGTGCCGCCTGCCGCGCGGCGGACGGGCACTGGCAGCCGGTGAGCTGAGGTAAGGGTCCAAGCTCGGCAGGAAGGCGCCCGCCGCCTGAGGCGATGCGAGCGCTCCTTTTAAGCGGCGCGGGACGATCAGTAGGACATGAACAGGGGGACCTTGCAGTCCTCCAGCAGCGACTGGGTGACCCCGCCCAGCACCCATTCGCGCACGCGGGAATGGTTGAACGCGCCCATGACGATCAGGTCCGCGTCGATGAGGGAGGCCTGCTCGCGCAGCGTGCCGGCGATGCCCTCCGGCCCCGCGACCAGGTTCTTCACGCTCACGTTCACGCCGTGGCGGACGAGGTGGGGGGCAAGCTCGGCGCCGGGCACTTCGTGCGCCAGCTCCTTTTCCGTGCCGATGGCGAGCAGCTCCACCGAGGCGGCCGCCTTGAGGATGTCCATGGCGTCGTTCACCGCCCGCACCGCGCGGGCGCTGGCATCCCATGCCACCAGCACGCGATGGTGCCGGAAGCTGTCGAAGCCGGGCGGGACGACGAGCAACGGGCGTCCGCTCTCGAACAGTAGGCCCTCGATCAGGCCCCGGTCGGCGTTCACCGTCGCGGTTTCCGCGTCCAGAACCGAAATGTCGTGGACTCGGGCCTGGGCGATGAAGGTTTCCACCAACTGGGGGTAGGACAGCTGCGGCGTTTCCACCGAGGCGGCAACCCCGGCCGCTGCCGCATCGCCCCGCGCCTTTTCCGCGACGGCGTCGGCGAGGTGGCGCAGGCGGCGGTTGTGGGCAGCCACGAGGCCGGAGGCCACGTTGCTCACGAAGGTATTGCCCATGACCACCTTCAGCGAGGCGGCCTGGATGGTGGCATGGGCGCCGGCCTTCTGCGCCAGGGACAGGCCGTAGGCGAGGGCGGAAGAGGGCTCGTCGATGCCTTCTTCCGTCATCCCGATAAGAACGCTCTTCATATTCTGGAGCATTTTGGTTTCCTCCACGCACGACACCTTACCTAGCACGGTCGTGGTGTCGTTGCGTCAAGTCAACCGCCGCAAAGCTCCAGTCTGAAGCCGGCGCCCCGTCCTCACCCCGCCAGCGCGTCCGTGTCCGGCGCGATGCCCTTGGAGGTGGGGGTGCCATCATCCAGCGGCGCCAGATGGTCCACCACCATCTGGCGGAAGCGGGGCAGGCCCTTGTAGGCGGCGATGTCGGGGTGGAGGTCCCGCAGCACCCGGTGCAGGCGGCGGCGCCATTTCGGTACCCGGGCGATGTCGGCCACGCTGGTGAGGTAGCAGCGGATGCCGAACAGGATCGCATTGGAGCGCGGCAGGCGATAGAGGGTCTGCAACTCCACCCGCAGGTGCACCTTGTCGGCCACGTTCTCCGGCGTGACGCTGGCCTTGTCCGGCCCCCACACCGGATAATTCTCCGGCGAGGTGTCGAGGCGCGGATTGACCGTCATGGTCCAGTTGAGGCGGCGCACCGGCTGGCCGTATTGCAGGCGCAGCAGGTATTTCAGCGCGCGGTCGAACACGCCTTTCTCATGGGCCACCGGCACCGGGCCGTGCCATTCGTGGAAGCTCATGCCGATGTCGAATTCCAGCGACCAGTCGGCCTGGGTGGTGACCATGCCGCCGTCCACGAAGAGGTTGTCCTCGCGCTGGTCCTGCAGGGTGAAGTCGCCCTGCGCCTGCCGGGTGATGTATTCGAACGGCCCGCAGGGCAGGGTCTCAACCTTGCCGAAGGTGAAGCTCTGGTGGATGCCGAGCGGCCGGTTCACCCAGGTCCACAGGTCGCCGGCCTTGGTCAGGGAGAAGTGCTCGGGATAGTCCTGCGCCAGGCTCTCCATGATGAGTTCCAGGCTGTCCCACTCCGCCGCCAGCATGTGCGGCAGCACCTGGCAGCGCTTGGGATCCTCCTTCAGCACCCGCTCGCGCTCGCGGCACTCGGCGATATAGTGCTCGTCGATGTCGAACGTCGCCTGGAACGCCGGCGAGGGGCCGCCCTTCACATGGGGCTCGATGTTCACCGAATACATGTATTCGTCTTCGGGGAACGGGAAGGGAAAGCGCAGGATGTCCTCCGGCGACTTCCGGTAGGTGAAGGTGTCGCGGAAGGTCTCGGCGGGCTTGAACTGGACGGTCATGGGATGATCCTTCCGGGATTCTAGAGATCGAGCACGAGGCGCGGGCCGCGGGCGCGGGAGACGCAGGTCAGGACCAGCTTGCCGCTCGCCTTCTCCTGTTCGGAGAGGAAGTCGTCGCGGTGGTCCACCTCGCCCTCGATGACCTCGGTCCGGCATTCGCCGCAGGCGCCGCCCCGGCACAGGCAGGGCGCCTCGACGCCTGCCGCCTCGATGGCTTCCAGCAGGCTCTGGCTCTCGCCGACCTCCACCTCGATGCCGGAGCGCTTGAGGAGGGCGCGGAACGGCAAGCCGCCACCGCCGCCGCCGAAGCTCTCCTTGTGGACCTTGCCCTTGGGCCAGCCCAAGGCGGCGGCGGTGGTCGTCACCGCATCCATCAGGGCGTGCGGCCCGCAGACATAGACATGGGTGCCCAAAGGCTGGCGCGACAGCAGGCCGGCGAGGTCGAAGGCAGCGCGGCCGCCGCCATGGACGCGGATTTCCTCGCCCGCGGCATAAGGCGCGAGCAGGCGCTCGAACACGGGGGCCTCCTCGCCGCCGGACAGCTGGTGCAGCTCGAAGCGGGCGCCGCGCGCCTTCAGCTCCGGCAGAAACGAGAGCAGGGGGGTGATGCCGATGCCGCCGCCGATGAGCAGGTGCTTCTTCGCGCTGGAGGCCAGCGGGAACAGGCTCACCGGGCGCGCCATCTCCAGCACGTCGCCGGGCGCAACCTTGCGGTGGAGGAAGGCAGAGCCGCCGCGCGACTGGGCCACGAGGCGCACGATGATGTCGTAGCGCGCGCGGTCCATGGGGGCCGAGACCAGGGAATAGGCGTTCTTCATCACCCGGGCACCGTCGCGCAGGGTGAGCATCACATGGCCACCCGCCGGCGGGGTGGGGAACAGGCCGCCATGGGCCGGCTCGAACGAGAAGCGCTTGAGGCTCGGCGCCAGCTCGACGATGTCGCGCACGCGCACTTGCAACGGATCTCCGGCGGTCATGAATACAGCTCCTCGGCCTGCGGCACCTCGCCCGGCACTTCCGCATCGACCTGCACGGCCATGAAGGCGGCGAGCCGCCGCGAGAAATGATCGCGCACGAACAGGGGCGCCCCGCATCCCGCGCAGGTGGTGATGGAGGTGGTGACGCCTTCCATCACCGTGCGGCAATGGACGCAGAAGATGCGCCGCGCCTGCGTCCCCACATGGGCGAAGGCCATTTCCTGCGGGCTGAGCCCGGCGCGCGCGCCGATGCCGTTGGCGTCCCACAGGAACGGCTCGGTCCCGGCGGCGTAGAGGCGCAGGCCCATGGTCTCGCGGGCGAGCCGCTCCTCAAGCGCCGAAAACAGGTGGGGCACGGCGCGGAACACGCGCACCGCGCCGGCTTCCTCGTCCATGGCCGCGCTGCCGGGCACGGCGCTTTTGCGCGCCACCGTCCACACCTCGAAGGCGGAGGGGGTGACCCCCTCCGCCAAAGCCTCGACCGGGACGTCGGGTCCGTCCACGACCAGCAGATGGTGCCGGCCCTGCGGATCCGGCGCGATCGGCTGGTACTTGGGCCGGCTCTTGATGCCTTGATCGCTCATCTTGTCTCCGCTCAGTAGACCGCGAGGGTGCGCGCCACGATGATCACACCGGCACCCAAGGCGAGGGCGAGGTAGGGCAGGAGGCCCGCCCTGGTGCCGGCGCCGGTTTCGGATTTCAGGTGCATGTCCTCCATCATCGCCGCCGGGAACTGACCCTTGTCCGTCACATAATGGCGGAACAGGAAGACCGGGATGATGGCGGCCGAGACCACGAGCCCCGTCACCAGCGTGCCGGCACCCCAGATGTCCGCGCCCATGCCGAGCAGGAACAGGTTCACGTAGGCCAGCACCGTGCCCATGGCGATGAGCCAGGTGGGCGCCTTGAACGGGCGTTCCCAGTTCGGCCGGTCGATGCGGTGCATCCAGGCGGCGTTGAGGTTGAGGAAGTTGAACAGGATGTAGCAGACGTTGGAGATGGCGAGGATGAACACGTAGTCCGACATCATCAGCAGGATGAGGTTGAAGCCGAGGTCGGTCCACATGGCCTTGGTGGGCGCGCCATTCTCGTTCACGTGGCTGAGGTACTTGGGCAGCCAGCCATCCACGGACGCCTGGTAGAGGGTGCGCGAGGAGCCTGCCATGGAGGTGATGATGGCAAGCATGAGGGCGAGGATCAGCATCACCACGATGACATGGTGGACGATGGGCCCGCCCTTGATCATGTCCGCCATGGCGCTGGCGACGCCCATGCCGGAATAGATGTCGGCGGACAGGATGCCGTCATAGACCGCAGGCGTCGTCACCGTGCCGGAGGCGTCCACCACCGCCGGCGTCACCAGCTGGCCGAGGCCGAGCACGCCCTGGAACGAGATGGGCACGATGGTGAAGACGAAGATGCACAGGAGGCCCGAATAGAGGATGGCCTTGAAGGTGTCGGTCTTGGGGTCCTTGAACTCGCGCGTGTAGCAGACTGCGGTCTCGAAGCCGTAGGTGGACCAGGCGGCGATGAACAGGCCGCCGGCCATGAGGGTGATGCCGGCCATGTCCCACGACCCGGCGATGACCTTGCCCGCCTCGTCCTTGGCGAGCGGCGCGAACGGGCCGAGATGGGCCGCCAGCACGTCGCCGGTGATGAGGGGCACGACGCCGATGAGCACCAGCGGCAGCAGCGCCACCACGCCCAGGATCACCTGCACCCGCGCGGTCTGGCTGATGCCGCGGTGCTGGATGGCGAAGGCGACGAGCAGCAGCGCGGCGCCGAGGAAGAAGGTGGCGTTGAGGCGCAGGGCAAGGCCCGTCTTCAGCCAGCCGAGATCCACGAGGGTGAGCTGCCAGGTGTTGATGGCGGCATCTGCCGGGAACAGGATGGACAGCACATAGCCCGCCGCGAGGCCGGAGCCGATGGACAGAACCGGCGACCAGGCCAGCCAGTTGCACCATACCGAGAAGGGTGCGAGCAGCTTGCCGTAGCGCACCCAGGCGATGGCGCCATAGACCGAGGCGCCACCCGACTTGTGCGGGAACAGGCCGGCGATCTCCGCATAGGAGAAGGCCTGGATGAAGCCGAAGATGATGGACAGGATCCACACGAACCAGGCCGGCGCGCCCACCGTGGCGCCGATGGCGCCGATGGAGAACAGCACGAGCGCGGGCACCCCGCTCGCGATCCAGAACGCTCCGGTCCAGCTGATCTTGCGTTGAAGTGTGCCGGCCTCTGGGGGGGCGGCGGCCCCGGTGGTTGCTGCAATGCTCATGTGGTTCCCCTCATTTTTATGCGAGGGAGTTTCTCGGCAAGAAAAAAATTTGTCAATCAAGATGTGCGGATGACGCAAGGTTAGTTTGAGTGGTTTTTTGATTTTTGATTGTGCTTGAATTTCAATAACTTGCGAATTACGCACGCGAAAATACCTCCAGACGAAATGTCGTCTGGAGGTCTTCAAAGCAATACATGGCATTGGCGGCCGAAAGCTCGATCGGCCGCCGTGCATCGCCCGTCAGGCACGCACCCGGGTCTTCTGCGGGTCGAAGTGCGGGAAGGGCACGATCTCGGCGCCGATGCGTTTTTTCAGGCCGTCCAGCTTGCCGATCTCCACCTGCGTGCCCGTGGCCCCATGGGCGACATCGATCCGCGCCAGCGCGATCTGGCCTTTCAGGATGGGCGAATGGGTGGCGCTGGTGACGACACCCACCTGCGCGCGGCCCATGTAGAGCGGGTCGCCGTGGCCGACCGCGTCATTGCCCTCGATCCTCAAGCCCACCATCTTGCGGGCCGGACTGGCCTTGCGCCGCATGAGCGCCGCCTTGCCCACGAAATCCTCCTCCTTCTCCGCCACTGCGAATCCGATGCCGGCCTCGAACGGGTCGGTCTGGTCGCAGAAATCATATCCGGCGAACACCAGCCCCGCCTCGATGCGCAGCATGTCGAGGGCGGCAAGGCCCAGCGGCTTCATGCCTTTCGGCACACCCGCCGCCCACACGGCGTCGAAGACCGCGCCCGCATCCTTCGGGTGGCACCAGATCTCGTAGCCGAGCTCCCCCGTATAGCCGGTGCGCGAGACCACCAGCGCCGGCCCCATGGGGCCGCCGAGCCGGGCCACGGCGAAACGGAACCATTTCAGCTCGGCAATGGCGGGCTGCGTCGGGCCGGTCCAGATCACCTCGGCGAGGATCTCGCGGGAGAGCGGCCCCTGCACCGCAATATTGTGCAACTGGTCGGTGGAGGAGCGCACGAAGGCATTCAGCCCCCATTCGCGCGCCTTGTCGCGCAGCCAGGCGCCGGTGAATTCCTCCCCGCACACCACCCGGAAATTGGCCGGGGCCAGGCGGAAGATGGTGGCGTCGTCGATCATGCCGCCATGGTCATAGGTCAGCGCGGTATAGACCACCTGTCCCACCGCCAGCTTGCGCATGTCGCGCGTCACCGTGCGCTGGAGCAGCAGCTCGGCGTCCGGCCCGGTCACCTCGAACTTGCGCAAAGGGGAGAGGTCCATCACCGCCGCGGTCTCGCGGCAGGCCCAGTATTCGGCGATGGGACCCTCGCCGGTGAAGCAGGTGGGCAGCCAGAAGCCGCGATACTCCACGAAGCTGCGGGTCATCTGCGCCAGGCGCGGATGAAAGGCGCTCTCGCGCGTCAGGCGCGGCTCGGCTGCGGCATTCATGCGGAATGCGGTCCCCTTGGAGAAGCTCTCGGCGCCGTCATAGACGCGCACATGGATGTCGGTGGGCACCCAGCCGTTGGCCGGGTCGATGTCGTCGGCGCAGGACGAGGTGGCGCAGACGAGGTCGGTGAGCGCCTTCATCAGCACATAGTCGCCGGGCCGCGACCAGGGCTCGTCCATGGTGAGCGCGTTGGTGTGGTCCACGGCGGTATTGTAGAAGAAGTTGATGGCCGGCCAGCCGGCGCGCGTGCGGATGCCGTAGGGCGCAAGCACCGCGTTGAAATTGTCCGAGCAATTGGCGTGACCCGGATAGCCCATGTCCTCGTAATATTTGGCGGAGCAGGCGAGCGCGAAGGTGTCGTGCCGGCCCACCGTGTCGCGGATCACCTCCACCAGCGGGATCTGGCGCTCGTCATAATATTTCGAGTGCAGCCCCGGCCCCGGATAGGCGGCGCCCATGAGGGTGCGGGTGGTGGTGGCGTCGAGGCCGAATTCCGCGCCCTGCTCCAGCGCCGCCGCGTCGAAGGCGAGGAAATCCGAGCACTGGCGTCCGTCCACGTCGATGATCTGGATATAGTCACCGGCCTTCACCCGGAAGGCGCGGGCCTCTGCAGCCGGGACCCTGAGGTCGAGCTTCGGCTCGGCCAAAGGCGCCGGCAGCGGGCGTTCGTTGCCGGGGGCGCGGGTGACGGTGACTTCGATGTCGGTCGGCGCGTCCTGCCCATCGGGCGCCATGGGGCCGCCGGGGGCCGCCACCACCACCAGAACCTCGCGCCGCGCCGTGAGCGCGACCTGCGTCTGTGCCGAATGACCGCCGGCGAGCACTATGTGCCCGGTCACGGCCGCCGGCGCGATCCCCCGCGCCGCCAGCGCATGCGCCACCTGCGCGCTCCCCTCTCCCCCCAGAGCCAACACCTCCGCGAGGCCCGCATCGGCCGGGCCTTCGAGGCCGAGCACGGTGCTGTCCGCCCGCCCTTCGCCATCGATGGCGAACACGACGGCCGGCTGCAGCCCTTCGCCGTCGCGGATCGCGATGGCGTCGCCGGCACCGAGCACGATCGCGGCCACACCGCCGCCGCGCACCACCACGCATTCGCGGGGGCGGGTGGCGGGCGCGCTGCGCGACGGGCCGGGCGGGAGGAGGGAAGCGTCCATTCAGCCCTCTGGTTCAGCTGTCTTGCATGAGGCTCGCGAGCAGCCGGTAACTGCCGCGGTAATAAAGAAGAGGATCGCCCTCGCCGTCGGTGTGCATGTGCACCACCCGGCCGACGAAGATCACATGGTCGCCCCCGTCATAATGGGCATAGGGCACGCACTCGAAGACCGCATGGGCGGATTCCAGCCGCGGCTCGCCGAGCCGCCCGTCGGCGCAGGGCGTGTCCGCGAACTTGTCCTCGCCGGCGCGGGCGAAGCGGTTGGAGATTTCCTTCTGGTGCTCCAGCAGGATGTTGACCGAGTAGGCCTTTGCCTTCTCCAGCCGCTCCAGCGAATGGAGCGAGCGCGCCATGCAGAACAGGATCAGCGGCGGATCCAGCGAAACGGCGGAAAAGGAATTCACCGTGACGCCCATGGGCCCTTCGGAATCCTTCGCCATCACCACGGCGATGCCGGTGGCGAAGCGGCCGAGGGCATTGCGCAATTCACGCGGATCGAGACGGGCGTCGAGATCAATGGCAGTCATCGAACGGAACTCTCTGAAATGGGTCACTGCGTCCATGATAATCCCTCTTGATGGCGGGCGCTCGGAGGGATGGCGCAAAGCCGCAGGACGGGTGCGGGAGGGGCGAGCGCGTGCCGCCCTCCCGCTTTTTCAGGCCCTCTCGTTCATGCCACCTTCGCGGGCTGGATCTCGGCCAGCAGCTTTTCGGCCAGCGCACGCTTCTCGGCGTCGTCCATCTTCTTGATCTCGTTGTTGAGCACCCGCTCGTTGATGGACTTGTTCCAGTAGTCCAGCGAGCCGAAGCCGAGCAGCGAGGCCTTGCCCACGAACTGGCGCAGCACCTCGTTGGTGGGGCCCATCACCCAGCCGGCCTTGCCGTCGCGCAGGTAGCGCTCGATCTGGAGCGCCGGGCGGAAGCCGGTGCCGCCTGTGGCGTGGAGCATCTTGTCCACCACATGGGCCACGTTCTTGGCCGCCTCGAACTTCACCTGCCACAGCCAGTGCAGCAGGGCGGAGCGGGGCAGGGCGTCCACATCGGCGTGGATGGACCAGTCGCAATTGTTGGTCACGCTGTCGAGCGCCTGCGCCATCTGGAAGTCCAGCGCCCGGCAGGCGTTGGTGTCCATGATCGCCTCGCCCACATAGTCCTGGATGGTGGGATAGTCGGCGACGCGCATGCCCACGTCATTGTGGGTCTTGCGGGTGGTATGGCGCTTGGCGATGTCGATGACCGCCAGCGAAATGCCGTTCCAGCAGGCCGACGAGCAGGTGAGGAAGAACGGGTCCACCACCTCGTCGTTGGACTTGGCGCCGTCGCCGATGGGGCCGACCAGGGCGTCCTTCGGCAGGATGGCGTTTTCCACCACGATGGGGCCGGACTGGTTGCCGCGCAGGCCCAGGCCATCCCATTCGGAGGGGTTCGCCTTCACCTCGTCCTTGGTGACGAGGAAGCAGGACAGGTCCGAATAGTCCCCGGCAAAGCCGGGGCTGGTAGTCTGCACGATGTACCAGTCGGCAAAGCCGCCGGAGGTGGTCCAGGAGGCCTTCTTGGTCACCTTCCAGCCGTCGCCATAGGCTTCCGCCTTGGACGAGATGGGATACCAGAAATGGGAGCCGGTCTCGGGGTCGGAATAGGACAGGGTGCCGATCAGCACGTCCTTGTCCAGCCGCTTGAGGATGTCGGTTAGGATGGGGTTGTCGTGGTGGCGCAGGAGCGCGGCCGCCGTGGCACCCAGGTGCATGGTGTAGCACATGGCGGTGGAGGGGCAGCCGTAGCGGGCGATGGTCTCCACCACCATGGCGGCGCACAGGTGATTCTCGCCCAGTCCGCCCAGCTCCTTCGGCACGTTCAGCGCGAGCAGGCCGAGGGAGGCGAGGGCCTCGAAATTCTTGCGGGGGTAGACGTAGTTGGCGTCGCTCTCGACGGCGTTGGCGCGAAGCGTGGTCTCGCACAGGGCGATGAGCTTCTTCTGCAGTTCCTTCTGCGCCGGCGTGAGCAGCCATTGGGGATCCCACTCGAAGCCGAGACCCCAGAATTCTTCCTTGCCCCACATCTTCACATCGGACATGATTTCAAGCTCCGCCTGGGCCGGCGCCCCGACCGGGCCGTCCCGCAGTTGCGATCTTCGCGAAGGCGGCAGTCTGTTCCCCTCAGTGAACTTTTTTGACGCCGTAGAAACACTGTGCCGATGATTGCGGCTTGTGCAAGCCCATTCGTTAGGCGTCATGGCGCTCAATTTTCAGCCGGATATGGCCGCGCTTAGCGGCGATGGGCCTTTGCCCTGCCTCGATATTGCGCATGGGGCAGAAATTATTTCTTCTCAGGAAAATCAATTGACACTGAAGTGCCGTGCCGCACAGGATGCGCCCCGTCGCGGCGGGCGTGCGGCGCATCGCACCCCGTCGCCTTCCCATTCAATGCTGTCCGACAGCTGAAAAGAGAGAGGGGACAGAATGACGAGCGCACCCATCTGGCGCCAATCGATCCTCAACGAGCGTCACCGGGAGCTGGGGTCGAAGCTCGAGGACTCGTGGAACGACATGGCGATCCCGCAGCACTACGCCACCGATCCCTATGAGGAGACGGAGGCGGTGCGCACCCGCGCGGGGCTGTTCGACGTGTCCGCCCTCAAGATCATCAACGTGGGCGGCAAGGACGCGCTGGCCTTCCTGAACCAACTGGTCACCGCCGACATCACCAAGGTGCCGGCCGGCCGCTCCGCGATCGCCTCCATCGTGGGCGACGACGGCGGGCTGATCGATGACGTGCTGATCTATGTGGATGGTGACGGCGCGTTCCGCCTCTCCCACGGCGGCGGCGCGCTGGAAGACGCGCTGCCCCTCGTGGCCGAGGGCTTCGACGTCACCTTCTCCCGCGACAACGACGTGCACATCCTGTCGCTGCAGGGCCCCAAGGCCCTCGACATCCTCGCCCCCCACACCCCCATGGACCTGAAAGGCCTACCCTATTTCGGGCACGGCAGGACCACCCTGTTCGGCGTCCCGGTGTCGCTGGCGCGCGGCGGCTATTCGGCCGAGCGGGGCTATGAGGTGTTCTGCGCCGCCAAGGACGCCGTCGCCCTGTGGGACAAGATCCTGGAGGCGGGCAAGCCGTTCGGCGCCATGCCGGTGTCGTGGGATTGCCTGGACATCGTGCGGGTGGAAGGCGCCTTGCTGTTCTTCCCCTTCGACATGCCCCACAAGGACACCACCCCGTTCGAGGTGCTGATGGACTGGTCGGTGGACCTCTCCAAGCCGGACTTCCGCGGCAAGGCGGCCCTCCTCGCCCGCAAGGGCACCGAGCGCACCCACCAGGCCGGGCTGGAAGTGCTCGCCGCCAAGGCCATCACCCCCGGCGCGAAGATCTTCAAGGATGGGGAAGAGGTGGGCGTGGTGAATTCCACCACCTACAGCCGACACCTCATGAAGTCGCTGGCCCTGGTCTCGCTGCGGCCGGACGTGACCGCCCTCGGTACCGGCGTGAGCGTGGTGGATGGCGAGGAGAGCTTCGAGGCCAATGTGGTCCGCACGCCCTTCTACGATCCCATGCGCCTGCGCACCCACCCGCTGGACGAGCGGGCCTGAATCGAAAGGGGCCGGCAGAACCGGCCCCTTCCTTTCGCGTCTTCGGTTCAGAGCGGCTTGAGGCCGGCCTCGATGGCGGCCCGCCGGCCTTCCAGGAATGGCGGCAGCGCCAGCTTCTCACCCAGATGGGCGGCGTCCTCGTCCGCAGCGAAGCCCGGCCCGTCGGTGGCCAACTCGAACAGGATGCCGTTGGGCTCGCGGAAATAGAGCGAGCGGAAATAGAAGCGGTCCACCTTGCCGCTGTTGGGAATGCGCAGGTCCTTCAGCCGCCGCGCCCACTCGTCATATTCATCGAAGGTGGTGACGCGGAATGCCACGTGATGCACCGCGCCCGCGCCCTGCACGGCGGGGGCAAGGCCGGGCTCCACCTTCACATGCACTTCGGCGGCGGGGCCGCCTTCTCCCATCTCGAACACGTGGATGGCACGGCCTTCCTCGCTGGCGTAGGTGCGCACCTCCCGCATCCCCATCACCTGCGTCAACACCACGGCCGTGGGGGCAAGATCCGGCACCGACAGCACGATAGGGCCAAGGCCGCGGATCTGGTGCTCGGTCGGCACCGGGCTCCTGGCCCAGGGCACGCCGGGACCGCGGCCGCCATCCACGATCAGGCCCAGGCGCTGGCCCTCCCGGTCCTCGAACGGCAGCATGTCCCGGCCGTCGCGGGTTTCGATGCCACTTTGGGCAACGCCGGAATCGGCGAGGCGGCCGGCCCAGTAGTCCAGCGCCGCGTCATCCCGTACCCGCAGGAAAGTGCGCACCGCCGCGTGGCTGCCGCGCTGCTCGCGGGGCACCGGCCAGTCGAAGAAGGTGAGATCCGTGCCGGGGCTGGCTTCGCCGTCGGCATAGAACAGGTGATAGGCCGAGGTGTCGTCCTGATTCACCGTCTTCTTCACGAGGCGCATGCCCAGCGTCTGAGTATAGAAGCGGTGGTTGTAGGGCGCATCCGCCGAGACGGCGGTGACGTGATGCAGACCGGTGAGGTCCATGGCGGTGTCTCCGGGGAGGGACAGGCCTCCGTTCGTGATGTTGGGTCGGAGATAGGACCGCCGCCGCCGTTAAGCGAGACTCGAAGCCGCAAAGCGAGTTTGCTGAAGTGCAAATAACGGGGCTGAAAATGGCGTACTGAGTGTGCTGCCGCGCACGATGTCTTCTCGCGCGGCCCTATCTGACTTTGCGGCACGCCTCAACTTGATACCTCCCGCCAAGCTGGCGTTCAGCATTGGACCCAAATTACCGCGCATCCTCCGGTCTGATGTGCCATGAAGACTCAGCCACAGGTGCGCGTGGAGGGGACGACGTGCTGATTTTCGAGCGGGTGGGGTTGGTATCCGGAATGGGTGTGGCCGGCATGCGGCGCGCCGGGATGCGCCTTGCCGCCACGGCTTTGTGCCTCACTTTGCTCGCCGGCTGCTCCGACCGCCCCGGCCCCGAGGCGCTGACGCCCACCACCGCCAAGGCGCCCGGCGCCCGCGAGCACGTCATTCTCGTCGCCTCGACCCGTGAGCGGGACCCGCGCCCCGGCGTCATCTTCAACGGCGAGCGCTCCACCAGCCTCAATTTCGCGAAGGTGGACCTTTCCGTTCCCCCCGCCCACAAGGCGGGCGAGATCGAATGGCCCAAAAAGGGCGCCGGCGATCCCGCCACCGACATGGTGGTGCACGAGGCCATCTATCGCGATACCGAGCAGGACTTCCTGCGCGACATGAAGAGCGAGCTGGCGCGCCGTCCCGCGGGCCAGAAGAAGGTGTTCATCTTCGTCCACGGCTACAACACGCAGTTTTCCGAGGCGCTCTATCGCCTCGCCCAGATGGCGCATGACGCCGACGCGCCGGCGGTGCCGGTGCTGTTCACCTGGGCGTCCCGGGCGACCACCGAGGCCTATGTCTACGACAACAACAGCGCCACCGCCGCCCGCGACAACCTGGAAGAGACCATCCGCCTCGCCTTCGGCAGCGGCGCGGACGAGGTGAGCATCATGGCCCACTCCATGGGCAACTGGGTGACGGTGGAGGCCCTGCGGCAGATCCGGATTTCCGGCAAGCCGGTGCCGCAGAACAAGGTGGGCAACATCATCCTCGCCGCTCCGGACATCGACGTGGACGTGTTCAAGAGCCAGCTCAAGCGCTTCGGCAAGCCGGCGAAGCCCTTCGTCGTCATCGTCTCGCGTGATGACAAGGCGCTGGGCATCTCCGAATTCCTTGCCGGCAAGAAGCAGCGGCTGGGCGAATATTCCAACGACGCGGAGCTGGTGGACCTCGGCGCGGTGGTGGTCGACATGACCGACGTGAAGGCCCTCGACAGTTTCAACCACGGCAAGTTCGCTCAGCTCGCGGAAATGGCGCCGCAGCTGCGCGGCTCGGTGTTGCGCGGGGAGGCGGCCGGCGGAAAGCCGGCGCCCTCGCTGTCCATGGACGGCGTGCGCATCACCGGCCTCGACCGGCTGCGCCCACAGCCGACGACGCAGCAGCCGACGACGCAGCAGGCAGCGGTCGCGGTGGACGACGACGCGGCCGCGCCGGCTCCCGCCGCGCAATAGGCGCGGGCCTGCCGGGCGCCGCGGCGGCTTCCCCCCCGCGCGCCTTCGGGCTAAAGGCATCGGCCCATGGCCTATGCTGTCAAAGAAATGTTCCTCACCCTCCAGGGCGAGGGCGCCCAGGCGGGGCGCGCGGCGGTGTTCTGCCGGTTTGCGGGCTGCAATCTGTGGTCCGGCCGGGAGGACGACCGCGCGGAAGCCCAATGCCGCTTCTGCGACACCGACTTCGTCGGCATGGACGGGGAAGGCGGCGGCCGCTTCGCTGACGCCGCCACGTTGGCCGCCGCCATCGCCGCTACCTGGGGTTCTGCCGCGCCCGAGCGCCGCTTCGTGGTCTTCACCGGCGGCGAGCCGTTGCTCCAGCTCGACACGGCGCTGGTGGATGCGGTCCACGCCCTCGGCTTCGAGATCGCGGTGGAGACCAACGGCACCGTGGACGCGCCGGGCGGCATCGACTGGATCTGCATGAGCCCCAAGGCCGGTACAGACCTCAAGGTCACGCGCGGCCATGAGCTGAAGCTGGTCTTCCCGCAACCGGGGCTTGCCCCAGAGGGCTTGGCGGGGCTCGATTTCACCCATTTCTTCCTGCAGCCCATGGACGGACCGGACCGCCTGCGCAATACCGAGGCGGCGGTGGCTTATTGCCTCTCGCACCCGCGCTGGCGGCTGTCCCTCCAGACCCACAAGATGATTGGTATTCCATGAGTTCGAGCGCCACCCCGGTGCCGCGGCGCGCGCGCATCACCCAGGGCTTCACCTTCGAGGCCGCCCATTTCCTGCCGCACGTGCCGGAAACCCACCGCTGCCGGCGCATGCACGGCCATTCCTACCGCGTGGACCTCACGCTGGAAGGCCCGGTGGATGCCGTGACGGGCTTCGTGGTGGATTTCTTCGACGTGGAAGCCGCCTTCGGGCCGGTGCTGAAGCAGCTCGACCATTACTGCCTCAACGAGGTGGAGGGGCTGGAAAACCCCACCGCCGAGATCATCGCCGCCTGGATCTGGGACCGGGTGAAGCCGGTCCTGCCGTTGCTGTCGTCCGTGCGGGTCTATGAGACCCCGTTCTCCTTCGCGGAGTTCGACGGGGATTGACGAGGCTCAGGCCGTCGCCTGGGCCTGCTTCACGAAGCCATGGAAGGCTGAGAGCTGCTTGCCGACGAAGTCGCGCGTGCCCTGGTCGGTGAGCACGCCGTCGGTGATCTTGGTATGCGCCTGCGCCACCATCACCTCGGGCACGTTCATTACATGGGCGTCCACCGCCACCAGCACCTGGCGCAGGTGATACTGCGCCCGCGCGCCGCCCATGGTGCTGGGCGAGGCGGACATGATGAGGGTGGGCTTGCCCTTCAGCGGCTGTGTCTTCAGGCGGGACAGCCAGTCCAGCGCGTTCTTGAGCCCGCCGGGGACGGAGTAATTGTATTCTGGGGTCACGATGACCAGGGCATCGGCCGCCTTCACCCGGTCGCCCACGGCGCTGACCTGGCCGGGGAAGCCGGCGGTCTCGATGTCGCCGTCATAGATGGGCATGTCCGCCACCGAGGGCAAAAGATCGATCTTCACCCCGTCGGGGGCGAGATCGGGGAGGGCGCGGGCGAGCGCCGCGTTGAGGGAGCCTTTGCGCACGCTGCCCACCAGGACCACCCAGTTCATGGCTTGCCTCTTCTTCTCTTGTCCGCCCGCGGCGGAATCACAGAAGACAACGGTGAAGCCCGCGTTTGGGTTTCACAAGTCGGGCTGACGTATTACCCGATCCGCACCATGTGATTGTCGAAGCGCGGCCCCCCGGTGTGCCGTGCGGCGATGCCGACGCCCTCGGGACCTGCCGAAACCAGGATCACCTCGCCATAGCCGGAAGCGGCGACGAAGGTGCCAGCTTCCCGTCCTGCCGCGAGGCCGCAGCCGTCGGTGAGGGGGACGGCGCCCACGAAGCGCCCGTCCGCCTGCCACACCGCCACGCGATTGCCGCGCGGCGAGGCGCAGGCCACGTAGCGGCCGGAGGGGTCGTAGGCCACGGAGCCCACATAGCCGCGCAGCGACCGCCATTCCGCATCCGGCGCGTCGAAGGCAGAGAGCGCTCCGTCACTGGCGATGCGGAACAGCAGGGGGCGCGCCTCGCCATCCTTCAGCAGGTCCTGCGCCGCCACCACCGTGCCGCCCCTCCCGTCACGGGCGAGGTGGCGCAGGGACAGGCTGGCGAGGTCCGGCGGCAGACGCCCCGCGCCGCGCACGGCGCCGGAAGTCGGGTCGAGCAGGGCGATGCCCGAGCCGGTGACCTCGGCGTCGCGGGCCTCTGGCGTGTTGGGCTCGATGCCGCCATTCGCCACCACAAGCGCCGCGCCCGACTGCATCAGGTCGTGCGGGCCATCGCCGCCGCTCGACCATTCCGAGACGATGGCGAAGCCGTCATCGACGGCGCGCACCGCCACCACGCCCCGCCCCATGACATGGGCGCCCTCGCCGGGGCGCTCGATCTCGTTGGTGAGCAAGAACTTGCCGTCCGCCGTGAAGCGGCCGTGGCCGGAGAACACCCGGCCGGCGCCGGGGGCGAGGGTGGCCAAGATGCCGCCCTTGCGCCGGTCGAAGACGAGGGCGATTTGCCCCGGCCGCCGGCCCACCGCCACCGCGAGCGGGCCGGTGGGGCTCGCCTCGATGCCGTGCAGGCGCGTGGCGGTTTCTGCTTGGGTGGTGGCCGCGAAGGCGCCGTCGATGCCCACGGCGGCGAAGCCCTCGCCCATGCCGGCCGTTGCCAGCCATCCCTCGGCGAGGGGATCGGCGCGCAGGCTGGAGGCGCCCAGCGGACCGGCAGCGAGCAGCGCCGCCGCGCCCATAAGGAAGCCCCGCCGGTCCAAAATCCCGGCGTGGTCGAGGCGCAGGCGCATGCTCAGTCCCCGTCGAGGGCATTGAAGCCCAGCGAGATGCCGAAATAGGAGGCCACAGGCTTGTAGACGCTCGCCTGCGCCACCTTGAACGTCTTGATGGCGGCCTGCAGCGCGCTGGCGCCCGGGGCCGTGCCAGCGGCGGCGCCGATATCGGCGGGCAGCTTGTCGGCGGCGGCATCCGCGCCGGTGGCGGCCTTGTTGACCACATATTGCGGCCGGCTTGGCATCTGCGCGCCAACCGCCACCAGCAGGGCGTCGGCGCTCCTGATCATGTTCGCGGCCACCCGCCCGGAACGGCCCGAGCGCCAGTTGTCGGCGAGGGTGGGCTTGGCCTCGGCGGGGCCGGTGCCGAGCACGGGCAGGATCTTGGTGTCGGTCACCCGCTGGTAGGCGCCGGACAGGTCGGTGAGGATCATGCCGGGCAGGGCGCCCACGTCCGGGAACAGGGCCGGGTCGCCCTTGCCGGAGACGATGGCGCCGAGCACGCCCGAGGCCTTGTCGCCCCAGGCGGTGCGGATCTCGCTGGCGATGGCGGCGAGATTGGTGGCGATGGCAGTACCGAGGGCGCAGCGCCGCGCCGCTTCCGGGCCGGCGACGAGGGCATCGGCGGCGCCCTCCTCATAAAGCAGGCGCTCCAGCGCCGGCAGGCCCTGCACCGATGCGCTGGACTGGGCGAAGCGGGTTGGTTCCAGCCGGCCTGCGTCGGAATCGCCAATGATCTCGGCCAGGCCGCGGGTGATGGCGTTACGCCGGTCTGGGAAGAAGGAGATGCGATCGGCCCGCAGTGACAGGCTGATGGGGCCGAAGGTGACGAATTCCACCGCGTTCCAGGCGTCCGCCGTCTTGCCGTAGGCCTCCTTCAGCGCAGGCACGCCAGCGGCGTCCGGCTTGGCGCAGAAGGTCGCCCAGGCGGCGGCCTGCGCCTTGGTAGCGCCGACGAAGGCATCGTAGCGCGGCAACAGCCAGGTCTCGATGAGCGGCACCGGGTCGAGCGCGGGGCTGGCGGCTTGGACCGGCGCAGCGACCGGGGCAAGTGCAAGGCCGAGCGCCAAGCCACGCACGAGGCCGAGAACGGCACGGCGGCTGGGGGCTGAAAAGCGGTAAAACATCCGACCGTCTCTCATAACTACAGCGAGGACACGTAACGCACCAAGGCCGTCTGGTCCGGCGCGGAGAGGGCGTCGAAGCGCCGCGCGGCTTCCGCCGCCTCTCCGCCGTGCCAGGCGATGGCCTCTTTAATGGTGCGCGCCCGCCCGTCATGCAGCAAGCCCGTCTCGTCCGCGAGCGCCTCCGACAGGCCGGCCAGCGGCGCGGTGCGCCATTGGGACGCGCCGGCGCCGGGCTCCGGCATGGTGTCGCCGAGGCCGGGGCCCATCTCGTGCAGCAACAGATCGGTGAACATGGGCGCCTGCCCGCCATCCCGCGTGGGCAGGGACGGGCGGTGGCAGGCGGCGCACCCGGTGGCGGCGAACAGGCGCGCGCCCGCGCGGCGCTCCGGCTCCGGCAGGGGCTCGGGCTCCGGCGGCGGCAGGGAGGCCACATAGGCCACCACCCGGTCCAGCAGCGGCCGGCCGATTTCCAGCGCGTCGTCCGCCGTGCCCTCGGTGCGGTTGGCGGTGCCGTGGGGGGCATCGCGGCAGGCGGCCTGGGTGGGGGTGCAATCGCCCCACGGCTCGGGATGGTAGGGGTTGGACAGGCCCAGATCGAGGAAGAAGGCTTCCGCCGACTGGCTGGCGAGGTCCGGCTGTGCCGCCTTCCAGCCGAAACGGCCGATGGCGGTGGTGCCGTCCGGGCGGGTGATGCGCCGGGCGCGTCCGGAGATCCCGTCCTTGGCTTCGGCCTGCTCCTTCTCGATGGCGAGGATGGCCGCGTCCGGCACCTGCGCCAGCGCTCCGCGCCCCTTCAGGTCCGGCGCCACCCGCAGGGAGAGACCGCTCGCCGGATCGAGCGGGCCATAGCCCAGCGCCTGCGGATGGGGTGCGCGGGTGGTGCGGCCGTCGGGCAGCGCCGTGTCGCTCACCCCGATCACCCCTTCCGGCGGAATGCCGGGCACGGCGTCGATCTGGAAGCGCCGGCCATAGACCGGGTCGCCGGTCCCGTCCGGCCGGGCGATCATGAGCACGAAGCCGCGCCCCGCCGTGCCGTCCTCGATCTTCGCCGGGGCCCGACCGTCGCGCGGGTGGCAGGTGATGCAGGAGCGGGCGTCGAACAGAGGGCCGAGCCCGTCGTCGCCGCGGGTGGAGGCGGGGGCAGGCACCCACGGCCGCTTGAACAGCGCCTTGCCGATGGCGATGTCGAGCTTGTCCAGCGGCTGCGCCGGCGGGTTCTGCGCCGCGACTGGTGTCGCCAGCAGGGCAAGCGCGAGGGCCGCACGAAGTCCCATCCGTCCCATCATGCCACCCGGAACCAGCCCATCAGTCCGGCATCCATGTGCTCCAGAATGTGGCAATGGAACACCCAGTCGCCGCTGTTGGCCTTGAAGGCGATCTCCACCGTCTCGTTGGGCTCGGTCATCACGGTGTCGGCGAGATAGGGCGGGATGCTGGTCTTGCGGGTGGAGGACAGCACGCGGAAGACATGGCCGTGCAGGTGCATGGGATGCACATGCTTGGTGACGTTGGTGATGGTGAGCCGGTAGCTGTCGCCATCCTTCAAGATATCGAGCGGCGGCGGCAGACGCAGGTCGGCGCCCGCGCCCCACGACGTGCGGTTGATGGCCCAGAAGGTCTTGTCGCCCACGCAGAAGGAATCGATCAGCGCCTTCGCCAGTGGATCCTCCGGGGGCAGGGGCGGCGCGATGGCGGTGGCGCCGGCGGAGGTCTGCACGATGAAATCGAGTTTCTTCGCGCGGCGAACGTCGGGCAGCGGCGCCTTCGCGGCGGGCAGCGCGATGGGCTTGAAGGGCGTCTGCTTCTTTCCCTTGTCCACCGCCACCAGGGTGGTGAGCAGATAGGGCTCGGCGGTGCGATAGTCGAAGATCTTCACCTCCTCGCCGGGGCCGGGCATGCGCACATGCACGTCGAGCCGCATGGCCGGGCCCATGCGCCAGACCTCATCCGGCAGCTTGGACAGGGGGAGCGGGGTGAGAGCCTGCCCGTCCACGGCAATGATGGCGGCGTCGCCGGTCTCGCAGCCGAATTCAATGGTGCGGGTGGAATCGGCGACGATCACCCGCAGCCGCACGTCGCCATAGGCCGGGGCCTCGACCCGCGGCGGGATCACCGACCCGTTGGTGGCGCGCACCGTGCCGAAGGTACCGGCCGTGGAGGCGCCTTCGTCGGTGAAGATGGGCAGCCAGCGGCCGTCCGCATCCAGCCGCCAGTCCTTGACCGCGATGATATGCTCAAGGTCGAAGCCGAGCCTGGCCTCGGCCGGATCGTCCACCAGCAGCAGGGCGAAGAGGCCACGTCCCACCTGGCCGGTTTCGTCGCAATGGGGATGGAAGAAGTAGAAGCCCGGATCGGGCAGGGGCACGTCGTAGCTGAAGCGCCCGCCGGCCGGGATCGGCTGCTGGGTGAGGGGCGCGACGCCGTCGGAGAGATAGGGCACACGGATGCCGTGCCAGTGCACCGTGGTGGGGTTTGGCAGGCGGTTCTCGAAATCCACCAGCAGCCTTGTGCCCACCGGCACGCGCCAGGTCAGAAAGGGTGTGCCGTTGTAGGCGCAGAAGCCTGACGTCTTCGGCTTGTCGGGGCCGAGGAGCGGCACCTCCATCTCCGCTGCGGAGAGGGTGAGGCGCCGCACCGGCGCGCTCTTGGGGAGCGTGTCGCGCGAGAGGGGCATGCGCCCGAGGGCGGAGGGGGCAAAGCTTGCCGCCCCCGCCGCCGTGGCACCGAGCAGGACCGCCCGTCGCGAGATTTTCACCTCAGCCTCATTTCTTCTTCACGGCCTTCGGGTTGTCGAGACTGGCCGAGCCTTCCACCTTGATCTGCAGCTTGAGGGCCGAGACCCCGCGCTCGATGGCATGGGCCTGGGCGACGAGGGCATCCACGCCATCCTGGATCAGCTGGCCACCCTTCACGTTTCCTTCGGCGAGCATCTGGTCGTAGTAGATCTCACCGGAATCGGCCGTGTCCTTGATCTTTTTCAAGGCGGCCAGCGCCGCATCCGACTTCTGGTCGATCTCGTCGGCGATCTTGGGGTCCGCCGCACGGATGAGATCCGCCACCGAGGGGCCGGAGAATACGGTGCCATCAGGCTTGGTGTAGCGCCCGTAATAAATGTCGCGGATGCCCACTTCGTCGTAATAATGAGAGTTGTGGGTATTGTTGGAGAAGCAGTCCTGCGCCTCTTCGGTGTCGTGCAGGATCAGGCCCAGCTTCATGCGCTCGCCGGCGAGTTCGCCATAGGACAGCGAGCCGAGGCCGGTGAAGATGACCGCCAGCGCCGGCTTGTCCTTCATCTTGAGAAGGGTGGTGCGGCCGGCGCCCTGCGGTCCCCACAGCGCCGCCATGTCTTCGAGGTCCGCCACCAGCGTGGCGGTGGCGACCTTCAGATATTCGGCGCGGCGGTCGCAATTGGCGTTGGTGCAATTCTTCAGGTCGAAGTCCGTATAGGGACGGCTGCCGGCATTGATCTTGGGATCATGCAGGTTCTGGCCCCAGAGCAGGAATTCGATGGCGTGCCAGCCCGAGCCCACATTGGCCTCGACGCCGCCGGCGGTGTTGAGGCTGTGCAGCAGCTCCGGCGTGATCTTGGTGGTGTCGATGGTCTTCTTGCCGATGCGGATGGACTTGGAGCTGATCACATTGGCGGTGTAGAGCGGATTTTCGTCCGACTTCTCACCGTAGCTCTTCTTGTCCACGTAATCGATGAGGCCTTCATCCAGCGGCCAAGCGTTCACGTCGCCCTCGATCTTGTCCACCGCCTTGTTGCCAAAGCGGAAGCCTTCGGTCTGCATGTAGAACACGCGGGCGGCCTTCCAGGCATCGCGGGCCTTCGCCAGCGTGTCGGCGCTAGGGGCATCGAGGAAGGAGAGGATGACCTTCTGCATGTCCTTGGCGGTGGCGGCGGAGGACCCGTACATCGCCTGCGCCAGGTCGGCATAATGGACGATCACATCGCGCGGCTTGGGGGCATCCTTGGGAGCTTCGGCGAAGGCCGGGCTCGCGAAGGCTGCAACTGCGGCGACGACTGCGCCAAGAACATGCGCGCGCATCGACCTTCTCTCCTTGAAATGAATGTTCGCAAAAGGGATGGGGGATGGCTCCCTTCCGTCCGACCTTAGGGATCCGGCCATGGGGCGGCAAGTGCCGGCCGAGACAATGGAATTGTTCCATTGTTTCGCCGTGTCCCGAAGACTTGAGGACCCAAGTCAAAATGACGCGGATGGCAGTAGAGTGACGCTACGCCAATCCGCCCGCTCCCTCAATGCTCCCGGTTAGTGCGTGATGTCGCGCCGAGATCTCGTCTCCTGAGCTGCCGCGCGTTTCGGCTGTTCCGGACAACGCAGCGAGTCGGCGTGGCGATATTTGCTTCTTGTGATTTGAACAATTCAAAACAAGGGCGCCCTGGATGACAGTGCGGTCACGGAGGTGGTAAGCTCTCGCCAGTCATTCGCAGATTTTCTCTTTACGTTACGTCCGCTTCTGACGGTTTTGGAAATGTTCAAATCTTCGCGTCCCTTCGTCTTTCGTCGTATCCGAACGGGCATTGCGGCCCGCAAGTCGGAAGCCGGCCGGATGCTTGCTCAGTTGCTGGCCAGGAAGGACCGGTTGCCATGATTGCCGCTCTGCTCATCGTCTTCCGCGAAGTGCTGGAGGCGGGCATCGTCACCGGCGTTGTTCTTGCGGCTTCGGAGGGTATCCGACATCGCGGCCTGTGGATCTGCCTCGGCATCCTGGGCGGCCTGTCCGGCTCCGCGCTACTGGCGCTTTTTGCGGACCAGATCGCCTCCACCTTCGACGGTTCGGGCCAGGACATCCTCAACGCCGCCATTCTGTCCATCGCGGTGGTGATGCTGGTGTGGACCGTGGTGTGGATGGCGAGCCACGGCCGGCAGATGGTCGTCGAGATGAAGAATGTGGGCCGCGACGTGAAAGAAGGCCGCCGGCCGCTGGCGGCGCTCGCCATCGTGGTGGGCATGGCGGTGCTGCGCGAGGGCGTGGAGATCGTGCTCTTCCTCTATGGCATCGCCACCACCGGCGACGAGACCGCGGGCGCGGTGGCCCTCGGCGGCCTCGCGGGCCTTGCCAGTGGTGCGGTGGTCTCGCTGGTGCTCTATCGCGGGCTGGTCGCCATTCCGCTCAAGCACATGTTCAAGGTCACGGCCATCATCATCACCCTGCTTGCTGCGGGCCTTGCCGCGCAGGTGGTGGGCATTCTCCAGGATTCCGGCTTCATCCAGTCCCTGGCGGACCCGCTGTGGAACACCAGCTGGCTGCTTGCCAACGACAGCGCCCTGGGGCGTGTGCTGCGGACCCTCGTCGGCTATCGCGCCGAGCCCACGGGCATGCAGTTGATCGCCTATCTCGGGACGGTGGCCACCATCGTCCTGCTGTCGGCAGTGGTGAATGGCCGCATGTCCCCCACCGCCAGCGCCCCCCGCCAGGCGCGGGCCTGACCCTCGGGTTTTGGAGGGTCCAGGCGGGACGGCAGGTCCGCCCGCCTGGACTGATACGGCGCGGCGTCGGCCCCTCCGGGCACCGTATCTTTCCCGCGGGAAAGCGTTCCCGGCCGGGTGCTCTTCCGGTATGATCACCCTCCGCCATGCCGCGCCGGGCGCGCGAGGAGGGACGTAGTGACAAAAAAGGTCGGTACCCGCCTGTTTCTGCGTGTGGATTTTCCCGACGGTCGCCGCCTTGGTCCTGGCAAGATCATGCTGCTGGAGGCGATCCGCGAGCATCGCTCCATCCTCTCCGCCGCCAAGGCGATCGGCATGAGCTACCGCCGGGCCTGGCTCCTGGTGGATGAGCTGGACCGGATGTTCGAGCAGCGGGTGATCGTGACCTTTCCCGGCCGCCGCGGCGCCGGTACGGAAGTGACCGCCTTCGGCGAGCGCATCATCGCCCTTTATCGTGCCATGGAGCGTCAGGCGGCTAAGGCGACCAACGCCTCCGTGGACGAGCTTACGAAGGCGCTTTCGGCGGAGTTCCGCCCGCAATCACACGCAGAGCCGGAGGAGCCGGAGACGGCTGCCGCGGCTGGGAAACCGGCGAAGGCGATCTGATCTCCGCACCCGGCGAGTTGAAGCCGGCCGGGCGGCTGTCCACTGTCACCGCCTTGATCATGGCCCACACCGCCATGCCCGGTTCCAGCGCCAAGCGCTGCACGCTTTCCTGCGTCACCAGCGAATGAAGCTTGCCATGGGCGAGCGCCACCTCCACGTCCGCGAACGGGCCTTCCGCCCGGGTGATGCTGGCGATGGTGCCGGAGAGGCGATTCGTCACTGACACGTCGATGGGCCGCGACAGGGACAGCGACACGTCGCGCGAGCGCACGCGGGCCCGTGCCGGGGCGCCGACCGGCCGGCCCACCAGTGGCACCCGGAGCTCGCCGTCGGGGAAGGAGACGGTGGAGAGGCCGAATTCCTCGTTATGCGCGGAAATGGTGCAGTCGAAGATGGTGCCGAGGTCGAAGCGGCCGAGCACCGGCAGGAGTTCCGGCCGGGACAGCACCTCGGCGAGGGGACCGCAGGCGATCACCTTGCCGTCGGCCACGGCCGCCACCGCGTCCGACAGGCGCAGCACCTCCTCCACCGAATGGCTCACATACAGGATGGGCAGCCGAAGCTCGTCCCTCAGGCGTTCGAGATAGGGCAGGATCTCGCCTTTGCGCATCTCGTCGAGGGAGGCGAGCGGCTCGTCCATGAGCAGCAGGCGCGGCTGGGAGAGCAGCGCGCGGCCGATCGCGACGCGCTGCTTCTCGCCGCCGGACAGAGTGTGGGGCCGGCGCTTCAGCAGGTGGCCGATGCCCAGCATCTCCACCACCGCGTCGAAGCGAATGGTGATCTCCCGCTTGGCCCGGCGCTGGCCATAGCGCAAATTGTTGTCCACGCTCATGTGCGGGAACAGGCGCGCGTCCTGGAACACATATCCGGCACCGCGCCGTTCCATGGGCAGGTCGATGCCCTTCTCGCTGTCGAAATACACCTCGTCGCCCACCTGGATGCGCCCGCGATCGGGCCGCACCGAGCCGGCGACCACCTGGATGATGGTCGTCTTGCCCGATCCCGACCGGCCGAAAAGCGCGGTGACGCCCATGTCCGGGGCCGCGAAATGGGCCTCCAGGCAGAAGCCCGTGCTGCGGGCAAGGGAAACGTCGATCTCGATCATATCTGCCCCAGCGCCAGCTTGATGCGCCGGTCCGCCAGCTCGGCGAGAACGAGCGCGCCGAGGGCCAGGATCACCGACACAACCGTGAGGCGCAGCGCCATGGCGTCGCCGTCCGGCATGTGGGTGGCGCTGTAGATGGCCAGCGGAATGGTCCGCGTCTGCCCCTCGACGTTCGAGACGAAGGTGATGGTGGCGCCGAATTCGCCCAGCGCCGAGGCCAGCGAGATGAGGCAGCCGGACAGCACGCCGGGCATCATCAGCGGCAGGGTGACCGTAAAAAAGGCATCGAGCTTGGTCGCGCCCAGGGTGCGCGCCGCGGTCTCGATGCCCTGGTCGATGCCGCCGATGGCGAGGCGGATGGCGTTGACGGTAAGGGGAAAGCTGACCACGGCGGCCGCCACGGTGGCGCCGGCGGTGGAGAAGATCAGCGATATGCCGAACCAATCGTGGAGGTATTGGCCGAGATACCCCCGGTTGCCCAGCGTGATGAGCAGCAGATAGCCGACCACCACCTTGGGCAGCACCAGGGGCAGGTGGACGATGCCGTCGAAGACGCCCTTGCCTGGAAAGTCGAAGCGCGCCAGCACCCAGCCGATGAGGATTGCGGGTGGCAGGCTCCAGATGGTGGCCCAGAAGGCGACCTCCAGGCTGAGCCTGACGGCCGTCCATTCTTCAGGGGTAAGCATGGGGCAGTCTTCCGGATAGGGGCAGTGCTGGGCTCGGAGCGCGATCCGGACAAATTAGTTAAATTCGCCCGGTTCATCGCCCTCTCGTTTCGGCAAAAATCACGCGTCTCGTGAGCTTAAGCCGAAGCCGCGCAAGTCGCGAAGCAAGTCTTGTTCCCGCCCGGCGGCAGCGGGGGGCGGGAACGGTGCCTCGGGTCAGGCTCACTTCACCGTGAAGCCGTATTTCTTGTAGATCTCCTTGGCTTCCGGCCCCTGCAGGAAGGCGAAGAAGGACTTGGCCGCGGGCGTGTCCTGGCCCTTCACCAGGGCGAAGGGATATTCCACCGGGGGGTGGCTGTCGGCCGGGAAGATGGCGACCACCTTCACGTTCTTGGCGACAGCGGCGTCGGTCGCATAGACGACGCCGTAGGGCACCTCGCCCCGTTCCACCAGGGCGAGCGCCGCGCGCACGCTCTCGGACCCGACGATGCGCGGAGCCACCTTGTCCCACAGGCCGAGGTTGGTGAAGGCGGTCTTGGCGTAGACGCCCACGGGCACGCTATCCACGAGGCCGGTGGCGATGCGACCGTTGGCGCCGAGCAGGGCGTCGATGTCCATGCCCTTGGTGATGGTCACGGGCTTCGCCTTGTCGGCGGGCGCGACCAGCACGAGGGCATTGCCGAGCACGGTGGCGCGGGTGGCGGGCAGGGTGAGGCCCTTGCCGTCGGTATAATCCATCCACTTGAGGTCGGCGGAGGCGAAGATGTTGGCCGGCGCGCCGGCTTCCAACTGCTTGGCCAGCGCGGAGGAGGCGGCGAAGGAGAACTTCACCGGCGCCTTCTCACCCTTGGCGGCATAGGCCTTGGCAATGTCCTCGAAGGCGTTGGTGAGGCTGGCGGCGGCGAACACGGTCACCGTGGTCTCAGCCCCGGTGGCGGACGCCTTGGCCGGCTCCTCGGCTCGGACGGGAGCAAGGCCCGCGGTGGCAAGCAGAAGGCCGACGATGAGGCCACGACGCAGTATGAAGCTGGACATGGAAAAGGTCCCCTTTGGTATGCTCGTTCATATACAGCATGCCGCAGGGAAACAATAGGCACGGGAAGGTACCGCGCGGTGGGGCGAGTGCCGCGAGGGATCAGAAAGGCTGCTTTTGCGCTGCGTTGCGGCATGGCGCCGCGGCGCTGCCGGCGGGCGGTCCGGTCAACCCTTCAGGCATCTTCCGGCGGCCGGGCCAGGCCGCGAAGGCCCGACCCGATCGACCTCAGAAGCCGAACAGCTTGAAGGCGGCCGCACCAGGGGCAAGCATGGCGAAGGCCCAGACCGCCGCGCTGGCGACGTTGGCCATCTGGAAATGGGTCTGGCGCATGGCGAGTACGCCGGCCACCAGCGGCACCACCGCGCGCACGGGCCCGAAGAAGCGGCCGATGGCCACGCCCCAGACGCCGAAGCGATGGAAGAAGTCCTCCGCGCGAGCCACCAGGTCGGGCCGTTTCGACAGCGGCCAGAAGGTCTTCGCCCGCTCCTTGTAGTGGAAACCGAACCAGTAGGAGATGGCGTCCCCCAGCGCCGCGCCGGTGGCGGCGGCCAGCCAGATGGGGAAGAAGTGCAGCCCGCTCGCCTCGATCAGCGCGCCGATGGCGAGCAGAAGCACGGTCGCCGGAATGAAGAAGGATACGAGGGCGAGCGATTCGCCAAAGGCGAGGCCGAACACGATCGGAGCAGCGAGAGCGTGGTTGTTCTGAACAAACGCGGTGGTCGCAGCAATAATGGCCTGAACGTCGATCATGTCTCCTCCAGCCGCAGAGATCGGAAGGCCGGCCTCCTCGCGCAAGGGGCGGTCCCGGTGTCACCCTGCGGTGGGACGGTCATGGCGCAGGATTTGGGCGAAAAAGCTGCTCCCGCCTTGAAATTGTCATGGGGATGGGTCATACACCCTGCCGTAGCGCCCCGGAGGGATTTCAAATCCCCCTTGCAGCGCGCTCGGGCCGCGTAGCGGAGACCGCCGGAGCTTCCATCTTGAGAAGCGTCGCGAGCGGCTTTGCCCGACTTCAATGATTGCCTTTGGACACCCCAGGCCACGCGGGATGTCGAATGTCCCCGCGAACCGCGCTGCGCCCCTGCGTGCGCCGGTGTCGTTCGCATATGAAAGTCAGAGCTTGACCTCTTTTTCGAACCTCGGCCTCGCCGAGCCTATCGTTCGCGCCCTTACTGAAGCGCAGCACGTCACTCCCACCCCCATCCAGGCCGAAGCCATCCCGCAGATTCTCGCGGGTCGCGATCTGATCGGCATCGCCCAGACCGGCACCGGCAAGACCGCCGCCTTCGCCCTTCCCATCCTGGACCGCCTGGTCCGTCATCCCCACCGCCCCGAGCCCAAGTCGGTGCGGGCCCTGGTGCTCTCTCCCACCCGTGAGCTGTCCGGCCAGATCGTCGAGAACTTCGAGAAGTTCGGCCGTCACGCCAACATCTCGGTGTCGCTCGCCATCGGTGGCGTGCCCATGGGCCGGCAGATCCGTGCGCTGTCCCGCGGCGTGGACGTGCTGGTCGCCACTCCCGGCCGCCTGATCGACCTCGTCGAGAACCATGCGGTGAAGCTCGACCAGGTCGAGGTTCTCGTCCTCGACGAAGCCGACCAGATGCTGGACATGGGCTTCGTGCATGCCATCCGCGCCATCGTGCGCCGGCTGCCGCACAAGCGCCATTCCCTGTTCTTCTCCGCCACCATGCCCCACGCCATCGCCGAGCTCGCGGGCTCCATGCTGCGGGATCCGGTGCGCGTCGCGGTGACTCCGGTCGCCAAGACCGCCGACCGGGTCGAGCAGCGCGTGATCCTGGTGGACAAGGCCAACAAGGGCCAGCTCCTCGCCGAGGTGCTCTCCACCGAGGACATCGACCGCGCCCTCGTCTTCTCCCGCACCAAGCACGGTGCGGACAAGGTGGTGCGCGTGCTCGCCAAGGCCGGCATCGCCGCCGAGGCGATCCACGGCAACAAGTCGCAGAACCAGCGCGACCGCGTGCTCGCGGCGTTCCGCGAAGGCAAGATCCGCACCCTCATCGCCACCGACATCGCCGCCCGCGGCATCGACGTGACCGGCGTGAGCCACGTCATCAACTTCGACCTGCCCAACGTGCCGGAGAGCTACGTCCACCGCATCGGCCGCACCGCACGCGCCGGCCGGGAAGGCATCGCCATCTCCTTCTGCGATCACGAGGAGCGCGCGTTCCTGCGGTCCATCGAGAAGCTCATCAAGATGCAGCTTCCCTCAAGCGACCGCCGTGGCGCGGGCACCCGCTTCGCGGTGCCGGAGCTTGAGCCCATCATCCTCGACGAGCGGGACGAGACCTCCGAGCGTTCGGACTATATCGGCCGCTCCGGCCGGCAGAACCCGCGCGGCCAGCGTCCCCGCCACGGTGACGAGCGGTCCGGCGAAGGCCGGTCGCGGGCGCCGCGTTCGGAAGAGGGCCGTCCTCAGGCGGCGCGTGCCCACCAGCCGCGCGGCGAGGGTCGTCCGGCCGGCGGTCGTCCGGAAGGGCGTCCCGATGCCGGTGGCGCCCAGGGCGCGGGCCATCGCGCCGGCCAGCCGGCCCGGGCCGAGGGTCGTGGCCAGCGGACCGAGCGGGGCCAGCGTCCCGCCGGCGACATCGGCGGCCTCGGCTTCATGCAGTCGGTGCCGAACCGCGGCCAGCGCTCGGACTCCCGTCCGGGCGGGGCCAAGCGGCCGGTGCGCTGAGACGCATTGATTGGATCATGGATGCGCGCGGATGGCGAAAATACGCCGCCGCGCGCATCTACCTATGGGCGGACGGGTGATTTCGTGAGATAAGCCCGGCAATTGCGCCCCCTCATCGGGGCATCTGGAGACGACTATATGGCGAAGGAAGAACTGCTGGAGTTCGAAGGAACGGTGACCGAGGTGCTCCCGGACGGCAACTTCCGTGTGCGGCTCGATAACGATCATCAGATTCTGGCCTATGCGGCCGGCAAGATGAAGAAGAACCGCATCCGCACCATCGAGGGTGACCGCGTGGTGGTGGAGATGTCCCCTTACGACCTCGATCGCGGCCGCATCAACTTCCGCCACAAGGCCGAGGGCAACGCCCCGCCGCCCGGCGCCCGCCGCCAGCAGAATTTCCGCCGCCGCTGAGTGCGCGCCATCCGCGCTCTTGTCCCGCCGCGCGCTCCGTCCGATCTCGTCGGCGGGGAGTGTCGCGCGGGGGCCGGGGAGTTTATGTCCGGATTGGCTCGAGGCTCGCCGCAGCTTACGGCGATCGCCCTGGAAACGCGGTGTTGACGCGTTTTCTTGACGTGAGCCGGTATTCACTTCGCCTGCCAACGCTTTAAGACTGCGTCGGGCAGAAGCGGAGGGCGGGATGGAGCTGCGTCTGGCGAAGGCGATGATGACGGCCGCCCTGGCGGCCTTCTGCCTGATGGTCGCCTACGACAATCTCGCGGACTACGAGACCAATTACGCCTTCGTGCGCCATGTGCTGAGCATGGACACCACCTTTCCCGGCAATGCCCTGATGCATCGCGCCATCACCGACGAGCGGGGATGGCGCATGGCCTATGCCGCCATCATCGCAGGCGAGGCGACCAGCGGGCTGTTCCTCGCCCTCGGGGCCGTCGCCATGCTGGCGCGGCTAGGCGCACCCCCCGCCCGCTTCGAGCGCGCGAAGCGCTTCGTTTATCTGGGCGGCGCGCTGGCCTTCCTGGTCTGGTTCTTCGGCTTCATGGTGGTTGCTGGCGAGTATTTCGCCATGTGGCAGTCCAAGGACTGGAACGGACAGGCCGCGGCCTTCCGCTTCTCCATGACCGTCCTCGGAGTGCTGATCCTGGTGGCGCTGCCGGATCGCGAGATCGCGGACACCGAGTCCCCGACGCCACCGGGCTGAGCCCTTGAGGCTCAATCCACAAAGATTCAGGTTTGAAAATTCGCACAGATGGGCGCCTGCAGCCGTCGCAGGCGCTTTGCCATGGTCATGGCCGGGCTTGTCCCGGCCATCCATGTGGAGAGGCTGGTCGCGATTTTCGTGCGTTGCCCCAAGCGGTTCGGCGTGGATACCCGGGACAAGCCCGGGCATGACAGTGGGATTGCGGCTATACGCTTTTGACATTCCAAGCGGGTTCGAAGAGCAGGCCCCAGGCCCGCACCCGCCTTCCCACCCTCACTCCAGGTCGGAATCGAGGATGGCCATCTGGAAATTGTAGGAGAGGTCGTCGTCCTCGTCGTCCCGGTAGAGGACGCCGATGAACTCCTCGCCCAGATAGACCTCGGCCGAGTCCTTCTTCTTCGTGCGGGCAGTCACCTTGATCTGCGGGTTGCCGAACAGGGTCCGCAAATAGCGCTGCACGCGCTCGAGCTCGGTTTTTTCCAACGGTGTTCTCCTTGCGAACGGATGGCCGCGTTATGGCGGCCAAGGCGCGCGCGTTCAAGTCGCGGCGGGCAACAGCCCTCAGATATCGGCGCCAGACCAGATGTTGTCCTCGAACATCTGGTCCATGGAGCGCGAGGGTTCGGCGCAGCCGGCTTCGCCCACTACCTTGGCCGGGATGCCCGCCACCGTGGTATTGCGCGGCACCGGCTTCAGCACCACCGAGCCGGCGGCGATGCGGGCGCAGCGGCCGACCTCGATGTTGCCGAGCACCTTGGCGCCAGCGCCGATGAGCACGCCCCGGCGGATCTTGGGATGGCGGTCGCCGGTCTCCTTGCCGGTGCCGCCCAGCGTCACCCCCTGCAGGATGGACACGTCGTCCTCGATCACCGCCGTGGCGCCGATGACGACGCCGGTGGCGTGGTCGAGGAAGATGCCCCGGCCCATGGGCACCTGCGGGTGGATGTCCACGGCGAACACGGAGGAGGCCCGGCTCTGGAGATAGAGGGCGAAGTCGCGCTGGCCGCTGGCCCACAGGAAGTGGGACAGGCGGTGGGTCTGGATGGCGTGGAAGCCCTTGAAATACAGCACCGGCTCAAGCGTGCGGGTGGCTGCAGGGTCGCGGTCCACCACCGCCATGATGTCGGCGCGCAGGGCCTGGGGAATGGTCTTGTCGCGGGCGGCGGCCTCAAGCCAGGCGGCGCGGATGGCGCTGGCCGGAACGTCCGCATGGTCGAGGCGGGCGGCGATGCGTTCGCCAATCACCGCCTCCAAGCTCGGCTGGCCCAGCACGGCGCCGATGAGGAAGGCGGCGAGCAGCGGCTCTCGCTCGGCGGCTTCCTCCGCCTCGTTGCGCAGGCGCGCCCAGACC
This sequence comes from Xanthobacter autotrophicus Py2, assembly GCA_000017645.1. Taxonomy (NCBI): domain Bacteria; kingdom Pseudomonadati; phylum Pseudomonadota; class Alphaproteobacteria; order Hyphomicrobiales; family Xanthobacteraceae; genus Xanthobacter; species Xanthobacter versatilis. Next base: position 3,556,309 of record CP000781.1, read on the forward strand.
GGATCGACCACGTCGTGCCAGCGTTCCGTGCCTGCCTTGGTGAGCTTCGGAGCGAACGCGTCGGCAACGGGCGCGGGCATGGGGGCAGGCGTGGGAGATTGGGGCATTCCTGCCTCCTCGACGATGCAACTTGGCGCCTGTTCTAGCACAAGCGGCGGGAAGGGGAGAGGTTCCCCATCGGTCGCTTCAGGGCCGGCGTTTCAGGAATTCGAGAGCGCCGGCCTTGAACACCTTGTCGCCCACGGCGGGGTTGTGGTCGCGGTTAGGGATATCCAGCATGGTACCGTCCGGCAGCAGATCCACCAGAGGCTGGCCGGGTCCGGAGACGAGGTCGCGGGTGCCGATGGCCACCAGCACCGGCTGGAAGATGCGCCCCACCTCCTCGCGGGTAAGCACCTGGCGCGAGCCGCGGATGCAGGCGGCGAGCGCCTTCAGGTCCGCCTTGTTGGCGTCGGCGAAGGCGCGGAACATGCGGCCCATGGGATCGGCGACATCCTCGAGGCTCGGCGCCTCCAACGCATCGGCGACCGTCTGGGGCAGGCCCACCCCGTCCACCAGATGGATGCCCAGCCCGCCCAGGATCAGCGAGCGCACCGCCTGCGGGAAATGCAGCGCCATCTGCGCCCCCACCCGCGCGCCCATGGAATAGCCCACCACGTCGGCCCGCTCCAGCCCGAGATGGGCAAGCAGGCGCTGGGCATCCTCCGCCATGATGCGGGTATCGTAGAGGGCGGGATCGTACAGCTTTTCCGACAAGCCGTGGCCGCGATGGTCGAAGCCGATGGCGCGGTAGCCGGCCTCGGTGAGGGTTTTCGTCCAGGATGGGCCGACCCAGTTGATCTCCTTGGAGGAGGCGAAGCCGTGGATCAGGAGGACCGGATCGCCGGCGCCGATGTCGAAATAGGCGATATCGACGCCTGCGGAAGAGAAATGGGGCATGGGGAACCTTCGCGGGGCACCGCCACGGCGGGCGCCTCGGATCTCGGCGTATGACGGGGCGGGAAACTAGAAGCTCGCTCCCGTTGTGCCAAGTCTTCAGGCGATTGGAGTGGAGGCGACGGATTTCGGGCGAGGTCCCGAGCGGCCTCGATGGCCGCCATCACGCGGGCGGCCGCAATGTCCAAGTCGGCAACGGGCGCCGATGGCGGGGCCAACACCTGCGCCGGGTCCGGCGTCCGCCTGTTGCGGGCCGTCTTGCGACGCTTGCCGCGCCAGCAGCGACGTGCACAGGCGACGCAGAGGGAGTTGAAGGATGAGACGAGGGCGAAGGCGTAGAGCGCCGCCGCGAACGCCCACCAGATCAGGTGGAACAGCGCGCTGGTGATGGCGATGGCCCCGCGCCCCAATGTCTTGAGGATGGCCAGCGTCTGGGAGCCCTTGGCCTCGGCGAGGCGGGCGACGCGGGAGAGGTCCCGTCCGCTGTCCGCCACCTTCAGGCCTTCGAGGGCTGCCCGGGTGCCGGCCTTCGCCTCGATGCGGGCGGCGTCGTCCAGCATGCGGGTCAGGTCGGTGAGGCGCTGGGTGCGCACCACGCCCTTTACCGCGGCGGCATCCAGGCTTGCGGGGGCCGCCGCGAGCCGGCGCAGGGCGGCAAAGTCCACGCTCTCGCGCACGGCGCGGGTGAGGCTGCGGGCGAGCGCGGCGGACAGGCGCCCGGTGCGCTTGGCCACCTTCACCAGCGAGATGCCGATGCGCACCGGCAGGCTCGCGCCCACCGTGGCATAGGTGCCGGCGGTGACGGCGATGCCCACGGCGGAGAGGCCTAAAATCAGCTCGTCCGCCTCCTCGCCGCGTGCCAGCTTCAGGCCCTCGCGGCCGGCGTCGCGGATGTCGCCCCACACCATGAGATCGCTGGTGGCCGCTCCGGCGAGGCCCGCAAGATCCCGCGGCTCGCCGGTGATGAAGCCGAGGCCGAACGCCTTGGCGGACCGCAGGGTCTCGGACAAGGCGCCGGTGGCCTCCGTCACCTGCGCGCGCAGCTCCGGCGAGATGGGGAGGCCGCGTGCATCGGCCAGCGCGAGGAAGGAGGCGGCGAGCGCGGCATCGTCCTCGGCCAGCGCCGCCGCGATGGAGCGGCGGGCGTCGTCCGCCGTGAAGCCGGCAAGGCCCAGGTCGGCGAGGACGGCGGGATCGTCCCGCGCCGCGACAAGCTTGAGGCTCTCCTTCGCCACCGGCAGCAGCCACGGCGTGCCGGCGAGGAGCGTTGCGAACAAGGCGAGAGCGGCGAGAATGCGGGCCATGGTGTTTCCTGAACGGCATTCTCGCATCCGATCATGGCGAAGGTGAAGGGGCGGGGCGCCAACCGTCGTCGCGGGGCCACACCGGGCCTTTTCTCGCCTTGCCTCTTTCGCCTCCGCCGCTACCTTTGCCCGTGATCCGGCCAACCGGACGGGTGCCCTCGAACGGGCGCCGAGGAAGCGGGAGGAGTTGCGTGTCGCCACCTTTCAGCGTGGTCGCGGGCGGTCGCGATGCCGCGAGCCGCGCCGTCGCCCTGCGCGGCCTCTCCATCGCCTTTCCCGCCCAGGCGGGCAGCGCGGCGCCTTTCGTGGCTGTGGACGGGGTGAACCTGGACGTGGCGGACGGCGAGTTCGTCGCCATCGTCGGCCCCACCGGCTGCGGCAAGTCCACCCTGCTCAATGCCACCGCCGGGCTGCTGAAGCCGGCCACCGGCACCGTCTCCATCTTCGGCGATCCGCTTTCCGGGCTGAACCGCAAGGCCGGCTACCTGTTTCAGGCGGAGGCGCTGTTTCCCTGGAAGAGCGCGCTGGAGAACGTGGCCATCGGCCTCGAAGTCGCCGGCACCCCGCAGGGCGAGGCGCGTGAGAAGGCCCGACGCTGGCTTGGCCGGGTAGGTCTTTCCGCCTTCGCCGATCGCTATCCGCACATGCTCTCCGGCGGGCAGCGTAAGCGCGTGGGCCTTGCGCAGGTGCTGATCCGCGATCCCAAGATCCTGCTCATGGACGAGCCGTTCGGCCCGCTGGACGCTCAGACCCGCCAGATCATGGGCAACCTGCTGCTGGACCTGTGGAGCGCCGACCGCAAGGCGGTGCTGTTCGTCACCCACGACCTGGAAGAGGCCATCTCTCTCGCCGACCGGGTGGTGATCATGGGGGCGGGGCCGGCCTCGCGCATCATAGGAGAGTGGCGGGTGTCCCTGGCCCGGCCGCGGTGCATGGATGTGCGGCTGGAACCGGCTTTCCACCAGCTCCATCGCGAGATCTGGGCCATGCTCAAGGACGAGGTGGTGAAAGGCTATCGCCAGTCGGAGGCGGTGGGATGATCGCGCGCTCCCGTCTCGTGCTGCTGGCCTTGCAGGTGCTGGTGGCCATGGTGATCATTGGCCTTTGGCATTTCGGCTCGACGGTGAAGCTGTCCATTCCGGCGCTCTCGCCAAAACCCTTCTATCCCCTCGATCCATTCTTCTTCTCGACGCCGCTGGCCGTGTTCGAGCGCACCTGGCGCGACTTCGCCACCGGCGTCATCTGGTATCACCTCGGCGTCACACTGCTGGAGACGACGCTGGCCTTCATCATCGGCGCCGCTGGTGGCGTTCTGGTGGGCTTCTGGTTCGCCCGCAAGGCGCTGCTCGCGGCGGTGTTCGACCCGTATGTGAAGATGGCGAACGCGCTGCCGCGGGTGGTGCTGGCGCCCATCTTCGCCTTGTGGCTGGGGCTCGGCATCTGGTCGAAGGTGGCCCTGGGGGTGACGCTGGTGTTCTTCATCGTCTTCTTCAACGTCTACCAGGGCGTGAAGGAGGTGAGCCCGACGCTGCTTTCCAACGCCCGCATGCTCGGCATGAGCGAGCGCCAGCTCATGCGCCACGTGTTCTGGCCGTCGGCCCTCACCTGGATGTTCTCCTCCCTGCACACGGCGGTGGGCTTCGCGCTGGTGGGGGCGGTGGTGGGCGAATATCTCGGCTCGGCGGCCGGGCTCGGCTATCGCATCCACCAGGCGGAAGGGGTTTTCGACGTGACCGGGGTGTTCTCCGGCATGCTGGTGCTGGCCCTGTTCGTCATCGTCATCGACACCGGCGTCAGCGCCATCGAGAACCGCCTCCTGGTCTGGCGCCCGTCGCCGGCGGGGCAGGGGTGAACTGGAAGAAAAACAGAACGAAAAGGAGGACACCATGCGGATCGGAACGCTGGCGGCTGCGCTCGGCGCGGCCCTCATGCTCGCAGTATCGCCGGTATCGGCCCAGCAGGCGGAAAAGCCCAAGCTGACGTTGGGCGTGGGCGGCAAGCCGCTGCTCTATTACCTGCCGCTGACCATCGCCGAGCGGAAGGGCTTCTTCAAGGACGAGGGGCTCGACGTCACCATCAACGATTTCGGCGGCGGGGCGAAATCGCTCCAGGCGCTGATCGGCGGCTCCATCGACGTGGTCACCGGCGCCTATGAGCATACCATCCGCATGCAGGCCAAGGGGCAGGACATCGTCTCCGTCATCGAGCTCGGGCGCTTTCCCGGCATCGTGCTGGTGGCGCGCAAGGACCGGCCCATCAATTCGGTGAAGGACCTGAAGGGCGCCAAGATCGGGGTGACCGCACCCGGTTCCTCCACCAATTTCTTCGTCAACTTCCTGCTGGCGAAGGAGGGGTTGAAGCCGGAGGACGTGGCCTTCATCGGCGTCGGCGGCGGGGCCTCCGCCGTGGCGCAGATGAAGCGCGGCGAGATCGATGCCATGTCCAACCTCGACCCCGTCATCACCAAGCTGGAGGACGACGGCGACGTGAAGGTGCTGGCCGACAGCCGCACCGAGGCGGGCAACGACAAGATCTTCGGCGGCGCCAACCCGGCCGCCGTGCTCTACATGAAGCGCGATTTCGTCGCGGCGAACCCGGTGACCACCCAGAAGCTGGTGAATGCCTTCTACCGCACCCTGATGTGGCTGAAGACGGCCACCCCCGAGGACGTGGCCGCCGTGGTGCCGGAAGAATACCTGCTGGGGGATCGCGCGCTTTATCTCTCGGCAGTGAAGAATTCCCTGCCCATCTATTCGCGCACTGGCGTCATTCCCGCCCAGGGAATGAAAAACGCGCTCGCCATGCTGGTCGAATTTGATCCGGAGCTGAAGGCTGCCACCATCGATCTGCCGAAGACCTTCGACGATCGTTTCGTCGCGAAGGCGGCGGCGGGCGGAAAATAAGCGGAGGCGGTGCGCATTATTTTGCGCCCTGCCCTTGAAAGGCCGTTATTGGTCCCTATCTCTCACTCAACCCAAGCCGCCGGACGCGGCGCGCTCCAAAGCGCGAACGCATTCGGGAGACGGACGGATGTACTCCGATCCCGCCGCGGTACTGGGTGTTCGTTCCTCCGCTTTCCATGATCATGGATGTGCGGAGGGGCGAGCTGAGCGGACAGTTCGTCATCGGCCTGCTTCATCGTTTCCTTCGGGCCGCGACACAAAAGCCTTCCAATTCGAACTCGTCTAGAACTACGCCCCGCTGCGCCGCGACGTTGGTCGTGCGCGGGGGTGACTGGCGCAGGCACAGCGATAAGCGACCTGCGCGCACAGGAGGCCACCATGGCCACAGGTACCGTCAAGTTTTTCAATTCCCAGAAGGGTTTCGGCTTCATCCAGCAGGATGAGGGTGGCCCCGACGTCTTCGTGCACATCTCGGACGTGGAGCGCTCCGGCCTCTATGGCCTGAACGATGGCCAGAAGGTGTCCTTCGACATCGTCGCGGACAACCGCGGTAAGAGCAAGGCGTCGAACCTCGCCGCTCTCTGAGCTGACGCTCTGAATTAAGAAACCCCGGTCACCGCAAGGTGGCCGGGGTTTTTCGCGTTTGGAGCCGGGCTCGATCGATCGCCGTGCTCAGCGCAGCACGTAGACCGTGGTGCCCACGCGGACGCGGTTGTAGAGGTCCACCACATCGTCGTTGGTCATGCGGAAGCAGCCGGAAGAGACCGCCTGGCCGATGGTCTCCGGCTCGTTGGAGCCGTGGATGCGGTAGAGGCTGGAGCCGAGATACATGGCGCGGGCACCCAGCGGATTTTCAATGCCCCCCGGCATGTAGCGCGGCAGATCGGGCCGGCGCCTCAGCATCTGCGCGGGCGGCGTCCAGCCCGGCCATTCCTTCTTCGCGCTCACGGTCTTCACGCCGGACCACTGGAAGCCTTCGCGGCCCACCCCGACGCCGTAGCGCAGGGCCTCGCCTCGGGAGGTAACGTAATAAAGCCGTCGCTCGGATGTGCGGATCACGATGGTGCCCGGCGCATATTTCGGATCGATGGAGACCATCTGCCGGCCAATGGGCGAGGAGGTGCCCACGTAGCCGTCATTGACGTTGGCGCCGCTGAACAGCTTGTTGAAGTTGAAGATGTCGTAGCGGTCGTCGGCTCGCGCCGGCCCCGCCGCCACGATCGCGGCCGCGACGGCGGCCAGGGCGAGGGATCTGAAGTGCGTCATGGGTCTTACGTCTCGGCTGAGGAACGAAGGGGACACACGGGGAGCGAATTGTGCTCCGGCCGTCCATTTTGTCGCCGTAAAATGGACATGACTGCAACCGCTTTGTGGCACGGCGGTTCCACCCGCACGGGAGTGTGATGCGGATTTTCCAACGGTGGGGCCTTGCGGTAACGCTCAAGCCTTGCCGGTTACCTCCCGGACGAAGGTCGCCAGCGCCGCATTGAAGCGCTCCGGCGCCTCCAGGAACGGCGCGTGGCCCACGCCTTCAAAGAGATCCAGCCGGGCGTTTGGCACGATTTCGGTAATATGTTCCGCCATGGCCGGCGCCACCACCTCGTCGAGGGCGCCCTGGACCACCAGGACCGGCACGTCGAGGGTGCGGTTCAGGGCATCATAATCCGCCACCCGGTCGAACAGGGCGGCGCGGATGTGGTGCGGCACCAGCATGTTCACGCCGAACAGCAGCTCGAACAGCGGCTGGGGGACGGGATTGGCGAAGCAGCGGCGCAGGAAGGCGCGGGTGGCGGTGATGTTCTCCGCCACGTCCGGGCTGCACATCTGCCGCATGAGGCGGTTGCAGCTGCCATAGAAGCGCCGCTCGTTGGCGGTCACCGCATCCACGAACACGATGCCGGAAATGCCTTTGGTGCCGAAGGTGGCGACATAATCACCGATGATGCGCCCGGCGTAGGACCAGCCCACCAGCACCGGCCGCTCCAGGCCGAAGGCGTGGACCACCGCGTCCACCTCGCCGGCCCACAGCTCCGCTCCCTTGTAGCGCGCCGGGTCTTCCGGCTTGTCCGAGGCGCCGTGGCCGCGGAAATCGTAGGTGACCATTTGCAAGTCGGCGAGGAGCGGGCTTGCGGTCTGCCGCGACCAGCACAGGCTCGACTGGGAAAAGCCGTGGATGAAGACCATGCCCGGCCCGGTTTCCGCGCCGAAGGCCTCGGCGGCGATGCCGACGCCATCCGGGGTGGTGATGCGGGCGGTGCGGCGGGCAGGGGGCTTGGGAGCGCTCATGGGTCCTCAATAGCATTCCGGGGCGCCGGCTTTAAGCGCGGGCGTGGCCGAAGCGTGAAGCCGTTCACGCCAGGCATTGCCCCCTGGGTCTGCCGCCTTGGGTCCGCCGCTTTGCCGATGATATAGAGCGGGCCGAACGCGGCAGTGCCACAGAGGCGGCGAATCATGCGCAACCTTCCTTTGTCCCGAGCCGGGCGTCTCGCCCTCGTTGCCACCCTCGGGCTGCTTGCGCCCGCCACCGCGCGAGCCGCCGACCGCTACATGGCGACAGGGCTGCCCTTCTTCGATCCCTACCACGTGGCCATCGCCAGCATCGACGTGGCCGACGGCAAGGTCACGGGCACCCTCGCCGCCCCCACGGGCGATCCGCGCCCGGCGCTGCCGCTCTCCGGCACGCTGGCCAACGGGGTGCTCACCCTCACCGTGGGGCAGGGGGCGGAGGCCTACCGCTTCGTCTTCAGCGAGAACGAGCGGGGCCTCCACCGCATCTTCGAGGAGACGACCAGCATCCCCGGCATCGATCAGGTCACCCTGTTCCGCCCCCCGGCGGGCTTCTCCGAGCCGGCGCTGGCGCTGCAGCATGATCCGGAGGACTGGTGCGGACGCGTCTACGGCGGGCTTTCCGTCCAGTTCCGCGCCAAGGACCTGGCGGCGACCGCCGAGGCGCCCGCAGCGGTGGCCGACCTCGACCTCGTGGTGGTGCCGCAGCAGGGCGGCACGGCGACGCAGAAGCTGAAGGACGCCTGGAGCCGCCTGCGCCTTGCGGCGCGGGGCGGAGACGACGTTTCCGTGGACATCGCCGTGCCGGTGGGCAGCGAGGCGAAGCATGCCGAGGACCTGCGCCGCCTGCCTCAGGTCTCTGCCGTGATGCTGCCGGCGCTGTGCGGCGAGATGGCCCTCGCCACCATTCCCCGCGCCCGCGTCGCGGAAGGGAGCACGGTGTCCGAAGCGAAGCTTAAATCCTATGCCGAAGCCATGCTGTCGCGCCTTTTGTCCGGCGCGGCGCCGGAGGCGTCGGCCGCCGGGCCGCGCAAGTTCAAGCTCGCCGGCGCCGTGGTGCCCGGCGTGTCCGGTCCCGCCTTCAAGGCGACCGTGACCGGGGAGGCGGAGGCGACGCGCCTCGGCAAGGGCAGCGTCGACCAGTTCACCCTGACCCTTGAGCCGGTGGTGACGCCGGACGATGCGGCCGACACCCTCTCGCTCATCCCCACCGTCACCGACCTGAAGAGCGCCCGGAAGGCAGGTCCGCAGCCGCCCGCCGACGCCGCCTTCCGCCCGGCGGACGATTCCAGCCAGGTGGCCGGCATCACCCAGCGCATCGTCTCCTTTATCGCCGCGGCCGAGGGCACGCGCTGCGCCTTCCTCACCCAGACCGCGTTCGACGAGCCCGATGGCGCTCTCTCCTGCACCAACATCGCGATCGATGACGTGAGCCACCCTGACGAGAATTGAGGGTGAAGCCGGTCTGGCCGAGCCAGGTGTAGGTTTGGTGCAGAAATACCCTATTTAATGAACGCTTAACAGCGCGACCGCTACTGTATTTTCTCCGGAAATACGGTGAAGGCCGCGCTTTCATTTTAGATAGAGCGTGGCTGTGCGCTCCGAAAAATCGAAGGAACCATCCTCTCTCCCCTCCGTTGCATGACCAGGGGCTGAACAAGAGGAGACATTCCCATGACCAATCGTCAGCAGGGCGGTTTCACCGCTCCCGAGACGGATCAGGCCAAGGATGCGGCTCGCAAGGCGGCGGAAAACCGTCAGCAGCACCAGCAGGATCATGGCCGTGGCCAGCAGGGCGGCGGAGACCCGGAACGCGATCGCGAAGCCAGCCGCAAAGCCGGCCAGGAGGAGAAGCGCTCCCCTTCGCAGGATCGTGGTCAGCCGTCGGATGCCGGCCGCAAGCCAGGCGCGCGCTGACGCCTGTCCGCGTTGAGAATTCGGGCGGCGCGCGCCGCCTGAAATCCGCGGCCATCCACAGACATCAGGAGACAGACATGGGCTTCTTTTCCAAAGACATCCATTCGCTCGACGATCTCTTCGTGCACACGCTGCGCGACATCTATTACGCCGAAAAGCGCATTCTGAAGGCGCTGCCCACCATGGTGGAGAAAGCCTCGAGCGCGACCCTGCGCCAGGCATTCCAGTCCCACCTGGGCGAGACCGAGGGGCATGTGAGGCGCCTGGAGGAGGTGTTCCGCATGCATGGCGTCGAGGCCAGCCCGGTGAAATGCCCGGCCATCGACGGCATCATCGCCGAGGCCGAGGAGGTGGCGTCCGAGGTGGCCGATCCCGAGGTGCTGGATGCGGCGCTGGCTGCCGCGGCGCAGGCGGTCGAGCATTACGAGATCACCCGCTACGGCACCCTCGTCGCCTGGGCCAAGCGTCTCGGCCGCAATGACTGCGCCACCCTGCTCCAGCGCACCCTCGACGAGGAGAAGGCGACCGACGCCAAGCTCACCGGCCTCGCCGAGACCCAGGTCAACATGCGCGCGGCCTGACAAGACCGCGGCCGGCGCCTTCCGTCCCCCCGGGCAGGCACCGCATCTCTCCCTCCCGCGGGGAGAATCCCACTCGCCCCCGCCGCACCCGCGGCGGGGGCATTTTTTGCGTTGAGGGGGGTGTGTCCGCGCAGCCGCCGCGCCGTGCGCGCGGCCAAGAGACCAATCAAGTATCTGGAATGGTGCGGAAAAGGAATGGTGGGCGATGCAGGGATTGAACCTGCGACCCCTCCCGTGTGAAGGGAGTGCTCTCCCGCTGAGCTAATCGCCCGCGCCATTTGCGAGGAGCGCCGTTTAGGCCGGCGCGCCCCTCCCTGTCAAGTGCCGGTCGCTCCGGCCTGTGGATGACGCCGGGGTGGGACCCATGGAAATCGGCTCAAACGGCCCGGTCGGTCACGCTCCGGCTGGAGCCGGGATGCCGCGCTATCCGCTCAGATCTTGGTGCGATCCCGGCGGCGCGGGCTCTACGCAGCAGGACGCGCCAGAAGGGCATCCACCGCCCGCTCCAGCTCGTCGAAATGGTGGATCAGCGCGTCCGCGCCGAGTTCCGCGGCCGGGGTTTCCGTATAGCCGAAGGACACGGCGACCACGGGCACGCCGGTGGCCCGGGCGGTGAGCACGTCGGTGATGCTGTCGCCCACCATGATCGCCTGCGCCGCAGAGCCTCCGGCCGCCGCGATGGTGGACACCAGCGGCAGCGGGTCCGGCTTGGAGCGCGGATAGGTGTCGGCACCGGTGATCACCGAAAAACGCTCGGTGAGGTCCAGCGCGTCCAGCAGCAGCCGGGCGAGGTGCTCCAGCTTGTTGGTGCACACGGCGAGGCTCACGCCCTTGGCCGAGAGGCGGTCGAGGGCCTCGAGCAGGCCGGGGAAGGGGCGCGAGCCCACGGCGATGTTGTCGGCATAATGGGCGATGAAGCGCTTGGTCATCGCTTCCACCTCCGCATCGGGCAGGGCCACGCCCTCGCTCTTCAGGGCGCGGACGATGAGCAGGCGCGCGCCGCCGCCGATCATGTTGCGGGCCTCGTCGCGGTTCACCGGCGGGATGTTGTGCGGGGCAAGGACCAGGTCGAGGGCGTCCAGCAGGTCGGGCGCGGTATCAACCAGGGTGCCGTCGAGATCGAAGGCGACGACGGGACGGGTGGAAGCGGGTGGGGCAGTCATGTTCGGGCCTTTTCATCGGGGACAGACGGGGATGGGGGGCGCCGACCCCACCACCTGCCTTAAATCCTGCCGCTTTTTCGCGCGAGCGTCCGCGTCGATCACACGGCTGCGGCGGCATGGCGCAGCCTCGGGCGCAGGACCCGCCGGGATCGGACGTGAACTTGGCGGGCCCGGAACACCAGGGAGACTTGAATGCAGGGGATTGTTCTTTCCGTGGCGCGATCGCGGACCCGCCTGCGGAATCTGATGCCGGGGGGGCGCAGTACGCTGGCGGCGCTGGCCTTCGCGGGCCTTGGTACCGTCGCCGGCGCCGACGGCGCGCTGGCCCAGCCGGCTGCGCCCGCCCAGGGGGCTTACGAGTTCGCCGCCCCGCCCTCGGCCCAGGCAAACCGCGTCTATGGCCTCAACCGCCAGACCGGTGAGATGAACGTGTGCCAGTTCGAGCGGCCCGAGGGCAGCGCCGTGGGCATCACCCATTGCTTCGCGCAAGGGGAGGGGGCCGGCCCCCAGAAGGCCGGCAGCTACGCCCTCGCCCCCACCCATTACGAGGGCGAGACCGGCATCTTCCGGGTCAACCGCGACACCGGGGAGATGAGCATCTGCTACGTACGCGAAACCGCCCGGCCCCAGGGCGGAGCCGATTCCAGCCTGGTCTGTACCCCGGCGGCGCGTTGAGGCTTGGGGCCCATCGAGCCGTCGCGCCGCTTGTCGGCGGGCCGGATCGGGGCTAGAGCCGGAACGCGGCGGGGCGACCCGTCCCGCAGCAACGAAACGCCAATGCCCCACGCCGCGCCGGTTGGCCGCGCGAGGGGCACCGGAACGGAAACTCCCATGGTGCACGCCGAAGATCCGAAGCGCCGCGCGGCCGCTCACGCCCTCACCTACGTGACCGACGGCATGCGCCTCGGCCTCGGCACCGGCTCCACCGCCCGCCATTTCGTGGAGCTGTTGGCCGAGAAGGTCCATGCCGGCCTCAACATTCTCGGCGTGCCCACCTCAGAGCAGACTTTGTCGCAGGCGGTCTCCCTCGGCGTTCCGATCGCGACGCTCGACGAGGCCGGTCCGCTCGACCTGTGCATCGACGGGGCGGACGAGGTCGGCCCCGGCCTTGCCCTGATCAAGGGCGGCGGCGGAGCGCTACTGCGGGAGAAGATCGTCGCCAGCGCCGCGCGCGAGATGGTGGTGATCGCCGACTCGAGCAAGAAGGTGGCGATGCTCGGCCGCTTCCCGCTGCCCATCGAGGTGGTGGATTTCGGCGTCGCCTCCATCGAGCGCCATGTGGCCGATGCGGTGCGCAAGGCCGGCTGCGAAGGCCCGGTGAAGCTGCGCCGCGACGGCGATGGTCATCCTTTCGTCACCGATCAGGGCCACCTCATCCTCGACGTCCATCTCGGCCGCATCCCGGACCCGGCCGCGCTCGCCCGCGCGGTGGAGGAAGTCGCCGGCGTGGTCGAGCACGGGCTGTTCCTCGGCCTCGCCCGCCGGGTCGTGCTCGCGGGCGCGGACGGCATCACCGTGCTGGAGCCCGGCAGCTTCTGATTCCTCTTCCCGGAGAGAGACCCATGTTCATGTCCCATAGCGGCCGCTTCGGCGTGCGGCTCCTTCTCGCCGCCGCCTTTGCGGTGCCGGCCCTTCCGGTTCCCTTCGCCCTGGCCCAGCAGGCGCAGCCCGCCCAGCCGGCGGCGAAGGTGAGCGCACCCCATCTCCAGCTCGCCCGCGATCTGGTGGCGGTGAACGGCGAGGCCCGCGCCTTCGAGGGGATCATCCCCAACATCGTCGATGGCGCGGCGCTGTCGTTCCTCCAGACCAATCCCGATCTTGCCAAGCAGCTGCGCGAGGTCGCCATCATCGTGCGGCCGGAGTTCGAGGCGCGGCAGAGCGAGATCATCGACATTCTCGCCAGCTCCTACGCCCGCCACTTCACGGAAACCGAGCTGAAGGAGGCCATCACCTTCTATCGCTCGCCCACCGGCGCCAAGCTGGTGCAGGACCGTCCGGTCATCGTCCAGGAGGCGGTGCAGGGCATCCAGGCGTGGGGTGCGCAGGTGAACGCCCAGGCGGTGGAGCGGGTGCGCGCGGAAATGCGCAAGCGCGGCGTCGACCTGTAGGTCGCACGGGCTGGCTCGGGCTCAGGAAAAGGCTCCCGGCGCCGGCCGGGAGCCTTTTCGTTTTGGGGGGCCTCAGATCGCGTCGGTGCGGGCGTCGCGCGAGCCCTGCGGCGCGTCGGCCAGCGCCGCGAACAGGTTCTTGCGGTCGAGGTTGGGGTTGGAGTGAGGGTCCACCAGCGTGGTGGCGTGCCACAGCGCGTCGAAGCGCGCGTGCTGGGCCTTCAGCCGTTCGCGGTGGAGCTTGTTGCGGGCCTTCCCCCGCGAGGCCGATTCGTGGTGGATGAGCAGCGCGTACGGCGTGGTCACCACCTCATAGCCGGCGCGGCGGGCGCGCAGGCACAGGTCGATGTCGTTGCAATCCTCCTGGAACCGCTCCGCATCCAGCGGGCCGATGGCGTCCCACACGTCCCTGCGGATGAGCTGGCAGGCGCCGGTGACCGCCGACACGTCCTGCCGCGCCAGCAGCCGGCCCTCGGGGCCGGGCGTGTCCGGCAGGGCATGGGCGAACCAGTGGGAGGCATAGCCGAACAGGCCGACCATCACCCCCGCATGCTGGATGGTACGATCGGGATAGAGCAGCTTGGCCCCCACGATGCCGACGCCCGGCCGTAAGGCGAGCGCCACCATCTCGCCGAGCCAGCCCGCCTCGATCACCTCGATGTCGTTGTTGAGGAACAGGATCAGGTCGCCGGTAGCGGCCGCGACCCCGTTGTTGCAGATGCGCGGATAATTGAAGTCGCCATCGTCGCGCACGATGGTCGTGTCGGGCCATGTGGCCTTCATCTCCGCGAACAGGGCGAAGGTCTCCGGCTCCACCGAGCCGTTGTCCACGATGATGATCTCGAAATTGCGATAGGCCGTCTTCCCGATCAGCGAATCGAGCGCCATGCCCAGAAGGCCGGCGCGGTCGCGGGTGGGGATGACGATGGACACCTTGGGCGGCACCGCCGGCAGGGGGAAATCCGGCCGCAGGAAATGGGTCCCGGCCTCCGGCACCACGCTGACCGGCACGTTGAGCACGCCTTCGAGCGCCTGCGCGGCCAGCCGGGCGGTTTCAGGCGCGACGAAGCCCGGCGCCTTCTCCGGGCCGGAATAGGCGATGCGCGGCAGGTGCCGCACCGTACCGGCGCTGACCTCGGCCACCGTGCGCACGATGAGGTGATAGGGGGCGGCGGCGCCGAAGCCGGGATCGATCCCCAGTGCCCGGGTCCGCCCCGCCCGCAGCACGGTGAGCGCGCCCATATAGGGCGAGGCTTCCAGCAGGTGGCGATTGAAGGCCGGCTTGAACACGCCCGCCAGCGGCGTGCCGGACGCGTCGCAGCGCTCCTCGTCGGTATAGAGCAACTGGCAGTCGGGATGGGCCGCAAACGCTGCGCGGATGAGGGCCACGGCGTCCCGCGTGGGGCGGCCGTCGAGGTCCAGCAGGCAGATGAGGCCGTCGTCTGGCGCAGCGCTGGCGGCGAGGGCGGCCTTGAGCAAGCTGGCGTCGTCCGTCCCCTGCGCGGGCACGATGCGGCCGGTATCGCCCACCGCCTCCGCCAGCTTGTCGCCGTCGCGGGCCAGGCGGTCCGCGCTTGCGGCGACGATCCAGCTGAACGCCCGGTCGGTCTGCGCCGTCAGGGCCTGCGCGCAGGCGGCGATCTCCTTGAGCGTGCGCCCGTCCCCGGCCCCCGACAGGAACACGAGGGCCGGCGCCGCCCCTTCTGCCGGAACCTCGGTGAAGTCCTCCACGAAGGCGTCGCGGAAGCGCTGGTACTGCGCCCGCTTCAGGGACAGGCGGGCCTGCGCGGTCTGGCTGAGGGCGATGAGACTTAGGCCCAGATGGCGCGCCGCGCCCTCCGCCTGACGCCAGCGGCTCTGAAGGCCCTTCAGCCCGCCTTCGGGGGTGGAGAAGGACCCGTTCCGGAAAGCATGGAGCTTCAGCAGCAGCCGCCCGGCAGGAAACTGCCCGCGCACGGGATAGTAGCCGAGCCCCACCGCGCCTTCCGATACGCCCGCTCCGGTGACGACGATCCGCGCCGTACCGGCCGGCAGATCCGACGCCACCGGCGTGTCCGCCTCCGCCGGGAAGCTGGCGAGGGGCGTCCCGCGCCCGTCCTCCATGCGCACCACCAGCGGGCCAGGGACGCCCGTGGCGACCAGCACCGCCACCGCCCCGCCGGCACCCGGCAGACGCAGCAGGAGGGGCGGGAGAAAGGCCGCGGTGCCCGGTGCCGAGGTCGTGGCGCGCAGGGGCCGGGGCGGGATCACGTCGTTCAGCATGGGATGTGGTCCCGCCCCTTCGCGGCTTGTTCCGGCTCAGGCCGCCGGGCGATCCGTCCGGCCTGGGCCCCGGCGCATGGGGCACGACCGTGGCTTTCCCTTGACGGATGGGAGCGCCGGCCGTTTTGTGGCGGCCGTTGCGCGGCGCGAAGGACGGTTTGGAATGTCACGGCGAGAAGTCGACCTGTTTGTCATCGGCGCGGGCTCGGGCGGGGTGCGCGCGGCGCGCATCGCGGCCCAGCACGGCGCCCGGGTGATGATGGCGGAGGAATACCGCGTCGGCGGCACCTGTGTCATCCGTGGCTGCGTGCCCAAGAAGCTGTTCGTTTATGCCGGCCGTTTCGCCCACGATATCGAGGATATGGCTGGCTTCGGCTGGCGGGTGACCGAGCCGGAGTTCGACTGGCTGACCCTCGTCGCCAACAAGGACAAGGAGATCGCCCGCCTCGAGGCCATCTACCGCCGCAATGCGGAGAATGCCGGGGTGGAGGTGGTGGCCTCCCGCGCCGTGGTGGTGGGCCCCAACTCGGTCCGTCTCCTCGCCACCGGGGAGGAGATCGGGGCCCGCTACATCCTTCTCGCCACCGGCGCCCGGCCGGCGCTGGGCCCGGCCATTCCGGGCTGTGAGCTCGCCATCACCTCCAACGAGGCGTTCAACCTCACCCATTTCCCCAACCGCATCCTGGTGCAGGGCGCCGGCTATATCGCGGTGGAATTCGCCGGCCTGTTCCGCGCGCTGGGGGCCGATGTCACCCTGGTCTATCGCGCCGACAAGGTGCTGCGCGGCTTCGACGGGGAGATCCGCGACCATCTGGAAGCCGAGATGACCCGCGCCGGCATCCACCTCAAGCCGGGACGAACCCTGACCTCCATCGAGGTGATCAACGGCGGCAAGCGGGTCACCCTGTCGGATGGCTCGGTGGTCGAGGTGGACGACGTGATGCTCGCCCTCGGCCGCATTCCCAACACGGCCCATCTGGGCCTCGACACGGTCGGGGTGAAGCTCGACGAAGTGGGCGCCGTGGTGGTGGATGAGACGGGCGCGACCAACGTGCCGTCCATCTATGCGGTGGGCGACGTGACCAACCGCATCAACCTGACCCCGGTCGCCATCCGCGAGGGCCATGCCTTCGCCGACACGGTGTTCGGCAACAAGCCCTGGACCGTGGACCACTCCCTGGTGGCCACCGCGGTCTTCTCCGAGCCGGAGATCGGCACCGTGGGCCTCTCGGAAGAGGCGGCTCGCGCCCTCGGCCGGCCCATCGACATCTACAGCACCTCGTTCCGCCCGCTGAAGGCGACGCTCTCGGGCCGCGAGACCCGCACCTTCATGAAGCTGGTGGTGGACAAGGAGAGCGACGTGGTGCTCGGCTGCCACATCATGGGCGATGCGGCGTCCGAGATGATCCAGCTCGCCGGCGTGGCGCTGGGGCTGAAGGCGAAGAAGGCGGATTTCGACCGCACCGTCGCCGTGCACCCCACCTCCGCCGAGGAACTGGTGACCCTGCGCACGCCCACGCGCAGCGTCTGACCGGGGGGCGGGGTGTCGCCACCGTTCCGATCCCCTTGGGACCGGAACGGATGTGGTGCGGCGCGCTCAGAGCCGGTTGAAATTCACGCCAATTGGCGCTTGCAGCCCTCACCGGGCTTTACCACCGTCATGGCCGGGTTTGACCCGGCCATCCACGGGGATGGGCAGGGAACTCAGCTCCGAGCGGAGCACAAGCGGCTCGGCGTGGATGCCCGGGTCAAGCCCGGGCATGACGAGGGTTATGGCGGGATGCCCTCTCGAATGTCCAAACGGGCGCTCAGAGCCGGCTGAGCAGCTCGGCCTTCTTGGTGCTGAACTCCTGGTCGCTCAGGATGCCCTTGGCGTGGAGATCGGCCAGCTTCTCGATGGCGGAGATCACCTCGTTCTGGCCCAGTGGCGGCAGGGGATTGCCGAAGGTCTGGGGCTGCGGCGCATAGGTCTGCTGCTGCGGGGGGGGCGGCGGCGGATCGTAGACCGGCGGCGGCGGGGCGTAGGCCTGAGCCGGGGCCTGGGGCGCGCCGCTCACGATGGGCAGGTTGGAGACGAACACCGTGCCGTACTGGCTGGTGAAGGTGAGGGAGCCCGAGCCGCCCTGCTGCTGGGAGAAGCCGCCGATCTGGTGGTCGAGGCTGTCATAGACCGTCACCTGACCGTTTAGGTCGATGGCGAGGCGATGCGATCCCGGGAAATAGGCGTAGCGCACCGAGTTCTGCGCGCCGGTGCTGGCCGGCTGGCCAAGATCGGCCGGCCACCAGTTGAAATTGCCCGAGGCGTCCGGAATGAACAGGCTGGACTGGTTGCCTCCCATCCCCATCCCGCCGCCGCTCGACTGCCACTGCCCGCTCCCGGAATAGCCGCCGCCCTGACTCTGGGACTGGAAGCTTCCGCTCTGGGTGAGGCCGGGCTGGTTGGCGACGAGGTTCGACAATTCGCTGCACAGGCCGTCCACGCGGCCCTTCAGGTAATTGTTGAACATGTCCGAGACCATGGTCATCCCGCCGCGCATCCACTGGCCGGATCCGCCGAACTCGGGATGGCTGAACTGGGCCATCGAACCGTTGCCGGCGATCACCGAGAACAGCATGGAGGTGACGGCATCCGGGCTGAAGCCGGTGCGCTGGGAGATGGCGTTGATGGCCGCCTGGCCTTCGGGCGAAAGTTGAGGCATGAGGCTCCTGTTGTCGTTCGAACTGCGGGCGCAAGATCGCGCAAGCGTGTAGGCGCAAGCATTTCTTCTACCACGGCTTGCGGACAGTTCGCCGACAGAATCCGCCACGGCGGGCGGGGCACCCATGCAGCAGGCACGGAGCGGGGAACCGCTCCGGCGCTATGATTAGCCGCCTATTGATTGTGCCCGAACAGCCGACCCTTCTCGGCCCACAGCACGAACACCAGCGCGATGGCGCCGAGCACCATGTAGCCCAGGCTCAGCGGCAGCACCGTGCCGTCGAAGGCGCGGCCCACGAAATAGCCGAGCACGGACGCCATCAGGGTGGTGAAGCCGCCGATGAAGGAGGAGGCGGTTCCGGCCACCGCGCCCAGCGGCTCCATGGCCATGGAATTGAAGTTCGGCACCGTGAGCGCGAACAGGAACTGCCCCGCCCCGACGAGGCCGCAGAACAGGATCAGCGGCGGCTTGCCGCCATAGGCGAGGCTGGCTGCCACCATCAGGGCCCCCACGGTGATGAAGCCGCAGATGCCGCCATGGGACAGCCGCCGCATGCCGATCCGCCGCACCAGCGCGGCGTTGGTGAAGGAGGCCACCGCCATGATGCCCGCCACCGCGGCGAACGCCACCGGGAACAGGTTGCCCAGCTTGTAGACATCGGTCTGGAACACCTGGGAGGCGGAGCCCACATAGGCCATCAGCGATCCCATCATCAGGCCGATGGCCACCGCATAGCCTGCCGCGCGGCGGGTGGTGAGGGTGAGCACCACGGCCTTGCCGATGGCCCGGAACGAGAAGGGGATGCGATATTCTGGATGCAGCGTCTCCGGCATGCGCAGGCCGAACCAGACCAGCAGCGCCACCGCCAGCGTGAGCATGGCGATGAAGATGAGGTGCCAGGAGCCGAAGGCGAGGATCAGGCTGCCCAGCGCCGGCGCCAGGATGGGCACGGTGAGGAACACCATCATGGCCAGTGACATGATGCGCGCCATCTCGCGCCCCTCGAACCGGTCGCGCACGATGGCGATGGCCAGCACCCGGCCCGAGGCCGCGCCCACGCCCTGGATCACGCGCGCGGCGATCAGCACGTTGAAATCCCGTGTGAACAGGGCAATCAGCGTGCCCACCGCATAGATGGCGAGGCCCGCGAACAGGATCGGCCGGCGGCCCACCACGTCGGAGATGGGGCCGTAGAGGAACTGCGCGGAGCCGATGCCTAGCAGGTAGGCATACACCATCACCTGCACGTCATTGGCGTTGGCGAGGGCGAAGTCCTCCCGGATGGCGCCGAAGGCGGGCAAGAGGTTGTCGATGGAGAAGGCCGTCATGCCGATGAGCAGGGCGATGAGGGCGACGAATTCGAGGAACGGCGGCCGGGTGGGCGCCGTCGCCTTCGCCGGGATGGACGCGTTGCGGGGCGCGGGGGCGCGCTCGGGATGGGACATGGAACGCTCTGGCATTGGACGTGTCCCGCAACAGACACGGCTGTGAGGCGCGGCGCGCGGGGAGGGGCGACCGGCAAGGGGGCGGATGGGCCAAGGACACATAGGCGATGGCGCCGGCAAGGAGAAGGGCCGCCGTCCGATGACACCGAACCGTGTTTGCGGCGCGTCCTTTCGGCGCGGCGCGGGTTCGTGTATAAGCCCGCCTTCCGGCCCCGCGAACACAAGAGGAACGCAAGGGCTGGACCCGGTGTCGGACGAGCCGGCCCGGTTTTTGAGAACATGGAGAGTGAAATGGTGACCCGCCCGCAATCCGCTCCCGTCCCTGGCGCCGAGGCTTCTCGCCGCGCCGAAGGCTGGCGTCCGGATAGCTGGCGATTTTATCCCGGCGTGCAGATGCCCAATTATCCGGACAAGGCAGAACTCGCCGAGGTGGAAGCCAAGCTTGCCTCCTACCCGCCCCTCGTCTTCGCCGGCGAGGCGCGCCGCCTGAAGGCGGAGATCGCCAAGGTCGCCCGCGGCGAAGCCTTCCTTTTGCAGGGCGGCGACTGCGCCGAGAGCTTCGACGAGCATTCGGCCGACAACATCCGCGATTTCTTCCGCGTCTTCCTGCAGATGGCGGTGGTGCTCACGTTCGCCGGCGGCTCGCCGGTGGTGAAGGTGGGCCGCATCGCCGGCCAGTTCGCCAAGCCGAGGTCTTCGGATACCGAGACCGAGAATGGCGTGACCCTGCCCAGCTACCGCGGCGACATCGTCAACGACATCGCCTTCACGGAAGCGGCCCGCGTGCCGGATCCGCGCCGGCAGATCGAGGCGTACCGCCAGTCGGCGGCCACCCTCAACCTGCTGCGCGCCTTCGCCAACGGCGGCTATGCCAACCTTGAGAACGCCCACCAGTGGATGCTGGGCTTCGTGAAGGACAGCCCCCAGTCCTCGCGCTACCAGGAACTCGCGAACCGCATCACCGAGGCGCTCGACTTCATGCGCGCCTGCGGGATCAATCCGCAGAGCCACCCGGAAATGCGGACCACGGACTTCTTCACCAGCCACGAGGCGCTGCTGCTCGGCTACGAGCAGGCGCTGACGCGGGTGGATTCCACCTCCGGCGACTGGTACGCCACCTCCGGCCACCTGTTGTGGATCGGCGACCGCACCCGCCAGCCGGACCATGCGCATGTCGAGTATTTCCGCGGCATCCGCAATCCGATCGGCATCAAGTGCGGCCCCTCCATCACCGGGGACGGCCTCATCCGCCTCTTGGACATGCTGCAGCCCGACAATGAGCCGGGCCGCATCACCCTCATCTGCCGCTTCGGCGCCGACAAGGTGGGCGACTACCTGCCGGGCCTGATCCGCGCGGTGGAGAAGGAGGGGCGCGTGGTGGCGTGGTCGTGCGATCCCATGCACGGCAACACCATCAAGGCGGCGTCGGGCTACAAGACCCGGCCGTTCGAGCGCATCCAGTCGGAGATCCGCTCGTTCTTCGACATCCATGCGGCCGAAGGCACCTTCGCCGGCGGCGTGCACCTGGAGATGACGGGCAAGAACGTCACCGAGTGCACCGGCGGCGCCCGCGCCATCTCGGACGAGGACCTGCGCGATCGCTACCACACCTATTGCGATCCGCGCCTCAACGCCGAGCAGGCCATCGAGACCGCCTTCCTGGTGGCCGAGCTGCTGAAGCGCGAGCGCCTCGCCCGCGGCCGCCCGGAGGTGGTGGCGGCGGAGTGATCCGCTTTACTGCAAGGTAGCGGCCGGCGACGGCCATGACGATCGGCGCCCCCGGGAGGATCTCCCGGGGGCGCTTTTTTGTGGGGTGGCGGGGGAGACCTGGCCGGGCCTCTGCGTTGTTACTGGTTTACTGGCGCTTCGGCTTGTCGATGACGAATTCCGTGGCGCCGCCGTCGGCCTTGCCGTCGAACCAGACCAGCACCCGGTAGTGGTTGTCGTCTTCCGCCAGCACCAGCAGGGTTTCGGCTTTCTCGCTGTTGGAAACGCCGGGCAGGGTGCCGAGCGGGCGGGCCGTATCGCCGTCCTTGCCGCTCCACAGCCACACCTGCGCGTCCGGGATCGGGGCGGGGCCGGGCTTCTCGCAATTGTAGGCAGCCGTCCCGCGGGCATCATTGCTCCGCCCGCTGAGAACGAGCACGCCGTCCTTGACCCGCGCCAGATCGCGGATGCCCACATTGTCGCCCAGGGCCAGCGGGCTTGCCTTCGCAGTGAAGGGCTTCCCGGAGAACAACGCCTCCACCTTTGCGCGGACCACGAAGGCGTTGCCAGCGATGCAAGGCCCGCGCAGGCCGAACAGGGCCTCGTCGTCGAGGATGGCGAGGCCCTCCACCGTCACGCCGTTCTCGTCGAGTTTCTTTGGGGCAAACTGCCCGATGTCCGGCAGGTTAGCGATGGCCGGGCCAAGGGTCGCCGCGGACTCGATCTGCGGCGCCACCGTCTCGGCATCGAATGGGAACGTTGGCCGGCCGGTGGCCGAATCCACCGGAAAGCGCAGCACATGGTAACGCGAGGGCTGAAGCTTGCCCTTGCGCGACAGTCCATGGGAGCCGGTGATGTAGAAATAGCCGGGGGCGCCTGCCGCGCGCGGCGCCACATAGGCGACGCCCTCCGCGTCCAGTTCCTTCATCTTCTTGTCGCCGTCGCGCGATGGCAGCAGGCCGATGACCTCCTTCGGGACGATGGTGGTGCCGTCGATCTCGAAGAACTGGGCGAAGCGCCCCTCGTCATTCACCACCAGGCAGCGGTTGGTGTCGGGCACGCAGGCGGCGCCGCTCAGGGCCTCGTTGGCCCTGTTGTCGTTGCCGTCTTCCTGGCGGAAGGGCGGCGGCTTGACTTGCCATGTCTGCTGCGGCGGGCTGACGATGTCCGCAGAGGCGAACTGGGTCGAGAACAACAACAGCCCGACCGATGCCGCGAAGCGCATGATGGCCTCCCGCATAAATAGAACATAGACATAAACTATACTTTGTCGTGTGGTCGCGCCAGCGTCGGCCCAAAAGAAAGGCCCTCCCGGTGGGGAGGGCCGATCTGCATCGTGAGGGGCCGGCGCGCGGCCCGCGGTAGGTGGTTTAAGAGCGCCCCGTCCTACTTCACCAGCGGGCAGCCGCCGTCCTTGAGCGGGCGGAAGGCATCGTTGGCGGGGATGGTGGCGACCACCTCGTAGAGGTCCCACGGGCCCTTGGAGTCGGCCGGTTTCTTCACCTTGAAGAGGTACATGGGGTGGGTGGCGCGACCGTCGATGCGCACTTCGCCCTTGCCGAACAGCGGGTCGTCGATGGGGGTGGCGCGCATCTGCTCCATCACCTTGGGCGCGTCCTTGGTCTTGGCGTCCTTGATGGCGTTGAGATAGTGCAGCGCGCTGGAATACACGCCGGCCTGCGCGCTAGTCGGCATCTTGCCGCCGAACTTCTCGGCGAAGCGCTTGGAGAAGGCGCGGGTGTCGTCGTTGAGGTCCCAGTAGAAGGCCTCGGTGAGCAGCAGGCCCTGCGCGGCGGTCAGCCCCATCGCCTTCACGTCGGAGGAGAAGATCAGCAGCCCGGCCAGCGACTGGCCGCCCTGGGTGATGCCGAACTCGGAAGCCTGCTTGATGGCGTTGATGAGGTCGCCGCCGGCATTGGCGAGGCCGATCACCTTGGCGCCGGAGGACTGCGCCTGCACCAGGAAGGACGAGAAGTCGGTGGCGGAGAGCGGGTGCTTCACGCTGCCGGCGACCTTGCCGCCCGCGGCCTTCACGGCGGCGGCCGCGTCACGCTCCAGCGCCGCGCCGAAGGCATAGTCGGCGGTGATGAAGAACCAGGGCGAGCCGCCCTGCTTGGTGATCGCCGAACCGGTGCCGTTGGCGAGCGCCCAGGTGTCGTAGGTCCAGTGCACGGTGTTGGGCGAGCACTTGGCGCCGGTGAGGTCGGAGGTGCCGCCGCCGGAGACGAGGAAGATCTTGTTCTTCTCCCGCGTCACGTCATTCACCGCCAGCGCCACCGAGGAGGTGGTGACATCCATGATGGCGTCCACCCCGTCCTGGTCGTACCACTTGCGGGCGATGGAGGAGCCGACATCCGGCTTGTTCTGGTGGTCGGCGCCCACCACCTCCACCTTGAAGCCCTTGTTCTTGGCCATGAAGTCCTGGGCCGCCATCTGCGCGGCCACCACCGAGCCGGGCCCGGAAATGTCGGCATAGACGCCGGACATGTCGTTGAGCACGCCGAGCTTGACGGTGGTGTCCTCGGCCCGCGCGGCGCCGGCCATGAGGCCGCAGAGCGCCGCCGCTACCAGCAGCGGTCGCGGATGGAACAGGGCGCGCGGATCGAGCGATCGACGTGACGTCATTTAGGTCTCTCCCTTGTGATTCTTATATTTTCGCCCGGCCTGCGACAGGCCGGCGGCTGGTTCTTATGGTGTTGACGTAAGCACGGGCCGAGGCCGGGGACAATATGGGCACGGCGTCGTGATCGGCCCGGCTGGAGCCGGTCCGAGGGCAACGCCTCAGGCGTTCACCATGCCGGCCACGTCGGTGAAGGCGCCTTCCACCAGTTCCGCCACCAGCAGGCGGGCCGGGTCCACCGGGCCGGGCAGCGTCACCCGGCCGGGGGGCACGCGCTTGAAGCCGAAGCGGGCGTAATAAGGCTCGTCGCCCACCAGCACCACCAGGCGGTGGCCGCCTTCCTGCGCCGCCTTCAGCGCCACCTCCATCAGCCGGGCGCCGATGCCCACCGACTGGAACGGCGGCTCCACCGTGAGCGGGCCGAGCAGCAGCGCCGGCGTGGTGCCGACGCGCACCCGCGTCAGCCGCACCGAGCCCACCAGCATGTTGCCCACCCGCGCCGTGAAGGAGAGGGCGCGCTCGTGGGGCGCCTGCTCGCGGATGCGGAAGGCGGTGCGGGCGAACCGGCCGGGGCCGAAGGTGCGCTCGTGCAGCTTGTCGATGTCGTGGTCGTCGGCCGCCGTCTCGACGGCGATGGACAGGGGAAGCTCGGTCATGGAAGGCTCGTTTCGCGGGCAGGACGAAAGGCCCGCGAGACAGCCGGAGGGATCACCGACCGGGTCGTCAGGCGGGCAGCAGGGCACGGGCGGTCTGGGGCGCCGTGTCCTGTCGTCGTCGCTGAAGGCGGGTGACCATCACGTCCTGCACGAGAACATCTTCCTCGGGAGAGAGGCGGGCCGATACCACGGCCGTGGGGGAAGGTCCAGAGGGCGGGCGGCGATGCCCGTACCGGCCCGGCCCCTCAGGCGCCGTAGATCCAGCCGTAGCGGTCCAGCAGGGCCGGGCCCTGGCGGCGCAGCACCAGGTCGCGGGCGATCCGGGGCGCGCCGGAGAGGTGGTAGATCATGCCGTTGCGCCGCGCCTCGCCCTGGATGCGGGCGGTGCGGCCGCGCCGCTCGCTCTCATAGGCGCGCAGGGCGGCGGCGGCATCGCCCTCGCGGGTCAGCGCGCCGGCAAGGCTCGCCGCATCCTCGATGGCCTGCGCCGCGCCCTGGGCGAGGAAGGGCAGCATGGCATGGGCGGCATCGCCCAAGAGCGTGACGCGGCCGGAACCCCAGCGGGGCAGGGGATCGATGTCGTAGAGCCCCCAGCACAGGAAATGGGAGGCGCTTTCCAGGAGCGCGCGCACCTCGCCGGTCCAGGAGGCGAAGGCGGCATGCACGGCGGCGCTGTCGCCGGGCGCGCTCCAGCGGGCCACGGGCTCGGTCTGCTTCACGATGGCGACGAGGTTGAGCACCTCGCCGCCCTTCACCGGATAGACCACCAGATGGGCGTCGCGGCCGAGATAGAGCCGCACGTCGGGCGGATGGCGCGCCGGCACCGGCACGGTGGCGCGATAGGCAAGGCGCTGGGCGAAGACCGGCGGGTCCTTGACGCCGAGATGGGCGCGCACCGCAGAGCGCACGCCGTCGGCGCCGACGAGGATGTCGGCGCCATGGGCCAGCAGGGTGTCGCCCTGCTTCACCACCGCGCGAACGCCGCCGAAGGAGGGTTCCACCGCCGTCAGGTCGGAGCCGAGGGTCAGGATGGCGCCTGCCTCCCGGGCCGCATCGGCCAGCAGGTTCTGCAGGTCCGCCCGGTGCACCACGAGGAAGGGCGCGCCGTAGCGCGTCACCGCCGGTCCGTAATGGGCGCGGGTGATGGTGGCGCCGCTGCGCCCGTCGCGCACATCCAGGGAGCGCGGGGCCACCGCCACCTGCTCGAGGCGCTTCAGCAGGCCGAAATCGCGCAGGATGCGGGTGGCGTTGGGGGTGAGCTGGAGGCCGGCGCCGACCTCCTTCAGCTTCTTCGCCTGCTCCACCACCTGCACCGTGAGGCCGGCGCGGGCCAGGGCGATGGCGGCGGCAAGCCCGCCGATTCCCGCCCCCACCACGACGGCACTGCGCGCCGCGCGGACGGGCTGTGGCCGAAAGGGGACAGGCGCGAAGGGAATGGGGTCGGCCATGGCGGCATCCGGCTCCGCGCGGGGAGCCGGCGGATCAGCTTTCGGTCAGGCGGCGGTGGCCGCCGGGGTGTCGTGCCACTCGCACTCTTCCGGCTTGGCCGCGCCGGCGGCAAGGGCCGGGTTGTAGCGGTAGAGCGTGGAGCAATAGGGGCAGACCGCCTCGGTGTCGCCGCCGAGGTCGATGAAGATGTGCGGGTGGTCGAACGGCGGCTTGGCGCCCACGCACATGAATTCCTTGCTGCCCACCTCGATCAGGGTGACGCCGAGGTCGTTGCAGAAGTGGGGAATGCCGGTGTCCGCCATGGTTCCGCCCGTGTGCGTTCAAAAAAGCGCCGCGACCTTAGCCTCTGATGCGCGCCGGTGAAAGACCCCGTGCCGCGGCAGATCGGCCATGGGTGTGGGAACCGGCGCCAGCTCGACGAGCGGTTTCGTCCGGGCTATCCTAACGCTAGGTGAAGAAGGGAGGGTCGTGTCCATGCAGCATTCCATGTCCGACGCGCCATCCCTCGCAAGGCTGGCCAATCCAAGGCTTGGCTACGGCTGGCTTGCCCGCGCCCCGTTTGGCCGCGTTCCGTCTGGTGCCGTTATCGGCGCGGGTGTGGCGCGCGGCGTTGTCCGGCGCACCCACCACACCGACGTCATTCCCAGGCGCCCGATTTCCCGGCGGCCCCGCCGCTAGGCCGGCCCTCCTTCCAGCGCGCGTGGTCCGCCCCGCGCCGGCCTCCCGGCCGGCGGGGACAGTGACGCCCGCCCTTCCTCCGCCTCACCCGACGCGGCGCGCCCTGCGCCGCCTCTCCTTGTCCGAACCAGGGACCGGCCCTTCGCACATGCCTTGCGCATCATCGTGCGTGGTCGGGAACGTGTCATGTCGATCTTCCAGACCCACAAGCGCGGGGTGTCCTTCCGCGCCGTTTTCGCCTTCCTCCTCGGCCACTGGCGGCGCCGCAAGGGCGTGATCGCCGCCACCGCCGCCGCCGTGCTCGTCGCGACGCTTGCGGAAGTGTTCGTGCCGCTGTTCGCCGGCCGGCTCATCGGCGCGCTCGCGCTCGCGGACCGGGAGGCGGCATGGCGGGCGGCGACGGCAGCCTTCCTCGCCATCGTGGTCCTCGGCGCAGTGATGGTCACCGCCCGGCATTTCACCTATGTCGTCCTCGTGCGGCTCACCCTGCGCATGATGTCGGACCTCGCGGCGGATGCTTTCGCCCGCGTCCAGCGCTTCTCGGCGGACTGGCATGCTAGCACGTTCGCCGGCTCCACCGTGCGCAAGATCTCGCGCGGCATGTGGTCCCTCGACGTGCTCCACGACACGTTGCTGGTGGCGCTGTTCCCCTCCGTGGTGGCGCTGGCCGGATCGGCGATCCTGCTCGGCCTCCACTGGCCGGTGATGGGCCTGGTGGTGGCAGTGGGCGCGGTGGCCTTCGTGACGCTGACGCTGGTGCTGTCGCTGAACTTCGTGGCGCCCGCCGCCCGCCTTTCCAATGCGTGGGACACCCGAGTCGGTGGCGTGCTGGCGGACGCGGTGGGCTGCAACGCGGTGGTGAAGGGCTTCGGCGCCGAGGCGCGGGAAGAGGCGCGGCTTGCCCGCGTGCTCGCCAAGTGGAACGGCCGCACCCGTCGGACCTGGATGGCGGGCACCTGGGCCGGCACGGCGCAGCTGATGGCGCTGGTGGCGCTGCAGGCCTCCATCATCGGCACGGCGCTGATGCTGTGGCGGCAGGGCGCGGCGAGCGCGGGCGACATCGCCTATGTGCTCACCACCTACCTCGTCGTGCATTCCTACCTGCGCGACATCGGCATGCATGTGCACAATCTCCAGCGCTCGCTCAACGAGCTGGAGGAGCTGGTGGAGATCCACCAGCAGAGCGTGGCCATTGCCGATGCGAGGGATGCCGTGCCGATCAAGGTGGTGGACGGGCGCATCGCCTTCGAGCACGTCACCTTCCACTATCGCGGCCACGGAACGCCGCTGTTCGAGGACCTGAACGTCACCATCGACGGCGGCGAGCGGGTGGGCCTCGTGGGCCATTCCGGCTCGGGCAAGACCACGTTCGTGAAGCTGATCCAGCGCATGCACGATGTAACCTCGGGCCGGGTGAGCGTGGACGGGCAGGATGTGCGCGCGGTGACGCAGGGCTCGCTCCGGCGGGCCATCGCGGTGGTGCAGCAGGAGCCGGTGCTGTTCCACCGCTCGCTGATGGAGAACATCGCCTATGGCCGTCCCGATGCCTCCTTTACCGAGATTCGGCGGGCGGCGGAGCTGGCCAATGCCTCCGGCTTCATCGAGCGCATGCCGCGCGGCTACGGCACGCTGGTGGGCGAACGGGGGGTGAAGCTCTCCGGCGGCGAGCGCCAGCGCATCGCCATCGCCCGCGCCTTCCTTGCGGATGCGCGCATCCTGATCCTGGACGAGGCCACTTCCAGCCTCGATTCGGAATCGGAGGCGGCCATCCAGGAGGCCATGGAGCGGCTGATGGTGGGGCGCACGACGCTGGTCATCGCCCACCGGCTGTCCACGGTGCGCTCGCTCGATCGCCTGCTGGTGTTCGACCGGGGGCGCATCGTGGAGGAGGGCGACCATGATGCGCTGGTGCAGCGCGAGGGCGGCCTCTATCGCCGCCTGTTCGAGCGGCAGGCCATGGAGCTGGCCCGAGGGCTCGCGGCGTGAAATGAGGGGGCGGCGCGCGGGTGCCGCCCCTTTTTGCGAGGTCCTACTGGTCCACCACGCACACCAGCTCGTGCCGGCCGTCCGCCAGCACCCGGCGGGTGAGGCGGTCCGACAGGCGGGTCATCAGCCGCAGGACGATGCCGTTCATCACCGCGTCCTCGTCCACCTCCGGGTCCAGGCTGGGAGCGGGGCCCGCCTCCAGGGGCCGGCCGGCCCAGGTGAAGGCCAGTTTCAGCTGGTGCTCGTCGAAGGTCGCCGCCACCTCCACCGCCCCCTCGACAAGGGCGGGGGCACTGGTGCTGAATTCTTCCGCCAGCTGCACCAGGCGGGCGACGGCATCGGCGCGGGCGCCTTCCACGCCGCCGGTGTCCAGCAGGAAGGGACGCAGGGTTGAAAATCCGGTCCCGGGCTCCCAGTGCGTCCGGAGCGTGGTGCGCCGGCCGATGCGGAACAGGGCATTCAGCGCCAGCGCCGTGAACAGGCCGAGGATCAGCGAGGAGCTGACCACGGACTGCAATTCGGACGACAGATGCTGGGAATAGAAGGCCGGCAACTGGTCGAACGACAGGCCCAGCAGGAAGCCGAGGCCCACCGTGATGGTCCGCCGCGCATCGAGCATCCTCTGGCCGAGGATCGACACGCCGGACAGCACGATGAAGGCGGAGGCGAACAGCAGCGCCGCCCCCAGCACCCCGCGCGGAATGGCCAGCACCAGCGCCGATGCGCCGGGCAGGAAGGCGAGGGCGATCCAGGCGAAGCCCACGCCCAGGGCCACCCGGCGCGCCAGCACCTGCGTCGCCACCGAAAGCCCGACGCTGGCGGAATAGGTGTTCAGCCCCATGGTGCCGAGCAGGCCGGCCATGAGCGTGCCGAGTCCGTCGGCGAGCACGCCGGCCTCGATGTTGGCATAGTCCGGCCGCTTCCAGTCACGGTCGTTGGCCCGCTGGCTCGCCACCATGTCGCCGAAGCCGCGCAGGGTGCAGGCCAGCGCCCCCGCCAGGAAGCCCGGCAGCAGGCCGAGGCTGAAGCTCGGCGTCACCAGCGGCCAGTTCAGCGACCAGCCGAGCGAGCTGGCGAACGAGGGCATAAGGGCGGTCACCGGCACCGCATCGGCCGCAGACATGCCGGAGGGGTCGGCGAGCCTCCACGCCACATGGAAGGCGGTTCCCACCGCAAGGCCCACCAGCACCGCCATGGTCTTGAGCCGGGCGGTGCCCCACACCGCAAGGCCGATCATGACCGCCAGCGCCAGCACGGCGGCGCCGGTGCCGTCGCCCGACAGGGGCCGCTCCTGCCCCAGTCCCACCACCAGCTTGAACGCCACCACCCCCAGTATGATGCCGATCAAAAGCACCACCAGCCCGACGATCTCGATGGGCAGGTACGGCCGCAGCCGGCTGATGAAGCGGCTGAGGGTGATCTGGGTCAGCCCCGCCGCGATGGTGAGGCCGGCCACCGCCGGAAGCCCGCCGGTCTTGGCGGTGAGCAGTGCGGCGGGCAAATAGGCGGCGGTGAACACCGCCGGCAGCAGGAAGCCGCTGCCGACCCGCGGCAGCCCCGGCAGCCGGCCGCCCCAGGACTGGAACAGGGTGGACAGGCCCATGGCGAGCATGGCCAGCGCAAGGTAATTGGCCTGTGTCGCCGCATCCGCGCCGGCGGCTTGCGCCACCAGCACCGGGAACACCAGCGTCACCGCCATCAGCCCCATGTGCTGGGCGATGGAGGCGGCGAGCACTGCCAGCGGCGGGTGCGATTGCAGGTCGTAGCGCAGACTCATGCCGCCCCCCGCCTGTGGGCGGGAGGAGCCGCGCGCCGCGCGACGGTGACAAAGCTGGTGGGAGGGATCATGGATCGGCCCGGCCCCGGGTAAGCCGGACGAGCCTAGAGCAGGATTTTGTCGAACGAAATCGCGAATTCGTGTCGAGACGGCTGCCGTTCCGGGTGCAGTTCACCCGATCGACAGCCGTAGCTCAGTCCGGCTCGGCGAGGCGGTAGCCGACGCCGGTCTCGGTGCGGATGTAGCGCGGTTGCTCAGGGTTGTCCTCCAGCTTCTGCCGCAGCTGGCGCACATAGACCCGCAGATATTGCACGTCATAAGCGCTGCCCCACACCTTTTGCAGGATGAAGGCGTGGGTGAGCACCCGGCCGGCATGCTGCACCATGAGGCGCAGGATGTCGTATTCCTTGGGCGAGAGCTTCACCTCCCGCTCCTTCAGCCGGACGATGCGGCGCACCAGGTCCACCGACAGGTCGCCCACCTTGAACAGGGGCTTTTCCCCCTGCTGCTGCAACCGGTGGCGCAGCGCGACGCGCAGGCGGGCGATCAGCTCATTCATGCCGAACGGCTTGGTGACATAATCGTCCGCCCCTCCCTCCAGCGCCTCGACGATGCCGGCCTCGTCGGTGCGGCTGGAGAGGATCACCACGGGGGCATCCAGCCCTTCGGCACGCCAGCGGGCGAGCAGGTCGCGGCCCGGCATGTCGGGCAGTCCGAGGTCGAGGATGATGAGGTCGGGCCGGGCCTCGGTGACGCGGGCAATGGCCTCGGCGGCGGTGGCGGCGCTGGTCACGTCATAGCCCTGGGTGGACAGTCCGGCATTGAGCAGCTTGCGGATGGCCGGCTCGTCATCCACCACGAGGAGCTTCACGCCGTTCATGACGCGTCTTTCATGGTGCGTCCCTCATGGCAACGCCTTCAGCGCGCGGGCCTGGGGCGGCACCGGCATGCGGATGGTGAAGGCGGCGCCGCGCCGGTCGGGCCGCCCGTCGGCGGTGAGGGTGCCGCCCATGGCCTCCAGGAAGCCGCGGCTGATGCCGAGCCCCAAGCCCGTTCCGGCCCGTACCTGGTCGCCCTTGCGGACGCGATAGAATTTGTCGAACACCCGCTCGCGATCCTCCTCGGCGATGCCCGGCCCCTCGTCCAGCACGCGGAGCGTGACGAAGGCGCCGTCGGACCAGCCCTCGATGCGCACCAGCGCGCCCTCCGGCGCATATTTTGCGGCATTGTCGAGGAGGTTGAACAGGGCCTGCTCGAACAGCACGGGATCGATGCTCAGCATCGGCAGGTCCGGGGCAAGGTCGATCTCCAGGCGATGATGCCGCAGGATGGACCGGGCGCGGTCGAGCGCGCTGCCCACCACCTCGCTCACGTCGCAGAGGCCGGCATTGGGCACGATGGCGCCGGATTCCAGCCGGGTCATGTCGAGCAGGTTGGCGATGAAGCGGTTGAGCCGCTCGGCCTCCTCCTCGACGGTGGAGAGCAGGTCCGAGCGCGCCTCCTCGGTGAGCGCGGAGAAGAAGCTGCGCAGGGTGCCGGCGGCGCCCATGATGGAGGCGAGCGGCGTCTTCAGGTCATGGGAGATGGAGGTGAGCAGCGCCGTGCGCAGCCGGTCGGTGGCGGCGTCCAGCTTCGCCTTCTCCACGTCGGCGACGAGGTTCACGCGCTCCACCGCCAGCGCCGCCTGGTCGGCCAGCGCATCCATCAGCCGCCGCTGCTCGGGGGTGAGGAGCGGTCCCTCCTTGTCGCGGTCGATGCCGATGACCCCCACCGCGCCGCGCCCGGTCTGCATGGGCATGAACAGGCGCTTGGCCCCCGGCAGGGTATCGGCGCCGCGCCCGGCCCAGCGGTTGTTCTCGAAGGCCCAGCGGGCGGCGGCAAGGTCGGCGGCGTCGATGGCGTCTTCCGGCGGGTAGGCGGCCTTCACCGCCAGGGTGTCGCCATCGGGCAGCACGATCACCACTCGGACGTTGAGCATGGAGGCGATCTGGAAGGCGGTGGCCCAGAGCAGATCGTCGAGGGTGCCGGCGCCGGCGAGCTTTTTTGAGAACAGGTAGAGGTCTTCCGCCGTCTTGGCCCGCGCCCGCGCCGCCAGCGCCTGGGCGCGCACCCGCGCCGTGAGGTTCGAGGCGATGATGGCCACCACCAGGAAGAAGAACAGCGCGACCACGTTCTCCGGATCGGTAATGGTGAAAGTGTAGAGCGGCGGGATGAAGAAGAAATTGAACGCCAGCATGGCGGCGCCGGAGGCGACCAAGGCCGGCGCCAGCCCGAAGCGCACCGCGCTGACCAGCACCGCGGTGAGGAACACCAGCGCGATGTTCTGGAGCGCCAGGACCTTCTGGAGGCCGAAGCCGACAAGGGTCGCCAGCGCGACGATGACAAGGCTGGCGAGATAGGGCCACGTCTCCCGCCGGGCGGTGGGCACGGCGGCCCCTGAGCGGCCGGGCGCGGGCGTCTCCTTGTCCCCGGCGATGACGTGGACCGAGATGTTGCCGGAGCGGCGCACGAGGTCGTGCACCACCGAGCCGTGGAGGATCTCGAACCAGCGGGAACGGTCCGACTTGCCGATGACGATATGGGTCACGTTGGCGGAGCGGGCATAGCTGAGCACATCATCGGCGATGCGGGTGCCGCCGGGGATGGTCACCGCCTCCCCGCCCATGCGCTCCGCCAGCCGCAGGAAATCGGCGATGCGGTCGCGCTCGGCGGTGTCGAGGCGCAGCGCGCGCTCGGTCTCCACGTAGAGCGCGACCCACGGCGCACGCAGCCGGTCGGCGAGGCGCTTGGTGTAGCGCACCAGCGCGGCGCTGCGCGGGTCCTCGCTGAGGCAGACCAGCACCCGCTCCCCCGCCGCCCACGGGCCGGATATGGCATGCGCCCGCATGTGGGAGAGCAATTGCTCGTCCACCCGCTCGGCGGTGCGGCGCAGGGCGAGTTCCCGCAGGGCGGTGAGGTTGCCGGGGGAGAAATAGTTCTCCACCGCTCGCCGCGCCGTCTCGGGCACGTAGACCTTGCCCTCCTTCAGGCGCTGGAGGAGGTCGCCGGGGGTGATGTCGATGACCTCGATGTCGTCGGCGCGGTCGATGATGGCGTCGGGCACCGTCTCTCGCACCCGCACGCGGGTGATCTGCGCCACCACGTCGTTGAGGCTCTCCACATGCTGGATGTTCAGCGTGGTGTAGACATCGATGCCCGCCGCCAGCAGCTCCTCTACATCCATGTAGCGCTTGGCGTGGCGGCTTTCGGGGGCGTTGGTGTGGGCCAGCTCGTCCACCAGCACCAGGGCCGGGCGGCGGGCGAGGATGGCGTCGAGGTCCATCTCCTCGATCATCCGCCCCTTGTAGGGGATGCTCCGGCGCGGGATCACCTCGAGGCCGGCCACCAGCGCTTCGGTCTCGCGCCGGCCGTGGGTCTCCACCACGCCGATCACCACGTCCGCGCCATCGTTGCGGCGGGCATGGCCGGAGGCGAGCATCTCGTAGGTCTTACCGACGCCCGGCGCAGCCCCGAGGAAGATCTTCAGGCGGCCGCGCGTCTCCTGCTCGGCGGCCGCGAGCAGGGCATCGGGCGAAGGCCGCACGGGAGCGGCACGGTCGTCGGGCATGGCCTCCTCCGGGATCCGGGCGTGTGACAGCCCGATCCATTGCCTTCAGGCTCAAGCGCCGCGTGGGCTTGGCCTATCGGTCTGTCACTGCGGGCGCGCCTTGTCGAGGGCGAGGTTGAGGGCGAGCACGTTCACGCGCGGCTCGCCGAGGAGGCCGAGGGTGCGGTCCTCCACATTCTCCTCCACCAGCCGGCGCACCACGCCTTCGTTGAGGCCGCGCGCCCTGGCCACCCGCGGCACCTGGAACAGGGCCGCCTCCGGCGAGATGTGGGGGTCGAGCCCGCTGCCGGAGGCGGTGACGAGGTCCACCGGCACCGGGTCGCGCGGGTTCTCGGCCCTGAGGGCGTCAAGGTCGGCCTTCACCCGGTCGGCCAGCGCCGGGTTGGTGGGGCCGAGGTTCGAGCCCATGGAGTTCGCCGCATTGTAGGGCGCGGGAATGGTCTTGGTGGCGTCGGCCGGGTCGGCGTCGGTGGTGGCCGAGGGCCGGCCATGGAAATAGCGCGCGGACGTGAAGTTCTGGCCGATCAGCGCCGAGCCGATCACGGTCCCCTCGCGGGTGACGAGGCTGCCGTTGGCCTGCCTCGGGAAGAGCACCTGTGCCGCCCCGGTCATGGCGAGCGGGTAGGCAAGGCCGGTGAGCGCCGTCAGGGCGATGAGCACGACGAACGCGGGGCGAAGTTCTTTCAGCATGGGTGTTTCCTCAAACCAGGTGAAGGGCCGTGACCGCAAGGTCGATGGCCTTGATGCCGACGAACGGCACGAGGATGCCGCCGAGGCCGTAGATCAGAAGGTTGCGCTTCAGCAGCGCCGCCGCGCCGATGGGCCGGAAGGCGACACCCTTCAGCGCCAGCGGGATGAGGGCGATGATGATGAGCGCGTTGAAGATGATGGCCGACAGGATGGCGCTCTGGGGCGAGGCCAGCCCCATCACGTTCAGCGTGCCGAGCTGCGGGTAGAAGGCCACGAACATGGCGGGGATGATGGCGAAATACTTCGCCACATCATTGGCGATGGAGAAGGTGGTGAGCGAGCCGCGCGTCATCAGCAGCGCCTTGCCGATCTCCACGATCTCGATGAGCTTGGTGGGGTCGCTGTCGAGGTCCACCATGTTGCCGGCCTCGCGGGCCGCCACAGTGCCGGTGTTCATGGCCACCCCCACGTCGGCCTGGGCCAGCGCTGGGGCATCGTTGGTGCCGTCGCCGCACATGGCCACCAGCTTGCCCTTGGCCTGCTCATCGCGGATGAGGCGCAGCTTGGCTTCCGGGGTCGCCTGGGCGAGGAAGTCGTCCACCCCCGCCTCGGCGGCGATGGCGGCGGCGGTGAGCGCGTTGTCGCCGGTGATCATCACCGTGCGGATGCCCATGCGCCGCAATTCGGCGAAGCGCTCGCGGATGCCGCCCTTCACGATGTCCTTGAGATGGATGACGCCGAGCAGGCGCCCGTCCCGCGCCACCGCCAGGGGCGTGCCGCCGGACTTGGCGATCTCCTCGGCGATGGCATTGATCTCGCGGATGGCCTCCTGGCTCACCAGCGTTCGCACAGTCTGCACCGCGCCGGAGCCGGTGACGGTGCTGCTGCCGCCCTGGACATAAGACAGGATGGCATCCACCGCGCCCTTGCGGACGGAGCTTCCGTCCACGTCCACGCCGCTCATGCGGGTCTGGGCGGTGAAGGGCACGAAATGGGCGTTCAGGCTCGCCATGTCGCGGCCGCGGATGGCGTATTTCTCCTTCGCGAGCACTACGATGGAGCGGCCTTCGGGGGTCTCGTCGGCGAGCGATGCGAGCTGGGCGGCGTCCGCCAGGTCCTGCTCGCTCACCCCGCGCACCGGGTGGAAG
The DNA here is from genome assembly GCA_000017645.1 of Xanthobacter autotrophicus Py2. Lineage (NCBI taxonomy): Bacteria > Pseudomonadati > Pseudomonadota > Alphaproteobacteria > Hyphomicrobiales > Xanthobacteraceae > Xanthobacter > Xanthobacter versatilis. The sequence goes on from CP000781.1 coordinate 3,592,231, forward strand.
GCGGCGGCCTGCCGGTTGCCGAGCGTGATGGTGCCGGTCTTGTCGAGCAGCAGGGTGTCCACGTCGCCCGCCGCCTCCACCGCGCGGCCCGACATGGCGAGCACGTTGAAGCGCACCAGCCGGTCCATGCCGGCGATGCCGATGGCCGAGAGCAGCGCCCCGATAGTGGTGGGAATGAGGGTCACGAACAGCGCCACCAGCACCACCACGGAGATGGAGCCGCCCGCGTAGGACGCAAAGCTCGGGATCGACGCGGTGGCGAAGATGAAGATCAGCGTCATGCCCGCGAGCAGGATGTTGAGGGCGATCTCGTTGGGCGTCTTCTGCCGCTCGGCGCCTTCCACCAGCGCGATCATGCGGTCGAGGAAGGTCGCGCCCGCCGCCGCCGTGATGCGCACCTTGAGATGATCGGAGACCACCGTGGTGCCGCCGGTCACCGCTGAGCGGTCGCCGCCGGATTCGCGGATCACAGGGGCACTCTCGCCGGTGATGGCGGCCTCGTTCACCGAGGCGACGCCTTCCACCACCTCGCCGTCGGAGGGGATGATGTCGCCGGCCTCCACCAGCACCACGTCGCCGACCTTCAGTGAGGTGCCGGGCACGGTGCGGAAGGCGTCGCCCTCGCCGGTGAGCAGCTTGGCCTGGGTCTCGGTGCGGGTGCGGCGCAGTGATTCCGCCTGCGCCTTGCCGCGCCCCTCCGCCACCGCTTCGGCGAAATTGGCGAACAGCACGGTGAACCACAGCCACAGGATGATCTGGAAGGAGAAGCCGAGGCCGCCGCCCGAGGTGACGAGGTCGCGCACGAACAGCACGGTGGTGAGGAGGGCGACCACCTCCACCACGAACATGACCGGGTTCCTCACCATCGCGCGCGGATCGAGCTTGCGGAACGAGGCGCCGACGGCGGGCAGGAGGATGGCGGGGTCGAGCAGGCTTACGGAATGGGATCTGGCCATGGAGGCACTCCCGGGGGAAGAGGTATCAGTGGGCTGAGAGGTTCAGCGCCAGCGCGATGACGGCCTGGATGGCGGCCGCGAGCACCAGGGCGGCGACGGACACGATCAGGATGAGTTCGGACGCCGAGAGCGGCATGCGGCGCGCCCTGGGCTCCCGCCCGGCGCGCGGCCGGGCGGGCGGGGGATGGGGGTCCATGTCAGCCTCCCGCACCGAAGCTCTGCCCGGCCGCCGCCGCCAGATGCTCGACGATGGGTCCCAGCGACAAGGCCGGGAAGAAGGTGAGCCCGCCCACGATCAGGATGACGCCCACCAGCAGGCCCACGAACAGGCCGCCGGTGGTGGGGAAGGTTCCCGCCGAGGCCGGCACGGTCTTCTTCGCCGCCAGCGCCCCCGCCAGCGCCATGGCCGGCACGATCATGAGGAAGCGGCCGACGAACATGGAGGAGGCCAGCGTCAGGTTGTAGAAGAAGGTATTCCCCGTGAGCCCGCCGAAGGCCGAGCCGTTGTTGGCGGTGGCCGAGGTGAAGGCGTAGAGGATCTCCGAGAACCCGTGCGGTCCCGGATTGTTTATGGAGGCAACAGCCGAGGGCAATACGGTCGCCACCGCCGTCCAGCCGAGCATCATCAGGGGCAGGATGAGGATGGCGAGCATGGCCATCTTCACTTCCTTGGCCTCGATCTTCTTGCCCACATATTCCGGCGTGCGGCCCACCATGAGGCCGGCCACGAACATGGTGATCACCACGAACAGCAGCATGCCGTAGAGGCCCGCGCCCACGCCGCCGACGATGATCTCGCCCAGCTCCATGTTGATGAGCGGGATCATGCCGCCGAGCGCCGTGAAGCTGTCGTGCATGGCATTCACCGCGCCGCAGGAGGCCGCCGTGGTGATGACCGCGAACAAGGCGGAGGCGACGATGCCGAAGCGCAGCTCCTTGCCCTCCATGTTGCCGCCGGAAAGACCCAGCGCGTTGAGCGCCGGTGTGCCGGAAGCCTCGGCCCAGTAGGTCACGCCGACGCCAGCCACGAACAGCACGCCCATGGCGGCGAGGATGGCCCAGCCCTGCTTCTCGTTGCCCACCATGCGGCCGAACACGTTGGTGAGCGCCGCGCCCAGCGCGAAGATGGAGACCATCTGCAGGAAGTTGGAGAGCGCGGTGGGGTTCTCGAACGGGTGGGCGGCATTGGCATTGAAAAAGCCGCCGCCGTTGGTGCCCAGCATCTTGATGGCCACCTGCGAGGCCACCGGGCCCAGCGCGATGGTCTGCTTGCCGCCGTCGAGGGTCGCTGCGTCCACATAGGGGCCCAGCGTCTGCGGGATGCCCTGCCACACCAGGGCAAGGGTGAAGACCACGCAGATGGGCAAAAGCACGTAGAGAGTGCAGCGGGTGATATCCACCCAGAAATTGCCCACCGTCTGCGCCGAGGCGCGGGAGAAGCCGCGGATCAGCGCCATGCCCAGCACGATGCCGGTGGCGGCGGACAGGAAGTTCTGGTGGGTGAGCCCCAGCATCTGCACGAGGTAGCCCATCGTGCTTTCACCACCGTAATTCTGCCAGTTGGTGTTGGTGATGAAGCTGATGGCCGTGTTGAAGGCAAGGTCCGGTGCCACCGCCGCCATGCCCTGCGGATTGAAGGGCAGCAGATCCTGCACCCGCATCAGCGCATAGAGCAGCAGGAAGCCGCCCACGTGGAACAGCAGCATGGCGATGGTGTAGGTGAGCCAGTGCTGCTCCCGGCCCGCATCCACTCCGCCGAGGCGGTAGACGAGCTTTTCCACCGGCGCGAGGACGGGGGAGAGCAACGTGCGTTCGCCCGCGAACACGCGGGTCATGTAGCCGCCGAGCGGCCGCGTCAGCACCAGCACGACGAGGCAGAACAGGGCGATCTGGATCAGTCCATTGGGTGTCATGGGAGGATGCCTCAGAACCGCTCGGGATTGAGGAGCGCGAAGGTGAGGTAGAAGAGGAGCCCTGCGGTCACGAGACCGCCGAGCGCATAATCAAAGACCATGGAAGTTCTCCTCGGTGCGCCGGGTGGGCGCACAAGACTTGATCCGGCGGCAGGGCATGGGCGCCCTTACTTCGGCGCGAAAGATCTTTCGTTCAGAGCCGCTCGCAGAGGTGGCCGTAGCCGATGGCGACGGCGAAGAAGCCGAGGCCCAGCGCGAGCATCAGAAGGTCCAGCATGAGTTTGACTTTCCGGTCCGTTCCGTGTGTCGGGGGAGGGCGCGGCGCCGGCTGGCGGAGCGCTCGCCTCACGGGCCTGAAGCTGGCCCCAACGGGATCAAGATTCGAGAGGGATGCCGCAGCGGCGGCATAGGAATCTCATAAAGATCGCGGGGGCGGCGGGCGTGGCTGGCCCGTCTGCGGCTGCTCCGGCCGGGCGCGCCGTAGAACCTTCTCCCGCTTACAGGGGAAGGTTCACCGCCGGCCCTCGCACCATCCCACCATCGCCGTCCGGCTTGACCGGACGGCCCATGGCCCCACCGGGACGACGCGGTGGGGCTGGGGAAACGGGGAGATGGACCCGCCGGTCAAGCCGGAGGGTGACGGGATGGAGAGTGAGCCCCCTCTCCGCCCGCACGCGGGAGCGGGGGAGGGCGGCGCTTCGTGGCCAACCGCGTCACCTGCCCACCGCGCCGCCTTCTCCGCGCCCGATGCCGCCTCTACACTCGTGGCGAATCCCGCTCACGCGCTGTCCGCGCCCGTCACACGCTGCCCCGGAACCCGCCCATGACCCAAGACGACATCGCCGCCCGCGTGAGCGCGGACAATGGCATCACGCTGACCGAGACGGAGGCGCGGGCGGTTGCCGCGCTGGCCGGCGATCTCAATGCACGTGTGGCGGCCGGCGCTGGCCAGCGCCTCGCCTTCGACGCCGCGCCCTGGAGCTTCGCCACCCTGTGCGCCGAAATCGCCGCCGGCCTGACGACCAGCCAGAAGACCAGCGAAGAAACCAACTCGGGGGCGGGCGAATGAGCGGCTTTTTCACCCTCGGCGTGGTCGAGATGGCGGACGCCGTGGCCGATGGCTCGGTGTCGTCCGAAGCCCTCGCCGAGGAGGCGCTGCAGCGGCTTGAAACCCTCGGCCCGCGCTACAACGCCGTGATGCAGATCGAGCCCGAGCGGGCGCGCGAGGCGGCGCGCGCGGTCGATCTCGCGCGGGCACGGGGCGACAAGCTGGGGCCGCTTGCCGGCGTGCCTCTGGCGCACAAGGACCTGCTCTATCGCGCCGGCCGCGTCGCCACCGGCGGCTCGCTGATCCGCAAGGATTTCGTGCCGGATGTGACCTCAAGCGTGCTGGAGCGGCTGGATGCGGCGGGGGCGCTGGACCTCGGCTCCCTGCACCTTGCCGAATTCGCGCTCTCGCCCACCGGCTTCAATGTCCATTACGGCCATGGCCTCAGCCCGTGGAACACCGCCTATGGCGCCGGCGGCTCCTCGTCCGGCTCGGGGGCGGCGGTGGCGGCGCGCATGGTCCCGGGGGCGCTGGGATCGGACACCGGCGGCTCCATCCGCCATCCCTCTGCCATGTGCGGGGTGACGGGGCTGAAGCCCACCCACGGCCTCGTGCCGCTTTACGGCGCCATGCCGCTGGCGCCGAGCCTCGACACCATCGGCCCGCTGACCCGCACCGCCCGCGATGCGGCGCGCATGATGACGGCCATCGCCGGTCCCGACCCGCGTGATGGTGCCACCCTGCCGGCGCCGCGCCTCGATTTCGAGGGCGGGCTTAAGGGGGACCTCAAGGGCCTCACCATCGCTGTGCCCTCCGGCTATTACCGCGAGCTGGCGACGCCGGAGATCGCCGCGCTCATGGACGACAGCCGCGCCGTGCTGAAGGACGCGGGCGCGCAGCTCATCGAGACCAGCCCACCCGACATGGCGCTGGTGAACGCGCTGATGCAGGTGGTGATGCTGGTGGAGATGTCCACCCTCCACCGCCGCTGGCTCACCGAGCGGCCGCAGGACTACAGCTTGCAGGTACGCGCCCGCATGCTTCCGGGCCTCGCTTTGCCGGCCACCCGCTACGCCGAGGCCCTGATGATGCGCGCCAGCGTGACGCGCGACTGGCTCGCCACCACCATGGGTGCGGCGGACATGGTGCACATGCCGACCCTTCCGGTGGCGGTGCCCAGCATCGCCGAGACCACCGCCGGCCCGCCGGAGGATATCGCCGCCGTGGTGGGGCGCCTCGCGGCGTTCACGCGGGGCATCAATTATCTCGGCCTGCCCAGCCTGTCGGTGCCGTGCGGCTTCACCGCCAACGGCCTGCCGGCCGCCTTCCAGCTGGTAGGCCGGCCCTATGCCGATCCGGTGCTGCTGAAGGCCGGCGATGCCTATCAGCGCCGCACCGATTTCCACGCCCTGCTGCCGCCGGGCTGCGGCGCGCTCGCGTGATACCAATGGCCTGTGAGCTTGACTCATTGGCCGTTGGTCAAGCCCGCGCGGCGCCTGAGCGTACCCACTTGGCATCGGTCAAAGACCGAGGCCGATGGTATAAGCGCAAGGGGCCCGCCGTCGGTCGCGGCGGCGCGTCATCTGGCCAGCGCGGCTGAAGCTGGTCCATGATCGCACCATGAGCGACGCCTTGCCCGATAGCCCCTTCAATCTCGCCCGCTACTGCCTCCACCAGGGGGAGGATGCGGCCAAGCCTGCCTTGCTGGTGGCGGAGGGCCCCAGGGGGCGCATAATCGAGACCTGGACCTATGGCGAGATGCGCGCGGCGGTGGCGCGCATGGCCGGCGGATTTGCCGCTTATGGCCTGCCGCGCGGGTCGCGGGTGCTGCTGCGGGTGGGCAACACCTCCCACTTTCCGCTGCTGTTCTTCGGCGCCATCGCGGCGGGGCTCGCGCCCATCCCCACCTCCACTTTGCTCACCCAGGACGAGGTGGACCTCATCCTCGCCGATTCCGGCGCGCTGCTGGTGGTGGGCGACGGCTCCGGCGCCATGCCCTCCGATCCGGGCGCGGCGCGGGTGCTCGGGCGGGGCGAGATCGCCGAACTCGAACAGGCCGATCCTGCCGAAGTTTCCGATACGAGAGCGGACGATCTCGCCTTCCTGGTCTACACCTCCGGTACCAGCGGACGGCCGAAGGGCGTCGCCCATGCCCAGCGGGTGGTGCTCGGCCGAAGGCCCATGCGGGAGGGGTGGCTGGGGCTTTCGGCGAGCGATTTTCTGTTCCACGCCGGGGCCTTCAACTGGACCTACACCCTGGGCGCTGGGCTGATGGACCCATGGTCTGCGGGGGCCACCAGCATCGTCCATCTGGGCGAGCGCCCGCCCGAAGCCTGGCCGGATCTCCTTGAAGCGACGGGGGCCACCCTGTTTGCCGCCGTCCCCGGCCTCTACCGGCGCATCCTGAAATATGGGTCCGTCACCCCCAGCCGTTTTCCCGCGCTGCGCCATGGGCTTACCGCCGGCGAGGCGCTGAAGCCCACGCTCTATGGCGAGTGGACCCGGGCTACCGGCCGCCCGCTTTACGAGGCGCTGGGCATGAGCGAAATCTCCACCTACATCTCGTCCGGCCCAGGCGTAACAACGCGCGCCGGCAGTCCCGGCAAGCCGCAGGCGGGGCGGAAGGTGTGTGTTCTGCCTTCGGACGCGGCGGCGGATTTGGCCGATCAGCCGCTACCTCCCGGGGAGACCGGCATCCTCGCCGTCCACCGCTCCGACCCCGGCCTGATGCTCGGCTATTGGGGCCTGCCGCAGGAGACGGCGGCGGTGATGCGCGGCGAATGGTTCCTCACCGGCGACCTCGCCCGTTTCGATGCCGACGGATACCTCTGGTACGAGGGCCGGGGCGACGACCAGATGAACGCGTTCGGCTATCGTGTGGCGCCGGAGGAGGTGGAGCGGGCGCTGGCCGACCACCCGTCCGTCGCTGAAGTTGCTGTGACGGAAGCAAAATCCGGCGAGGTCTCGGTCATCACCGCGTTCGTGGTGCTGCACGAGGGAGCGGTGGGCGATGCGGACGCACTCGCCCGTCACGCCGCCCGGCACCTCGCCGAATACAAGCGCCCGCGCGCCTATGTGTTCGTGCGTGAGCTGCCCCACACCCCCTCCGGCAAGGTGCTCCGCCGCGCCCTGAGGACGTGAGGGGCCTCTGACCGACAGCACCGGTCTTTGACCGGTGCCGAGAGGGTGTCGCTTAAGCGCCGCGCGGGCTTCATGCCGCCGCGGTGGCGGTGGATGCGCCCTGCACCGCATCCTCAATGGCGAGGCGGGCGCCCTTCTCGGCGATCATGGCGGTGGGGGTGTTGGTGTTGCCCGAAGTGATGGTGGGCATCACCGAGGCGTCGATGACGCGCAGCCCGTCGATCCCGTAGACGCGCAGCCGCTCGTCCACCACCGCCATGGGATCGTCAGGCCGGCCCATCTTTGCCGTGCCCACGGGGTGGAAGATGGTGGTGCCGATATCACCGGCCGCCTTGGCCAGGGACGCATCATCCTCGCCCACCGAAGGGCCGGGTAGATATTCCTCCGGCCGGTAGGGGCTGAGGGCCTGCTGGCGCATGAGGCGGCGGGTGACGCGGATGGCGTCCGCCGCCACCTGCCGGTCCTCGTCGGTGGCGAGATAATTGGGGGCGATCTGCGGGGCGGCGTCCAACGCCATGGAGGTGAGCCGCACCACGCCGCGCGAGGTGGGCCGCAGGTTGCAGGCCGCCACCGTGATGGCCGGGAAGCGGTGCAGTGGCTCGCCGAATTTGTCGAGCGAGAGCGGCTGCACATGGAACTGGATGTTGGCCCGCTCCTGACTCGGGTCGGAGCGTGTGAAGATGCCGAGCTGGGACGGCGCCATGGTGAGCGGCCCGCGCCGGCGCAGGGCGTAGTCGATCCCCATCAGCGCGCGGCGGGGCAGGGAATAATAGGTTTCGTTCAGGGTGCGGATGCCGGAAACCTTGTAGATCGCCCGTTGTTGCAGATGATCCTGAAGGTTTCGGCCCACTCCCGGCCGGTCCCGCACGGTCTCGATGCCGAGTTCCGAGAGCCATTCGCCGGGGCCGATGCCGGAGCGGTGGAGCACCTGCGTGGAGCCGATGGAGCCGGCGGAAAGGACCACCTCGCCACGGGTGCGGGCCTCCATCAGCCGGCCGTTCTGCATATAGCGCACACCCACTGCCCGGCCGTTCTCGATGACGAGACGGTCCACCAGCACTTGCGTTTCCAGACGCAGGTTGGGGCGGGAGAGGGCGGGTTTCAGGAAGCCGCGAGCCGAGGACCAGCGCCGGCCGCGTTTCTGATTCACATGGAAATAGCCGACGCCCTCATTGTCGCCGGTGTTGAAATCGGGCACCGAACGGATGCCCATCTCGCCGGCCGCCTGCGCCACCTTGTCGAGCACGGGCCAGGCGATGCGCGGCGCCTCGATGCGCCAGCCGCCGCCGGTGCCGTGGATGTCGCTGGCGCCGAGGAAATGGTCCTCCAGCGCCTTGAAAGCGGGCAGCACGTCGTCCCAGCCCCAGCCGGCAAGGCCCAACTGGCGCCAGTGGTCATAGTCCGCCGCCTGCCCACGCATGGAGATCATGGCGTTGATGGCGGAGCAGCCGCCGATGACCTTGCCGCGCGGATAGGCCAGCGACCGCCCGTTCAGGCCGGGCTCGGGGACGGTCCTGAACATCCAGTCCGAACGCGGATTGCCGATGGCGAACAGGTAGCCCACCGGAATGTGGAACCAGATCCAGTTGTCGTTGCCGCCGGCCTCCAGGATCAGCACGCGCCTGCGCGCATCCGCCGACAGCCGGTTGGCGACGATGCAGCCGGCGGTGCCGGCGCCGACGACGATATAGTCGTAATCCCCCTCCAGCCGTTCGGCGGCCGGTTCGTTCTGGCGCTGCATCTGGCGTTCCTCCTCGCGCTGGGTTTCGACTTGATCCAAGCTTGCAGATTTGCACTCAAGGCCGATAAAGTCGGATCCATTCTGCAAAATTGCAGCAATTGGCGAGGGATCCCCAGGCCATGGATTGGGACGATCTGCGCATCTTCCTCCAGCTGGCGCGTACCGGCCGGATGGCGGGGGCCGGGCGTGCTTTGGGGCTCGACGATACCACGGTGGGCCGCCGCGTCGCCCGGCTGGAGAAAGAGGTCGGGGCGCCTCTCGTTGCCCGCGCCGGCCGCCGCACTGTCATCACCGAGCAGGGCCAGAAGCTGGCCCAGGCGGCAGAGGAGATGGAATCCATCGTCCTGCGCAAGATCGTCGGCCTGGGCGAGGCCGACATGCAGGTGGCGGGGCGGGTGCGCATCGGCGCGCCGGAAGGGCTGGGGGTGGGCTATCTGGCCGCTCGCCTCGCGGCGCTGTCGGCGGAAAACCCGAAGCTGGAGACCGAACTGGTCGCGTTGCCGCGCGCCTATTCGCTGGCAAGCCGAGAGGTGGACATCGCCATCACCCTGGATCGGCCCATTGCCGGTCAGGTGAGCGTCAAGAAGCTCACGGACTACACCCTGGAACTCTATGGCACGCAGGCCTATTTCGACCGCAGAGGCCGGCCGGGCACGGCGGCGGAGCTTCAGGGCCATGTCTTCGCGGGCTATATCCCGGAGCTGCTGTTCACCCGCGCGCTGGATTTCTCCACGCTGGAGGCGGGGGTGGAGGTGACGCCGGTCATCCGCTCCACCAGCGTCATCGCGCAAGTGAATGCGGTGCTGAGCGGGGCGGCATTGGGGGTGCTGCCGGCGTTTCTTGCCGCCGCCCATCCGGACCTTGAGGTGCTGCTGGAAGGCGCCTTCCGCCTCACCCGCAGCTATTGGGTGTCGGTGCATGACGATCTCAAGCACCTCAATCGGGTGCGGGCGGTGCTGGAGGCCATCACCACCACCATCCGCGCCGACCGCGCGATCTTCATGGGATGATGAAGCGGGCGCGCTCGGCGCGGAAGCGTTGCGCCAGCACATCCCGCAGCACCGCGATGCGCCGCACCTGCGCCGTGTCGGGGTGGGCGAGGAGGAAATAGGAGCGGCGGAAGCCGATTCCGGGCAGGATCCGCACCAGCGCATCCGGGCCCTGCGCCTCCAGATGCCGGCCGGCGGCGAAATCGTGCAGCACGCCGATGCCGGCCCCCGCCCGCACCGCCTCCATCTGGCCCATGACGCTGGCGCAGCGGAACCGGCTGCGCCCGTGCTTCTCCAGCACGCCGGAATAATCCAGCGCCGAGGCATAGGCGAGGTCCTCCACTCCCGTCACCACCACATGGCCGGCGAGGTCTTCCACGCTCTTGGGGGTGCCGTGGCGATCCAGATAGGCGCGGGCGGCATAGACTGAGAGGGTGTAGTCGATGAGCCGCGACACCAGCAGCCGGCCTTCCATGGGGCGGTCGAGCACGATGGCGAGATCCGCCTCCCGCCGCGACAGGGAGAAGGTGCGCGGCAGCGGCACCAGTTCCACCACCAGGTCCGGATAGAGGGCGGTGAGCGCGCCCAGCTCCGCGGCGAGGAAGTAGTTGCCGAGGCCGTCCGGCGCTCCGATGCGCACCGTGCCGGAGACATCCGCCGCCGCGTCGCGAAAACCTTCTGCGATGCCCAGCATCTCCGCTTCCACCCGCTCGGCCGCCGGCAACAGCCGCTCGCCGGCCTCGGTGGGCACGCAACCGGCGGGGCGGCGGTCGAACAATGGGGCGCCGAGGGCCTCTTCCAGCGCATCGAGCCGGCGGGCCACCGTGGCATGGTTCAGCCCCAGTCGCCGCGCCGCCGCCAGAAGCTGCCCCTGCCGCGCCACGGCGAGGAAAACGCGCAGATGGTCCCAATCCATACTTCAAAATCCGCATAACAGATGCTCAAATGATAGCATTGATGAGCATCTTTTGAAGTGGGAAGACGGGGCACCTTCCTGCCGCTCAAGAGGCCCAGACCATGCCGCTCGCCGCCGCCCAGCCTGTTTCAGGCCCGCTCGCCATCCCTCATTTCATCGCCGGCCGGAAGGTCTCCGGCACCAGCGGCCGCACCGCGCCGGTGTTCAATCCGGCCACGGGCGTGCAGTCGGGCGAGGTGGCGCTGGCTTCCGAAGCGGAAGTACGCGCGGCGGTGGAGGCGGCCAATGCCGCGGCCCCCGGCTGGGCGGCCACCACGCCGCTCCGCCGCGCCCGCATCCTCAACGCTTTCCTGCGCCTTCTGGAAGAGCGCATCGACACGCTGGCGGAAGTCATCTCCGCCGAGCACGGCAAGGTGTTCTCTGACGCCAAGGGCGAGATCCAGCGCGGCATGGAGGTGGTGGAATTCGCCACCGGCGCGCCGCAACTGCTGAAGGGCGAGATCACCGAGGACGTGGGCACCCGCGTGGACAGCCATGCCGTGCGCCAGCCGCTGGGCGTGGTGGCCGGCATCACGCCGTTCAACTTCCCGGCCATGGTACCCATGTGGATGTTCCCGGTGGCGCTGGCATGCGGCAACTGCTTCATCCTGAAGCCGTCCGAGCGCGATCCCTCCGCGTCCCTGCTGCTGGCCGAATGGCTGAAGGAAGCCGGACTACCGGACGGCGTCTTCACCGTGGTGCAGGGCGACAAGGTGGCGGTGGATGCGCTGCTGACCGATCCCGGCGTGGAAGCCATCAGCTTCGTCGGCTCCACCCCCATTGCCCGCTACATCTACGAGACGGCGGCGCGCACCGGAAAGCGCTGCCAGGCGCTGGGCGGCGCCAAGAACCACATGATCATCATGCCCGACGCCGACATGGACCAGGCCGTGGACGCCCTCATGGGCGCCGCCTACGGTTCGGCCGGAGAGCGCTGCATGGCGGTCTCGGTGGCCGTGCCGGTGGGCGAGGGCACCGCCGAGGCGCTGATGGAGAAGCTGGAGCCACGGGTGCGCGCCCTCAAGGTCGGCCCCGGTACCGATCCCGAGGCGGAGATGGGGCCGCTGGTGACGAAGCAGCACCTCGAAAAGGTGTCCGGCTATGTGGACAGCGGCGTCGCGGAAGGGGCAAAGCTGGTGGTGGACGGCCGCGGCCTCAAGCTCCAGGGCTATGAGGGCGGCTATTTCATCGGCGGCACCCTGTTTGACCACGTGACAAGCGACATGCGCATCTACCGGGAGGAGATCTTCGGACCCGTCCTCGCCGTGGTGCGCGCCGACAGCTATGCCACGGCGGCGCGGCTCATCAATACCCACGAGTTCGGCAACGGCACCGCCATCTTTACCCGCGACGGCGATGCCGCCCGCGAGTTCGCCCACCAGATCAAGGTGGGCATGGTGGGCATCAACGTGCCGATCCCGGTGCCCATGGCGTTCCACTCCTTCGGCGGCTGGAAGGCCTCCCTGTTCGGCGACCATCACATGCACGGGCCGGAGGGCGTGCGCTTCTACACGCGCCTGAAGACCATCACCACCCGCTGGCCCACCGGCATCCGCGCCGGCGCCGATTTCGTCATGCCCACCATGAAGTGAGCGGGCAGGGTGGGGCCGCGCGGGGGCGGCCCCACCGCTTCCCTGCTCAGGTCTTGCGGCGCCAGCGCATCAGGAGCGGGGCGACCACGGTCCGCATGGCGAGGATCCCGACGAAAGCGCCGAGGCTGCTCGCCATCCAGTTGTCAACGCCCGGCGAGCGGCCCGGAATGAAGATCTGGGCGATCTCGAACAGGCCGGATGCCACGACGAAGGGCAGGGCGAGGCGAAGGAGTGATGCCGCGGGAAAGGCGAAGGCCGTCACGGCACCCGTGCCCAGATAGGCGACGAAATGCTCCAAATTGCCGGAATAGCCGGTATGTGGCCGCTCGCTTCCCGGCAGCAGGGACAAGATGACGATCACCAGCCACAGTACGGCGGCGAGCCCTTTCAGGACGCGATCCTTGTGGCGCAGCAGGGTGCGCAGGGCCATGACGAACGTGGTCATTCGGCATCAATCATGGGAGCGTCCGCGAAGCTGGATCTGTTCAGGGGGGAGCCCGACCGTACCGGCGCAGACCTGGAACGGCGGCGCCGGTGGCTCTCTTTACTTTCATGACCTGTGCGGGAGGCGACGCAAAGCTCCGGCCGATGAAATGTCGGGTCGGGGAATGGAAATTTTCGCCGTCCTCAGTTTGGGGGATGCGGCGGCATCGGCTCTGACGAAAGATGATCCCGCGCTGCAGGAGACCTTCCGGGCAGCGTCGGCCGGGCCGCTTTCCCCGCACGCGGCCCGGCCGGGATTTTTCCTCCAGGTTTGCCTTCAGCCCCGCGCATCAGCGCGGGGCGCTCCTTTTGGAGCTGCGCCCTGGCCGGCTATGAGCCTCAACCATCCTCGTCTAAAATCTTGGCGTGCGTGTCCGCCGCAAATCCCGACGGTCTGCGCGGTGACGCGGCAAGGCGAGGAGCGGGATCGTGCGTGAAGCCCTCAGGCGCTGGGCACCCGGGCTAGCTGCTCTCCTCGCCTATCGCCGGGCGGATCTCGGCCCCGACCTGAGGGCGGGGCTGGCGGTGGCGGCGGTGGCGATCCCGGTGGGCATCGCCTATGCCGAGCTTGCCGGCTTCCGCCCGGAGGTCGGCCTGTATTCCTGCGTCTTCCCCCTCGTCGCCTATGCCATCTTCGGTTCGTCCCGCCAGCTGGTGCTGGGGCCGGATGCGGCAACCTGTGCCGTCATCGCCTCGGCCGTGGCGCCGCTGGCGGCCGGAGACGGGGCGGCCTATGCGGCGCTGTCCGCCGAGCTGGCCCTCCTCACCGGCATCATCTGCATCCTGGCGCGGTTTCTGCGCCTCGGCGTGCTGGCCGATTTCCTCTCCAAGCCCATCCTCATCGGTTTCCTGAACGGCATCGCCATCACCATCGTGCTGGGCCAGCTTGCCAAGATCACGCGGATCGAGGCGGAGGGCGACCACGTCCTGCATGCCACCTTCGATCTTGTCGTGCGCCTGGGCGAGACCCATCCGCCGACCCTGCTGATCGCGCTCGGTGCGTTCGGCCTCATGATCGCGAGCGGCCGGCTGCTGCCGGCCTTTCCGGCCGCGGTGCTGGCCATGGCCGGCGCGGCGCTGGCGGTGTTCCTGCTGGGGCTCGACCTGTCCGGAGTGAAGACGTTGGGCGTGGTGCCGGCAGGGCTACCGGGCGTGATGCTGGTCCGGCTCGATCCCGACGCGCTGGCCGCGCTCGTGCCCGCCGCCGGCGGCCTCGCCTTGGTGAGCTTCACCAGCATGATGCTCACGTCCCGCTCCTTCGCCTCGAAGAACGGTTACGAGGTGGACCCGGACAAGGACTTCGCCGCCCTCGGCGCCGCCAACGTGGTTTCGGCCCTCACCCACGGCTTCGCCGTCAGCGGGGCGGATTCACGGACCGCCATGGCGGATGCCGCCGGCGGGCGTACCCACGCCGCCGCCTTGGTCGCGGCCGTGGCGGTGGCGCTGGTGCTCATGTTCCTCACCGCGCCCCTGCGCTACGTGCCGGTGGCGGCGCTGGGCGCGGTGCTGGTGATGGCGGGCCTCTCGCTGGTGGACCTTGCCACCCTGCGCCTTATCGCCCGCGCCGACCGGACGGAGGCGGTGATCTCCCTTCTGGCCACGCTCGGGGTGGTGGTATTGGGGGCGACACAGGGCATCCTGGTCGCGGTGGTGCTGGCCCTGCTGCGGTTCCTGCACATCAGCGCACGGCCCCGGGTGGAAATCCTCGGCCGGGTGGCGGGCATGCCGGGCTTCCATGCCCTGTCGCGGCACGAAAGCGCGACGGCGCCTCACGGCCTCGTCATCTTCCGCTTCAACGGCCCGCTCGTCTTCTTCAACGCCGGTCATTTCCGCCACGCGCTGATGGCGGCCACCAGCGCCGAGCAGGGGGCGCCGAAGGCTGTCATCCTCGATCTGCTGCCAGTGACGGAAGTGGACGTGACGGGCCTTTTTACCCTGAAGGAGGTGTCCGATGCCCTGCGCCAGCGCGGCATCGCGCTGGTCGGCGCCGGGCGACAGACCGAGTGGCGCAACTGGATGGTCACCCACGGCTTCAACCCCGATGGCATCGTCATGCACCCCACCCTGCGTCACGCCGTGAAGGCGCTCGCAGCGGCGGATACGGACCATGCCGATGCGGATGATACGAAGGTGTCATAAATCCAAGGATTGATTTGTGTCATGGAAGACGAGAGCCTGAATTCGGCATAGGCTTGGGGACGCATTCGGCTTGAGCCCACCTCGGTAGAGGCTATTTTTTTCGCCTGTCACGCGCGCTGATCGCGGGGAAGGTCAGATTGAGCAGCCGGCACCGGTGGGACGACAGGGAGAAATCTTGATGCCGGCCTCCATCGCCCTGGAGCCTTCCTTGCCCCACGCCCAGGCGCCGCGCCATGAGAAGTATGATCGTCTCATCGCTGCCGCGCAGGCCCTGCCCAAGCTGCGGGTGGCGGTGGCCCATCCCTGCGACGAAGCCTCTCTCGGCGCGGCGCTGGAGGCAGCGGAACTGGGCCTCATCGAGCCCATTCTGGTCGGCCCGCCGGGGAAGATCGCGGCTGCCGCCGCCGCGGCCAGGCTGGACATTTCCGCCCTGCGCCAGGTCGGCGCCGCCCACAGCCATGACGCCGCGGCCAAGGCGGTGGAACTGGTGCGCTGCGGAGAAGCCGACGCCCTGATGAAGGGCAGCCTGCACACCGACGAGTTGATGAGCGCCGTGGTGGCCCGCGACACCGGCCTGCGCACCGCGCGCCGCATCAGCCACTGCTTCGTCATGGACGTGCCCAGCCATCCCGACCCGCTGATCATCACGGATGCGGCCATCAACATTGCGCCGTCGCTGGAAGACAAGAGCCACATCGTTCAGAACGCCATCGATCTGGCCAATGCACTGAAGTTCGACGAGCCGCGTGTCGCGGTGCTCTCGGCCATGGAGACGGTGAACCCCAACGTGCCCTCCACCATCGAGGCGGCGGCCCTGTGCAAGATGGCCGATCGCGGCCAGATCACCGGCGGTATCGTGGACGGGCCGCTGGCCCTCGACAACGCCATCGATCTCGGCTCGGCGGCCATCAAGCACATCACCTCGCCGGTGGCCGGTCGCGCCAACATCCTGGTGGTGCCGGATCTTGAGGCCGGCAACATGCTGGCGAAAAGCCTCACCTTCCTGGCCGGCGCCGATGCCGCGGGCATCGTGCTGGGCGCCCGCGTTCCCATCATCCTGACCAGCCGGGCGGATTCCAAGACCACGCGGCTCGCCTCCTGCGCCGTGGCGTCCCTGTTGGCTGACGCACAGCGCGCGATGGCCAAGGCGGTGGAGGTCTGAACATGGCGAAAGTGCAGCTTGTCCTGAATGCGGGCTCCTCCAGCCTCAAGTTCCAGGTGTTCGTGGACGACGGGGCGGACGTGCCCAACCGCCTCTATCGCGGCCTGTTCGAGGGCCTCGGCACCGACCCGCACTTCAAGGTGAAGGACCATGAGGGCGCGGTGGTGGGGGAGGAGCGCTGGCCCCATGACACGGCCTACGGGTTCGAGGAGGCGCTGGCCTACCTCTCCGACTGGCTCGCCGCCCATCGCGGCGGCCACCAGCTTGCCGCCGTGGGCCATCGCGTGGTGCACGGCGGGCCGAACTACACCCATGCGGTGCGCCTGACGCCGGAGATCATCGCCGAGCTGGACACGCTCTCCCCGCTCGCGCCGCTGCACCAGCCACGCAGCCTGGAGCCCATCCGCATCATCGCGCGGCGGGTGCCGGGCCTGCCGCAGGTGGCGGCCTTCGACACCGCCTTCCATCGCACCCAGCCGGAGATCGCCCAGGCCTTCGCCATCCCGCAGTCCCTCACCGACGCGGGGGTGAAGCGCTACGGGTTCCACGGCCTGTCCTACGCCTATCTTGCCACCCAGTTTCCGCACGTGGACGAGCGCCTCGTCCACGGCAAGGTGGTGGCGGCGCATCTCGGCTCGGGCGCGAGCCTTGGCGCCTATGCGGCCTCGAAGAGCATCGCCACCACCATGGGCTTTTCCGCCCTGGACGGGCTGGTGATGGGCACGCGCTGCGGCACCATCGACGCGGGGGTGGTGTTCTATCTCCAGCGTGAGCTGGGCATGAGCGCACCGGAGGCCGAGCACTTCCTCTATACCAAATGCGGCCTGCTCGGCGTCTCCGGCATCTCCAACGACATGCGCGAATTGCGCGAGAAGGCGGAGGCGGAGCCGAGCGCGCAGCGGGCCATCGACCTGTTCGTCTATCGCATCAACCGGGAGTTCGGCTCGCTGGTGGCGGCGCTGGGCGGCATCGACGCCCTCGTCTTCACCGCCGGCATCGGCGAGAACGATGCGGCCACCCGCGCAGAGGTGATCGAGGCCGCCCGCTGGGCCGGCTTCGAGCTGGACCCGGAAGCCAACCGCTCCGGCGCGACCCGCATCACCAGGGGCAGTGGTCCGCAGGCCTATGTGATCCCCACCGACGAGGAATGGACCATCGTGCGCGAGATGCGCGCGGTGCTGGCGGAGAGCCGGCAGGATGCCGGCCAGATCTGAGCGGCTCGAGCCCATGGCCCGGAGCCGTTTCGCGGTTCGCTGAAACGCGGCGACTCTCGAAGGAGACGCACATGAACCCGTTCGACATGATGAAGGTGTATGGCCGGGTGGCGGAGATCTATCGCCTGCGCCTCGGCGAGGCGGTCTCGGCCTACGGCGTGGCCATGCGGGGCGCGGCGAGCGCCTTTGCCGCCGCCTGCCGCCCGCAGGATCCGGCGAGCGCCTGGCGCGACACGGTCTCCTACACGTTCGACGCGGCCCAGCGGTCCCTCATCTTCTGGGACACCATGCGCCAGCGCGGCAACAACTGGATCGCTCACGAGAAAGCCGGCAAGCCGCCGCTGCTGGCCTTCGATTATGAGACCGTCGCCGACGCGCGCACCTTCGCGCGCCCCGCCAACTACGCCCTGGTGCGCATCCTGCCGCCGGCGGGCGTGACGCTCGATCCCGACAAGCGACCGTTCCTGATCATCGATCCGCGCGCCGGCCACGGGCCGGGCATCGGTGGCTTCAAGGCGGATTCGGAGGTCGGCTTCGCAATGAAGGCCGGGCATGCGGTGTACATGGTCATCTTCTTCCCCGAGCCGGTGCCGGGGCAGACGCTGGCGGACGTGTCGCTGGCGGAGGCGGAGTTGGTGCGCATCGTGCGCGGGCGCCATCCCACCTGCGACAAGCCGGTGGTGATGGGCAATTGCCAGGGCGGATGGGCCGCCATGCTGGTGGCGGCGCTGGATCCCGACAATGTGGGTCCCATCGTGGTGAATGGCGCGCCCATGTCCTACTGGGCCGGCAACGACGCCGAGAACCCCATGCGCTACGCCGGCGGCGTGCTCGGCGGCGCGTGGACGGCCTCGCTGGCCGCGGACCTCGGTGGCGGGGTCTTCGACGGCGCCTACCTGGTGGACAATTTCGAGTATCTGAACCCGGCCAACACCTATTTCGGCAAGTATTACACCCTCTATTCCCGCATCGACACCGAGCCGGCGCGTTTCCTGGAATTCGAGCGCTGGTGGGGCGGCTACTTCCTGATGAACCGGGAAGAGATCAAGTGGATCGTCGAGAACCTGTTCGTCGGCAACAAGCTGGCCGCGGGCAAAGCGGAATGGGCGCCGGGCAAGACCTTCGACCTGAAGGCGGTGCGCTCGCCCATCATCGTCTTCGCCTCGCTGGGCGACAACATCACGCCGCCGCAGCAGGCCATCAACTGGGTTGCCGATCTCTATCCCACCACGCAGGCCCTCAAGAATGCCGGGCAGGTGGTGGTGGGTCTGATGCACCAGAGCGTCGGTCACCTGGGTATCTTCGTCTCCGGCGCGGTGGCGAGGCGCGAGCATGCGCAGATCGTCGATCTCATCGAGCATGTGGAAGGGCTGGCTCCCGGCCTCTATGGCATGACCATCGAGGAGGGTCATTCCGGCGCCGAAGTGAAATATGACGTGACGCTCACCGAGCTGAGGGTGGAAGACCTCGCCGTGCTGCAGAAATACAGCCGCAAGGATGAGATCCCGTTCGAGGTGGTGGCGAATGTGTCGCAGGTCAATGCGCGGGCCTACGAGACCTTCGTGCATCCTGTCCTCTCGGCGGTGGTGACGCCGGAGATGGGGCGGGCGCTGAGGGCGGTGCATCCGCTGCGGTTGGCACGCTGGGGCCTCTCCGACCTTAACCCACATTTCCCAAGTAAGGCGCTGATTTCGCTGTCCTGACCATTATATTTCCTATATAAAACATGGTGTTGAAGGCTACGAGGGGCGCGTTTCATGGATCACCCAGAGGGTGCGGGCTTGCAACGGGCAGATCGGGTGGATTTCGACCCTCGCGTGCGGCTGGAATTTCGCGGCACGCAGCTCAGTTCCGACGGCGGCCTTCTGGTGATGCGCGAGCTT
Source organism: Xanthobacter autotrophicus Py2 (assembly GCA_000017645.1). Lineage (NCBI taxonomy): Bacteria > Pseudomonadati > Pseudomonadota > Alphaproteobacteria > Hyphomicrobiales > Xanthobacteraceae > Xanthobacter > Xanthobacter versatilis. The sequence continues at coordinate 3,611,447 of CP000781.1, forward strand.
GATGACGCGCTCGGGTTGTCCGATTTGGCGTCAGCGGCGCTGCGCGATACTCGCTCTGGCAAGAACACGGTCCATCGGCTCGACGGCCTGTTCCGGCAATCAGTCTTTGGGCGGCTGGCCGGATACGAGGATGTCAACGACGCCAACCGTCTCGCCTGCGATCCGGTCATGCGCCAAGTTGTCGGCGGCAGAGCGGTCGATGCACAAGCGGCCTCGGCATCGCAGATGGGACGGTTCGAGACCGAGACGCTGGCTCTGGCCGGGAACCGTGCCGCGCTGGCCGACCTGAACGGGCAATGGATCGACCGGTTCCATGACCGTAACGGGCTGAAGTACATCGTTCTGGACATGGACAGCTCGGTCAGCCCGACCCATGGCGACCAGGAAGGGTCCGCCTGGAGTGGCCATTTCGACTGTAGCTGCTATCACCCCAACTTTCTGTTCAACCAGTTCGGGATGCTGGAACGCTGCGCCCTGCGCCATGGCAACGTCCACAGCGCCGATGGCTGGCGTGATGTTCTCGACCCCGTCATTGCGCGCTACGCGGAGCGCGACCTTGGTGGCAGGTTCTTCCGGGCCGATGCTGCCTACGCGATCCCGGCGATCTATGAGCGATTGGAAGAAGCGCGGTTCTTCTACGCCATCCGGCTGCCCGCAAACGCGGTCCTCAAGGACAAGATCGCGCATCGGCTAACGCGCCCTGTCGGGCGGCCGTCACTGACCAAGGTCAAGCGGTTCTTCGAGGAATTCGAGTATCAGGCGGCGTCCTGGGACAAGGAACGCCGGGTGATCGCCAAGATCGAATGGCATCCGGGCGAACTGTTCCCGCGTGTCGGCTTCATCGTCACCAACCTGCCGATGGAGCCGGACTGGGTGGTGCGGTTCTACAACCAGCGCGGCACCGCCGAGCAGCACATCAAAGAGGGCAAATACGCCTTTCGCTGGACGCGGCTGTCGTGCCGGAAGTTCCGCGACAATGAGGTGCGGCTGCAACTGCACGCCCTGGCGTACAACCTGGCCACCTTCTTGCGCTGCATCGAGCTGCCCGAGGCCATGGCCGACTGGTCGTTGACCAGCCTGCAACTGAAGCTGATCAAGATCGGGGCACGTGTGGTCCGTCACGCCCGCACCATCACCTTCCAGCTGGCCGAGGTCGCTGTCACCGGCACGATGGTACGCGCCATCCTCGCCGCTATCCGCCGATTGCGAGCGCCACCGCTATGCGCATGATCGCGATCCACGCTCAAACTGAACGAAAGCGGCTGGACAGATCTGTCCGCTGCGCTGAAAAACGCCGCCCCTGGGCAAGGAAACAGCGGCTTCGCGGTCTGATCCGTCCAGATCCAGCAGTCTGCGCGACCGCAGGTGCCGCTTGCGGCAGAAAATCCTTGTCTAGCGCTCGGATACAGGCGCTCTTCACCTCAAACGACACGCCACTTGGGGAATGCAGGCTTAATCCGTTCCTCGCCGCCCTGGCACCCTTCGCGGAATTTGCCCGCGGCCAGCGCACCCCGCGCAACGAGGACGGCCCGCACGTGGCCGCCGAGCATTTCATGGCCACGGCCATCACCGCCGGCTTCGACTTCTACCGGCAAACGCGCGACGCCACGGTGGAGACCGAATTCTTCCGCCTCTACGGCACCCTCGCCATGCTGGACCCCGACCTCACGGCGCCGACGACGCCTGCCATCGTGGAGCAGTCGCCGGTGGAGGTGGCGTCCGCCCTCGCCAGCCTGCGTGAGGGCGGCTTCACCGATGCGGCGGTGCGCGTGGCGCTGCTGGCCCAGAAGCGCGGCGGCGGTCAGCAGAGGCTCTCCATCCTGAAGCAGATCCGCGAGCTGGTGGGGCATGAGGTGGGCCTCCTCGCGCTGCCGGCCGACGACGCGCAGGCGATCATCCGGCGGCAGTCCATCATCGTCGAGCATGCGCCCGACGAGGCCCTCGCCACGCTGCCGGCCCTGCTTCCCACCCCCGAGGCGCGTGCCCACCTGCTGACGTTGCTTGACCGGCTGCTGGCAAACATCGCCTTCGGGCCGGATGTGAACGACGTGGTCGCCGATGTGAAGCGCGTGTTGGCCGAGGGCCCGGCGGGGCAGGGCGCCGAGGGCCAGGTCATTCCATTTCCTTCCTATGCAGGGCTGTCCGTATGAACGCGCAGGACACGACGACCGGTTCCATGTCTCAGCCGGATTGGGACCTCCTGGGAGCGGCGCTGAAGGGGCGGAAAGCTCTGGTGCTCGGCATCGCCAACGAGCATTCCATCGCCTATGGATGCGCCCGGGTGTTCCGCCGGCTGGGCGCGGACCTCGCCATCACCTACCTCAACGATAAGGCGCGGCCCCATGTGGAGCCGCTGGCGCAGGAGCTGGGCGCCAGCATCTTCGCCCCCTGCGACGTGAGCCGGGAGGGGGAGCTCGAGGCCGTCTTCGCCCGCATCGGGAAGGAGTGGGGCGGCCTCGACATCGCGCTGCATTCCATCGCCTTCGCCCCCAAGGATGACCTTCAGGGCCGGCTGGTGGATTCCTCGGCGGAGGGGTTCAAGGTGGCCATGGACATCTCCTGCCATTCCTTCATCCGCATGGCGAAGCTCGCCGAGCCGCTGATGACCGGTGGCGGCACCCTCATGGCCATGAGCTATCATGGCGCCGACAAGGTGGTGCCCAACTACAATCTCATGGGTCCGGTGAAGGCGGCGCTGGAGAGTTCGGTGCGCTATCTCGCCTATGAGCTGGGCCACAAGGACATCCGCGTCCATGCCGTTTCGCCCGGCCCGCTGAAGACCCGCGCCGCTTCGGGACTGAAGGATTTCGACGTGCTCCTGTCGGAGGCGACCCAGCGCTCGCCCATCGGCGAGCTGGTTGACATCGACGATGTGGGCCTGACCACCGCCTTCCTCGCCACCCCCTTCGCGCGGCGGCTGACCGGCATGACCGTCTATGTGGACGGCGGCCTCTCCATCATGGCCTGAGTGTTCGGGTCGGCGCGCAATCTCCCTCCGGGCGGGCCTGCTGCACTGCGGCAGGCCGTCTTGATCGCGATCCTCAAGGCGATCATACTGGCGCTATTGTTTCGGCCATTTGCGTTGAGGTTTTCGCCATGCCTTTGAGGGAAGAGGATATTCAGCCCGGCAAGTGCTACAAGACGAAGGGCATCGAGAACTACAAGGTGATCGCCATGACCCGTGGCATCGTCACCTACCAGACCTGGACTTCGCCCCTGCGCATCAACGTGGGCGTGAAGCAGTTTGCCGACGCGGTCTACAAGATCGTGCCCTGCCCGAAATAGCTCAGCCCTAGCCGTCCTGCGGTGCCGCCCGCGCCTTTGCGCGCGGATTTAAGGTATTCGCGCACAGCTCCAGGCCGGCCCGCGTCAATCCGTATCGCTTGAGGCAGCAACAAGCGCCTGCTTTTGTGCGATGCGGCATCGACGGCGCGCGGATGCGGCGGTATAGCTGGCTGGAACGCTCAATGAGAACGTTTCCCGTGCTGTCCGTCGTCATTGCAACGCACAATTCCGAGCGCCAGCTCGTGCCGGTCCTGTCCGCCCTCGTCCAGGGCGTGACGGCGGGCGTGCTGCGTGACGTCACGCTGGTGGATTGCGGTTCCACTGACGGCACCACCACCATTGCTGATGCCGCCGGCTGCGCGTTCCTCTCGTCCGTGGCCGACGTGGGCGTGCGCCTGCGCCAGGGTGCTGCCCAGTCCCGCGGGCGTTGGCTGCTGTTCCTGTCGGACTGCTCCATTCTGGAGGAGGGCTGGGCGCGGGAGGTCATGACCTTCATCGAGACCTGCGAGCGGCGCGGACAGGCTGAGCGCATCGCCGGTACCTTCCGCCTGGCCGTGGACGGCTATGGTATCGGCCCGCGCATTGGCGAAGCGCTGGCGGTGGCGCGGCTGGCTCTGTTCGGCCTGCCGGCGCCCGGCCAGGGGCTTCTCATCTCCCAGGCATATTACGAGCGGCTCGGTGGCCACCCTGCCGGTACGCGGGCGGAGCGGCGCCTGATCGCGCGGATCGGCCGGCGCCGCATCCACCTGCTGCGCCCCCATGTGCTGATGCCGGCGAAGGATGCCTGAGGACCGAAGCGGCCCCACTCCCTGAAATTTCCGACGGTTCTCAACATCCCCCTTGGCGAGGCGCCCCGGTTGCGCATAGATGACGGCGCGGGGTCGGGCCAGCTTCTCTTGGGGAAGCGGGCACCGGTCGGTCATTTCTCGTAAGGGGGCCGGTCGAACGATCAGCGGGCTTTGGAGCCGGATCCGTTCAGGTTGAATTGGCCTGGACGGTGGGTCCGTCTCCGACTTCAGGACAGGGCACGGTTTTCGAATCGGATTGCGCTGCAATCCGAAGGACCGTGCTCCGGGCGACCGACCGGGCATGATGCCTGATCGATGCTCCGCCTGAAGGCCGCGGCGCACGCCTCGCCTCCCATAACGGTGCTGCGCACCGAGGGAGCGGTCCATGGACCTTCGCCGTCTTTTCCTGCGCCATGAGTCTTCGCGTTCCGATTCGCTTCGCGGTGAAACCCTGCCCCGTCGCCTCCTGATGCTCAGCCGCATCGCCTGCCTCGCCGTCGCGGTGACGGCCCCGGCGACGCTGGCCTTCGGACAGGTGCCGCGTCCGCCGGCGACCGTGCCCGGTGGTGCACCTTCCGCCCAGCCGTCGCCGCCCGTGCCGCCCCGTCCCGCCAGCCTCAAGACCTTCCAGCGCTCGGACCTGGTGACCGCCGCCCGCCGCTATGAGCGCGTGCTGCGCCGCGAGGGGAGCGCGCCCAGCCAGCCCCTCGACAAGGTGCGCCGCGACGCCGCCCAGGCCTTCCAGCGCAACGACGCCCGCGCCGCCGCCGAACTGTATGCCAGCCTCGCCGTCGCCCAGGCGCAGGATGCGGGAGTGTGGCTGCGCCTCGCCCGCTCGCTCGCCGCCATCAAGGCGAACGACAACGAGGATGCCTCCTCCTTCATCGACAATGCCATGGGGGCGGCCTTCATCGCCTATCGCAGGGCGCAGACCCGGGCGGAGGAGGGCGAGGCCCTGTCCTTCATCGGCCGCATCTATGCCGACCGGCGCCTGTGGAACGCCGCCATCGACACCATGAAGACCGCCCTCGACCTGCGCGACAACGCCGCCGACCGCAGCTTCCTCGACAAGCTGAAGGAAGAGCACGGGTTCCGGCTGGTGGACTATTCCGTGGAATCGGACGCCGCCGCCCCACGCGCCTGCGTGCAATTCTCCGAGGATCTGGTGCCCGGCACCGATTTCGCCGCTTTCGTGCAGGTGGGGGGACTGGACAAGCCGGCCATCACCGGCGAGGCGCGGCAGATCTGCGTCGAGGGCCTGAAGCACGGCGAGCGCTACACCCTGGCGGTGCGCCCCGGCATTCCCGCCGTCACCGGCGAGCGCCTGCGCAAATCCACCGAGCTCACCATCTATGTGCGTGATCGTTCGCCCACGGTGCGCTTCACCGGCCGCAACTATGTGCTGCCGCGCACCGGCCAGAAGGGCATTCCGCTGGTCTCGGTGAACACCAGCGCGGTGAAGGTCGATATCCTGCGCATCGGCGACCGGGGCCTCGTTCCCACCGCCATCCAGGGCGAGTTCCGGCAGGGCATCGAGGCCTATGCCCGCGAGCGGTTGGCGGACGGCACCGCCATCGCCGTCTATTCTGGTGTGCTGGAGGTGGACAATCCGCTGAATGCGGATGTCACCACCGCCGTGCCCGTCACCGAGGCCGTGGGGCGCCTTGAGCCCGGCGTCTATGTGATGACGGCCGAGCCGGAGAAGACCGCCGGCGACGACGATTATTCCACCAAGGCAACCCAGTGGTTCATCGTCTCCGATCTCGGCCTCACCGCCCTGTCGGGGCAGGACGGCGTGCATGTGCTGCTGCGCTCGCTGGGCAGCGCCGAGCCGGTGGCGGGGGCGGAGGTGCGCCTCATTGCCCGCTCCAACGAGGTTCTGGGCACGGCCAAGAGCGACGCCAACGGCTATGTGCGCTTCGATGCCGGCCTCTCGCGCGGCCCCGCCGGCCTCGGACCGGAGGTGGTGACGGCGCGCACGGAGGCCGGCGACTACGCCTTCCTGTCGCTGAAGGAGACCGCCTTCGATCTCACCGACCGGGGCGTGTCCGGCCGCGATGCGCCGGGGGGGCTCGATGCTTTTCTTGCCACCGAGCGCGGCGTCTACCGCTCCGGCGAGACGGTCCACCTCACCGTGCTGTTGCGCGACGCGCAGGGCAATGCCGCGCCCGGCGTGCCCCTGACCCTCCAGCTCTACCGGCCCGACGGGGTCGCTGACCGCCGTCTTGTGGTGGCGGACCAGGGCGCGGGCGGGCGCACGGCGGACTTCGCCTTGCTCACCGGCGCCATGACCGGCACCTGGCGGGCCAAGGCGCTCACCGATCCCAAGGCGCCGGCCGTGGGCGAGGTGACCTTCCTGGTGGAAGACTATGTGCCCGACCGGGTGGAGTTCGACCTCTCCGCCCGCGAGACGCGCCTGCCGCGCAACCGGCCGGCCGAGGTGCTGGTGGACGGGCGCTTCCTGTTCGGCGCCCCCGCCGCCGGCCTCGACGTGGAGGCGGAGAGCGAATTGCGCGCCGCCGCCGAGCGCCCCGGCTTTGCCGGCTATCGCTTCGGCAATGGGGATGACCAGGTGCTGGCCGAGCGCCAGCCGCTGGCGGACACGCCCACCACCGACGCGCGGGGCCGCGCCAGCCTGCGGCTCATCGCTTCCGAACTGCCGCGCACGGCGCGGCCGCTGGAGATGGAAGCCTTTGTGCGCCTTGTGGAGGCGGGCGGACGCGCGGTCCAGCGCACCATCGTGCTGCCGGTGGCGCCGGCGGGCAGTCAGATCGGCGTGAAGCCGCTGTTCGCCGACCGGGTGCGGGAAGGGGAGGTGGCCAATTTCGACGTGGTGGTCGCCGGCACCGACGACAAGCTCCTCGCCGCCCCCGGCCTCTCCTGGAAGCTGTCGCGCATCGAGACGCGCTACCAGTGGTATCGCGTCAGCGGCTCGTGGGATTATGAGCCGGTGAAGACCGTGACCCGCGTGGCGGAAGGCCGGCTCGACACCAGGGCGGATGGTCCCGCGCGTCTCTCCATGCCCACCGAATACGGGCGCTACCGTCTCGACATCATCGGCGACGGCCTGCCGCTCACCAGCCTCGGCTTCGAGGCGGGATTTGCCGGCGAGGGCAGCGCCGACACGCCAGATCGGCTGGAGCTGACGCTGGACCGCGCCGCCTATGCCACCGGCGACACGCTGGATGCGACCGTCACCGCCCGCGCCGCCGGCACCGCCAGCGTGCTGGTGCTGAACGAGGGGCTTCTGGACCAGAAGTTCCTCACCGTTTCCCCCGGCGCCAACAAGGTGAGCTTCAAGGTCGGCGCAAGCTGGGGCCCGGGGGCCTATGTGGTGGCCTTCATGCACCGGCCGCTGGATGTGGGGGCGAGCCGCATGCCCGGCCGCGCCATCGGCCTCTCCTGGTTCTCCGTGAACAAGGACGCGCGCACCCTGAAGGTGGAGCTGACGCCGCCGGCACAGATCCGCCCCAACTCCACCCTCACCGTGCCGGTGCGCGTCGGCGGCCTCGCGGCGGGCGAGAAGGCCTATGTGACGGTGGCGGCGGTGGATGTGGGCATCCTCAACCTCACCGGCTACAAGCCGCCGGCGCCCGATGCGGTGGTGTTCGGCCAGCGCCGGCTGGCCTCCGACATCCGCGATTTCTACGGCGCGCTCATCGACGGCATGCAGGGGGCGGCCGGACGCCTGCGCTCGGGCGGCGACGGCGGCGAGGCGACCATGCTCGCGAGCCCGCCGAGCGGGCCGCCGCTGGCGCTGTTCTCCGGCCTTGTTGAGGTGGGAGCGGACGGCACTGCCTCCGTCGCCTTCCCCGTTCCCGCCTTCGACGGCACGGCGCGGGTGATGGCCATCGCCTGGAGCGCCGGCAAGCTCGGGCATGCCTCTGCCGACGTGGTGGTGCGCGACAAGGTGGTGATGCTCGCCACCCTGCCGCGCTTCCTCGCCTCCGGCGACCGCTCCAGCCTGAACCTCGACCTCACCGATGTGGAGGCGCCGGACGGCGACTATCGCCTCGATGTATCCGCCACCGGTGCCGTCACCGTCGCCCAGCCTGCGGGACCCGTGACGCTGGCGGCGAAGCAGCGCCAGTCGCTGCGGCTCGCGCTGGAAGGCAAGGCGGTGGGGCCTGCCACCGTCACCGCGCGGCTGACGGGCCAAGGGCTCGACATCACCCGCAGCTTCGAGATGAAAGTGCGCCCGGCCTATCCGGACATCGAGCGGCGCACCGTGCGCAATCTCGCGCCGGGCGAGAGCATCACCCTGTCGCGCGATCTCCTCGCCGACCTGTTGCCTGGAACCGGCAGCGTGGCGGTGAGCGCCATGCCCTCCAGCACCATCGACGTGCCGGCCCTGCTCGTCGCCCTCGACCGCTACCCCTATGGCTGCACCGAGCAGATCACCAGCCGGGCGCTCCCGCTCCTGTCCTACAACGAGCTGAGCGTGTTGGCCGGCCGCGCCACCGACCCGGAAGCGGACCAGCGCATTCGCGACGCCATCGTGCGGATCATGGCCCGGCAAGGCTCGGACGGCTCCTTCGGCCTGTGGTCGGCGGGGGGCACCGACACCTGGCTCGACGCCTATGTGGTGGATTTCCTCAGCCGCGCCAAGGAGAAGGGCTTCGCCGTGCCGGAGGTGGCCTTCTCGCTGGCCCTCGACCGGCTGCGCAACGTGGTCAACCTCGCCGGCGCCGACATGCGCGCGGAGACCGAGAACCTCGCCTATGCGCTCTATGTGCTGGCCCGCAACGGCCGTGCGCCGCTGGGCGACCTGCGCTATCTCGCCGATACCCGCCTGAAGGATCTCGGCACCCCCCTCGCCAAGGGACAGGTGGGCGCGGCGCTGGCCCTGCTCGGCGATCGAACCCGAGCGGAACGGGCCTTCAACGTGGCCATCGAGGGCCTGCCCGCCAACCCCGGTGCGCCGGTTGCCGGCCGTCCCGATTTCGGCTCTGTGCTGCGCGATGCGGCGGCTCTCACAGTGCTCGCCCGCGAGGCGGGGCTGGAGAAGCTGGCCGACGTGGCGCTCGCCCGCGTCGACGCGGCGCGGGTGCGCACTGAGCGCACCTCCACCCAGGAAAATGCCTGGCTGCTGCTGGCCGCCCGCTCGCTCGCCGCCAGTGCCGCCAACATGGGGCTTGAGGTGGACGGGGGGCTGGTGCGCGGCCCGTTCGGCCGCAAGCTCACCCGCGCCGACCTGGAGCGCGGGCCGGTGACCCTGCGCAATGCCGGGGCGGAGGCGGTGAAGGTGGTGATCGGCATCAATGGCGCTCCGGTTGCGCCGGAGCCGCCGGTGGCGAAGGGCTTCACCCTGGAGCGGCGCTATTTCACCCTCGACGGCAAGGCCGCCGACCCCTCCAAGGCGGTGCAGAACCAGCGCTTCGCGGTGGTGCTCTCGTTCAGCGAGACCCAGAGCGCGCTGGCCGACGTGCTGCTGGTGGACTATCTGCCCGCCGGCTTCGAGATCGAAAATCCCAGCCTCATTCAGGGCGGCGACGGCGGCTTCACCTGGCTGGACGAGACCAGCGAGGCCGGCCACGTGGAGTTCCGCGACGACCGCTTCGTCGCCTCGGTGACGCGGCAGGAGGGTGATGGCGCCTTCGTTGTCGCCTACACGGTGCGGGCGGTCTCGCCCGGGCGCTATGCCCATCCCCCCGCCATGGTGGAGGACATGTACCGCCCCGACCGCTTCGCCCGCACCGCCGCCGGCACGCTGGAGGTGGCGCCCGCCCGATGAGCGCGATCCAGCCATCCGGGTCATCGCCCGCCGCCCCCGCCCGCCGCCGGCTGCTGCGGGTGGCGGGGGGCCTCGTGCTAGGGGCCGGGCTGCTGGCCGGCGGGGCTTGGGCGGGGCTCCATCATCTGCGCGCCAACGCGCCGCCGGCGCCGCAGGTGAAGGTGTCCGCCGAGGTGGTGGACCGCGAGGGCCGCCTGCTGCGGCCATTCGCGCTGCCCGATGGCCGCTGGCGGCTCGCCGCCACGGCGGAGGACGTGGACCCGCGCCTCATCACCATGATCCTGGCCTATGAGGATCGCCGGTTCCAGCAACACGGCGGCGTCGATGCGCTGGCGCTGCTGCGGGCAGCCGGGCAGGCGGCGGGATCGCGGCGCGTGGTCTCGGGCGGCTCGACGCTGACCATGCAGGTGGCGCGGCTGACCCTGCCACCGCGTCCGCGCACCCTTGCCGCCAAGCTCGCCCAGATGCGCCGGGCGCTGGAGCTGGAGGCCCATCTCTCCAAGCCCGAAATCCTCGGGCTCTACCTGACGCTCGCGCCCTATGGCGGCAACATCGAGGGGGTGCGGGCGGCGGCGCTGACCTATTTCGGCAAGGAGCCGCGCCGGCTCACCCTCGGCGAGGCGGCCTTGCTGGTGGCCCTGCCGCAGGCGCCGGAAACCCGCCGGCCGGATCGATTCCCGGCCCGGGCGCGGGCCGCGCGCGACCGGGTGCTGGACCGGCTCCTGTCCCAGGGCCTGCTTGTCGCCGACGAGGTGCGCGTGGCCAAGGCCGAGCCGGTGCCTACGGCGCGGCGCTCCTTGCCGCAGCTCGCGCCCCACCTCGCCGAGCAGATGGTGGCGGAGCGGCCGGATCTCTCCCGCCACCTCTCGACCCTCGACGCTCCGCTGCAGGAGAAGCTGGAAGAGCTGGTTCGCGAGCGCACGCGGGCGCTGGGCCGCGGGCTCTCCTCCGCCGTGGTGGTGATGGACAATGACAGTGCCGAGGTGCGGGCCTATGTGGCCTCGGCGGATTTCCTCGACAAGGAGCGGGCCGGCGCGGTGGACCTCGCCCGCGCGGTGCGCTCGCCGGGCTCGACGCTGAAGCCCTTCATCTATGCCCTCGCCTTCGAGGACGGCATCGCCCATCCCGAGACGCTGATCGAGGACCGGCCCGCCCGCTTCGGCGGCTGGCGGCCGGAAAATTTCGACCGCAGCTTCCAGGGCACCCTCTCCGTGCGCAAGGCGCTGCAACTGTCTTTGAACGTGCCCGCGGTGCGATTGCTGGATGCGGTGGGGCCGCAGCGCCTCGCCACCCGCCTGCAGCAGGCCGGGGCGCGGCTGGAACTGCCGCCGGGCGCAGCACCGGCCTTGCCCATGGGGCTCGGCGGCGTGGGTATCCGCCTCGTGGACCTCACGATGCTCTATGGCGCGCTGGCGCGGGGCGGCGAGGCGCATCCGCTGGTGTTCCGCCGCGAGGGCGGCGCGGTGTCGGCGCCACGCCGGTCGCGGCTCGTGGATCAGGTGGCGGCCTGGTATGTGGGCCAGTGCCTTCTGGGCACGCCGGCGCCGGAGAATGCGCTGGGTGGACGCATCGCCTTCAAGACCGGCACCTCCTACGGCTATCGCGACAGCTGGGCCATGGGCTTCGACGGGCGGCGCACCGTGGGCGTCTGGGTGGGCCGGCCGGACGGACAGGCGGTCCCCGACCTCACCGGCCGCGCGGCGGCCGCGCCGCTGCTGTTCGATGCCTTCGCCCGCATCGTCCGCACCCCGGCGGGGCTCGGCCCGGCGCCGCGCGGGGCGGTGATGGCGGCGAATGCTCGCCTTCCCGTGCCGCAGCGCCATTTCGGCCGCACCCGGCAGGAGCAGCCCTTGCAGGTGGTCTATCCGCCGGACGGCGCACGGGTGTCCGGCGCCGAGGCGGAGACGCTTGCGCTCAAGGTGGATGGCGGCACCTTCCCGCTTACCCTGCTGATGGATGGCCGCCCGGTGGCCCAGGTGGAGGACCGGCGCACCCTGTTCTGGACCCCGCAGGGGCGGGGCTTTGCCCGCCTCACCGTGATCGATGCGGTCGGGCTTTCCGACAGCGTGACGGTGCGGGTCGAGTAGGGTCCACCACCCCAAAAAGAAAGTCCCGCACCACCTTGCGGTGGGCGGGACAGGCACTGGGAGGAAACGCGGAAGATGTCACGCTCCGGGGATGCGTCCCCGGAAACCAGAAGTGGAAAACTCAGAGACCGCGCACGACCAGCTGGGCGATTTCATCGCGGCTGCAGCCGAGCTTGGCCAGCTCGCTGTTGGGCATGCGGCGGAGCTGCTCATAACGGGCCGCAATGCGGCGGGCTTCCACGATCGCGGCGCCAACCTTGGAAACAGCGGCGCCAAAGCGCCCGAACAGCCCGAATTCGCGGGAAGGAGTTGCAGTGATCGTGGCCATTTTCGCCTCCACTTGGAGAGTGGCTCCAAATTCGATGCGCTGAACATAAGCCCGGAGTGTGCGGCGCAACAGTTCGTATTGTGCATGGCACCAATGCGGATACCGTATACCAGTGTAGTCCGCAGGCTGTGGATGACGCGAAAGCCTATTGAACCGGGCCGGAGAATTGCGTATAGACCCCACCTGCCTCACGGGGCACGCGTCCTTGGCCGCTTCGGCGGCGGATAGAGGGCAGCGTTTGGGGGATAGTTCAACGGTAGAACCGCGGACTCTGACTCCGTTAATCTAGGTTCGAATCCTAGTCCCCCAGCCAATCCCAAACTTACAAATGCGCTCCGCCATCGGTTCGTCCCTGTCATCAGGGCGAGCCGAAATGGCAGGCGGCTCGCCGCCTGCCATTTCGGCTCGCCGGGCGGGGATTGCAGGCCGGCAAGAACGTAGCGCTAGGACTTAGGGCAGGGGCTTGGCAGCCCCTGCCTTTGTCGGGTCGCAGGCAGCGCCTTGCGAGCAACGGCCGCGCGGACGGCCGCCCAGACGTCGTTCAGACCACCGTCAGCCGGAGTTCGCCCACGCCCTCGACGCCGCCTTCCAGCACGTCGCCCTTGGAGATGGGGCCGACGCCGGCCGGGGTGCCGGCGAAGATGAGGTCGCCGGGGGCGAGCCGGAACAGGGTGGAGAGGGTGGCGATCATCTCCGGCACCTTCCAGATCATCTGGTTGAGGTTGCCCTCCTGCTTCACTGCACCGTTGATCTTCAGGAAGATCCGCCCCGCGTCCGGATGGCCGATGGTGGTTGCCGGCACCAGGGCCGAGCAGGGCGCGGCTTCCTCAAACGCCTTGCCCACTTCCCACGGGCGGCCGAGTTTCTTGGCCTCGCCCTGCAGGTCGCGGCGGGTGAGGTCGAGGCCCACCGCATAGCCGAACACACAGTCAAGCGCCCGCTCCAGCGGAATGTCCTCGCCGCCGGCCTTCAGCGCCACCACCAGCTCGATCTCATGGTGCACGTCCTGCGACATCTTCGGATAGGCGATGGTCGCGCCGTTGGGCACCAGGGTGTCTGGATTCTTCTGGAAGAAGAAGGGCGGCTCCTTGTTGGGATCATGGCCCATCTCCACCGCATGGTCGGCGAAGTTGCGGCCGACGCAATAGATGCGGTGGACCGGGAAGTGATCATCGCTGCCCACGATGGGAAGGGTGGGGACGGCGGGCGGCGCGAAGACATAAGAGACCATGGCAAGGCTCCGGGGAGGGGTTCCTTTCCATAGGACGCAGCCGGCGGGGAGGGAAGGGTGCGCGGGGTGCCTTGGCTGCTCAGTTATATCCGATGTAATATAGCTTTGTGGCGCTGGATTCCGCTCGGGCGCTTTTCATTGATGATTGTGGGGATTGCCATGCGCATCGGATTGTTCTGCACCTACGAGAATCCGCAGCTCGATTACGCCGGCGCCTTCCGGGAGCAGACCGAACTGGTGGAGCGGATCGAGGTCCTCGGCTTCGAGGAGGCGTGGATCGCCGAGCATCATTTCAATCCGCAGGCGGCAAGCCCCTCCTGCCTTCCCATCCTGGCCTATCTCGCCGGGCGCACCTCGCGCATCCGCCTCGGCTCGGCGGCGGTGCTGCTGCCGCTGCACAATCCGATCACGGTGGCCGAGGACGTGGCAACGGTGGACATCCTCTCCGGAGGACGGTTCGAGTTCGGCGTCGCCAAGGGCGGCCCCTTCCCCATGCAGATGAAGCATTTCGGCGTGGCGAAGGAGGAGGCGCGGGACCGCACGCTGGAGGCGCTCGCCCTTATCGAGGCGCTGCTTGACGGTGCGTCGGTCACCTTCAAGGGCCGCTTCTATGCGGCTGAGGGGCTGGAACTGGTGCCGCGGCCGGTGCAGAAGCCCGTGCCCGTCCATATGGCGAGTGCCACGCCGGAGACGGTGGCCCTCGCCGCCCGGCGCGGCTACGGGATGATGGCGGCGCCGCCGTTTCCGCTCAAGGGGCTGGCCGCCAATCTCGCCCATTATCGCGCGAGCGCGCCGGACGGGGACCCGCGCCTCACGCTCATCCGCTTCCTACATCTGGCCGACAGTCGCGCGCAGGCGGTGGAGGAGGCCAGGGGCATCCTGGCGCCCTTCGTCGAGCGCATGCGCGCCACCACCGCCCAGGTGCGGCCGGACTGGACGCCATGGTTCGAGCTTGATCGCATGATCGCGGATTCGCTCATCGGCACCGAGGCCGACGTGGCCGCGCAGGTGGCCGCCTTGGAGCGGGATTTCGCGCCGCGCACGCTGGTGCTGAAGCCGCTGGCGCCCAGCCATGCCAAGCGCCTGAGCGACCTTGAGACCTTCGCCGCCCGCATCCGTCCGCAGTTGCGCGCGGCGGCGTGATGCGCCGGAGCGCGTCTTACTTTCCGTCGAGGCGGCGGGAGAAGACGACGCGCGGCTCCTCCAGATAGCCCACGGCGGAATAGAAGCCGCGCACCGCCTCGTTGTCCGGGCGCACCAGCAGCATGAGCTTGGGCAAGGCGCGGGCGCGCAGCCAGTCCTCGGCGGCGGTGAGCAGGGCGCGGCCGAGGCCCTTGCGCTGCAGGTCCGGCTCCACGGCGAGGTAGTAGACCCAGCCGCGATGGCCGTCATGGCCCACCATCACCGAGCCGGCCAGAGCGCCGTCCCGCCGTGCCACCAGGATGGTGGAATGGGGCCCGCGCCGGGCCAGGGCGATGTCGGCGAAGGGGTCGTTCCACGGGCGCGTCAGGCCGGCGCGCTCCCACAGGGCGGCAAGCGCCGGCGTGTCGGTGTCCTGCGCATGGCTGAAGGCGAAACCCTCAACGGCGGTGGTGGCGAGCGTCTCGGTCATGCGGGGATCTCGCTTCCGGAAGGGGCTGGGGAGGGGCGCGGCGCGGCAGCGCGCGCGAGGCGGTCGGAGATGGCTTCGCCAAGGCCGGTGCGGGGCAGCGGCACCACGGCGATGGCGGATGCACCCGAGGCATCGAGGGCCCGCAGCGCGCCATAGAGCCGGGCCGCGGCCTCGGTGAGGTCGCCGGACGGGCTAAGGTCGAGCACGCTGCCGGCATTCGGCGTGCCGTCCGGTGCCATCCCCGCGAAGGTGAGCAGGGCTTCGCCCGGGGCGACATGGGTCGCGTCGAGGCGTAGCGCGGCGCGGGGCGCGTAATGGGAGGCGAGGCGGCCCGGAGCCAGCGGGCGGGCGTCATCGGTGGCGACAGGCCGCGCGATGGGGTGGCCGAGGGCAGCCTCGATCTCCTCCCGCGCCAGGCCTCCGGGACGCAGCAGCACCGGAACCTCCCCGGTGACATCGAGAATGGTGGATTCGACCCCCACCGGCGTTGGCCCGCCGTCCACAACCGCATCGATACGGCCGGAAAGGTCGTCCATCACATGGGCGGCGGTGGTGGGTGAGACATGGCCCGAGCGGTTGGCGCTGGGGGCCACCACCGCGCCGCCGAAGGCCGCGATGAGCGCGGCGGCATCGCCATGGGCGGGCACCCGCAGGGCCACCGTGTCGAGCCCCGCCCGCGCCAGTTCGCAGACGCCGTCGCCCCCGGCATAGGGCACCACCAGCGTCAGCGGCCCCGGCCAGAAGCGCTCCGCGAGAATGTTCGCCGCCCGGTTGAAGCTGCCGAGCCGGCGGGCAGAGGCGGCGTCCTTCGTATGGGCGATCAGCGGGTTGAAGGCCGGGCGCCCCTTGGCGGCATAGAGGGCGGCCACGGCCTGAGGGTTCGCCGCATCGGCACCGAGGCCGTAGACCGTCTCGGTGGGAAAGGCCACGAGCCCGCCCCCGGAAAGAAGCCGCGCCGCCTCTTCGACAGCGCCGGGGGCGGCGGCCGGCAAAAGGCGGGTCGGGCGCATCTGGGGCGGAGCGGGAGAAACCATGATGCCTTCAATCCACGCGTGTCCGACCAATGGCCACGGCGCGCCCCTTGACGAAGCCTGCCGGCGCCGCGATGTGGGAAGCCGAACGTCGCGTGCTTAGAGCGCGCCCCGCCGGGCCGGTCAAGCGCGTGCCGCACAGGGGAGGGTCACATGAGCTATCGCGCGCCGGTGGAAGAGGTCGCCTTTTTTCTCAAGACCTGCACGGCTCTTCCCCTGCTGATGGAGCAGGGCCTCGTGGACCTGTCCTTCGACGTGGTGGATCCGGTGCTGGAAGAGGCCGGCAAGTTCGCGGCGTCCGTCATCGCCCCCCTCGACAAGGTGGCTGACAAGCAGGGCTGCACCCTCAAGGACGGCACGGTGACCACCCCCGAAGGCTGGCGCGCCGCCTATGAGGCCTGGACCGCCGCCGGCTGGAGTTCGGTCGCGGCCGAGGAAGAGTTCGGCGGCCAGCACCTGCCGACCTCGGTGACCTCGGCACTCACGGAATTCTGGAACTCCGCTTCGCCCGCCTTCGGCATCGGCGGCGTGCTGACCATGGGCGCCATCGAGGCCCTCACCGCCCACGGCGCCCCCGAACTGCAGCAGACCTATCTCACCAAGATGGTGGCCGGCACCTGGACCGGCACCATGAACCTCACCGAGCCGCAGGCGGGCTCGGACCTTGCCGCCCTGCGCGCCAAGGCGGTGAAGCAGGCGGACGGCACCTACCGGGTGTTCGGCACCAAGATCTTCATCTCCTACGGCGAGCACGACATCGCCGAGAACATCGTGCACCTCGTGCTCGCCCGCCTGCCGGATGCGCCGGCCGGCACCCGCGGCATCTCCCTGTTCCTGGTGCCGAAGGTGCTCGTGAATGCGGACGGCAGCTTCGGCGAACGCAACGACGTGGTCTGCGCCGGCATCGAGCACAAGCTGGGCCTTCATGGCTCGCCCACCTGCACCATGGTGTTCGGCGAAAAGGGCGAGGGCGCCATCGGCTATCTGGTGGGCGAGGAAAATCGCGGCCTCGCCTGCATGTTCACCATGATGAACAACGCCCGCCTCGCGGTGGGCATCCAGGGCGTGGCGGTGGCAGAGCGCGCCACCCAGCGCGCCTTCGCCTATGCCAAGGACCGCCGGCAGGGCAAGGCGCCGGGCTTCGAGGGCTCGGCTCCCATCATCGCCCATCCCGATGTGAAGCGCATGCTGCTGACCATGCGCGCCGAGACCGACGCCGCCCGGGCCATTTGCCTGAAGACCGCCGATGCCCTCGACCGCGCCCACCGCCTGCCCGACCCCTCCGCCCGCGCGGCGGCGCTGGCCGAGGCGAGCCTTTTGACCCCGGTGGCCAAGGCCTTCTCCACCGACATCGGAATCGAGGTGGCCTCTACCGGCGTGCAGGTGCACGGCGGCATGGGCTATGTGGAGGAGACGGGCGCTGCCCAGCACCTGCGCGATGCCCGCATCTTCGCCATCTATGAGGGTACCAACGGTATCCAGGCCATCGACCTCGTCACCCGCAAGCTGCCGCAGGAGGGCGGCGATGTGGTGAACGCGGTGATCGCCGATTATCGCGACATCGCCGCCGAGGTAGCCGCGCTGAATGCGCCGGATTTCGGCCATACGGGGGTGCGGCTCGCCGAGGCGGTGGATGCGCTCGCCCGCGCCACCCGCAAGATGCTGGACTGGCTGCCGAGCGACCAGGCCAAGGCGCTGGCCGGGGCGACGCCCTATCTGCGCCTGTTCGCCCGTGCCGCCGGCGGGGCCTATCTCGCCAAGGTGGCGCTGGCCGCCTATGGGGAGCGCGCCGCGGGCGGCACCGATCCGCGCCTTGCCGCACGCATCGCCCTCGCCCGCTTCTTCGCCGAGAACCTCGCGACCGAGGCGAAGGGGCTGGAAGAAGCCGTCACCAGCGGCGCCAATGGCGTGCTGGAGGCGGAAGCGGTGCTCGCCGTCGCCTGATGGGTCTCAGCGGCTGGCGAAGCCGTCGAAGATAAAGTCCGGTGCGCTGGTGTTGTGGCGGGAGGGCACGAGGCGCCCCGCCCACAGCATGGCGACGTTGTCGGCATCGGTGAAGCTCAGCACGGGAGCCTCGCCGATGGTGGCGGGCGCCCCGGTTTTCGCCAGCGTGCGCCAGGAGACGCGGGCCACGTCGGCATTGCCCTCGGTCACATACATGGAGCGCAAGGCAGCGAAGGTGCGCGGCGCCGTGCCGTCGAATTCCGCTTCCAGAGTCAGCGCATCGCGATCCACGCTGGCGAGCTTCAGCCGAGCCTTGCCGCCGTCGGCAAACGACAGGGTGAAGGTGCGCGTCTGCGGCGCGAAGCCGATCTCCTTCAGGCGCACCAGCGGGCGCTCGGCCTGCTCCACCGGACCCAGCAGGAAGGACGAGCCGTAGGCGGTGCTTGCAAGATGCGCCGGCGACAGCGGCCGCGCCCGCCAATAGCCATCCGGCGGATAGACCACCAGCACCTCTTCCGGCTGCTGGTTTTCGCCGCGCACCCATAGCTGCACCATGTGCAGGCCTTGCGTCGCCTCGGTGCCCACCCGGAACGGCACCGTGGCGGCGCGCCAGAACGAGGGGAAGACGAAGCCGGTGAGCCACAGGTCCGGCGTCTCATAGATGGTGATGCGCTTCGGCGCCGTGATCGCGGCTGACGGTGTTCCGGACGGCGCGGGGGCGGTGGCCGGCACCGCCGGGTCGCCGGAGAAGTCGCAGGTGTCGAAATCCGGTTCGGTCCGGTCGATGCGCAGCATGCCGGTGTAGGCCGGGTGCCGGGCGACGATGCGGAACCGGCTCACCTTGTCGGAGACGAAGGACAGCGTGACGTTGTCGGTCTCGGCGCAGGTGGCGGCCACGCTCTCGTTGCGCACGGTGACGCCGATGGGCTCGGCCCGCGCGATCGGTGCGCCCAGAAGCGCGCAGCCGGCGAGAAGGCCCAGGATCGGTTTTGCAAACCTGTTCCCGGCAAAGGCATTTCTGGCAAGGGCACGCACGGCAAGGACGGGCATCGGTGGCTCCGGAAAGCGACGGCGCGGCAGGCGAGGCGACCATATCAGCGCGCGCTCACGTGGCAAACGTAACGCCGAGGCCCTCGCAATCGCTGCAACCTCTCCTATATGAGTGCGCATGTGACGCTGCGGCATTTGCCCGGCGTCGGGGAGGATCTGATCGGAATGTCCATGTTTCGCAAAGGGACGGTTCTGGCGGCGCTGGCCGTCGCGGGTGCGCTGACCCTCGTCGTCGCGGACCATGCGGATGCGCGCCAAGGCGGCTCCTTCGGTAGCCGGGGAACCCGAACCTACCAGACCCCGGCCTCGACCCCCACGGCGCCGGGCACGGTGGCGCCAGTGCAGCGCTCCATCACTTCGCCGCAGACGGCGCCGTCCAGCGCGGCCCGGCCGCAGACGGCCGCTCAGCGGCCCTCCATGTTCGGCAACGGCTTCGCCGGCTCGCTCATGCGCGGCCTGCTCATCGGCGGTCTCATCGGCATGCTGATGGGGCAGGGGCTCGGCGGGCTTGCTGGTATCCTGGGGCTGTTGCTTCAGGTCGGCCTCGTCGTGGCCGGCGTGATGCTGGTGATGCGCCTGCTGCGCCGCTCGCAGCCGGTTCCTGCCGGTGCGGGAGCGGGTGGCGGCTATGGCGGACCGCGTCCCGCGGCGCGCGGTGACTGGCGCGCTGCCAGCGCTCCGCCGGCCGGCAGCGGGCGTCCGCCCGGCGTGCAGGACGAGATCGGCGTCACCCCGGCTGACCTCGATGCCTTCGAGCGCCTGCTCGGCATCATCCAGGGTGCGGTGAGTCGGGAGGATCAGGCCGAGCTTCGCGCGAACACCACCCCGGAGATGTTCGGCTATCTCGCCGACGAACTGCGGGAGAATGCCGAGCGCGGGCTGCGCAACCAGGTCTCCGACGTGAAGCTGCTTCAGGGCGACGTGGCCGAGGCGTGGCGCGAAGGCAATCGCGAGTACGCCACCGTTGCCATGCGCTATGCCAGCCGCGACGTGATGCTGGACCGCGCCAGCGGCAAGGTCGTCTCCGGCGCCGCGGGCATCGGGGAAAGCACCGAGGTGTGGACCTTCGTGCGTGACCGCATCGCGGGCCCGACCGGCGGGGCAGCCGGGCTTTGGCGCCTCAGCGCCATCCAGGGCGCCTGAGCGGCCTGCGCATATGCGTGAGGGGCAGGCGGCGGGGCTTCCCGCCGCCACCGTGACGTGGTCTAAAGCGCCCCCATGAGCGCTCCTGCGACCCGCGACTCTTCCATGATCGCCACCCCCGGCGCCTCCACCAGCGTCATCACCGTTTCCGGCCTCGGCAAGACCTACGCGACCGGCCACGTCGCGCTGAAGGATGTCAGCCTCGACATCCGGCGCGGCGAGATCTTCGCTTTGCTCGGACCCAACGGCGCGGGCAAAACCACCCTCATCTCCATCATCTGCGGTCTCGTGAATGCCACAGCCGGCACGGTGGAGGTTGCCGGATACGATATCGTCACGGACTATCGCGCGGCGCGCTCCCGCATCGGTCTGGTGCCGCAGGAGCTGACCACCGATTCGTTCGAGAGCGTGTGGGCGACGGTCAGCTTCTCGCGCGGCCTGTTCGGCCGGAAGGCGAACCCCGCTTATATCGAGAAGGTGCTGCGCAGCCTGTCCCTGTGGGACAAGAAAGATGCCCGCATCATGACGCTCTCGGGCGGCATGAAGCGGCGCGTGCTCATCGCCAAGGCGCTGTCCCACGAGCCGGAGGTGTTGTTCCTCGACGAACCGTCCGCCGGCGTGGACGTGGAACTGCGCCGCGACATGTGGCGCCTCGTCCGTGAACTGCGCGACGAGGGCGTCACCATCATCCTCACCACCCACTATCTGGAGGAGGCCGAGGAGATGGCCGACCGGGTTGGGGTGATCGCGAAGGGCGAGCTGATCCTGGTGGAGGAAAAGGCGACGCTTATGCGCAAGCTGGGCAAGAAGCAGCTCACCGTCGAGCTGACCACGCCGCTCGCCGCCCTGCCGCAGGCTTTGGCGGACTTCGGGCTCGCCCTGTCGGACGACGGCACCCGCCTCACCTACACCTACGCGACCAACCGCGAGGGGGACGACGACGGCCTCTCCATCGCCGGCCTGCTGGCCGCCCTCTCGTCGGAGGGCATCGCCTTCAAGGATCTCCATACGGAGCAAAGCTCCCTCGAAGACATCTTCGTGAGCCTGGTGAGGCGCGAGCCGTGAACCTGCAAGCCATCGCCGCCATCTACGGCTTCGAGATGAACCGCACCCGGCGCACGCTGGGGCAGAGCGTGGTCTCGCCGGTTTTGTCCACCTCGCTGTATTTCGTGGTGTTCGGCTCGGCCATCGGCCCGCGCATGGCGGAGGTGGGGGGCGTCGCCTACGGCGCCTTCATCGTGCCGGGGCTGATGATGCTGACCCTGCTCACGCAGTCCATCAGCAACGCGGCCTTTGCCATCTACTTCCCGCGATTCACCGGCACCATCTACGAGCTGTTGTCGGCGCCGGTCTCGCCGTTCGAGATCGTGGCGGGCTATGTGGGGGCGGCGGCCACCAAGTCCACGGTGCTGGGGCTGATCATCCTCGCCACCGCCTCGCTGTTCGTGCCGCTGGAGATCCGCCATCCGGTGTGGCTGCTGGCGTTTCTGGTGCTGACGGCGGTCACCTTCTCCCTGTTCGGCTTCATCATCGGCATCTGGGCCGACGGATTTGAGCGGCTGCAGGTCATCCCCATGCTGGTGATCACGCCGCTGACCTTCCTCGGCGGCACCTTCTACTCGCTGGACATGCTGCCCCCGGTGTGGCGGACAGTGACCCTGTTCAACCCGGTGGTCTATCTGGTCTCCGGCTTCCGCTGGAGCTTCTTCGGCCATTCGGACGTGCGGGTGGAGGTGAGCTTCGCCATGACGCTCGCCTTCCTCGCCGTGTGCCTCGTCACCGTGCGCTGGATGTTCCGTACCGGCTACCGGCTGAAGAGCTGAGGCTACGGGGCAAGCTGCGCCACGGCCACGAGCCAGCGACGCACTGCGTCTTCCGCTTCGGGGGTCAGGTCCGCTTGCAGGTCGGGCTCCAGAGCATGGACCCGCGCCCGCGCATCGACAAGCAGCGCGCGGCCAGCTTCGGTGAGCACAACTTCGAGGATGCGTCCATGCACGGCGTGAGGCGTCCGGCGCACCAAGTCCGCCCGCTCGAGATTGGCAAGAATCACGCTGACTGTCTGCGGCGTGACGAGGGCAAGGCGCGCGAGGTCCGCGCCGCTCAAGCCTGGATAGGCCTCCACCATCGTCATGACTGTGAATTGCGGCGCGGTCAGCCCAAGGCCCGAGAGCGCCTTCTCCATGCGCTGGCGATGAGCCGTGGCGGCCTGGCGTAAGAGGTAGCCCAGATAGCCGTGCGTCCCGCGCTTGCCGTCGCCGGGTGCCGGGGCAAGAGATGGTGCCTTGTCGTTCATATCAAAGCTCTGATATTATATTCGAGCTTTGATATTGCCTGAGGATCATCGAAAGGACCAGTTCATGGCCGATCCGCTTTCCCGCCCCACCTACAAGGCCTTCACCGAGCGTGCCCCGGATGTCTATGCGGGGCTGTCCGCCCTCACCAAGGCGGTGGACGCCTCGGGCCTCGACAAGGGGCTGACCGAGCTGGTGAAGCTGCGCGCCTCCCAGATCAACGGATGCGCCTTCTGCCTGAAGTTCCATCTGGGGGTGGCGCGCAAGGCTGGCGTGTCGCAGGACAAGCTCGACCTGCTGGCGGCCTGGCGGGATGCACCGGCGTTCTCGGCGCGGGAGCGTGCGGCGCTGGCCTATGCGGAAGACCTGACGCAGCTTGAGGCGGAAGCTGCCTCCGATGCGGCCTGGGCGGCGCTTTTGAAGGAATTCTCGGAGGACGAGGCGGTCTTCCTGACGGTGACCATCGCCTCCATCAACGCCTGGAACCGCATCGGCATCGCCTTGCGCTTCGCGCCGCCAGCCTGATGCAGGAAGCCCCGGGGCGGTGGACCGCCCCGGGGGCGGGGCGGGTCAGAGCCCGCCGACGCACATGTACTTGATGTTCAGATAGTCGTCGCAGCCGTACTTGGAGCCTTCGCGGCCCATGCCGCTCTCCTTCACGCCGCCGAAGGGCGCGACTTCGGTGGTGATGACGCCGGCATTGATGCCCACCTGGCCGTATTCCAGCTTTTCCGCCACCCGGAAGGCGCGGCCAAGGTCCTTGGTGAAGAAGTAGCAGGCGAGACCGTATTCCGTGTCGTTGGCGTACGACACGGCCTGCTCCTCGGTCTCGAACTTGAAGAGCGGGGCCAGCGGGCCGAAGATTTCGTCGCGGGCGAACGCCATGTCCTGGGTGGCCCCGGCCAGCACCGTGGGCTCGAAGAAAGTGCCGCCGAGGGCGGGCTGCTTGCCGCCGGTGAGCACGGTGGCGCCCTTGTCCAGGGCGTCCTTCAGCAGGCGTTCCACCTTGGCCAGCGCGCGGTCGTCGATGAGCGGGCCGGCGACCACGCCCTCGTCCAGGCCATTGCCCACCTTCAGCTTCTTGGATGCCTCGGCGAACTTGGCGGCGAAGGCGTCATAGATGCCGGCCTGCACGTAGAAGCGGTTCGCGCACACGCAGGTTTGGCCCACGTTGCGGAACTTTGAGGCGATGGCCTGCTCCACCGCGAGGTCGAGGTCGGCATCGTCGAACACCAGGAACGGCGCGTTGCCGCCCAGCTCCATGGAGATCTTCTTCATGGTGTCGGCGGACTGCTTCATCAGCAGCTTGCCCACGGGGGTGGAGCCGGTGAATGTCACCTTCTTCACCAGCGGGTTGGAGGTCATCTCGCCGCCGATGGCGGGAGCCTCGCCCACCACGATGTTGACGACGCCCGCCGGGATGCCGGCCATCTCGGCCAGCACGCCCCAGGCGAGGCCCGAATAGGGGGTCAGCTCGGAGGGCTTGGCCACCACCGTGCAGCCCGCCGCCAGCGCCGCGCCAATCTTGCGTGACAGCATGGAGGAGGGGAAGTTCCACGGCGTCACCGCCGTCACCACGCCCACCGGCTCCTTGGTGACGAGGATGCGGCGATTGCCCCACGGCGAGGGGATCACGTCGCCATAGAGGCGCCGGGCCTCTTCCGCGAACCAGCGCACATAGCCGGCGGAGGCGCCGATCTCACCCTTGGCCTCGGCCAGCGGCTTGCCCTGCTCGGTGGTGAGGATGGCGGCCAGCTCGTCCGCATTCTGGGTGATGAGGTCGGCGAGCTTGTGCAGCTTCGCCGCGCGCTCGGCGGCGGTGGTGGCGCGCCAGGTCTTGAAGGCTTCGGAGGCGGCCTCGATGGCGCGGCGGGTCTCGGCGGCGCCGGCCTTCGGAATGGTGCCGATGATCTCGCCGGTGGCGGGATTGTTGACCTCGATGGTGGCGCCTGAGTCCGCATCCACCCAGGCGCCGCCGATCAGCATCTTGTCGCGCAGCAGCGGGAAGCGCGCGGTCGCAGGACGGGAAAGGGGCTGGGGTGCTGCCATGGGGGGCTCCTGAGGGGCATGAAGTGCCGGGGCGATCGAACGCCCGCGATGGATATACGATATAGGACGGCGCGGCCAGCCTGACAGGGGCGACTCCTCGGCGCACGCCGGGTTTTACTGTGCGCAAGCTTCCAGGCTCGGGCGCCTCAGCGCACGCAGGTGATGGAGTGGAAGGGAACCACCTGTTCCTTCTGCCCGGTCCCGGCGGCCACCTGGCACCTGAGATAGTCCCGGCCCACGCTGAGGGGGGCGAAACCGGTGAGGGTGTTTCCACCAATCACCTGGATGATGATGGCCTGCCCATCCTTGTGGCTGACGATGTCGAGGATGGCAGCACGGAAGTCATCTTCCTTGAACTGACACTGCATTGCGTCCCTCCCGGGGATCGGCGGCGTGCCCTTCCGGCGCCCGGCGGCGTGCCTGCGGATGCGACTATAACCCGCAAGTGCCGGTAACGGTCATGCGTTGAATGCATGCGACACGGCGGTCTCATTCACAGTTGATCGTTGTCAAAAGCGGACCCAGCGGAAGGGCGTATCAAAAGACGTCTGCTGCGGGAGCCTCTACCATGCTCAAGATTGCGATCCTCGTCTGGCTCATTCTCGCCACCACCTTTGCGGGCGCGGCCATCCTGTTTGTCCTGGCCATGCCGTCCCTGGCGGGGCAGGACATGCGCCTCATCCCCATCGCTGCCGCCATCGGCGCTGTCGTCGCCATTCCGGCGGCCTATGTGGTGGCCAAGCGCATCCTTGCCGTCACCGTCAGGCAGGTCTGAGGCGTGCTCTAAAGCGTTTTCGAGCGAAGTGGACACCGGTTCGCGTCAAGAAAACGCGTTGAAGCAAAGTCTCAAGCGGTTTGCCTGAGCCTGGGCGAGCGGAAATCGCGCGAACGTCAGCCCCGCGCGATGGCGTGAAAAAAGCCGCCCGTGACGCTGCCGCGCCGGCTGCCGGCGGGGCCCAGCGGGCGGCCTTCGGCATCGGACAGTTCGGCGAGGGGCGCGTCCCCGCCGCGGGTGACGACGGTCGCGTAGTGGAACTCGTGGCCGCGCACCGTTTCCCCCGTCGCCCCGAGGGGCGAGGGGGCCAGAAGGCGGGCCGCCCGATAGCCGAGGTTCATCTTGCGGCGGGCAAAGCTGGTCTCGAGGTCCAGCAGGCCGAGCATGGCGTGGGTGGTGCCGTCTGCGTCGGTCAGCGCTCGGCCAAGAGCCATGTAGCCGCCGCACTCCCCATGCACGGGCTTGGACTGCGCAAATCGCCGCGTGCCTTCTAGGAAGCGGGCCGCTGTCGCCAGCCGTCCGGCATGAAGCTCGGGATAGCCGCCAGGCAGCCAGCACACGTCACAGGACGGGTCCGGCGCCTCGTCGGCAAGCGGTGAGAAGGGGTGGATTTCCGCCCCCAGTGCCCGCCAGCCCGCCAGCAGATGGCCATACATGAAGCTGAAAGCCGCATCCTGCGCCAGTGCGATCCTTTGGCCGGGCGGCGCGATGAGCGCGTTCGCATCTCCCGCTGCGAGACCGAGAGGACCGGCGGCGGCGCGGATGCCGTCGAGGTCGAGATGGCGTTCGCCGAGATCGGCCAGGGCTTCGAGGCGGGCGGCGAGATCGTCGGTCTCCCCGGCCTGCACCAGCCCCAGATGACGCTCAGGCAGCACGATGGTCGCCTCGCGCGGGACTGTTCCAAGGATGGGGACGCCCAGCGGGGCGACGGCCTCGCGGATCATGCGGATATGCCGCTCGCTGCCGAGCTTGTTCAGCACCACGCCGGCGATGCGCACCCGAGGATCATGGGTGAGGAAGCCGCGCAGCACCGCCGCCGCCGTCTGGGATTGCCCCGACACATCCAGCACCAGCAGCACCGGCAGGCCGAGCCGGGCGGCGATGTCGGCTCCCGCGCCGGTGCGGCCCGGCTCGGTCGCTACCCCGTCAAAGAGGCCCATGGCGCCTTCCGCCACCAGCAGCTCGGCGCCCTGCGCGGCTGTCGAGGCGAGGTGGTCGACGAGGGCCGGCGGCATGGCCCAGCTGTCGAGATTGAGGCCCGGACGGCCGGTGGCGGCGGCATGGAAGGCGGGGTCGATATAGTCCGGTCCCGATTTCGCCGCCCGCACGGCGACGCCCCGCCGTGCCAAAGCCGCGAGCAGGGCGAGGGTGATCGTCGTCTTGCCCGAGCCGGAGCGCGGGGCGGCGATGAGGAGGCCACGGGGGGCATAGGGGGCGTTCACTGTTCGCTTCCCCCTTCCGCAGTCCGCCTGGCCTCTCTATCAAGGCGGTCATGAGCGACGTGCCGAGCGATGGTCCCGAAGGCGCCCCCACCGACCGTCCGCTGAAGCGCGGCTGGACCACGGGCACCTGTGCCGCCGGCGCGGCCAAGGCCGCTTTTGCCGCGCTCGTCACCGGCGCCTTTCCCGATCCGGTCGAGGTGGAACTGCCCGGCGGCGCCCGTCCCGCCTTCGCCCTCGCGGTTCAGGATCTCGGCCCCGACAGCGCCATGGCCGGCATCGTCAAGGATGCGGGCGACGATCCGGATGTGACCCACGGTGCCTTGGTGCGCGCCACCGTCCGACGCGGGGCGACGGGGGCGGGCGTCACCTTCCGGGCCGGGGAGGGGGTGGGCACGGTGACGCGGCCGGGCCTGCCGATCCCGCCCGGCGAGCCGGCCATCAATCCCGTGCCGCGCCGCATGATCGCCGCCGGCATCGCCGAGGTGGCGCGCGCGGCGGGCGTTGCGGCCGATGCGGACGTGGAAATCTCCATCGCCGACGGGGCGCGCCTCGCGCTCAAGACGCTCAATCCGCGCCTCGGCATCGTCGGCGGGCTCTCGGTGCTGGGCACCACGGGCATCGTCGTGCCCTATTCCTGCGCGGCGTGGATCCACTCCATCCATCGCGGCATCGATGTGGCTCGCGCCATGGGGCTGGATCACGTGGCCGGGGCCACCGGCAACGCCTCCGAGCAGGCGGTGCAGAAGCTGCATGGCCTCGACGAGGTGGCGCTCATCGACATGGGCGATTTCGTCGGCGGCATGCTGAAATATGTGCGCGCCCATCCCGTGGCGAAGGTGACGGTGGCCGGCGGCGTCGCCAAGATGACCAAGCTCGGCCAAGGTTTCCTCGATCTCCACTCCAAGCGCGGCCGCGCCGACATGGCTGCCCTCGCCACTCTGGTGTCGGGCGCCGGCGCCGGGGCGGACCTCGCGGCGCGCATCGGCGCCGCGCACATGGTGGCGGAGGCGTTTCAGATTGCCCGCGTCGCAGGCTTCCCGCTGGGCGATTGCGTGGCCCAGGCCGCCTGGACCACCGCCGCGCGGGCGCTCGGCCGGGCCGACGTAGCGCTGGAGATCGTCGTGTTCGACCGCGACGGCACGCTCATGGGCCGCGCCCCCTTCGCCCCCGCGCAGGCCTGAGCCGTCCCTCATTCTCCGCCCCCGCGAAAGCGGCGGACATAGGCGGTGTCGTAGAGCGCGCTCTCGCGGAAATCCTGCGCCGCCAGCGCCCGCCCCACCAGAATGAGCGCCGTGCGCGGGATGGGGTCGGCCTCAAGCTGGCCGGCGATGTCACCGAGGGTCCCGGTGACGACGCGCCCGTCCGGCCAGGAGGCCTTGGCCACCACCGCCACCGGGCAGTCGGTACCGAGCACCGGGGTCAGTTCCGCCACCACCTTGTCGAGGGCATGGATGGCCAGATGAATGGCGAGGGTCGCCCCCGTGGCAGCGAAGGCTTTAAGCTTTTCGCTCTCAGGCATGGCGGAGGCGCGGCCCGAGACGCGGGTGATGACGAGGCTCTGGGCCACCTCGGGCACGGTGAACTCCCGCTTCAGCAGCGCTGCCGCCGCCGCGAAGGCCGGCACGCCGGGCGTCAGCGTATAGGGGATGGACAGCCGGTCGAGCCGGCGCATCTGCTCGGCCACCGCGCTGTAGACCGAGAGGTCGCCGGAATGCAGCCGCGCCACATCCTCGCCCGCCGCGAAGGCGCGCACATATTCGGCCTCGATCCGGTCGAGGTCGAGGGGGGCGGTATCCACGATGCGCGCGCCGGGCGGGCAGTAGTCCAGCAGTTCCGGCGCGACGATGGAGCCGGCATAGAGGCAGACCGGGCAGCGGGCGATGAGATCGCGCCCGCGCACGGTGATGAGGTCCGCCGCGCCGGGTCCCGCGCCGATGAAATGAACGGTCACGCTTCTTCTTCCTCCCGCCGGGCCAGGGCGCAGGTGACGGGGCCGAGCGCAAGGCGCGGCCCAAGAAGGCGCGCCCGGGCACCGCCGGCGGCAAGCGCCGCAGTCTCCGCCGCCGAGGGCACGCGCAGCAGGGCGATCACCCGCTCAGAGCGGGTCTTGGTGCGGTTGGAGGCGGCTTCTAGCTGGGTCTGGGGCACCAGCACCAGCGGCAGGCCGAGTCTGGCCGCCGCCTCGCTGATGCCGGCCTCGCCCCCCTTCACCGCCGGCGCGGCGATGAGGGCCACGTCGTCCCGTGCCAGCGCGGCGCGCGCCAGGGCCGCGTCGAAGGCGGCCAGCACCTCATCCACGCTCACGCCCCGCTTCGAGCCGATGCCGGCCACGATCATGCCCCGCCTCCCTCGGTCTCAGGTGGCTTGCCTTCGGGCGGCTTGCCATAGCGCCATTGGGTGACCGGCATGGCGGGCCGCCAGCCGGTCATGCCCTTCACCGCCACGGAGCGCGCCAGCGCGATGCGTACGAGATCGCCGCCGAGCCTTGCATGGGCAGCGAGGAGCACCGCTTCCGTCTCCAGCGTCACCGCGTTGGCCACCAGCCGCCCGCCCGGCTTCAGCGCCGCCATCGCCGCCTCGAACACGCCCGGCTCCGAGGCGCCGCCGCCGAGAAAGATGACATCCGGCGGGGGCAGTCCGGCAAGGGCGCCGGGTGCCGCACCCTCTACGACTTTCAGATGCGGCACGCCGAGGCGCCCGGCATTGCGGCCGACGCGGGCGGCGCGCTCCGCATGCCCCTCGATGGCGACGGCACTGAGGGAGGGATGCGCCAGCAGCCATTCGATGGCGATGGACCCAGCCCCCGCGCCGATATCCCACAACAGCTCCCCCCGTCGTGGCGCGAGGGAGGAGAGGGTGAGGGCGCGGATCTCGCGCTTGGTGATCTGGCCATCATGCTCGAACAAGTCGTCGGCAAGGCCGCTGGCGAGAGGCAGGAGGGGGGCGTTTGCCTCCGCCGCCACCTGCAGCGCCACCACGTTCAGCGCGGTCACGTCGGTAAAGGCGAAGGCCTCGGCCCGCGTCTCGCGCACCCGCTCGGAGGGGCCGCCCAGCGCCTCCAGCACCATAAGGCGCGAAGCACCGCAGCCGTGGGCGGTGACGAAATCCGCCACCTGTCGCGGCCCGTCGCCGTCCGAGGTGAGGAGGATCAGCCGCGCGCCGTCCTGCAGGAAGGGCCGCAGCCGGGCCAGCGGCCGGCCGTGGAGGGATACGAGGTCCGCCTCCTGCAACGGCCAGCCAAGGCGCGCGGCGGCCAGCGCGAAGGCGGAAGGCGCGGGGAAGGCGCGCATCTCGTCGGCCGGCACATGGCGGGCGAGGCTCGCGCCCACGCCGTAAAGGAAGGGATCGCCCGAGGCGAGGACGCACACCGCCCGCCCGCGCGCGGCGAGAACGCCGACAAGGCTGAAGGGGCTCGGCCACACCTGCGCTTCTCCGGTGACGAGCCCGCCCGCGAGCGCAAGGTGGCGCGCCCCGCCAAACACGATTTCGGCGGAGGAAATGGCGGCGCGCGCGGCGGGGGAGAGACCGTCCGCCCCATCCTCGCCGATGCCGACGATGGACAGCCAGCGCCCCGCTGGGGCACTTATGCCCGCCATGAGCGATCCCTCCGTCTCGACCCGCGCCGTTTCAGCCATGGTTCCGCGCATTCTCCTGCTGGGCGGCACCAGCGAGGCCAGTGCCCTCGCGAGGCGGCTTGCCGCCCGCATCGCCGATCATGCCGGCCTCCACGTGGTCCTGTCGCTGGCGGGGCGCACGGAACATCCCGCGCCCCAGCCGGTGCCCGTGCGCGTCGGCGGCTTCGGCGGCGCTGAGGGCCTTGAAGACTACCTGAAGGCGGAGCGCATTGTCGCCGTGGTGGACGCCACCCATCCCTATGCCGCCCGCATGTCCTTCAATGCGGCTGATGCCTGCGCGGCGGCGGGCGTGCCCCTCCTCGCCCTGCGGCGCGGGCCATGGATGCCCGTTGCCGGCGATCGCTGGCGGGAGGTGGCCGATGTGCCGGCGGCGGTCGCCGCGCTGGGGGATGCGCCGCGGCGGGTGTTCCTCGCCCTCGGGCGCAACGAGGTGCGCGCCTTCGAGGCGGCGCCGCAGCATGTCTATCTGGTGCGCAGTGTCGATCCGGTCACCCCGCCGCTGGCGGTGCCTGAGGCCGAATACGTGCTGGGGCGTGGCCCGTTCGGCGAGGCCGAAGACCGCGCGCTGCTGGAGGCGCACCGCATCGACACCATCGTGGCCAAGAACAGCGGCGGCTCGGCCACCTACGGCAAGATGGCGGCCGCCCGCGCGCTGGGCATCGAGGTGCTGCTGATCGCGCGGCCCGCCATTCCCGCCGTCCCGGCGGTGGAGACGCCGGCGGAAGCCGAGGCATGGCTGCTCGACCGGCTCGGCGCTCACGGCGCGGATTCCTCCACTGGAGACACGGGCTCTTCTCCCGCTCGCGGCGCGGACTCTCCTTCCGCTCGTGGCGCGGGCCTGTCCGCCGAGCGGGGTGCGTAGACCAAAGGCGGCAGGCCGGGACGCGGCACGATGCGGGTGTCGGTGGTGCCGATAATCACGCAGGTGGCCATGTCAGCCTGCGCCGGGTCGGCCTCGGCCAGGGTGGCGAGGGTGATGCGCTCGTCCTCGCGTCCCGCCGCGCGGCCGAACACCACCGGCACGTTGCCCGCAAGGCGCTCGCGCAGCAGCGCGAAGGCCCGTCCCAGCTGCCACGGCCGCGCCCGGCTGATGGGATTGTAGAGGGCGATGACGAAGCCGGCCTCCGCCGCCAGCAGCAGGCGCTTTTCCACCAGCGCCCAGGGCTTCAGATTGTCGGAGAGCGAGAGGGCGCAGAAATCGTGGCCCAGCGGCGCCCCGCAGCGCGCCGCGACCGCCAG
Source organism: Xanthobacter autotrophicus Py2 (assembly GCA_000017645.1). Classification (NCBI taxonomy): domain Bacteria; kingdom Pseudomonadati; phylum Pseudomonadota; class Alphaproteobacteria; order Hyphomicrobiales; family Xanthobacteraceae; genus Xanthobacter; species Xanthobacter versatilis. The sequence goes on from CP000781.1 coordinate 3,643,111, forward strand.
CATGGCGGTGACGCCGGGCACCACCTCGAAATCGAGGGCGCGCCACGCCTCCGGCCCGTGCTCGATGGCCTCGCACACAGCGGCGGCCATGGCGAACACGCCGGGATCGCCCCCCGACACCATGGCGACCCGCGCGCCGGCAACGGCCGCATCCAGCGCGGCCGAGGCACGGGCGATCTCCTCGCGATTGTCTGAAGGCCGGCGCTCCTGCCCGGGCCGCTCCGGCAGGCGGGCGAGGTAGGGGGCATAGCCGAAGACCAGGTCCGCCGCTTCCACCGCCGCCGCCGCTTCAGGCGTCATCTGCCGGGCCGCACCGGGGCCGAGGCCCACCACGGTGATGCGCCCGCGCCGGTCGCCGCCAGTCATGCCGCGCGCTCCCAGCCGGGCACCAGCACAATGGAGAAATAGGGCGCGCGCTCGTCCGCCCGTTCGGCCAAGGGAACCAGGGCGCAATCGGCCATGGTGCCGCGTTCCACATAGAGCGCGCGGTCGAGCCGGCCGGCGGCGGCCAGCGCCCGGCGGATCTTGGGCAGGTTGCGGCCCACCTTCATGATCACCGCCGCATCGGCCGTGGCGAGGCGGCGGGCAAGTTCAGCTTCATCCAGCGTGCCGGGCAGCACCATGAGCACGTCGTCGCCCTGGGCGATGGGCGCGCCCGCCTGCGACCAGCAGCCGGACATGCCGGTGACGCCGGGGATGACCTTGGTGGGGAAGCGTTGGGCGAGGCGCACATGCAGGTGCATGTAGGAGCCGTAGAATAGCGGGTCGCCCTCGCTCAGCACCGCCACGGTGCGCCCGGCGAGGATATGCTCCGCCACCGCCGCCGCCGAGGCATCGTAGAAGGCGCCGATGGCGGTGCGATAGGCATCGTCGTGACGGTGGATCTCGGTGGTGACGGGATAGAGCAGGGGCAGCTCCACCGTGTCCGGGCGGAAGTGCGTCTGCGCGATGGTGCGCGCGTGGCTGACGTTCCCCGCCTTGGCGAAATAGCCCACCACGTCGGCGCCGGCGATGGCCTTCACCGCTTTGAGGGTCATGAGATCGGGGTCGCCGGGGCCGACGCCCACGCCGATGAGCTGGCCCTTCATAGCCCGGCCCTCGCCAGCGCGTTGACGGCGGCCGAGGTGATGGCGCTGCCGCCGAGCCGCCCGCGCACGATGGCGAACGGCACGCCGCGCGGATCGGCCGCCAGCGCATCCTTGGATTCCGCCGCGCCCACGAAGCCCACCGGCATGCCCAGGATGGCGGCGGGGCGGGGTGCGCCCTTGTCTAGCATTTCCAGCAAATGGAAGAGGGCGGTGGGCGCATTGCCGATGGCGACGACCGCGCCGGCAAGCTGCTCGCGCCACAATTCCAGCGCGGCGGCCGAGCGGGTGGTGCCGAGCTTTTCGGCCAGCGCCGGCACGGCGGGATCGCGCAGGGTGCAGACCACCTCGTTGCTGGCTGGCAGGCGGGCGCGGGTGATGCCGTGGGCCACCATCTGGGCATCGCACAGGATGGGCGCGCCGGCTTGCAGTGCCGCGCGGGCGGCGGCCACCACGCCCGGGCCGAAGACGAAATCGCGCGCCGCGTCCACCAGCCCGCAGGCGTGGATCATGCGCACCGCCACGTCTTCCTCCTCGGGGGAGAAGCGCGACAGGTCGGCCTCGGCGCGGATAATGGCGAAGGAGCGCTCGTAGATGGCGGTGCCGTCGCGCACGTAGTTGAAGGGGAGGGTCATGCTGCGCGGCTCGTCACGTCTTCACCATCGGTCTGTCGTTTCCTTCGCGCAGCCACAGGCCCGCCGGTAAACCTGCCTCTTGCATCCGGGCCAGAAGCCCGCGTCCCGTCTCGCCGGGCGCGCGGGACGTGGCGGCGAGCGTTGCGAGCGTCGCCACCAAGGCATCCACCGCGATCGCCGGACCGCGTGCCCCGGACGGTGCGCCCTCATGCACCAGAGCGATCCCCTCGTCCATGCCCACGAAGGTGAGGGTCGCCGGCGCGGGATGGGCGCAGCCCTTGGCGCAGGCGGACAAATGTACCGTCACCGTCCCGTCCAGCAGCGGCGCAAGGGCCTCGGCGACATTGGGCGCGAGGTCGCGCGCCGGAAAATGAGCGCAGACGCAGGCCGGCGCGCCGGGGCACGCGGCGATGAAGGCGCGGGGATCGTCGGGCGCCGTCAGGCAGCCGAGCCGCCGGGCGTCGGCCGCGAAGGCATGGGCGCCCTCCGCGTCGAGGCCGGTGGCGAGGAGCACCCGCTCGGTGGCCGGCCGCAGGTCGCGGGCGCCGGCCTTTTCCGCGGCATCGGCGAGAGCCGCGAACAGGTCGGCCGCGCCGGCGCCGAAGGGCAGGCCGATGCCGCAGGCGAAGCGGCCGCCGGCGAGGGAGAAGGTGCCCAGCGGAGTGGCGGGCGTGCCGTCATCACCGGAGGTGGCGGGTTGCGTCGCGGCGCACCCCAGCAGGTCGGTGGCGCGGGCGCGGCGGCCGAGGGCGGCGATCCGCGACAGGGCGTCGAGGGCGAGCGACGCCGCATCCTGCTCCGCCAGCAGTTCCGGTGCGCCGCCGCCGATGGTTATGGACCACCTCACGCCCGGGCTGGAGCGCATGGCGACGAGGCGCACATCCGCCTTGTGGCCGCCAAGGCTGATGGCGCCGCCGCCATCGACGACCACGGACACCTTCGGCCCCAGCTTGCCTGCAAGCCCTGCCGCACCCTCCCGGATGCGTTGGGCGAGGGGACGGGCATCGGCAATCTCCCGGGGGTCGAGCCCCGACAGGGGGGAGATATCGATGGCGAGGCCGAGGCGCGGCGTAATGCCCAGCGCGAGCACAGCATCCTGAAGCGGCGCCACCGTTTCCGCCGTCAGCCCGCGCACCTGAAGGCTGCCGCGAGCGGTGATCTCCATCATGGAATTGCCGAAGGCGGTGGCCGCGCGGGCCAGACCGCGCAACTGGCCGGAGGAGATGGCGCCCTCCGCCGGCACGAGGCGCAGGATCAAGCCGTCGCCGGTTTCCATGGGCGCGAGGAAGGCAGGGCAGGCGCCCCGGCGCGCGGGCGGGCGCGGGCTCATTCGGCCGCCTCCTTCGGTGTGTCTTCTTGAGGCGCGGCTTCTTGAAGCGGGGCAGCCTCCGCGAGGAGGCCTTCCAGATCGGCGTCGAGGGCGTTGCGGCGGCTGTGCCACAGGCCGCGCCGGCGCGCATCGGCGAAGCGGCGGGCCATGGCGCGGGCGGCGGCGGGGTTCTGGTCGAGCAGGAAAGCGCGCACCGACGGCTCCGCCAGATAGGCGTCGTGGAGCCGGTCCAGCAGGGCGTTTGCCACTTCCTGCGTGGTCTCGGCGAAGGCGACGAGGCGGTCTACCGTCTCCGCCAGCTCCGCCGCACCGCGCGGGCCGTGGCGCATCTGCCCGGCGATGAAGGTGGCCGAGACGCGGCCGTGCACCAGCCGCGCCAGCGCTTCGGACAGGGGGCGGGCGCGGGGGCGGTCGGGGTCGGTAGTGTCGAGCACCACGAGGTGCGCCTTGCGCCCCAGTGCTGCGCCGGCCGCCGCGAAGCCGCCCATGAAGGCGGCATCCTCGCTGCCGTCCAGGAGGTCGCGGGCGGCATCGTCCGCGCCATGGATGAGCGCGTCCGCCTGCGCGATCCGCCCGGCGAAGGCGCCGGGGGCGGGGCGCGCCATGCCATCCGCCCCGCCATACGTATGGGAGGCGGCGGCAAGATAGGCATGGCCCAGCTCGGCGCGATCCGCGAAGGCGCCGCGCTGGAGCTGCGCCTCGATGCCCGCGCCATAGGCGCCCGGCGCCGAGCCGAACAGGCGCGAGAGGTCCTCGCCCCGGCGACGGGCGGCGGCAAGCGGGTTCTCAGCATCGTCCTCGTCCCGCGCAGCCACGGCCCGCACGGCGGCGTCCAGAAGCGCGATCTGGGCCGGGAAGATGTCGCGGAACAGGCCGGAGATGCGGAAGGTCACGTCGATGCGCGGGCGCCCCAGCACGGCCGGGGGCATCACCTCGATGCCGGTGACGCGGCCGCTCGCCGCCTCCCACACGGGCCGGCAGCCGAGGAAAGCAAGGCCCTGGGCGATCTCCTCGCCCCCCGTGCGCAGGGAGGCGCTGCCCCACAGGTCCAGCACCAGCGCGCGGGGCCAGTCGCCGTGTTCCTGCAGCAGCAGGCGCAGGGCCTCATCCGCCGCCTTGAGTGCGAGGTCGCAGGCGGTGGGGGTGGGCAGGGTGCGCGGATCGGCAGTGTAGAGGTTGCGCCCGGTGGGCAAAACGTCCCGCCGCCCCCGCGCCGGTGCCCCGGCCGGGCCGGCCGGCACGAAGCGGCCGTCGAGGGCATCGAGCAGCGCGCGGGTCTCGGCGCCGGCCGAGGCGAGGCGGGCCGGGTCGGCCTCCTCCTGCGGCACATGGCCGAAGATGTGAAGGCCATCCTTCACCGCGAGGTCTTTGAGGTCGCACAGCCAGGCGTCGATGCGGCGCAGGGCCTCGTCGGGGTCGGTGGCGGTGGTGACGCCGGCGGTGGCGGCAAGGCCGGTGTCGCCGGCGGTCTCCACGATGAGCTGGGCGAGGCGCTCGCGGCGGCGGCGGTCGAGGCCGTCGGCTTGCGCGTATTCGTCCACCAGCCGTTCCAGCTTCTGCTCGGCCTCGGACAGGCCGGCGGCGGCCAGCGGCGGGGGCAGGTGGCCGATGGTGACGGCGGCGAGCCGCCGCTTGGCCTGCGCCGCCTCGCCGGGATTGGAGACGATGAAGGGATAGACCACCGGCAGCGCGCCCATGACCAGTTGCGGGAAGCAGCCCGGCGTCAGCGCCACCGCCTTTCCCGGAAGCCATTCCAGCGTGCCGTGGGCGCCGAGATGGATGACAGCGTGGACATCCAGACCCTCGCGCAGCCACAGGCCGAAAGCGATGAGGGCGTGGCGCGGCGGCAGGGCAGCGTCGTGATAGTCCGCGCGCCGGTCCAGCGCCGCGCCGCGATCAGGTGCGAAGGCGAGGGTGAGGGGGCCGAGGCGGGCCATGCGGAAGTGGAAGGCGCCGTCCTTCAGCTCCGCATCGGCGTCGGGCGCACCCCACGCGGCAAGCACAGCCTCGCGCGACGCCTGCGGCAGGCGCTCAAAGGCGCGGCGATAGGCGTCGAGTGAGAGGGCCGGCGTGGGGGCGATGGCGGCGAGCAGCGCCTTGGCATCGGCGGGCGCGGCGCCAGTGGCGTAGCCGGCGTCACCCAAGGTCGCGATGAGGCGCCGAGCGCTCTCCGGCACGTCGAGGCCCACCGCATAGCCGGAGCGGCCCTCGGCGCCGGGATAGTCGGGCAGGATCAGCGCCAGCCGCCGTTCGGCGCGGGGCGTGGCGGCGAGGCGCGCGAGACCCGCGACGCGGTCCGCCACATGGGCCACCTGGTCCGGCTCCGGCCGGTTGATGGCGGGGGCGAAGGCAAGGTCCGCATCGGCCGGGGCGAAATCCTTGAAGGAGAGCGCGCCGGCCAGTACCCGTCCGTCCAGCTCCGGCAGCACCACATGCATGGCGAGATCGGCGGCCGACAGCCCGCGCGGGCTGCCCGCCCAGGCAGCGCGGGCGGTGGTGGCGGGGGCGGCCTGGAGCACCGGCGGCCCGCCCGCCGGGAACAGTTCGGCCGCATTCCCCGCCGCGAACGCGGTGGTGGTGACGATCACCGCCGGCTTGAGCGCGGCCAGCGCATCCCGCACGGCGGCGCGCGCTTCCGGCGCCTTCAGGCTCGGCACGAACAGCGGCACGGCGGCGATGCCCCGCGCCTCAAGGGCGGCGGCCACCGCATCGATGGCGGCGGTGTCCGCCGCAAGCCACTGGGACCGGTAGAACAGGATGAGGGCGCTGGGCCGCCCATCCGCCCGCGCGGTGGCAGCGAGAGTCTGCAGCTCCGTCAGCCCCGCTCCAGGGCGATAGAAGGCGGTGGCGGGAACAGGGCGGGGCGGTGCGTTCGCGGCGGGCGTGGCGTATCCGGCCGTTCTGGCCATGCGCTCAAGCAGCGCCCCCATATTGTCCGGGCCGCCGGCACGGAAATAAGCAAGCCAGTCCGCCAGCTCCTCCGCCGGCACGGTGGAGAGGGCGGCGAGGCGCGGGTCGTCCTGGTCCTCCCCCGGCAGCAGCGCGAGGGCGATGCCGCGCGTCCGGGCGAGGGCGGACAATTGCTCGGCGCCGTAGCGCCACCAGTCGAGGCCGCCGAGCTGGCGCACCAGCACCACCTTGGCATGGCGCGCCACCTTCTCCACCCACAGGTCCACCGACATGGGATGGGTGAGGTCTTTCAGCCGGGCGAGGCGCAGGCTGGGCAGGCTGTCCCGCCGCGCCCGCCAGGCGGCGGACAGGGCCAGGAGGTCGCTGTCGGTGAACGACAGCGCCACCATGTCGCCGGGCGGCTGGGCGAGATCGACCGGCTCGGCCAGATCCTCCAGCGTCGTCGATGTGGTGGCGAGGATGTGCATGGGGTCCGGTTCGCCTCAGCCGAGGATGGCCCGCTCCACCGCCGCGCGGTCGAAGCCCTTGAGGCCGATGACCACCAGTGCGCCGCGCCGCTCCTCGGCTGCGCCCCACGGCCGGTCGAAATGGTGCGACACGCGTGGGCCAACGCCCTGCACCAGCAGCCGCATGGGCTTGCCGGCCACCGCCGCGAAGCCCTTCACCCGCAGCACGTCCGGCGTCCCGGCGGCCGCGACCACGCGCTCCGCGAGGGCGACGGGATCGGCGATTTCAGGGAGCGGGAGCACGATGCTCTCGAACTCGTCGTGGTCGTGGTCTTCCTCGTCGTCGTGATGGGTGCGGCGGGCGTCGATCTCGTCTTCCACGCCGATGCCGAGGCCCAGCAACACGGCGATATCCACCTTGCCGGCGGTGGCGCGCACCAGCTTCACCGCGCGGGGCAGGCTCTGCGCCACTACCCGTTCGGCGATGGCGAAGCCGGCGTCGTCGAGCAGGTCGCTCTTGGAGAGGATGACGAGGTCGGCGCAGGCGATCTGGTCCTCGAACACCTCTTCCACCGGGTCGTCATGGTCGAGGCTTGAGTCTTCCGCGCGCTGGGCGGCCAGCGCCGAGAGGTCCGGCGCCACCCGCCCTTCGGCCAGGGCCGGGCCGTCCACCACCGCCACCACGCCGTCCACCGTCACCCGGCTCTTGATGGCAGGCCACTGGAACGCCTGCACCAAAGGCTTGGGCAGAGCGAGGCCGGAAGTCTCGATGAGGATGTGGTCCACGCGCGGGGTGCGCGACAGGATCTGGTCCAATGCCGGCACGAAATCGTCGGCAACCGTGCAGCACAGGCAGCCGTTGGCCAGCTCCACGATGGTGTCCTCGGAGCAGCTCTCGATGCCGCAGCCCTTCAGGATCTCGCCGTCGATGCCCACGTCGCCGAACTCGTTGACGATCACCGCGAGGCGCTTGCCGCCGGCATTCTCCAGCACGTGGCGAATGAGCGTGGTCTTCCCCGCGCCGAGGAAGCCGGTGACGATGGTGCAGGGCACGCGGGCGAGCGAAGTCATCAAGGCTCCTTGGGAAGGGACAAAGGCGGGATGCGGGCGACCATGCCGCGCTTGAGGCTGTCGGGCCGTCCGCGCCAGGGCATGAGACCGTCGCTCGAGGATGCGAGCAGCGCCGCGCCGGCGATGAGGTCCGGGGCGGCGTCGGCGGAAAGGTCGCCGAACACATAGGTCCAGCCATCGCGGCGGACCATGGCGGCGGACAGGGACCGCTTGCAATTGGCGAGGCAGCGCACGCCCTGCACGGCGATACCGTCCGGCAGCGGGGCAGCCGCGGCGGCTTCGGCGAGGGCAGCGCCATCGACGGGGGAGGCGGCCTCGCCGCTGCTGCGGCAGGTGGTGCAGACGAAGACGGTCACGGTCGGCGCGTTGTCCGGCATGGCGGCGGGCGCGTCATGGGCGCGGGGCGTCGTTCCGGCAGGGGGCTCCGCCGTGGCATCGCCTGTAATATCGGCAGGTTCGCCGCGCTCCACCATACATATCCATGGGTGCGCGGGCCGCCCGCGCAAGGCGGGCTTGAAGGGACGCAAACCGGAGCACCCCGCCCGGCGCGGACCTTGTCGAAGGCAGGTCTCCTGGCTCGCGGATCAGCGCCCCCACCGCCTTCCCGGCGCCTTGCGGCGACAGTGGCATGTGGCAGGGGCTCACCGCTTACAGTTGCGGGGGCAGCCGCGGCATTGGGAGAGACCTCCCGCACCGCATTCCCTTTTGCGCCCGTGTGGGACCACGGGACCTTCGACAGGGGCACTAAAGGCAGGGTAGGGGCGAATGTCAAATGGGGCGGCCGCGGGTGGTCGGGAGGGCGGTTTCGCGGCCCGAAACACATTGCCTCTCTTTCCAGCCCGCGTGATCGGCCTGAGGCTCGCGGGCGCGGAGATACCGCACCAGCGGGGGACGCAACCGGCTCACACCTCCCCGGCGGTCTTCAGCAGGAAGGCATGGAGCGCTTCGGCGGCAAGGCCGATGTCGGCGGGGGAGGCGTATTCGCGCGGGTTGTGACTGCCGTTCTCGGAGCGCACGAACAGCATGGCCATGGGCATGATGCCCCGGAAGACCATGGCGTCGTGCCCGGCGCCGGAGGGCAGGCGCACCACGGGCAGTTGCAGGCCTTCCACCACCTGCGCCATGCGCTCCTTCAGGACGCCGTGGCAGGGCGCGGCCGGCACCTCATGGCCGATGTCGAGGACGGCGCGCACGCCGCGCCGCGCCGCGATCTCGTCGATGGCCTCGCGGATGTCGGCGACGGCGCGCTGGCGCAGATCGTCGGAGAGGGTGCGCACGTCGAGGGAGAATTGCACCTCGCCCGGCACCACGTTCACGGCGCTACCGGCGATGATCATGGTGCCGACTGTGGTCACCAGGGCATCGGCATCGGCGCGGCCGCGGGCTTCGACGGCGAGGATCATCTCGGCTGCGGCGGCCAGCGCGTCGTGGCGCATGGGCATGGGCAGGGTGCCGGAATGGCCGGCCTCGCCGCGCACGCGAATGTGCCCGCGCGAGGCGCCGGCGATGCCGGTGACGATGCCCAGCGGAGCGCCCGCCGCTTCCAGCACCGGCCCCTGCTCGATATGCACTTCCACATAGCCGATCATGTCCGCCGGATCGCGCCGGCATTCGGCGACACGCTCCGCCGGCGCGCCGAACGAGCGCAGCGCCTCGGCGCGGGAGATGCCCTGCTGGTCCACGTCATCAAGGCTCTTGGGATCGAAGATGCCCGCCATGGCCTTGGATGAGGTGAGGGTGGAGAGGAAGCGCACGCCCTCTTCATCCGCGAAGGCCGCCACCTCGATGGCGAACGGCAGGCGCAGGCCCTGCGCGTTCAGCGCTTCCACCGCCGCGATGGCGGTGAGCACGCCGAGGTTCCCGTCATAGATGCCGGCGTTGCGCACCGTGTCGATGTGCGAGCCGATGAGCAGGGTCTTGGCATTGGCCCGGTCTGCCGGATAGCGCCCAACGATGGTGCCGGTGGCGTCCATGTGGACCTGGGTGAGGCCGGCCTCGCGCATCCAGTGGGATACCTGCGCCGCCGCCCGCTTGTGGGACGGGGTGAGGGAGAGGCGGGTGAGTTCGCCCGGCACGTCCGAGAAGGCGGCAAGCTCCTTCAGGCGGGCGGTGATGGCATTGCCGTCAAGGGGCGCGAGGGTGGGGACGGGGGCAGGTTGGGGCACGGGGAAGACCTTGTTCATGCGGCCTCCGGGAGCATCTGGTCCAGCCGGAGCCGGGCGATGCGCTCGATCTGTGTGAGGGCCTCGTTGACCTCCTGGTCGCGATCATGGGCGAGCCGGCGCTCGAAGGCATCGAGGATCTCGGCCTTGGTCCGGCCGCGGATGGCCATGATGAAGACGAATCCGAACTTTGCCACGTAGGCGTCATTGAAGGCGGTGAAGCGGGCCTTCTCCTCCGCCGTCAGCCGGTCGAGGCCGGCCGAGGCCTGCTCGGCGGTGGATTCGGCGGTGAGCAGCTTGGCCTCGGCCAGCTTGCCTGCCAGGTCCGGATGGGCGTGGATGACCCCCATCTGCTTCTCGATGGGGGCGGCGCGCAGCACGGCGGCAAGCGCCGCGTGGAGGCCGGCGGCGGTGTCCTCGCGGGGGGTGAGACCCTTGTCGTACGCGGCTTCCGCGATCCAGGGTGAATGCTCGAACACGCCGCCGAACCGCTCCACGAACAGGCCGCGCGGCATGAAGGTGGGCTTGTAGCCGCCGACGGGGGGGTGGGTGGCGATCCAGTGGCGGGCGATGTCCACGCGCCGGGCCACCCAAACCTTCTCATGGCCGGCGATGTAATCGAGGAAGCGGGCCAGCGCCCGGGCGCGGCCGGGCCGGCCGGCGAGGCGGGGGTGGAGGCCCACCGACATCATCTTCGGCGCAGTCTCGCCCTCGGCATAGAGCAGGTCGAAGCTGTCTTTCAGATAGTCGAAGAAATCCGTGCCGGTGCCGAAGCCCGCCGCCACCGAGAAGCGCATGTCGTTGGCGTCCAGCGTATAGGGCACCACCAGTTGCGGACCCTTGGCACTCTCGATCCAGTAGGGCAGTTCATCCGCATAGCTGTCCGCGGCATAGAGGAAGCCGCCTTCCTCCATCACCAATGGCACCGTGTGCTCGGCCGAGCGGCCCTGGTAGAAACCCAGCGGGCGGGAGCCGGTCACTTCGGTGTGGATGCGGATCGCCTCCTCGATGTGCTCGCGCTCGGCGTCGCGGGTGAAGTCCTTGTATTCGAGCCATTTGTAGCCGTGGCTCGCGATCTCCCAGTCGGCCTCTTTCATGGCGGCGACGGCGTCCGGGTTGCGGGCCAGCGCCGTGGCGACGCCATAGACCGTGACCGGCATGGCGCGCTCGGTGAACAGGCGGTGCAGCCGCCAGAAGCCCACCCGCGCGCCGTATTCGTAGATGGATTCCATGTTCATGTGGCGCTGGCGGGGCCAGGGCTGGGCGCCGATGATCTCGGACAGGAAGGCTTCCGAGGCATTGTCGCCGTGGAGGATGGAGTTCTCGCCACCCTCCTCGTAATTCACCACGAACTGGACGGCGATGCGCGCCTCTCCCGGCCAGCGCGCATGGGGCGGATTGCGTCCGTAGCCGATCAGGTCGCGCGGGTAGGGGCGGCCGGTGATGGGATCGTTGGGCACGCTCATCGCTCAGGAGCCCCGATAGGTGGAGTAGCTCCACGGGGAGCACAGCAGCGGCACATGATAGTGCCCGTCCTCCGCCAGCGAGAAGCGCAGGGGCACCACATCGAGGAAGGGCGGATCGGAGGCTGGCGCGCCGGTGGCGCGGAAATGCGCGCCGATGTGGAACTGAAGCTCGTAGGTGCCGGCCTTGAACTCATCGCCCGCCAGCAAAGGCGTGTCGGTGCGCCCGTCCGCATTGGTCCGGCGCTCGGTCAGGAGCGTGCGCGTGCCATCTGGCGCCAAACGGTAAAGTTCAACCGCCACATTGGCCGCCGGACCACCGGCGACGGTATCGAGTACATGCGTGGACAGGCGCCCCATTTTTCCCTCGCAAGCCTTGCGGGCAAAAGCTCCGCTGCATGGCAGCATAACCCGGTCGCCGACGATTCATTTCCCAAAAATATTGGAAGATCTTCCGATTAACCAACGGTTTTCACCGGAGGCGATTTGATCTTTCATTAGGCATGCCGATACGTTGGGCAGACCCGCCGGACCGGTACCCGCGCCGCACGCAAAGATGGCGCCAATAAACGAAAAACGCCCTTCCGCACCTGACCCGACTTCCTTTCCAGGGGGACCTCATGTCCGAAGCCGTTCATCCCGTAGACGAAATATTGCCAGCTCCGAAACTCGCGATTCTCGGCCTCCAGCATGTGCTGGTGATGTATGCCGGTGCAGTGGCGGTGCCGCTCATCATCGGCCGCGCGCTGAAGCTGCCGCCCCAGGATGTAGCCTTCCTCATCAGCGCGGACCTGTTTGCCTGCGGTCTCGCGACGCTGGCCCAGTGCCTTGGCTTCCTCGGCGTCGGCATCCGCCTGCCGGTGATGATGGGCGTCACCTTCGCCTCGGTCGGCCCCATGCTCTCGATGGCTGCGAGCCCGGAGATCGGCCTGTTGGGCATCTACGGCTCGGTGATCGCGGCGGGCATCTTCGGCATCATCGTCGCGCCTTTCGTCTCGCGGCTGTTGCCCCTGTTCCCGCCGGTGGTGACCGGCACCATCATCCTCATCATCGGCATCTCGCTCATGCGGGTGGGCATCAACTGGGCCGGCGGTGGCATCCCGTTCCTGACCCAGACCATCGACGGCAAGGTGGTGCAGGTGGCCAATCCCAATTACGGCCAGCTTCAGGGTCTCGGCATTTCCCTGTTCGTGATGCTGGTCGTCCTCGGCCTCATCAAGTGGGGCAAGGGTTTCCTTGCCAACGTGGCGGTGCTGCTCGGCATCATCGCCGGCGCGGTGCTGGCGACCTTCCTCGGCATCATGCATTTCGAGAAGGTGGCCGCGGCGTCCTGGTTCGACGTGATCCTGCCGTTCCACTTTGGCATGCCCACGTTCCACATCGTCCCCATCATCACCATGTGCATCGTGATGGTCGTGGTGATGATCGAATCGGTGGGCATGTTCCTCGCCCTCTCGGACATCACCGGCAAGCCCGTGGACCAGAAGGCGCTCACCAAGGGCCTGCGCGCCGACGGCGTGGGCACCCTTCTCGGCGGCGTTTTCAACACCTTCCCCTACACCTCCTTCTCGCAGAACGTGGGCCTTGTCGGCGTCACCGGCGTGCGCTCGCGCTGGGTGACGGTGGTGGGCGGCCTGATCATGCTCGGCCTCGGCCTGCTGCCGAAGATGGCGGCGCTGGTGGAGGCGGTGCCCCAGGTGGTGCTGGGTGGCGCGGGCCTCGTCATGTTCGGCATGGTGGCGGCCACCGGTGCGCGCATCCTCACCGGCGTCGACTTCAAGACCAACCGCTTCAACCTGTTCATCGTCGCGGTGTCGGTGGGCTTCGGCATGATCCCGCTGGTCTCGCCCAACTTCTTCAAGAACCTGCCGCACGAGCTGCATCCGCTGCTGGAGAGCGGGATCCTGCTCTGCGCCATTGTCGCCGTGCTGCTCAACGTCTTCTTCAATGGCGTGAAGAAGACCTCCACCGAGGAGATCGTCGCGGCGGCCAAGCAGGCCGAGGCCCACTGACGTGGGCCGGGGGCGGGGAAAGGGGAGCGGTGCAAGGATGAACGCGGCCAATCAGGGCTTGGCTTTGCGCTCAGGCGGACAGCCGCTCCCCGATCTTCCCCAGCTCCTGGGCGATGTAGCGGCGGCCCTGGTCCACCAGCATGTCGGCGAAGGCCTTCACCTTCAACGGCACCAGCTGGCGGGCCGGGTAGAGCACGGCGAGGGTCGCGGGCTTGGGCGGGTGCGCCTGAAGCACCGGCACCAGGCGGCCCTCGGCGAGCGCATCCGCCACCTCGAAGCGGGGCTTCACCACGATGCCCCGCCCCTCGAGCGCCCACACCGTCAGCACGTCGCCATCGTCGGCCTCCAGGTGGCCGGTGACCGGCACGGCGAGGTCCCGGCCCTCGTCGGTCAGCATCCAGCGCAGTTCCCGAAGGCTCGCAAATCTCAGGAGCAGGCATTGGTGGGACAACAGATCCTGCGGGCGCAGCGGCACTCCCGCCCGCTCCAGATAGGCCGGGGCGGCGCACAGGATGCGTTCCACCTGCGCCACCTTGCGCATGATCATGCTGGAATCCTCGAAGGTGGCGAGGCGCAGCGCCACGTCGATGGATTCGGCGATGAGGTCGAGGGTGTGCTCGGAGAGGCGCAGGCGCACGTCGATCTCCGGATGCGCCTCCTGGTAGCGCGCCGAAACCTGCGCCACCAGGCGCCGGCCCAGATGCAGCGGGGCGGTCACCCTGAGCGCGCCGCGGGGCAGGGCGCCCAGCTCCGACACATTGCTCTCCGCCGCGTCGATGAGGCGGAGCGCGTCGGTGATGGCCTCGTAATAGACCCGGCCCTGCTCGGTCAGGCTCATGCGGCGGGTGGTGCGGTTGAACAGCCGGCAGCCCAGGTGCTTCTCCAGCATCTGGATGCGGTGGCTCACCACATTGGCGGACAGGCGCAGCCGCCGCGCCGCTTCCGAGAAGCTCTCGCTCTCCACCGACATGGCGAAGGCCTTCATATTGTCGAGCACGATGCCGCGTCCTTTGCCCTGAACCTTCGCAACGATAAGCACGCGGGACGGCGGGGCCAATGGTGCCGCAAGATCCCGGATCAACAATCATATGAGAGACCGCGTCATCCCATGTGCTTGCGGCGCAAGCCCATGGGCGCGGGCTCCGAAGGAAATGCCCCTTCGCCTTCCAGCTACGGGACCTGAACGGACATGGAACCTATCCTTCACGAGTGGGGCAGCCTGTTGCTGCGCTGGACGCACATCATCGCCGGCATGGCGTGGATCGGCTCGTCCTTCTACTTCATGCATCTCGACGCCAGCCTGAAGGCGACCCCCGACATTCCCGCCGGCAAGGGCGGCGAGGCGTGGGAAGTGCACGGCGGCGGCTTCTACCAGGTGAAGAAGTATCTGGTGGCCCCGAGCTTCCTGCCCGAGGAGCTGGGCTGGCACAAGTGGCAGTCCTACGCCACCTGGCTCACCGGTTTCTTCCTGCTGATCTGGCTCTATTACTACAAGTCGTCCATCTATCTCATCGACCCGGCGGTGATGAACCTGAAGCCGTTCGTCGCCTTCGTCATCGGCATGGGCGGGCTGGCTTTGGGCTGGATCGCCTATGACCAGCTGTGCCGCTCCCGGCTCGGCAACAATCCCATGGCGGTGGGCGTCATCGTGTTCGTCGGCGTGGTCGTGGCGGCCTACCTGTTCCAGCAGGTGTTCTCGGCCCGTGCCGCCTTTATCCACACTGGTGCGCTCATGGCCACCATCATGAGCGGCAACGTCTTCTTCGTCATCATCCCCAACCAGCACAAGGTGGTGGCGGCGCTGAAGGCGGGGCAGGTGCCGGACCCCTATTACGGCAAGACCGCGAAGCTCAGGTCAGGGCACAACAATTATTTCACGCTGCCCGTCGTCTTCCTGATGATCTCGAACCACTATCCGCTCACTTATTCCACGCCCTATGCCTATGTCATCGTGGCGCTGTCGCTCGTGGTGGGCACGGTGATCCGCTATTACTACAATGAGCGGCATGCCGGGCGTGGTGACAAGGCGTGGTGCTGGCTGGTGGCTGCGGTGTGCATCATCCTCGCCATCGCCATCTCGGCCACCACCACCCCCATGGGCCGCACTGCCCTCGGCTTGCCGCCGCTGGTGAGCGTCGCCTATGCCCGCAGCGGGCCGCCGGTGGAGGTGCCGGATGATGTCCAGAACATCGTCATGGGCCGCTGCTCCATGTGTCATGCCTCCGAGCCGCTCTACGAGGGCATCGTCATCGCCCCGCGCGGCGTGCTGCTGGATACGCCGGAGCACATCGCCCGCAACCGCGACCTCATCGTGGTGCAGGCCGGCCTCACCCACGCCATGCCGCCCAACAACATCACCGAGCTGTCGCAGGAAGACCGCGAGGTGCTGAAGGCCTGGGGGGCGGGCAAGTAAGGCTGGTCCCACGTCTTGTGATGGCCGCAGCGCATGCGGGTTGCGGCCATCACGCCTTGTCGTTTGCGTCGAAAGCGCAATAAAAATGTATGTAAAATCGAAGGAAATCCCCATGACGACCCCCGACGCCGACACCCTGCGCCACCTCATCGCCGAGCGCGCCGACGCGCAGCACGCGTTCCTGGCGGAGCTGGTGAAGGTGCCGTCCGACAATCCCCCCGGCGATTGCGCGCCCCATGCCGCCCGCGCCGCCGAGCTGCTGGAAGGGCTCGGCCATGTGGTGGAGCGCCATGTGGTGCCGGCCGAGCGGGTGAAGGCGGCGGGCATGATCTCGGTCACCAACCTCATCGTGCGCCATCGTTTCGGGGACGGGCCGGTGATCGCCCTCAACGCCCATGGCGACGTGGTGCCCCCCGGCGAGGGCTGGACCAGGGATCCCTTCGGCGCCGAGGTGGTGGACGGGCGCATGTATGGCCGTGGCGTCGCCGTCTCCAAGTCGGACTTCGCAACTTACGCTTTCGCCCTCGATGCGCTGAAGCGCTCGGGCCTGCCGCTCAAGGGCACGGTGGAACTGCACTTCACCTATGACGAGGAGATCGGCGGCGAGGTGGGGCCGGGCTGGATCCTCGAACAGGGCATCACCAAGCCGGATTATGCCGTCTCCGCCGGCTTCACCTATGGCGTGGTGGTGGGCCACAACGGCTGCCTGCACCTGGAGGTGGAGGTGAACGGCAAGTCGGCCCACGCCGCGCTGCCCTTCACCGGCATCGACGCGCTGGAGGCGGCCAACCACATCCTCACCGCCCTCTATGCCTATCGCGGCACCCTGAAGGACAAGGTGTCCGAGGTGGCGGGCATCGGCTCGCCGCAGCTGACGGTGGGCCTTATCTCCGGCGGCATCAACACCAATGTGGTGCCGGACCGCGTCACCTTCCGCCTCGACCGCCGCATCGTGCCCGACGAGAGCCCGGAAGCGGTGGAAGCCGAAGTGCGCAAGGTGATCTCGGACGCCGCCTCCGCCTTCCCCAAGGCGCGGGTGGAGGTGCGGCGCATCCTGCTGGCGCGGCCTTTGGTGCCCAGCGAGGGAACGAAGGTGCTGTCGTCGGTGCTGTGCCGGAATGCCTCAGCGGTGACCGGCGAGACGGTGAAGGAAACCGGCGTTCCCATCTACACGGATGCGCGGCTTTATTCAGAGGCGGGCGTGCCGGTGGTGCTCTACGGCGCCGGCCCCCACACCATCGAGGAGGCCAACGGCCACCGGGCGGACGAGAACCTGCTCCTGTCGGACCTCGACAAGGCGACCTTGGTCATCGCCCTCACCCTGCGCGACCTGCTGGCATAGGGGCAAGCGGGGAGGGCCGCGGGCGGCGCATCTCCCCGCGCGGCCTTTTTACCTTCCGGTTTGTGGAAGATGGGGCTTCGCCGCCGAGGGGGCGAAGCGCCTGTGTGCTGTGGCCGGCGCGCCCTTCAACGTCCGCTGCCCGTTCGGTAGACTGACGCGAGTGATTCGCGGGGGCGCCGGAGGAAGCTGCGGCGCCCGTCGGGCAGGGGAAGGACACCGGGGCGAATGGCGGACCGCATCCGGACCGGCGTTCCGCGCCAAAGGCGCGGGCGTGAGCAGGGCAGCGCTCACCGGGCGGTGGGGCTGCGCCGGTTCTCCTTGCCGTCATGCTCGGTCCGTCCTGTCTGCGCCGGTCTCGCTGCGGTCTTCCTTTCTTCCACGCTGTTCGTAAGCCCGGCTGCCGCCGGTTGGGATGCGGCCGCGACCGCGGCCGGCGCCCTTTGGCCGGTGGCGGGGCTTGCGGCTGCCGCCATCGCCGGCCTTGCCGCCATGCGCAGCCATCGCGTGGCGAAGGACCTGCGCGGCCGCATTGAAGCCGCCGAACGCGCCGCCGCGGATGCCGCCGCCTCCGCCGCCCGCGCCCGCGCCGAGGCCCAGGCCTGCCGTGTCCTCCTGTCCGATGGCGCTCCGGCCTTCCTGCTGTGGACGGGGCGGGAGGCGCCGGCCGACCTGTTCGGCCGCACCCCTGAGACGCTAAAGGCCGAGCTGGGGCCCGCCTCATCCGCCTTCGAAACCGCGCTCGCCCGTCTGAAGGCGGAGGATGGCGCCTTCTCCCAGACACTGGACACGCCCAGGGGGCCGCTGCGGCTCGACGGCAGGAGCCGGGCGGGCGCCGGCATCCTGCTGCTGGCCCCGCTCAGCAGCGAAACGTCCGGGCATGAGGCTGGCCCGATGGCGTCCGGCCTTGCGGCCTTGCTCGATGCGGCGCCCGCCCCGGCGTGGCTGCGCGGGGCGGATGGCGCGCTGTCTTATGTGAACCCCGCCTTCGTGGTGGCGGTGGGCGCCGCCTCGGCGGAGGAGGCCCGCGCGCAGGGCCTCGACCTCCTTGACGGCAAGACGCGCGCTGCCGCCGCCAGCGCGGAAGGCGCGGACGGTCATTTCCGCCAGCGGGTGAAGGCCGTCACCAAGGGCCAGCGGCGGCAGATGGAGGTGGTGGAGGTGGCCGGCATCTTCGGCACCGCCGGCATCGCCATCGATGTGACGTCGGAGGAAGACGCGCGGGCGGAGATGAAGCAGGCGGTGGTCGCCCATCGCCGCACCCTCGACCAATTGACCACGGCGGTGGCCATCTTCGGCGCCGACGAGCGCCTCGTGTTCCACAATGCCGCCTATGAGCGGCTGTTCGACCTCTCCCCCGCCTTTCTCGACCAGCACCCACCGGAAGGCGAGATCCTGGAAGACCTGCGCACCCGCCGCAAGGTGCCGGAGCAGGCCGACTTCCGCGGCTGGCGCGCCCAGCTGCGCGAGGCCTACCGGGCCATCGAGCCGGTGAACGACTGGTGGCACCTGCCCGGCGGGCAGATGCTGCGGGTGGTGGTGACGCCCAATGCGGAAGGCGGCGTCACCTATCTGTTCGACGACCTCTCCGAGCATATGGCGCTGGAGAGCCGCTACAACACGCTCATCCGCATCCAGGGCGAGACGCTGGACGGGCTGGCGGAAGCCGTCGCCGTGTTCGGCTCGGACGGGCGGCTCAATCTTTACAACCACGCGTTCCTCGGCCTGTGGTCGCTCGAGGCTCGCGCTTTGGGCGAGCGACCGCACGTGGATGCGGTGGCCGCCCTGTGCCGGCCGCTGCATGGCGAGACCTCGGCCTTCGCCCGCATCCGCCACGCGGTGACCACCATCGGCCCGCGCGAGGCGGTGACTTTGCGCATCGAGCGCCCGGACGGCCGGGTTCTGGACGGCGCCACCCAGCCGCTGCCGGACGGCGGCACCATGGTCACCTTCCGCGATGTCACCGACAGCGTGAAGGTGGAGCGGGCGCTGATCGAGCGCGCCGAGGCGCTGGAGGCGGCGGACAAGCTGAAGAATGCCTTCGTCGGCCACGTCTCCTACCATTTGCGCACGCCCCTCAACACGCTCCTGGGCTATGCCGACATGCTGCGGGATGGCCTAGCCGGCCCGCTCAATACCCGCCAGCAGGATTATCTGGAGCACATGCGCCAGTCCTCCGACCAGCTGCGCGCGCTGATCGACGACATCCTCGACCTCGCCTCCATCGATGCCGGGGCCATGGAGCTGGACCTGTCCGACGTGGACGTGGGCGAGACCGTGCTCGGCGTCGCCGAGGCGGTGCGCGATCCGGTGGCGGAGGCGGGGCTGAACCTTGCCGTCAGCGTCGGCCCGGATGCGGGCCATTTCGTCGCCGACGGGCGGCGGGTGCGGCAGATCCTGTTCAACCTCCTGTCCAACGCCATCGCCGTCTCGCCCGCCGGCGGCACGGTGAGCCTCGGCGCGGTGCGGCGCGACGGGGCGCTGGTCTTCACCGTGCGCGACGAGGGGCCGGGCGTGCCCGCCGAGGTGGCCGATACCCTGTTCGAGCGCTTCGAGAGCCGCAGCGCCGGCCCGCGCCATCGCGGGGTGGGGCTGGGCCTTGCCATCGTGCGCTCCTTCATGACCCTCCATGGCGGCTCCGTCACCGTGGCGCCGGCCGGGCGCGGGCCGGACGCCAAAGGTACCCTCGCCACCTGTATCTTCCCCTTGTCCGGCGAAGGCCGGAGAGAGGCCGCCGAATGAGCCTCGTGATCGAACGCCTTGCCGGCCAGCCCGTCGCCTGCCGTGTCGTGCTCCAGGATCTCGCGGCGACAGCCCGCCTCGCCGGCTGGCTCTCCACCTGGTTCGGGCCGAAGGACACCATCACCCTCACCGGCGACCTCGGCGCGGGCAAGACCGAGTTCGCCCGCGCCCTCATCCGCGCGTTCGCGGAAGAGCCCGGCGTGGACGTGCCGAGCCCCACCTTCCCGATCCTGATCTCGTACGATTTTCCCCGCGGCCGGGTGGTGCATGCCGACCTCTACCGCATCATCGAGACCGATGAGCTGGACGAACTGGGCTGGGACGAGCTGCGCGAGAATGCACTGTTGCTGGTGGAATGGCCGGACCGGGCCGACGACCGCCTGCCGACGGACCGCCTCGACGTGGAGCTGTTCCACGCCGCCGGCACCGACTTTGGCGCCGGGCTTGGGCCGGAGGCGCGGGTGGCCATCCTGACCGGGCATGGCAGCGTTGGTGCCCGGCTCGACCGGTTCCAGATCGCCGATGGCCTGATCGAGCAGAGCGGGTTCGCCGCCGCCGAGCGGGTATTCCTGCAGGGCGATGCCTCCAGCCGCTCCTATACCCGCCTCGTGGCGCCGGGCCGCTCCGCCATCCTGATGAATGCGCCGCGCCAGCCGGACGGGCCGCCCCTGCGCCGGGGCCTGCCCTACAGCCAGCTGGTGCATCTGGCGGAGGACGTGAAGCCCTTCGTGGCCATGGACCGCGCCCTGCTGGCGCAGGGCCTGTCGGCGCCGCTGCTGTATTCCGCCGACCTCGATGCGGGCCTCCTGGTGCTGGAGGACCTGGGGCGGGAGGGCGTCGTCGCTGGTTCGCCGGCCGCGCCGGTTCCCGAGCGCTACCATGCGGCGATCGAGGTGCTCGCCGCCCTCCACACCCGCAACCTGCCGCGCACGCTGAATGTGGCGCCGCGTGTGGAGCGGGCGCTGCCCACCTATGACGTGGCGGCCATGCTCACCGAGATCGACCTGATGCTGGACTGGTATTTGCCGGCCCGTGGCATCCGGCTGGATGGCGTGGTGCGCGAGGAATTCCACCTGCTCTGGCGCAGCGCGCTCAACCCGGTGCTGGCGGAGCCGCCGACCTGGGTGCTGCGCGACTACCATTCCCCGAACCTCATCTGGCTGCCGGAGCGTGAAGGGCTGCGCAAGGTGGGCCTGATCGATTTTCAGGATGCGGTGATGGGCCCGGCCGCCTATGACGTGGTCTCGCTGGCGCAGGACGCGCGTGTGGACGTGCCGGAAGGGCTGGAGCTGCAACTGGTGAGCCACTACGTGAAGCTGCGGCGCGAGGCCGACCCCACCTTTGACGTGCGCGGCTTCGCGCGATCCTATGCGCTCATGGGCGCGCAGCGGGCTTCCAAGATCCTCGGCATCTTCACAAGGCTCAATGATCGCGACGGCAAGCCGCATTACCTGCGCCACCTGTCGCGCATCCGCCGCCATCTTGCCCGCTGCCTCAGCCACCAGGATCTCGGCTCGCTCCGGTCGTGGTACGAGTCGGTGCTGCCATCCAAGGATTTCGCCGCGTGACGGACAAGGCACAGGCCGGCCATTCGACGGCCCAGATTTCCGACAACCGGATTTCCACCGCAATGGTGCTCGCCGCCGGGATGGGCACGCGCATGCGTCCGCTCACCGACACGCGGCCCAAGCCGCTGGTGGAGGTCTACGGCCGCCCTCTCATCGATCATGTGCTCGGCCGCGTGGCCGACGCCGGCATCCCCCAGGCGGTGGTCAACCTGCACCATCACGCCGACATGCTGGAGGCGCATCTCAAGGCCCGGGGCGGGCCGCCGCAGATCGTCCTGTCCGACGAGCGCGGCCAGTTGCTGGAGACCGGCGGCGGCGTGCGCAAGGCGCTGCCGCTGCTTGGGCCGGACCCGTTCCTCGCTATCAATTCGGACACCATCTGGATCGAAGGCATGCGGCCGAACCTGGTGCGGCTGATGGAGCATTTCGATCCGGAGCGGATGGATGCGCTGCTGCTCCTCGCCTCGGCCGCCCATTCCATCGGCTACGACGGCATGGGCGACTTCCAGATGGACAAGCTCGGCCGCCTGACCCGTCGGGCCGAGCGCACGGTCGTGCCGTTCGTCTATGCCGGGGCCGCCATCCTGAAGCCGGAGCTGTTCGAGGGCACGCCTGACGGCGCCTTCTCCCTCAACCGCATTTTCGACAAGGCCGCCGAGGCCGAGCGCCTGTTCGGCCTGCGCCTCGACGGCATCTGGATGCATGTGGGTACGCCCGATGCCATCGCCCTCGCCGAGGAAGCGATCCAGAGGTCCAGCGACTGAGATCCAAAGCGTTTTCGAGCGAAGTGGGCACCGGTTCGCGTGAAGAGCGCGCGTTAAAGCAATGATCTAGACAGGGGAGGGACGGCCGTGCCGCGCGTGCTCACCATCCCGTCCTCGGCGCCGTTCCTGCCGACTTTGGCGACAGCGCTGCTCGACGGCACGCTGGTGGAGGGCTTCGCGCCGCGCGCGGATCCGCTGGCGCTGGCCGGCGCCACCGTGTTCCTGCCCACCCGCCGTGCCGGGCGCCTGTTCGCCGAGGCACTGCTCCAAGCCTCCGGCGGCGCGGTATTGCTGCTGCCGAAGATCGTGCCTTTGGGCGACGTGGACGAGGACGCACTCGCTTTCTCCGAGGATGCGCCGGTGCTGGCCGCGCCCCACGCCATCGCCCCGGTGCATCGCCGTCTGGTGCTGGCGCGGCTGGTGGCCCATTGGCGCGATACCCTCGCGAAAGCAGCCGGGCGGGAGGCGGTGGCCGCCGGCACCGCCGCCACCTTCGCCCTGGCCGATGCCCTCGGCGCCCTGTTCGACGACCTCACCACGGCCGGGCTGACCGTGGACGGGCTCGACGGCCTGGTGCCAGAGGAGCTGGACCGCTATTTCCGCGTGGGGCTGGATTTCGTGCGCATCGCCCGGCGCGCCTTCACCGACTATCTGGACATCGCCGGGCTGGTGGAGCCCGCCGCCCGCCGCGACGCGCTGGTGGATGCGGAAGCGCGCCGCCTCGCCGCCTTGGGGAGCGACGCCGGCCCGGTGATCGCCGCGGGCTCCACCGGCTCCATGCCGGCCACCGCCCGTCTCCTGGCCGCCATCGCCGCCCTGCCGAAGGGCGCCGTGGTGCTGCCGGGCCTCGACCAGGATCTGGACGCCGCCTCCTTCGCCCGCATCACCGATGGCAGGGACGCGGCGCCGGACCATCCGCAATACGGCCTTGCCCGGCTGCTTCCGCGCCTCGGCGTGGCGCGGGGCGATGTGCTGTCCCTTGCCGCGCCCACCGCCTTCGGTCGCGAGCGGCTCATGAGCGAGGTGATGCGGCAGGCCGAGACCTCCGACCTGTGGGCGAGCGTCTCCGATCGCCTGCCGCCGGCGGCGCTGGGCACCGCCATGGCCGGCATCAGCGTGGTGGAGGCGGACGACCCCCGCGCCGAAGCCCTGGCCATCGCCTTGCTGCTGCGCGACAGCCTGGAGCGGGAGGGTGAGACCGCCGCCCTCGTCACCCCCGACCGCGATCTCGCGCGCCGGGTGGCGGCGGAGATGGCGCGCTTCGGCGTGGCGCTGGACGATTCCGCCGGCACGCCGCTGGCCGACAGTCCCGCCGGGCGGCTTGCCGGCCTGCTGGTGATGGCAGCGGCGGAGGACCTGGCGCCGGTGCCCCTGTTCGCGCTGCTCACCCATCCCCTGGCGCAATTCGGGCTGGCGCCCGAGGCGAAGGCGGATGCGGTGGCGGCGCTCGAGCTGGTGGCTCTGCGCGGCCCGCGCCCGCGCGCCGGCATCGGCGGACTGATGGATGCCATCGCCGCCTTCGACCGGGACGATCATCGTGGCGCCGACCCGCGCCGGCGCATGGGGGAGGGGGCGCTCAACCGCGCCCGCGATCTGGTGGACCGGCTCGACCGGGCGCTCGGACCGATGCTCACCCTCGGCGCGCAACGGGGTGCAGCGCCGCTCTCGGCGCTCGTCGCCGCCCACCGCGCCGCCTGGGTGGGGACCGCCGGCCCCCTCGACATCGATGCGGAGGATGCGGCGGAAGCCGCTTTGGCGCGCACCTTCGAGACGCTGGACGGGGCGGCGGGCGATGGTCCCGCCCTCGACCTTAGCGCCTATGCGGACGCGGCCGGGGCCCTGTTCGCCGATGCCATGGTGCGCCCGCGCGCCGAGCCCCATGCGCGCATCCGCATCCTCGGCCCGCTCGAGGCGCGCCTCATCCATGTGGACCGCATGGTGCTGGGCGCGCTCATCGAGGGCAGCTGGCCGCGCATCGCCGAGACCGACCCCTGGCTCAGCCGGCCCATGCGCGGCGATCTGGGGCTCGATCTGCCGGAGCGGCGCATCGGCCTCTCCGCCCACGATTTCGTCCAGGGCTTCGGCGCCGCCGAGGTGGTGCTGACCTTCGCCGCCAAGGTGGGGGGCACCCAGAGCGTGCCGTCGCGCTTCGTGCAGCGGTTGAAGACGGTGGCGGGCGAGGCGGAATGGACGGCCGCCCGCACCCGCGGCGCCCGCTGGGTTCAGGCCGCGCGGCGGCTGGACGATGCCCCCGCCGTGCCCCGCGCCACCCGCCCCGCGCCGGCCCCGCCGCTGGCGCTCAGGCCCCGCCGACTCTCGGTGACGGAGGTGGAAACCTTCCTGCGCGATCCCTATTCCATCTATGCCCGCCATGTGCTCGGTCTCCTGCCGCTCGATCCGCTGGACGCCGCACTCGGCGGGGCGGAGCGCGGATCGGCCCTGCACGAGGCCATCGGCCGCTTCACCCAGGACCACCCGTGCAAGCTGCCACCCGATGCGCTGGAACGTCTGCTGGAGGAAGGCCGGCGTGCCTTCGCCCCGCTGAAGGCCTTCCCGGCCGAGCATGCCCTATGGTGGGCGCGGTTCGAGCGGGCGGCGGGCTTCCTCGTCGCCTTCGAGCGGGAGCGGCGGGGGCACCTCGACCATGTGGTGGCGGAAGCCTCCGGCAGTCTTGAAATTCCCTTGGGCGGCGGCGCCTTCCGCCTCACCGGGCGGGCCGACCGCATCGAGGTGCGCCGCGACGGCCTGCTCAATATCCTCGACTACAAGACCGGCACGGCGCCGAGCGCCCGGCAGGTCGCCTCGCTCTCGCCCCAGCTGCCGCTGGAGGCCGCCATGGCCCGGCGCGGCGCCTTCCCCGACGTGCCGGCGGTGGACGTGGCGGACCTGCTCTATGTGGAGCTGAAAGGCGGTGCGGCGGGAGGCGAGGAAAAGCCCATCCGCCTCAAGGACAGCGACACCATGGACCTCGCCGAGACCGCCCTCGCGGGCCTTGAAAGCCTGCTCATGGCGTTCGAGAACGAGGCGCAGGGCTATCGCTCGCTGGCCGCGCCGCAATGGTCGGGCACCTTCGGCACCTATGATCATCTGGCCCGCGTGCGCGAATGGGCGCTCTCCGGGGAGGAGGGCGAATGAGCGCCGACCTTACCCCCGAAGCCACCCCCGATGCCGCCCGCGATCCCAAGTCAGAGGCGACGCGCCGCCAGTCGGAGGCCTCCCATCCCGCCTTCTCGGCCTGGGTGTCCGCCAATGCCGGCTCGGGCAAGACCCATGTGCTGGCGCGCCGCGTCATCCGCCTGCTGCTCGCCGGCACGCCGCCGGGGCGTATCCTGTGCCTCACCTATACCAAGGCGGCGGCGGCCAACATGGCCAACCGCGTGCTGGCCATCCTTGGCCGCTGGGTGCGCCTGCCCGATGCGGAGCTGGACGACGCCATCCGCGACACGGTGGGCTCGCCCCCCGACGCCGCCCTGCGCGCCCGCGCCCGCCGGCTGTTCGCCGCCGCGTTGGAGACGCCGGGCGGGCTGAAGATCCAGACCATCCACGCCTTCTGCGGCGCCCTGCTGCATCGCTTTCCGTTCGAGGCGGACGTGGCCGCCGGCTTCGGCGAGCTGGACGAGGTGGGCCGGCAGGAATTGATGGCCCGCATCCGCGCCGACCTCGTGGTGGCGGCCAGCCGCACGCCCAACGCGCTCCTTGGCGAGGCGTTGGCGCGGCTGACCGAAGATATGTCCGACAGCGGCCTCTCGGGCCTGCTGGAGGCCGCCGTCGCCCTGCGCGCCCGCATCCTGCCGCTGGGCGACACGCCGCGCGCGCGGCGGGCGGCGGTGGCGCGGGCGCTGGATCTGCCAGCAGATGCGAGCGTGGCGGATCTGGAAGTGCAGATGCTGGCTAGCCCCCATCTGCCTCATTCCGAATGGGCGAGCGCGGCGGCGGAACTGGCCGCTTCCGACAAGGCCACCGACCGCACCCGAGGCGACGATCTTCTGGCCGCCGCCGAGGCGGGGGACACGGCGTCCGGCCTTGCCGCCTGGCGGCGGGTGTTCTTCGGCTCGGAGGGACCGCGCTCGGACCGCAACCTCTTCACCAAGGGCTTCGCTGACCGTGCCCCCGGCCTTGCCGCGCGGCTGCGGGACGAGCGGGACCGCCTCGCGGTGCTTGCCGACCAGCTGCTGGGTGCCCGCACCCTGGAGCGGACCGAGGCAGCGCTGACCCTCGCGGCCGAAGCCGTCCGCCGCTACGAGGCGGAGAAGGCGGCGCGCGGGCTGCTGGATTTCGACGACCTCATCGTCAAGGCCGCCCAGCTTCTGTCGGACCAGCCCACCTTCGTGCAATACAAGCTGGACCAGGGCATCGACCACATCCTGGTGGACGAGGCCCAGGATACGAGCCCGCAGCAGTGGCGGGTGGTGCAGGGCCTCGCCGACGATTTCTTCTCCGGCGCCGGCGCGCGGGAGGACGTGACCCGCACCCTGTTCGTGGTGGGCGACGAGAAGCAGTCCATCTTCTCCTTCCAGGGCGCCGATCCGCGCGCCTTCGGCGAGATGCGCTCGACCTTCGCACGCAAGGCGGGGCCACAGGCCCTGCGGCGGGTGGAGCTGCCCCATTCCTTCCGCTCCGCCCCCGGCGTGCTGGAGGCGGTGGACCAGATCTTCTCCCGCCCCGAGGCCCATGATGGCCTCACGCTGGACGCCGTGGCCCCCGTGCACGCCGCCATCCGCGCCGATGCTCCGGCCCTGGTGGAGATCTGGCCCACCACCACGCCCGAGCCCGCAACCCAGCCCGACAATTGGCGCCGCCCGCTGGACGAGGCGCCGGTGGACGACCCGGTGAGCCGGCTCGCCCAGCGCATCGCCGGCTTCATCCAGGCGGGCATCGCCAAGGGCCTCGCCATCCCCTCCCGGCAGGGGCGGCCCATGCGGGCGGGCGACGTGCTGGTGCTGGTGCGCCGGCGCGGGCGGGTGTTCGAGGCCGTCATCCGCGCCTTGAAGGAATTGAAGGACGCTCAGGTGGAAGTGGCGGGCGCCGACCGCCTGGTGGTGGCCGAGCATATCGCCGCCCTCGACCTGATGGCGCTGGGCGATACGCTGGTCTCCCCCGACGACGACCTGGCGCTGGCGGCCCTGCTGAAGAGCCCTCTGTTCGGCCTCACCGACGACGATCTCCTGGCCCTGTGCACCGGCCGGAGCGGGCGGCTGGTGGACGCGCTCAAGGCGGCGCCGGATCCGCGCCATGCTGCAGCCTGGGCGCGGCTCGCCGCATGGCGCGGGGAGGCGGCCTTGCTGCGGCCGTTCGATTTCTACGCCCGCGTGCTGGGGCGCGACGGCGGCCGGCGCGCCATGCTGGCCCGGCTCGGTCCCGAGGCTGCGGACGTGCTGGACGAATTCATGGTGCTGGCCCGCGCCTACGAATCCACAGAGCCGGCGAGCCTTGCCGGCTTCCTCGCCTATCTGCGCCGGGGCGGTGCCGAGACCAAGCGCGACATGGAGAGCGGCCGCAACGAGGTGCGGGTGATGACCGTGCACGGCGCCAAGGGCCTTGAAGCGCCTATCGTCATCCTCGCCGACACGGTGGACATGCCGAAGGCCCGCACCGCCGGCGGTCTTGTGAGCGTGGCGGGGCCGGAGGGGGAGGTGCCGGTGCTGGCCCCGCGCAAGGCGGAGGACCCGGAGCGCCTCGCCGCCGCCCGCGCCACGGCCGCCGCCCGCGAGCTGGAGGAGCACCGGCGCCTGCTCTATGTGGCCCTCACCCGGGCCGAGGATGCGGTGATCGTCTGCGGCGCGGAGACCCGATCGCCGGCCAAGGACAAGGCCCATGCTCGTCCAGAGGGCTGCTGGTACGAGCTGGTGCGCGCCGCCCTCGCGCCGGAGGCGGACGAGCAGAATGCCCTCGGCTTTGAGGGCCAGGTGCTGCGCTGGAACAAGGGGCCGGGCCTCGCCGTGGCCGGGCCGGCGGCGGCCCCTTCCGCGGCTGGGGCAGAGCCGGCGCTGCCGATTTTCGCCAATCCACCGCCCCCGGAAGCCGCGCCGCGCCTGCTGCGGCCTTCCAAGACCGAGGCGGCCGGTCCCTCGCCCTTGCGCACGCCGGGACCGGAGACGGCGCTGTCGCCCCTGGTACGGGGCGATCTGGTCCATCGCCTGCTCGCCGGCCTGCCCGACCTGCCGGCACAAGAGCGCGCGGCGGCGGGCCTGCGCCTTCTGCGGCACGCGGCGGACAAGGTGGCGGACGAGATTCATCAGGAGGTGCTGGAGGAAGCGCTGGGCGTCCTCGGCCATGCGCCGCTCGCGGACCTGTTCGGCGCCGGAAGCCGGGCGGAAGTTCCGGTCATCGGCCGGCTGAAGGCGCAGGAGGGCGCGGATTTCCACGTTTCCGGACGAATTGACCGGCTGGCGGTGACGCCCGACCTGCTGATCGTCGCCGACTTCAAGACCGACCGCATCCCACCCCAGCGGCCGGAAGACGTGGCCGAGGCTTATGTGGCGCAGCTTGCCGTCTATGGCGCTCTTCTGTCGCAGGTGTTCGCCGGGCGGGCCTTCGAGGCGCGGCTGGTCTATACGACGGGTCCTCGCGTTTTCCGGCTCGAATCCGCCCGTTTGCAGGCGGCGCTGGCCCGGCTCGGTCTCACCTCGCCGTGACGGCGCCTTGACGAAGAGGGGAGGGGCTCCCTACGTTCGGTCCCAACATTCAGTGGTTCCCCCGGTTCCCCCCTACGAGGTCTGCCATGTCGGTCGAGAAGGTTTCGGATCAGAATTTTGAGCAGGACGTGCTTCAGTCCAGCGCGCCGGTCATCGTGGACTTCTGGGCCGAGTGGTGCGGCCCCTGCCGCATGGTCGCCCCCATCCTCGAGGAAGTCTCTGGCGAGATGGGCGAGAAGATCCGTATCGTGAAGCTGAACGTGGACGAGAATCCTGCCACCGCTTCCAAGTACGGCATCATGTCCATCCCCACCCTGCTGCTGTTCAAGGACGGCAAGATCGCCTCCCGCCAGGTCGGCGCCGCCCCCAAGGCGAAGCTGGTGCAGTGGATCAACGGCGCCATCTGAGCCCGTAGGGTCGCTCTGAAAAAACAAGCCGCCGTTGCCTTGACGGGCAGCGGCGGCTTTGTCGTGTCTGGCTGTCGTGATGGGGTGTCGCGCTCAGAACTGCGCCACCGCATGGGCGAACGACGAGCGCCTGGCCTCGAAGGCGGAAACCGGCTTCGCCCGCCACGGCCGGTCGAGGCAAAGGCTCGCATCATTGAGCCTTGCGGCTTCGACACGGGCATCGGCCTCGCTGGCATAGCATCGCGCCTCCCTGGCAAAGAACGCACCGCCGGGAATGATGAGGTCGGCGCCGTCCTCGGTGGACATGCGGGTTTCGCTGCCGTCGAAGAACACCCAGCCGCATGGCGCCGCGGGCACCAGACGCGCCACCAGGTGGGTCGTGGGGAGGGCGGGGGCCTGTGGCGGGTCGCGCCGGGCGTGGAAGCGAAAGTTGAACATCATCCTCAGTCCTCTTCTGCCGTTGGGACGCGCCGGGCGTGTCCATGGGGGCTTTGAAGAGGGAATGCCCCCGGCGGGGCAGACGTTCCCTGCTTGGCGGCAGGTAGTGCTTACAAAGGGTTGATGACGCGGTCCGGAGGCTTGCGCGCGCTCAATAGCTGACGGCGGCCAGATAGAGCCCGGCGGCGGGCGCCATGGGGCCGCAGCGGGTGCGGTCGGCGGCTTTCAGGGCGGCTTCCAGGTCGTCGGCGCTCCAGCGCCCTTCGCCCACCCGCATCAGCGAGCCCACCATGGAGCGCACCTGATGGTGCAGGAAGGACCGCGCCGAGGTGATGACGCGGATCTCGTCGCCGGAGCGGGAAACGTCCAGCTGGTCCAGGGTCTTGAGCGGCGAGGCGGCCTGGCATTCGGCGGCGCGGAAGGTGGAGAAATCGTGCTTGCCCAAAAGCCGCTGGGCGGCCTCATGCATGGCCTGGGCGTCCAGCTTCTGCGGAATGCGCCAGGCCCGGTCCCGGTCGAGGGCGAGGTCCGGCCGCCGATTGATGATACGGTAGAGATAATGCCGCTTGGTGGCGGAGAAGCGGGCGTCGAAGCTGTCCGGCACCTCTTCGGCGCTCAGAACTGCGATGGGGTGGGGACGCAGCTGCGCGGTCATGGCGTCGCGCACCGTGTCGCTGCGCCAGTGCCGGGACAGGTCGACATGGGCCACCTGCCCGGTGGCATGCACCCCCGCATCAGTGCGCCCGGCGCCGGCCACATGCACATCCTCGCCGCAGAAACGCTTGAATGCCTGCGCCAGCGCGCCCTGCACGGTCTGCTGGTCGGCCTGGATCTGCCAGCCGGCATAGGGGGTGCCATCATATTCGATGGTCAGCTTGTAGCGCGGCATGGCGGGGCGAGCCGGCGGCTCAGGTGAGCCGGGTGCCGGGCGGCACGGCATTCCCGTTGAGAAAGCTCGACGCACCCGCCGGCTGCTTGCCGGCCTTCTGCAATTCCACCAGCCGCACCGCGCCGGAGCCGCAGGCGATGGTGAGGCGGTCGTCCAGCACGTCGCCGGGGGGACCCGCGCCCTCCGCGAGGGTCGAGCGCAGCACCTTCACCCGCGTCTCGTCCGGCCCCAGCGGAAACCAGGCACCGGGGAAGGGGGAGAGGCCGCGGATGCGATCGTGCACCACCTGCGCCGGCTGCGACCAGTCGATGCGGGTTTCCGCCTTCTCGATCTTGGCGGCATAGGCGACGCCCGCCTCCGGCTGGGCGGTGAAGGCGAGGCCGCCGCGCTCCAGCGCCGCCAGTGCGCGGGCCATCAGGTCGGCGCCCAGCACCATCATGCGATCATGCAGGTCGCCCGCCGTCATGTCCGGGCCGATGGGGATGCGCTCCACGAGACCGACGGGGCCGGTGTCGAGGCCCTGCTCCATCTGCATCACACAGACGCCCGTCGCCTGATCCCCGGCCATGATGGCGCGCTGGATGGGCGCGGCGCCGCGCCAGCGGGGCAGAAGCGAACCGTGCAGGTTGAGGCAGCCGAGGCGCGGCGCCTCAAGGATCGCCAGCGGCAGGATGAGGCCATAGGCCACCACCACCGCCACGTCGGCGTCATGGGCGGCAAATTCGGCCGCCGCTTCCGGGGTGCGCAGGCTTTTCGGAGTGAGAACCTTGAGGCCGAAGCGCTCGGCCACCTGATGCACCGGGGAGGGGGTGAGATCGAGCCCGCGCCGCCCGGCCGGAGCCGGCGCGCGGGTATAGACGGCCACCACCTCGTGCCCACGTCCGACAATCTCGGAAAGGGTCGGCACGGCGAAATCCGGCGTTCCCATGAAGACGATGCGCATGCTGCCTGATCCGGGCCGGCGCGACCCGTCCAGTCAGGTGCGCGGCGATTGAGCGAAAGGACCCGGATGCGACGGCATCAGCGGGAAAGCGGGAAAGGCGGCGCCGGCGCCCGCGGCGTCAGACCTCGTCCTTGTGCCGCGCCAGCTTGGTGAACTTCTTGATCACCCGGTCGCGCTTCAGCTTCGAGATGTGGTCGATGAAGAGCACGCCGTTCAGATGATCGATCTCGTGCTGCACGCAGGTGGCGAACAGGCCGTCCGCCGCCACTTCGCGCACCTGCCCCTCGATGTCCTGGAAGCGCACGGTGACCCGCGCCGGCCGTTCCACCTCCTCGTAATATTCGGGGATGGAGAGGCAGCCCTCGGCATAGACCGAGGTCTCCTCGGATGCTGCGATGATTTCGGGATTGATGAGGGCGATGGGCTTCTTCGCCTCGCCCTCGCGCGCGACATCGATGGTGACGACGCGTCGCTGCACGCCCACCTGGATCGCCGCGAGGCCGATGCCCGGCGCGTCGTACATGGTGTCGAACATGTCTTCCACGAGCTTCTTCACCTCGCTGTCGATTTTCTCGACCGATGCCGAGAGGGTGCGCAGCTTGGGCTCGGGGATGATGAGGATGGGTCGCGTCGCCATTCTCGCGAAATAAGCGAAGCTTCGCGTCCGGTCAATATGTTCGCTGTTTGTTCGGATCGAGAATCGCGATAGAAGGGGCCATGCGGGAGGCCCTATTCAGTCTGGCAGGTTACGCCGTCACTCTGGCCGAGGCTGCAGCCCTGGGCGCGGGACTGCTTGCGCTGCTTGTGTTCCTGGTCGGCGTGTCCCTCGTGCGCCAGTCGCGGGCGCGGGCTGCTGCCGTGGCCGAGGAGGCGCTGCGGCGCGACGAAATGGACCGCCGCCTGCGCGAGCTGGTCCGCGTCCAGTCGGAGACCGCGGGTCGGGTGCAGAGCATGACGGAGGTGCTTGCCCACCGTCAGAGCGAGCTGGCCCGCGCGGTTGCGGAACGGCTCGACGCCACCTCCCACCGCATCGGCGAGACTCTGTCCACCAGCGCCCGTGCCACCCATGAGAGCCTGACCCGCATCGCGGAACGCCTGGTGATGGTGGAAAAGGCGGAGCGCGGCCTCACCGACCTGTCGGCCCAGGTGGTGGCGCTGAAGGACACGCTGGCCAACAAGCAGGCCCGTGGCGCCTTCGGGCAGGCCCGTATGGAGGCCATCGTCGCCGACGGACTGCCGCGCGGCAGCTTCGCCTTCCAGCACACCCTCTCCAACGGCAAGCGACCAGACTGCGCCATCTTCCTGCCCGGCGACCCGCGCCCGCTGCTGGTGGATTCGAAATTCCCGCTGGAATCGGTCACCGCCTTCCGTGAGGCGCCCTCGGCCGACATCCGCAAGGCGGCGGGCCAAAGGCTGCGCAACGACCTCCTGAAGCACGTTTACGACGTTGCGGAGCGCTATTTCGTGCCCGGCGAGACCCAGGACGTGGCGCTCATCTTCGTGCCGTCCGAATCGGTCTATGCGGAGATTTCCGAGCATTTCGACGGCGTGGTCCAGGAGGCCTATCGTCTGCGCGTGGTGCTGGTCTCGCCGTCATTGCTCATGCTGGCGATCCAGGTGGTGCAGGCCATCGCCAAGGATGCTCGCATGCGGGAGGCGGCGGACCGGGTGCGTGCCGAAGTGGCGGCATTGGTGGTGGATGTCACGCGCCTGCGCGAGCGGGCGGGGGACCTCGCCAAGCATTTCGCGCAGGTGGGCGACGACGTGGGCCGCGTCATCGTCTCCGCCGACAAGATCGCCCGTCGCGGCCTCAGGCTGGAGCAGCTCGATTTCGAGACACCGCCCGGCCCGCCGGAGGGGGCGAAGGTCACCCCGCTCGATTGAGGGGACAAGATCGACGCGCTCTCTTGCGCGGGGGGCCGGTCGGTCCGATCCTATGACGCGATGAAGATTCGCGTGCCGGTTGCGGCGCGTCCCATTCAGTTTTGAGAACAACATGCCCGAATTGCCCGAGGTGGAGACCGTCCGCCGCGGTCTCATTCCTGTCCTGCAAGGTGCCGTGATCGAAAGCGCGGAGGCCCGCAGGCCGGACCTGCGCTGGCCCTTGCCCGACAATTTCGCCGAGCGCCTTGCCGGCCGCCGGGTCGAGGCCATCGGCCGTCGCGCCA
This sequence comes from Xanthobacter autotrophicus Py2, assembly GCA_000017645.1. Classification (NCBI taxonomy): domain Bacteria; kingdom Pseudomonadati; phylum Pseudomonadota; class Alphaproteobacteria; order Hyphomicrobiales; family Xanthobacteraceae; genus Xanthobacter; species Xanthobacter versatilis. The sequence goes on from CP000781.1 coordinate 3,676,531, forward strand.
AATATCTCCTTGCCGATCTGGACGGCGGCGAGGTGATGATCCTGCATCTCGGCATGTCCGGCTCCATCCGCATCGAAGGTGGCGCGGTGAAGGGCCGCCCCGGCCGCTTCCATCATCCGCGCGGGGCGGGTGGACCGCACGACCACGTGGTGCTGCACCTCGCCGGCGGGGCGACGGTGACCTTCAACGATCCCCGGCGCTTCGGCGCCATCCTGATCGTGCCCTACGACCAGATCATGTCCCATCCGCTGCTGGCGGGCCTCGGGCCGGAGCCGCTGGGCAACGGCTTCAATGCCGAATATCTCGCTCGCGCCTGCGCCCGCCGCCACACCTCGCTGAAGGCGGCGCTGCTGGACCAGAAGCTGGTGGCCGGGCTTGGCAACATCTATGTGTGCGAGGCGCTGTTTCGCGCCGGCCTGTCGCCGCGCCGCCTCGCCCACACCATCGCCACCGCCGAGGGCGCGCCCACCCGGAGGGCCGAGCGGCTGGTGATCGCCATCCGCGACGTGCTGCGCGAGGCGATCCATGCCGGCGGCTCCTCCCTGCGCGACCACCGGCAGGTGAACGGTGAGCTGGGCTATTTCCAGCACACCTTCAAGGTCTACGACCGCGAGGGGCAGCCCTGCCAGACACTGCACTGCAAGGACACCATCCGGCGCATCGTGCAGAATGGGCGTTCGACCTTCTACTGCCCCACCTGCCAGAGGTAGCTTGCCGGAGGTCGTCCCCCGAAGGGCATCCGCCAAAGGTCGGGCAGGCCTGCACGACGACTGTGCGGCAATGCCTCTTCGCCTCGCCCCCCTGACGCGATACAGCACGGTGACCGCGCGTGCTGGCGCCGCGCGGAGCCTTAAGCCGGCGTCTCGCCGGGGGACGAGCATGACCCGGCGTCACGCCGGGCGACGAGGAGGAATGGGATGGCATACGAGACGATCCTGGTGGAGCAGCACGACCGCGTGGGGCTCATCCGCCTGAACCGCCCCCAGGCGCTCAATGCGCTCAACGGCCAGCTGATCGGCGAGCTGAACGCGGCGCTGGATGCGTTCGAGCAGGATCGGGGCATCGGCTGCGTTGTTCTCACCGGCTCGGAGAAGGCGTTCGCCGCCGGGGCCGACATCAAGGAGATGCAAGTCTTCTCCTATCCGGCGACCTATCTCGACGATTTCATCACCTCCTGGGAGCGGCTGTCGCGCACCCGCAAGCCGGTGATCGCGGCGGTGGCGGGCTTCGCCCTGGGTGGCGGCTGCGAGCTGGCCATGATGTGCGACTTCATCCTGGCCGCCGATACCGCGAAGTTCGGCCAGCCCGAGATCAAGCTGGGGGTGATGCCCGGTGCCGGCGGCACTCAGCGCCTCACCCGATTCGTGGGCAAGTCGAAGGCCATGGAAATGTGCCTCACCGGCCGCTTGATGGATGCCGTCGAAGCCGAGCGCGCTGGCCTCGTCTCGCGCGTGGTGCCGGCAGCCGAGCTTCTGGACGAGGCGCTGAAGGTGGCGAAGGTCATCGCCGGCATGTCCGCGCACGTGGCCATGCAGACCAAGGAAAGCGTGAACCGCTCCTACGAGACCACGCTTGCCGAAGGCATCCGCTTCGAGCGGCGGGTGTTCCAGGCCCAGTTCGGCGTCGCCGACCAGAAGGAAGGCATGGCCGCCTTCATCGAGAAGCGCCCCGCGAAGTTCGAGCACTGAGGGCCGTTCGCGCACAGGGCGATTCGTCTGGGTGATGCGGGCATCGAGGCCCGGCTCGGCGGAGGGACGGACCATCGCGATGGCGGAGCGTTTCCGCCATCGCGATCCAGTTTGCCCCACCTCCTATCCAGCGCTGCGATCGCTCTGGCAATTGAATCTGCATGTTCGGCGGGTGAGCGGTGGGGTGCCGCGCCAGGCTTCCGGTCTGGGACGGCGGCAGGTCCCGGCACGACGGCAGTCTGGTCCCGGCACGGGGTTGGGGCCGTGGGGCTGAGCTTGTTCACACCTTTCGATCACGTGGTGCGCGGGTGTTATTGACACGTCCCGCGCCCCCCCTTATGTGAGAGCCCTGCCTGACGGCAACGCGCCGTCCGGGGCCCAGGTGGCGGAATTGGTAGACGCACCAGCTTCAGGTGCTGGCGCTCGCAAGGGCGTGGAGGTTCGAGTCCTCTCCTGGGCACCATTCACTTGATAAATACCTGAAATCATTTAGATTTCTGGCTTATCTTTCCCGGCCGATACGGTGGGGAGGATAAGGTGGGAGAGTTGTTCACTGTCTGGCCGGCACGATCAGGTGCATGGCATCTCCCGCCAGGCGTCTCCGGTTCGCCTTCTTGGCGTACACGGCCACCTGCTTACGGCGCTCCCACCCATAGATCGCCGCGCGCTCAGTGGCCCCGTTCTCAGCGGCGCGTGTGGCCCGTGCCTTCCCAAGCCAAGGGCGGAGCGGGGGCATCCTGCCTCACGGCAGGCTTTTCGGAACCTATTCCCAACGCTCGGTCACGAATGGCTGACCGCGTTCGGCCGCGAGGAAGGTGAGGCCGCCCATGTCCGCCCCTCGGTGGCGCGGGCAAGGGGGCGGCGGGATGGGGAAGGTCACCACCCCGCCTGTCTTCCCGGTGCGGAACACGATGATGCCCGTCGCGCACGTGCTGGCGCCTCCGGGCGTTCCGCCTCCCCGCCATCGACGCCTGCGGGTTCAGCGGATTGCGCAGCATGGAGTGCCGCTGCTATGCGAACTGCCCCGTCAGGGCAGCGATGGACCTGCCGCTCTCGGGGCGGCGGGCTTCAAGGCAAGAGCTACGGCGAGTGGATGCTGTGGGCGGGGGTGGGCGCCCGCAGCACGACGAAGCCGCTTGGGTGACGCACGATGGTGAAGTCTCCAGGCGATCCTTCCACATTGAGTGTCTTCAGGATGTCCGCCTCAGGTGCAGTGAGTGGCGCAAAGTCGTGTTGGGTGACGTTCTCACCCCATCCGATCACCGGACATGGCGCATCTCGCGCCGCAAGCGGCGGCGCCGCATCGGCGGTCACGAACGCTGAGGCCGGGAGGCCGGAGGCCACCGAATAAAGATCGGTGGCAAGCGCGCTGTCGAACCCGAGGGCCTTGATGCGCACGGCGCCGGACGGGCAGTCTTTGGCCAGCTTTGCAACCAGGTTGGCGCCGCTCCAGGCCGATTCCGATCCAAGCAAAAAACGTACGGAGGCAAAGCCTTTGACAGTGGCGACGACGAGGTACAAGGCAACGCCGATCGCTGCTGCGTATCCCCAGGGTGTGGCCGGTGGCATGCTGAACGCGCGGGCCAGAAAAACCAGGAGTACGATAAGCGCCGGCGCACCGATCTGCCAATAGCGTCCGGTAATCAGTGGTGTGTGAAACGATACGGCGATCGGCAGAGCGATGAATACGGTAAAAGCTATTGCGAATAAAATCAGGAGTGGCCGCGCGCGCTTCAGCCAAGCAGCATAGCCCAGAAATACCACAAGCGGCGCCAGCATCTTGTTGCCAACGGCCAATAAGACCACGTACAGCATCGCCGTCGTGACATGGGCAAGACTGAATTGGATCCAGCCGATGTTGCCGACGGTGCCGATCGCGCTTGCGAGCCACAGACCGAACACCACAGTGGTCGATCCACCCAAAACCACGCCCTGCAGGACAAGATCCCTGCGCCGTCCGAACAATCCGCAAGCCAGAAGTCCAGCCGCGATCGCCCCGGCCGCCAGGCCTGCGAAGACGTGGGACAGGGCCGCAGCCGCGCCAAGCAATACCAACCGAACTGGCGGGGCTTGAACGGCTGGGTCATCGACGGTCAACGCGGCTTGCCACGCCAGGGCAAACACCAAGCTGTTGCTGAGAAAATACGCGCGGCCTTCCTGAAAGAAAAACAATGTTGGCCCGCTGAGCGCGAACGCAGCTATGCCCAGGCAGGCAAGCAATGGCTTGCCGGCGCGCGCTGATATCCAGAGCACGAAGGTGCTTGCGGCAAGCAGAGCAATGCCGTTCGACAGCAATATTGCACTGGTCGGCTCAGCAACGAAGGCGCGGACGAAGCGCAGCAACGCATAATACAGCGGCGGATTGGAATCGCCGGTGATCCGGCCGGCGCTCGCCTTGAGGGGCAGGGCGGGATCGGTGGTCCAGAGCGAAAACAGCTCGTCCAGCCACAGGGCGAAGTGCGGAGACAGCACGGTCTCGATCGCGGCCAGAAGTGCGAAGGCCAGCGCCAGGACCACCCACCCGACCGCATGCGACCGGAAGGTTCGGACGGTATCGACAAGATCACGCAAGCTCCGGTTTCCCTCGCCCGAGTTCACGCAGGATCGATCCTGTCAGCGTCCACCTTGCCTCACCTTCCACACAAGCGGGCGCCTGCGGATGGCCCAGGCATTCGCGCTTCCTTGAAGCGCGCATTGGCATTAAGACACGCATCGCGTGCATGTTTCGGACCATGGCATATGGACGATGACGGGGCAATATTGACGGACAGGACAGGCCTTCTCGCGCCGGGAGCAGCGCCGACGGCGCGGCCCGCCTTGGGGCGTCCCCTCGAGCTTTCCATCATCGTGCCGACATTCAACGAACGCGACAGCGTCGCGGAACTGTCCGCAAGGCTCGATGCGGCCCTGTCAGGCATCGCCTGGGAAGTCGTGTTCGTCGATGATGATTCCCCGGACGGTACCCTTGACGTGCTGGCTGCGCTTGCGCGCAGCGACGGGCGGGTGCGCTATATCCATCGCATCGGGCGGCGTGGGCTCTCCTCGGCCGTGATCGAGGGCGTGCTGTCGACCAATGCGCCCTATGTGGCGGTGATGGACGCCGACCTCCAGCATGACGAACACGCGCTGCCCGCGATGCTGGCGCAGCTCAGGACCGGCCTGGCCGACATCGCGGTCGGCTCACGCTATGTGGCGGGCGGCGGAATCGAGACCTGGGACCGGGGGCGGGTAAAGGCGAGCCGGCTGGCAACCCGTGCCGCCGGCCTGCTGGCACGCGCGCAATTGAGCGATCCGATGAGTGGATTCTTCATGGTGACGCGGCCGGCATTCATGAGCGGCGTGCGGCAGCTCTCGGGGCAGGGCTTCAAGATCCTGCTCGACCTTCTGGCTTCAACCCAGGCGCCGCTTCGGGTGGTTGAGGTGCCGTATACATTCCGGTGCCGCGCACATGGTGAGAGCAAGCTCGATTCCCTGGTGGTCTGGGAATATGGCGTGATGCTGCTCGACAAGGCGGTGGGGCATCTTCTGCCGGTCCGTTTCCTGATGTTCATCGTGGTCGGGGGGCTGGGGGTGTTCGTGCACATGGCGGTCCTGGCTGCCCTGCATGCGCAATTGAGCTTCCTCGCCGCTCAGGGGCTGGCGGCCGTGGTTGCCATGACGTTCAATTTCTTCGTCAACAACACGCTCACCTACCGCGACCGGCGGCTGAAGGGGGTCTGGGCTCTCACCCGCGGTCTTTTCGCGTTCTATGCGGTCTGCGCGGTGGGGGCGGTGGCCAATGTCGGCATCGCCAACTTCCTGTTCCAGGCTGAGAACCACGCGCTTACGGCCGGCAATTGGTTCGTGTCCGGAGCCGCCGGCATCCTGGTCGGGGCGGTGTGGAACTACGCGGCAAGCTCGGTCTTCACCTGGCGCAAGGGCTGATGCGATTACACGAGCGGCACGCAGTTCGCGCAGGGCAAGTCCCTCAAGCAGATCATACGGGAGGGGCAAGTCGTGAAAAACTGCCCCTGGCCGTGACTTAATCCCGGCCGCCGTCGATGGACTGAAGGATTTCCTCCCGGCGATCCGGGACGTCATTCGCGCTGTTGGGGGGATCCCGTCCGTTCAGGGCACCCCTTGGCCGCGTCGCGCTTTTGGCAGGCGTCGGCCAGTGAGGTGGCTGGTGCCGCGGAGAGGATTCGAACCTCCGACCCACGCATTACGAATGCGTTGCTCTACCAGCTGAGCTACCGCGGCACGGAGGCACTCTTTACGGGGAGGGCGGGACGTTTTCAAGGCCCTCTCTGCGCGGGCCCGGCCGCCATCCCCGCAGATGAGGCCGGTGCTGGCCGCAAATGGCGTGAGCCGGCGACTGGGCGCTCTCCGTGCGTGGAGGTGTCCGCCGGAGGGCGAAGCTGTCCGGCGGACAGGTTGCGTCGCACCGGCCCGCCTGGCCGGGCCGGTGCGACGGGATCGTCAATAGGTCAGGACGGCGGGCAGGTCCTTGGCCTGGGCCACCCACTTCGCAACCATGCTCTCGGTGGGCAGGGCGCGCACCAGCTTCTTGTGGGCGTTCACGTCGGCCATGGCCTTGGTGAGGTTGGCGGGAACGCGGGTCTTCAGCTCCTTCACGGTGTCCACGCCGGCGGCTTCCAGAAGTTCGGAATATTCCTCGCCCACACCCTTGATGCGCATGAGGTCGGCCATGTTGGCCCATTTGAGGATGCGGCTCTCGTCGATGCCGCTCGCGCTCGCAAGTTCCTTGCGGCCCTTGGGCGACTTGGCCTTTTCGAGCAATGCGTCCGTGGTGGTGATGCCGGCGCCCTTCAGCTTTTCCGCGAACACCGCCCCGATGCCCTCGATGTCTATGATCGGATAGGACATGCGTTTCCCCTTATCGCGGCCGGCTTATGTGCCGGCGGATAAGATCACGCCACAACCCGCGTTCAAGTCAATCGGCGCCGGTCATACCACCTGCCGGAGCCCGGGAACGGCGCGCACCAGCCGGGTCACCGGCTCGTCGCCCACCGTGGCGCGGGCATAGGCCACGACCTCGTGCACGGCGTACTGGACCTGGGCCATGGTGAGGCCGTGGGCCATCATCCGGTCGGCCACGAGCATCAGGCGGGCCATGCCGCCGAAATGGCGCTCGGACGGCTCGGTGGCGTCCACATCAGGGGCTTCGGCGGTCAAGGCTTCGGCCCAGGGATGAACCGCGAACAGGGGCGCGAGCAGGTCGGCCGGCGCCTCCTTGCCGAGAAACTGGATGACGATGATCACCACGGCGCGCGCGGTGGCCTCGTCCAGGTCGAGGCGCGAGCGAAGATATGCGATCAGATCGTCCATGCGCGCTCCTTCGTCCGCGTCGTGCGCCGGCTTCGTGCGCCGCATCGCCCGGCAGGCGGGGCGGCACAGTGCAGGCGCAAGACGCGGCGCGCAAGGGCCGCTCGGGCCGGCCTCGGGCGAGGAGCGGGCAGGGCCGGGGCGGGCGTAGGGGCGCCGCCGGATAACGGCGCAATTTGCTTGCCCGACAGGCAGGGGCGGGCGAAAACTTCGGATTGAAGAGACCGGATGCATCCGGCGATTCGTCGCTGTTGCATGCGTCGATGCGAGGATCGCGCCGAGGAGCACGCAATGGCACGCACCCCTTCCACCCGTCCGCCCGCCACCGGCCCGAGAACGGGCAAGGCGCCGGTGGCCGACGCCGCGCCTCCCGCATCCGTGGGACCGACCGAGCCGAAGGCCAATCCCTGGGGGCCGGCGGCGCAGGAGGAGGGCGACGGCCGCATCCTGGTGGGGCGCAGCTTCCTTGGCCGCAGCGAAGCGGCGAAAGCAGGCACCAGCGCCAAGGATGAATATCTCACCCTGCGCCTCGCCAACCGCCACGGCCTGGTGACCGGCGCCACGGGCACCGGCAAGACCGTGACGCTGCAGGTTCTGGCCGAAGGGTTTTCGCGGGCCGGGGTGCCAGTGTTCGCCGCCGACATCAAGGGCGACCTCTCCGGCGTGGCCGCCCTTGGCGAGGCCAAGGACTTCCTGGTCGAGCGGGCGCAGCAGGTGGGCATCACCTACACCCCGGACAGCTTCCCGGTGATCTTCTGGGACCTGTTCGGCGAGCAGGGCCACCCCATCCGCGCCACCGTGTCGGAGATGGGGCCGCTGCTGCTGGCGCGCCTCATGGGCCTCAACGACACCCAGGAGGGCGTGCTCAACATCGTGTTCCGCCTCGCCGACGAGCAGGGCCTGCCGATCCTGGATCTCAAGGACCTCAGGGCCATGCTGGCCGAGGTCGCCCAGACCGCCTCCACCCTCACCACCAAGTACGGCAACGTCTCGGCGCAGAGCGTCGGGGCCATCCAGCGCCAGCTTCTGGTGCTGGAGAACCAGGGGGCGGACAAGTTCTTCGGCGAGCCGGCGCTGAACATCGCCGACCTGATGCGGGTGGATCGCTCGGGCTATGGCACCATCTCGGTGCTGGCCGCGGACAAGCTGATGGGCGCACCGCGGCTTTATGCCTGCTTCCTGCTGTGGCTTCTGTCGGAACTCTTCGAGCGCCTGCCAGAGGTGGGCGATCCGGACAAACCGAAGCTCGTCTTCTTCTTCGACGAGGCGCATCTGTTGTTCGATGAGGCGCCCAAGGCGCTGCTGGACAAGGTGGAGCAGGTGGTTCGCCTCATTCGCTCCAAGGGGGTGGGTGTCTATTTCGTCTCCCAGAACCCGCTGGACATTCCCGAAAGCGTGCTCGCCCAGCTCGGCAACCGGGTGCAGCACGCCCTGCGCGCCTTCACTCCGCGTGACCAGAAGGCGGTGAAGGCTGCGGCCGAGACCTTCCGGCCCAATCCCGATCTCGACACCGCTCAGGTCATCATGGAACTGGGCAAGGGCGAGGCACTGGTCTCCATGCTGGAGGGCAATGGCGTGCCCTCTATGGTGGAGCGCACGCTCATCCGCCCGCCCTGCGGCCGAATCGGCCCGTTGAGCGCCGACGAGCGCGCGGCGGTGATGGCCAGGAGCCCGGTGGGGCACATCTATGACACGCCCATCGATCGCGAATCGGCGTTCGAGATGCTGCAGAAGCGAATCGAGGAGAAGGCCGCCCCGCAGGAGGCGGCGGCCTCCGACGGCGGCGGATTTCTTGGCGGGGTGCTCGACAGCGTGCTGGGCACCGGCCAGGCCGCCGGCAGGACGCCATCCGGGACGGCGCGGAGCGGCGGCCGGCCCAGCACCCGCATGACCACCACCGAGGTGGTGGTGAACCAGGTGGCGCGAACCGTGGCCACGGGTCTCGGCCGGGCCATCCTGCGCGGCATCCTCGGCTCCATCCGACGCTGACGTTCACCTAAAGGGGAACGAACGACAGTTTGTACTGATCTTGGAGCCCGAAAACGTATTCTGTTGCGTTGGCGCGGGCGGGGCGGTATAATTGCGGTATTCCAGTGGGATTGCGGGGTCTCACTGGGGAGCTGCTCAACGCGCGCGCCAGAGCCCTGTCCTTCCAGGCGGATCGCTCACAGGCGCGCCCCGACTTGGAGCGCCTCATGAAGGTGTTGCCGATCGCCCGCATTCTTCTGGTTGATTCCCATATGGAACGTCGCCTTGCGACCAAAGCTGCCCTGACCGCGCTCGGCGTCGGTTCAGTGCGCGAGGTCGCTGCGCTCGACGAAGTGACTGATCCCGCCGTTCTGGGATCGGCCGATGTGCTCGTCGTTCAGGTGGATGATCCGGAGGATGCCCCTGCCAATCCGTTCCGCTTCGGTGCCGGCATTCCTGCCGTGCTGATCGCGGAAGTCCCGGCCCAGCTTCTCGTGCGGGCCGCAAGCCGTGCTGGCTATGACGCCGCGCTCGGCGCGCCGCTCGCTCCGCGGCTGCTCTACCGACGCATCGGATCGGTGATGCAGCGCGCGCGCCGGCTGGCGCGTCCGGCTTCGTCCCCCGTCGTGCAGCCGACAGCGGATCTCGTCAGCGCTAGCTGATCGTCGTCCGGCTGATTTGTCTCCGACAGCGGTGTTCTGCCGGAGAAGGAAACGCCTGGCTTGCCGGACGAAGTCCGGCGGGTCGCCGCGCATGGTGCGTCGCGCCCGACTTAAGTGGGGTGCGTCGCGCGGGGCACGTATTTTGGCGCCCGTTTTGCGGCGCCTCTTAGTTCCTCCTGTCGTGTCTTCTCCGCCGTGGCGTCTTGTCGTCACGGCGCGTTCTGCGTCATGGCTGCTTGCCAGATGCGCGTGGGAAAGCCAGCATCCGTCGCGATTGTGGGCCGGGCATGGCCCGCGCGACGGAGACCCCATATGGCGGGACGCACTGAAACACGCGAGGCAACGCGCCTTGATGCAACGCTCAAGGCAGTGGACGACGGGCTCGATGCCGCGCTCTCGCGGCTGTTCGATTTCCTGAAGATCGCCTCCATCTCCACCGATCCCGCCCACAAGGCGGCCTGCACCCAGGCTGCGGAATGGGCGGCGGGAGAGTTGCGCGCGCTCGGCTTCGCCGCCACGGTCCACCCGACTCCGGGCCATCCGGTGGTGGTCGCCCGCACCGACACAGGTGCCCCTCGGCGCGTGTTGTTCTACGGCCATTACGACGTGCAGCCGGTGGACCCCCTCGACCTGTGGGAGACCCCGCCGTTCGAGCCGCGCCTCGGCGAGACGCCGGACGGCCGCAAGACCATCGTCGCCCGCGGCGCCTGCGACGACAAGGGACAGGTGCTGACCTTCCTTGAGGCTCTGCGCGCCTTCAAGTCGGTCGGGGCGGGGGCTCCGGTGGATGTCACCGTGCTGCTGGAGGGCGAGGAGGAGTGCGGCTCGCCCAACCTACCGGCCTTCCTCGCCGCCCATGCGTCCGAGCTTTCCGCCGACCTCGCCCTGGTCTGCGACACCGGCATGTGGGACCCGAAGACCCCCTCCATCACCACGGCACTGCGCGGCATCCTTCACACCGAGCTGACCATCGTGGGCGCCGACCGGGACCTGCATTCCGGCCTGTTCGGCGGGGCGGCGCGCAACCCCATCCATGTGCTGGCAAGCCTCATCGCCGAGGCCCACGATGCCTCGGGCCGGGTCACGCTGCCGGGCTTCTACGACGACGTGCGCGAGATGCCCGCCGAGGTGCGCCAGCGCTGGGAAAGCCTCGGCCTCACCGCGGAGGCCTTCCTCAATCCGGTGGGCCTTGGGGTTGCGGCGGGCGAGAGCGACCGGCTCGTCATCGAGCAGATCCAGTCGCGGCCCACCTTCGAGGTCAACGGCATGTTCGGCGGCTATACCGGCGCTGGCACCAAGACCATCATTCCCGCGCGGGCCACCGCCAAGATCTCGTTCCGACTGGTGGCGGACCAGGACCCGGCGAAGATCCGCGCCGGCTTCGAGGCCTTCGCCGCCGCCCGCGTGCCGGCGGATTGCGAGGCTGTCTTCTCCTGGGGCGAGGGGGCGCGCGCCTTCCTGGTGCCGCCGGAGAGTCCGGACCTCTCCCGCGCCGCCGGGGCGCTGGAGGCGGAATGGGGCATCGCCCCGGTCACCGTCGGCTCGGGCGGGTCCATTCCCGTGGTGGGCCAGTTCAAGAACGTGCTAGGGGTCGATACCCTGCTTATCGGCTTCGGGCTCGATGACGACCGGGTCCACTCGCCCAACGAGAAGTACGACCTCAGCTCGTTCCACAAGGGCACCCGCAGCTGGGTGCGCATCCTCGAAGCCCTCGCCTGAGGGCGGACACAGGCGCGCGCCCTCTCGCCCCTTACGTTGCGCGCCCACTTTTGTGCGGCGCGCAATCGTGCGAGGAAGGCCGGGCCAGGTCGGTTGAACGCCGCCCCAGTATGCGCCAGACGTAGCCTCCAGACGCCCCGAGGACGCCCTATGGAACGCCCCGCGCTCAAGATGGATGCCGAAGGACTGCTTTCGGCGTGGCGATTCGACGGGAGGGGCGGCGCCACTCGATTGCCGCTTGACCGGGCGCTGGTGGAGCCGGCGCCGGACGGCGGCTTCATCTGGCTGCATTTCCGCTATCTGCCGCGCGCGCCGCAGACCTGGCTGCGGCAGCACAGCAGCCTCGATCCCTCGGTGGTCGACTCCATCGCCGAGGATGATTGCCGGCCGCGCTGCGCCATGTTCGCCGAAGGGGCGCTGCTCTCCCTGCGCGGCATCAACCTGCAGCGCAATGCCCTGCCCGAGGAACTCATCACCGTGCACCTGTGGGTGGATGCGCGGCGCGTGCTCTCGGTGCAGCACGATTTCCTCTCCGCCATCGCCGATTTCGAGGATGCGCTCGCCCGTGGCCGCTGCCCCCGCAGCCAGGGCGAGTTCGTGGCCGACCTGTCCACGCGCCTCGTGGAGCGGGTGGACGCGGTGGTGGACAAGCTCATCGACGAGGCGGATGAACTGGAGGACACGGTGCTCGCCACCCTCGCCTCCGAGATGCTGCCGAAGATTGCTATCCTGCGCCGTGTCGCCGTCAAGCTGCGCCGCCACATCGCCCCCCAGCGCGAGGCGCTCAACCATTTTGCCCTCGAGGACGATCCCTGGATGGGGCCGAAGGACAGGAACCGCCTGCGCGACGCCGCCGACCGGGTGGCGCGATTCGCCGAAGAGCTGGACAGCGTGCGCGAGCGCGCCGGCATCATCCGCGAGCAGATGGTGGACACCCGGGCCGAGCAGATGAACAAGTCCATGCTCGTGCTGGCCGTGGTGACGGTGGTGTTCGCCCCCATGACGCTCATTTCCGGCATGTTCGGCATGAATGTGGGCGGCATTCCCGGCAATACCGATCCCGAGGCGTTCTGGGCGCTGGCCGTCGCCATGCTGGTGCTGGGCTTCGTGCTGCTGTGGCTGTTCCGCAAGCTGAAGTGGATCTGAGGCCAGCGGGCTGGCGAGGGCGACTCACCCGCCCTTGGTGAAGTCCTGCGGTAGCTGAGCGAAGCCTTCCCGGCGCCGGTCACAGACCGTGACTGAGCGCATCGGTGCGGATGTCCGAACGTAACGGAAGTGTCGTCGGCCTGTCGCGGGGCCGTCAACGCTTGCGCGGCAGGTGGAGGGCGCATCGGACCCTTGGGAGGTTTTCCCCATGCGCACCTTGAGTTCGTTTACCCTTGTGCTGCTCGCTGGCGTTGCCCTCGCCACGCCCGTCTTCGCCCAGGACAAGGCTGGATCTGACAAGGCGGCTTCCGCCCCCTCGGAAGGATCGGCCTATCCGGCGATCCTGGTGGGACAGGCGGTGCTGCCGGCCGCCAGCTTCGTGGCCGCGCCGGCGGACGCGCCGGCCGATCTGAAGACCTCCGGCAAGTTCACCAACGCCGACCGCAAGCGCATCGACCAGGTGGGCAGCGTGAAGGGCGTCAGCGTCCTCTCCGACAAGGCCGCCCCGCGCGAGACCGGCCTGTCCCTGCCCTTCGAGGGCCAGCCGGTGCAGGGCTTCTCCGGCATCGTCTCGGAAGGTGACGGCCGGTTCTGGGTGCTCACCGACAACGGCTTCGGCTCCAAGGCCAATTCGCCCGACGCCATGCTGATGGCCCATCGCCTGAAGATGGATTTCAAGGACGGCAAGATCGAGCGCCTCGCCACCCTCTTCCTGCACGATCCGGATAAGAAGGTGCCCTATCCCATCGTCATGGAGGGCACCGAGAAGCGCTATCTCACCGGCGCCGACTTCGACCTCGAATCGATCCAGGTGGTGGGCGACAGCATCTGGTTCGGCGAGGAGTTTGGACCCTTCCTGATCGAGACCGACCTCACCGGCAAGGTGAAAGCCGTGTTCGAGACCAAGGTGGACGGCAAGCCGGCGCGCTCGCCCGATCATCCGGCGGTCAGCACCCCTTCGGCGCCGGACGCCAAGGCGGCGTTCAACGTCTATCGCTCCAAGGGCTTCGAGGGCATGGCCCTGTCCCCTGATAAGACCAAGCTGTACGCGCTGCTGGAAGGCCCGTTGTTCGATGCGGCCGCCGGCGGCAAGGAGAAGGTGGGCGACAGCGAGGTGCTGCGCATCGTCGAGTTCGACATCGCCAAGCGCGACTGGACCGGCCGGTCCTGGAAATATCCGCTGGCGGTGGCCGGCAACGCCATCGGCGACTTCAACATGATCGACGACACCCACGGCCTGATCATCGAGCGCGACAGCCTGGAAGGCTCGCGCTTCAAGGCCTGCGCCGAGGGCAAGGTGGAGCCGACCTGCTTCGACAAGCCGGCCAAGTTCAAGCGCGTCTACAAGGTGGAGTTCTCGCCTGAGACTACGGGCCAGCTGGTGCGCAAGGTGGGTTATATCGACCTGCTCGCCATCAAGGACCCCAATGGCAAGGCGCGGCAGGGCGGCACCGAGGGCGTGCTCGACATGCCCTTCTTCACCATCGAGAACGTGGTGATGGTGAGCCCCACCGAGATCGTGGTGGGCAACGACAACAACCTGCCGTACTCCGCCGGCCGCTTCCCGCAGAAGAACGACGACAACGAGTTCGTCCTGCTCTCCGTGCCGGAGCTGCTGAAGGCGAACTGAGGGTCAGGCGGACAAGCCGGACGACGGCGCAAACGAAAAGGCCGGGCACGCAGGTGCCCGGCCTTCATCATTGGGGACCTGTGGGGCCTACTGCCCGGCCGCGAACACGCTGGGGAAGGGCCGGCCGCGCACGTCATAGACGGTGGCGTAGGTGACGCCTTCGCGTTCGATCTTGACCAGCTGCGGCGCCTTCACGTCGGCGCAGTAGAACTCGCCGAGGCGCAGATAGAAGTCCGCGCTGCTGCTGTCGTAGGTGGTTTCATAGCGCGGGCCGAGCTCGGCGGCAGCGGCGAAGTAGGGTCCGCAGACCGCCACCCGCAGCTTGCGGCCCTGGGGCAGGGACCGGCGGTGCTGCTCCACATATTCGTCAAGCTCTTCCGTGGCCTGCTTGAAGGCGAGGCCCCAGTAGTCGAGCATGAACTTGCTGTCGGCGCCCTGAATGCCACCCGCCATATGGTTGTAGTAGGTGTATTCATAAGGGTGCAGGTTGCGGAACGCCGCCGCCGGCATGGCGAGGCCCACCAGGAAGGCGGCCGCCACGGCGCCCTGGGCGAGGCGCGGCAGGCGCTGCGCCTTTTCCCACAGCCAGGAGGCTGCGACGCCGCCGAGCAGGGCCAGGGCCGGCGTCACGAACACGAAGTGCCGGATGCCGTTATAGACCACCGGCCGGGCCGTCACCGTGAGCAGCACCGGAAAGAAGGCGGCGGTGACGATGAGCACCAGCCGGGCGCGCTTGGCCGGCGTATCCTTGCCGAACAGGGCGGACACGATGGCGCCCGCCGTACCGGCAAGGGCGAGGCCGAGGAACAGTTCCGGCATCTGCACCGAGAACAGGGTTGGCACATAGGAGCGCGGCATGTCGGGCACGAGGATCGGCCGTCCCTCGAACATCTCGCGCCAGGGCACTTCCCAGAAGTTGGAATAATACTTCAGCGCCACCAGGGGATTGAGCGGCTCGGCCACGCCCCAGGGCCACAGGATGCCCATCACGAAATAGGCCAGCGGCAGGCCGAGGGCGAGAATGCCGGTGAAGGCGAGGCTGCGCTTCAGCGCCGCCTTCAGGCCCAGATGCCGGGCTTCCGTGACGAACAGGAAGCCGATGGCGGCGAGGATGAAGACGCCGCACATCAGCCCCATCACCCGGGTGCCGATGGCAAGGCCGAGGGACAGGCCGAACAGGGTGACCGTGCGCGGGGAGGGATTGGGGAATTCGTCGAACGCCCGCACCATCGCGTAGAGCACGCCGGCGACGGCCACGGCGAAGGGGGCATCCTTCACGTTCATGAACATGTGGCCGTAGAAGAGCGGGCAGATCATCAGCAGCGCCATGGCGGCG
Organism: Xanthobacter autotrophicus Py2; assembly: GCA_000017645.1. Lineage (NCBI taxonomy): Bacteria > Pseudomonadati > Pseudomonadota > Alphaproteobacteria > Hyphomicrobiales > Xanthobacteraceae > Xanthobacter > Xanthobacter versatilis. The sequence goes on from CP000781.1 coordinate 3,692,005, forward strand.
AAGCCACCCCACGGGCCGGCGAGGCGCCGCCCGATGCGCCACACGATGAAGAAGCCGCCGACGCCCACCAGCGCGCCCAGCAGGCGGCGGATGTCGAACACGTCCACGAAGGGCATGGCCTTGGCGAGGGAGGCGGCGAGCAGGTCGAAGCCGCCGCCGTAATAGTACAGGTTGACGAAGGAAAACACTTTCCGCTGCGTCAATCCCGACGAGAAGTATTTGTACAGCAGGTCGCCGTACTGGGAATGGGTGAAGTCATCCCAGCCGAGCCCGTAATCGGAGAAGGTGAGGGCGGCGATGACGGTTACGGCCGCAAGCAGGATGACGGCACAGGCATCCGCAACCGCGCCTGGCCGACGATCGATCTCTAGGAACGACATGAAAGGAGAACCCCGACGGACGACCAACTCTTCGCGTGCGCACCCACTGGTTGAAGCCGAAAGCTTCTTTCCCCTGAAGTAGATATTACCATTCTACCGCAGTCGGTGGAGCGCGTCACAGCTAAGATGGAGTAGCGTCCAATCGCAACAAAATTATGCTGTGCAATGCAAAATTTTAAGGCAAATCCGGAGTGAAATTGCGGCCGATTGTCTCCGCGACGCAAGGAGAGGTGTCTGGATCATCTTGGTGGCGCTGAATCGTTCACCACAAAGAGAAGAATTTGCTCAGCACTTTTGCTTCGGCGGCAAAGGGCCTCCCGGCGGTCCGCCGGGAGGCCAGAGGCGGGGAACCCGTCGGATCAGACAGCCTTGCTGTACAGTTCCGCGACGTAGTCCCAGTTCACGAGGTGGTCCACGAACGCCTTGAGATAGTCAGGGCGGCGGTTGCGGTAGTCGATGTAGTAGGAGTGCTCCCACACGTCGACGCCGAGGATGGGGGTCGCGCCCTGCACCAGCGGGTTCTCGCCGTTGGGGGACTTGAGCACCACGAGCTTGCCGTCCTTGAGGGCGAGCCAGGCCCAGCCCGAGCCGAACTGGCCGACGCCGGCGGCGATGAAGTCTTCCTTGAACTTCTCGACCGAGCCGATGTCCTCGATGATCTTCTTCTCGATCTCGCCGGGGATGGCGCCGCCGCCGTTGGGCTTCATCCAGTTCCAGAAATGCAGGTGGTTGTAGTGCTGGCCGGCATTGTTGAAGAGCGGGGCGTTCTTGCCGAACGAGCCCTTGACGATCTCCTCCAGGGATTTTCCTTCAAATTCAGTTCCCTTTAGGAGATTGTTGCCATTGTTCACGTAAGCGAGGTGGTGCTTGTCGTGGTGGTATTCCAGCGTCTCGCGCGACATGTAGGGGGCGAGGGCGTCATAGGCGTAGGGCAGTTCGGGCAGCGTGAAGGACATGAAACATCTCCGCAATGTATCCGGCGTCGTGCTCGGGGCGAAATCGTGGCCCCGGCGCCATACCGGGTATACGACATGTCCAAGCGTGCACCTAGATAGGGCGGCCCCTGCCTTCAAACAACCTTGATGCGGCCGATTTTCCCGGCGAGGTACCACCTTTGGTGTATAGCGGCCTTTAGGCTGGCAAGCGGGAGTGGGGTGGCAGATGTGGTGGTTCCTGGTCCTTCTCGGCGTTCTGATCGCTCTGGCCGGGGTTGCGGTCATCGCGCTCGGCGTCTCCATTTTCGTGTCCACCTTTGGCAACACCCTGATCACCACGGGGGCCGTGGCGGCCTCGGGTGGGTTCGTCATTACCGCCATGGGTCTGGTGCTGCGCCAGCTTGAGCGCCTCACTCAGCAGGTCGAGCGGAGCTATCCCGGCGCGGAAGCGCCTGCCGAAGGCACCTATCCGGCGCGCGTCGGCGGCCGTGGCGCACAGGCCCGCCTCTCCGCGGATGATCTGGCGCCGCCGGAGCCGGAGGCTATCGCCGCCGAGCCCGCCCCCGCCGCGCTTCCGCCGGTCGAGGCCCGCGAGCGGATCGCGCCGCCCTCGCGCAACGCCCCGCTGCCTCCGCCGGCCGAGCCGGAGGCCGAAGCCGCCGATCCCATGCTGGAGGCGCGCCGCCAGCGGTTGCAGCGCCGGGCCGAGCCGCAGCAGCCCCAGCCTGCCGTGACGCCGCCGCCCGCCCCGCCGCGTCCGCGCACCGGCTACGAGCCGCCCCCGCGCCCGGCCCGCCCGGCGCCCGAGCAACAGCCGGCTCCGGCCGTCCCTCCCGCTCCGCCGCCCCGGCGCGAGCCCGAGGAGCCGCGCATCCTGAAATCCGGCATCGTCGGCGGCATGGCTTATACGCTCTATTCGGACGGCTCCATCCAGGCCGACCTGCCCGATGGGGTGGTGCGCTTCGCCTCGCTCCAGGAGCTGCGCGACCACGTGGCGCAGTCTCAGGGCGAGCGCTGAGCGGCACAGCAACTATCGGTCTGCACCACTGCGCGCGGCCGGCCCAGCCCTCTGACGGTGCGGCCCGCTGCGTGTTCCGCCCTGGTCCCGCTGCCTGACCGAAGCCGCGCCTTCCGGGGCGTGAGTCGCGTACTCGACCCTACCGGTTCGCCCTTCTGCCCCCTTCGCTCGGAGGCACTTTGGCTCTATGCAGCGGCTTTCCGTTCCCGCGCCGGGTCCTGCGTCCCGGTGCCGCTTCAGGTAGCCTGCCCATGTATCCGAGCGAATCCGGCCTGCCCTTCGACGACATCCGCCAGCTCGTCGCCACCATGCCCGGCCCGTCCGAGGGCGCGCGGGAGGCGGCTCTGGCGCGGCAGGAACAGCTGGTGAAGCCCCTCGGCGCGCTGGGCCGGCTGGAGGCCATCGCCGCCCATCTCGCGGCCTGGCAGGGCAATTCCATGCCCACCGTAAACCGGCCCATGGTGGCGGTATTCGCCGCGACCCATGGCATCGCCGATCGCGGCGTCTCGCCCTATCCCGGCGCGGTGACCAAGCAGATGATGGCCACCTTCACCGCCGGCAAGGCGGCCGTGAACCAGATCTGCGCCACCTTCGACGCCGGGCTGCGGGTGTTCGACCTCGCCCTCGACTATCCCACCCCGGACATCACCCAGGGCGCTGCGCTTGATGAGAAGGCCTGCGCGGCCACCATGGCCTTCGGCATGGAGGCCATCGCCGGCGGGTCGGATCTTTTGTGCCTCGGCGAGATGGGTATCGGCAACACCACCATCGCAGCCGCCTTGTGCCACGGGCTTTACGGCGGCACGGCGGAGGAGTGGGTAGGCGCCGGCACCGGCTCCACGGGCGAGGTGCTGGAGCGCAAGATCGCCGCGGTGCGCGATGCCGTGGCGTTCCACAAGGACCACCTGTCCGATCCGCTGGAGGTGCTGCGCCGCCTTGGCGGGCGCGAAATCGCCGCCATCGCAGGCGCCATCATCGCCGCGCGGCACGAGAAGGTGCCGGTGGTGCTGGATGGTTTCGTGGTCACCGCCGCCGCCGCCGTGCTCCACGCCCTCGACCCGTCCGCTCTCGACCATTGCCTCGCCGGCCATGTCTCGGCGGAGAAGGCCCATCGCGCGCTGCTCGACCGGCTGGGCCTGCGTCCGATCCTCGACCTCGACATGCGGCTGGGGGAAGGCTCAGGCGCGGCGCTGGCCATCGGCGTGGTGAAGGCGGCGGTGGCCTGCCATCGTGGCATGGCCACCTTCGCCGAGGCCGGGGTGTCCGAAGGCTGAAAGCTCAGGAGTGCAGGGCGCGCGCGGGAGGAAACGTCACTTCGGCCCGCGTGCCGCCGCCAGGCCGCCGCTCCAGCGCCAATGCGCCGCCGTGCAGGCCGGCGAGGCCGCGCACGATGGCAAGTCCCAGCCCGGCGCCGCGTCCGGTGGCGAGGTCGACACGGCTTTCCCGGGGATGGGCCGCCCCCAGCGGCAGCTCGCGCTCGGCGATGCCCGGCCCGGTATCCTCCACGGCGAGGAACGGCACGCCGTCCGCACCGATGCCGGCCAGCAGATGCACCGAGCCGTGGTGCGGCGTGAATTTCACCGCATTGGCCAGGAGGTTGAGGGCGATCTGGCGCAGCGCCCGCTCGTCCCCCCACAGGCGCGGCGTGCCCGCCACCTCGGCGGTCAGGGTCACGCGGGCGCCGGAGGCCAGCGGTCGCATCATGGCGACGCAGTCCTCCGCCAGGGCATCGAGCCGCACCGGAGTTTCCATGAGGGTACGGTGGCCGCTCTCGATGCGGGCAAGGTCGAGCAGGTCGTCGGCGAGCGCGAGAAGATGCTGGCCGGAGGCGTGGATGTCGCGCGCGTAGGTGCCATAGGCCGGCACCCGATGGGGACCCAGCACCTCGTCCGCCATCATCTCGGAAAAGCCCATCACCGTGTTCAGCGGGGTGCGCAGCTCATGACTCATTTCGGCGAGGAACCTCGATTTGGCGAGGTTTTCCTCCGTTGCCTGACGCGCTGCCGCCTCGGCCGCATCGGCCCTCGCCTCGGCCGCGCGCAGGGCCGCTTCCAGCCGCTGGGACCGCAGGACGAGGAGGCTCGCGGCGATCAGTGCCGCCGCGCCGCCGGCCACGGCTCCGGGGCTTCCAGCCAGGGCCCCGCCGGCCAGCGCCAGACCGAAGCTGCCGAGACCGGCCACCAGCCATGGGCCTGCGAGGCTGCGGGCAGGGCGGGGGAGGGGCAGGGGGGGCGCGAGAGGGAGTCCGTCCGCCTGCGCCGCGGGCTCCGGCGGGGAGCTGGCGGCGGCGTCGAGCGGGGGGCAAAAGGGGCCGGACATGCGGCAGGAGCCCTTCGCGGACGGCGCGCCTCCGGGGAGAGACCTGCGCCGGGCCAGACGGATCAATGTCCCCGACTCCTGCGGCCGTCGCGGTTAACGGGGGGTTAACGGACCTGCGCCGAAAGTCCGGCCCCTTAACCTTTCAGGGCCTCCGCATGCGCATCAAGGACCTTGTGATGGCGGCGCTGATCCTCGGCGCGCTGTGGCTTCTGGCGGACCTGCTCAGCCGGGAGGAAATACTGGAAGGGCATGCATTTGCTGTGGATGGCGACACGCTGGACCTCGCCGGCACCCGTGTGCGGCTGACCGGCATCGATGCGCCGGAGCTGAGGCAGGAGTGCATGCGGGCGGGGCGGCCCTGGGCCTGCGGCGAGGCGGCCCGGCGGGTGCTCCAGGAGGCGCTGCGGGCCGGGCCGGTGACCTGTGCTGCATCCCGGCGCGACAAGTATGGCCGGCCTTTGGCCGTGTGCCGGGCCGGCGGTGTGGATCTGTCGGAACACATGGTGCAGCAAGGCCTTGCGGTGGCCTATCTCGGCCGCGCCTATGCCGGGGCGGAGGCTGAGGCGCGGGCGGCGGGGCGGGGCATCTGGGGCGCCAGCTTCCAGCCGCCGGTGGATTGGCGCGCCGCCCATCCGCGCGGGTCCTGAGGGGCGTGGAGGGCTGCTGCCGCCGCATGACTTGGCTTTTTGCCACTGCGCCGGAGCCCTTGCGTGGCCGGGACAGGCATGGTCTTTCGCTTGTCAAAACAAGGCGAGGCTGGAGGCGCCAGGGACATGAAGCTTTACGATACAAGTCGCGCGCCGAATCCGCGCCGCGTCCGCATCTTCCTGGCGGAAAAGGGTATTTCCGTTCCCACAGTGCAGGTGGACCTCGGCAAGCTGGAGCAGAAGTCGGACGACTTCACCCGCCTCAATCCGCGCCAGCGCGTGCCTGTGCTGGAGCTGGATGACGGCACCGTCATCTGCGAAACCATTGCAATCTGTCGCTATTTCGAGGCGCTGCAGCCCGAGCCCAACCTGTTTGGCCTCACGCCGACGGAGCAGGGGCTGGTGGAAATGTGGCAGCGGCGGGTGGAGCTGGACCTGCTTTATCCCATCATGATGGTGCTCCGACACCTCAATCCCGGCATGGCCGCCATGGAGGTGCCGCAGGTGCCGGAATGGGGCGAGGCGAATAAGCCCAAGGTCTTGGCCGCACTCGACTTTTTCAACGATGCCCTGGCCGGTCGCGACTATATCGCGGGCGACCGTTTCACCGTGGCGGACATTACGTTGTTGGTGGCTGTGGATTTCATGCGGGTGATCCGCGTGGCACTCGCGCCCACCCATGAAAACCTTGCCCGCTGGCATGCGGCCGTCTCGGCCCGGCCGAGCGCAAAGGCTTGAAATCATGAAGCTGAAGGTGGTCGGCTGCGGCGACGCGTTCGGCTCCGGCGGGCGCGGCAACAGCTGCTTCCTGGTGGCCTCACAGGCGGTCAAGGCCACCCTCGACTTCGGTGCCAGCGCCCTCGTGAACTTCAACAGGTTCAACATGGGTTCGGCGGACATCGACACGGTGTTCATCAGCCACCTTCATGGAGATCACTTCGGTGGTATCCCATTCCTCCTGCTGGATGGCCAGTTCGTCCATCTGCGGGAACGGCCGCTGTCCATCGTCGGCCCGCCCGGAACCCGGGCGCGGCTGACGGCGGCCATGGAGGTGCTGTTCCCCGGCATGGGGGAGATCGACTGGCGATTCGCCTGGAGCGTGACCGAGGTCGAGCCCGGCTCCACTACCCGTCATGGCCCCCTGACCCTGACCACAGCGGAGGTGGTCCATCCCTCTGGAGCGCCCTCCACCGCCCTGCGGCTGGAGGACGGCACCCACACCCTCGCCTTCTCCGGCGATACCCAGTGGACCGACGCGCTGCTGCCCATTGCCCGGGGGGCGGACCTCTTCATCTGCGAGAGCTTCGCCTTCGAGGGCGAGCCCTACGGCCATCTCGCCTACCGCACCATTGCCCACCGGCGCGCGGACCTCGGCGCCCGGCGCATCCTGCTCACCCACATGAGCGACGCCATGTGGGCGCGCCGGGGGGAGGTGGACCCCACCCATTTCATCGTGGCCGAGGATGGGCTCGAACTCGACATCTGATCCCGCCCTCGACGCTTTGGTGGCGCGCATCCGCGCCTGCCGGGTGTGCGTGGAGGCGCCGCGCGGCGCCCCGCTGCCTCACGAACCCCGCCCGGTGCTGTGGGTGTCGGACACGGCGGCTATCCTGGTGGCGAGCCAGGCGCCGGGCACCAAGGTGCATGCCAGCGGCCGGCCCTTCACCGACGCCTCGGGCGACCGGCTTCGGCAATGGATGGGGGTGAGCGACGACGAGTTTTACGACGCGTCCCGCATCGCCATCGCCCCCATGGGCTTCTGCTTTCCGGGGCAGGATGCGGCCGGCGGCGACCTGCCGCCCCGGCGCGAATGCGCGGCCACCTGGCACGACACCCTGTTCGCCACGCTGCCGGCGTTCCGGCTGATCCTGGCGGTGGGCCGCCCGGCGCAGGCCTATCATCTGGCGCGGCTCGGCCTTCGCGCCCACCTGAAGGCGAGCCTGACCCAGACCGTGCACCACTGGCGGGAGGTGCGCGCGGCCGGCATGGCGCTGGCGCATCCGGTGGCGGTCTATACCCTGCCGCATCCCTCCTGGCGCAACACCGGCTGGCTCAAGCGCAACCCCTTCTTTGAAGCCGACCTGCTGCCGCAGCTTCAGGCCGACATCGCCCGCGCGCTGGGGCGGGGTGGGGGTGGCTGAGTCGCTCCGCGACAGTCCACTCCCTTGCCCAACCTTTCATCAGCGCTCATATGTCGGGCTTTGCAGTTCAGAGATGTCATGCGACTCAATTGGCGACTTCCCTTTTTCACACACCGGGCCCGCGCGCCTGCCCCCGGAACGTCGACGGCGCGGGAGACCGGCAACAGAGTTGAGACCATGAGCAATACAGCCGAACTCAGCGAAGACCTGGTCCGCTCCACCCTCGCCTCGGTGCGCACCCCGGAGGGCGTCGCCCTCTCGGTGTCGCCCGCCCTCTCCGGCGTGGTGGTCACCTCCGGCAAGGTCTATCTGTCCATCAATGTGGACCCGGCCCAGGCCCGCGCCTGGGAAGGCGTGCGCGCCGCCGCCGAGGATGCGGTGAAGGCCGTTCCCGGCGTCGTCTCGGCGCTGGTGACCCTCACCGCCGAGCGCAAGATGGCCCCGCCGGCCCCCGCGCCCCAGGCGGCGCACGGGCACGGCCACGGCCACTCCCATGGCGCGCCGGCCCCGCGCGGCATCTCGGTGCCGGGCGTTGCCTCCATCATCGCGGTGGCCTCGGGCAAGGGCGGCGTGGGCAAGTCTACCACCTCCATCAACCTCGCCCTCGCCCTGCGCGACCTTGGCCTGAAGGTGGGCCTGCTCGACGCCGACATCTACGGCCCCTCGGTGCCGCGCCTGTCCGGCGTGGCCCAGAAGCCGGAGACCACGGCGGACGGAAAAACCATGATCCCGCTGGAGAATTTCGGCCTCCAGCTGATGTCCATCGGCTTCCTGGTGGAGGAAGACACGCCGATGATCTGGCGCGGGCCCATGGTCATGTCCGCCATCTCGCAGATGCTGAAGGAAGTGAAGTGGGGCCCGCTCGACGTGCTGGTGGTGGACATGCCCCCCGGCACCGGCGATGCCCAGCTCACCATGGCCCAGCAGGTGAATCTCGCCGGCGCGGTCATCGTCTCCACCCCGCAGGACCTCGCCCTCATCGATGCGCGGCGCGGCGTCGCCATGTTCGAGAAGGTGAACATTCCCATCCTCGGCGTGGTGGAGAACATGTCCCACTTCATCTGCCCCCATTGCGGCGGCCGGTCCGACATCTTCGGCCATGGCGGCGCCCATGCCGAGGCGGACAAGATGGGCGTGCCCTTCCTGGGCGAGATCCCGCTGCACATGCGCATCCGCGAAATGTCCGACGCCGGCCTGCCCATCGTGATCTCGGATCCGGAGAGCCCGCAGACCGCCGCCTATCGCCACGTGGCGCAGGGGGTGAAGGCGGCGCTGGATCGCGTCACCTCGTCCAGCAAGCAGGCCCCGCGCATCGTCATCGAGTGAGGCGACGCCCCCCACGGCCTGGCGGTGCCCGGCCGTGGGGGGCCGCGAGGGGGAACGCGCGGCCAAGCTTCTGTGACTTTAGGATAAGGTGGGCTGCGATCGAGCCGGCGTGCGTTGCCAGCAGGTGACGGGGTGCTCTAGAACAGTGGTATGCCGGCCCTTGCGAGAGGCTGAGCCGCCAAGAAGTCTAGGGAGCCATCCATGAAACGCCGTGATTTCCTGACCGCCGCCGGTGCGGGCGTTGCCGCGTCCGCCGCCGTCGCCATGCCGGCCATCGCCCAGTCGGCGCCGGAAGTGAAATGGCGCTGCGCCTCCTCCTTCCCCAAGTCGCTGGACACCATCTATGGCGCCGCCGAGCTGATGGCGAAGCAGGTGGCCGAGATCACCGACGGCAAGTTCCAGATCCAGGTGTTCGCGGCGGGCGAGATCGTCCCCGGCCTGCAGGCGCTGGACGCCACCCAGAACAAGACCGTCGAGATGAGCCACTCGGCGTCCTATTATTATGTGGGCAAGGACCCCACCTTCGGCTTCGGCACCGCCGTGCCGTTCGGCCTCAACGCCCGCCAGATCAACGCCTGGTTCCTGTTCGGGAACGGCCTGACCCTGATGAACGAGTTCTACAAGAAGTACGGCGTGGTGATGTTCCCGGGCGGCAACACCGGCGGCCAGATGGGCGGCTGGTTCCGCAAGGAAATCAAGACCGTGGCCGACCTGCAGGGCCTCAAGATGCGCATCGCCGGCATCGGCGGGCAGGTGCTGGCCAAGCTCGGCGTGGTGCCGCAGCAGCTCGCCGGCGGCGACATCTATCCGGCGCTGGAGAAGGGCACCATCGACGCCGCCGAATGGGTGGGCCCCTATGACGACGAGCGCCTCGGCCTCTACAAGGTGGCGCAGTATTATTATTTCCCCGGCTGGTGGGAGGGCTCGGCGGCGCTGAACTTCTTCGTCAACCAGGAGAAGCTGGCCGAGCTGCCGAAGAACTATCGCGCGGCGCTCACCACTGCCATGGCGCAGGCCAACGAGAGCATGCTGGCGAGCTACGACGCCAAGAACCCCATCGCGGTGCAGAGCCTGGTGAAGGCCGGCACCCAGCTGCGCCGCTACCCCAACGACGTGATGGACGCGGCCTACAAGGCCTCGCACCAGCTTTATGATGAGATCGCCGCCAAGAACGAAGACTTCAAGAAGATCTACGAAGACATGAAGGCGTTCCGCAACAACGCCTATCTGTGGTGGCAGATCGTCGAGTTCACCTATGACGACTTCATGGTGCGCGCCCGCACCCGCGGCTGAGCCGTCTGTCATCGCTGATGAGAAAAGCCCCGGAGCGCTGCTCCGGGGCTTTTTGTTGAGCGGCTCGGGCCGGGGCGCGGGGGCGGAGCGTCAGCCGCCGATGCGGTCGAAATCGGCGATGCCGCGGGTGGCGGCGCGGATTTCATCCAGCAGCTTCAGGCGGTTCTCGCGCAGGGCGGGGTCTTGATCATTCACCGTGACCGCGTCGAAGAAGGCATCCACGGGACCGCGCAGGTCCGCCAGCGCGGTCATGGCGGTCTCGAAGTCCTCCGCCGCCACGGCGGCGGCGACGCGGCCCTTCACCTGCTCGATGGCATCGGCGAGGCGCTCTTCGGCCGGCTCCTTCAGCAGGGTGGCATCGGTGGGGCCGGCGAAGGCGCGGCCGTCCTTCTTCTCCTCGATGCGCAGGATGTTCACCGCGCGGCGATAGCCGGCGAGCAGTGTCCTGCCGTCCTCGGTGTCGAGGAAGCGGGCCAGCGCCGTCATGCGCTCCACCAGCAGGAACAGGTCGTCCTGCCCCTCCAGTGCAAAGACCGCATCCACGAGGTCATGGCGCGCGCCATGCTCGCGCAGATGGACTTTCAGGCGATCGGCAAAGAAGGAGAGGAGGTCGATGCTGCGGGAGTCGGCAGTCCTGTCGCCAAACTTTCTGCTGACCCACATCGCGACATCATTGCCCACGACCGCGCCGCCCTGATCTCCGAGCGCGTCCTCTACGCGCTTGATGCGAGCCTCGTTGGCGGTGCGGATGATGTCTTGGTCCGCTAGCTTGAAGTGCCCTGTGAACACATCCGCCAACCGCAACCGCAGCCCATTCTCCAGCACGATCCGGATCACCCCAAGCGCTGCCCGGCGCAGCGCGTAGGGGTCCTTGCTCCCGGTGGGCTTCTCATCAATCGCCCAGAAGCCGACCAAAGTGTCGATCTTGTCTGCCAGCGCCACGGCGACGGAGACCGGCGCGGTGGGCACACGGTCGCCGGGGCCTTGCGGCTTGTAATGCTCCTCGCAGGCGGCGGCGACTTCCGGAGCCAGCCCCTCGCCCTGCGCATAATAGTGGCCCATGAGGCCCTGAAGCTCGGGGAACTCGCCCACCACCTCGGTGAGCAGGTCCGCCTTGCAGAACAGCGCCGCGTCCTCGGCCAGCGCGGCGGGCGCGCCCACCTTCGGCGCGATCTCCACCGCGAGGCGGCGGATGCGCTCGATGCGCTCGGCCTGCGAGCCCAGCTTCTCGTGGAAGGTGATGGACTGGAACCGGGGCATCCGGCTTTCCAGCCCGTTCACCCGGTCCGTATCCCAGAAGAATTTCGCGTCCGACAGGCGGGCGCGGATGACGCGCTCGTTGCCGGCGACGATGGCCGCGCCGCCGTCGCTCGCCACCAGATTGGAGATCAGCAGGAAGCGGTTGGCGAGGCGCCCGGTGGCCGGGTCCTTCAGCACGAAGCACTTCTGGTTGGCGCGGATGGTGGCGCGGATGACTTCATCCGGGATATCGAGGAAACGCTCCTCGAACGCGCCCATGAGCACCACGGGCCATTCCACCAGCCCCGCCACCTCGTCCAGCAGACCCTCGTCCTCCACCAGCTCAAGCCTGTTGGCGAACGCCTCGTTCTTGGCATCGGCAAGGATGATGTCCTTGCGGCGGTCGCGGTCGACCACCACTTTGGCGGCCTCGAGCTTGGCCATCCAGTCGTCCAGCCGCTTCACCGTGATGGGTGCGGGCGCAAGGAAGCGGTGGCCGTAGGTGATGTTGGAGGAGACGATGCCGTCCACCTCGAAGCGCACCACTTCCGGCTCGTCCCCTTCCGCCCCGAAGGTGGCGACGATGGAATGCAGCGGCCGCACCCAGCGCAGGCTTCCCGAGCCCCAGCGCATGGATTTCGGCCAGGGGAAGCTGCGGATGATGGCGGGGATGATCTCGGCGATCACCTCGGGGGTGGGGCGGCCGGGCTTTTCCACCACGGCGACATAGAAGTCGCCCTTCTTGGGGTCGCTCTGCACGGTGGCCTGATCGAGGGACGAAAGCCCCGCCGATTTCAGGAAGCCGGCGATGGCGCCGTCCGGCGCGCCCACGCGCGGACCCTTCTTCTCCTCGCGCTGGTCCGCCTGCCGGCCGGGCAGGCCGTGCACCGCCAGCGCCAGCCGGCGCGGGGTCACGAAGGCCTTCGCGCCCTCATAGAGCAGGCCCCGCTCCACCAGCGCGTCGGTGACGAGCTTCTTCAGCCCGTCGGCCGCCTGGGCCTGCATGCGGGCGGGGATTTCCTCGGAGAAGAGTTCAATGAGAAGGTCGGGCATGGGATCAGTCTTGATCAATCTGGGTCGCGCAAGGCGATGAAGGGGGCCGGAAGCGGGGGAGGGGCGCTCAGGCCGCCCCGCCGGCCGCCGTCTTGAGCCAGGCGGCGCCGCAGGCCTTCGCCAGCTCGCGCACCCGCAGGATGTAGCTCTGCCGCTCGGTCACCGAGATCACGCCGCGCGCGTCGAGCAGGTTGAAGACGTGGGAGGCCTTGATGCACTGGTCGTAGGCCGGCAGCGCCATTTCGTGGCGTTCGCCCTTGTCGCCGAAGGCGAGGTACTTGTGGCAGGCCTTCTCGGCCATGCGGAACTGCTCCAGCAGCATCTCGGTGTCCGCGGCCTCGAAATTGTGCCGGGAATATTCCTGTTCGGCCTGGTGGAATACGTCGCCGTAGCTGATCTTCTCAGCCCCGTCGCGGCCGTTGAAATTGAGGTCGTAGACGTTCTCCACCCCCTGCACATACATGGCGAGGCGCTCCAGCCCGTAGGTCAGCTCGCCGGAGACGGGGGCGCACTCGATGCCGGCCACCTGCTGGAAGTAGGTGAACTGCGACACCTCCATGCCGTCGCACCAGCATTCCCAGCCGAGGCCCCAGGCGCCCAGCGTCGGACTCTCCCAGTCGTCCTCCACGAAGCGCACGTCGTGCAGGCCGAGGTCCACGCCGATGGCCTGGAGTGACTTGAGGTACAGCTCCTGGAGGTTGTCCGGCGACGGCTTCAGGATCACCTGGAACTGGTAATAATGCTGGAGGCGGTTGGGGTTCTCGCCATAGCGGCCATCCTTGGGGCGGCGGGAGGGCTGCACATAGGCCGCCTTCCAGGGCTTCGGCCCCAGCGCGCGCAAGGTGGTGGCGGGATGGAAGGTGCCGGCGCCCACTTCCATGTCGTAGGGCTGGAGGACCACGCAGCCCTGGTCCGCCCAGAAGCGCTGAAGGGTCAGCAGCAGGGCCTGGAAGGAACGGTCGGGCCGCATGTGGGCGGGAAGGGCGGGATCAATCATCATGTGCTCGCTGGGCCATTTCCGGCGGCTGTGCGGCCCGGTCGTCCCGTTCGTGGGCCGGCCGGGCGGCAGCGCCGCAGGCGCGCGGGACACTAGAGAGGCGTTGCCGCGATGGCAACTCGCCGGCGGGGATAAGCCGGGCACCTACCCTTCCGCATCCGCCTGCCGGGCGGGATGGGCGGCCATGAAGGCAGGATGGGTCGCCGCCAGCGCCTCCACCCGCAAGATGCGGGGGTAAGCCTCCAGCGGGACGTTGAAGCGGCGGGCGGAATAGAGCTGAGGGATCAGGTAGAGGTCGGCAAGGCCGGGCGCGTGGCCGAAGCAATAGCCCTCCTCGCCGATCATCTGTTCCACGGCGGCAAAGCCCTCCGTGATCCAGCGGGCGATCCAGGCGGAGACGGCGGCCTCGTCCTGCTTCAGCTCGCGGCGCAGCATGGTGAGGGGCGACACATTGTTGAGGGGGTGGATGTCGCAACCGATGAGCGCCGCCACCGCGCGCACCTTCGCCCGCGCCACTGCCGAGGCCGGCAGCAGGGGCGGGGCCGGATAGGCCTCCTCCAGATATTCGAGGATGGCCGGGGATTGGGTGAGCACGGTGCCGTCGTCCAGCACCAGGGTCGGCAGGCGCTGCTGCGGGTTGAGGGCGGCATAGGCCGGGGCATGCTGCTCCCCACCATTGCGCACCAGATGCACCGGCACCTGTTCCACCGCGATGCCCTTCAGGGCGAGCGCGATGCGCACCCGGTAGGCCGAGGTGGAGCGCCAATAGGTATAGAGCCGCACGGCGCTCACCCGAGCGCCGGCAGGATGGTGCCACTGCAGGCGCCGAAGCCGATGGAGACGAAGCCCTCGCGCGCGGCGCGGCCGGTGATGATCACCGTGTCGCCATCCTCCAGAAAGCGCCGCTCTTCGCCCGAGGCGAGGGTGAGAGGCGCCTTGCCGCCCTGCGACAGTTCCAAAAGGCTGCCGAAGCTATCCGGCGTGGGGCCGGAGATGGTGCCGGTGCCCATGAGGTCGCCGGGCGACAGGTTGCAGCCGCCGCAGGTGTGGTGCGCGACGAACTGGGCGGCGGTCCAGTAGAGGTCGCTTGATGAGCCGCGCGACAGGCGATGGGGCGGCAGGCCCTTCTCCTTCAGCCCCGGCGTCTCGATGAGCACCTCCAGGGTGATGTCGAGGGCGCCCTGCGCCTGGTCGGCGGCATCGAGCAGATAGGGCAGGGGGGCGGGATCGCCCTGCGGCCGCACGGGCTGGGGGATGCGGAAGGGGGCCAGCGCTTCCGGCGTCACCACCCAGGGCGACACGGTGGTGATGAAGTTCTTGGCGAGGAACGGGCCGAGCGGCTGGTATTCCCAGCCCTGGATGTCGCGGGCCGACCAGTCGTTGAGCAGGCAGAAGCCGGCGATGTGCTCGCCCGCGGCGTGGATGGAAACTGGCTCGCCGAGGGCGTTGCCCGGCCCGACGAAGATGCCCAGCTCCAGCTCGTAGTCGAGGTTGCCGGAGGGGCCGAAGGTCGGCTCCGCCTCGTCGGCCCGCTTGCGCTGGCCGTTGGGCCGGCGCACGTCGAAGCCCGAGGGCCGGATGGAGGAGGCCCGCCCGTGATAGCCGATGGGCACGTATTTATAGTTGGGCAGCAATGGGTTATCCGGCCGGAACAGCTTGCCCACATTGGTGGCGTGGGAGATGCCGGCGTAGAAATCCGTATAGTCGCCGATGGCGGCGGGCAGGTGCAGGGTGCAGTCGGCGGCGCGGTGCAGCAGCCGGCCGGCGTGGGGCTCCACGTTGGAGCGCTCCACGCCATGGGCATCCAGCAACTGGACGAGCCGCGCGCGCAACGCGGCGCGCGGCGCCGCCCCGAGGGCGAAGAAGGCGTTGAGGGTCGACCCTGCTGCCGCCTGCGCCGCCGCCTTGGCGATGCCCTCGAACAGGCCCAGCTCCAGCGCCACGGCGAGATCGAGGATGTCGTCGCCGATGGCGACGCCCCCGCGCGGTTGCCCGCCGGGCGGGCTGAAGATGCCGAAGGGCAGGTTCTGGATGGGAAAGTCGGAATGGCCGTTGGCCGAGGCCACCCAGCTGGTGCGGGCGGGATCGTGGGTCGCGTCGATCATGGGAGCGGTCCGGGCAGGGGGCAAGGAAGGGCCGGCGCCGGGATGCGGCGCCGGCGCGGAGGCAAAGTCAGACGGGGAAGACCCTCACCTCACCACGCATCCTTGCGGGTAGGGTCGAAGCGCTTCTTCAGGCCGGCCCAGCAGTCCACATAATCGGCCTGGAGCTGCGGCACGCCGGCGGCATAGGCGGTGACGCGCTGGGCCACGCGGGTCTCGAACATGAAGGCCAGCGTATTCTCCAGCTTCACCGGCTTCAGCTCGCCGGTGGAGGCGTGCTCGAAGGCCTGCTCGTCCGGCCCGTGGGGCAGCATGAGGTTGTGCAGGGAGAAGCCGCCGGGCTCGAAGCCCTCGGGCTTGGCGTCGTAGACGCCGAAGATGAGCCCCATGAATTCGGACATGATGTTACGGTGGTACCACGGCGGGCGGAACGTATTCTCCGCCACCATCCAGCGCTCGGGGAAGATGACGAAATCGATGTTGGCCGTGCCCGGCGTGCCCGACGGCGAGGTGAGCACGGTGAAGATGGACGGGTCCGGATGGTCGAACATCAGCGCGCCGACGGGCGAGAAGGTGCGCAGGTCATATTTGTACGGCGCGTAATTGCCGTGCCAGGCCACCACGTCGAGGGGCGACTGGCCGATGTCGGTGACGAACAATTCGCCGCCCCACTTCACGAACAGCTGCGAGGGCTCCTCCCGGTCCTCGTAGGCGGCGACGGGGGTGAGGAAGTCGCGCGGGTTGGCAAGGCAATTGGCGCCGATGGGGCCACGGTCCGGCAGGGTGAAGGTGGCGCCGTAATTCTCGCAGACATAGGCGCGGGCCGGCCCGTCGATCAGCTCCACCTTGAAGATCACGCCGCGCGGGATCACGCAGATCTCGCCGGGCGCGATGTCGATGACGCCGAATTCGGTGCGGAAGCGCAGCGCCCCCTGCTGCGCCACCACCAGCAATTCGCCGTCCGCGTTGAAGAAATAGTCGTTTTCCATGGACGCCGTGACGAAGGCCATGTGGGCCGCCATGCCGCTCTGGCCATCGGCGTCCCCCGCCGTGGTCAGGGTGGCAAGGCCCGAAACGAAGGTGCGCTTGTCCTGCGGTAGCGGGAGCGCGCTCCAGCGGTACTGGCCGAGCGTCAACTCGCTCTCGTCGCGGGCCATGGGCGCGGTGCGGATCAGGCCCTTGTCCACGCGGCGGTAGCGACCGGAATGCTTCACCGTGGGCCGGATGCGGTAGAGCCAGGAGCGCTCGTTCACCGCCTGCGGCGCGGTGAAGGGCGAGCCGGAGAGCTGCTCGGCATAGAGCCCGTAATTGATCTTCTGCGGCGAGTTGCGGCCGATGGGCAAGGTGCCTTCCAGCGCCTCGGTCTCGAACGAATTGCCGAAGCCGGACATGTAGCCGGGCACGAGCGCGCTGTGGCGCACCGGCGCGCCCTGAAGGTGGGGGTGGGGCAGACTGTTCATGGCGAGCTCCCGAATTTGGTTGCGACCATGACAGTTGAAAATGTAACTAACAAGCCATGAGCACCCTCGACCTCGAACGTTTCCTCCCCTACCGGCTCAACCGCGTGGCCGCCGCGGTGTCGGAGCAGTTGCGGGAGGTTTATGGCCGCAAGTTCGGCCTCACCATCCCCGAATGGCGGGTGCTGGCGACGCTGGCCCAATTGCCCCGCAGCACGGCGCGGGAGGTGGGCCGCCATGCCCGGCTGCACAAGACCAAGGTGAGCCGGGCGGTGCAGGGGCTGGAGGAGCGGCGCTGGCTGTCGCGGGCGGAAAATCCGGCGGACCGGCGCGAGGAATTCCTGAGCCTCACCCCGTTGGGCACCACCACCTACCGCGCCATCGTGCCGGACATGAGCGCCTTCGAGGACCGCCTGCGCGCGGCGCTGGGGCCGGACGACATGGGGGCGGTGCTCCATGCGCTGGACCGGCTGGAACAGGTGCTGGGGTTGGAGGCTCCACGGCAGCAGGACTGATGCCAAAGGCCCGTGAGCTTGGCTCAAGGGCCTTTGGTCAGCCCCCGCGGCGCTTGAGCGTGACCCTCTTGGCACCGGTCAAAGACCGGGGCCGATGGCATGTGCGGGAAGGGGGCGGAGCAGACCCGCCTCCCGTGCAGGCCGTCCGGTGTCACAGCTCCTGCGCGGTCGGGCGGAACAGGATCTCGTTGATGTCCACCTCCTCGGGCTGGCTGATGGCGAAGGCCACCACCCGGGCGAAGCTGTCGGCCGGGATGGCATAGGCGGCGTAGAAATCGGCGATGGCCTTGGCCGTGTCCGGCTCGGTCACGCTCTGCGGCAGCTCGCTCTCCACCGCGCCGGGCGAGATGATGGTGGTGCGGATGTTGAAGGGCTTCACCTCCTGGCGCAGCCCTTCGGAGAGCAAGCGCACGGCGGCCTTGGTGGCGGCATAGACGGAGCTGCCCGGACGCACCTTGTGTCCCGCCACCGACGAGACGTTGATGATGTGGCCGCCCTTCTGCGCCTTCATGTGGGGCAGGGCGGCGGCGATGCCGTAGAGCACGCCCTTGATGTTCACGTCGATCATCCGGTCCCACTCGTCCACCCGGCCGCGTTCGAGCAGCGATTGCGGCATCAGGCCGGCATTGTTGAGCAGCACGTCGATGCGCCCGTGCGCCGCCACCGCCGCGTCCACCAGGTGCTTGACCTGCGCCGGGTCGGTGACGTCGGTCTCGACGGCGGCAGCCGCACCGAGATCGAGTTCCGTGGCCAGTGCCTGGAGGCGGTCGAGCCGGCGCGCGCCGAGCACGAGTTTCGCCCCCGCGGCGGCAAGATGCCGGGCGGTCGCCGCGCCGAGGCCGCTACTGGCGCCGGTGATGACGACGACCTTGCCTGCGATGTTGTCGGACATGCTGGTGTTCTCCGGTTTTTGTTGGGACCCGCGCGCAATGCGTCCGACGGGTCGGGCCGCTCAGCGGCCGATGGTGGCCATGAGCTGCTCGGGATAGCGTTCGCCTTCCACCTGGATCCCGGCCGCCGCCTGTTCGATCTCGGCGAGGTCGGCGGCGGACAGCGTGATGTCGGCCGCGCCCAGGTTCTCCTCCAGCCGGTTGAGCTTGGTGGTGCCGGGGATGGGCACGATCCAGGGTTTTTGCGCCAGAAGCCAGGCCAGTGCGACCTGGGCGGGCGTGGCCTGTTTGCCGGCGGCGATGCGTTTCAGCAGGTCCACCAGCGCCTGGTTCTTTTCCATGGCCTGCGGCGTGAAGCGCGGCAGGATGCTGCGGAAGTCCCCGTCGGCGAGCTTGGTGTCCCGGCCCATGGCTCCGGTGAGGAAGCCCTTGCCGAGGGGGCTGTACGCCACGAGGCCGATGCCCAGCTCCTCGCTCGCCTCAAGGATGCCATTCGTCTCCGGCCCGCGCGTCCACAGGGAATATTCGTTCTGCAGCGCCGTGACAGGCTGCACCGCATGGGCGCGGCGCACCGTCTGCGCACCGGGTTCGGAGAGACCGAAATGCTTCACCTTGCCTTCCGCGATCAGGTCCTTCACGGCGCCGGCCACGTCCTCGATGGGGACGTTGGGGTCCACGCGGTGCTGGTAGAACAGGTCGATGACCTCCACCCCCAGCCGCTTGAGGGAGGCATCGCAGACCGCGCGGATGTGCTCGGGGCGGCTGTCCATTCCGGTCTGCTTGCCGGTCTTGGGATCGATGGCGAATCCGAACTTGGTGGCGATCACCACCCGCTCGCGCACCGGCGCCAGCGCCGCGCCGACGATCTCTTCATTGGTGAAGGGGCCGTAGATTTCGGCGGTGTCGAAAAACGTCACGCCCCGTTCCACCGTCTGCCGGATGAGGGCGATGGCATCATTGCTGTCCAGTGCGTGGCCATAGCTGAAGTTGAGGCCCATGCAGCCGAAGCCCAAGGCTGAAACCTCAAGTCCGTTCTTGCCCAGCATGCGTGTTTTCATGGTCGTCTCCAGTGGGCTCGTCCATTTGGCTCGTCCGGGGGGCTCGGGAACGGGTGCCCGGTGCGTCCGTGAAAATAGGGCGTGGTCGATCCATGGATTAGACGGTAAGATCGGCATGAACTCATGTTCTGGATTCATGAATGCAGCGCGAGGATCTGGCCGACCTCAATGCCTTCCTCGCGGTGGCCGAGGAGCGCAGCTTCACCCGCGCCGCCGCAAGGCTGGGCACCTCCCAGTCGGCGCTGAGCCACACCATCCGCCGGCTTGAGGCGCGGGTGGGGGTGCGGCTCTTGACCCGGACCACCCGCAATGTGGCGCCCACGCAGGCGGGCGAGCGGCTGCTCGGGACGCTCCGGCCGGCGCTGGAGAGCATCGGTTCCGAGCTGACCGCGCTGGCCGAGCTGCGGTCGAGGCCGGCGGGCACCATCCGCATCACCACCGCCGAACATGCCGCCCGCACCGTGATCTGGCCGGCGCTGGAACGCCTGCTGCCGGACCATCCGGACATCCATGTGGAGCTGAGCATCGATTCCAGCTTCACCGATATCGTGGCCGGACGTTTCGATGCCGGCGTGCGGCTGGGAGAGGCACTGGCCAAGGACATGGTGGCGGTACGCATCGGGCCGGACCTGCGCATGGCCGTGGTCGGGGCGCCGGCCTATTTCGCGGCGCACCCCATCCCCAGGACGCCGCAGGACCTCGCCGAGCACAATTGCATCAACCTGCGCCTCCTCAGCTCCGGCGCGCTCTATGCCTGGGAGCTGGAGCGGGACGGACGCGAAATCCGCGTGCGGGTCGAGGGGCAGCTCGCCTTCGACAATATCGCCATGATCGTCCGCGCTGCCACGGCGGGCTTCGGTCTGGGCTTCGTTATGGAAGACCAGGTCGCGGCCGAGATCGCCGACGGGCGGCTGGTGCGGGTGCTTGAGGACTGGTGCCCGGCCTTTGCGGGCTACCACCTTTATTTTCCCAGCCGCCGCCAGCCCTCTGCCGCGTTCGCGGTGCTGGTGGAGGCGTTGCGCTACCGTCCTGCGGACGGCGCCAGATAGCGCCGGCCGCAGGGGCGTCACTCCAGTCGCACGCGCAGCAGCCGCAAAGCGTTCAGGGTCACCAGCACGGTGGCGCCGGTGTCGGCGAGGATCGCCGGCCACAGGCCGGTGATGCCGGCGATGGTGGTGACCAGGAACACCGCCTTCAGCCCAAGGGACATGGCGATGTTCTGGTGGATGTTGCCCATGGTGCGCCGGGACAGGGCGATCATGGAGGCAACGTCCTTCACCCGGCCGTGGAGGGCTGCGGCATCCGCTGTCTCCAGCGCCACGTCGGTGCCGCCGCCCATGGCGATGCCGATGTCGGCGGCGGCCAGCGCCGGGGCGTCGTTGATGCCATCGCCCACCTTGGCCACCACCGCGCCCTCGCGCTGCAGCTCGCCGACGATGCGCAGCTTGTCCTGCGGCAGCAGCTCGGCCCGCACCTCGATGCCCAGCTGGCGGCCGATGGCCTCCGCCGTGCGCCGGTTGTCGCCGGTGAGCATCACCGTGCGGATGCCCTCCCGCTTTAGGGCGGCAAGGCCCTCGGCGGCGTCCGGGCGGGGCTCGTCGCGCATGGCGATGGCCCCGGCGATGGCGCCGTCCGCCACCAGCAGGGACACGGTCTTGCCGGCGTCATTCAGCGCCGCGATCTGGTCGGCCTGCACCACCGTCAAAGGCGCGCGCGCGGCGGCGGCCGGGGGCGAGCCGAGGAACACCTCGCGCCCCTCCACCAGCGCCGACACGCCCTCGCCGCCCAGCGCCTGCGCGGCTTCTGCCGGGGGGATGGGGATGGCATCCGCCGCCGCGCGGTCCAGGATGGCCTTGGCGAGGGGGTGGCTCGAACCGGTCTCCAGCGCCGCCGCGAGGCGCAGCACCTCGGCCTGCGGCTGGGCGAAGCCGATCACGTCCGTCACCTGCGGCTTTCCGGCGGTGAGGGTGCCGGTCTTGTCGAAGCAGACGGTGGTGATCTTGCCGGCGGTCTCCAGCACGGCGCCGCCCTTCAGCAGCAGCCCGCGCCGGGCCCCGGCGGAGAGGCCGGCGGCGATGGCGGCCGGGGTGGAGATCACCAGCGCGCAGGGGCAGCCGATGAGCAGGATGGCGAGGCCCTTGTAGATCCACGCATCCCACGCCCCGCCGAACAGCAGCGGCGGGATTACCGCCACCAGCGCCGCCACCGCCACCACGCCGGGCGTGTAATAGCGCGAGAAACGATCGATGAGCCGCTCGGTGGGCGCGCGCTTTTCCTGCGCCTCCTCCACCAGCTTCACCACCCGGGCGATGGTGTTGTCCTCGGCGGTGGCGGTGACGCGCACCCGCAGCGCCGCCTCCCCGTTCACCGTGCCGGCGAAGACGGTAGCCTCAGGCCCCTTGCGCACCGGCACGCTTTCGCCGGTCACCGGGCTCTCGTCGATGCCGCTCTCGCCGGCGACGATGAGGCCGTCCGCCGAAATCCGGTCGCCGGGCCGCACCAGGATCACCTCGCCCACCTTGAGGCTGGCGGCGGGCACCTCGATGGTGGCGCCGTTGCGCTCCACCAGCGCGGTCTTGGGCACCAGTGCGGTGAGCGCGCGGATGCTGGCGCGCGCGCGGCCGGCGGCGACGCCTTCCAGCAATTCGCCTACCAGGAACAGGAACACCACCGCTGCCGCCTCCTCGGCGGCGCCGATGATGACGGCGCCCGCCGCCGCGATGGTCATCAGCATCTCGATGGTGAAGGGCATGCCGTTGGCCGCCGCCGCGACGGCGCGGCGGGCGATGGGCACGAGGCCCACCAGCATGGCGGCGAGGTACAGCCAGGATTGCACCGCCGGGACGAAGGTGCCGACGCCGAAGGCCGCCACCAGAGCGAGGCCGCTCAGGAGGGTGAGGCGCGCCTTGCCGGTGGACCACCAGCGGCCCTCGGCGGCAGGCGCCGCACCATGGTCGTGCCCGCCGACTTCTGCGTGGTCGTGGCCAGAGTGGTCATGGTCGGAGTGGTCGTGAGCCGCGTGGTCGTGGCCGGCGTGATCGTGTCCCGCACAGCTCTCTCCATGGTCGTGCGCCTTGCGCTGCCCGCCGCCGGATGCGAGCGGGGCGAGGGCGTAGCCCATGGGCGACAGGCGCCCGGCGAGGGGGGCGAGGTCGGCATCCGGGGCGTGGCGGATCACCAGAGTGCCGGCCGCCACCGAGACCTCCGCTTCCGCGACGCCGGCGATGCGCAGCGTGGTGCCCTCGATCTTCGCCGCGCACGAGGCGCAGTCCATCCCGGTCACGCGGAACCGGCTTTGAACGAGGGGAGCGGTCATGATGCGGCCTTTCTTTGCGTCAGCCTGCATAACCTAGATACTCTAGTCACTAGAGGAGCAAGCCCCGATGTCCGGTCCATCATCCGAAAATTCTCCCGACCTCCTGCCCATCGGCGCGGCGGCGCGTGCCAGCGGGGTGAAGGTGCCCACCATCCGCTTCTATGAAGAGATCGGCCTGATGCCCGCGCTGCCGCGCACCGAGGGCAACCGCCGGCTCTACGACGCCACCCACCTGCGGCGGCTCGCCTTCATCCGCCATGCGCGCGAGCTGGGTTTCGAGATCGAGGCCATCCGCACCCTGCTGACGCTGCAGGACCGGCCCGCGCAGTCGTGCGCGGCGGCGGACGAGATTGCCAGCGCGCGGCTCATCGACGTGCGCAGCCGCATCGCCGCTCTCAAGGCGCTGGAAGCAGAACTTCAGCGCATGGTGGACGGCTGCGCCCATGGCCACGTGGCGCAATGCAGGGTGATCGAAACGCTTTCCGATCATGGACAATGTCAATTTCATCACAGCCACTCCGAAAAGCTTGAGAGCATCTGAAATTCGAGCGTTCTATCAAGCTTTTCGAACCAGATGACGCAGAAGTTGCTGAAGAGGTGACGCGTCGCTGTTTCCGGACGGCTCGCATCATTTATGGCCCATGCTTCATGCGCGGGCGAAAATCCTCTTGTCGATCACCGGTCCGGTGTTCCGCCGCGCCGTGTCCCGCGCCGTGGCTCGTGGCCGGCCGGTTGGCGTGCGGCGGATGCGCCTAGACCTCCTTGCTGTCGGGTGCCGGCGGGCGGACCGGCTGGCGGCTGCCGCGCTTGGCTTCGTACATGGCCCGGTCCGCCGCCTGGAGCAGCGCGCGCGGGGTGCGCCCGGCCTGCGGGTAGAGCGCGATGCCGACGCTGACGCTGATCTTCAGCTCGGGATCGCCATCGGCACCATAGGGCGCGCCCACATGGTCGATGATCCGTTCCGCAACCGGCCGGACCTCATCCGCCGTGCGGGCGGATGCCAGGATGACGGCGAACTCGTCGCCGCCGAGCCGCGCCAGCGTGTCGTCCTCGCGCAGGCAGGCCCGCAGCCGCTCGGCCACGTTCTGCAACAGGCCGTCGCCGGTGTCGTGCCCGTGGGTGTCGTTGATGGCCTTGAACCCGTCGAGATCGAGATAGAGCACGGCGAACGGCTCGCCCTGCTCGACCGCGGCGGCGAGGCGCCGCTCGAAGCGCCGCCGGTTGGGCAGCGCGGTGAGCACGTCGTGCTCCGCGAGGTTGGCGATCCGCTCCTGCGCCCGCACGCGCTCGGCAATCTCGCTCTGCAGCTTCAGATTGGCCTCGGCCAGCTGCCGGGTGCGCTCCTGCACCCGGCGCTCCAGTTCCTCGTTGGCGCGCCGCAGCTCTTCCGTGGCGACCTTGCGCTCGGTGATATCGATGAACAGCGCCACCACCCCCACCTTGCGGGCGGGCTCGGCCTCGGTGCGATGCGACCACAGGGTCGAGGTGATCATGTTGAGCCAGGCGAGCTGGCCGTCGCGATAATAGGCGATGTCGCGGCTGTGGCTGGTGCCGGCGTCGTAGACCGCGTCGAGCAACGCCTGCGCGAAATCGTCGTTGGCCGGATCGTCGAACAGCATGGTCGCGAACGGCTGCTCGCCGGCCCGCGCCGGCGACAGGCCGAGCATGCGCTCCGCCGCCGGATTGAACGCCCGCACGTGCCCCCGCCGGTCGAGGGCGAGCGCCCCGCCCTGCATGAACTCAAGGATGCGGGTGAAAAGGATGTCGGGTTCAACCATGTCACAACTCGGGCGGAGCGGCAGGATATTGGCAACGCCGGAAATGGCAACACGAGAGCTGCCGGGATCCGATTGGCCGCCATTCATCGCCCACGGCGCCGCTGACCGCGCGACGCTCATGCGCCCGCGCCAGTCTACCCCGTCTTCCTGCCCCAGGGTCAGGGCGTTTCCGGCGCGGGCTCCGGCGCTGCGGTCTCCTTCTCCTCGGTCTGGGACAGGGCGTCGTAGAGCCAGCGGCGCAGATCGCCGGCGAACATGGCGCCGGCCACGCGGGCGACCTCCCGGTGGGCATGGATGAAGCTGAGGGTGGGGATGGAGCTGATCCGGAAATAGGAAGCGAGCTCCCGCTCGGCGTCGGTGTCCACCTTGGCGAAGCGGATATGGGGCTCGAACTCGGCGGCCAGCGCCTCGAACACCGGAGCCATGGACTTGCACGGCCCGCACCAGTCGGCCCAGAAGTCGATCACCAGCGGCACGTCGCTCTGGCCGGTGTGGGCATCGAAGCGCGCGGCGGTCAGGGCCATGGGCCGGCCGGTGAAAAGCGGTCCCCCGCAGGCGGTGCAGCGGGCGGCCTTGGCGTCCTCGCCGGCGGCAAGGGTGGTGAGGGCATCGCAGGTCGGGCAGGCGATGGTGCGGCCGGGGCGGGGCGTGGGCTGTGTCATGGTTCCAGCTCGGCTTGTCTCGTGTGAGATCCATGCCGCGCGTAGCAAGAACGGGACCGCGCGACGCGATCGGAGCCCCGCACGCCACCGTGAAGCGCGGATCGCCTCCCATCGCCCCGATCGCACGGCGCATCATTGCATCCGCGGCCGCAAGTGCTGCTATGGTCGCACAAAATACAAATGCGGCGGGGGAAGCTCATGGGAACCGTCAACGGCCTACGCCGGCATTCGCGCTGGCTTCTCCTCGCCTTCGGTATCATCGGCGCCGCCGCCCAAGCCCAGGCCCAAACGCCGTCGCGAATGCCGGCGCCGGTCCGCGCCGCCCCCGCCTTCCGCGAGCCGGTGACCCTCGCCAGCAAAGACGGCGTGCTCGAAGTGCGGCTCACCGCGCACCAGGGCGCCGCCCGGCTCGACACCTCGGCCGTCCCGGTGAAGAACGCGCTGCTGTTCGGCTACACGCTGGTGCAGGGCACGGCCTCCGACGGTGTCGCCGCGGCGCGCGATGTCTATCCCGCCCCCACCTTGCAGGTGGCGCCGGGCGAGACCCTGGTCATCCATCTGGAGAATGGTCTCAAGGACCTGACCGTCCGCGATTTCTACGATCCCAACTATGCCGCGCGGGGCGCCGCCGTGCCGCTCGATCCCGCGCCGCTGTCGGAATCGCCCATCAACTTGCATACCCACGGCCTGCATGTGAGCCCGAGGGGCAATTCGGACAATGTGCTGCTGCATATGCCGGCGGGCACCGCCAACACCTATGTCTACCGCATCCCGGCCGACCATCCGCAGGGGGCCTACTGGTACCACCCGCATTTGCACACCCTCACCGCCGCCCATGTCTATTTCGGCCTGGCGGGCCTGCTCACCATCGGGCGGGCGGACGGCAATTTGCCGGCGGTGACGCAGCAGGCCATCCCCATCCGCAACATGGCGCTGCAATATAATTTCGTGTTCGATCGCCAGGGGCCTGCGCCGCAGTTCAACAATGCCAACTGGCCACAATTCGTCAGCACGCTGGAGCCGCCCGCCCCCGGCGCGCTCGCCGCCGGCACCTATCGCCCGGTGCTGGCGCCGGTGAACTTCACGCAGGCGCGGCCCGGCACGCAGTTCGCCACCGTGTGGTACGCCGGGCCCTTGTCCATCAACAACATGCGCGGGCGCTTCCAGTTCATCCCGAACAGCCTGCAGAGCTTCACCGCCGCCGCCGGCAGCGCGGGCAACGTGCCCGCCGACCCGGCCCAGCCCGACCATCTGCGCGACGTGCAGTTCACCGTGAACGGGCAGTTCCAGCCGATGCTCCGCAGCAAGCCGGGGCAGACCGAGATCTGGGTGCTCTCCAACATCTCCGACATCGCGTACATGAAACTCCGCCTCACCGAGACGGCGACCGGCCGCCACCCGAAGATCGCCATCCTCGGGCAGGACGGCAATCCGAGCCCGGTGGTGCGTTATCCGACCGACGAGGACGGCACGCGCCTCCTCATTCCGCCGGCATCGCGCTTCGCCATCGCCGTGACCATGCCGGAGACCGGCGACCTGGTGCTGGAGATGCCGCCGCTGGGCGGTGGCGCGCGGACCCAGAACGCACCCGGCATCCTCTACACGGCCAACGGCACCGAAAACCCGCCCGCCGTGCTCGGCACCCTCAGCGTGGCGCCTTCGGCGGTGAGCTATTTCGACGGCTTCTTCTTCTTCCCCACCCAGGTGCTGGCGCGGGCGGTGCCGGACGGGGGCCAGCTCACCACGAAGGACACCACGAAAGGCACCACGACGGTGTTCCGGGAGGGCGAGCCACTGGTGGCCGGCGCCCCGTTCGACGACCTCTCCAGGCTGACGCCGGATCTGACCCGCCGCATCCTCATCAATGGCGGGTTCCTCAATGATCTCGCCAGCACCGACGATCCGAAGACCTTCATCTATGCCTTCGACAGCGGCGCCTTCCCCAATGTGCCGCTGATCCAGCCGCGCCTCGGCTCGGTGGAGGAATGGGCCTTCAGCAACATCAACAACGACGAGCATCCCATCCACGTCCATGTGAACGACTTCCAGCTCGTCGCCATGTCCGATCCCACCGTGGATCTGACCCTCGGGCCGCTGATGCAGGGCCTCGACAACGTCAACGTGCCGGCGCCGAACCTCGGCCCGGAGGAGAGCGTGATCCAGCCCGGCACCCTCTCCATCCGCACCCGCTTCCTGGATTATGCCGGCCTGTTCGTGATGCACTGCCACCGCCTCAACCATGAGGATAACGGCCTGATGGCGCTGGTGAATATCATTCCCGCCGTCTCCACCTACGCGGTCGCCATTCCCGGCGGGCCGGGGCGGGCGGCCAGCGTCCGCGTGTTCGACAACAACGGCGACCGCCTTCTCGCCACCGTCACGCCCTTTCCCGGCTTCGAGGGCACGGTGAATGTCGCCATGGGCGATGTGGATGGCGACGGCGTCTACGACCTGGTGGTGGGCGCCGGAGCCGGCCGCGCGCCGGAGGTCGCCGTGTTCTCCGGAGGGGCGGGCAAGGGCGGCGCGGGGCAGGGCGCGGCACCGTTCACCAGGGAACTGGCCCGGTTCCGGGCGTTCGATGCGGGCGCCACGGGCGGCGTCAGCGTCGCCGTGGCCCAGATCGACGGCACGACGGCCGACAACATCATCGCCGGTTCGGGGCCGGGTGTGCGCAGCGAAGTGAAGGTGTTCCGCTCCACCCTGCTGCCGCTGGGCTGGGCGCCGGCGCTGTTCTCCTCCTTCAGCCCCTACGGCGACGACCGCTCCGGCGTCACCCTCGGCACCGGCTTCGTGGATTTCGCCACCGGCCGGCAGAGCATCGTGACCGCGCCCGGTCCCGGCGCGCCGGCGCGAGTGAAGGTGTTCGCCTTCCCGCTCCTGTCGCCCATCGGCGCCGCGACGCCGGTGGCCCTGTCACCGCCCGCGCCCGCACCGGCGACGCCGATCCCGGCCGCCCTCGCGCCCTTTGGCGATATCTGCCGGGGTAATGTGGACCGGTTCGAGCCGGTGATCTCGGCCGAGTTCTCACCCTTCGGCGACGACTACAAGGGCGGGGTCTCGCTCGCCACCGGCTGGCTGGCCGGGGTGCTGGGCGGCGCCGAGCGGATCGTGGTGGGCCAGCTCGACGGCGGCACGGTGAAGGTGTTTTCCAGCGGCTCGGCGCTGGATGGCGGACCGGTGATGTATCTCCACAGCGCCGCCGCCCATCCTGCCGTCGCGTTCGGCGAGATGGCATCGCTCCAGCCGTTCGGTGCCGGCGGGCGCGGCCTGAGTGTCGCCACCACCAGCACCACCGAAGGCGCGGACCTCCTCGTCAGCGCGCCGCCGGAGGGGGGACGCCCGGCCAAGGTGCTGCGCTTCCACATGGTGCGGCCGGCCCCGTCCGCCAGGCAGCTGGAGGCCCGCCGGGTGGGCGAGACCGAGGTGGCGAGCACGGGCCGCATCACGCTGGGTGGGGATTGAGGCGTGCGGTTGGGAGGGCCTGATGGACGCGGGAAGCTCCGCGTCCGTCGGGTGGTTCCTCGGGCTTGAAGGGCCGATGCCGCGGCCAGAGCTGCCGCTGACCCTCTCCCGCGTGGATCGGAGCGGGGAGAAGCAGCGCGACCCTTACGGGCGAGGGCGTGACAGTAGCGCGCGCCTTGCCTGAGAGGGGTGAGGGCAGCAATGGGGCGGTACGCCCCGTCACCCGCTCCCACGCGCTACACGGTGTCCACGCGGCGCAGCGCGGCGGTGGGCCAGCCGATGGCGGCGCGGTCGCTGCCGAGCGTGTCCGAGGCGAAACGTGAGGTGAGGTGCGCCGGCGCGATCAGGCCGGGGCGCGGGCCGGCTTCACCGGTCCCACGTCCACCAGGATCTCGTCGCCCTCCACCCGCACCTCATAGGGGTGGAGCGCATTGCGCACGAGGTGGGTCACGCACTTGCCGCTGGTGGCGTCGAAGCCCCACACATGGATGGGGCAGGTGACGGTCTGCCCGTTGAAGGTGGCGTCGGTCAAGGGCATGTCGGCGTGGGGGCAGCGTCCGCGATAGGCCTTCAGCTCGCCGCCCGTGGGCCACACCAGCAGCACGCTCTTGCGACCGACCTGGAAGAGGCCCATGGCCCCCTCACTCACGGCACTCGTGGGACAGACAGAGGTGAACGCCATGGGGATCGCCTTCGCAGAAACCAACGTCTGGCCAGCCACACGCAAGTTGCGGACCATCGCGGATTACGCCGTTTCATGCGCGTGATGGGTGCGAAATGTAGCGAAGCTGACAGGCCACCGCCGTCCTGCGGCGCAACCGGCTCAGGCATCCACGCAAGACCGGCCCGGACGCTGTCCAGCAAGCCACAGGCCAGGC
Source organism: Xanthobacter autotrophicus Py2 (assembly GCA_000017645.1). Lineage (NCBI taxonomy): Bacteria > Pseudomonadati > Pseudomonadota > Alphaproteobacteria > Hyphomicrobiales > Xanthobacteraceae > Xanthobacter > Xanthobacter versatilis. The sequence continues at coordinate 3,721,471 of CP000781.1, forward strand.
TCGCGACCGGGATGCCTTTCGCCCTCCTGCGATGCTACGAAGGCGAAAGGCGCATGATCCGGAGGGCGAATGAGCATGGCGGGCAAGTCGGTGAGCTTGAGTTCCAGCGTGCTGTCGGCGGAGATCGCCCCCCTCGGCGCCGAGCTGGTGCGGCTGCGCGACGGCGCCGGCCGCGACCTGCTGTGGCATGGCGATGCGGCGTTCTGGGCGGGGCGCGCGCCGCTGCTGTTTCCCATCGTCGGCCGCCTGCCGGACGATGAGCTGCTCCACGACGGCCAGCGCTTCTCCATGAAGCAGCATGGCTTTGCCCGGCGCAGCACGTTCGATGTGGTGGAGGAGGAGCCCGGCCGTGCCGTATTCCGGCTGCTGCCGAGCGCCGAGACCCGCGCCCAATATCCCTTCGCCTTCGCGCTGGACGTGGCCTATGTGCTCGACGGCGCCACCATCACCATCACCGGGACGGTGCGCAATCCGGGCTCGGACAGCCTGCCGGCGAGCTTCGGCTTCCATCCGGCCTTCCTGTGGCCGCTGCCCTATGGCGGCAGCCGGGCCGACCATCGCCTGCTGTTCGATGAGCCGGAGGTGGAGCCGGTGCACCGGCCGGTGGGGGGCCTGCTCTCGGCGGCTACCGAGCCTAATCCGGCTGCGAGCGGCATCGTCGCGCCCGACGACGCCCTGTTCGAGCGTGACGCGGTGATCTTCCGCACCGTCCGATCGCACCGCATCCGCTTCGGCGTGCCCGGCGCGCCGGGCCTTGAGATTGGCTTTCCGGGCATGCCGCAGCTCGGCCTGTGGTCGAAGCCGGGCGCGCCCTTCCTGTGCATCGAGCCCTGGCACGGCTTCGCCACGCCGGAGGGGGATGGCCGGCCCTTCGCGGAGAAGCCCGGCCTCGCGCACATTGCGCCGGGCGCGGCGCAGTCGTTCGCCATGTCCATAAGCTGGCTGCCCGACATCGGCGGCTGAGGCGTTTTCGAGCGGCCCCGCTGGCCGCTCAGCCGCGCGGGACGGATGTGGTCTGCAGGAAGAAGCGCACCATTTCGCGGCTGGCGTCCGGTCCCCGCGGCTCGGTGTAGGATCCCGACGGGCTGCCGCCGGACCAGGCATGGCCGGCGCCGTGGAGCACCCAGTGCTCCAGCACGCTGCGCCCGGTTTCGTCGCTCTGCACCTCCCGCGTGTAGCCGATGCCTTCCGGCGTCTGGCCGGAGGTGATGGTCACCGCCAGTTTCTCCTCGGCCTTCGCCTGTGCCGCCAGTTGCGCGGCCACCTGCGCCACCACCTGCGCGCCGTTCAGGGGATGGACCGTTCTGTCGCCGTCGCCATGGAACACGATGGTGGGCACGATCTTTCCGTCGGTGCGATGCACCACCGTCCCGACGCTTGGATGGCCGCCCTGGCGCATGGCTGAAAAGGCGGAGGACATGTCGCGGGCGGCGCCGCAGGCCAGTCCGGAATGCACGCCGATGGCGCGATAGAGATCGGGATAGGTTGCCCCCATGATCGCCGCCGTGGCGCCTCCGGCGGACAGGCCGGCGGCGAACACCCGATCGGGATCGACCGGGAAATCGTCCATGATCTGGCGGGTGATGCCGGCGATCAGGGACGGTTCGCCCCGGTCGCGCCGCTGATCGCCCGCATTGAACCAGTTCCAGCATCCGGAGGCATTGGCGTCGTGGCTCTGGGCCGGGTAGGCGACGAAAAAGCCGTGCTCTTCCGCGAGCTCGTTCATCCGGGTGCCGGTGGCGAAATCATCGGGTGACTGGGTGCAGCCGTGCAGCATCACCAGGAGCGGCAGCGGCTGGCCGTCGAAGCGGCCGGGCACATAAAGCTTGTAGGTTCGGCGCCCGGCCTCGTTGGCAAAGGTGCGCTCCTCGAAGCTTTTGCCGGACGGCATATGGAGACGCGCTTTCTGGGGCGCGGGTTCCGCCACGCCACCGCGCGCGGTTGGGGCCGGGGTGTGGGTCGGGGCTTCATGCCCGCTCGTCGCGGTTCGGTTCAGGACCATGTCGAGCAGCCCGTCCAGCCACGGGACGGCAGTCGAGCCGGTCTCGCTGCGATGCGCCGTGGCCGCCGGCGCGGCGGCGGACGGTGTCGTCCAGGCGCTTCCGGTTGCCGCCGAGGGGGGCACCAGGTCGACGAATGCCTTGCCATCCGCTTCAGGCGGCGTGTCTGCGTCGTGGGGCGTATCGACGTCCCCGCGCAGCACGGCCATAGCTTCTTCAAGCCGGCCCTGGCGGGTGAGGCGGGTGGCTTCCAAAACGTCGATCTTGGATCGTCTGGCCATGTGGCGAGACTCCTGTCGGTTCAATTCGGCGAAGCGCGGGGACGCGCGGGGGGAGGCCGGTGGCGTCCAGCACGGGTGGTTTCAAAAGTCAGAGGATACGATCGGCCAGGGCGGCCTTCACCGCCGGGCCGGCCTGCAAGGCGCCGAGCACCTGAAGCGAGGCGATGGTCGAGCGCGCCAGCTCCGCGGAGACGTCCTCGGCGATCACGGCCATTCCCAGGACCTGGATATGCAGCATCTCACCGGCCTTCTGCGCGGCCTCGAGATCGGCGCGGCTATAGCGCCGCAGGCCGAGGTCCATTTGATGTCGCGCCAGTGATTTCTTGAGGGCTTCGTCGTGGCGGTCGATCTGGTTGCGGATGGCGGTGCGGATGAAATCGGTCCGGTTGGAATAGAACCCCTCGCGCACCAGCAGGTCGACCTGGCCCAGGTCCACATAGCCGAGGTTGATGGTGATCTTCTCGCTCTCCGCATGCCTTGGACGCAGCTCCTGCACCTTGTTGGTCATTTCACCATCCTCCCACCATCCACATGGATGGTAGATGATGATGACGGTGTCATGGCGCAAGGGCTGCGTGGTGCGATTTGTCGCGACCGCAGGCAGCGGCCGATCCTGCCCGGGCATGCCGGCGAAGAGCGGACAGGGGAGGTACAGGACCGACCCCATGGGGGCGGTTCGGCTGCCAAAGCGGCCCAGCCCCGCTCAGGAAAAATCGGGTGGGGGTCGAGGCCGGGGAGGGCGCCACCGTCTTCCAGGGCACCGGGCCGGCGTGGGCGTGCCTGTTCCGCGCGAACGAGAACCAACCGCAAGGCACCACATCCATCGGTGCGCGTGCGCCGAGGGGCCGGAGGGAATGCGACGCGGTGCCCAGCGCCGCATTCCCTTGGTCTTTCGGGTCGATGGAGCCAAGCAGTCCTAGGTGCGAACCACCGTCCGGCCTCGGACGCGGCCGGCAATGATGTCGTCGGCAAGCTTGGGAAGGTCGTCGAGGCCGACTTCCTGCGTCACCAGATCGAGGTCGCCGGGCTCGAGCAGTTCCGCAAGGCGTGCCCACGCGTGCGCGCGCCGCGGCGTCGGACAATTCACGGAATCGACCCCGAGGAGCGCCACGTTCCGCAGGATGAAGGGGAAGACCGTGGTCGGCAGGTCGGTCGAAGCGGCGAGGCCGCAGGCGGCCACCGCGCCGCCATAGACGGTGGAGGCAAGCACGTTGGCCAGGATAGGCCCACCGACCGTGTCGACCGCCCCGTGCCAGCGCTCGCCCTGCAGGGGCTTGCCGGCTGCCGCGTAGGTGTCGCGGTCGACGATGTCGGTGGCGCCGATGCTCTTGAGGAAGTCTTCCTCGCTGCGGCGGCCGGTAAGGGCGCTGACCTTGTAGCCGAGCCGCGAGAGCAGGCGCACCGCGACGCTGCCCACACCACCCGCCGCGCCCGTCACCAGCACGTTGCCGCCGGCGGCAATGCCGTAGCGTTCCAGGGCATCCACGCAGAGCATGGCGGTGAGGCCCGCGGTGCCGATCGCCATGGCCTGGCGGCTGGAGAGCCCCTCGGGCAGCTTCACCAGCCATTCGCCCTTCACGCGCGCTCGTTGCGCAAAGCCGCCGGACCAGTTTTCGCCCACGCCCCAGCCGGTGAGAACGACCTTGTCGCCGGGCTGGAAATCGGGAGAGGCGCTGGAGCGGACGGTGCCGGCAAAGTCGATGCCCGGCACCATGGGCAGGGCGCGCAGGATGCGGCTGAGGCCCTTGAGGGCGAGCCCGTCCTTATAGTTGAACGAAGAATATTCCACATCAACCGTCACATCCGCCTCGGGCAGATCTGCTTCGGTGATGGTTTCGATGGCGATGGACTGGCCAGCCTCTGTCTTTCGCGCCATGAGGGCGCGAAACGTTTCGTTGCTCATGCGACGTTTCCCTGTGGTCTTGTCTGTGAAACCGCCGATGCAGTTGTCGGCGTAAGGGCTCAGCGGCGAGGGGCTTTGCGGGCCTCGTCGGCCTTCGCATATTGCGCGCGGATGTAGTGGACGAGCCCGCCGAGGGCCTCGACGGCGGCCTCGCCGTCCCGCTCCCTCAGGGCCGCCAGCATGCGCTCGTGATGGCCGACGATCTCCTTCCGGTCGCGGACGCGGAAGATGATCATGTTGCTCACCGGCATCAGGGCTTCCACCACCGCGTTCATGAGGAAGCGCAGCAGCGCGTTGCCGGCGGCGTCCACCACCGCGCGATGGAAACGCACATCGGAGGCGCAGAAATCCTGGTCGGAGACGGCGGCGTTCTTCTGCAGGGCGATCTCCGCCTCCAGCGCCGCGAGATGCGCGTCGGTGCGGTTCTGCGCGGCGAGGCGGCAGCACACCGCCTCCATCTCCAGCCGGGCCGTGGCCATCTCCTCAAGCGTGATGCCGCCGCTCGCCACCATGAGCGTGACCGAGGTGCCGAGGCTGGCCGCCAGGTCCTCGGGCGACGGCCCGGTGACGAAGGTGCCGCCGGTCGGGCCGCGCCGCGAACGGATGAGGTGGCGCGCCGCCAGCCGCTTCAGCGCCTCGCGCACGGTGGGGCGCGACACGCCGAACTGGGCGGCCAGCTCCTCTTCAGTCGGCAGGCGCTCATCCACCTTGAGGCGGCCATCCACGATCGCCTGCTGAAGCTGGTCCGCGATCTGGCTGGCGGCGCTGGTGGTGACAATCTGGCCGTAGGTCGGTTCCATCTGGTTTGCCCGCACTCCCTGTCTCACCTTCTTGGTCTCAGATGTGGGCGGTCAAATCAACCTAAAAATTATTTGTTTGACAAATAGGGGATTGGGCGCTTTCAGTTTGACCGATCGCGGACGAAGACGCCGCGGCCAAACAATGCCAGGGAGAGAAAAATGCGCGCTGCCCTTGCCGCGGCGACCATGCTGTCATGCGTGGTCGCAGCCCATGCGGAGGATCTTCCCACCTTCCGTATCGGCGTGCTCAACGACCAGTCGAGCCTCTATTCGGACATTGCCGGGCCCGGTTCCGTCACAGCGGCGCAGATGGCGGTGGAGGATTTCAAGCCCGAGAAGCACGGCTTCAAGGTGGAGGTCGTCTCGGCCGATCACCAGAACAAGGCGGACGTGGGCTCATCCATTGCCCGGCGCTGGTTCGACCTCGACAAGGTGGACGCCATCGTCGACGTGCCCACCTCGTCGGTCGCGCTCGCCGTCGCCGACATCAGCCGCGACAAGAACAAGGTGTTCCTTGTCGCCAGCGCGGGCAGCTCCGACCTCACCGGCAAGGCCTGCACGCCCAACACGGTCCACTGGACCTACGACACCTGGGCGCTGGCCAACGGCACGGCCCGCGCCATGATCAAGCAGGGCGGCACGTCCTGGTACTTCCTCACCGCCGACTATGCCTTCGGCCACGCCCTGGAGCGCGACGCCGCCGAGGTGGTGAAGGCCAATGGCGGCCAGGTGATGGGTCGTGCGCTGGCGCCGTTCCAGACCTCGGACTTCTCCTCCTTCATCCTGCAGGCCCAGGGCAGCGGGGCAAAGGTGGTGGCGCTGGCCAATTCCGGCGGCGACACCATCAATTCGGTTAAGCAGGCGGCCGAGTTCGGCCTCAGCCAGAAGCAGAAGCTGGTGAGCCTGCTCATCTTCCTGTCGGACATCCACTCCCTCGGCCTCAAGACGGCGCAGGGCCTGATGCTGACGAACGCCTTCTACTGGAACCTCAACGACGGCACCCGCGCCTTCGGCAAGGCCTTTGGCGCCCGCAACGCTGGCCGCATGCCCACCATGAACCAGGCCGGCACCTATGCCTCCACCCTGCACTGGATGAAGGCCATCGCCGCCATGGACAAGGCCAAGGCGCACGATGGAGCCGCCGTGGTGGCGCAGATGAAGGCCATGCCCACGGACGACCCGCTGTTCGGCAAGGGCGAGATCCGCGCCGACGGCCGCACCATTCACGACATGTTCCTGTGGCAGGTGAAGACGCCGGAGGAGTCCAAAGTGCCCTACGACTATCTCAAGCTCATCGCCACCATCCCCGGCAACGAGGCGTTCCGACCCATGTCGCCGGAGACCTGCCCCATGCTGAAGAAGGCCGGCTGAGGTGAACGCGCCGGTGCAGCCCGTCATCCGGCTGAAGGGCAAGGCCTTCTCCCTGGCGATCCTGGTGATCGCCGAGGTCGCGGCCATGGCGACCTGGTTCGCCACGACCGCTTCCCTCGGCGCCATCCGGGCGCAATGGGACCTGTCGCCGTTCCAGGAGGCCCTGCTCACCAGTTCCGTGCAGGCGGGCTTCGTCGCCGGCACCCTTCTGAGCGCCCTGCTGTCGCTGGCCGACCGGGCGGACCTGAGAACCCTGTTCTCGGCGTCCGCCCTCGTCGCCGCATTGGCCAACGGCGCCATCCTGCTGTTCGAGCCCACTCACCCGGCGGTGGCGATCCTGCGCTTCGTCACCGGCATGTGCATGGCGGGTGTCTATCCGGTGGGAATGAAGCTTGCCGCCACCTGGGCGCGGGGCGACCTCGGCCTGCTCATCGGCATGCTGGTGGCGGCCCTGACGCTGGGCTCGGCGTCGCCGCACGCCATGGCCGCCATCGGCGGGCTCGACTGGCGGGCGCCCGTTGCGGGCGCGGCGACGAGCGCGCTCGTCGCCGCGGTCCTGATCCGCTTCGCGCAGCTGGGGCCTAACCAGGCCAAGGCTCCGCCCCTGCGCCTGTCCAATGCCCTCGATGCCGTCCGCCGGCCGGCGCTGCGGCTCGCCAACCTCGGCTATTTCGGCCACATGTGGGAGCTCTATGCCATGTGGGCGTGGATCGGCGCCTTCTTCGCCGCGAGCTTCGCCCTGCGCTACGGCGATGCCCCGCCGTTCGACCCTCGCCTCGCCACCTTCGCAGTGGTGGCCATCGGCGCGCTGGGCGCGCTCGGCGGCGGGTTCGCGGCGGACCGCCTGGGCCGGACCTTCGTGACGGCCCTGTCCATGGCCGTGAGCGGCCTGTGCGCGGCGGTCATCGGCCTGCTCTTCGGCGCCTCCCCCTGGCTGCTGCTGCCCGTCGCCCTGGTCTGGGGCGTGAGCGTGATCGCCGATTCCGCGCAATTCTCCGCCGCCGTCACCGAATTGTCCGACCGCAGCCTGGTGGGCACCATGCTCACGGTTCAGACCTGCGTCGGCTTCCTCATCACCCTGGCGAGCATCCATCTGCTGCCCTACGCGGTGGATCTGCTCGGCTGGCGCTACGCCTTCTGCCTGCTCGCCATCGGCCCCTTCCTCGGCGTCTTCGCCATGCTCCGCCTGAGGCTGCGGCCCGAGGCTGCGGCCATGGCGGGCGGCCGCCGCTGACGTTTCCCGACGAGGCACCCATGACCTATTCCAAGATCCTCTACGAGACGCTCCATGGCGTCGCCCGCATCACCCTCAACCGGCCCGAGCGCACCAATGCCCTCGACCAGGAGATGCTGGGCGAGATCAATGCCGCCATGGACGCGGCCGAGGCCGATGCGGGCGTGAAGGCGGTGATCGTGCGTGGAGCCGGCAACGCCTTCTCCTCCGGCTTCGACCTCAAGGCGCAGATGGAGGCGCGCCCGGCGGGCGTGGATGCCTGGCGCCCGCTGCTGCGCAAGGATTTCGACACGGTGATGCGGTTCTGGCATTGCCCCAAGCCCACCATCGCCGCGGTGCGCGGCCCGTGCCTCGCCGGTGCCTGTGAGCTGGCCCTCGCCTGCGACATGACCATCGCCACCGAGGATGCCTTCTTCGGCGAGCCGGAACTGAAGTTCGGCGCCGGCATCGTGGTGATGCTGCTGCCCTGGATCGTCGGTCCCAAGATCGCCAAGGAGATCATCCTCCTGGGCGAGGACCGGGTGCCGGCCCGGCGCGCCGCCGAGATCGGCATGGTCAACCGCGTCGTCGATGGCGACGGGCTGGACGCCGAGGCCCTGCGCATCGCCCGGCACATCGGGGCCATCGATCCGGGTCTGGTGAAGGAGACCAAGCGCGCGCTCAACCGGGCACTGGAGACGCAGGGTATGCTGCAGGCGCTGGAAAGCGCGCTGGAGATCGATCTTGCCATCGAGGGGGCCGGCTCGCCCGACAAGATTGCCTTCTTCGAGGTCGCCCGGCGCGACGGGTTGAGGGCGGCTATCGCCTGGCGCGACGCCCGCTTCCCCGCCCGCGACGCCTGAGGGGACCACGATGCCCTCGCAGACCCGGCCCGGCGCGCTCTTCGACATCCTGTCAACGGCATCAGGCGAAGTCGAGGACGACAGCACCGCCTCGGGCACGGCGGCCCTGGCATCGGCCGCCGCCGCCCTTGCCGCGCGCCTGGGGGCCGCCGGGATCCGGCCCGACGAGCCGGTGGTGGTGAGCGTCGCCAACCGCGCGGCGGACCTTGCCGCGCTGTTCGGCGTCTGGCAGGCGGGCGGCGTGGTGGTTCCCCTCCACGCCGCCGCCGCTGAGACGACGCGCGCGGCGATGCTGGACCAGGTCCGGCCCCGTTTCCTCCTGTCGGATGGCGAGCTGGTCACCCTGGCCGATGTTCCGCCGCCGGAGCGGCCGCTGCTGCGGGGCGCGGCGCTGGTGGTGTTCACATCCGGCTCTACCGGCAAGCCGAAGGGCGTCGTGCTCGGCCACGATCGCCTGGCGGCGAAGCTCGACGCGCTGCAGGAGCTCCTGCGGCTGACGCCGCTGGACACGGTCGTCCTGCCGCTGCAGCTCATTTTCATCTTCGGCCTGTGGGTGGCGCTGCTGTCGCTCCGGGCGGGAGCGCGGCTGGCGCTGGTGGGCAAGTTCTCGCCTGCCACGCTGCGCCGGCGGCTCCAGGGCGCGACGGTGCTGGCCACGGTACCCTCCATGCTGCGGACCATGTTCGGCGAGGGAGAGCTGGAGGCGCCGACGCTGCGCGCCATTCTCACCGGTGGCGAGGCGCTCGGCACGCACTTGTCCGGCCAGATCTCCCACCAGTTGCCCAGTGCCGGCGTCTTCGACCTCTATGGCCTGACCGAGACGGGATCCTGCGACTTCTGCCTCCTGCCACGCGATGCCGCGCCCGGCCGCGGCTCCATCGGCGTGCCGACCCGGGGCGTCACCTACCGCCTTGCCATCGATGACGCTGCCCCCGTCACGGCACCGGCGGACGCACCACAGGGCGAGCTGCAGGTTCGCTCGCCGTTCGGCATGCTGGGGTATCTGGACAATCCGGACCTGACCGAGGCCGCGTTCGCCGATGGCTATTTCCGCACCGGCGACGTGGCGCGCCAACGCCCTGACGGCTTCGTTGAGATCGTCGGCCGCATCAAGGAGATCATCTCGCGCGGTGGCAACAAGATCGCTCCGGCCGAGATCGAGCTGATCCTGTCGGCGCACCCCGCCGTGGCCGAGGTGCTCTGTGCGGGCGTCCCGGACCCGCGGCTCGGCGAGGCCCTCCATGTCGCCGTGGTCCTCAAGCCGGGGCATGCCGCGTCCGCCGACGAGCTTCGCAACTGGTGCAGGGAGCGGACCGAGCGCTTCAAGGTGCCTGACGCGATCCACATGGTCGATGGTCTTCCGACCGGCCCCACCGGGAAGGCCCTGCGCGCGGGCGTTCGGGAGCTGGCCCAGGCCCTGAAGCCGTAGTGGCGTTGGGCTCGGCACAGGGACCTGCCTGCCGGACACGTGCCCTTCTCTCCGGCGGCGTTACGAGCCGGGCGCGGGTCCAGGGGGCCGGTGCGATCACGTGGCGCGGCACCGAGGCTCCGGTGAGTTCAACTCAGGCTTGCCTTCTCCATACCTAACACGCAATCGTGAGGTGAGGAGATTCCATTGATGACGAACGAAGCGCTGAACGACCCCGCGGACGTCCCGGCCGAACTTGACCGCTGGAACTGGGGTGCGTTCTTCCTCAATTGGATCTGGGGTGTCGGCAATTCGACCTGGATCGCACTGCTCGCCCTCATCCCCCTCGTCAATATCATCATGATGATCGTGCTCGGCCTGAGGGGCAGCCGCTGGGCGTGGCGCAACCGCGCCTGGCGTAGCGTCGACCAATTTCGCCGCACCCAGCGCACCTGGGGGATCGCCGGCCTGATCGTCTGGATGGTTGTCCTCGGCGGCAGCGGGACGCTGGTCGCCAGCTTGCCGCGCATCCTCAAGAGCGCGGATGCATATGCGCTGACCATGAAAGCCGTCCAGTCGGATCAGGACGTCACCAGGGCGCTTGGTCCGGACATCCAAGATAGCTTCTGGATTTTTGGCCAGGTCACCGTCAACAACGACGGCACCGGCTTCGCGAACTACAGCATTCCGATCCATGGTGAGAGGGGATCAGCGAATGTGATCTCCCAAGCGACCCGCGAAGGCAAGCGCTGGACGATCCGTCAGCTCATCGTCAATGTCGAAGGTCAGCACAAGCCTATCGTGATCATCCGCAATGGCCGACCGGGCGGCATCGGGGCCTGAAACCGAGCCCGTCGCGATAGCCGCCGCGCGGCGAAACGGGTTGAAGGCCCGTCGTCCGTCCATCTCGCCAGGCACAGGCCCGGCGTCGGCGCCAGCGAGTTGCGCTCTGGCGCGCTGGGGGATGCCTTGGCGTCGGTTCGGGTTCTAGGGAAGCACCGTCCTTGCGCCGACCGGGAGCTTCGCGCGCATGTCGCCGTTCAATGCCAAATCGCACGGAAAAATGGTGCCGGATGAGGGGATCGAACCCCCGACCTTCGGTTTACAAAACCGCTGCACTACCGCTGTGCTAATCCGGCGCCGTCGTTCTGATCTAGCAGCGCCGCTGCCATGCGACAAGCGCCCCCAGACCAGTCCCCAAAAGGAACGGCCCCGCCTTGGGGGCGGGGCCGTCCTGCCGGGCCGGACGCGGCGCGGGGGAACCGCGCGCCGGCGTCAGTGCCAGTGGTCGATGTTGCGGTCCTTGGTCTCGGGCACGAACAGGAGGCCGATGATAAAGGTCATCAGGGCGATCACGATCGGGTACCAGAGGCCGTAGTAGATATCGCCGGTGGCCGCCACCATGGCGAAGGCGGTGGCCGGCAGAAGGCCGCCGAACCAGCCGTTGCCGATGTGGTAGGGCAGCGACATGGAGGTGTAGCGGATGCGGGCCGGGAACAGCTCCACCAGCGCCGCCGCGATGGGGCCGTACACCATGGTCACGAACAGCACCAGGATGAACAGCAGCCCGATCACAGCAGCCGTTCGCGCCTGGAAGATGTCGAACGGATGGGCCATCTTGATGATGTCCTTGTTCGTGGCGGCGGTGGGATAGCCCGCCGCCTGCAGCGCTGCGGCGGCAGACTTGTTGAAGTCCGGGCCGTAGGGCACCACCACGTCGTTCACCTTCAACTGCACCGGCGCGCCGGCGGGGCCGGGTTCCGTGGAGTACTTCACCGAGGACTTCGCCAGGAAGTCGCGGGCCATGTCGCACGGCGCGGTATAGACGCGGGTGCCCACCGGGTTGAACAGGCTGCCGCAATTGGCCGGGTCGGACACCACCGTCACCCGCACGTTCTGGATGGCCTTCTCCAGCGCCGGGTTGGCGTAGGAGGTGATCATGTTGAACAGCGGGAAGTAGCTCGCGGCGGCGATCAGGCAGCCGGCGAGGATGATGGGCTTGCGGCCGATCTTGTCCGACAGCCAGCCGAAGAACACGAAGAAGCCGGTGCCGAACACCAGCGACCAGGCGATCAGCAGGTTGGAGGTGTAGCCGTCCACCTTCAGGATCGATTGCAGGAAGAACAGGGCATAGAACTGGCCCGTGTACCAGACCACGCCCTGGCCCGCGACAAGGCCGAACAGGGCGATCAGGACGACTTTCAGGTTGCCCCAAGCGCCGAAGGCTTCCGAAAGCGGCGCCTTGGAGGTGGTGCCCTCCTCCTTCATCTTCTTGAAGGTGGGCGATTCGGAGAGCTGGAGCCGGATCCACACCGAGATGCCGAGCAGGGCGATGGATACCAGGAACGGAATGCGCCAGCCCCAGGCCGCGAACGCCGGCTCGCCCACCAGGGTGCGGGTGACCAGGATGATGATCAGCGACAGGAACAGTCCCAGCGTAGCGGTGGTCTGGATCCACGAGGTGTAGAAGCCGCGCCGCCCGTGGGGGGCATGCTCCGCCACATAGGTCGCCGCGCCGCCGTACTCGCCGCCCAGCGCCAGGCCCTGGAGCAGGCGCAGGCCGATGAGGACGATCGGGGCGAGGATGCCGATCTGGGTGGAGGAGGGCAGAATGCCGACGATGAAAGTCGACAGGCCCATGATGAGGATGGTGACGAGGAAGGTATATTTGCGGCCGACGAGGTCGCCGATGCGCCCGAACACGATGGCGCCGAACGGCCGCACCAGGAAGCCGGCGGCAAAGGCGAGCAACGCGAAGATGTCGCGCGTCGCCTGGTCGAACATGGGCTTGCCGTCGGCGCCCGCCACATTGAAGAACTGGGCGCCGATGATGGCCGCCAGCGAGCCGTACAGATAAAAATCGTACCACTCGAATACGGTGCCGAGGGAGGAGGCGAAGATGACCTTCTTCTCCTCCCGGCTCATGGGACGCGGCTTGGCGGCCGCCCCTGCAGTCGTCACGCTCATGGAAAAGTCCCTCCCGTCGCATCAGGGCTCCGCCCGGGGGCGGATGTCGAACTGAACACGATCTGTCGGAAGGCGGGCCGTGCCGGCACAACGCAAAACATCCGCGCGCACGGGATGCGGCGGGGTTGGCCCACGGGGCATTCACCTGCTCGATGAAGCAATCGCGACCTCTGGACTCCAGAAGCCGCGTTTCAGCCGCAAGGTGCCACGGGGTCCTTTGGCGTTTCTCCGTCGGCCCGCCGCTTCCGCCTCTGACGTGCGGATGTGTTCCGGCAGGCTTACTTGAACCAAGAAGTAGCAAGGGCCGGTCAACTTGCGGTGCAGGTTGTCCGATGCATGCTCACGGCGCACAATGCGCCATGTCGATACCATGACGAAGGTGTCGCGCAGTTACGATTGGTCAATGGTCTTAGGTGCGGTGGCGAAGTCTTTTTGCGGCAATGCAAAAACAACTTCCCTGCTTCCCCGCACCTGCAGGCGGGGCGCTCAGGCGCGCTTCATCACCCGCCGCGCCATGCCCAGGGAGAGGGCGGCGGCGTTGGACACGTTGAGGCTCTTGATGGCCCCCGGCAGGTCGATGCGCGCGAGCACGTCGCAGGTCTCGCGGGTGAGCTGGCGCAGGCCCTTGCCTTCGGCGCCCAGCACCAAAGCCAGTGGCGCTCGCATGGGCGTGTCTTCCAGGTCGGCGGGGCCCTCGCTGTCGAGGCCCACCACCAGCATGCCGTTCTCTTTCAGCTCGGTGAGCGCGCGCGCCAGGTTGGTCACGAGGCAGAAGGGCACATGCTCCAGCCCGCCCGACGCGCTCTTGGCGAGGACGCCGGTGGCGGCCGGGCTGTGGCGGGCGGTGGTGACGATGGCGCTGACCGCGAATGCCGCCGCCGAACGCACGATGGCGCCCACATTGTGCGGGTCGGTGATCTGGTCCAGCACCAGCACCAGGTCGGTCTTGGCGATGTCCTTGAGGCGCGGGGAGGGCAGGTGGTCCACCTCGGCGAGCAGGCCCTGGTGCACCGCGTCGGCGCCCAACAGCTTGTCGATGTCGCCCGGCCGCACGATCTCGGGCGCGATGGGTGGGGTCAGGCCTTCTTCCGCGAGGCGGTGGATTGCATTCTCGGTGGCGCGCAGGCGCCGGAAGCGGCGCTTCGGATTGCCGATGGCCTCCGCCACCGTGTGCCAGCCATAGAGCAGGGCCACGTCGTCCGCCCCCGCCCACGACGGCGGCTTGCCCCCGGCCTTGCCGCCACCGCCGCTGCCACCCTTAGCCCAGCGTGGGGCACCGGGCGCGCCGGGGCGGCTCGTGAAGGGCGGTCGGGAGCCGGGGCGGCGGGGTTCGCGGGGCGGACGGTCGGACATGGGGAGGCTTTGTCAGACCCCGCCGTCCGGCGCAAGGGGCGTCACGCGGGGATCCGGCGCCGGGATGCGGCGCGGGGATGCGGGCTGTGCGGTGCGGCGGGCTCCGGTCGGCAGCGATCGGGCCGGCTGTGGCGGAGCACCGCCGGCGCGCCGTCCACAGGCCGTGTGCACCGGCATCATTTCCGGTTGACTTCAGCGCACAGCTTTCACATAACCCCGATCCTCGGACGGTGATTTGAGCGTGCTCGTCGCCGGCTTCGTGTTGCTGGGAAATCCTCGGATCACCAGCTTGGCAAGAAGCCTTCCCGGCCTCAAGCTGGGAAGAACCGGTGCGACGGGCGTCGATGGAGGGGTGCCCGAGTGGTTAAAGGGGACGGACTGTAAATCCGTTGGCTCTGCCTACGTTGGTTCAAATCCAACCCCCTCCACCACCCGTCGTGCGGGCCGAGGCGTGAGCGGCGAAACCTGGTCTCACGCCTTTGGCCGTAGCGGATTTCCCAATTCCGAGCCACGAAAGCGGCACGGCCATCTTGGCCCTGCGCCCGGCTTCTGGGAGCCCGTCTGCAAGTTCAGAAGGGCGCATCCGCAATCGCCCCGTCATGCCTGGGTCGGTCCCGGGCATCTACGCGGATCCGCTTGGAGACGTGCGAAAGCCTTTGCCAGCCTCCTCGCGTGGATGGCCGGGCCGAAGCAGGGGGCGGTTGCAACTGTCCCTCCGCCCGAAGGCGCGGCCATCGCCATCCGGACTTGTCCCCAGCCAGATCGCCCCCGTCTTCCGCCCGCCGGAGGGCTGTGTTAAGGCTCGCGGCGCGCGGGTGTAGCTCAATGGTAGAGCAGCAGCCTTCCAAGCTGAATACGAGGGTTCGATTCCCTTCACCCGCTCCACTCCACTTCCGGCATATGTCCTTGCGGCAAGTTTCCACTTCCGCTTGTGCTCTCTTTGAGGCAGCTTCCCGCCCGCCTACCTCCGGGGGAAGTCCGTGCGCCTGCAATTCCTGATCTGGCCGATCCTGCTCGTCATCCTCGCCGCGTGCGCGTCGCTGCCCGCGCCCTCCATTTCGCTGGCCGACCTCGGCCAGTTCCGCCTTGCCGGCGTCGAGGTGAAAGGCGCGCAGGCGTTCGGCTCATGGCCGGCGGAGGAGGAAGCCTATCTGGCCGCCCACGCTCTCGACCAGGACACGATCAACCGGATCAAGACACGCCCCATCCGCGAGGAGCCGGCCATGGCCAGCTTCGCGCTCGCGCGTGCGTCGAGCCTGTTCCAACAGGAGATGCCGTCCGCGACGGAATCCATTTTCACCGGGCAGAAGCCGGTGAAAATTGTGGTGGACCTCCGACGCTTCGACGTGCCCTCGGTGGCGCGGCGCATCTTCACCGACCAGGTCGCAATCCTGTCCGGGCGGGTGCTGCTGGTCGACCAACACGGCGTGACGCTGCTTGATTCTCCGGACCTTAATGTCGCCATTCCCTTGCTGGGCGGGCTGTCGAGCCCGGTCGCCTCGGCGATGGAGGCGTCGTCCGGCAACGATCCGGGGGCAGGCCTCGTGCGCAAGTTCGCCGAGGCCTATCGCGGGTGGCTCTTGCAGAAGTAGGAGAAACCCCCTATCCCACGGCGGCTTTTTTCGCGGCCCGTGCGGGGCGCTTGACCGACTGAGAGAGAACGATGGCCAAAGAGAAGTTCAACCGCTCGAAGCCGCACTGCAACATCGGCACGATCGGTCACGTGGATCATGGCAAGACGTCGCTGACTGCGGCGATCACGAAGATCCTTGCGGAGACGGGCGGCGCGACGTTCACGGCGTACGACCAGATCGACAAGGCGCCGGAGGAGAAGGCGCGCGGCATCACGATCTCGACCGCTCACGTGGAATACGAGACCCAGAACCGGCACTACGCGCACGTGGACTGCCCCGGGCACGCCGACTATGTGAAGAACATGATCACCGGCGCGGCGCAGATGGACGGCGCGATCCTGGTGGTGTCGGCGGCCGACGGCCCGATGCCGCAGACCCGCGAGCACATCCTGCTCGCCCGTCAGGTCGGCGTGCCGGCGCTGGTGGTGTTCCTCAACAAGTGCGACATGGTCGACGACGAGGAGCTGCTGGAACTGGTCGAGCTGGAAGTGCGCGAGCTGCTGTCCAAGTACGACTTCCCCGGCGACGACATCCCGATCATCCGTGGCTCGGCGCTGGTGGCGCTGGAGAACGGCGATCCCAAGCTCGGCCGCGACGCGGTGCTGAAGCTGATGGAGGCGGTCGACGCCTACATCCCGCAGCCCGAGCGTCCGGTGGACCTGCCGTTCCTGATGCCCATCGAGGACGTGTTCTCGATCTCGGGCCGCGGCACGGTGGTGACCGGCCGCGTGGAGCGCGGCATCATCAAGGTCGGTGAGGAAGTGGAAATCGTGGGCATCCGCCCGACGCAGAAGACCACGGTCACCGGCGTCGAGATGTTCCGTAAGCTGCTCGACCAGGGCCAGGCCGGTGACAACGTCGGCATCCTGGTGCGCGGCACCAAGCGTGAGGACGTGGAGCGCGGCCAGGTGGTGTGCAAGCCGGGTACGGTGAAGCCACACACCAAGTTCAAGGCCGAAGCCTACATCCTGACCAAGGAAGAGGGCGGCCGTCACACCCCGTTCTTCACCAACTACCGCCCGCAGTTCTACTTCCGGACCACGGACGTGACCGGCGTGTGCACGCTGCCGGAAGGCACCGAGATGGTGATGCCGGGCGACAACGTGTCCATGGACGTGGCGCTGATCGTTCCGATCGCCATGGAAGAGAAGCTGCGCTTCGCCATCCGCGAGGGTGGCCGCACGGTGGGCGCCGGCGTCGTCGCCTCCATCATCGAGTGATCTGTGGCGTGGACGAGGCGTCCACGGCCTGACGACAGGAGAGCGGCGCCCTCGGCGCCGCTCTTTTCGTTTGGCCCGGCTGTCGGCTGGCCGCGCCTCCTCCTTCTTGCGGCGGTGCTTGCCGCATCGGCGGGGGCAGGCGCGAAGGAGGCTTGCCCCGAGCGTCCGCCCTGCCAGGGCTGCGGCTGCAAGGGCGGCCCCGGCTATCGCGGGCCGGACGGCCGCTGTGTCAGCTTCAAGAACCTCACCAAGGTGTGTGGCGACCCACCGGAAACCCGCTGCGTGTTCGAGAACGCGCCCGGCACCGGCGCGAACCATGACTGCGCCCTCGGCATCACCCCACCGGCCGGGGCCGGGGCGGCCAAGCCCGAGGAGTGACTGGCTGGCCTTGGCGGCGTTCCGCCTTGGGGAAAGCAGACCCTCGCCCCTTTACACGCGCAGCGCATGCCACTACACACACCCGTCCGATGCGCTGGGTCACTCCCCGGCGCGGCGGAGTCTACCCTCGAGGCCGGCGGGCCATGGCTCGCGCTTCGAGGTGCCGGCCTGATGCCGGGGCGATGCCTTCGGGCGACGCGCTCAGGCTCTAGGAGTGTAGCTCAACTGGTTAGAGCACCGGTCTCCAAAACCGGGGGTTGGGGGTTCGAGTCCCTCCACTCCTGCCACTTCCCGGGGAAGCGGCAGGCACGGCAAGACGGCGGCACGGGGCGCGACGACGCAGCCCCACCCCCGCCCGAATGATCCCGTAGCAACGTCTCGCAAGAGCCGGCGCCGGCGGGGGACGCGATTTCATGAGGCGGCGTTCGTGCCGCGGCGAAGAGGGAGCGGGCGCCGGACGGGCCGGAGCTGCCCACCTCAAGGTACAGGCGGCGAAGAGCGCTATGGCGAAGAACAGTCCTGTCGAGTTCTTTCAGCAGGTCCGCGCCGAAACGGCGAAGGTCACCTGGCCGACCCGGCGCGAGACGCTGATCACCACGGCCATGGTGTTCGTGATGGTCTTCCTTGCCTCCATCTTCTTTCTCGTCGTCGACCAGGTCCTGCGCTTCGGCGTGTCGACCCTCCTGACCCTCGGGCACTGAGCGGAAAGGACGGCATCATGGCAAAGCGCTGGTACATCGTTCACGCTTATTCCAACTTCGAGAAGAAGGTGGCCGATTCGATCCGCGAGCAGGCCGATCAGCGCGGGCTCACCGACCTGTTCGAGCAGATCCTCGTGCCCACCGAGAAGGTGGTGGAGGTGCGCCGCGGCCGGAAGGTGGACGCCGAGCGCAAGTTTTTCCCCGGCTATGTGCTGGTGAAGATGGACCTCACCGACGAGGCCTTCCATCTCATCAAGAACACGCCGAAGGTCACCGGCTTCCTGGGCGCCGACAACAAGCCTATGCCCATCTCCGAATCCGAGGCCATGCGCATTCTGCAGCAGGTCCAGGAAGGCATTGAGCGGCCCAAGCCCTCCATCACCTTCGAGGTGGGCGAGACGGTGAAGGTGGCCGACGGCCCGTTCGCCTCGTTCAACGGCATCGTGGAAGAGGTGGACGAGAGCCGCTCGCGCGTGAAGGTGGCGGTGTCCATCTTCGGCCGCGCGACGCCGGTGGAACTGGAATTCGCTCAGGTCGAGAAGGTCTGAGCCGAACGGGCGGCGTTCGCGCCGCCTGAAGTGGGTGCCGTGCCGCAGGGCAGGGCGCCGGCGTGGGAGGGGAGGGAGCGTCTCGCCAAGCGCTCCTCGATCCGCACCACGCGATCCCGCCCGCCAGCCCCCGAGGGGGTGAGCGGCGCATTCTGGGAGTTGTGCAATGGCGAAGAAAATTACCGGTTACGTCAAGCTGCAGGTGCCTGCCGGCAGCGCCAATCCGGCCCCGCCGATTGGTCCCGCGCTCGGTCAGCGCGGCCTGAACATCATGGAATTCTGCAAGGCGTTCAACGCCCAGACCGCGCAGCTCGAAAAGGGCATGCCGATCCCGGTGGTGATCACCGCCTACCAGGACCGCTCCTTCACCTTTGAGCTGAAGACCCCGCCGGTCTCCTACTTCCTGAAGAAGGCCGCCGGCCTTGAGACCAAGAAGAAGCCCGGCTCCGGCTCCAAGACGCCCGGCAAGGGCACCTTCGTGGGCAAGGTCACCCGTGCCCAGCTCTCGGAGATCGCCGAGAAGAAGATGAAGGATCTGAACTGCGAGACCGTCGAGGCCGCTGTCCAGATGATCGAAGGTTCGGCCCGTTCCATGGGCCTGCAGGTTCAGGGGTGAGCGCCATGGCGAAGCAAGGCAAGCGCATCCGCGCCGTCAACGAAGGCATTGACCGCGTCAAGCTCTATCCCCTCGACGAGGCCTTGGCCCTCCTGAAGGAGCGCACCACGGCCAAGTTCGACGAGACCATCGAGGTCGCGCTGAACCTCGGTGTCGATCCTCGCCATGCGGACCAGATGGTCCGCGGCGTGTGCAACCTGCCCAACGGCTCGGGTCGTACCGTGCGCGTGGC
This sequence comes from Xanthobacter autotrophicus Py2, assembly GCA_000017645.1. Taxonomy (NCBI): domain Bacteria; kingdom Pseudomonadati; phylum Pseudomonadota; class Alphaproteobacteria; order Hyphomicrobiales; family Xanthobacteraceae; genus Xanthobacter; species Xanthobacter versatilis. The sequence continues at coordinate 3,740,959 of CP000781.1, forward strand.
GGTGTTCGCCCGTGGCGCCAAGGCTGACGAAGCCAAGGCGGCGGGTGCCGACATCGTCGGTGCCGAGGACCTGCTGGAGACCATCCAGGGCGGCACCATCGAGTTCGATCGCTGCATCGCGACCCCGGACCTGATGCCGCTGGTCGGCCGTCTCGGCAAGGTGCTCGGCCCGCGCGGCCTGATGCCGAACCCGAAGGTCGGCACCGTGACCATGGACGTGAAGGGCGCTGTCGCCGCCGCCAAGGGCGGCGCGGTGGAGTTCCGCGTCGAGAAGGCCGGCATCATCCATGGCGGCATCGGCAAGGCCTCGTTCCCGGCCGACAAGCTGGCCGAAAACATCCGCGCCTTCGTGGACGCGGTGGTGAAGGCCAAGCCGGCCGGCGCCAAGGGCACCTACCTGCAGCGCGTGGCGGTGTCTTCCACCATGGGCCCGGGCATCAAGGTGGAACCGGCGACCGTTCACACGGCCTGATTCCGTCGACGCTTGCGCGTTTTTGAAAGGCCGGGACTCGTGCCCGGCCTTTTGCATTGCGGGAGCTTTCGTTGCCGCCGTGTTAAGGTGGTGTCATCTTCCGGCAGGGCAGGCCTGCGTTCTGAGCGGTTCTGCTGCACTGCAACAGGGTTTATCTTTCTCTCAAATGCTGCGTCGCAGCTGGTGTTCCGCCCCGCGGAAGGAGAAAGACAATGTACGCACTTTACACCCTTTGGGTTGCCCTCCGCAGCTTCTTCGCCGGTGAAGTCCTGCGCCGCCGCGTGATCGACGAACTCGCTTCCCTGAGCGACCGCGACCTGTCCGACATGGGCGTCAGCCGCTCGGAGATCCGCCGCCTCGCCCGCGAAGCCGCCGAGGAAGCCATGCGCCCCGCCGCCCAGCCCGCCGCTCGCCCGGCGACGATTGCGGGTTCGGTCCGCACCGCCTGAGACTGCACTGCCAACCGGCTCGCTCACTTGATCGGGCTGGCAAGGGAAGGGGCCGTCGTACCCAGCCGGGTGCGACGGGAAACGTGCTGACCGAAGGCTGTCGCGAAGTCCGCCTGCCTTAAGGAACCGACGCCCCTCCGCGCCGTGTGACGGGCGCACCATCCGCCTCATGCAAAAACTGCGCAAAGGGCGTGACAAGAGGCGCGCGACCCTATATATGGGCTGTTTCCGGATGGTCCGCCGTTCGGTACCAAGTATCTGTGGCTTTCACCCTTGACGGGGTGAAAGGGCTGGGAGGGTTCGCCCGCCCGGCCTCATCGTCTGTTAGATATCTGTTTTCGCGACCCTTGGGCCGTGGCGCGGATACCGGCAGGCGATAGTCCTGTCCGAGACTGCCGGCGCCCTGATGTTCGCTCAAATCGGCGAACGATCAAGGCTTAATTCTCGCACCCGCCTCGCCGAGGCGGTTTCGGAGAGCCAGCATAGACGGGGAAGACCGGAGTTTTGCCTCCGCAGGCCAGGGTCGCCAAGACTTTGTGCCGCGGGGATGAAGATCGGTTCGGAACCAGCGCCTTGCGCTTCGCGACACGGTTATCCGTGCCCGGATCAAGAGGGGACAGGGCATGAGAGCGTCGCGGATCGCGGCCTTCATGTCGCTTTCGACAGGTTGGTCGCGGCACGCGGCAAGGCGCAACCGGCGGGATCTCGAGCCCCATTCGGGGTGAGGATGCCGCCACAGGCTTAAAGAGAGCCAGACGTGGATCGAGCGCAAAAACAAGAGCTCGTCACGACGCTCACGGATGTGTTCAAGAGCACGTCCGTCGTCGTGGTCGCCCACTATTCCGGCCTCACCGTTGCCCAGCTGTCGCGCCTGCGCCGGCAGATGAAGGCAAGCGGTGCGACCGTGAAGGTGGCAAAGAACCGCCTCGCCAAGATCGCTCTGGAAGGCTCCGACGTCGCCCATGTGTCGTCCCTGCTCAAGGGACCGACCCTGATCGCCTATTCCAGCGATCCGGTGGCGGCGCCGAAGGTGGCTGTCGACTTCGCCAAGACGAATGACAAGTTCGTGATCCTCGGCGGAGCGATGGGCACTACGGCCCTGAACGTGGACGGAGTGAAGGCGCTTGCGACCCTTCCGTCCCTGGACGAACTGCGTGCCAAGCTCGTCGGCCTTATCCAGGCCCCGGCGACCAAGATCGCGCAGGTCACCACCGCGCCGGCAGCCAAGCTCGCCCGCGTGTTCGGGGCCTATGCCAAACAGGACGAAGCTGCGTGAGGGCCGGGCCGCATCAGGCGGCCTGATCTCGCAAATCCAGAATCCGAACCTATCTTAAGGACTATTCCCATGGCTGACCTGACCAAGCTCGTCGACGAGCTCTCCTCCCTGACCGTTCTCGAGGCCGCCGAGCTGGCGAAGCTCCTCGAGGAGAAGTGGGGCGTTTCCGCCGCCGCCGCCGTGGCCGTTGCCGCTGCCCCGGCCGGCGCTGCTGCCGCCGCGGTGGAAGAGCAGACCGAGTTCACTGTCGTCCTGGCCGCGGCCGGCGAGAAGAAGATCGAAGTCATCAAGGAAGTGCGCGCCATCACCGGCCTGGGCCTCAAGGAAGCCAAGGACCTGGTGGAAGGTGCTCCCAAGCCCGTCAAGGAAGCCGTTTCCAAGGACGAGGCCGAGAAGCTCAAGGCCCAGCTCGAGAAGGCTGGCGCCAAGGTCGAGCTCAAGTGAGCTTGTGACGTTCAGGGTCCCGGCTTGCGCCGGGACCCTGTCCATAGCATCGCTCCCGGTGTTTCGGGGGCGATGCATCGGAGACGACGGTTCTCCCGGCAGCCGGTGCGGGCAACGCCCCGCGGCTTCCGGGAGAGCCGTCATAATGCTGAAGAGGGATGGCTTTTGCCCCCACCTCTTCAGGTTTGACGGTGGTGAGGTTCCGGTGCCGGCGCGGCGTGCCCTGGTCTCTATCGAGACGAAGGGTGCCGGCTCCAGGGGGACCAGGACGGACGAGGATCGAGATGGCGCAAACGTTCACCGGTCGTAAGCGGATCCGCAAGTTCTTCGGCAAGATCAAGGAAGTGGCCGAGATGCCGAACCTCATCGAGGTTCAGAAGGCATCCTACGACCAGTTCCTCCAGATCGAGGAACCCAAGGGCGGACGCGACGACGACGGCCTGCAGGCGGTGTTCAAGTCGGTGTTCCCCATCTCCGACTTCTCCGGCGCCTCCATGCTGGAGTTCGTGCGCTACGAGTTCGAGCCCCCCAAGTATGACGTGGACGAGTGCCGCCAGCGCGGCATGACCTTTGCTGCCCCGCTCAAGGTGACCCTGCGCCTCATCGTGTTCGATGTGGATCCCGAAACCGGCGCCAAGTCGGTGAAGGACATCAAGGAGCAGGACGTCTACACCGGCGACATCCCGCTCATGACCATGAACGGCACGTTCATCGTGAACGGCACCGAGCGCGTCATCGTCTCCCAGATGCACCGTTCGCCGGGCGTGTTCTTCGACCACGACAAGGGCAAGACCCACTCCTCGGGCAAGCTCCTGTTCGCCGCCCGCATCATTCCCTATCGCGGCTCCTGGCTCGACATCGAGTTCGACGCCAAGGACATCGTGTTCGCCCGCATCGACCGGCGCCGGAAGATCCCGGTGACGAGCCTGCTCTATGCCCTCGGCCTCGACAACGAGGAGATCCTCTCGACCTTCTACGAGAAGATCCCCTTCACGCGGGAGAAGGGCGGCTGGCGCATGCCGTTCGATCCCAAGCGCATGAAGGGCTACAAGGCGGTCGCCGACCTGATCGACGCCGACACCGGCGAAGTCGTGCTCGAGGCCGGCAAGAAGCTGACCGTCCGCGCCGGCCGCCAGCTGGCCGAGAAGGGCCTCAAGGCCCTCAAGATCTCCGACGAGGAGATGATCGGCCAGTACATCGCCGAGGACCTGGTGGATCTCACCTCGGGCGAGATCCACGCCGAGGCGGGCGAGGAAATCACCGAGAAGACGCTGAAGCTGCTCGAAGAGACCGGCTACAACGAAATCCCGGTGCTGGACATCGACCACGTCAACACCGGCGCCTACATCCGCAACACGCTGACCGCCGACAAGAACGTGACCCGCGAGGACGCGCTCTTCGACATCTACCGCGTGATGCGCCCGGGCGAGCCGCCGACGCTGGATTCGGCGCAGGCCATGTTCCACTCGCTGTTCTTCGACAGCGAGCGCTACGACCTGTCCGCGGTCGGCCGCGTGAAGATGAACATGCGCCTCGACCTCGACTGCCCCGACACGGTGCGGGTGCTGCGCCGCGACGACATCCTCTCGGTCATCCGCACGCTGGTTGAGCTGCGCGACGGCAAGGGCGAGATCGACGACATCGACCACCTGGGCAACCGCCGCGTGCGCTCGGTGGGCGAGCTCATGGAGAACCAGTACCGCGTCGGCCTGCTGCGCATGGAGCGCGCCATCAAGGAACGCATGTCCTCCGTGGACATCGACACCGTGATGCCGCAGGACCTCATCAACGCCAAGCCGGTGGCGGCGGCGGTGCGCGAGTTCTTCGGCTCGTCCCAGCTCTCGCAGTTCATGGACCAGACCAACCCGCTTTCCGAGATCACGCACAAGCGGCGTCTCTCGGCGCTTGGCCCGGGCGGTCTGACCCGTGAGCGCGCCGGCTTCGAGGTGCGCGACGTGCACCCGACCCACTACGGCCGCATCTGCCCCATCGAGACGCCGGAAGGCCCGAACATCGGCCTCATCAACTCGCTGGCCACCTTCGCCCGCGTGAACAAGTACGGCTTCATCGAGGCGCCTTACCGCCGCGTGGTGGATTCGAAGGTCACCGACGAGGTGGTCTATCTCTCCGCCATGGAGGAGGGGAAGTATTACGTCGCGCAGGCCAACATCCCGCTCGACAAGGACGGCCGCTTCGAGGAAGACCTCATCGTCTGCCGCCATGCGGGCGACGTGCTCCTGGTCGCCCCCGACCGCGTCGACTTCATGGACGTGTCCCCCAAGCAGCTGGTCTCGGTGGCCGCGGCGCTGATCCCGTTCCTTGAGAACGACGACGCCAACCGCGCGCTCATGGGCTCCAACATGCAGCGCCAGGCGGTGCCGCTGGTGCGCTCGCAGGCGCCGCTGGTGGGCACCGGCATGGAAGCCGTGGTGGCCCGGGATTCGGGCGCCGCCATCGCCGCCCGCCGCACCGGCGTGATCGACCAGGTGGACGCCACCCGTATCGTCATCCGCGCCACGGAAGAGGCCGATCCGTCCAAGTCGGGCGTCGACATCTACCGGCTGATGAAGTTCCAGCGCTCCAACCAGTCCACCTGCATCAACCAGCGTCCGCTGGTGCGCGTGGGTGACCAGGTGAAGAAGGGCGACATCATCGCCGACGGTCCCTCGACCGAGCTCGGCGAACTGGCGCTCGGCCGGAACGTGCTCGTCGCGTTCATGCCGTGGAACGGCTACAACTTCGAAGATTCGATCCTGCTCTCGGAGAACATCGCCAAGGAGGACGTGTTCACCTCGATCCACATCGAGGAATTCGAGGCCATGGCCCGTGACACCAAGCTCGGGCCGGAGGAAATCACCCGCGACATTCCCAACGTCTCGGAAGAGGCGCTGAAGAATCTCGACGAGGCGGGCATCGTCTATATCGGCGCGGAAGTGCGCGCCGGCGACATCCTCGTGGGCAAGATCACGCCCAAGGGCGAAAGCCCGATGACGCCGGAAGAAAAGCTGCTGCGCGCCATCTTCGGCGAGAAGGCCGCCGACGTGCGCGACACCTCGCTGCGCCTGCCGCCCGGCACCACCGGCACCATCGTGGAAGTGCGCGTGTTCAACCGCCACGGCGTGGACAAGGACGAGCGTGCCCTGGCCATCGAGCGGGAAGAGATCGAGCGTCTCGCCAAGGACCGTGACGACGAGCAGGCGATCCTGGATCGTAACGTCTACGGCCGCCTGATCGAGATCCTCGACGGCAAGACCGCCATCGCCGGCCCGAAGGGCTTCCGGAAGGAGACCGTGGTCACCCGCGAGATCCTCACCGAATACCCGCGCTCGCAGTGGTGGCTGTTCGCGGTGGCCGACGACGCCATCATGGCGGAGCTGGAAGCCATCCGCGCCCAGTATGACGACTCTAAGAAGCGTCTGGAGCAGCGGTTCCTCGACAAGGTCGAGAAGCTGCAGCGCGGCGACGAACTGCCCCCCGGCGTGATGAAGATGGTCAAGGTCTTCGTCGCGGTGAAGCGCAAGATCCAGCCCGGCGACAAGATGGCCGGCCGCCATGGCAACAAGGGCGTGGTCTCGCGCATCGTGCCCGTGGAGGACATGCCGTTCCTCGAGGACGGCACCAACGTGGACATCGTGCTGAACCCGCTGGGCGTGCCCTCGCGCATGAACGTCGGGCAGATCCTGGAGACGCACCTGGGCTGGGCCTGCGCGGGCCTCGGCCGGCAGGTGGCCGCGGCGATGGAAGCCTATTACGGCAAGCAGGACCTCAAGCCCCTGCGCGATCGCCTTGAGACCATCTACGGCAAGGACGAGATCGAGCAGCTCAAGGACGGTGAACTGCCCGAGCTGGGCGAGAACCTGCGCAAGGGCGTGCCCATGGCCACCCCGGTGTTCGACGGGGCGCACGAGGCCGACATCGAGCAGCAGCTGGAAAAGGCGGGCCTTGATGCCTCCGGCCAGTCCACGCTCTATGACGGGCGCACCGGCGAGCCGTTCGATCGTAAGGTCACGGTGGGCTACATCTACATGCTGAAGCTCCACCATCTGGTCGACGACAAGATCCACGCCCGCTCCATCGGCCCCTACTCGCTGGTCACCCAGCAGCCCCTGGGCGGCAAGGCGCAGTTCGGCGGCCAGCGCTTCGGCGAAATGGAAGTGTGGGCGCTCGAAGCCTACGGCGCGGCCTACACCCTGCAGGAGATGCTGACGGTGAAGTCCGACGACGTGGCCGGCCGCACCAAGGTCTACGAGGCCATCGTGCGCGGCGAGGACACGTTCGAGAGCGGCATTCCCGAGAGCTTCAACGTGCTCGTGAAGGAAATGCGCTCCCTCGGCCTCAACGTCGACCTCGAGAACAGCTGACGGGATCGCGCGGCCCGGTTGGGACGCGCCTGCCGCCCCGTCCTTAAGGACCACATCCGCGCATCGCGGACCGCCTGACCGGCGCATCGGCCGGTCAGGGTCGAAGATAAAGGCCCACTTCGTTTGGGAGCCAGCTCATGAACCAGGAAGTCCTGAACGTCTTCAATCCGACCGTTCCGGCCCCGGCCTTCAACCAGATCCGCATCACCATTGCGAGCCCGGACAAGATCAAGTCCTGGTCGTACGGCGAGATCAAGAAGCCGGAAACCATCAACTACCGTACGTTCAAGCCCGAGCGTGACGGCCTGTTCTGCGCGCGCATCTTCGGTCCCATCAAGGACTACGAGTGCCTGTGCGGCAAGTACAAGCGGATGAAGTACAAGGGCATCATCTGCGAGAAGTGCGGCGTCGAGGTCACCTTGTCGCGCGTGCGCCGCGAGCGCATGGGCCACATCGAGCTTGCGGCCCCGGTGGCGCACATCTGGTTCCTGAAGTCCCTGCCGAGCCGCATCGGCCTTCTGCTCGACATGACGCTGAAGGACCTCGAGCGGATCCTGTACTTCGAATATTTCGTCGTCATCGAGCCGGGCACCACCAAGCTCAAGTACCGTCAGCTCCTCTCCGAGGACGAGTACCTGCGCGCCCAGGACGAATTCGGCGAGACCAACTTCACCGCCATGATCGGTGCCGAGGCGATCCGCGAGATCCTGCGCGGCATGGATCTGGACAAGATCGCCGCCGACCTGCGGGTGGAGATCGCCGAGGCCACCACCGAGCTGAAGCCCAAGAAGCTCGCCAAGCGCCTGAAGATCGTCGAGGCCTTCCAGCAGTCCGGCAACAAGCCGGAGTGGATGATCCTCACCCACGTCCCGGTCATCCCGCCGGACCTGCGTCCGCTGGTGCCCCTCGACGGCGGCCGCTTCGCGACCTCCGACCTCAACGACCTCTACCGCCGCGTCATCAACCGCAACAACCGCCTGAAGCGGCTGATCGAGCTGCGCGCGCCGGACATCATCATCCGCAACGAGAAGCGTATGCTTCAGGAGGCGGTGGATGCGCTGTTCGACAACGGCCGCCGTGGCCGCGTCATCACGGGCGCCAACAAGCGCCCGCTGAAGTCGCTTGCCGACATGCTGAAGGGCAAGCAGGGCCGGTTCCGCCAGAACCTGCTCGGCAAGCGCGTGGACTATTCCGGCCGTTCGGTGATCGTGGTGGGTCCCGAGCTGAAGCTGCACCAGTGCGGCCTGCCCAAGAAGATGGCGCTGGAGCTGTTCAAGCCCTTCATCTATTCGCGCCTCGACGCCAAGGGCCATTCGGCCACGGTGAAACAGGCCAAGAAGCTGGTGGAGAAGGAGCGTCCCGAGGTGTGGGACATCCTCGACGAAGTGATCCGCGAGCACCCGGTGATGCTGAACCGCGCGCCGACGCTCCACCGCCTCGGCATCCAGGCGTTCGAGCCGGTGCTCATCGAGGGCAAGGCGATCCAGCTGCATCCGCTGGTCTGCTCGGCCTTCAACGCCGACTTCGACGGTGACCAGATGGCCGTCCACGTCCCGCTCTCGCTGGAAGCCCAGCTGGAAGCGCGCGTGCTGATGATGTCCACCAACAACATCCTGCACCCGGCGAACGGCCAGCCCATCATCGTGCCGTCGCAGGACATCGTGCTCGGCCTCTACTACCTCTCCATCATGAAGGAGAAGGAGCCGGGCGAGGGCATGATGTTCGCCAACATGGCGGAGATCGACCACGCGCTGAACGCCAAGGCGATCACCCTCGCCACCAAGATCCGCGGCCGCTACAATGGCGTGGACGCGGAGGGCAAGCCGTATTCCAAGATCTATGAGACCTCGCCCGGCCGCATGAAGATCGGCGAGCTGCTGCCCAAGCACCCGAAGCTGTCCTACGACGTCGTCAACAAGCTGATGACGAAGAAGGAAATCTCCAACATGATCGATGCCGTGTACCGGCACTGCGGTCAGAAGGAGAGCGTGATCTTCTGCGACCGCATCATGGCGCTCGGCTTCTACAACGCGTTCCGAGCCGGCATCTCGTTCGGCAAGGACGACATGGTGGTGCCGAAGAAGAAGTGGGACCTGGTGGAGGAGACGCGCGCCCTCACCAAGGAATACGAGCAGCAGTACAATGACGGCCTGATTACCCAGGGCGAGAAGTACAACAAGGTCGTTGACGCCTGGGGCAAGTGCTCCGATCGGGTCGCTGAGGAGATGATGAAGGAAATCTCTTCGGTGAAGAAGGACCCGAAGACCGGCCGCGAGAAGCAGATCAACTCGATCTACATGATGAGCCACTCCGGAGCGCGTGGGTCGCCCGCTCAGATGAAGCAGCTTGCCGGCATGCGCGGCCTCATGGCCAAGCCGTCGGGCGAGATCATCGAGAGCCCGATCATCTCGAACTTCAAGGAAGGCCTGACCGTGATGGAGTACTTCAACTCCACCCACGGCGCGCGTAAGGGCCTTGCCGACACCGCTCTGAAGACCGCCAACTCGGGTTACCTCACCCGCCGCCTCGTGGACGTGGCGCAGGATTCCATCATCACCGAGCGCGATTGCGGCTCGGAGAAGGGGATCCACATGCGCGCCATCATCGACGCGGGCCAGGTGGTGGCCTCGCTCGCCTCGCGCGTCCTCGGCCGCACCGCGGCGGAAGACATCGTGGAGCCGGCCACCGGCAACGTCATCGTGCCCCGCGGCACCATGATCGAGGAATGGCACGTCGAGCGGATCAACAAGTCCGGCATCCAGGAGATCAAGATCCGCTCGGTCTTGACCTGCGAGACCCGGAACGGCGTGTGCGGCACCTGCTACGGGCGCGACCTTGCCCGCGGCACCCCGGTGAACATGGGCGAGGCGGTGGGCGTCATCGCCGCCCAGTCCATCGGCGAGCCGGGCACCCAGCTCACCATGCGCACCTTCCACATCGGCGGCGCGGCGACCCTTGCCGACAGCTCCTATGTGGAAAGCAACTTCGAGGGCATCGTCCGCATCCGCAACCGCAACGTGGCGCGGAACTCGGAAGGCGACCTCGTGGTCATGGCCCGCAACCTGGCGGTGGTCATCGTCGACGTGGACGGCACCGAGCGCGCGGTCAACCGCGTGCAGTACGGCGCCCGCCTCAAGGTGGACGAGGGCGACACCATCAAGCGCGGCCAGCGCATCGCCGAGTGGGACCCCTACACCCGTCCCATCCTGTCCGAGGTGGACGGCATCGTGGCCTTCGAGGACCTCACCGAAGGCTCCTCCATGAACGAGACGGTCGACGAGTCGACCGGCATCGCCAAGCGCGTGGTGACGGATTCGCGGTCCGGCCGTGGGCCGGAGCTGCGTCCCGCCATCCTGATCAAGGGCAAGGACGGCAAGATCATCAAGCTGCCCCGCGGCGGCGATGCCCGTTACGCCCTGCCGGTGGAGGCCATCATCTCGGTGGACCCGAACCAGACCCTCAAGGCCGGCGACGCGGTGGCCCGCGTGCCCATGGAAAGCGCCAAGACCCGCGACATCACGGGCGGTCTGCCGCGCGTGGCGGAGCTGTTCGAGGCCCGGCGTCCCAAGGATGCGGCGATCATCGCCGAGATCTCGGGCACCATCCGCTTCGGCCGCGACTACAAGAACAAGCGCCGGCTCTCCATCGAGCCGGCGGACGGCGGGGATGCGGTCGAATACCTGATCCCGAAGGGCAAGCACATCCATCTCCAGGACGGCGACGTGGTGGAGAAGGGCGACTTCATCGTCGACGGCAACCCGGCGCCGCACGACATCCTGGCGATCAAGGGCGTGGAAGAGCTTGCCGCCTTCCTCGTCAACGAGATCCAGGAGGTCTACCGGCTCCAGGGCGTGCACATCAACGACAAGCACATCGAAGTGATTGTCCGGAACATGCTGCAGAAGGTCGAGATCGACGACAGCGGCGAGACCGACTTCCTGGACGGCGAGCAGGTGGACCGCATCGAGTTCATCGAGGCGAACGAGAAGGCTGCGGAAGAGGCAAAGAAGCCCGCCACCGGCCATCCCGTGCTGCTGGGCATTACCAAGGCCTCGCTGCAGACGCGCTCCTTCTTCTCGGCGGCCTCGTTCCAGGAGACCACCCGCGTCCTCACCGAGGCGGCGGTCAACGGCAAGGTGGATCCGCTGGAAGGCCTGAAGGAGAACGTCATCGTCGGCCGTCTCATCCCGGCCGGCACCGGCGCCCAGATGGCGCGCCTGCGCACCATCGCCAACAGCCGCGACGACCTCATCGTCGCGACCCGCGACGAGCAGAGCGAAGGCCAGCCCCTGGTGCAGGGCCCCGCCGACGCGGCGGAGTGAGCGCCAGGCGACAGCCTGACGGAACAAGGAAAGGCCGCCCCCCGGGGCGGCCTTTTCTTTTGGGGGAGCGGCGGGGCGGAAAGCGGGCGCGTTTCCACGCGCGCTGCGCTTCGGGGATTGGAGGCTGGTCGCGAGGGCGGACGGATTGGGACCGCCGCCCTATGCCTGACTCAAGAAAGGCGCTTGTGCAGCCCTAGCTGGTCTGCCTTCTACCTCGCCGTCTCGGCGGCGCATCCTGTCCCGCCGGTGATCTGAAAAGCCGATCGTGTCGCACCAGAGCGGCGACATTCCATCTGGATGCCGAGGCGTCCTCCGGCCTCTTGAGTCGCAAAAGAAAGGGCCACCCGAGCGGTTCTGCCCGGGCGGCCCTTGTGCTCTTTCCTCCGCCGCCCAGCCGGGCGGCTGGACTTCACTTCAGCAGGTCATGGACCAGCATGGAGGTTTCCGGCACCAGGGTCACGATCATCAGCGTCACCCACAGGGCCAGCATGAACGGCCAGATCGACCGCACCACCTGGGACACAGACACCTCGCCGATGGCGCAGCCAAGATAAAAGGCGGCGCCCACCGGCGGGGTATTGAGGCCGATGGTGGAGTTGAGCAGCACGATGATGCCGAACTGCACCGGGTCCATGCCGTAGTGCTGCACGATGGGCAGGAAGATGGGCGTGCACACCAGGATATGCGCCGCCATGTCCAGGAAGATGCCGAACAGGAACAGCGCGATATTGACCAGGATGAAGATCACCCACGGCCGCGTGCTGATGCTGGCCAGTGCGTCGCCCACCATGTCGGCGATGCCGTAGATGCTCATGAGATAGCCGAACATGGTGGAGATGCCGATCAGCAGCAGCACGATGCCGGTGGTCTTGGCGGCCTTCGCCGCCGCCATGAGGAAGTGTTGCCAGGTGAGGCTGCGGTAGACCAGGGTAGTGAGCAGCAGGGCGTAGCCCACCGCCACGGCGCCCGCCTCGGCCGCGGTGAAGACGCCCGACAGGATGCCGCCGACGATGATCACCACAATGAACAGCCCCGGCAGCGCCGCCGCAAGGCTCAGCCACACTTCGCCCCAGCCGGTGAACGGGCTGCTGGGATAGCCTCGTGAGCGCGCCACGAAATAGGCGGCCAGCAGGTTGGCGATGGTGAGCATGGCTGCGGGCACGGCGCCGGCCATGATCAGCGAGCTCATGGAGACCGCGCCGCCGGCCGCCAGCGAATAGATGATCATGTTGTGGCTGGTGGGCATCAGCGCGCCCACGAGCGAGGAATAGGTGGTGACGTTCACCGCATAGTCGGCGTCGATCCCCTCCTTCTTCATGAGCGGGATCAGCGCCGAGCCCATGGCCGACACATCGGCCACCGGCGAGCCGGAAATGCCGCCGAACATGGTGCAGGCCACCACATTGGTCATGCCCAGTCCGCCGCGCACATGGCCCACCAGCGCCTTCGAGCAGCGGATGATGCGGTGCGCGACGCCGCCATACATCATCAGTTCACCGGTCAGGATGAAGAACGGGATGGTGAGGAAGGCGAAGACATTCATGCCCGACGCCATCCGCTGGAACACCACCGCGAGCGGCAATCCTTCGTAAAGAACGGTGGCGATGGAAGAAAGGCCGATGGCGAACACCACCGGCATGCCGATGAGGAGCGTGGCGATGAAGGTGACGACAAGAATGATCAGTGCCATGACGCAACCACCTTGATATTCAATAGAGTTGCGACGATGCGCTCCACCGCGAACATGCTGATGAGGATCCCGCCGATGGCGAGCGGGATGTAGGACCAGGCCTGCGAGATCGGCAGGCCGGGATTGACGTACGCCCACATCTCGTCGGCCAGGATCGCGCCGCCCCAGGCCATGCACAGGCCGAACACGATCATGCCGAGATAGACCACGATCAGCCCGGCCTTGCGGATCGGCGGCGGAGCCAGGATCAGGATGGATTCAACGCCGATGTGCCGGTCGTCGCGCACGCCCACGGCGGCGGCGAAGCACGTGACATAGAGCACGAGCACGAGGGCGAAGATCTCGGTCCAGGCCGGCGAGTCGTTCAGCACGTAGCGGCCGAAGATCTGGTAGAGCACTGAGACGGTGATCAGCATCAGCCCCGCCACCGAGAGCTTGAGGCAGATGCGCGACAGCAAGGCGTGGACGGCGAAATAGGTGCCGAGCCATCCCGTTGTGTTCAGGGTCGTGCGGCCTTGCGGGGCCAATGGGTCAGTGGGCGGGGGGGCGTCCATGGCGTGTCCTCCGGGAAGGGTCCTCGCGGTGCCTCGTGCCCGGCCGCCTTCGGCTGCACCGCTTCTGGCGCGGTGCAGCCCTCCGGGTCCGGCAGGATGTGCCGAGGCAGCGGCGGCTTATTGGGCCGCCTTGATGCGCGTGATCATGTCCTTGAGCTTGGGATCGGTGACGAACTGGTCGTAGAGCGGCTGCACCGCGGCCTGGAACGGCGCCTTGTCGATGGTGATGACCTCGACGCCGGCCTTCTCCACCTTCTCGCGGGAGGAGATTTCCATGGCGTCCCAGAGCTGGCGCATGTAGCCGACCGAGTTCTTGGCCGCCTTGCGCACCTGGACCTGCTCCTCGGGCGTGAAGCTGTCAAACACGCGCTTGGAGATCAGCAGCACTTCCGGCGCCATGGAGTGCTCGCTCAGGCTGTAGTTCTTGGCCGCCTCGTAATGGTGGAAATTGTCGTAGCTCGGCCAGTTGTTTTCCGCGCCGTCGATGAGGCCGCTCTTGAGGCCGGTGAAGACCTCGCCGGCGGGCATGGGCGTGGCGTTGGCGCCGAGCAGCTTCATCATGGACACCCAGATGTCGGACTGCTGCACGCGGATCTTCTTGCCCTTCAGGTCCTCCAGCTTGCGGATGGGCGTGGTGGCATAGAAGGAGCGGGCGCCGGAATCGTAGAAGGCGAGGCCTACGAGGCCGTGGGAGGCGCAATCGGCGAGGATCTCGTCGCCGATGGGCCCGTCGAGCACGGCGCGCATGTGCGCCTTGTCACGGAACAGGAAGGGCAGGACCGGCACGGTCATGGCCGGGCACACGGTGTTCAGCGTGCCGGAATTGATGCGGATGAAGTCCAGAGCGCCGAGCTTCACCTGCTCGATGGTGTCCTTCTCGCTGCCGAGCTGCGAGTTCGGGAAGACCTTGATGGAGATCTTGCCATTGGTCTCCTTGTTCAGCTCATCGCTCATGGACTGGACGGCCTTGACCGTCGGATAGTCCGCGGGCTGCACGTCGGCGGAGCGGTACTGCCGTGCCTGTGCCGCGAGCGGCGTAAGGGCGATCACCGAAGTCATCGCCGCGGCGACATAGAGCGCCAATCCCTTCATGTCTTCCTCCCTGTCCGTATTTGCTGGATCTCGGTGTCTTTGAGCTTGGGTCGCCGGGGCTAGATGCGCGCCCCGGTGGGTGTTTCTGCGGGCAATGCCTCGAAGGCCTGCAGGGCGAACAGCGCCTGCGGATTGTCGACCAGCGCGCGGGTGCGGGCGGCCTCGTCCGGCAGCCAGCCGAGGATGGTTTCGGCGAGCACGGCATCGTCGGGATAGTCGGCGGTGGCCTTCACCATGTTGTGGGGCCAGTTGGTGCCCCACACGATGCGCTCCGGTGCGTAGGCCGAGATGACGCCGGCGACCGCCGCGACATCCTCGAACAGGGGCGCGCCACTGGTGGAGGATTCATAACAGCCGGCGAACTTGAAGTAGGCGCGCCCGGTGTCGAGCAGGCGCTTTACGGCGTCCACCTCGGGGCCGTCGGGGCGGATGCCGCCGAAGAACTTGCCGTGGTGGTCGAGCACCCAGCGCGATTTCAGCGCCATCAGGCGCGGCAGGTGATCGAGGATGCGGCTGCCGTCGAACTGGACCGCCAGCATCCAGCCCATGGATGCGACGCGCGCATCCACCGCCTCCAGCGCCTCGAGGCCGACCGCACCGCCCGGCAGGTCCATGATACGGGCGCCCACGATGCCGGCGTCGGCGAGCCGCTGCAGTTCGGCATCGGCCGTGTCGTCGTCGATGACCGCGACGCCGCGCGCACAGGCGCCCATCTCGGCGAGGCAGGCGATCAGGTTGCCATTGTCGCGCTGGTGGGCGTTGCCCTGGGTGATGATGACCCGGTCGATGCCGAGCCACGCCATCACCTGGCGATACTGCGCCGAGTCGGGCAGGGCGCCCGCCGGCAGGCCGGGGCCGCCGGGCAGCGCGGGGAAGCCCGGCAGATACATGTGCATCTGCGTGTCCACCGCACCCGGCGGGAAGGGGGGAACGGGCGGGCGGCCCGACAGCTTGCGCTCCAGCATGTCAGGCCTCCTTCGGACGAAATTCGGCGAGCGCGTCGCGGTTGATCTCGATGCCGAGGCCAGGTCCATCCGGAATGGCGACGACGCCCTTCACATGCTCCAGCGGCGTCTTCACCACCGCCTGGCGGAACGGATTGTGGGTGCGGTCAAATTCGAGAATGGGCTCGATGGGGCGGGTGCGCACCGGGTTCGGCACCATGGCGGCCATGAATTGCAGGGCGGCCGCGATCTGCACCGCCGTGCCCCACACGTGCGGCACCACACGCACCCCGTGGAGCGCGGCAAGGTCGGCCACGCGCTTGGCCTCGGTGAAGCCGCCCACACCGCACAGGTCCGGCTGGATGATGTCCACGGCCCGGGTCTCGATGGGCTCGCGCATGCCCCAGCGGGTGTGCCAGGTTTCGCCACCGGCCACGGGGATGGGCTGGCCGGCCTTCACCGCCCGGTAGGCGGCAAGCTGCTCGGGAACCACCGGCTCCTCGAACCAGTCGACGCCATACTCAACCGCCCGATTGCCGAACTGTATGGCTTCCAACGCGTCATAGCCGTGGTTGGCATCCACCATCAGGCGCATGTCCGGGCCGACGGCCTCGCGCACGGCCTTGAGCACCTTCAGGTCGGCGTCCACGCCGAAGCCGATCTTGATCTTCGCGGCGTGGAAGCCGGCGGCGGCATGGGTTGCCATCTCGGTGGCATTGTCGGCGACGCGGTCGACCCCGTCCCGCACGAAGCTGCCGGTGGCGTAGGCGCGCACGCTCTCGCGGAAGCGGCCGCCCAGGAGCGTGGCCACCGACACGCCGAAATGCTTGCCCTTGATGTCCCACAGCGCGATATCGATGCCGGACAGCGCAGTGACGGTGAGGCCGCGCTGGCCCTGATCGCGCAGGGCGTTGTAGAGGGTCGCCCAGATCTTCTCGGTTTCCAGCGGATCGGCGCCGATGAGCCAGTTGGCATAGGCCGCCACCACCGCCGCATTGGGCCGCGCCGGGCCGAGGCACTCGCCCCAGCCCGTGGTGCCATCGTCGCACACGATCTCGACCAGCACATGGGTGCGACGGTCGAAGCGCATGGATGCGCTCTCGAACGGCACGTCGAGCCGATGGTCGAGAAGGTGGGTGTGGACCGCCGCGATCTTCATGGGCGCCGCCTGTTCACCTTTTTCAGTGCTCACCGCTTCCAGGTGCCGATAAGGGCGTCGAGCATGGCTTCCTCCTCAATGGTGAGGTCGTCGAGGGGCGCACGCACTGGGCCGGCGGCGAATCCCTGCAGCCGCACGCCGGCCTTGATGGCGGCCACCGCATAGCCCTTGCGCCGGTTGCGGATGGCCATGAAGGGATAGAAGAAGTCCCGCAGCAGCCGCTCGCAGGTCGGCCGGTCGCCGGCGCGCAGGGCCCTGTAGAACTCCACCGCGAGGCCCGGCACGAAGTTGAACACCGCCGAGGAATAGGTGGTGAAGCCGGCGCCGAGATAGGCTTCGGCGAACAGCTCCGCCGTGGGCATGCCGCCGAGATAGATCAGCCGGTCGCCCATGGTGGCCGTGATCTGGCGTACGAGGCCGATCTGCCCGGTGCCGTCCTTGAAGCCTACGAGGTTCGGGCAGGCGTCGCACAGGCGCGCCAGCGTCTCGACCCCGAGCACGGAATTGTCGCGGTTGTAGACCATCACGCCGATGCCCACGGCATCGCAGATCTGCTTGACCAGCGCGTAGAGGCCTTCCTGCGGGGCGTCGATGAGATAGTGCGGCAGCAGCAGCAGGCCGTCCGCGCCGGCCTTCTCGGCCGCCTTCGCGATCTCGACGCCCACCACCGAGCCGAAGCCGCAGCCGGCGACGATGGCGGTCTTGCCCGCCGCTTCCTTGGCCGCGGAAACGATGCCGGGAATCTCGGACGGCGCGAGCGAGAAGAATTCGCCAGTGCCGCCGGCGGCGAACAGCACCGGCGCGTCATAGCCCGCCAGCCATTCGATATGCTGCTTGTAGCTCTCCGCGTTGAAGCGGCCATCCGCATGAAAATGCGTGACCGGGAACGACAGGAGGCCCGAGCCGAGCGCGGTCTTTATGTCCTGCGGGTTCATCACGGCTCCTCTGCCATATAACCAGGGCAGAGTTGTCATACATGTATGGCCAACAGGCGTCAATAACTTATATTACATGTTTGCGCCGGGTCTGCAGCAGCGTGCGATAGCGCGCCTGGCTACCGCGCAGGTGGACGCGCATGGCCTCGCGCGCCGCATCCTCGTCGCCGCGGGAGATGGCCACGACGATGCGCTGGTGCTCCTCGTCGATCATCTTGATGTAGGACGACACGCGCTCCACGCTCTGGCCTTCGCCCTCCAGCACCGCGCGGGGAATGGCGTCGCGGCCGATCATGGCGAGGAATTCGCGGAAGCGCGGGTTGTTGGTGGCGTCGGCGATGGCGAGGTGCAGGGCAAGGTCCGCCTCCACCGTTGAGCGGCCTTCGTCCAGCGCGGTCCGCACCGCGAAATGCCGCTCGAAAATCACCTCTTCCTGCGCCGGGGAGCGGCGCGCGGCGGCCAGCCCCGCGGCCTCCACCTCCACGCCGGTGCGCAGCTCCAGCAGCTCTATGGTGGAGGAAACGCGTGCGCCATCAACATTCTGGAAGGACAGGAGCGGGGTGGTGGTGGCGTGGTCGAGCACGAACACGCCCGCGCCCTGGCGCGCTTCCACCAGCCCGTCCGAACGCAGGGCCGCCACCGCCTCGCGCACCACGGTGCGGCTGACGCCATGGGCCTGGGTGAGCTGGGCCTCGCTGGGCAGCTTGGCGCCGGGCGGAAACTCGCCGGACAGGATCATCTGCCGCAGCGCGTCGCTGACCTGGGCCACGAGCGTGCCGGCGGCGCGGCCGCCGGGCGGATGGGTGCTTGCGTGAGAACCTGCCGGGGAGGCGCCGTGCGGGTTGCCCTGGGCGCCTTCCTGGGCAGCCCTCTGGGCGGCGGACTTCAGGCGACTGCGCACCCGCTTCTCCCTTACTGATTCCGGCCTGCCGGTATGGCCCCGGCCATGGTGGCGAGTTCCATACATGTCTGTCAAGTTTGGCCGAATATTGACCGGAATGTCCATACATGTATGATGACTTATCATTTTCCAGCCGGATGCGGGCGCGCAAGATCCAGCCAAGAGGTCCAAATGCTGAAACGACTCCTGCTCACGGGCGCCGCCGGTGGGCTCGGGCGGGCCATCCGCCCGCACCTTGCGCGGTTTGCCGAGACCGTACGCGTCTCCGACATCGCCGACCTGGGCGCCGTGGCCCCCCATGAGGAGGCGGTGCGCTGCGATCTCTCCGACGCCGCGGCGGTGCGCGATCTGGTTGCGGGATGCGACGGCATCGTGCATCTGGGCGGCATCTCGGTGGAGGACAAATTCTCGAAGATCGTGGGCGCCAACATCGTCGGCCTCTATAATCTCTACGAGGCGGCGCGGGCCGAGGGCCAGCCGCGCATCCTGTTTGCTTCCTCCAACCACACGATCGGCTTCTACCGGCAGGACGAGCACCTCGATGCCGCCGCCCCGCTCCGGCCGGACGGGCTCTACGGCGTGTCCAAATGCTTCGGCGAGGCGCTGGCCCGCATGTATTTCGAGAAGTTCGGGCAGGAAACGGCGCTGGTGCGGATCGGCAGCTGCATGGAGAAGCCCACCAATTACCGCATGCTCTCCACCTGGATGTCGTATGAGGACTTCCTCGCCCTCATCGGCTGCATCTTCCGCGCCCCCCGGCTCGGCTGCCCGGTGATCTGGGGCGTGTCCGACAATGACACCAGGTGGTGGGACAATAGCGCCGTCTCCTATCTCGGCTGGCGGCCGCGCGACAATGCCGAGCGCTTCCGCGCCGAGTTGGAGGCCAGCCTGCCACGGCCGGCACCCGATGCGCCCATGGCGCTCTATCAGGGTGGCCAGTTCACCCAGGATCCGATTTTCGAGGAGAAGTGAGATGGACGCGACCCCTGACGGCGGCCACCTGATCGCCGGGGCCTGGGTAGCCGGCGGCCCCACCTTCGAGAGCGCGCCGGCCACCGGCACGCCGCGCCGCTTCTTCTCGGCGACCGAAGTTGAGGTGGATGCGGCCGCACGCGCGGCGGAAGACGCCTTCGCCTCGTTTGGCTGGTCCAGCCGCAAGGCGCGGGCGGAGTTCCTCGACGCCATCGCCGCGCAGATGGAGGCGCGCGGCGCCGACATCACCGCCATCGCGCAGGAGGAGACCGGCCTGCCGGCGCCCCGCCTCGCCGGGGAACTGGCGCGCACCACCGGGCAATTGCGCCTGTTCGCCCGCCACATCCTTGCCGGCGCCTATCTGGACCGGCGCCACGACGTGGCCTTGCCGGACCGCCAGCCCCTGCCACGGCCGGACATTCGGCTGATGCAACGGCCCATCGGGCCGGTGGCGGTGTTCGGCGCCTCCAACTTCCCGCTCGCCTTCTCTGTGGCTGGCGGCGACACCGCCTCTGCCCTCGCCGCCGGCTGCCCGGTGGTGGTGAAGGGCCATCCCGCCCATCCCGGCACCAGCCAGAAGGTGGCCGAGGCCATCGACGCAGCGCGCGCGGCGCTGGACCTTCATCCCGGCGTGTTCGCTCTGCTCCAGTCCTTCACGGTGGAGGGCGGCACCGCGCTGGTGCGCCATCCGCTCATCAAGGCGGTGGGGTTCACCGGCAGTCTCGGCGCGGGGCGTGCCCTGTTCGACCTGTGCGCCGCCCGCCCGGAACCGATCCCCTTCTTCGGCGAGCTGGGCTCGGTCAATCCCATGTTCCTGCTGCCGGCGGCGTTGAAGGCGCGTAGCGGTACGCTCGGCGCCGGCTGGGCCGGGTCGCTCTCCATGGGCGTCGGCCAGTTTTGCACCAATCCCGGCATCGCCTTCGCCGTCGACGGGCCGGACACGGATGCCTTCCTTGCCGCGACTGAGGCGGGACTGGGACAGGTGGCGCCGCAGCCCATGCTGACCGATGGCATCGCCGCCGCCTTCCGCCGCGGGCGGGACCATGTGGCGCAAACGCCTGCCGTGCGATGCGCGTTGAAGGCAGACGCCGACGGCCGCAACGGCGCGCCGGCCCTGTTCGAGACCACGGGCGCCGCCTTCCGCGCCGATTCAAGCCTTGCTCACGAGGTGTTCGGGCCGCTCGGCATCCTGGTGCGGGTCGAGGATGAGGATGAGATGGTCGCGCTCGCGGCGGGGCTGGAAGGCCAACTCACAGCCACCCTCCAGATGGATGCGGACGACACGCCACTGGCCAAGCGGCTGATGCCGATCCTCGAGCGCAAGGCAGGCCGGGTGCTGGCCAATGGCTTTCCCACCGGCGTCGAGGTCTGCGATGCCATGGTGCATGGCGGGCCTTATCCCGCCTCCACCAATTTCGGCGCCACCTCGGTGGGGACGATGGCCATCCGCCGCTTCCTGCGACCGGTGAGCTACCAGAACCTGCCCGACGCGCTGTTGCCGGCGGACCTGCTGGAAGGCGGGGCCTGAGCGGCCCCGTCTCGAAGGTTCAGAGCACCACGGTGAACGGGGTGATGTCGGCGAAGTCCTCGTCGTCCGGGCCGAAGTCGCGCCACATGAAGATGGCGAACGGGGCAGGGGCCTCCAGCACCGTGAGCGGGGCGTGCCACACGCCGCTCTTCAGGGTGATGCCCTGCCCAGGGCCGGGCAGGAAGGCGACGGCGGCCGCGAGGTCGGGCGATCCGTCGGGCGCATCCGGCGCCACCACCACCAGCCATGGGGTGGGCGCCATGGGCACGAAGCTCTGCGACGTGAGCCGGTGCCGCTCGATAATGGTGACCGGCACCGGCCGCGCCGGGCTGGGGGCCGCGAGGATGAGGGAGAGGCTCGCCGGCGTCTGCGGCTTCAGGCTCGCCAGCGCGCCGTCGAAATAGGTGCGCGTCCCCACCTCCTGCGGCACACGCAGCACGTCGCCGAAGGGCGCGAAACTCTCCGCCGTCAGCGGGCGGGCGCGGAGGAGGGAGGGGGCACAGCTCACGGCGCGCGCCTCATGCTTTGGCGGCATCGCCGGCCAGCGCCAGCACGGCATGGAGCAGCACGTTGGCGCCCGCCGCGCAGTCGTCCTTGGTGGCGGATTCCAGCTCGTTGTGGCTCACGCCGTCCTTGCAGGGCACGAAGATCATGCCCGTGGGCACGATAGTGGCGAGGTGGAAGGAATCATGCCCCGCGCCAGAGACCATGGGCCGGTGGCTGAGGCCCAGCTTCTGCGCCGCGGCGGCCACCGCGCCCGTCACCTTCGGATCGAAATGGGTGGGCTCCTTGCGCCAGATGGTGTCGAGCTGAACGCTCACCTTCCGCTTGTCGGCGATGCGCGCCACCGCCGCCTGAAGGCCCTTGTCCAAGGCTTCGAGGATGCCGGCGTCCGGCGTGCGGAATTCGGTGGCGAAGGTGATTTCGCCGGGGATCACGTTGCGCGACTGCCGGGCGATGGTGATGTCAGCCACCGTGCCCACCGCATTCGGACCCAGATCCACCGCCAGTTTTTCCACCGCCAGCACGATCTCGGACAGGGTGGCGAGGGCATCCTTGCGCAGGTGCATGGGGGTGGAGCCCGCATGGCTCTCGAAGCCGGTGACACGCCCGTTGTACCAGATGATGCCCTGGCCGTGCTCCACCACGCCGATGGTGAGGTTCTCCGCCTCCAGGATCGGCCCCTGCTCGATATGCAGCTCCAGGAAGCCACTGAATTTCTGGGTGCCCAGCGGCACCTCGCCGCGATAGCCGATGGCGTCGAGGGCCTCGCCCACGCTCACGCCCTCCGCATCGGTGCGGGCGAGGATTTCGGCCAGCGGCAGGTCGGCCACATGGCCGGCCGAGCCCATCATGGCGGGAGCGAAGCGCGAGCCTTCCTCATTGGTCCAGTTGACGACGCACAAGGGCGTGTCGGTCTCGATGCCGGCGTCGTTCAGCGCGCGCACCACCTCGAGGGCGGCCAGCGTGCCGAGGATGCCGTCGAACTTGCCGCCGGTGGGCTGGGTGTCGAGATGAGAGCCGATGCCCAGCGGCGCCTTGCTGGCATCCCTGCCCGGCCGCAGGGCGAACATGTTGCCCAGTGCGTCCACGCTCACGGTGCAGCCGGCGGCCTCGCAGGCGGCGCGGAACCAGTCGCGCACCTGGCGGTCTTCCTCGCTGAGGGTCAGGCGCTTGACGCCGCCCTTCGGCGTGCCGCCGAACTGGGCGGTTTCGAGGATGGTGCTCCAGAGGCGGTCGGCATTGATCTGGAGATTGGACAGGGCAGGGGTCGACAGCGCGGTCATCAGGTCACCGGAACGGGATTTTCAGCCAGCACGCACCTTACAGTCCGGCCGGGGGCAAGTTCCACGTCCGGAGGCAGGCGCTCGGTGCAACGCTGCTGTGCGTGGGCGCAGCGCGGGGCAAAGGAGCAGGCCGCGGGCGCCTTGTCGAGGGAGGGCGGAGTGCCGGGAATGGTCTGCAGCCGCGCGCCGCGCTTGGCACCGTGCACGGTGGAGGCCAGCAGCCCCTGGGGATAGGGATGGCGTGGCGTGCGCACGATCTCGCCCAGCGTGCCGGTCTCCACGATCTGGCCGGCATACATCACCGCCACCTTGTCGCAGATCTCGATGGCGACACCGATGTCGTGAGTGACGAAGATCACCGACATGCCCATCTCCCGCTGCAACTCGCGCAGCAGCAGCAGGATCTGGATCTGCACCGTGGCATCCAGCGCCGTGGTAGGCTCGTCGGCCAGCAGGATCTTGGGTTTGCAGGCGAGCGCCAAAGCGATCATGGCGCGCTGGCGCATGCCGCCGCTCATTTCGTGGGGATAGGCATCCAGCCGGCGCTTGGCGGAGGGGATGCGCACCAGCTCCAGCATCTCCAGCGCCCGCGCCATGGCGGTGGCGTGGCTTGCGCCCTCGTGGCGCTTCACCGATTCCGCGATCTGGTGGCCGATGGTGTAGACCGGGTCCAGCGCCAGCGCCGGCTCCTGGAAGATCATGGAGACGGTGCGCCCGCGGAAGGCGGAGAGGGTGGCATCGTCCATGGCCAGCACATCCTGCCCGGCCACGGCGACACTGCCGCTGATGACGGTGCGCTTCTTGGGGAGCAGGCGCATGAGCGCGCGCATGGTCACGCTTTTGCCGGAGCCCGATTCGCCGAGCAGGCCCAGCACCTCGCCCTCGCCGAGGGAGAGCGAGACGCCGTTCACTGCATAGACCGTGCGCTCGCCGGTGAAGCGGATGGTGAGGTCGCGGATATCGACCAGGGGCGTTGTCATGGCGTGGCTCCCGCGATGTCGCCGGCCTTGGGGGCGCGGCTGTGGCCGGAGCCGGGAATGACCATGTGGCAGGCGGCGGCATGAGCGCCGCCAGCCACTGGCGACAGGGCGGGGCAGACTTCGGCGCAGACCGGCTCGAAGAAGGCGCAGCGGGTGTGGAAGCGGCAGCCGGGCGGCGGGTCGATGGGGTTGGGCGGATCCCCGGTGATGGGCGGCTCCTGCGTGCGCTGGTCAGGATCGAGCGCCGGCATGGCGGCGAGCAGGGCGCGCGTATAGGGATGGGCCGGGCCGTCCCACACCTCGTCCACCGGTCCCAGCTCCACCACCTGGCCGAGATACATCACCAGCACCCGGTCGGAGATGTAGCGCACCACGTTGAGGTCGTGGCTGATGAACAGATAGGTGAGGCCGAACTCGCGCTTGAGGTCGGTGAGCAGGTTCAGCACCTGCGCCTCCACCGACTTGTCCAGCGCCGAGACGGCCTCGTCCAGGATCACGAGGCGGGGCTTCAGGGCGAGGGCTCGGGCGATGTTGACGCGCTGGCGCTGTCCGCCGGACACCTCGTGGGGATAGCGGTTGGCGAAGACTTCGGGGCGCAGGCCCACCTTGTCCATCAGCTCGCGGGCGAGCGACCGTGCCTCCTTGTCGGCGATGCCATGCACCTTGGGGCCGAAGGCGATGGACTCCTCGATGGTGAGGCGCGGGTTGAGGGAGGCGTAGCTGTCCTGGAACACCATCTGCATGCCGCGCCGGAAGTCGCGCATGCTCAGTGTCCCGCCCACGGTCTCCCCGTCGAACAGGATCTCGCCGGCGTTGCGGGACATGAGATGCATCAGCAGGCGCGCGGTGGTGGACTTGCCGCAGCCGCTCTCACCCACGATGCCTACCGTCTCCCCCTTGGCGATGGAGAAGGACACGTCGTCCACCGCCCGCACCGTCTTCTTCTCGGCGAGGAAGCCGCCGCCCACCGGAAAGTGCTTGGTGAGGTTCTTCACGTCGAGCAGCGGCTGGGCCGGCCCGCCGATGTCCGCCAGGGGCTCCAGGATCGGCTCGGGGAGGGGCTCGATGAGGGTCAATTGCGGATGTCCATGGCGCTGCGCAGCCCGTCGCTGAGCATGTTGAAGCAGATGGAGACGGCGAAGATCATCACCCCCGGCAGGGCGGCCACGCCCGGGTTGACGTAGATGGCGGTGCGCAGGGTGTTCAGCATCAGGCCCCATTCCGGCTCCGGCGGCTTGGTGCCGAGGCCGAGGAAGGACAGGCCCGAGGCCAGGATCATGGATACCGAGATCAGCCCCGTCGCATAGACGAAGATCGGACCGAGCACGTTGCCCAGCATGTGCACCCGCATGATGGTGATGGCCCCGGCCCCGGAGGCCCGCGCCGCATCCACGAAGTCGAGGTTGCGCACCGAGGTGGTCACGCTCTCCGCCACGCGGGTGATCTGCGGCACGAACACGATGGTGAGCGAGACGATGGAATTGACAATGCCCGCCCCCAGCACCCCGGAGATGGCGATGGCCAGCAGCACCGAGGGGAAGGCGTAGAACACGTCGATGGTGCGCATGATGATGGTGTTCACCGCCCCGCCCAGATAGCCGGCGAGCAGGCCGAGGCTGGTGCCGATGCCGAAGGCGAGCACCACCGGCAGGATGCCGATGAGCAGCGAGAGGCGCCCGCCATAGATGAGACGGGAGAGCATGTCGCGGCCCAGCTCGTCGGTGCCGAGCAGATAGCCCGGCGTGCCGATGTGGCGGAGGCGGCGGACCATGGAGCCCTGGTAGGGATCGGCAAGGCCGAGCCAGGGGGCGAAGATGGCGGCGAGCACGATGGCGAGCAGCACCGCCGCGCACACCATGCTCACCTTGTCGCGGGAAAAGCGGCGGCCCACGGTGGCCCAATAGCCGCGGGCCTTCTGCACCGGGGCGGCCTGGAGGGCGGCGTCGGATGTGGCGCTCATGTCCTCAGCTCCGCTTGATGCGCGGATCGATGGACGCCTGGGCGATATCGACCACGAGGTTGAGGAAGACGAAGAACAGCGCCAGCACCAGGATGGTGCCCTGCAAGAGCGGCAGGTCGCGCTGGAAGATCGCCGAATTGAGCAGGAAGCCCGTGCCCGGCCAGGAGAACACCGTCTCGATGAGGATGGAGCCGCCGAGCAGGTAGCCGAGCTGCAGGCCCATCACCGCGACGGCGGTGGGAGCGGCATTCTTCACCACATGGCGGAACACCTGGGTTTCCCTCAGGCCCTTGGAGCGCAGCGCCTCCACGAAGTCCTGCGAGAGGATGTCGCCGGTGAGCGCGCGCACGGTGCGCGTGACGATGCCCATGGGGATCACCGACATGGTGACGGCGGGCAGGATGAGGTGGCGAATATGCACCCAGTCCCACGCCCAGCCGCTGGGGCCGTTGCCCACCGCCGGCAGCCAGTTGAGCCACACCGAGAAGATGATGACCAGCACCATGCCCAGCCAGTAGTGGGGCACGGACACGCCGGCCACCGCGATGGAGGTGGCGAGCTTGTCCACCCACGTATTGCGGAAATAGCCGGCGAGGAGGCCGAAGAAGACGCCGAAGACGAAGCCGATGAGGGAGGCCGTCACCGCGAGGATGAAGGTGTTGCCCACCGCCTGAGTCACCTCCGCCAACACCGGGCGGCCAGTGGCGATGGAGGTGCCGAGATTGCCGTGCAGCGCCTGCCACACCCACAGGCCGAACTGCACCGGCAGCGGCCGATCGAAGCCATAGGCGGCGCGCATCTGTGCGGCGAGTTCGGCCGAGGCATCGGCCGGCAGCACCGCAACCAGCGGATCGCCCGGCGTGATGTGGACCAGCAGGAAGCACACCAGCGCGACGGCGATGACGATCGGGATCACATAGATGATCCGCCTCAGGATATAGACCAGCACGGGGCCACCTTGCGCAGGGGGAAGAACACGCGGGGCGCGTTCAGCACCCCGCGTTCCGGTTCAAGGCATCACTGCGAGATCGACACCGGCGAGAAGTCCACGAACCAGCTCTTGGGCTGCACGAAGCCCTTGATCTTGGGGCTCATGGCGCGGGGTCCCACGTCGTGCGCCACATAGAGGAAGGCCGCGTCGTCCACCGAGGCGGCATGCAGCTCGGCGAGCGCCGCGTCCCGCGCAGCGGGATCGAACGAGGTCCGAGCCTTCTTCACCAGCTCGTCGAACTTGGGATTGTTGTTGAAGCCCCAGTTGTTGGACACCGGCGGCGCCATGCCCGACTGCAGGAAGCGCACCATGGCGAAGAACGGGTCCATGGCTGCATAGGTCACGTTGATGGCGTTGGCGCCGTTTGCGGTCGGGTCCTTGGCGCCCTTGCGCCAGTTGGTGAACAGGGTGTTCCACTCGATCACGTCGAGCTGAACGTCGAAATAGCAGTCCGCCAGCGCCTGCTGGAGATATTCGTTCATGGGCAGGGGCAGCATCTGGCCGGAGCCGGAGGCGGAGGTCTGGGTCTTCACCGTCAGCTTCTTGTCGGGGCCGTAGCCGGCCTCCTTCATCAGCTTCTGGCCGGCGGCCACGTCATACTTGATCTGGAAGGTGGGGTTGCCGCGCCAGGGGTGGCCGGGCTCCACGGTTCCGGTGGCCGGCACCATGAGGCCGCCGAGCAGGCCGTCCTTCATGCCTTCCCGGTCGATGCACAGGTTTGCCGCCTTGCGCACGCGGATGTCGTTCCACGGCGAGCCTTCGACGCGGGAGAACTGCCACGGCCACACGTGGGGCTGCTCGTTGCTCTCGATCTTGAAGCCGCGGGATTTCAGCTGGGCGATCGCGTCGGGGGCGGGAGCCTCGATCCAGTCCACCTGGCCGGCCATGAGCGCGGCGGTGCGGGCGTTGGCCTCGGGCATGGGCAACAGGACCATCTTGTCGGTCTTGGGCACCCGCGCCTTGTCCCAATAAGCCTCGTTCTTCACCAGCTCCAGCCGCTCGCGGGGCACGAAATTGGTCATCTTCCACGGGCCGGTCCCCGACGCGTTCCTGGCGAAGGCGGTCCAGGCGGCTGCCGCCTTGGCTTTCGCGTCGGCGCCGTCGGCGGCGTCATAGAATTTCTGCCACTGGGCGGGGCTCGCCATGAACAGGTTGGTGAGGTTGTAGGGCAGGAAGCTATCCGGCTCCTTGGTGGTCAGCTCCACCGTCAGGTCGTCGATCTTCTTCGCCGAGACCAGGGTCGGCATGCGCGAGGCGGTGACGCCCACCTGGCTGGCGTCGAATTGCGGGGCCTCCTTGTTCAGCACCTTGCCCACGTTCCAGACCACGGCGTCCGCGTTGAACGGCGAGCCATCGTGGAAGGTGACGCCGGGGCGCAGCTTGAACACCCACTTGGTCTTGTCGGCGTCGTCCACCTTCCATTCGGTGGCAAGGCCGGGGATGAGCACGCTGGGCTTTGTGGCGGAGGACAGGTCCCAGTTCACCAGCGCGTCATACATGGTGACGCCGGTGAAGCGGTTGCCCTCGAAGCCCTGGTCGGGCTGGCCGAGGGTGCGCGGAATGTCGGCGGCGGTCATGCCGATGCGCAGGGTGGTCTCGGCACCGGCGATGCCGGGAGCGATGCAGGCAAAGGTCGTGGCCAGCAGAAGGGCGGCGGTCTTCATCGTGTGGCGACCGGAGCGGATCCGCTTTTCAGTTTGCAGCATCATGGAGTCCTTTGCGGCGGGATGCCCAATTCACGAGATGCCCAGAACGTTAGCAACCGCCGTGCCACACCCCGCAAATCGAAGAGAACAAAGCTCCCGCTGCGGGAGTCTGAGAAAATTTGTCGTCAAATTGTCCGCGAATTATCTTTTTGCCTAAAGTGCGGGCACAAGTTGCGCATAAGTATGCGATGCCGCTCTGTTCCCTGCTCCTGATCGCCGCTCTCAAGGCGGAGGTTTTCCCCAGACCGGAAGAGCCGGTGTGCCCGGGCCTCATGAGAGGGCAGGAAGGGAGATCATCTTACCGTTCGATTGCGGTCGGGTCCCATGGCCACGTAGTGTCGCCGACGATTGACCCATCGTGACCCGGCGAGGCCGCCTTGAAAATCCTGGTGCTGAACGGAAATACCACTGTCGCCGTGACGGAGCGCATGATTGCGGCACTCAATCCCCTGTGCCCTGAAAATGTGCAGCTCATCGGCGCGACGGCGCCCTTCGGCATGCCCTATGTGTCGACGCGCGCCGCCGTGGCGGTGGCCGCCCATGCCGTTCAGGATGCTGTGCGCGCGGCGGTGGAGCGCGAGCAGGCGGCGGGCCGCGCGCCCTTCGATGCCTGCTTTTATGCCTGCTTCGGCGAGCCGGGCATCGAGGCGCTCCGCGCCGAGCACGCCTTTCCGGTGGTGGGCATGGCGGAGGCCAGCATGCTCACAGCCCTGCAATTGGGAGAGCGCTTTGCCATCGTCACGGTGGGGGCGGCGTGGCCGGCCATGCTGCGCGACCTGATGCGGCGCACCGCCCTGGAGGCGCGCTGCGCCGGCATCGCCGTGGTGCCGGGCGATGCCCTTGCCGTTGCCACCGGCCGGGAGGAGGGGCTGAGGCTGGTGCGCGCGGCGGTGGACGAAGCGATCGTCCGCACCGCGCCGGACGTGGTCATCGTCGCCGGCGCGGCGCTGGCAGGCTATGGCACCGCCCTCGCCGGGCAGGTTCCGGTTCCGGTTCTCGATTCCCTCACCGCCGGCTTCGAGCAGGCCCTCGCCCTGGCCCGGCTGGGCCTGAGGCGAGGGGGCTGAGGCCGGCCACCCGGCTTCCTCAGGACAGGGACCCGGTCGCCACCGCGACCAGCAGGAACGTGCCCATGGCGATGCGGTAGAACACGAACGGCCAGGCGGAGAGCCGCTCCATCACCTTCATCAGGGTCCAGATGGCGACGAAGGCCGAAAGCGAGGCCGTCACCAGGCCCACGCCCAGCACGATCCAGCCCTGGGTATCAAGGCCCGCCTGGTGGAGCACCAGCAGTTCCTTCACGCCGGCGGCGAAGATGGCGGGCAGGCCGAGCAGGAAGGAAAAGCGGGCGGCATCCTCGCGCTTAAGGCCGAGGAACATGGCCGCCGTCAGCGTCGAGCCCGAGCGTGACACGCCGGGGATCAGCGCGCCCACCTGGGCGAGGCCGACCACGAGCGCGTCGCTCAGCTTGATGTGCTCGAACGAGCGGGTGTGGCGGCTGACGAGTTCCGCGATGGCGAGCAGCAGGCCCATCACCAGGCTCGCGGCGCCGATCACCCACAGCTCGCGGAACGCGGAGCCGCAGGCGTTCAGCTTGTCCTTCAGCAGCACACCGGCGATGACGATGGGCAAGGTGCCAAGGATGATGCCCAGCACCGTGCGCGGGGCGTGGGCGCCATAATCCCCCGTGCGCACCGCCCGCAGCGAGCCGCAGGCCAGATCGCGCAGGTCCGACCAGAAATAGGTCACCACGGCGAACAGGGCGGCGAGCTGCATGGCCGCCGAAAAGGCCGAGCCGGGATCCGGCCAGCCGAGCACCGCCGGAACGAGGCGCATGTGTGCCGTGGAGGAAATGGGCAGCAGCTCGGTGATCCCCTGAACCACACCGAGAACCGCCACCTTGGTGGTGCCGAGGGCGACGAAACCCGTGTCCACCCCGTTCGTGCAGACGCTGGCCATGATGTCGGTTTCCAATTGCAGATGAAGACGAGGATGGTCCGCCTGCCGCCGCCCCCATCGCGCGGCGCGGGGGAACGTGGCGCCGAGGTCTCTGACTAACCGGTTCGCGACCGCGCCGGAACCGGGCGGGGTGCGCGTTGTCAGCGCAGTGGCGTTGGGGAATGCTTACTCCGCGCCGCTTTGCTGCCCTTGGGACACCTGCGCGGTGGCGTTGCGGCAGGGGCGCGTCACACCGCGTGTTACGGATATTTAATCTGCCTCCCGCTCAGCATCAGGCAGCTGAAAACGCACGACAATCGCCCTCCTGCCGCAGGCGACGCGAGACGCGCGACAGGGCGCGGACTGGTCAAATCCAAAAAAACGCAGATAGGACGAACCGACAATTCCTGTTTAGCGCGCCCCGATGACAGTTGAAAAACGTCTTCCCAAAGGTCATCGCGCCCATTGCCTGTCCCAAGGTCAGTCTCTATGGCGAATATAGACACGGTACCGCGCGAGGAGAGCCCAGTCCCGCCCCAGGTCCCGCTCGAGGCCGCGCCCCCGCAGGCGAAGGAACCGTTCGAGGCCCTGGCGCGCGATCAGGTGGCCGACATGCTGCGCCTGCCGCACTTCGGGCGCTGGGGGGCGCTCATGGTCGCCGGCATCCTCGTGTTCCTGTGGGCGGCGAGCGGTTTCTACCGGGTCCAGCCGGACGAGCAGGGCATCGTGCTGCGCTTCGGCAAATGGGTGTCCACGCAGGCGTCAGGGGTCCACTATCACTGGCCCTATCCCATCGAAACCGTGCTGCTGCCCAAGACCACGCAGATCAACCAGCTGGTCATCGGCAAGCGCGACGGCTCCCGCGAGCGCAACCAGATCCTGACCGGGGACGAGAACATCGTCGAGGCGGAGGGCGTGGTGTTCTGGCGCATCCGCGATGCCGGGCAGTTCCTGTTCAAGGTGGCCGACGCGGAAGGCACGCTCAGGGTGGCGGCCGAGAGCGCCCTGCGCGAGGTCATCGGCCAGAACCCGATCCAGTCGGCGCTCTCCGACAAGCGCCAGCAGATCGCCCAGCAGACCGAGGTGGTGCTGCAGCGGCTGCTGGACAAATACGAGGCCGGCATCACCATCACCCAGGTGCAGCTGCTGCGCATCGATCCGCCGCCCGCCGTCATCGACGCTTTCAACGACGTGCAGCGGGCGCGGGCGGACCAGGAGCGGGCGCGCAACGAGGCGGAAGCCTATCGCAACGACATCCTGCCCCACGCCCGCGGCGAGGCCGAGCACATCACCCAGGAGGCCGCGGCCTATGGCGAGCAGGTGGTCGACCTGGCGCGCGGCGAGGCCCAGAGCTTCCTCGCCGTCGCCGCCGCCTACGAGCAGCACAAGGATGTGACCCTGCGCCGGCTCTATCTGGAAGGCGTGGACGAACTGCTGAAGCGCTCCGGACGGGTGATCGTGGACCTGTCGGCCCACGGCGGCGGCGTGGTGCCCTACCTGCCCCTGATGGAGCCGGGGCCGAAGCCGGCCGCGGTCGCCGAGGCCCCGGTCGCGGGAGCGGTCAAATGAAGCGCTATGGTTTCGTCGGGCTGGCGGCGGCGGCCATTCTCGGGGCCGTCGCCCTGTCCTTCGCCTTCACGGTGGAGGAGACCCAGCGGGCGCTGGTGGTGCGCCTCGGCATGCCGCTGGCGGTCCATGACGACCCTGGCCTGTACTTCAAGGTGCCGTTCATCGACACGGTGATCTTCTTCGAGCGTCGGCTGGTGTCGCTGGAGCCGCCCGCCGAGCAGATCATCCTGGGTGACCAGAAGCGGATCGAGGCGAGCACCTATACCCGCTTCCGCATCAGCGACCCGCTGGCCTTCTACCAGGCGGTGGGCGGCATCGAGCAGGGCCAGTCGCGCCTTGCGCAGATCGTCAATTCGGCGGTGCGCCGGGAACTGGGGCAGGCGAAGCTGGTGGACCTCCTGTCCACCGAGCGCGACCGCATCATCGATGCCATCCGCTCCCAGGTGATCGAGCGCAGCCGGTCGCTGGGCGTGGACGTGGTGGAGGTGCGCCTCTTGCGCGCCGACCTGCCGGCGGAAACCAGCCAGGCCATCTACGACCGCATGAAATCCGAACGCCAGCGCGAGGCCAAGGAACTGCGCGCCCAGGGCTTTGAATGGGCGCAGGAAATCCAGGCCCGCGCCGACCGCCAGAAGACCATCATCCTGGCCGAGGCGCAGCAGAAGGCGAAGGTGACGCGGGGCGAGGCCGATGCGGCGGCCTCCCAGATCCTCGGCGACGCCTATGATCGCAGCCCCGCCTTCTACACCTTCCTGCGGACCCAGCAGACCTACCGCCAGACCCTGGCAGGGGCCTCCCCCACGCTGCTGCTGTCGCCGGACGTGGACTTCCTCGGCGCGCTGACGAAGGGGCCGTCGCCGGAGCCCACGACCGGCGAAAAGCCCAGCGCGCGGGCCGAAGGCGGCCCAAGGCCATGAGGGATGCCGGATGCCGCACCCGGCCCCGCGTGTTGACCGTAGAGGACGCACCCCATGGATCTCGGCGCTGATCTTTCCTGGTTCGGCATCAGCCTGAAGATTTTCTTCATCGACCTGTTGCTCAGCGGCGACAACGCCATCGTCATTGTGCTGGCCTGTCGCAGCCTGCCGGCGCAGCAGGTGCCGAAGGCGGTCGCGCTCGGCGCGGCGGGGGCGATCTTCTTCCGGCTGGTCATCGCGGCGGTGGCGGGGATCCTGCTCACCATCCCGCTGCTGAAGATCATCGGCGGGGCGCTGCTCTTCGTCATCGCCATCAACCTGCTCGCGGGAGAACATCTGCGGCGGCGGGAGGGCGAGCCGAGCCCCGGCCTTGACCCGGCGATCAGCAACGACAGCGGCTTCATGGGGGCGGTGTTCGTCATCCTGATCGTGGACGCGATCATGAGCCTCGACAACGTGGTGGCCCTCGCCGCCGTGTCGGAAGGCAACCTGCTCTATCTCATCGGCGGGTTGCTGTTCAGCGTGCCCCTGATCTTCTTCGGAAGCTTCGTCGTCACGGAGGCGATGAAGCATTTTCCGGCGATCATCCTCGTCGGCACAGCTTTCCTCGGCTGGGTGGCGGGCGAGATGATCGTGTCCGACCCGCTGTGGTCCGGCTGGATCGCAAGGCACGCCGAAGCGCTGTCGGTGCTGGTGCCGCTGGCATCGGTGGTGTTCGTGCTGGTCGAGGGCCGGATCACGGCGCAGGCGCGTTTCAGGGAGGCAAGTACCGCCGTGGCCAGCGGCGGCCCACCGCGCCGCGCCGAAGCAAGACCCCGCGCGCCGGCGCGACCCGCGCCCCGAAATGTCGAGGCGCCCACGCC
Organism: Xanthobacter autotrophicus Py2; assembly: GCA_000017645.1. Taxonomy (NCBI): domain Bacteria; kingdom Pseudomonadati; phylum Pseudomonadota; class Alphaproteobacteria; order Hyphomicrobiales; family Xanthobacteraceae; genus Xanthobacter; species Xanthobacter versatilis. The sequence continues at coordinate 3,774,769 of CP000781.1, forward strand.
GCGCGCTCTGGAGCCGCGCGCTCTGGACGTGGATGCGTCCGCGCCTGTTCTTCTCGCTGCATCCCTTCCGGCTTCGCCCGGCGTCCTGCTGGCGGCCAAGGACGACCAGGGGGCCGTCGCCCCGACGGAAAGCAAGGGGGACCGGCTGGTCCTCGTCGGCCTCATCCTCTTGTTCTGCGTCATAGCGGTGGTGATGGCGACCGTCGTGGCCGCCGGCAGCCGGCTCGGCTAGCCGGCTGCCTCTGGGCCTCCTGTCGCCGTGCCCTACTTGCCGACCGCGTCCGCCACGCACTTGGTGGTGAAGCTCTTCCTGGCCGCGCCATAGAGCTTCTTCTCCGCGGCCTGTGTCTCGCAGGCGGCGGTTGCATCCTTCTGGCACTTGGTGAGGAAGCTGGTCTTGGCTGCGCCCGCCAGGCTCTTGCTGGCAACGGTGGCGGTGCAGGTTTCCGCGAAGGCGCCGGCGGCCGAAACGGCCAGGAGGGCCAAGGCGAGGGCGAATGTTTTCATTGTCGATCCTCCCACCGGACCTTGAAAGGTCCCGTGGCGAAGCTAGCACTGAAGTCATGGCCATTCGACGGTGCCGAAACGTCAGTGCTGGCCCGTTTTACACGCCATTTGCCGTGCTCCGGATCTGATGGAACCAGTTCGCCCGCCGCAGGTCGCGACCGGAGCGGACAGGCGCCGCCCCTTGCGCCCGCGTGCGAGGTGGCCCCACATGTTCGGCCTGTCGAGGGCAGGGGTTCGGGGCGGACGTGACACCGGAGAGATCCAATCGCGGCACGCGCGCAGACGGCTTCGGCCCGGATCTGCCGCATGGGCGCTGGCGCGCCATCTGGCTCGCCTGGCGCGGCGTCGCGATCTGCCTCGTGTTGATGGGAGCGGTGGCCCCCGCCCGCGCTGAGACCGCCCGCCGTCATGTGCTGGTCCTGTTCGAGAACAACCGCCTGTTGCCGGCCAACGTGCTGGGCGACCGGGGCATCACCAGCGCGCTGGGGGAGGTGGACCGCAGCACCGAGATCAGCACCGAGTTTCTGGATTATCCGCGCTTCAGTGGCGCCGCCTACGTGGGAACCATCACGCGCTTCCTGCGTGAGAAATACGCGGTGCGACCGCCCGGCGTCATCATCGTCGCCGGCGACACTGCGCTCGACTTCGTGCTGAACACCCGGGCCGAGCTTTTTCCGCAGGTGCCGGTGGTCCATGTGGGCGTCGCGAGTTCCTTCCTCGCCTCCCGCCCGCCTCTGCCTGAAGACGTGGTGGGCGTGCCCTTCGCGCAGGATTTCGCCGGCACCATCGCGCAGGCGTTGAAATGGCATCCGCAGGCCAAGCATCTGGTCCTGATCACCGGCGCGGCCGAGCGTGATCGGGAATGGGAGCAGGACCTGCGCCGGGCGGCCGGAGGCTTCGAAGGCCGGGTGAGCATCGAGATGCTTGCAGGCCGCCCCATGGCGGAGGTGTTGAAGCGGGTGGCGGAGCTGGGTCCCGACACCGTGGTGGCCACGCCCGGGTTTTTCCGCGACGGGGCGGTCAGCATCTACCTTCCGGCGGACTCGGTGCGGCTGATCGCGCAGGCGGCGACGGCGCCGGTCTACGGCCCCTTCGTCACCTTCATCGGCACCGGTGTCGTGGGCGGATGGATGACCAGTTTCGAGGCCATGGGCCGCGAGGGCGGGGCCATCGCCAATCGCCTGCTGGACGGGCAGGCGGCTTCGTCCCTCAGGCTCCCCCAGGTGATGCCGTCCGCGCTTTATGTGGACTGGCGGCAGATCGAGCGCTGGGGCATCGATCCGGATGCGGTGCCCGCCGACGCGGTCATCCAGTTCCGCGCGCCCGGGTTCTGGCAGACCTACCGGAAGGAGGCGATGGCGGTTGCCCTGGCCTTCCTGTTGCAGAGCCTGCTTCTGACCGCCCTGCTGCTTGAGCGCGACCGCCGGCGCCTGGCGCAGTCGAGCGTGGACCGCCATCGGTTCGAGCTGGCCCATGCATCCCGGCTGGCGGTCGCGGGGGAATTGACTGGTTCCATCGCCCACGAGATCAACCAGCCGCTGGCCGCCATCCTGAGCAATGCGGCGGCGGCGGAAATGATGCTGGACCGCGGCACCGCGCGGCCCGGCGAACTGAAGGAGATCCTGGCCGACATCAGGCGTGACGACCTGCGCGCAAGCGAGGTCATCCGCCGGCTGCGGGCGCTGCTCGCCAAGCACGAGGTGGTGCGCCAGCCCGTCGACCTCAACGACATCCTGGGTGACGTGATCGCCCTGCTGAATGCCGAGGCCCGCCGCCGGCGCATCGCCCTGAGCGCACGGCCGGTGGGGGAGACAATCACGGTGGTGGGCGACCGCATCCAGCTCCAGCAGGTGCTCATCAACCTGATCATGAATGCCATGGACGCGCTGGCGGATACTCCCGAGGAGCAGCGCAACATCGTCCTGTCGCTCGAAGGCTCGGCCACCGACGCGACCATCCGGGTGCGCGACCGTGGACACGGCATTACTGCGGAACACCTGCCGAAGCTGTTCGACTCCTTCTTCACCACCAAGCGCAAGGGCATCGGCCTCGGCCTGTCCATTGCGCGCACGCTGGTCGAGGCCCATGGTGGCACCATCACGGCCGAGAGCGCGCCGGGGGAGGGCGCCACTTTCACCATCCAGCTTCCCCGGGTCGCGCCCGGCGGCAGCGCCTGGGTTGGGAGATCATGAGTTCGTCACCTCTGGTCCACGTGGTGGACGACGACGATTCCCTGCGCACCGCCGTGGTGCGACTGCTGACCGCCGCCGGCCTGGAGGTGCGGGCCTACGCCTCCGCCGGCGATTTCCTGCTCCATCCGCTGCCGCAGGGTCCCGGCTGTCTCCTGCTGGATCTCAGGATGCCCGGGCCGTCCGGACTGGAGCTGCAGCGGGCCCTTAAGAATCTGGGCGCAACGCTGCCCGTGATCTTCTTCACCGCCCATGCGGATGTGGCCTGCAGCGTGGAGGCCATGAAGGCGGGGGCGGTGGATTTCCTCATGAAGCCGGTGGAGCCGCAGGTGCTGCTGGATGCCGTCCATCGCGGGCTTGAGCGGGACAGGCTGCTGCGGGCCGCACGCGCGGATGCGCAGGACCTGCGGGCCCGCTTCGCTCTGCTGACGCAGCGTGAGCGCGAAGTGTTCGACCTGGTGGTGGCGGGCAAGCTGAACAAACAGATCGCCGATGAACTCGGCATCGCCGAGCGCACCGTAAAGGCGCAGCGCGCGCAGCTCATGACCAAGCTCGGAGCCGAATCGGCCGCCGAGCTGGGGCGCCTTGCCGAACGGCTGCAGCGCCTGCCGGAAGGCCCGCAAGACGCAAGGTGAGCGTACGGGGCCGGGACTTTGTCGTTCGGTACAGGTTTCCCCGTTTTTATGGTCTGCGCCTAAGGCGGGCCCGTGCGGCAGAGGCGTATCCTGCTACATCCCTCTGCCCTTTCGGGCATCGCGTATGGCCCCTTTTACGGATGGTCCGAAGGGCGTTCCGGCTCCAAAGATGCGCGGCAAGTCCCGTGTCGATGACGCGCGTCAAGGAGGCGTCGCTCATTGCGTGTCAACACCCTCGGCGGCGGCTACATGAACGACTTCTCCGCCCTCGCGTTCCGGGCCCTCGAGTTCCGGGCCCTCGAGTTCCGGGCCCTCGCGTTCTGGCGCTGCGTCGGCGTCCGGGAGGCGGTGGGCAGGCTGGCCGCCATCGCCATCTACGATCTGCCCATGCAGGCGCCGGCCACGTTCACCCTCGACGCCGTGAAGCGCAAGACCGACGCGGCTATCAAGAACCATGCCGGACGATGGGCTTGATCTGCGGTCATCACGTCTCCCGCCCCGTCCTCCGCGGTGGCGGGCTAGACCGGTAGCCGCCGACCAGGGCCGCCGCGATCGCGCCGCAAGGCCCGGTCGCGGCGGATAGTCCTCTGTCCCCCCCGCGGCGGAGAAGCCCATCTTGGAGCTGCCTGCGCGGCCTATGAGGTGGCCGGCGGCGCGATCGCGGCGGCCCGAAGGGCGCGCGAACCAGCCGCCTTCTTCCTGCGTCGGGGTCAAACCGCCGCCGCCGAGGGGGAACTGAGCGCCGGAATGCGCGCAACAGGCTTGCGCGTCACTCCACCGCCAGCCGCTCTGCCAGTTCCGTCACATCGTCCCAATTCAGATGGCGTCGCCCCTCCGCCGTTTCGACATGAAGGCCGTCCTGGGTGACGGCCGCCGAGAATTCATCGTCGCTCCCGACCGGGCTCAGGTAGATGGAATCGGTCCGCCGCCAGTCAAAGGCAACGGCGGTGAAGGCGCGCGACAAGGTCCGGCCCTCTTCCAGGGTCAGATCGAAATACAACTTGTCGCTCAACATCATCCTCAGCATGTCGCCGAGCATCCGATGCGGCACGCGCTTGACGAGAGGATAGCTCATGTGTCGTTGCCCAATATGGGTCGTGGACAGCCCCGTATCTTGAAAGATACGGGGCGCGCGCCGATCAACACCCCGCTAGACAGCGCGAACCTCCTCCGGCTTCGCGATGAAATCCAAGCGGTCGGCCTGATCGAAATCCGCCATCGGCACCTCGAACACAAAGCGGTTCGGATACCAGAAATTGGCGTAGGGCAGGAACAGCACGCTGGAGGACAGGCTGGCCAATGGCTGCGCGCCCGCAAACAGCGTTGCTTCGAACCCGCCCCCGCTTGTCGCCGCTGTGGTGTCGTCGCCGAACACCTCGAACTGGATGAACACTTTGGCCGACGGAACCCCGGCCTCCATCGTCTTGATCCCGATGACGCGAAGGTCCTGGAAGCGACGGCCGATCTTGCCGTCCGCCAGAAGCTGCGGGAACTCGTGCACGCGTCCCTTCTTGACCACGGCGGCATCGACCGACGGCACGCCCAGATCGGCCAATCCGGCAGGCTTTGCGGGCGCCAATGTCACGGCGGTGCGGGTTTCCTGCAATGCGGGCAAGAGCTGCTCCTGTATGGCTCGATGTCGCAAACCCGACCAAAAGCCGGGTCCGGGCCGCACAAGGCATATTGCGCGCCAGATTGGAGCGGAGACCTTGTGACCGGTTGCAGCGGGCCTGCTCGGGCCGCTACCGCGCCGCGCCCATGGATTGCAGCACCGCCTCGCTCGGCCAGCAATCCACCTTCAGCCCGGCCGATTTCTGGTAGGCGCCGAGGGCGGCGCGGGTCAGCATCCCCGCCTTGCCGTCGATCTTGTCGGCGTAGAGGCCGACGCGCGTCAGATGTTTCTGCATCGCCGCGACCGAGGTCGTGCGCAGCTGGGTCGAAGCCGCCCACGGCGTGGCGAAGGGCCCTGCGCCGGCGATGCGGTCGGAGAGATGACCGACGAACAGCACGTAGAGATCGGAGAAATTGTACTGCTTGATCACGAAATAGTTGGCCGTGGTGAGGAACGAGGGGCCGTAGATGCCCTCGGGCTGGAGCAACGACGCCGGCTGCGCCTGCTCGCCGGCCGAGATCCGCGCGAACGGCGCGAACCCGGTGCGCAGCCACTCCCCGATGGGCTTCTTCACCTCCGGCACGCCCAGGGTGCAGTCAGCGTTGGCCGGCGCGCGGACCTCATAGGCCCAGCGCACGCCGGGCTGCCAGCCCTTGTCGGCCAGCTGCTTGGCGGCGGAGGCCAGCGCATCGGGCACCGAATGCCAGATATCCACGCGGCCATCGCCGTCGAGATCGACGCCGTGCTTGAAGTATTCGGATGGCAGGAATTGCGTGAGGCCGGTGGCGCCGGCCCAGGAGGAGCGGAAGTCCTTGCGCGCCACCGCGCCCTCATCGAGGATTTTCAGCGCGAGGATGAACTCGTCGCGATACTGGTCCTTGCGGCGCCCCGCATAGGCCTGTGTCGCCACCACGCGCAGGGTGTCATAGGGGGAGGTGTATCGGCCGTAATCGGTCTCGCGGCCCCACAGCGCCAGCACCATGGTCCCCGGCACGCCGAACCGGCTTTCGATCTGGTCGAGGGCGGCGCGATACTTCTGCATCAGCCGCTGCCCGTCGGCGGCAAGCCGGGCGATGGTGGCCTCCTTCACATAGCTCGCGGGAACCTGCACGAACTCGGCCTGCGCCGACGCGCCTGTCGCGGGCCGCCCCGGCAGGGCGAGATCGGGCAACTTATAGTCCGGCTCCAGGCCGCGCGTTTCCCTCTCGAACGTCGCGCGGGAAACCCCGGCCGCCTGGGCCTGCGGCCAGAGAGAGGCGATGAACTGAGTGAAGGCGGCGTCAGCCGCGTGGGCGGAAGCTTGAAGCGTCAGCGCCGACAGCAGCAGGGCGAGGAGGAGGGTGCGGCAAGCTGATGGCAAGGAACCGCTCACGCTTTGATGTCGAAATGGGGCATCCGCGACGCTAGCACGGGGCGGCGCTGCCGTGAACGCGGGCGGAAAGGCTCGTCGACGGCAAAGCCGCCGGCGGCAAAGTCCCGCCTTGAGGCCGCACCGACGCCCGCCGTGGCATGAAACAGGTCGATGGGCTGCGCTTGTGGTTAAGGCGGCACAAGGTCAAGCGGCTCAAGGTCAAGCAGCTCAAGGTCAAGCAGCTCAAGGCCAGGCTTCCAGCACCGTGCCATCGGTTCGCACGAACAGGGCGGCGAGGCCCTGCCTGCGGGCGAGCTCGGGTCCGCGCACGGCGCCGGCCACCAGCAGCGCGGTGGCCCAGGCGTCCGCCACCATGCAGGTTTCGGCAAGCACGGTGACGGCGGACAGATCATTGTCCAGCGGCGCGCCGCGGCGTGGGTCCATGGTGTGAGAGGTGGTTCGCCCGTCAACCTCGACACGATGGCGATAGGAGCCGGAGGTGGCGACGGCGGCGCCCGAGAGCTCCAGCATGCCGAGGACCTCCCGCGCGCCGGGAACCGGCTTCTCGTGGGCGACGGCCCAGGGGCGTCCATCCGGCTTCACGCCCTCGGCCCGCATCTCGCCGTCGATGCCCACCAGCCAACAGGAGCAGCCGGTCGCGCCCAGCTCCCGCGCCAGTTCGTCCACGCCGAAGCCCTTGGCGATGCCGGACAGGTCCAGCCGCAGCGGCGCGAGGCGCCGGGCCCGGCCGCCGGCCATGTCGAGTTGCAGCGTCTTCGGCGGCTCGAACGAGGGATGTCCGGCGAGCCCGGCGATCAGTTCCGCATCGGGCGTGCGGGATCCACCGCCGCAGCCCCAGGCCCGGACAAGGTCGCCGACGCCGATGTCGAACGCGCCCTCCGAGCGGCGGCCGATGTCGAGCGCGGTGGTGAGCACCTTCGACAGCTCTCGCGGGATCGCCGTCCACGCGCCGACTGGCGTGGCGTTGAGGCGTTCGAGGTCGGAATCGCGCCGCCAAGCCGACATCTGCTGCTCCACGCGATCGACAGCCGCCTGGAGACGGCCGGTCAGCGCGTCGATATCGACCTTTGCGTTCGACCAGAAGACAGCGGACCAGCGCGACCCCATGGCGGGGCCGCTCAGCGCGTGGCGGCTCAGCGCCGAGGGTCGGGAGACCGGCTCAATAGACATCTTCGACGTAGCGTCCGTGAGATTTGAGGGTCGCAAGATCGAGGCCCAGCGGTCGCACCACCGGCTCGAAGGCACGCGTCACCGCCTCGGCCATGTCGCGGCCGCCGCACACCAGGATCTGCGCGCCCTGCCTCACCAGCTCGCGCAGGCGGGGGGCATCGGCGGCGATGCGGTCCTGCACATAGGCGCGGCCATCCGGGCCTCGCGAAAAGGCCGTCTGGAGCGAGGTCAGGCGCTTCTCTGCGAGGTGCTGGGCCAGTTCGTGCTCGTAGAGGAAGTCGGACGAGGGGCTCCGGCCACCCCAGTAGAGGTGGACCGGCCGACCCGCCGCGTTGGCCCGCACCAGCCCGGCGAGCGGGCCGATGCCGGCGCCGGCGCCAATCAGGATGAGCGGCGCCCGGCCCTTGGCCGGCCGGAAGACGGGATTGGCGCGGACGAAGGCTTCCACCCTGTCGCCCGGCGCGAGGCCATGCAGGAAGGTGGAGCAGAGCCCGCCCGCGCGCAGGCGGACGCAGATTTCCACCATCCCGTCCCGCGACGACGATGCGAGAGAGTAGAACCGCGGCATGTCGGCGCCCGGCGCCAGAATGCCGAGAAGGTCGCCAGGCTCGAAGGCCGGCAGGCGTCCCGCAGCCGCGCCCCGTCCGGGCCCGCGAAACCGCAGGATCGCCACCGGTGCGCCAATGGCCGCGCCGTAGTCCTCGCGCGACGCCAGTTCGAGCGCGAGGGTCTTCGGCCGCTCCGCCGTATGTTCGAGCACCAGATCGTGGCCGAGGCTGGATCCGAGGTCGCGGCCCCACTGCGCGAATTCCTGCGCCGAGCGACGGTCGATGCGCTTCAGGGGCTGGAGTTGCGGAAAGCCCTGCGCCGCGAACGCGGCCGACACCTGCTCGGCATAGCCGCAGAAGCGGGGGAAGGTGCGGTCGCCGAAGCCGAGCACCGCCACCGGTACCCGGCGGTCCAGCCGGGGCGCGAGGTGCGCGAGGCGCGGCAGGAATGAACTCGCCGAGCCGGGAGCTGCGCCGTCCCCGTGGGTCGCGGCCAGGACCAGCAGGCGTTGCGTGGCCTCGGGGAGCGCTCGGAATTCATTCATGGCCGTGGTGTGGACGCGATGGCCGGCCCGGGTCAGCGCGGCGTGGAGCGTCGCGGCAAATCCCCAGGTGGAATTGCCGTCGCTGCCCACCAGGATGAGAGTGTCGGCGGTGCGCAGGGGGGCGTTCATCGCAATGCGCGGCCGGGCGGCGCGGCGGCGCCACCACATCACGGCGCCGGTCGCACCGAGCACCGGGACCGTGGCCGCCGAAAGGCCGAGCAGAAGCCCGAGCGCCCAGGCGCCCCGGCCGGTATGGAGGGTGCGCACCAGGTCGTTCAGGCGGTCGAGCGGCGTCGCGGGGGTGAAGGACAGCTCCGCGCCCGTCGCCGCATCGATCCGCGCTTCGCCCGCCGCCGTCCGCAGGCCGTAGGTGTCGCTCGGATCGCCGGGGGCGGGGAATGTCAGTTCGCGCATACGCGTCACATCGACGGACCGCAGCGCCGCCAGCGTTCCGACCGGCGCTGGCCCGCCGGCGCTCGCCACGACTTCCGGTACCGTGCCCTCGGTCCCGGGGATGAGGCCGAAGCTGCCCGCCGACATCCACAGTCCCGTGAGGGAGGAGAGAATGAGGCCGGCGGCGGCGAGGCGGCCGAGCTCGCCGTGCCAGCGCTGCGCCGGCGTGCCCCGGATGGGGCGCAGCAATGCGCCCGCGCCGCCGAGGCGGCGGGCAAGCAGGACGGCGCCCGAGACCGACAGGATGAGCATGGCGAGGGCGCAGATCCCCGCCACGGCGCGTCCGGCATCGCCGGAAAGGAAGGCACGATGCAGGTTCGTCACGAACCTCGTCGTGTCGGAAACCCGGTAGGGGCCGAGACCCGCGCCGGTGGCAGGATCGACCTGCTCCACGCCGCGCCCGCCGCCATCGTTAAAGGCGACGGTGAGGCTTCCGTCCGCCCTGAGGCGGATGGCATCGACGCTCTGGTGGCGGACGGACACCGCCTCGGCGAGCGCCGCCACGCTGGTGCCGGACGGGATTGCCGGCGCAGCGAGGCGGTCGAGCGCCGGCTGGATGGAGAGCGCGGCGCCGGAGAGGGCGGTGACGGTGAGGCCGAGCGCAAGCACCAGACCCGGCAGCGCATGAAGGCGGCGAAGCATGAGGACCTGTCAGGTTCAGAAGGTGACCGAGAAGGATTTGACGTAGCCCTTGCCGGGCACCGGCTTGCCCGAGGCTGCGGTGTCGAGCGGCACCACCACTTCGGAGGGATTGTCCAGGCCGTCCTCCACGGCGGTGTCGACATGGACCTTGTATCCGGCGTCGATCATGGCGTCGGCGAGGTCGAGGCTGATCTTCAGTGTCTTGCCGGAGCCGATGCTGGCGCCGGTGATGCCGTCGATCTCGGTCGCCCGCCCGCCGGAGGCGCGCTGCCAGTCACTGAGGTGGCGGTAGTATTTCGCCTTGCCGCCAGCCATCCACAAAGTGCCTTTGTAGGCGCCCGCGGCATCGGTGACGTAGAGCGCCACATAGGCGCCGTTGCCGCCATAGGCCTTGAGGGTGGTCTCGAAGGTGACCTGGCGGGCCTCGGCGACCACCGGGGCGATCAAGGCGGCGGTGGCAGCCACGGCGGGGAGGATGAATTTCATCGGTCTGTTCCTGGGGGAGAAAGGGGGGAGAGGGTCGGCAGCGGCTCACTGCACCTCGACCTTCGGGCGGGCCTTGCCGTTGAAGAGGCCGTTGTCGGGCACCGGGGCGCCGGGATCGGCCGGGCCGGCCTGCGGGATTGCGCCGCGGCGGCCACCCTCGTCGTCATCATCATCATCATCATCATCGTCGTCCTCCGCGTGATGGCGGCGGCCTTGATGCCGCTCGTCTTCGCCGCGCTCGCGATCCTTCTGCGCGACGCGGAGCGGTCGAGGGGCGGCGGCTTCCTCTCTGTCGTGGTGGGTGCGGAAGCGGTGGCCCAGGTGGTCGGCCTGCGTCGCCGCCAGGACGACGCCGAGGCCGGCGGTGGACAGGAGAAGGGACGCTGCGATCAGGGTCCGTGGCTTCATGGGGGCCTCCCGGCGGGTGTTGACCGGGAGTACCCTTGCGTCCCCATCTGACGGCGACCTGAAGCGGATGCGGATCTGCGTTCAGCTTCCCGTCAGGATCGCGGCGCGGCGGGGAAGCGGACCGTGGCGCGGAAGCCGTCCGCCGCGCCCGGGATCGGCGAGGCAAGGTCGAGGGTGAGGCCCGCGCCGCGGCAGATGGCGGCGGCGATGGCGAGGCCGAGGCCGGAACCTTCCGCGCCCGTGGGGCCGCGCTGGAACGGGCGCACGAGGCCCGCCAGAACGTCTGCCGGCACAACGGGGCCGCAATTTGCGACCTCGAACAGGCCGTCGTCCAGCCGCACCTCCACCGGAGTCTCGGGCTTGCCGTGCTTCAGCGCGTTCTCGATGAGGTTGCGCGCGAGGATGGCGAAGGCGTCCGGATCGAGATCGGACAGCGGGCCGCCGTTCGCCGGGATAGACAGGGCGATGTCGGTGCCGCGGCCGGTCTGGCGGTCAATATCCGAGACCACGTGGCGCAGCACTGGCGCGAGCGGCGCGGGCACCTCGGCGACGAGGCCGCCCCCCTCGGCCTTGGCAAGCTGCAGCAGCTTTTCGGACAGGCGCGAGAGCCGGCGCAGGGCGCCCGCGATGGCGTGCGCGCGGTCCTGCTCCGGACCTTCGGGCAGCTCGACCATGAGGCGCTGGGTCTGGGCCAGCGCCGCGGCGATGGGGGTGCGCAACTCGTGGGCACTGTTGGCGGTGAAGCCACGCTCCGCATCGAGCGCTCCGCGCAGGCGGTCCAGCAGCGCGTTCACCGCGGCCGCGACGGGCGCAACCTCCTCCGGCAATCCCGCCGTTGCCACGGGCGTGAGATTGCCGTGCCCGCGCGCCTCGATGGCGCGGCGGAAGGCGAGCACCGGCTTGAGCGACAGCCGGACCGAAAGCCAGACACCGGCGAGCGCGATGGGCACCAGCGCGCCGAGAGGCCAGATCAGCGCCGCCACGGCCCGTCGCACCGCCGCGGCGCGGTGCCCGAGATCCTCCGCCGTGGTGACCACGATGGTGCCGCTTACCGCCGCCTCGGTGTAGGTGCGCAGCCGGTCGGTGCTGTGGAAGCCAGGGGCAAGGCCCGCCGGAATCGCCATGAGCTCGGCGTCACTGGACTGGAGCAGCACGCGGCCCGCGCCGTCGCGCACCACATAGGTGATGTATTCCCGGTGGGGTCCGATGGGCGCCATGTGCTGGGGCGTGTCCCCGGCCTCGCGGGAGAGCAGCTCGGAATAGGCCAGGGGCAGCACCCGCTGCGCCACTTCCTGCAACGCGCTGTCGAACACCTCGCCGATCTCGTGCTGCAGCACTAGGCCTGCCACCGTGGCCGCGGCCAGCCACAGCGCCGCCATCGCCCCCGCGAGCCCCAGCCCGAGGCGTCGGCGCAGGCTCCACCGGCCGGGCTGGCGCGGCCCGCTCACGCACGCACCTCCGGCGCACCGAGGCGATAGCCCATGCCGCGCACAGTCTCGATCACCTGCGCTCCCAGCTTCTTGCGCAGGCGCCCGACATAGACCTCGATGGTGTTGCTCTCCACCTCGGCATCGAAGGAATAGAGCCGCTCCTCGAGCTGTGGCTTCGACATGAGCTGGTGGGGACGTTGGACGAAGGCCTCGAACAGCGACCATTCGCGACCGGTCAGCACCACCGGCCGCCCCGCCCGCCACACCGAGCGGGCGGCCAGATCCACCTCGATATCGCCGAACGACACCAGCGGATTGGGATTGCCGGCATAACGCCGCCCCACCGCCCGGATCCGCGCGCTGAGCTCGAACAGATCGAACGGCTTGACCAGGTAGTCGTCGGCGCCGGCATCGAGCGCCGCGATGCGGTCGGAGATCTGGTCCCGGGCCGTCAGCACGATGACGGGCGTGACGTCACCCGCAACTCTCAGGCGCTTCAGGAAATCCAGCCCTCGCCCGTCCGGCAGCATCAGGTCGAGCAGGACCAGCTCGAAGGCGGCGGCATGGATCGCCTCGGTGGCGTCGTCCAGACGGGTCACCCAGTCGGGCGTATGCCCGTCGGCGACGATCTGGTCGCGCACGGCCATCCCGAGGACAGGGTCGTCTTCGACCAGTAGAATCCGCATGTGTCGCCCCGGCGTGTTCCCTGCCAGTTTAGCGCGGCGGCCACGCCGGTGGGGCGCCATAATTCCGGCGGGCGTTCAGGTGGGTGTCAGTTCGGCGTGTTTTCTGGTGGCGGGCCGCGCATGTCGGAGGAGCTTTGGTGAGACGCACAGTTGCAGCGACACTGGTCTTCGCCGTGTGTCTCGGCGCGGGGCCGGCGGTGGCCGATCGGGCCTGCACCGTGCCGCTGGCTGACTGGCAGCCGCGCGACGCCCTCCAGAAGAAGCTGGAGGGGGAGGGGTGGACCGTGCTCTCGATCCGGTCCGACGACGGCTGCTACAAGGTCAGGGCGACCAATACGCGCGGCGAGCGCCTGAAAGCGAAATACGATCCCGCCAGCCTGCAGCGGATTCCACGGACGCCGGACGATTCAGACGACGACTGATAGGAGGACGTGAGGGATTGCCGTGTCGGGCGGCGGATCTTCGCACCAGCCCCATAGGGTCCGGCAAGGGGAGGGGAGTGGTTTACATAGGGTACCCCCCTATATTATAAATCGCTCATGGCGCACACGATCAAGCACAAGACCAAGCTTCTCGCCCGCATCCGCCGGATCAAGGGGCAGGCCGAAGCCGTGGAGCGCGCTCTGGAGGCGGAACTCGGCTGCACCGACGTGCTGATGCTGGTCGCCTCCATGCGCGGCGCCATCAACGGACTGACGGCGGAGCTGATGGAGGACCACATCCGCCATCACGTCGTGAACCCGGATGCCGAGCCGGACCCCGAGCGTGCCAAGGGCGCGGCCGACCTGATCGAGGTCGTCCGCACCTACCTCAAGTGATCTGAGAGCAAGATGACTGGCTTTACAGACCTGCTCCAGCAGGGGGCCGCACACGCCTGGCTGTTCATCCCCTCGGCCATCCTGCTCGGTGCCCTGCACGGGCTCGAGCCAGGCCATTCCAAGACGATGATGGCCGCCTTCATCATTGCCATCCGGGGCACGCTGACCCAGGCCGTGCTGCTGGGCCTCGCCGCGACGGCCTCGCACACGGCGGTGGTCTGGCTGATTGCCCTCGGCGGGCTGTATTTCGGGCAGCAATGGGGTGGCGAGGCCAGCGAACCCTATTTCCAGCTCGCTTCAGCCGTGGCGATCATCGCCATCGCCGCCTGGATGGCCCGGCGGACATGGCGCGAGCAGGGCGCCGTGCATCACCACCACCATGAGGACGAGACCCGTCTCGTCCCGACCGTGGAGGGGGAACTGGCGCTCGACATCTTCGAGGAAGGCGTGTCGCCGCGCTGGCGCATCTCCAGCCCCGCCGGGCGCAGGCTTCCTGACGCCGAGCGCGTCTGTCTCGAAATCCTGAGGCCCGACGGTGGCCGCCAGGTCTTCCCGTTCGTGAACCGGGGTGAGTTCATCGAGAGCGTGCACGACATTCCTGAGCCCCATGCCTTTTCAGTGGTGCTGCGACTGCCCCTCGCCGACGGCGGGGAGGAGGTTCATACCCTCGCCTTCGAGGAGCATGACCACGCCCACATGAATCTCGGCGACGAGGACGATGCCCACGCCCGCGCCCACGCCGCCGATATCCGCAACCGCTTTGCCGGCCGCTCGGTGACGACCTGGCAGATCATCCTCTTCGGGCTGACCGGCGGGCTGATCCCGTGCCCGGCGGCGATCACGGTGCTGCTCATCTGCATGCAGCTGAAGGCGTTCAGCCTCGGCTTCGTGCTGGTGCTGTGCTTCAGCATCGGCCTGGCGCTCACGCTGGTGGCGGCCGGCGTGCTCGCCGCGCTCAGCGTCCGGCACGTCTCGCAACGCTGGTCGGGCTTCAGCGCGTTCGCCCGGCGCGCGCCCTATGCCTCGGCCGCGCTGATCCTGATGGTTGGCCTTTATACCGGCTGGCTGGGCTGGCATGGTCTTTCACGGGAGCACGCACCGTCGGCCGGCATCAGCGCGGCCACGGTGCGGGGCGCTCTCTCGCCGTTGCCAACTTCAGATGGCGAAGCCGGCCTGCTGGGATAAAAGGGCTTGTCCGCGAAGCCGCCGGCGCGCTTGCGGGCCGGCTACGCAGGAGTGCGTCACCCCGTGTCCCCCGAAGGCCATATCCTGATCGTCGACGACGACGCGGAGATCCGGCGCCTCGCCGGCAAGTTCCTGCGCGAGCATGGGCACAAGGTCACCACGGCCCAGGACGCACGCGAGATGCGCGAGGCGATGAAGGCGGGGCCGGTGGATCTCATCATCCTCGACATCATGCTGCCGGGCGCGAGCGGGCTCGACCTGTGCCGGGACATCCGCCGCACCTCCAGCGTGCCCATCATCATGCTCACCGCGCGCGGCAGTGACGTGGACCGCATCGTGGGGCTGGAGCTGGGTGCGGATGACTATCTGTCGAAGCCGTTCAATCCGCGCGAGCTGCTGGCGCGCATCCATGCGGTGCTGCGGCGCATGCGGCCTTCCGGTGGCGCCGCGACCGGCGGCTCCCTGCTCAACTTCGCCGGCTGGACGCTCGACACCCGCCGGCGCGAGCTCACCAATCCGGCGGCCGTCGTGGTGGACCTCTCCACCGGCGAATACGACCTGCTCCTGACCTTCCTCGAACACCCCCAAAGGGTACTGACCCGCGACCAGCTGATGGACGCCGCCAAGAACCGCACCGCCACGGGCTTCGACCGCGCCATCGACATCCAGGTCAGCCGGCTGCGCAAGAAGCTTGAATCCCACGGCGGGCCGGAGATGGTGAAGACCGTGCGCGGCGCCGGTTATTTCTTCGTCCCGGAGGTGGAACGCTCGTGATCCGCGCCCTCATCCGCGCATCGGACAGCCTCGCCGTGCGCACCGCCGTGGTGGCGGTGCTGGGCATCGTTGTCGTGCATCTGCTGAGCCTGTGGACCTACGAGCACGCCATGGAGCGCGAGCGCCACGCCGCCCACGCGATCCGCCTCGCCGACCAGATCGTCTCGCTGCGCCGGTCGCTCACGGCGGCGGCGTCGGAAAGCCGCGAGGATGTGGCCCATGACCTGTCCGGCGGCGCCATCGACGCCCACTGGAGCCGGGAAGCCATGGCCGCGCCCGGTTCCCATGTCGTGGAGGGATGGCAGCGCCTCGCCGACGACGTGCGCACGTTGGCGCCCGACCTCGGGCCGCAGGATGTGCTGGTCGGCGCGGGCACCGACCCGCACCTCAGCCTGGTCGCGGTGCGTCTTCCGGACGGCAGCTGGCTGAACGCGCGCCTGTTCGCCTCTGTCCCGCAGGCGGCCGGGGCGCACGGATCGGTGCTGTCCACGACCCTCATGGCGTCGGGCGTGCTGCTGCTGTCCCTCGCCATCGCCGCCTGGCTGACGCGGCCGCTCCGGGCCATGGCGCGGACCGTCGCGACCTTGCCCCCGGATGCGCCGCTGGTGCGGTTGCCGGAGACCGGCCCCAAGGAGGTGCGGGAGCTGGCCCACGCCTTCAATGGCATGCAGGCCCGCATCGCCGAGCTGATGGAGCGGCGCACCCAGGCCCTTGCCGCGGTTTCCCACGATCTGCGCACGCCCATGACGCGCCTGCGTTTCCGCATGGAGGACGTGGCCGATCCGGTCCTGCGCGCGGCCATGGCGGCGGATGTGGCGGAGATGGAGCAGATGGTGGACGCCACCCTGTCCTACCTGCGGGGCGAGGCCAGCAAGGAGCCGGTGCGCCCGCTCGACCTCGTGGCGCTGGTGGAGACGCTGGTGGACAATGCCCGCGACCGGGGACTTGCCGCCGATCTTGCCGCGCCGCCGCGCCTGGTTGTGGCGGGCCGCCTCGTCAGCCTGAAGCGGATGGTGTCGAACCTTCTGGAGAATGCACTCCTTTATGGCGGCGCCGCGCATGTCGTGCTTCTGGAAGAGGGCGGCGAGGCGGTGCTGACGGTGCGGGACGAGGGCCCCGGCATTCCCGATGACCAGCTTGCCGCCGTGCTGGAGCCCTTCGTGCGGCTCGAAGCCTCGCGCAGCCGCTCCACCGGCGGGGTGGGGCTGGGCCTTCCCATCGCCCGCGCGGTGGCTGAGGCGCATGGCGGCTCGCTGACCCTCGAAAACGGCGCTGGCGGCGGGTTGGTCGTCACGGTGCGCCTGCCCAAGGTCCAGCCTGAAACAAACTGATACAGAAGCGATACGCGGCGTGACAGCCCGCGCGCTATCTGGCTCCCGTACCACCGGATCAAGGATCGGACGGGTTAAAGGATGGCGCGTCATTTCGTGCGGAGAGCATGCCTTGGGCTGTGCGCCCTTCTCGCCGGCCTGATGCTGGCGACGGGCGCGAGCGCCCACGAGGGCCATGACCATGGCGCGCCCGCCACACCACCGGTGACGACGCTCGCCCCCCGCGCCGAGGCCGCCTCCGCCGATTTCGAGCTGGTCGCGGTGCTGCGCGACGGCATGCTCGCCATCCACCTCGACCGCTTCGCCGACAACGCGCCGGTGGACGGCGCCACCATCGAAATGGACACGCCTGAAGGCGTGCAGGCCGCAAGGCCGATGGCGCCCGGCACCTATGCGGTCGCCGCTGCCTTCGCCGCGAAGCCGGGCGCGCACGATCTCGCCTTTACGGTCACGGCCGGCGGCACGGTGGACGTGCTCGCAACAACGCTCACGGTGCCTGCGGCCCAGGCGCTGGCTGACTCCCGTGCCACCCCGACGGTGCTGGCGCTGCTGGGCGGGTCGCAGCTGGGCTTGCTCGCGGGCGTGGTCATCGGCTTTCTCGCGGCCGTGCTCTTGATGTCCTTGCGGCGGCGCACGGCGGCGCTCGTTATCGCCGCCGGCCTGGGGCTTGCCGCATCCCTGCCGCCGGAGGCGCAGGCCGCGGATGCGCCGAAGCCTGCAACCCGCGATGCCGCCCAGCGCCTGCCTGACGGCTCGGTGATCGTGCCGAAGCCGGGCCAGCGCATCCTCGGTGTGCGCACCATCGTAACGGCATCCGCGAGCCATGCCCGCGCGGTGGAGCTGCCGGGGCGGGTGGTGCCGGACGCCAATGCCAGCGGGCTGGTGCAGACGGCGGTGGGTGGGCGGCTGGCGCCGCCGCAGGGCGGCTTCAAGCCGCTCGGTACCAAGGTGGCGGCGGGCGACATCCTCGCCTACGTGCACCCGCCCATCGGCGCCTCGGATCTCAAGGATCTGGAGCAGCAGGGCTTTGAGCTGGACCAGCAGATCGCCATCGTGAAGCGCCGCTACGAACGCCTGTCCGCCATCCAGAACGCCGTCACCCGCCGCGAGGTGGAGGAGACGGAGATTGAGCTGAAGGGCCTTCAGACCCGCCGCGCCACGCTGGAGCGGGTACAGCGCGAGCCGGAGGCGTTGCGCGCGCCCGTCGCCGGAGTCATCGCCACGTCGGACGCGGTGGCGGGGCAGATGGCGGACCCGAACACGGTGGTGTTCCGCATCATCGATCCGGACCGGTTGTGGGTGGAAGCGCTGGGCTTCTCGCCGGAAGTCGGCAGGTCCGGCGCTTCGGGTCGGTTGCCCGATGGCCGCTCGGTCACGCTCGCCTTCCTCGGAGCCGGGATGTCCGAGCGCAGCCAGGCCGTTGCGCTGCAGTTTTCTGTCACCGCAGGTGTCGAGGGACTGCGCCCCGGCCAGTTTCTCACGGTCCTCGCGGAGGCCGGCGCCCCGCGCACGGGCATCGCCATCCCCCGCACGGCGGTGGTGCGCGGGGCGAACGGCCAGGCCATCGTCTACGAACATGTCAGCGCTGAACGCTTCGTTGCGCGCGAGGTGAAGACGGAGCCGCTCGATGCCGGCCGCGTGCTGGTGACGGCCGGCCTGCCGCCCGATCGCCGCGTGGTCACCGAGGGCGCCGAACTCATCGACCAGATCCGCTGAGGCCGGCCGATGTTCACCTTCCTCGTCACCCAGTCCCTCAACAACCGCCTGCTGGTGCTGGCGCTGTCCCTCGCGCTGGTGCTCACCGGCACCTATGCGGTCACCCGCCTGCCGGTGGATGTGCTGCCGGACCTCAACCGGCCCACCGTAACCATAATGAGCGAGGCGGAGGGCCTTGCCCCGGCCGAGGTGGAACAGCTCGTCACCTTCCCGCTGGAGACGGCGATGAATGGCCTGCCGGGCCTCATCCGCCTGCGCTCGGTCTCGGGGGTGGGGCTCTCCGTTCTCTATGTGGAATTCGATTTCGGCACCGACATCTTCCGCGACCGCCAGCAGGTCGCCGAGCGCCTCGCATTGGTGCGGGACCGGCTGCCGGCGAACGTTTCCCCGCAGATGGGGCCCATCAGCTCCATCATGGGGCAGATCCTGATGTTCGCGGTGACGAGCGACACCGCGTCCCCCATGGCGGTGCGCGAGGCGGCGGACTTCATCATCCGCCCGCGACTGCTCGCCATTCCCGGTATCGCGCAGGTCATTCCCATGGGCGGGGAGGTGCGGCAGTTCCGCGTGTCGCCGGACCCGGCCGCCATGCGCGCCCTCGGCATCTCCGTCGATGTGCTGGAACAGGCGGTGGCGCAGTTCGGCACCAATTCCGGCGGTGGCTTTGCCGACCATGGCGGGCGCGAGTTCCTGATCCGCAACATCGGCCGCACCCTCAGCCTCGATGATCTCAAGGGCCTGGTGCTGCCCCGCCCCGGCGGAGGCACCGTCTTCCTGCACCAGGTGGCGCAGGTGGATTATGCGGCCCGCCTGAAGCGTGGCGATGCCGGCTACATGGGTCGGCCGGCGGTGATCGTCTCGGTGGAGAAGCAGCCGGAGGTGGACACGATCGCCCTCACCCGCGCGGTGGAGGACGCGGTCAACGATCTCAACCGCACCCTGCCCGACGGCATCCGCATCTCGCCGTCGGTGTTCCGGCAGGCGGACTTCATCTCCGCCTCCATCGGCAACGTGGAAAAGGTGCTGCTGGAGGCCATGGCGGTGGTGGCCGTGGTGCTGTTCGCGTTCCTGCTGAACTGGCGCACCACCTTCATCTCGCTCACCGCCATTCCGGTTTCGATCCTCGCCACGGCCATCGTGTTCCACGCGTTCGGCCTCTCCATCAACACCATGACGCTCGGCGGCCTCGCCATCGCCATCGGCGAACTGGTGGACGACGCGGTGGTGGACGTGGAGAACATTTTCCGCCGCCTGCGCGAGAATGCCGCCGCAGCGGCGCCGCAGCCCGTTTTCGACGTGGTGGTGGCGGCGAGCCGGGAGGTGCGCTCCGGCATCGTCTATGCCACTGCCATCATCGTGCTGGTGTTCGTGCCCTTGTTCGCGCTGCCGGGCATCGAGGGGCGGCTGTTCGCGCCGCTGGGGCAGGCCTATATCGTCTCGATCCTTGCGAGCCTTGCCACCTCCCTCACGCTCACGCCGGTGCTTGCCTTCTACCTGCTGCCGGCGCTCAGCCGGCATCGGGAACGCGAGAGCGTGCTGGTGCGCGTCCTGAAGCGCGGATATGCCGGCCTGCTTGCCGCCGCATTTCGCCATCCGCGGCTGGTGACGGGCGCCGCCGCGCTCCTCTTCGTCTCGGCGGTGGCGGCGGCCGTAGGCTTGCCGCGCGCCTTCCTGCCGCCCTTCAATGAGGGCTCGCTCACCATCTCCATGTCGTTCCGGCCCGGCCTTTCTCTGGCCGAGAGCCATCGCATGGGCCTTGTGGCCGAACAGCTCATCCTGGAGGTGCCGGAGGTGAAGGCAGTGGGCCGCCGGACCGGCCGGGCCGAGCTGGACGAGCATGCCGAAGGCGTCCATGCCTCCGAGATCGAGGTGGATCTGCGCCCCTCAGCGCGCAGCCGGGCGGAGGTCACCGCCGACATCCGCGACCGCCTCTCGGTGCTGCCGGCCGCCTTCAATGTCGGCCAGCCCATCTCCCACCGGCTCGACCACATGCTCTCCGGCGTGCGGGCCGAGATTGCCCTCAAGCTGTTCGGCGATGACCTCGACACCCTGCGCACCACGGCGGAAGACCTGCGGGCGCGCCTCGTCGGCATTCCCGGCCTCACGGACCTGCAGGTGGAACGGCAGGTACGCGTGCCGGAAGTGACGGTGCGCGTGGACTATGGCCGCGCCGCCCTTTACGGCCTCCAGCCCGCGCAGGTCACCGACGCGCTGGAGCGGCTGTCCAACGGCCGCGTGGTCTCCCGCCTCGTGGACGGCGCGCGGCGTTTCGACGTGGTGGTCCGCCTGCCCGATACGGCCCGCACCACGCAGGGGCTCTCCGACCTTCTCATCGAGACGCCCTCCGGCTGGGTGCCCCTGTCCGAGGTGGCCGAGGTGAAGGAGACGGACGGACCGAACCAGATTCTGCGCGAGGGCGGGCGCCGGCGCATCGTCGTTCTCGCCAACACCTCCGGCGGGCGCGACGTGGCGGCGGTGGTGGCCGACATGCGCGGGGTGATCGCGGCGGCGGCCCTGCCGGCCGGTGTCTCCGCGGGCCTTGAAGGCACCTTCGCCGCGCAGGAAGAGTCCATGCGCACCATCGGCGGCCTGTCCGCCGTGTCGGCGCTGCTCGTCTTCACGCTCCTCTACAGCCGCTACCGCTCGGCGCTGTTCGCCGCCATCATCATGGGTAGCGTGCCCTTGGCGCTCATCGGCGCGGTGGGCGCGCTGTGGATCGCCGGGCAACCCCTGTCGGTGGCGAGCATGATCGGCTTCGTGACGCTCACCGGCATCGCCGCGCGCAACGGCATCCTGAAGATCAGCCACATCATCAATCTCGCCATCGCCGAGGGCATGGCGTTCGGCCCCGCGCTGGTGATGCGCGGCAGCCTGGAGCGATTGACGCCGGTGCTGATGACTGCCGCGTCCGCCGGCATCGCTTTGCTGCCGCTCATGAGCGGGGCCGAGGTGCCGGGCAAGGAGATCCTTCATCCCGTCGCCATCACCATTTTCGGCGGCCTGGTCAGCGCCACGCTGCTCGACGCCGTTCTCACCCCCGTCCTCGTCCTGCGCCATGGCCGCCGCCCGCTGGAGCGGCTGGTGGCGGCGGCGCGGGAGACGGCCCCCACCCCTGCCGCCGTCCGCGCGGACGCCTTCTGACCGGAGCCTGCCATGATCTTTCGCCGTCTTCTGCTGGCCGTCCTCAGTCTCCCGCTGCTCGCCTTGCCTGCTCTCGCCCATGAGCCCGGCGCGGGGGCGAACGGCGGGGTGCGGGTGGATGCCGGCCATTACCACGCGGAGCTGTTGGCCGACGGCACGCCCGCCGTCTCCCTCTATCTCAGCGACGGCGCCGACAAGCCGGTTGCGGCGGACGGATTCAAGGCCAACGCCATCCTCGTGGTGGACGGCAAGGCCCAGCGCTTTGCCCTCTCGCCCGCCGGCGGCAACCGGCTTGCCGGGACGGCACCGGTCGCCATCCCAAAGGGCGTGAAGGGCGTGGTCCAGATTTCCGCGCCCGACGGTGCCTCCGCGCAGGCCAAATACTGAAGACCGACCGCCCCCCTTCGCTTCGCCCCGTCTGCCCGGCGACGAGCCAAAGAGACCGACCATGACCCGACCCATGTTCCAGTCCGCTCCCTCGCGCCGCACCGTCCTTGCCGGCGGCGCGGCACTCGGCGCCCTCGCCCTTTCCGGCGGCTGGCAGCGCGCCCTTGCCGCCCCGCTGCTCACGGTGGAAAGCCTGACCCTCGACGTGAACGGCAAGGCGGCGAAGGTCTTCGCCGTGAAGGGCCCTTCCGGCGAAGGCCTGTTCGCGAAAGAAGGCGACCGGCTCACCGGCGCGGTGCTCAACGCCTCGCAGAGCCCGGCGGTGATGCACTGGCACGGCCAGATCTTTGCCCCGCCGGACCAGGACCGCGCCCGCCCCAATGGCGGCGAGCTTGCCCCCGGGGGCATTGATCAGGTGGATTTCCGGCTCACCCCGGGCACCCACTGGATGCACTCCCACACCTTGAGCGAGCAGCAATTGCTCGCCGCGCCGCTGGTCACCCGCGAGGCGGATGCGGGCGATGTCCAGGACGTGGTGGTGATGCTGCACGATTTCTCCTTCCGCAGCCCGGAGGAGATCCTGGCCGAGCTCGGCGGCGCGAACACGCACGGCGGCCACGGTGGTCACGGCATGGGCCAGCAGATGCAAGGCATGCCGGGCATGGCGATGCCGGGAATGGACCATTCCGGCCACGGCATGGGCGCAATGGGGGCAGGGCAGGGCGCTATGCCGGGCGGCGCCATGCACGGCGGGGGCATGCAGGGAGGCGGCATGCCAGGTGGCGGCATGCCGGGCGGCGGCATGATGGTGCACGCCAATGATGTTGCCTACGACGCCTTCCTCGCCAACCGCCGCACCCTCGCCGATCCCGATGTGGTGCAGGTGGAGAAGGGCGGCCGGGTGCGGCTGCGCATCATCAATGGCGGCACTGCCACCGCCTTCTTCATCACCGTGCCCGGCCTGAAGGCGACCTGCATCGCCGTCGACGGTACGCCTTGCGTCCCGTTGGCGGCGGATGCCTTTCCGCTCGCCCAGGGCCAGCGCATCGACCTCCTCGCGGAGATCCCCGCGAGCGGCGGCGCCTTTCCGGTGCTGGCGCAGGTGGAAGCCTCACCCCGCCGCACCGGCCTCGTGCTCGCGACAGCGGGCGCTGCCATCGCCCGTGTTGGGGAGATGGCCGACAGGCCGCAGGGCCTTCTCGACCTCGCTTTCGAGGGGCAGCTTTCCGCCTTGAAGCCTCTCGCGGTGCGGCGGGCGGACAAGGTCTTCCCCATCATGCTGGGGGAAGAGCCAGGCTACCGCTGGACCATCAACGGGCGCATCCATGGGGAGGACGTGCCCTTCAGCGTGCAGCAGGGCGAGCGGGTGGAGATGACCTTCCTGAACCCCACCGGCATGAGCCATCCCATGCACCTGCACGGTCATCACTTCCAGGTGGTGGGCATCGGCGGGCGCCGTTTTTCAGGGGCGCTGCGCGACACAGTGATGGTGCCACCGCACACGCCGGTGACCATCGCCTTCGATGCGGGGCAGAAGGGCGAGTGGTTCCTGCACTGCCACCACCTCTACCACATGGCCACCGGCATGATGGCCGTGGTGAAGGTGACCTGATGCCGAAGGCGGAGGGCAAAAGGCGGTTCCAACTCACCATGGGTCATCAGAGGCGGCCGATCCCTGCTCCGTGGCCGTCCCCGGCCCGGGAACGGAGGGTGCGCCGGTGCCGGTCAGGGGCATGCCCCACCGTCACCGCTTCCCCTTCAGCGCGTCACGGAGGCGCGCGGAGGTTCCCGGCTTTGGTGCATGGCGGGTTGTGCGCACCGAAGGCCTGAGCTTGCCAGTTGAGCCGTGCGACGGCATGTTCGGCCCGGCGAGATGTTCAGCGGGTGGATGTTGGGGTATTTTCTCGTCGAGCAATAGGACATGGGACACTCAAAAATCATGATCATGGACGGTCAGAACGCCGCGGGTAGCGAAATTGACGAGGTCGCCGTGCCTGGGCATCGGTCGGGGACTCTCAATCGCCGGTCGTTTTTGTTCGGCTCCGCCATCGGTCTCGGCGCGCTCGGGCTGGCCGGTTGCTCGACGTCCGACGGTATCAGCCTCGCCGAGGCACAGCAGATCTACGGGCCGGTGCCCACCGAGAAATTCCCAATTCCGGCGGTCGACCTCAGCAAGGTCAATCCCAAGTATTTTCGCCGCACCGTGAGCTACGAATCCAAGGAAGCCCCCGGTACGATCATCGTCGATCCCGGCAATTATTACGTCTACCGCATCGAGGACGGCGGATCCGCCACCCGCTATGGCGCCAATGTCGGTCGCGCCGGGTTCCTGTGGAGCGGTGATGCCTATGTCGGTCGCAAAAGCGAATGGGCGACTTGGACGCCGCCCAAGGAGATGATCCAGCGCCAGCCCGAGGCGGCCAAATACGCCCGCGGCATGCCGGGCGGGCTGGACAATCCACTCGGCGCCCGCACGCTTCATCTCTACCAGAACGGCACGTACACGCTGTACACGATCTACGCCACCAGCGATCCCGAGTCGATCGGCTCGGGCGTCACCAGCGGCTGCGTTGGCCTGCTCAGCCAGGACATGATCGAGCTTTACGCACGAACCCCCGTCAAAACCAAGGTCGTCGTGCTGCCGGCATAGCAACGGCCGGTTAAGGGTGCTGGTGGCGCTGATGCGGCTGGCGCCAAGATCTGGGGCGGTGTCAGAATTTGGGCGGTGTGGAGGGGTTTCGGCAGGCTTCGGCGTCGTGAAGTCCCTCATTCCGGCCTTGATGATCCATGGCAGGTCGGATTTTGGTTAGGCCGACCCTGCTGGCGCGACACGCTGCCTGCGTCGTGTGAGCCGCGGCGGGGGAGAGACCAGCGCCGTCGGCGACCTGCATTCGGGCACACAGGCGGGAGCGTTCCCTTCCCGCGCGGGTCCGGTGATTGCGTAGGTTTGCGCAGCGGTCCCGGTGGTACGCGTGCCGGGAAGCTGAAACGCGTCGCTCAGGCCGTCGATCATCGGGAACTGAAAATAGCCTCGCTTCATGCTGCGGGCCGTCTGTCGTTCGTGGCGCAGCAGGCGGGTACAGTGGCGCTCGTTCGACGATTCCCGAGGGTATGAACCATGTCCTTCCGCCGGTTGATTGGCGCCTGTGTCTCAGCGCTCGCTGCCGGCATCCTTTCCGCCGGGGTGATCGCGCTGGCAGCCGAATTCTCCTCGCAGCGCCCGGGACAGGCGCTCGGGCCCGGCGGGATCGGCGCGTTGACAGACCAGGCGCCAACGGGCTTCGTCGGCTCCGCAGCCTGCGCGGACTGCCATGGGGCACAAACCCGCGCCTGGCTCTCCTCCCAGCATGCCCATGCCATGGCCCGCGCCGAACCGCAGACGGTGCTTGGCAATTTCGACGACGCCCGCGTCTCGCACCAGGGCAGTTCGGCGCGCTTCTTCCGCGACGGATCGCGCTACATGGTCGAGACCGAGGGCGCCGACGGCAAGTCCGCCGCGTTCGAGATCACCGATACGTTCGGCGTCCACCCTCTGCAGCAGTATCTCGTGACCTTTCCGGACGGGCGCCGCCAGGCACTGCCGTTCGCCTATGACACCCAGCCGGCCGCCGAGGGCGGACAACGCTGGTTTCATCTTTATCCGGACCAGATGATCGCATCCACGGACATCCTGCACTGGACCGGGTTGCAGCAGAACTGGAACTTCATGTGCGCCGAATGTCACTCGACGGCGCTCCGCAAGAATTATGATCCGGCTGCGAACCGCTTCGACACGCGCTTCTCCGAGATCAGCGTCGGCTGCGAGGCCTGTCACGGTCCGGCAGGGCGCCATGTGGAATGGGCCCGGGGCCCTCGCGACCGCGAGGCGCCGAACAAGGGCTTTGCCTCGGTTGCCGCCCTTCGCCCGCCGGCGGACTGGACCATCGACCCGGCCACCGGCAGCCCGGCCCACGGCGTGTCACGGCCTGCAGGCGATGTCGTGGAGACTTGCGCCCGCTGCCATGCCCGTCGCAGCATCCTCTCGGAGGACTGGCGCCCCGGCCAGCCCCTGACGCAGACCCACCTGCCGACCTTCCTGTCCGAAGGCCTGTTCGAGGCGGACGGCACCATGCGGGATGAGGTCTTCAACGACCATTCCTTCAAGCAGAGCCTGATGTATGCCCGGGGTGTCACCTGCGGCGACTGCCACGAGCCGCATTCGGCCGCCCTGCGTGCGCCAGGCAGCGCGGTCTGCGCCCAATGCCACCTGCCGGAAAAGTTCGCGTCCGAGGCACACACGGGCCACGCGCCGGGACCGAAGGCTCCGGATTGCATCTCCTGCCACATGCCGGCGCGCACCTACATGGTGGTGGACAAGAGGCACGACCACTCCTTCCGCATTCCCCGCCCCGATGTTTCGGCGCAGCTCGGCATGCCGAACGCCTGCAACGACTGCCACAAGGACCAGTCGGCGAATTGGGCGGCCGAGGCCATCGCGCGCTGGCATGGGCCCGAGCGCAAGGGCTTCCAGGATTGGGCCGCGGCGCTCCACGACGCGCGCGGCGGCGATCCCGCGGCCCGCGAGGCGCTGATCCGGCTCGCCACGACGCCGGCGACGCCCGCCATCGTTCGCGCCACGGCGGTGAACGAGCTGCGGGGCTTCCCCTCCATCGCGACCGACGCTGCGATGCAGAAGGCGCTGTCCGATCCCGATCCGCTGGTGCGCATCGCTGCCGTGGAGAGCGCCGCCGGACTGCCCCTCGAGACGCGCTGGCGGCGGCTCGCGCCGCTGCTGATCGATCCGGTTGCCGGCGTCCGCATCGAGGCGGCGAACCAGCTTGCGGACCAGCCGCTGGCGGCGCTTTCAGCCGCCGACCGGGACCGGCTCAGCACAGCGTTCAGGGAATATGAGGCGGCGCAGCGCCTCAACGCGGACCGGCCGGAGGCGCGCTCCAATCTGGGCGGTTTTCTGCTGCGCCGTGGCGACGTGGCGGGGGCCGAGGCCCAGTACCGCGCCGGCCTGAAGCTTCAGCCGGACTTGCCGGCGCTCGCGGTCAATCTCGCCGATCTCTACCGCCTGACGGGCCGCGAGCGCGAGGCGCAGGATGTCCTGGAGCGGGCGATCAAGGCCAATCCCGATGCAGCGGCGCCAAGGCATGCGCTGGGGCTCGCGCTCATCCGCCAGAAGCGCTATGGCGAGGCCCTGAACGAGCTGAAGCGCGCCTATGAGCTGGCGCCGGACAACGCCCGCTATGCCTATGTCTACGCGGTGGCGCTTCAGTCCCTCGGGCGCGCGCAGGACAGCGCCGCAGTGACCCGCGATGCCCTAGCTCGCGTCCCCAATGATGTCGACCTGCTATCCCTGCAGCTGAACGAAGCCCTGCGCGCCGGCGATGTCGATCGCGCGCGGGAAGCCGTTTCGAAGCTCACGCTTCTGCGGCCGGATGACACCGAGATTGCGCGCCTGAATGCGCGCCTGCGCTGACGCCACCCATCGTATGGATGGGGAAACGCCCGCCGCGCGCTGCCCGCCGCCCCAATACATCGGTGATGCCGACACGAAAACGCCCCGGCACCTCAACAGGTGCCGGGGCGCGATCGGCGTACCGCCTTGGCAGGCGCCTACTGGCCCCCGGCTACGTTCTTGAACTGCTCTTCGAGCTGGCTCTGGATCTGATCGATCGAGAAGCTCGCCGGGCGCTGCGCTGGCGGAAACTCCTTGAAGGTGCCCAGGAACTTCGCGACCCCAGCTTGGGCCGGCACGACCAGGTAGGCGCGGTCGAGCATCCAGTCGTAATAGGTGTTGGATGTGAGGTCGGCCCGCTCATAGGGATCGGAACGCAGGTCGAACATCTTGGGAAGACGCAGCTGCGTGAACGGCTCCGCCCAGACGCGCAGCGTGCCTGTCGCGCGCTGTTCAGAGAAGACCAGCTTCCAGTTCTCGTAGCGCATGGCCACGATCTGGCCGTCGTCGTTGAAGTAGATGAACTCCTTGCGGGCGCTCTTGTCGCTCTTTCCGGTGAGATAGTCGAGCTGGTT
This sequence comes from Xanthobacter autotrophicus Py2, assembly GCA_000017645.1. Classification (NCBI taxonomy): domain Bacteria; kingdom Pseudomonadati; phylum Pseudomonadota; class Alphaproteobacteria; order Hyphomicrobiales; family Xanthobacteraceae; genus Xanthobacter; species Xanthobacter versatilis. Next base: position 3,802,822 of record CP000781.1, read on the forward strand.
ATAGCCGTCGAGATGGTTCTTGTACTGCTTGCCGGCAATGGTCGTGCCCTTGAGGAGACGTTCCTTGATGGTCGTGTCTCCCGCCGCGGCGAGCAGGGTGGGGAACCAGTCGAGGCCGGAGAAGATGCCGTTCGCGACCGAACCCGGCTGGATATGTCCCGGCCAGCGGATCAGGGCCGGAACGCGGAATGCGCCTTCCCAATTGGTGTTCTTCTCGCTGCGGAATGGCGTGGTGCCCGCATCCGGCCAGGAATTCTGGTGGGGGCCGTTGTCGGTGGTGTAGATGACGATGGTGTTGTCGGCCAGCTTGAGCTGGTCGATCTTGTCGAGGATCGTGCCGATCACCTTGTCGGTCTCGATCATGCCGTCGGCATATTCGGTCAGCGCGGTGAGACCGGGCTTGCTGCGGTTTTCAGCGCGGACATGAGTGCGGAAATGCATCCGCGTGGTGTTCATCCACACGAAGAAGGGCTTCTTGGCCGCCGCCTGTCGGTCGATGAAGTCGATGGCGGCCTTGGAGGTCTCGTCGTCCACCGTCTCCATGCGCTTGCGCGTCAGCGGGCCGGTGTCCTCGATCTTGCCGTCGGCCGAGCTCTTGATGACGCCGCGCGGGCCGAACTGCTTGCGGAAGGCGGGATCCTGCGGATAGTTGAAATTCTCCGGCTCCTCCTCCGCATTGAGGTGGTAGAGGTTGCCCATGAATTCGTCGAACCCGTGCGCGGTCGGCAGGAATTCGTCGCGGTCGCCGAGGTGGTTCTTGCCGAACTGGCCGGTGGCGTAGCCGAGGTCCTTCAGCGCGGAGGCCATGGTGACGTCGCTGGCCTGAAGGCCGAGATCGGCGCCGGGCAGGCCCACCTTTGACAGGCCCGTACGCAGGGTCGACTGGCCGGTGATGAAGGTCGAGCGGCCCGCCGTGCAGCTCTGCTCGGCATAATAGTCGGTGAACTTCAGGCCCTCGTTGGCGATCCTGTCGATGTTCGGCGTGCGATAGCCCATCAGGCCGAAGCTGTAGGTCGACAGATTGGTTTGCCCGATATCGTCACCGAAGATGACGAGAATGTTGGGCTTGGAGGTCGGTTGCTGCTGTGCGGCTGCCGGCGTGACGGCTGTCAACGTCGCGGTCGCCGTGAGCATGAATGCTCCCAGTAATCCTCGGATACACATCCTCGCCTCCCATGAAAACTTGCGACGTATAGATACCGCTGAAGACGCCGCGATGACATGCTGCGCGCTGTTCCCGTCGATAAGGGGAAGCAACGGCCTCAATGCAGGGAAAGGATCCTTTGGCAAAGATGCAAAAGCAAGACAGTTTTTAGCGATCTGAACTGAGGTACAATATTGATGTTCATGGCAGGGCTTGTGTTTATTGACCTGTTTGTGCGGCGCAGAAACGATTTCGGGCCTGAGGCGGAGCCGGCCGGGTCGCCCTGGCGGTCGATCAGAGCACCTCTGCCGCAGTGTTCGCCATGAGGGCGCCGCGGGGTGCCCTGTCGTTCCTTTCGTTCTATTTCTTCTCGAAGGGGTAGATGACGTTCCAGTCGCTCTTCATGTCGACCACGGTCCAGCCGCGCCGGGGGGCCTCGTCGAGGGCCTTGTCGAGCCGCCCGAACGGGGAGGCGCGGTCATAGGCCCATTCCCGCTCGGCGTCGGTATGATGGACGATGAGGCCGAAGCGAGGTCCTGAGTTCAGCGTCGTCCATTGCAGCATCTGCAGGTCGCCGTCCGAATTGCCGGCGGCGAAGACCGGACGCCGGCCGATGAAGCGATTGATGCCCACCGGCTTGCCGGACCCGTCGTCCACGAACTCGACGGCGGGCAGCTTCACGATTTCAGGCTTGTCGCCGTCGAGGCGGAATTCGGTCTTTCCGGACGATCCCACGATCTGCTCGGGCGGTATGCCATAGATGCCCGGCGCCCACGGCCGCATGAACTCGATGCCGCCGCCGGAGACGATGAAGGTCCGAAACCCGTTCGCCCGAAGATAGGCGAGCAATTCCAGCATGGGCTGGAAGACGAGGTCGGTATAGGGGCGGTCAAAGCGGGGATGGCGGGCGGTGGTGATCCAGTCGGTTACCAGCGCGCCGAAGTCCGACACGCTCATCCCGGCATGGGTGGCGGCCACGATTTCCAGCAACCCTTTCTCACCGGCGCCCGCCAGGGTCTTCATGTCGCCCTCGAGCACGGCCTTGAAGGGTTGCTTGTCCTTCCATTCGGGATGGTCCTTGGCCAGGGCGCGGATGCGGTCGAAGGCGAACGCCGCCTGGAAATAGGCCGGCTGCTCGCTCCACAGGGTGCCGTCATTGTCGAAAACGGCGATGCGGTCCTCGACCGGCACGAAGTCCGGGCCGCCGTCCCGGGAGGTACGGGCGACGAAGTCGACGATCGCGGCCTTCGTGGCGCCCTGGTTCCAGGAGGGAAGGGGATCGGTCTGCGCATGCGCCAGCGGCACGGCGACCAGCGCCAGCAAGGCCATGACCAGGAAGCGGCGTGTCAGGGGCAGTATCATCGCGCGCATCGCTAGCTCCTGCTGTTCCGGCTTGTCCCGGCGGTCCGCGGGGCACACGGGGAAAGGCTGCCTGGCTTATGAAGAGGTCTTCAACATGTCCGGCCGTGTGCCGGAACAATTCTTCGCGTCAGGAGAGATTTGGGGGCAATTAAATACCGTGCCGCGTTCTCGTGAGCGCGAAACCTGCGTCGGTGACGGACATCTCTGGCGGATCGAGCGGCTCATTTCGCCCCCGTCAGCGGAAAGGCCACTGTGAAGTAGCCGGCCGTGCCTTCAAGACGGTTCACCACGTCGAACTCGCGATAGATTTTCACGCGCGTCGACAACGGTGTGCCAGCGAACTCAAAATTGTAGGCAACGGTCCCACCGAGCGCAATCGCGCGTCCCTCGAACGGGCCGAGCCGCGCCCCCGGTCCGCTGTCGCCGGTGATCTGGTCGTAAAAGTAGCCCACGAGGCCGAGGGAGAACTGCTTCGTCAGCATCTTCGTGACGGCCCACTCGGCGTGGAACTCGGTACCGGTGGTGTACTCAGTCACCGGGTTGGTGCCGTTGAAGGTGACGCCAACCGCAGCCGAGGCCTCCCAGCCGCTGGTCGGGTCGAGCCAGGTGATCGCGCCCGAAACATCGGCTGCGACGCGGTGGAAGGCGAGGTTCGCGATCTCCCCTTCCCGGTAGTCGCCCACCGGTATGTTGAGAAGGCCAGTGACGTTCCAGTGCCAATTTCCGGAATGCCAGCCGAGCGACATTGTGGCTACCGGATCGCCGAAGATGAAGGCGCTGTCGGTCGCCCGGCGAGAGACGGGATTGACCGCTACCGGATTGACCAGCACGTCGGCAGACACGTCGGGCTGGCCGAGCGGTAGCAATAAACCGACGGCGAGGTTGCCGCCGAAGACCTCCGTGGGCAGCACCCAGGTGGCGGTCAGGAAGTCCGCGACGATCTGAGCATTCACCTCGGCGAGAATCTGCCCGCCCGAAGGAAACTGCTTATTTCCGCCGATGCTGCCGCTGTAATAGTAGACGTCGTCCTGCACGTAGAAGCCGGGGGGCGGGATATAGCCCGCCATGGGGCCGCGGCCGCCAAGCAGGTAGAAGCCGATGCCATTCTCGGCGGCCTCGGCGGGGGCGGGCGCGAGAGACAAGACCGCGAGGCTGGAGAGGCCCGCGGCGAAGGTTGCCGCATGCGCAGACCGCTCTTTTGTCCGCATGGCTTCCTCCCTATTCGTGATACCTGCAGCAAGGCGAACGCATTCCTGACGGTACCCTCAATAGGGCCAGATGTAGTTCAGAATCGCCTGTTGACGCAGTATGACCTGACGGATCACGTGGCTAAGCTTCACGTGTTCGGTATAGATCGCCGCGCTGCCCACGCTGCCGGCCGGCAGGCGGTCCTCCAGCGTCGGGTCGTCGAGCGTCGCGCGTACAACGAACGGCTCGGGCGTCAGGTCCCGGTTCTCGGCGGCGGAACCGGACGGCGCGGTCTGTCCGGGTGCGATGGCCTGGAGCACGCTCTCGACACGACCGGTAAAGACCTGCCCGGGCAGAAGCTTGAAGGTGATCTCCACCTTCTGCCCCGGTTCGATATAGCGTGCATAGTTCTGCGGAACCTGAATGATGGTGACCGCCTCGGTGGTATCGATGAAGGCCATCACCGGAGACACCGCCAGGTTCGACACGCGCGCGCCCTTGCGCAGCGCCAGATTGGTGACATAGCCATCCGCCGGAGCGCGGACGATCGTCTTGTCGAGGTTCCAGCGGGCACCATCGACCTGCGCCCTGAGCCGGTCCACCTCGCTCTGACGCTCTTCGACGTTGAATTCCGGCGCCGCCTGCTTCCGGGCCAGCTCGGTCATCTGGGCAAGGCGGGTCTCGGCGAGCTTCAGCTGCGCTTCCAGCGCGCGCAGCTGGGCTGAGTAGGGCGTGGGATCGATGCGGAACAGGACATCGCCGGCCTTGAGGGACACGTTGGGCGAGACCGTGACCTCGATCACTTCTCCGCTCACGTCGGGAACGATGGAAACGGAGTGCCGCCCGATGATGGCGCCGCCTGTCGGGGCACCCCATCCCATGGGTATGAAGAGCGCGACGTTCAGCAGCACCAGCACGGGGATGGGGGACAGTTTCCAGAGCAGGGTGTTGGGAATGATCTTCAGCCAGATCAGGGTGACGAGGATCGCGATATAGAGGTTCAGCAGCAGGACGATCATTGCGCCGCCTCCTGTTTGCGCTCCGGCCGGGCGGGCACGTCCACATAGGCCCAGATGAGCGCAATGGGCCACAGCACGAAGCCGCAGAGGAGCGTCACCCAGCCGGCGACCGAAACCGCCTCCGCCCAGGGGTGGGAGCGCCGCCGGGCGATGGCGCCAGGCGTCATCCCGAGGATGACGAAGAGCGCCACGGCGGAAGCGATGACGACGACGAGGACGATGATGGCGAAGATATCGATGAAGGCCATGATCCCACTCCCCTGCATCAATGCGCAGGCGCCGACCCTGCATTGAACCTCTGTCAGCAGTTCAAAGCATACACGAGGTTCTCCTCAAAGAAGGTCGATCGATAGCTGGTATCTGTTGCCGACTTTGCGTCCAATGAAGTTAATTGCGGCAGGCCATAGTGTCAGAGTTTTTCGGGAGACCATAGTGGTCAATAATATTTGAATGCCGGTCGCAGGTATGTTGATGCGTATTTCGCAATTTGAGACGGCCCGTTTCATTTTTCGAACGGAGACATGGCCCTCCCGCTTTCGAAGGGCAGGATTGACGGAGGTTGCGTGATCCAGCGTGGTGCCTGCGCAGGACGTTGCAGCGGTACGAACTGACCCGCACTGTCGCCCGTCGCGACGAAAGGCGTTTCGTCTAAGGCCAAGTTGTGCGCCCGAACATCGCCGACTGCCGTTGCCCGATGACTTCAGCGCGGCAACGGGGGAATGTTGACGCCGCCCTTGAAGCCTTGAATTGTCCAGTCATAGACTGCAGTTCCAGTGCGGATGTAGCCGAGGCGGGCAGAGGCAAGGTCAAGTATCTCAATGATGACCCATGTCCACATGGCCGTCAAAACCACGATCAACACGATCGAAGCCTGCTTCTTGAGCCCGAATTGATAGCCAAGACAGCCCATGCTGAGCAATGTCATACCGATGAGGAGCCAGAACAGCTGGGGCGGCAACGTAATATAGTACGCGAATCGCTCACTGGTCCCGGCGTCGAATGTGTCATTCAAGGCGCTCATCAAGGCCGCCGACACCGGGTTTGGCTGTTCACGCACGATGGCCGACAGATGACCCCACATCTGCGACTGAATCGCATTGGAACGTTGGTTGAGTGCGTCTATCGCGGCCGGATCGCGGTTTGCCCTGACGAAGTCGGCGCGCACCTGAACATAGTCTTCGAGCAGGCTTGCAATAGCGTCGCCCCGCGCATTGCCCACGGCCTTGGCCCTGAGCCAGGCCGTGCCAATGGCATTGGCTTCGGTAACACTACCTTGCCGGTGTTCGCTGAACCGGCTGTTGGCAAAGGAAAGGGTGAGGGCCAGGACGAAAGCGAGCAGCCCCAACATTCCGCCCACGATCACTCCGACCGCCTCCGGGTTCGCCTGCCGCGTTGCGCCGCGTCGACCAAGCCAGAATCCGATACCGTGCGCAGCCAGCTGCGCGATAAACAGAATGAGACCGAAGGCGAATACGCTTGTCTCGGCGATCGCGAGAGCCAAACCCATGACGAAGCACCAGATCATGACTGAACATTCAGGAGAAATAGTCGGATTCTATACACTGCGCCAGTCCGTCCAGCCGGACGTCATTTGAAGCTGCGGCCCGACGAAAAGAATCCGCGCTTCAGCTCTTGTGCAGGGAAGGTGCTCATGACGCCGGAGAGCTCACCGCAGCCGCCCACCATGATCCGGGCCGAGCTTTCGCGGACCAGCCTCCCGAACCTCGGCGGCGGGTTGGCGCACCCGAAAACGTCATCACCGATGGCCGAAATCACCACGCTACCGGCGACAGAGATCGACGCAAAATGCGCTTGCACGCATATGCGCATGAGAGTAACTATCTCTCATGCAGTCCGCTCTCACCCTCCTGTCGGCCCTCGCCGAGCCCACCCGCCTCGCGGCGGTCCGCCTCCTTTGGGATGGGCGGGAGCATTGTGTCTGCGAGCTCGTGCGCGTCCTCGGCGTGACCCAATCCCGCATGTCGCGCCATATGGCGGTGCTCAAGCAGGCCGGCGTCGTGGTGGATCGGCGGGATGCCCAATGGGTGCGGTACCGTCGTAATCCCGAATTGCCGGCCGAGCAGGCGGCGATCATCAATGCAGTCCTCATCAGTCTCGACGCGACATCGAACAGGAGAGCCGCATGAGCGCCGACCTGTCATTGACCGGGCGCAAGCCGCCCCGGGAGGCATCTCCCCTCGTCTGGGCGGCGGCAACGGTCGCGGCTATCGCCCTCTGGTTCGTGGTCTACGCCCAGCTCGCGCCGTTCTCCCAATGGTTGGTGGCCCGCCTGCCGGTGGAGCCGGGCAGCCATCTTGCCGAAGCGGTGGCATTCTTCGTCTACGACACGCCCAAGGTGCTGATGCTGCTGACCCTGGTGGTGTTCGCCATGGGCGTGGTGCGCAGCTTCTTCTCGGCCGAGCGCACCCGTGCGCTGCTCGCCGGAAAGCGCGAGGGGCTCGGCAATATCGCGGCCGCTGGCCTCGGCATCGTCACGCCTTTCTGCTCCTGCTCGGCGGTGCCGCTGTTCGTCGGCTTTGTCTCCGCCGGCGTGCCCCTCGGCGTTACGTTTTCCTTCCTCATCGCCGCGCCCATGGTCAATGAGGTGGCGCTGGGTCTGCTGTTCGCGCTCGTGGGCTGGAAGGTGGCGCTCACCTATCTGGCCTTCGGCCTCGCTGTGGCCATCGTCGCCGGCTGGGTCATTGGCCGGCTGCACCTGGAAGGCTGGCTGGAAGACTGGGTGCGCAATGTGCGCGCCGCTCCGGTCGAGCTGCCGCCAAACGGCATGACGCTGGTGGATCGCATCAGGGCGGGCCTCGACGCGGTGCGCGACATCGTCGGCAAGGTCTGGATGTGGATCATCGCCGGCATCGCCGCGGGCGCCTTCATCCACGGCTTCGTGCCGGCGGATCTGCTCGCCTCCATCATGGGGCGGGATGCGTGGTGGTCGGTTCCGGCGGCGGTCCTGTTGGGCATTCCCATGTATTCCAATGCCGCAGGCATCATCCCGGTGGTGGAAGCTCTGCTGGCCAAGGGCGCTGCGCTGGGCACCGTGCTCGCCTTCATGATGGCAGTCATCGCCCTGTCGCTGCCGGAAATGATCATCCTGCGCAAAGTGTTGAGCCTGAAGCTGATCGCCGTGTTCATCGGTGTGGTTGGCGCCGGCATCCTCGCCGTGGGCTTCCTGTTCAACGCGCTGTTTTCCTGAAACAAAAAGGCACAAGCCATGAAGGACGTGAAGGTGCTCGGCCCCGGCTGCTCCCGCTGCGAGGCCACGGCGCAGATGGTGCGGGATGAGGCGGCCAAGCTCGGGCTCGACGTCACGGTGGAAAAGGTCACCGACTATGCGCTGATCGCCGGCTACGGCATCGCCTCGACCCCCGGCATCGTCATCGACGGCAAGGTGGTGCACGCCGGCGGCCTGCCGAAACCGGATGATGTCGCCCGCTGGCTCGCGGCCTGAGCGTCTATACGGTTCGCAGGGCTGCTCCGTCCGCTCTCCCTGCGCGATGATCGGGAGGCATCGCCGCGCAGCGGCCTCAGCAGGACTTTCGCGTCGTGCTGCGGCGACGGCATCCGGCCTCAAGCTCATCGGTCCCCGTAAGCGCCACGGGGCATGGTTTTTGGGTGGTTGACGCTCAAGTCGGACAAGAGGATGCCATTGATGGCGGCCTCGCAGGCCACCCACTCGCCTCCCTCAGTTGAGTGCGACCCGTGAGAAGACCGTCAATTTAGTCTAAGGTATTGATATATTTGGTGGCCCGGCAGGACGGACAATAAGTTGAAATACTGATTATAATTCAATTGTATGGCTCGATATCAATTTGATAGATACCAGCAAAAATACCAGCAAATCACGACGTTGGCCCCTGGATGGCACCTTTCGGGATTTGCCGGGACCAGGCGGGATTGGGTGAGACGCGACCGTTAGGCCGCCTCCCACACCTTTACTGCGAGAGCGGCCTTGTCCTGAGGCGGTAACCGGCCGTAGCGGCTCGCGACCATCTCCGGCGTATCCTGAATCGCATAGCTTGCCTGTTCGTAGGAGCCGGCGGCTATGAACCGCTCATCCACCGAAGGTGAAGGTCGGGAGGCTCGGTCGGGTGATCATCAGCCAGAAAATGCTGGCGACTGCAGTGAACGCTGGAAAGCCGAACGCGAACCAGGTCCAGAACAGACGGTGATAGGCCGCGGGGAGCGGCAAGCCGGTCGAAGATGCAGCTGCCGCGAGGTCGCGCATGCGCATCTGCATCCACACCACCGGCAACCAGAATGCGCCTGTGAGGAGATAGAGCAGGATCGACAGCACGATCCACCCCTCTCCCAGGGAATACCCCGCGTTCCAAGCCAGCAGAGCGCCGCTGATGGGCTGGAGGACGACGGCCGTGGCGGTGAAGATGAAATCCGCGAGCACCACGATGCGCGCCACCGCGGCGATGGTGGCGGCGGAACCCGTGCGGTGGGCGGCGACCATGAAGAAGGCGATGCCGGCCCCCGTCCCCAGAAGGACCGTGGCGCCGAGAATGTGCAGATATTTCAGAAGGAAATAGTCCATCACCGGTCGCGCAGCGTTGCCAGCGCCTGAAGATGCAGGACGAGGACGGGCAGGATCTTGACCAGGGGGCCAAGCGGGTCGAGCCACAGCCGCGGCACCAGTGCGGTCGCGGCAAGGGCATAGAGCACTGAAAGCCCTGCGCCGCCCAGGAGTGCCAGCCGCGAGGTGCGGCGCCAGGCAATCCCGAGGCCGATGGAGAGGTCGGCCAGCGCCCCGGCGAGCGCCAGCGGCAGGGCAAGGGGGCCTGTGCCCGCCTCCTGAAGGAAGGCTTCGCCGGCGGAGGCGGCTGGGCCGAGGGAGATCAAGCCGGTGACGATCCAGAACAGGCTGAGGGCCACCAGCACCACCGGCTTCAGCAGATAAAGCACGGCGAACCAGCGCTCCTGCACGCCGGCCGGCTCCGCCGACAGGGTCGCTGCCAGGGATTGGGGGACAATGCCCGTCGTCGTCTGCCACGCCTGCGGGTCGCCGGCTGCCCCACGGCGGATCTCCGTCAGGATCGTGCTGCGGACCGGCGGGCGCCAGCCGAGCAGCCCGGCGGCATCCCCGAGGCGAAACGCGAGGCCCGCGAGCGTCCCGGAAATGCTCACCGTCCGCGCGGGCGGCCATCCGAGCCAGGCACGATACGCGCGGATGACGTCGACGAAGGACAGATGCTCCGGCCCGGCGAGGTCGAGCACGACCCGGCCCGGTGCGCCAGGACGCAGAAAGAAGGCAACGGTCGAGGCCACATCATCGAGCGCGACGATGTCGAGCGGGCCGGTGCCCTTCACCACCGGCAGAACCGGCAATGTGGCGAGTGCGCGGAACAGGGCGCTGCCGCCATAGGCCCGCCGCCCCACCACGACGGACGGCCGCAGGACCACCCATTCGAGGCGGCTGACCATCAGGGCGGTGTCGCCGACCTGCTTGGTACGGGAGAAGGCGGTGGGCGTGCCGTCATCGAGCCCGATGGCGGAGACCTGGACGACGCGCCGGATACCGGCTTGCTCGCACGCCAGCGCCAGAGCCGCGACGGCCGTCGCATGCACGGCTTCCACGCTCTCGCCCGGAGCGTCCTGCAGGAGGCCGGCGCAATTGACCACGGCATCGAGACCGGCGAGGTGAGGCCTCCAGTCCTGTGCCTTGGCGAGGCGGCTTATATCAAGGTCGTTCCATTCCGCTGCGGGCTGGCTGCGGGCCGCGGTGGCAGTGCGGCGGGCCCAGCCCCGCACCTGGTGCCCTTCCGCCAGGAGGCGGGCGACCACGGTGGAGCCGATGAGACCCGTCGCGCCGAGCACGCCCACACGCATGATCTTCTCCCCGCACGGCCGTTCCCCGCCATCGCCAGGAGCAGGGTCAAGGGCCATCCCATAGCGCAGGCATAGCGCAGGCTCAGCTGAGGCACCAGCGGAGCGCGCCATCACCCCGTGGCCAGGGGCCGAGGTGTAGCCAGCGGCGAGTTCTTCGGAAGTCCTCCTTCCCAATTCAGGTAATTCACTCCGGCACATTCTCTCACGAAGCAGACGCTCCTCTGGCTGCTGCCCCCGGCACCCACACCCCCTCGACGCGCCCTACCAGCCTCTCGGCGGCATGTTCGGTGGTGAACGGGCCTTCGGAGAGGGTTGCCCGTACGCCGGCTTCCGGTAGCGAGTGGCGCGCATACCAGCTGGTACGGGCCGGATCGACGCGCGAGCGCTTCAGGCGCATCGCGCACAGGGCGTAGACGTGGCCGCTCTCCATGCTCAGTGATCTGTAGGAAATCAGGAACAGCTCGCCCTCGGCCGGCTGATGGTCGGCCAGGTCCACCACCGCGAACTCGCCGCGGCGCAGGTGCGGATAGAAGGCGTCATCCGGGACCGGAAACGTCATGTGGCCCGGCGGAAGGGTCGGGAACATCATCAGGGCGCGCAGCTCGGGCTGGTGCTCGAAGGGGATGGCGGGGAAATGGGAAGCCGGTGAGGGCCGGCCGGCGGAGGTGCGGCGGGTCATGATATGCCTCCCTCAAGGAAGCCGAGGGCGGCCTGCATGAGGTTCGGGACGGCCTTCGTGTAGGTGAAGTCCTTGTGCATCTCGATTGCCAGCCGGAGGGCATCCATCGCGCCCTCCTTGGTGGCGGCTACCGGAAGCGGACCTTCGTTCAGGGCTTCCCAAACCGGCGTCGGCTCATCGTCCGGGATGTCGCCGGGGATAGCGTTCAGGCGGGCGCACTCATCACGATAGGCCGCGACGAGCGCTCGCAACGGATCGGCCTCCAAGGCCGTGATGGTGGCCGGCACGGTGAGGAGCGCGGCGGTTGCGCCCTTCAGGAGGGAGCGGCGGGAGGGGCTGCGCTCAGACATGGGCCGCCTCCCTCGCCATGCGCTCCACCTCGCGGAAGAAGGACAGCAGGCATTGATTATCCCACTCTTGCAGATCGGGATGGTTGTCCGGCTTCAAGAGGATGTGGGAGTCATAGGCTGCGACACGCGCTCTGACCGCAAGTCCGGCTACCCCCGTGGCTGGCTTTTCCCTGATCCGTTCCGCGAGCGCGTCCATCGCGTTGAAGAAGGCGTCTTCCCGGTCGATTGCATCATCATGTTCAACGACGACCCTCCGCTTCACGAAGTTGTCGAACGGCTCGCGATTGAGGTCGCCTCTCCGCCGCTCCACAGCGCGGGCGTAACGCTCACGCACCGGCGCGTTGCGCTCCATCTCCGCTTTCAGCAGGACCAGATTGCGCTCGAATTCAGCGCCCAGGCGCAGCAGCTCGGCGTCGGGGTGCTCCGCCGCCTCCGCCTTCGGCAGGACGGCCACAGGCACTGCGAGGGCAGCAACGGTGCCCAGCGCTCCGCCGGCTTTGAGGAAGGTCCGGCGGGTGGTGATGGGCATAGGGGCGGCGTTTGCCGCCGCGGTGGGCTTCGGCATTGGTGTTCTCCGGTGATGTTGGAAGCGGTCAGAGGGGCGGACACGCCGCCGGGCGGGATCAGGCGATGCGGGAAAGGCGAAGGGCTTCGTCGGCGGCCCGCACCTTGGCGAGCATGGCGGGGAAGTCCTCCCATGATGCGAAGGTGGTGCCCGCCCGCTCGGCGAGGGCAGCGTCGGTGGTGGTGAAGGTGAGCGCACCGGCCGGCCCGGTGAGGCGTCCAAACTGGACACCGTTGCGCTTCAGGACGAAGCCGGTCCCATCACGCCGGGCGGTGTAGGTGGCCGCGATGCCGGCGGCGGCCTTCTCATCGCGCACGATCAATTCGAGGGCGTTGAGCCGCTGGAGGTCGGCGCTGCGCTTGCGTGCGGCGTAGGCGTCGCGGGGCTCGGGCGCATTCCGGTAGCGCGCCGCGGTGATGCGAGCGGCATTCAGGGCGTGCTCGGCGCGGCGGATGACCTCGGCTCGGTGGCAGCCGCGCGGCACCGACACGTAGCGCTGCAACACGTCCCACGGCGTCACCGGGGCGTTGCGGGCCTCTTCCCATGCCTGCCGCAGGTGGGCGGCGAAGGTGGGCCGGGTATAGGGCGCCATGGACTGCCGCAGGAGCGACCAGGCGCGGCGCATCAAGAGGGATTTGTTGAGCATGACAGTTGGTCCGGCTTTGATTCAAAGCATCAATATGATACTTATAGATCGAATTGGACCCTTAGTCAACTCTTAAGGATAAATTTAATCCCTATGGATCACTCGACGCTCACAGGAAGGCAGATTGCGGCGGCTCGCGCGCTCGTCGGCCTACCGCAGGCCGAAGTCGCCGCCAGGGCGAACATCTCCGTGCCGACACTGAAGCGCATGGAGGCGAGCGAGGGGCCGGCGGCAGGATTGGCGAACAACGTTGCCGCCGTCATGCACGCACTCGAAGCCGCCGGCGTCATCTTCGTCGCGGAGAACGGCGAGGGGCCGGGGGTGAGGCTGAGGAAGGGGCCTGCCACGTGAGCCGCCGGGCCGCACGCTTCACACAAGCTGACCTAGCTCGCATCTTTGCGGCCGCGAAGCGCACGGGGATGGCTGTCCGCATCGATCTGGTGAACGGCGTCGCCAAGGTCATTCCATATGAGCGCTTGTCGATTCCTTCCGAGGAGCCGAAACCCAAGCGCTTCTCGATCCTGTAGGTAGGGGAGCGAAAACCCCCATGGCCCGCGACAAGAATACCACCGGCCCCACCATCGAGCCGCGCTGCCTGACGCAGCAGCAGGCCGCGGCATACTGCGGCCTCACGGCCAGTGGCTTCGCGGCCTGGTGCCGGCAGGGCATCGTCCCGGGCCCGATACCGGGAACCAAGAGGTGGGACCGTCATGCGCTCGATGCCGCTCTCGACAAGGCCAGCGGTCTGCGCCACGCTGAAACCGAGCCGGAGGATGCATACACGAAGTGGAAGCGAGAAAGAGATGCGGCAAAATCTGCCGGGGCTCGCTAGCGCCGTGAAGCGCTTGGCGGGCCGCTATCGCATATCCCTTGCAACCGCCGGGGCGGCCGAACCTTAGGGCTTGACTTTTTCACATGAGCCATACCGAACTATCGACATAATGATTCTAGGGCCGGCCATGTCCTAGGCTGATGAAAAAACGAACACTTTTGATAGTTGCGGATTCCTGGCATAGGCTACTGCACCGAACGAACGACATAACCAAGCGAGTCGTCGATGGTAATATCGGATGCATCGAAACTGCTCGAAAATCTCCTTGCGCAGCCCCGCGAGTGCGAATGGCTCGAATTTAAAGAAAATAATTTCCAACCAGAAGATGTTGGAGAGTATGTTTCCGCCCTAGCAAATTCAGCGATGCTTCTAGGAGAGCGATGCGGGTATTTAGTTTTCGGAATTGAAGACAAAACCTGCAAAGTCGTTGGAACAAAATTGCGCCTAAAGGACGAAAAGGTTGGCGGAGACTCATTCGAGCACTGGCTAAATCGGCTCCTAGATCCAAGATTGAATGTTTCGATATCGAGTCTTGATTTCAATGGAAAACATATTGAGATGATAATGATTGATCCGGCTTATCAGAGACCGGTTCGGTTTAAAAACACTGCTTACATCAGAATAGATTCGGTGAAGAAGAAATTGATCGAGTACCCCGAACGGGAGCGCTCGTTGTGGTTTTTGACGTCGAAATACCACTACGAAGATGGGATTGCCGCATTTCATCAATCTCAATCAGATATACTTGACAACTTCTTTTGCGATCAGCTTTTAAAGATGCTTGGCGAGCCAAAGCTCAGCGAGAAAGGAATGATCCACCGGCTATTGGTCGAAAACTTGATCAGAGATGACAGGCAGGGCGCCTTTGACGTGACCAACCTTATGGTAATTCTTGCTGCAAAGGACGTGAGTTTATTTCCCAGCGTCCAAAGAAAATCGGTTCGAGTTATTAGATACAAGGGAAACTCTAAACTAGAAGGCTCTCAAGAACAGGTCGGTCAAAGGGGGTATGCAATAGGATTTAAAAGCATGCTTAAATATATTATGTCTCAATTGCCTCAATCCGAGAAGATGCTGCACGGAATAAGAGTTAAAGAATATTTGTGCCCAGAAATTTCTCTTAGAGAATTTATTGCAAATGCGCTGATACACCAGGACTTAACATCGACGGGTGATGGTCCTGTTATAGAAATATTTAACAATCGTGTTGATATCACCAATCCAGGCGCACCATTGGTCGAACCGGAGCGATTTATTGATGCTCCGGCAAAGTCACGAAACGAACGCTTGGCCGGAATAATGCGAAGGCTGGGGATATGTGAGGAGCGAGGTAGCGGCGTGGATCGGGCTCTGGACGAGATTGAGAGGCAAGCGTTACCCCCGCCGCTGTTCACCAAATTGCAAAACTCAACTTCAGTGTCGGTGCTTGGGTCGAAACCTTTCGGGATGATGACCAAGGATGAACGGTCGCGTGCATGCTATCAACATTGCGTATTGCGTTACATATCTCACCAACCGATGAGCAATTCAAGTTTAAGGGCAAGATTTGGTTTGGATAAACGCAATTATACGCAGGTATCTGCCGTAATTAAAGATGCAATGGACGGGGGCCTAATCAAGCCTCTTGATTATGATCAAGCCAATAGAAATGCTCGATATATTCCAGTGTGGGCCTGATCATCATTTAAACAGACCGAGCCCATGCCGCCTGCGCGCGGGCCATGGCGGGCGCGATCCGCGAGGTAGAGGTAGCCTGAAGCTTTGCGGCCGGCGTCGGGTTGCCCGGTGCCGGCCTTGCTGCTGCCCGTGATACGCTGCAGCGCCTGCCCAAGCCCCGGCCGAGGCGAACGAGAGCCGAGCGGCCTGCCCCTGCGGTCGCCCGCCCCCTCAATGCACCGCCTCGCCCTCGCCGAACGTGAGGTGCAGCGTGGCCCGCTCGCCGCAACTCGTTTGCGCGAAAATTACAGCTTGCGAACGTAGAAAGGGATGAAAAAGACGAGACCGGCGGCGATCAGCCCAAGGAGAGCATTCTGGACCGCGGGGGTCCAGAATGGGATCGCATTCAAACGATATACGATCATTGGTTCATCCTGGCATCGCCGCAATGCGGAGGTGTATCCCATATGATCGCAACCGTGTCAGGTACTTTCCCGCGCGATCCAATTGGTGTCAGGGGGCTGGAGTGCTGCGGCCATCCTCAGCCGGCCCAGTACCCTCCGCCCCATACTCCGCGACCCATTCCTCATCCGACATGGGCTTGTCGGTAATCGTGTGGGTGACGTTCACGCTCTCGCTCTCGCTCTCGCTCTTGTCCACCACCAGCCCGTTCAGCTTCGCCACGTCCATCCAGGCGGCGCGCGCCACCGAGAGCCCCGGCGCTCCGCCTTCCTCCTCGGCAGCCGCGGCGATGCGCTTCAGGTGCTCGGTCACGTCCGCCAAGGTGATTTCCGCGCGCATGGCGCCTCTCTCCTGCATCTCGGCAATTCGAGCCCGCACGTCCGGATCGCTCGCCAGCCGGTGGGCGTTCTGGCGGTTCTCGCGAAAGCCGGCCTCGGTGTAGGCTTCCGCCGCCGTCCGGCCTTCGGCCACGAGCTGGGCGAAGCGCTCGCGGCGGCCGTTGCGAAGGGGGGACATGGTCACGGCCCCACGCCCAGCAGGCGCCCGGCCAGTCCGCCGCCTGGCGCGGGAGGGGGCAGGAAGCCGGCCGGCGACGGCGTCGGCGGGCGAGGAGCGCTACCCCGCTGCGGCTGGGGCGCTTTGTTCTCGCCGTCCGATCCAGGCTGCACCGCCGCCCGCATGTAGACGCGGGCAAGGCTGATCGCTTGTCCGCGCGTGGGCGCGTCTGGGACCTTCGCCAGCAGCGCGCGCCCCCGCTCCGGGTTCAACAGCGCGTCCTTCACGATGTCGTCCACGCTCGCGAGGCCGGCCTGTCGCATGGCTTCGATGACGCGGCCAAGGTGGGCGCCACCACCGGCGCCAGCTGCCGCCCCGAGGCCGCCGCTGGCCATACTGCCGGCTGCAGCACCGGCGCTGGCGAGCGCGCCGGGAGAAAGCAGGCGTGACAGCCAGGATTGCGCACCACCGGCCTGCCCTACCGCCAGCGCATCCTGCACCGTGTTGGACTGGCCCGGAAGCTTCACGGCCGCCACCGAGCGGTTGGATCGCTTCAGGTCGACCGCGATGGCGTGGAGTGTCATGATTTCGGGACCGGAAAGCACCGTCTTGAGCGCTGGAGCGGACTGCCGCAGGAACTGCTGGAAGGCGTCAGAACGCATCATGTCCGCGCCAGAGGTCACGCCCTCGGTGTTCCCGATGAACCGCAGGTTGACGTAATCGGCCACGGCCTTGCGCAGGCCCTGCCGCGCCTCCTCGTTGCCGGCGGTTTCGCGGGCAAGGCGGTTCATCTGCTGCACGGCGTCCTGCCGACTGAAGATGCCGCCGATGGTTCGCGTCACGTCCGCCGGGTCCTCCACCCTGAGCAGGCGAGCCACGGCGCCCTGTTCGAAGGCGTCCAGCTGGGCTTTCCGCTCGGCGGCCAGGCGGGCCATGGTCTCGGAAGCCTGCACCGGATCGGCCAGCATGCGGTCAACCTCGGGGATGGCCCGGAGCGCGTCGGCATGCTTCTGGCGCCACGCCTGCACTTTGGCCGGGTCGAGCGTGCCGTCGAGGGGGCTTTCCGCCGCCTTGCGCAGGGTGAAGATGGCATAGTCGCGGATCTGCGGCAGAGCGTTTGGCGCAGCATCGCGCAGCGCCTGCATGGCCTCGTATCCGCGCGGGCCCGGCAGGAAGAAGCGGGCAGGAACGACCGAGGCCTCCGTCTGGAACGGCCCGGAGGCGCCAGAGCGCCTGGTGACGGCACCCACCCGGCCGGCGTCGAAGGTCTGCGCCCGCTGCTTGGTCGCCTCGGATGCGGCGCGAAGACGTTCTAGGGCTGCCTCATCGAAATTAGGACTGACCAGCCCTTCTCCCGGAAAGCCCTGATCTCCCGAAGAGCGTCCAGATTGCCCTCGCGCTTGGCCTCGGCTTCCAGAAAATCCAGAAGTCCATTCCGCCGATCCTCCGGGAAATCCAGAAGCTCCAGCGCCAGCGCCGCGCCCCATGGCCGGCGTCGATGGGCCGAATCCTCCGGCGGGGGCCTCCGTTCCATATCGAGCCGTGCGCTCCCTCGCCCAAGCCCTCAGATCATCGGTCGGGCCAAGGCCGTAAAGCTCGGCATCCCGGCGGAGCAAGTCAAGCGCCGCCTGTCGCGAGCGGAGCGAAATACCCTCTTCGGCGGCAATTCGCGCCAGATGATCGGCAAGGCGCGCAGCGTCCTGCCGTTCCGGACTCGCATGGAGCGCGGTCCACCAGTCCGGCTCGCGCCCGTTCGCGGCCTCGGCGATCCAGTCGAGGATTTCATTCTGGTCCGGACGATCCGCCCACCCGGCACGTTCGGCAATCGAGACGCCCCATTCATCGACGCTGCGGCCGGACCGGTTCAGCAGGTTCCCGTGCCGCCGATCCGCGGCGTCCAGCGCGGCCGCCACGTTGTCGTCGTAGCGGATGCCGCCATTGCGCTCAATCCACTTGAGGAAGGACGGCGGTCGGTAGGGTGCCTTGCGGCCCAGCGCGATATCCGCGGCCTCGTTCATCACGGCATCGGAGCGACCCGGCCCGGCACCGGCAGCCGTGCCGCCCGCCCTCATGGTCGCGCCAGGCGTCGGGCCGGGCCAGTCGCCAGGAGCGCCCACGACCGCTTGCATCCGGCCGAACATGGTGTCTTCGAGCGAGACTGCGCCCGATGCCATGCCCTGCGCTTCCCGCTCGGCCTGATCAAGAACGGCCGTTTCTAGATCACGCTCGACGGCGGCGCGAAGCCGGGCAAGGCGGGCATATTGCACCGTCTGACCGTTGTCCTTCATCTCCTGCCGCATGGCATCGGAAATCCGGCTGCGCAGCGCCGTCACCTCGGAGAAGGGTGCGACGGCAGCCCCGAAGCGACGCGCCATCCCGAAGATGGCCGCTTCCTCCCCCGACATAGGCTTGGCACTCGCCGGCATCGTGGCCTGCGTCTCTGCTGCAGTGCGCGCCGTCTCTATCGCCGGCAGTGCCAGCGTTCCGGCCGGATCCACGGCCTTCCACAGGGCGCGCTCGCGCTCCTTGGCCACCTCTCGGGCATCCATGATGTTCTGCCGGATGCCGGTGCCGTACGCCTCGGGAGCGACCTCGCCGCCCAGCCGGGCCGCCGCCTCGCGCGCCGCGTTCGTGGCACCGGTGAGGGCTTGCCTTGTCGCTTCGTCCAGCGCGGCGAGGTTCTGGCGTAGCACACCCACCACCTGTTCGGGGGCGCCCTTCGGCTGGATGCCCTCCAGCGCGCCGACGCGGGCCGCATTCTGGTCGGCGCGCCGCTGCATGAACTCGGCCGGGTACTGGCTGGCGCTGGCCCGCTCCAGGCCGCCAAGGCCCATATCGCCGGTCAACTGGAAGGTGGTGGGCTCGGAGCCCGCTACCAGATTGCGCGGCACGGCGCCGGGCTCGGAGGGCAGGCCCACCGTCTTCGACGCGGCAGCGGCGTCCAGCGCATCGCGCACCGCCGCCGGATCGGTCGCCGCCTGGCGCAACCGCGCGCCGGCCGCCGCCTCCTGCGCCGCCGGGTCGGACAGGCGAAAGTCGCGCCACGCCTGCGGCAACTGGGCAGCCCCCCGGCCGGCCGCGATGGCGCCGGCACCAGCCGCTCCGCCCACGAGATTTCCCGCCGTCTCGGCGAGGGGCTTCCACGGCTCGGGCACTACCTGACTGGCCATCTGGCCGCCGATGCCGGCAGCGGCACCCACCGCCGCGTTGGTGGCGACATCGCCCACCGAGGCAGAGCGGCCGAAAATGGAGCCGAGCGTGTTCATGGCGCCTTCGCCAACGATACCGGCCCGGTTGAGCGCTCCAAGGGCCGCTTCCGGGGCGATCATGCCGCCAGCACCGGCGCCAGCCGCGCGGGCAAGCTTCTCCGGAATGGTCGCGGCCTGCACCTTGGCGGGGTCGTTGACGCCCACCGCCTCACCAGCACCGGCCAGCCACCGGCTGGAGCCGGGAAGGTTGGTGCGCGCCTGCGGCAGCTCGGCTCCAGTCACGGCGTTGATACCCTGCGCGGCCTTGTTGGTGAGCCACGTCGCGGCGTCCACCGGCGCGCCGAGGGTGGAATAAATGGCGTCGTTGAGGCCGGCCGTGGCGTTGTTCCAGGGGCCGGACGGGGCGGGCTGGGCGGGCGGCTGCGCGTGATCTCCATCGAATTGGTCGAAGATGTTGGGCGCCGCCGCATTTGAAGAGGCCGGCGCATCGAATTGGTCAAAGATATTCGGCTGCTGTGCCTGCGGCGGCGCTGGCATGGACTGAACCGCACCATCTTGCCAGGGGCGGGCCTGTCCGCCGAACCGCGGGCGCGGCGGGATGGGGTCGGCTCCGGGGACCGGGCGGATAGCATTTTCGATGGCCTGCACTCCTGCCGGCTTCGGCGGTTCGGGGGCATAAGCCGTGGCGCCACCTTCGCGCATCCGCTGGGCCCACGCCCGATCAGGCCCCTCGATACCGAAGCGCTCGCCACCGTAGGCCGAAACCTGCGGTCCGCCATTGAAGCCGACGGTGCCAGAAGCGTTTCCAGTGGCGAACTGGCCGACGTTCGATCCCCCGAGTGCGTCACCGATCATGCCCGAATATCGGCCATTGACGGACGGGTCCGAGGCGTAGCGCTCGGCGCGCCGGTGGGTGACAGAAGGGAAGTAGCCACCGGTGAGCGTCTGCGCCAACGTCTGCCCACGCGCCGCGGCCCGGTTCATGATGGTCTCGATGAAGGCTTGCTGGGCCTGCGGCCCCTGCCCCCCGACCTCCGCCTGCGTCACGGCGGCGAGACGGGAGGCAACCGCCGGGTCCTGAAGCTCACGGGAGAAGACCGCCCGCGCCTGAGTGAGGGTCGGGACCGGTTCGTGGCGTTGAGGCGTTGGTCCGAGAAGACGCATGGCGTAGCTCGGGCCGGCATCTGGAAGCGGAATGAGGTCGTTGAACTGATCGAAGATGTTCTGCATTACTGCCCTCCAAGGACGCGAGAGGCAGAGCCAGCCCCGTACTTGCGGTCGAAGTCCGCGGAGAGGCCGGGGTTGCTGCGCAGGAGGCTTGCTGCTGCGGGAGGAATTGCAGCCGACTGTGCAGGCCCGCCCTGGCCACTGGCCATCGGCGCGCCCGAAGCCTGAGCGCCGCCCGGAGCCCCGAAGTTCTGGCCCGCACCCGGCACCATCGCCCCCTGCGCCCGGAGCTTGGCGAGGCCGGTAGTAAGCGCATCCTTGAACTCGCCGAGCGCCGCCTTGTAGTCGTCCACACTCTGCGCGGCGCTGAGGCGGGCCATGGCCTGCTCGGCCTTCAGCCCCTCCACCTCCGTGATGGCACCGCCGCCCTTGAGCATCCCATAACCCTGCAGGAACACCCCACCGCGAAGCTGGTCCATCTTGGCTTGTACGCGGGCGGCGTCAGCCGAGACGTTCGGCATGTGCGACGCCATCGGCCCCAGCATGTACGGCAGGTATTGGTCGCTCGCGAGCGCGTCGATCTGGTCGCCGATCTGCTTTGCCATGCCCTCGGCGCCGGGCAACTGGGCTTGCGCCTGGCCCGCCGCCTTCCCGACCTCTCCGGCTGCCGCTTTGCCCGCCACGTTCTTCGGAATGGTGGTGATGGGCTGACGGGTGATTGAGTCCGTCAGGACGAAGTGCGTGCCGGCATCGCTCACGATGGGCTTGTTCGACAGGCTGACGCCCGGTGGCGTCTGTGCCTGCCGTACCGTGCCGTTGCTACCCAACTGCAGCATCACGGGGTTGCCTTGCGCGTCCACCCCGAATTGCGGCGTGAGCCCGTAGGTCGGGTGCCCATCCTTGTCCAGCCGCTGGCGCATGATGTCGATCTTCTGCCGCTCGAAGCCGTTCTGCGTCGCCTGCTGACCGAGCCTCATGAAGGTGCCGGCGCCCTCCAGGTCGCCATTCCCAAGCAATCGAGTTGCCAGCGACTGGTAGTTCGGCGTCGCTGTTGGGTTCGCCGCCATTTCCTCGCCCAGTGCCTTGCGACCGGTGAGGATGTCCTGTTCCCGGCGCGAGGCGCGGCCCTGGTCGAAGCTGCCCAGCAGCCTGTCGGCATAGGATGCGATCTGGCCGCCCTGATTGACCTGGACAGGAATTGCGAACGAAGGAATGTCCCACATGGATCAGCCCTCCCGCTTGGTGGTGTGCTTCACGGCCGGCGGCGTCACGCCGGTGCGCTCGATGCGTTCCAGGATGGCGCGGCGGGCGAATTCGCTCAGCGACAGGTTTTCCCGCGCCGCTGCTTCGTTGATCGCCGCAGTGAACCCTTGAGGGCCACGCATGGTCATGAATTCAGGGTAACTCGCGATCATCTGCACATCTCCGTTTGTTGAAGAATACCGTAGATCACGAGACGTGGTGACGATGCGTCTCACGATATTTGTTGATGTATTACATCTTCCGAGAGTCCACCGGAGTTCACTGAAGTTCACGAACGGTCGAAACATCAATTTAATTGAAGTTTCCGGGCAATTTCCGCTTCTTGCGCGCGCTCTCCTTCCGCGAAGCGCTTCCAGTGCTCGGCCTCGTGCTGCGACGTGGCGCATTGGTCCAGCAGGTAGGCATTGCGCCGGCCGAGGTCTTCCATGCACTCGTGATGAATATGGATCTGCTGCTGCAGCCGCTCGCGGTCGGCATTGAGCCCGTCCACCATCTGGCGCAGGGCATCGACCTGAGCGCCGAGGCTTTCGGCGGCGGTCTGGTACAGGTCGGCCAGCGCTGCGCGACCCTTCAACCGCTTCCGGGCACGGCGCCGACGTTCGGCGCGGGCTGAAGGCTTCGGCGTCCCATGGCGGGCACTGGCCCAGTCCGCGACGGTGCGCAGGAGGGAAGCGAAAAGCGAGGTCTTGGTGGTGGTCATGGCTCAGTCTCCTATGCTGTCGGCTTGCGAGTACGCCGATGGGTGTTCACCGTCTGCGGCGATACCCCGGCCCGCCTGGCAATCTCCCGGTCGGACAGATCTGGATGGGTGTCCAACATGGACAGCACGTCGGCGCGCTTCTGCGCGTTGGTGCGGCGGGTGGCGGGCTGAGGGGCTGATGCAGCCTGCGAACCGTTGGGGGCGGTGCTTTCCTGCCCGGCGGCCTGAGCACTCGCCTTGAGGAAGGCGAAATCGGCCTCGAGGCGATCAAGAAACGGATCATCGCGCGGGGTGGGATCGATCCAGGTGCGCTCTTCCGTGTACCGCTTCCAGTCGAACCGCGCCTGCAGGTCATCCCAGGACGCCGCGGGCCGGCCGCTCTTCAGTTCGTCTTCCAGAAGCGTCACGCGGCATTCCACCTCGGCATAGTGGCTCCATTCGCCGGGGCGGCAGAACAAACCACGGTCCCAGCGCAGCCGGTCCCAGTCCTTCACCTCGGAAAGGGCCTCGGCGAGCGTGGCAGGCCATGGGTAAGCGCTGGTGACTACTTCGCGGATTGCCGGCGTGATGTCCTTGACGTTCCAGAAGTCGCTGGCCACGCCGTCCAGGGTTTTTGCAAAACGATGCAACGTGCCGGCATCGTCGGTCCATTGATCCCACGTTGCCAACGGCGCAATGGCGGCCTCCAGCAGCGCCTCGCGCTCGGTGCGGATGAATAGGGCGGCTTCCGATCCATAGGCGGCCAGCACCTCGGCGCGGCGCCGGGCGTCCCGCGCATTGCGTTCCGCCTGCTTCGCCGCCTCGCGGGCCTTATACCCCGGCTCCTTCGCCTCCATCGCGTCAGCAAAGT
The DNA here is from genome assembly GCA_000017645.1 of Xanthobacter autotrophicus Py2. Lineage (NCBI taxonomy): Bacteria > Pseudomonadati > Pseudomonadota > Alphaproteobacteria > Hyphomicrobiales > Xanthobacteraceae > Xanthobacter > Xanthobacter versatilis. The sequence continues at coordinate 3,826,256 of CP000781.1, forward strand.
CGTCGAACCAACTGCGAGGTTTCGGCTGAGCCGGGGCGTCCAACTTGGACAAGGCGACCTTCAGCGTCATTCCGGCGGCCTTGGCGATGGCCTCGGCGCGGGAGTGGGCGGCAGCGCGCTCGCCCTCAGTCGCGCCGCCGGTCATCAGGCCACGAACCTTTCGCAGCTTCTCGATATCGAGCGTCGCCATCAGGGCCTCGCGGTGGTGGTGTTGGTGGGCACAGACCAATTCCTGTTGGTCCAAATTGGACGCAGAGGCCGCGGCACGGATGTTGCTGGGTGGTGACGACAAATGACGACCACGGCCGCCTTCCCCGGAATTGTCACATCTCCCCCAAAGTAGGGGCGCGTTTCGCCGCCAGGATCGCGATGACGGGGGCGACCGTTCATGCAGGAGAACCGAACCATGCAGTGCGCCGACATCCGCCCCATGCAGGTCGATGCCTTCCGGCCGGCCGTCGTCCTGGCTTCCCTCGATGAGGCGGTGGGCTTCCTGCGCACCCTGCCCATCGCCGAGCACACCGAGCCGCTGATCGACGTGATGGAGGCCGCGGATGAACCGGAGATGGAGCGCCGGGCCTGGCAGGCGTTCGAGACCTTCGCGTTCGCGATGCGGCTGCCGGTGCAACTGGTGAACTGAGTAGCGGGAGGCGTGCCGGAAATTCCCGGTGCGGACGCTATGGGAATTCCCACGTCGCCCGTCGTGGACGAGGTCGGAATATCGACCTCGGGAGGGGCCTCGAAGGCCGACACTTGCCACGATTTTGCCACGAAGCGTGACGCGTGACGCGTTGTGACGCGAAATCCGGTATAAGCCTCCGTCACGCGTGCGCGTGAAGTGCGCGCGTATAGAAGCTCATAATGCAAAAACGCGACACGGCGCGTCACGCGTCACGCCCCATCGCGGAATGCGCCTTGGGCAGCAATTGGATACCCTTGAAGCCTCTTCCGGAATGCTTTCGGATTGGCTCAAAACCCTTTCGCAGCATGGCTTCGTAGAAGGATTTTGCGGATCCAGCATCCTCGCCGGCACCGCGGGCATATTCCGTCCAGCTTTCAAAGAGGTCTGCCCGTCTGTCCCACATATCCGGCCGCTCACGCTCCACCCGGCACATTTCCTCGATCCACTGCCCGAGCAGGTCCTGGTCCGAGAAATAGGTTTGCGTGGCCTCGGTCACGCTGGCGGGGCGGACAAGGCCATTCTTCTGCCAGTCCAGGCACCCCTCGATCATCCAGCGCAGGATGCCGGGCCATTCCTCCTTCAGCTTCGCCTCGAGCTCCGGATCGGGCGTGGCCGGCTTGCGAGTGAAGGGCACGATGTTGAACCGGCGCCGGGCGGCGTCGTCCACGTTGCGGAGCGCGGGCTTGTGATTGCCGACGATGGTGAGCTTGAAGTTCGGCCGGAAGCTGAAGAAGTCCTGGCGCATGAACCGGGCCGTGATGGTGTCGCCGCCCGTCATCTGCTTGATCCGGCTCTCCGCCCAGGCTCGGCCTTCCTCGGTCTCGCTCGCGGTCACGAGACGGGCGCCGCGCAGCATGGCAAGATCAGTGGGGTGCTTGTCGTTGTGCGAGGCCGTGAAGGTGTCCATGGCCGCGGTGGTGGCGTAGTCGGCCATGATGGCGGTCAGCACGTTCAGGAACACGCTCTTGCCGTTCCCGCCCGGTCCATAGACGAAGATCAGGGCATGCTCACGGGTGTCGCCGGTGAGACTGTAGCCGCACCATTGCTGCATGAACCGGATGGCCTCCGCATCGCCGCCGGTGGCTTCCTCGAGGAACTGCAGCCAGCGCCGGCACATGGCCTCGGCCGCCGGCGTGCAGCCCGCCAGCTTGGTGATGCCGTCCGCGGGATCGGCCGGGCGCAGGATGCCGGTGCGCAGGTCCACGGTGCCGCCGGGCGTGCCCAGCATGAACGGGTCACGGTCCCATGCATCCATCGTCACAGCGAAGGCGGGATCGGTGCGGGCGAACTTCTCCACGCCGGTGGCGAAGCTCGTCTTGCCCGTCACATACCGCACCTTGTCCGGCTCGCTCTCGGCGAGGTCGCGGGCGAGGTTCCGCGCCCAGTTGAAGGCGAGGCCGGTGCGGTTCCGCTGCCAGGCCGCGCCGGTCCATTCGAACCACGCTCCGGTGTCGTGGCAGAAGCGCAGCTTGTCCGCGAACAGCTCGGTGAAGCGGGCCGCGGCATTGTCCTCGGTGAGGAGGTCGTTGCAACGATAGTCCGCCACGTCGTCCGGGGTGAGGCGACGCGTCTCGAAGGCAGCATGTTCCATCAGGTCGCCGCCTCCCTCAGAACGTCGTTCATGTCGCCGGCGATGCGGGGCTCCACCACGAACACCTCGCGGCCGGCCGCCAACCATCGGCGGGCGCACGTCTTCACCGCCTTCGCGTTGGCGCCGCTATCGTCAGTCTCGCCGAGGATCGTCAGGCGCGCGATGCCGGGCAGCACGGGGAAGAAGGCGATGGCGTCGGCCGAGCCGAGGGCCCATGCCGGAGCGAAGCCGAAGAGGCGGCCGGACATGGCCGTCTCGATGCCCTCGCCGATGGTGAGGGTCGGGCCGTCGAGAGGATCGAGCTTGATCGCGGCGCCCTTCGCGCGCCCGAGCATGCGCCGGTCGATTTTCCGGCCATCCGGGGCGAGGAAGGTGCGGTGGATGCCGCACGACTCATCGGTGAGAATGTCCCGCATCAACGCCACCATGCCGGCATGGCGCGCCTCGCCGTAGCGCAGGCTGCCGTGGAAGCGCAGGACGGTGCGGGCGAGGTCCTCGCCGAGCGGCAGGGCCCGGCTCTCCAGGTAGGTTTCGACGACGCGGCCGCGCGGATCGACGCTCTTGCTCCAGATGCCGAGCGCCCAGGTGGTGCGCTTGGCGGTGTCGGCCGCCGCCTCTTCGGCCGCGCGGGCGTTGGCCTCGCGGCGCTGCGCCATCTCCTCGCGGGTGGGCTTGTGGCGCCGCTCCGGCGGGGAGATGCCGAGCACGTCGCACACATGGTCCCGGCATTCCTTCCAGTCGTCGCCGCAGTGTGAGTGCACGAGGAAGCCGCCGGGCGCGCGGGGCGACGGCACAACGGCAAGGGAGCGGTCCTTTCGGCTGTGGCCGGGGCCGGGGGCGAGCACCTGGCGGCCGATCACTTCCCCGCCGAGGGCGCTGGCGATACTGCGGAGGTCCATCACGCGGCGCCTCCATCATCGTCATCGTAGGAGGCGGCTTGCAACACGCTGTCCGACACCGCGACCTCAGGCGGCCGCAGGGCATCCGCCAGCACCTCAGCGGCGGCCTGGTCCTCACAGAAGGTGCGCTTGACGAATTTGCCGTGGCGCCGGTGCACGACGCACCATTGGCCGAAGTCCTGTTCGACCGTGAACGTCATGCCCGGGCCGCGCTCACCTGGGAACCGGAGGATATTGCTCATGCGGCACCTCCGAACGCTTCAACGGTGCTGCGCTCAACGCCGGCGAGCTGCGCGTTCTGTCGTCGGGCACGCTCGAAGAGAAAGGCGGCTTCTTCCTCGCTCACATTGTCTATGTCGGCGGCATTCTCCGCCGGGCCGAACACCAGGGCCCGGATGCGCACCGTGGGCGAGATTTTCCGCACCACCACGAACAGCCGTGAACCGGGAACGCTCCAGGCGCCAGGTAGGGCTCGGTTGAGGTCCACCTCGGCCACTGAGGCGAGGCGAAGGCGGTATTGCCGATCCGGCCGACGCTCGAAGAAGCGCCGGTCGGAAGCGATGGTGGCTTCATTCTTGAGGGCGAGGCGCTCCAGGTGCTTCTTCTGCGCGCGGGTGCTCATGCGGCGCCCCCGTCGTCATCGGCCTGCCGACGCGCGGCAGCGATTGCAAAACCGAGAGAACCTGCCTCGCCGAGGTGGGCCGTCATCTTCTTCATGGCCACGACCATGGAGAGCCGATATTCCTTCTCAGCCCATGCCGGCGCATGGCCTCGCTCGATTGCCCCTTCGATCAAGCCATAGGCCATGAAGTGCGGGGCGATGGTGACGATGCCGTCCGCAGTGGCGACCGTGTGAACGATCACCTGGCTGCGGATCCCGCGCATGATGGTGCGCCGAAGCTCGGCGGGCAGGCCGAGGCATGCGTGAAGATCATCCATCGCGTGCCAAGGAAAGTCGGTGCCGTCCGCCGGCGGGCGGAAGAGGCGCAGGCGCTGGCCGTTGCAGAGTGCTTCGTGGAGGACGGGGATCATCGCCGCACCTCCTCGATTACTTCCACCGCAGAACGCAGCACGTACCGGCCGTGCGAGCCGCCATAGGAGCCGCCGTGGTTCTCATCGATGGTCTCGACGGAGAAGCCGGCCTTGCGGAGCTTGAACACGTAATCGGACCACCGCGGCGCCGGGCGCTCGATGGGGGTGCAGCCGGCTTCGCCCGCCTGCAGGAGTTGGTCGAGGGTCCAGGCCACGCGGCCCTTCACCGTGAGTGTGGCCCCTTCGGGGCCGTCCAGGCGGACCATGAGTCGGGTCACGTCAGCCATGCGTGGCCTCCTTCCCAAGGCCGGCGGCCTCGGCGTGGACGAGGGCGACGCTGAAGGGCACGCCGAGGGCGGACGCGAGCCGATGGGCCGCGAGGTGAAGGGTGTTCGGGAGGATGGAAGACGCGGGCTTCGCGCTGCTGGTGGGCGGCGGACGCTTGCCCGCACGGCGGGCCTGAGGTATGGATTTGGTCATGATGCTTTTCCGGGAAGAAGGGCGTCAGACAAACGAAATCAGCGCCCCGTTGCTCGCCGGCAGCGGGGCGTTTCGCTTCTCAGGCAGCACGGACAGGAAGTTTGGCGAGCCAGGCGTCGAGGTCGCCGCGAAGGATCAAGGTGCGGTTTCCCGCCTTCCTCGCGGGGAGACGGCCAGCCTGAATTTCCGCGAAGAGCTTAGTCTTGCCGATGCCGATATACCGAGCGGCGCTCGCGGTATCGAAGGCGGCGCGCTCGGATTCGTTGGTGGCGCGGGCTGCAGGAATGCCGGGCGCAAAGGCAACATGAGAGGGGGAGGTCATTGGCTCCATCCAGTTCGAAACAGGATGGTTCGCCATTATGCAGATGAGTTCGCTTGCGTCTTCAAGAACCGTTCCGGGGTTCTCGACAAAAAATTAAGTCTTCCCCGGAACCGGCACCACGAGCCGTTTTCATCGCGCTTTCGAGTGCGTCGGACGAAGGTTGGTCTTTCCCGGCAAGTTTATGCGCGGCCTTCGCGAAGGCGACAAAAGGCCCCTTTGGATCATGATGGCTGGCCGAATAGCCAGATGTTGGATCCGCATCCAGGCCCTCGCGATATGCCGTCAAAAGTCTTGAAAATAAGAGTTCCTGCGGCGTCATATTGATCTGAGGAAATGGCGCGCTGCTGACGGTCTTATTTTCCATTTTTCCGGCCGCTTGCTCCAGTGCTTTGAGCAAATCCATAAAATCTCCCATGACGACACCTGTGAAAGGAGATAACCCCATCTCCGTTGCCAGGTCCTGCATCAAGGTGCTGTCTTCCTGAAGCGATTCCGAGAGCCGGCGGGCCCGAGCTTTGATCATTGCTGCCACTTCGGGCCGTTTCTTCCGGCGCGCTTCGCTCCCTGATTCGCGACGCGATTTCTCCCATGTGAATGCCAAAGATATTTTCCGCCCGAGAGCCGCTCTGGCCTCGCGAACAGACTTGAAGTCGGCATGCATGGCCATAAGGTCTTCTGGTGTGTCTCCATAAGCCCCCTGTGTGTCATGCTTCCGATAATATCGGCGCGGGATCTCACCGCCGGCTTGCTTGACCTCGTCGAGCAGCCAACCAATTGCACTAAAATCCCAAGTCGCCTGCGGATCATAGGACGCTTCATCCTCGCCCAATGCTGGCGCAAGCCTCACATATTCGATGTCGGCCGGGATTGGAGACATCCGCTAACCCTCAGATCAATGTTCAACCTTTGTTCGCCCAAATTTGCCGTCATTCGGGGGTGTTCGCAAGCGTTCGCCTCCCCCGGTGGCTTTGGAAAGCAGAGCGCTCTACGCCCCTGTATTGGAAGCGCCTCGCCTCAGGCCATCCAGGAAATTCGCCCAGTCGCACATCATCTGCCGGCGCCCCGTGAGGTATTGTGCGCTGTTGTAGGCGCCGCGGACCTCGTTCCGTTCGTCATGCGCGAGCTGCCGCTCGATCCAGTCCGGATGGTAGCCAGCCTCGTTCAGCCAGGTGGACGCCACGCCGCGAAAGCCATGGACCGTCGCGCGGCCGTGGTAGCCCATGCGGTACATGGCGAAGAGCATCGTGTTGTTCGACATGAAGCCCTCCTTGCTGGGGGAGGGGAAAAGCTGAGGGCTGCGGCCAGCGAGGGGGCGAAGTTCCTGCAGCACGGCGACGGCTTGCGGAGAAAGCGGCACGAGGTGCTCGAACCTCATTTTCATGCGTTCGGGCGGGATGCGCCACAGCGGCTCGGGGCCGTCCAGCCCTTCGAACTCGGACCAGCGCGCGGCGCGCAGCTCGGTAGTGCGCACGAAAGTGAGGACCATCAGCTTCAGGGCGAGCTTTGTCATGGGCTCGCCGTCGTAGGCGTCCAGGGCTTTGAGGAAGTCCGGCAGATCCTCACGGGGCAGAGCGCGGTGGTGCTTCTGCCTGCCCGGCGATTTCAGTGCTCCGCGCAGGTCCTGCGTAGGGTCCCGTTTGGCCCGACCGCTGGCGATGGCAAAATGGAAGATCTGCCCGATGACCTGCATCTCGCGCTTCGCCAGCTCGATGGCGCCACGGGTCTCCACCTTGCGAATGACCTCCAGCACCTCAGGCGGCTCGATGTCCGCGATTGGGCGATGTCCCAAGGTGGGATAAATGTCGGCCTCCAGCCGGCTCAAGAGCCGATCTGAGTAGGAGGGAACCCATCCCGGCAGCTTCGCGGCGAACCACTCCTGCGCGACGACCTCGAATATCCGGCTGGAGTGAAGGCGAGCTGCCCGCTTTTCGGCCCTTCGTGCTTCGCTGGGATCGATCCGCGCTGCCAACTGCTCCTTTGCAGTCTCGCGGCCCTTCCTGGCGTCGGCGAGCGACGTGATGGGGTAGGTGCCCAGAGCGAGGGTCTTCTGCTTTCCAGCAAAGCGATAATTGAGGCGCCAGTAGCGTGCCCCATCGGGGTTCACGAGTAGATACAGGCCGCCACCGTCCGCGAGTTTGTACGGCTTCTCGCGCCCCTTCGCACTTCTGGCGGCAGTGTCGGTGAGGGGCATGTTGGTATCTCAAAAAGGGTAGGGCAAACCGATCCCCCAAAACTACCAACAAATTTCCCGGATGCCAACGAACCCAAGCGAACTCAGGCGATGGCTTGATGGCTCCAACTACCTGATATTGTCTGATCTTCCCGAACGCTGGCGAACCGGCACGAACCTCGGCGGAGTTGAAAATGGTGGGCCCGGCAGGACTCGAACCTGCAACCAGACCGTTATGAGCGGTCAGCTCTAACCATTGAGCTACAGGCCCACGACAACGGGCGGCGAGGGGTGCCGCCGGTTGCGCTTCTCGTCTAGCAATCCCGTCGTCGGCGAACAACAGGAGACCGCGCGTGGCGCACACGGGCGGGCGGAAAACGCGTGGATGGCGCACGGGCGCCGATCTGCCTGCCCCATTGGCGCCGCCTTCGCGGCGTCGTCTCCCGCCGAAGGCTCAGGCGGCTCCGAGCCGGTCAACAGTCCGAGGGAAACAACCATGCGTCTTGCTTCGTCTGCTCCGGCGTCCGTCATCCGCGCCCCGCGCCGCGCTGCCGCAGGCGCGGTGGTGGCGGCCATGGCGGCCCTCCTGCTCGCGGGCGGACCCGCCGCGGCGGCGGCGACGCTTACCGTGGTGGGTGAGGCCCGCGTCTCCGCGCCGCCCGACATGGCGGTGCTCACCACAGGCACCCTGACCACCGCCAAGACCGCCGACGACGCCCTCGCCGCCAATTCCAAGGCGGTGAGCGATGTGATCGCCGCGCTCAAGGCCGCCGGCGTCGAGCCGCGCGACATCGCCACCGCGAACTTCTCCATCCAGCCGCAATATTCGGTGCCCCAGCAGAGCTCGCGCGAGGCGCCCAAGCTGATCGGCTTCGAGGTGCGCAACTCGGTGCGCATCACGGTGCGCGATCTCGCCAAGCTCGGGCCGCTGCTCGACAAGGTGGTGCAGTCGGGCGCCAACCAGGCCTCGGGGCTCGCCTTCGCCCTCGCCGAGCCGGGGCAGCTCGACCGCGAGGCACGGGCCGCCGCAGTGAAGGATGCCATGGAGCAGGCCAAGGCGTTGGCCGCCGCCGCCGGCGTCCGGCTCACCCGCATCACCTCGATCCAGCCCGAGACCCAGGGCGGCTTTCCCATGCCGGCGGCGCCCATGATGATGAAGGCCGATGCCAGCCGCATGTCGGTGCCGGTGGAGGCGGGCGAGATCGAGGTGCGTGCCCGCACCGTCATGGTCTATGAAATCGAACCCATGTAGGGTCGGGACCATGTAGGGTCGGCCCTTCACAGCCGACGCCCATCGCCCGGCCCCATGATCGGGCCGGGGTAGGGGAGCGCGAAATTGGCGGTTCGGATGCCCCGGCGGGGCATCTGCGGGACGGCCGGAGCTTGTCCGTGTGCCGCGCTGTGATAGATCAGAAATGGTAACCGATTCGGGCGTGCGCCGGGATTCGGGCGCGCGTTTCGCCGTGTTTTCCCTGACCTGCCTTCGGGTCTGCCGCAGGACCGCCCATGTCGCCATCCCCGGTATGGCCAGCGCTTCCGGTCGCAACCGGCGGGTCATCCGGCCGGCGGGTGCAATATGCGGCGCTGCCGTATCGCGTGCGGCGCGACGGCGAAGTGCAGATCCGCCTCATCACCTCCCGCGAGACCCGGCGCTGGGTCATTCCCAAGGGGTGGCCCATGAAGGGCCTGTCCCCGCCCAAGGCGGCCGCGCGTGAGGCCTATGAGGAAGCCGGGCTGGTCGGCGTGATCTCGCGCGAGCCGCTGGGCATGTACACCTACGAGAAGCGGCTCGGCACCCGCTCGGTGCTGTGCGATGTGCTGGTGTTTCCCCTCAAGGTCAAGCGATTACTGGAGAAATGGCCCGAGCGTTTCCAGCGCTACGGCTTCTGGTTCTCCATCGACAGTGCCGCCGCGGCGGTCCAGGAGGAGGACCTCTCCGAGCTGATCCGCAGCTTCGGCGAGATCATGGCCCGCAAGTGGGAGGCCGAGCGCCTCGAGGCCGAGCAGAAGACCAAGGCCAAGGCCGCGAAGGACAAGCCGGCGAGCGCCGAGCGCGGCGACGAAGTGCCGACCGGGGAGCGCGAGTCCGCGGTGAATCCGGCCAAGGCAAAGGGCACCAAGGCCAAGCCGGACAAGGCCAGATCGCAGAAGACGGCGCAGGTTGGGGCCGATGTGGCCACGGGCCCGGCGGTCGAACCGCAAGCTGCGAGCAAGGCCAAGCCGGACAAGATCAAGGCCGATAAATCGAAGCCCGACAAGGTCAAGGCGGAGAAAGCCAATCCGACCAAGGGCGTGAAGGCCAAGTCGGAGAAGGCGGCCAAGGCGAAGGCCCGGGCCGGCGGGGGCGCAACGGTTGCCGCCGCGCCAGCCGGGCATGACGCCGGCATGGCTTCGGAGCCAATCTCTACCGCGAAGAAGGCGGCCAAGGGCAAGGGGGGCAAGGCGGCCCGCAAGGGCGCTCAGGCCAGTCTTCCTGCCACGCCCGATGAGCCGCCGCCTGTCGTCGTGAAGGCGGGCCGGGACGCGGCGACGGTCGCGGTGGCGAAGGCCCGTGGCCGGCCGATCCGCAAGGCGGCCGTGCCGAAAAAGGCGGAGACGGTCACAAAGCCCGGATGGATGCCGGAGAAGCAGGCGCCGTCGGCCAAGAAGGTGACAGCGTCGAAGAAGGCGTCGGCGGTGAAGAAGGGCGCCACTGTGCGCAAAGCGGCGCCGGCAAAGGCTGCTGCGGCCAAGTCCGCCGCGAAGGCATCCGCCGCGAAGGCATCCGCCGCGAAGGCGCCGGCCGGGGAGGCGGCCAAGGGGGGCGCGGCGAAGGGGGGATCGCGCAGCCTCCCGAAGGGCGCGTCAGCCGGCAAGCGCAAGGCGAAAGCGCCGCCCCCGTCGGAGAAGCCCGGGTCCTGAACGATCATGGCGGAACGAGCGGCAAGAGCGCTCCGCCATCGGGCCATACCCAGCTGGGTAATAGCCAGCTAGTTATGGGAAAAGGCCCAGGCCTAAAGCACCCATCCAGCGCGCAGGCGAAATGCTTCCGGCGCCGGTTGGTGAACCGGCGCCGGAAGTGTCCACTCTGCCTGACTGCGCCCTAGGCGGCGGGGACCACCGCCTTGCGGTAGATGTGCCAGGTGGCGTGGCCGAGCACCGGCAGCACCACGATAAGCCCCAGGAAGAACGGCACCGAGCCGGCGGCGAGCAGGGCCACCACGATCAGCCCCCAGGCGATCATCGGGCCGGGGCTGGCGATCACCGCCTGCACGCTGGTGATCATGGCGGTGACCACGTCGATGTCGCGATCCATCAGCAGCGGGAACGACACCACGGTGAGGGAGAACAGGCCCAGCGCCAGCGCCGCGCCCACCACATGGCCCACCGCCAGGAAGGTCAGGCCGTCCTGGGTGGTGAACACCACGTGCAGGAACTCGTTGAGGGTGCCGAACGAGGAGTAGCCGAGGAACAGCGCCAACAGCAGGCGCACCTGGTACATCCAGATGATGAAGGCGAAGATGGTGACGAAGGCCATCCAGCCCAGCTCCCTCTGGCGCTGGGCGAACATGGTGGACATCACCCCCTTCAGCGTCGGCTGGCGCCCGGCCTCGATCTCCCGGCTCACGTCATAGAGCCCGGCTGCCACGAACGGGCCGATGAGCACCGAGCCTGCCAGCAGCGGATAGGCGAGATAACTGAGGTCCAGCGCAAACACGCAGGACAAGAGGAAGATGCCGCCGAAGGCGTAGACTGCACCCAGAAGGGCGCCGATGACGGGTGCGCGATTGAAATCCTCGACCCCCGCGAAGAGGGCCTCCTTCACGTCCGCAAAAGAAATGGCCCGGACAACGGGCGCCACGGGCGCCGCTTGCACCGGCCGATCAAGAACAGTGGCCATATGTCACTCCCTGAAGGCCGCGTAGGGCCTCTTATGTTTTGTGGAGAGAGTGAGGTCGCTTCGGCCGGTTGTAAAGGGCAACGAAGGGTCAAGGCGCACGATTGCCGCAGCTCATGCCCCGTCGTCCTTCACCGGTTCCATGACCACGTAGGTGGAGGTGCTCGCCACATGGGGCAAAGCGGAGATCTTTTCCCCCAGCACCTCGCGGTAGCGTCGGATGTCGCGGGTGCGCACCTTCAAGAGATAATCGAACGATCCCGCGATCATGTGGCAGGCCTCCACCTCCTTGATGCGCAGCACCGCCGCGTTGAAGGCCGAGAGCGCCTTCTCCGTGGTCTCGGAGAGCTTCACCTCGGTGAAGGCGATGTGCTCCAGCCTGAGCTTCACCGGATCGAGCACCGCGCGGAAGCCGCGGATATAGCCCTCGTCCATCAGCCGCTTCAGCCGCGCCTGGCACGGGCTGCGCGACAGGCCCACCCGCGCCGCGAGGTCGGTCACGGACATGCGCCCGTCCTCCACCAGAGCGGCGATGATGCGGGCGTCGAAGGAGTCGATTTGGCTGTCATAGGCGTCATTTTCCATTAAAGTGATCTCATGATACGATCATTTAAAGTAACTATGATGTGTCATGCGGCGTATGAAAAGCCGGAATGTCTTCCACCTCTGGATTAGGATGTAAGCAGTCGTCGAAACCGTCCCGTGCCGCGGTGATCCGCCTGCCGGGGGACGAGGAAACACATCATGATCCCCGCCGTCGCCGCGCCCTGGGCCGTCCCTGAAACCGCGCCGCTCTTTGCGGAATTTGCGCCGCGGTCCAGCCCGCCCCTCCCCCTGCGCGCGGCCTTCGCCGCAGCCCACCGCCGCCCCGAGCGCGCGGCGGTCGCCGATCTCCTGCCCGCCGCCCGCCTGCCGCCGGAACTGCGCGAACGCATCGCCGCGCGGGCGGGCGATTTAGTCACCCGGCTGCGGGCCAGGCCGCGCGGCTCGGTGGTGGCGGCGCTGGTGCAGGAATATGCCCTCTCCAGCCAGGAGGGCGTCGCCCTCATGTGCCTTGCCGAGGCGCTGCTACGCATTCCCGACAGCGCCACCCGCGACGCCCTGATCCGGGACAAGATCGGCCATGGCGACTGGCAGGCGCATCTGGGCGGCGGGCGCTCCCTGTTCGTGAATGCGGCCACCTGGGGCCTCGTCCTCACCGGCAGGCTCACCGCCACTGCCGACGACGGGCGGCTCTCCTCGGCGCTCACCCGCCTCGTGGCGCGCTGCGGCGAGCCTCTGATCCGGCGGGCGGTGGACATGGCCATCGGGCTGATGGGCGCCGAGTTCGTCATGGGCCGCACCATCGAGGAGGCTCTGCACCGCGCCGGCAGGCGCGAGGCGCAGGGCTTCTCCTATTCCTTCGACATGCTGGGCGAGGCGGCCATGACGGCAGCCGACGCGGAGCGCTATTTCGCGGCCTATGCTGCCGCCATCGAGGCCATCGGCAAGGCTGCGGGGGGGCGGGGCATCCACGCCGGGCCGGGCATCTCGGTGAAGCTCTCCGCGCTCCACCCGCGCTATGCCCGCGCCAAGGCGGGCCGGGTGATGGCGGAGCTGCTGCCGCGCCTCCAACGCCTCGCGCTGCTGGCGCGGCGCCACGACATCGGCCTCAACATCGATGCGGAGGAGCAGGACCGCCTCGAACTCTCCCTCGACCTGCTGGAGGCGCTCGCCGCCCATCCCGGTCTTGCGGGGTGGAACGGCATCGGCTTCGTGGTGCAGGCCTATGGCAAGCGCTGCCCGGCGGTGCTGGACTTCATCATCGATCTCGCCCGCCGCACCGGCCGGCGCATCATGGTGCGCCTCGTGAAGGGCGCCTATTGGGATGCCGAGATAAAGCGCGCGCAGGTGGACGGGATGGCGGATTTTCCCGTCTTCACCCGCAAGGTGCACACCGACCTCTGCTACATCGCCTGCGCCCGCAAGCTGCTGGCCGCGCGCGATGCGGTCTTCCCCCAGTTCGCCACCCACAATGCCCAGACGCTGGCGGCCATCTATGAGCTGGCGGGGCCGGATTTCCGGGTCGGCGACTATGAGTTCCAGTGCCTGCACGGCATGGGCGAAGCTTTGTACGAGGAGGTGGTGGGGCCGCTTACCCGGCCGTGCCGTATCTATGCGCCGGTGGGCACCCACGAGACGCTGCTCGCCTATCTGGTGCGGCGGCTGCTGGAGAACGGGGCCAATTCCTCCTTCGTCCATCGCCTTGCCGATGACAGCGTGCCGCTGGCAGAGCTGATCGCCGATCCGGCCGAGACCGTGGCCGCCATGGCCGACCCCGGCGCCCCCAGCCCCGCCATCGCCGCCCCGCGCGATCTTTATGGAAGCCGGGCCAATTCCGCCGGCCTCGACCTGTCGAGCGACGCCGTGCTGGCCGCCCTAGGCGAGACACTTGCCGCCAGCCGCGAGACGCCATGGCGGGCGCAGCCTGCGGGGGGCGGCGGGCCGGCGCGGGTGGTGCGTAATCCCGGCGATCATCGCGACGTGGTGGGTGAAGTGCGCGAGGCCGGCGCCGAAGACGTGGCGCGGGCGGTGGCTGTGGCGAGGGGCGCTGCGCCCGGCTGGGCGGCGCGGACGCCGGCCGAGCGGGCCGCGCCTCTGCGTGCCGCCGCCGACATGCTGGAAGCCCAGATGCCGCATCTGCTCGGCCTCATCATGCGCGAGGCGGGCAAGTCCGCCGCCAATGCGGTGGCCGAGGTTCGCGAGGCGGTGGATTTCCTGCGCTATTATGCCGACGAGGCCACCGCCCGCCTCACCGCCGCCCATCGCCCGCTCGGGCCGGTGGCCTGCATCAGCCCGTGGAATTTTCCCCTCGCCATCTTCACCGGACAGGTGGCGGCGGCGCTGGCGGCGGGCAATTGCGTGCTGGCGAAGCCTGCGGAGGAAACGCCCCTCGTCGCCGCCGAGGCGGTGCGCCTGCTGCACGCCGCCGGCATACCGCAGGACGTGCTCCAACTGCTACCCGGCGACGGAGTGGTGGGGGCTGCGCTGGTCGAGGCACCGGAGGTGGCGGGTGTCATGTTCACCGGCTCCACGCAGGTGGCGCGGGCCATCGCCGGGGTGCTCGCCTGCCGCCTGTCGCCCACTGGGCGGCCGGTGCCGCTCATCGCCGAGACCGGCGGGCAGAATGCCATGATCGTGGACAGTTCCGCCCTGCCGGAGCAGGTGGTTGCGGACGTGCTCGCCTCCGCCTTCGACAGCGCCGGCCAGCGCTGCTCGGCCCTGCGCGTGCTGTGCCTGCAGGAGGAGGTGGCGGACGCCATGCTCGCCATGCTGAAGGGCGCCATGGCGGAGCTGGAGATCGGCCGCACGGATCGGCTCGCGGTGGACGTTGGACCGGTCATCACCGCCGAGGCGCGGGCTGGCATCGAAGGACATGTGGCGGCCATGGCGGCAAGGGGCTTTCCCATCCATCGCCTGCCGCTGCCGGTGGAGGCGGCCAATGGCACCTTCGTGGCGCCGACGCTGATCGAGATTTCATCCATGGCCGATCTCACCCACGAAGTATTCGGCCCGGTGCTGCATGTGCTGCGCTGGCGGCGGGCCGATCTTGGCCGGCTCGTGGATGACATCAACGCCACCGGCTACGGCCTCACCTTCGGCCTGCACACGCGGCTCGACGAGACCATCGCCGCGGTGACGGGCAAGGTGCAGGCCGGCAATCTCTATGTGAACCGCAACATGATCGGCGCGGTGGTGGGGGTGCAGCCCTTCGGCGGCCACGGCCTCTCCGGTACCGGGCCGAAGGCCGGCGGGCCGCTTTATCTCAGCCGGCTGGTCACCGGGCCGGCCTTCGCGCTGGGCGCGGGCACGGCGGACCACGCGGCGCTGGCCTTCGCCGACTGGCTGGACGAGCGAGGACGCGCGGACGACGGGGCGGCGGTGCGGGCGCTGGCGCAGGTCGTGCCCCTCGGCCTGTCGCTGGACCTGCCCGGCCCGGCAGGCGAGCGCAACACCTGGCGGCTGCGCCCGCGCGGCTCGCTGCTCCTGCTCCCGGCAAGCGAGAGGGGGCTGATGCGCCAGATCGGCATGGCGCTGGCCACCGGCAACCGGGCGGTGGTCGAGGCCGAGGCGGGGCTCTTGAGCCAGCTCGCGGACCTGCCGCCGGCGGTAGCCGCGCGCATCCGCACCGAAGGCGGGGACGGACCCTTCGCGGCGGCGCTGGCAGAGGGGGAGGGGGCGCGGCTCGTGGCCGTGGCGCAGCGTCTTGCCGCCCTGCCGGGGCCGATCGTGCCGCTCCATGGGGCGACGGGGGAGGAGATCGCCGCCTCTCCCTTCGCCTTCCCGGCGCACCTGCTGCTGGAAGAGGTCTCGCTGAGCGTGAACAGCGCGGCGGCCGGCGGTAATGCCAGCCTCCTCGCCGTGGCCTGAGGCAGGGTCGCCCGGACCGGCTTACTGCTTGCGCAGGCTGGCCGCCAGGGCGCCGAGGGTCGCCTGGCAGGGGGGCGTCACCTCTTCCTTGTGCTCCTTGAGGCACTGGACGAGGCGCCCACCGCCCGGCTGCACACCTGCGCACAGCTTCTGCACGTCAGCCTCGCAGGCGGTGCGCAGGGCCTTGGCCTGTTCTGGCGACACAGTCTGCGCACGGGCACCGGGGGCGAGGCCCAAAGCGAGGCCGAACGCAAGGAGCGGCAGGGTGAGGACGCGGGCGAGACGGGCTCGGGACATGATCTTTCTCCACATCTTCCGGGCGTCCTTGCCTTCGGACGGCCTCTGGATGGCGCGACCCTCGCGCGTGCAGGTTACGGCGGCATGCCGGACGCGTGACGATCTGTTACGAAATATATCGGGCCGTCGGCTTCATACACCCGGCAGCTTCGTCCCGGTGATCTGCGCGTAGAGCCGGGCCACGGAGGCGTCGTCGTCCCGCCCCATGCCGGAGGCGGAGGCGGCGAGGAACATCTGCAGCGCTGCGGCGGACACCGGCACCGGGAACTTGGCGCTGCGGGCCATGTCCTGGACGATGCCGAGGTCCTTCACGAAGATGTCGACTGCGCTTTTCGGGCTGTAGTCGCCGGAGAGCACGTGGGGCATGCGGTTCTCGAACATCCAGCTGTTGCCGGCGGAGGCGGTGATGACCTCATAGACTTTCTTCAGGTCGAGCCCCTGCCGTGCGGCAAAGGCCATGGCCTCGCAGGCGGCGGCGATGTGCACGCCGGCCAGCAGCTGGTTGATCATCTTGAAGGCCGCGCCGGCGCCCGCCGCATCGCCCAGGGTGTAGAGCTTGGCCGCCATGGCGTCCAAGGCCGGCCGCGCCCTGGCGAAGGCCTCCGGGCTGCCGGAGGCGAGGATCGTGAGCGCGCCCTCCGCCGCGCGCTGGGCGCCGCCGGAGATGGGTGCGTCGAGATAGAGCCGCCCGGTGGCTTCGAGACGCGCGGCAAGGGTGCGGGCCACGTCCGGGTCCATGGTGGCGCAGGAGATGAACACGGCGCCTTCCGGCAACGTCTGCGCCACGCCTTCGGGGCCGAACAGGATGGCCTCGGTCTGCGCGGCATTCACCACCACGCTCACCACCATGTCGGCGCCCTGCGCCACCTCGGCGGGGGACGCGCCGCCGCGCCCGCCCTGCGCCACGAAGCGGGCCACGGCTTCAGGTCCCACATCGCAGCCGGCCACATCGATCCCCGCCCGCAACAGGGACTGCGCCATGCCGAAGCCCATGGAGCCAAGCCCCACGACGCCGGCGCGTTTGGTGGACTGCGGCGTTTCCCCGGTGCTGCTCATGGCCTGCTCCCTTTTCGCGTCGCCGGCCGCGATTGCCGGCGCATCTTGCTTTTGGCCTTTGTAGGAGCGCTGGCTTGAACCTTCAAATCGTTTCAGCCGGGCCGGCGGCCCGCCACACGCACAAATGAAAAGAGCCCGTTCCGGGAGGAACGGGCTCTCAGGTCTGAAACGACTGGCTGCCTCAGTAGACGCCGCCGGCGCGCTGCTGCGGCGCGGCGCTGGCCGCGGGCTTCGCAGGCTTGGCATCCGGCTTGGCGGACGCCGTGGCGGGCTTCGGCTTCTTGTCCTTCTGGTTGGCCTGCTGCGGCTTGCCGTTGGGCAGGGCCGCCATCAGCTGCACCTTGGGCGTCTTGTCCCGGGCGATGAGCTCGGAAATGGTGCCGAACTTGTAGCCCTTGGCGATCAGCTCATCGAGGATGCGCGGCATGGCCGCCACCGTGGTGGGGTAGATGTCGTGGGAGAGCACGATGGCACCCGGCGTCACCTGGGCCATGATGGCGTCATGCACCTTCTGGCTGTCGCGGAACTTCCAGTCGTTCGGATCCACGGCCCAGTTGACGGTGGTGAGGCCGTACTTTTCCTCGATCATGGCCCGCAGCGACGGCTTCATGGAGCCGTAGGGCGGGCGCAGATACATGGGCCGCTTGCCGGTGACCTGGAAGATGGCCTCCGAGGTATTGCCCAGCTCCTTCTCCACCGCCGCCTGGCTGATGCGCGTCAGCTGCGGGTGGCTCCAGGAGTGGTTGCCGATCTCGTGGCCCTCGTCGGAGATCATCTTCAGCACTTCAGGGTGCTTGGCCACCATGTTGCCGAGCACGAAGAAGGTGGCCTTGATGCCGCGCTCCTTGAGGATGGCGAGCAACTGGGGCGTCGTCTCCGGATTGGGGCCGTCGTCGAACGTCATGGCGATATAATTGCCATCCACGTTGAACGACTTGTAGGTGTAGTTCTTGCGCGGCGTCACCGCCGGCGCGGGGGCCGGATCCGGCGCCGGGGCGACGGCTTCAGCCTGCTGCGCGGGCTTGCCCTGCGCGCCCTTGGCCTGCCCGCCGGGGCCGTTCTGGGAGATGGACTGCGTGGTGGCAGGTCCATCGTCCCTCACGGCCTTGGCGGACGTGAGCATGGGGGAGATCGCCACGCCTGCGCCAACGGCGCTCGCGACCAGAATACCAGAAACGATCAGGAGCGGCTTCACGGTGGCGGCTTCCCAGCTGTAATTTCCATCTGGGTACAGCCTCACGCGTTTTTGTGGATAAATCGTGAAGCGCAGCCGTCCCGGGCGTCTTTTCCTCTGCGACGGCACTTTATTCCCGCCCGTGACGGTGCGGAATACCGGCAGTGGTATTTTGCTCCGTAATGCCGCAGCGTCAGCGTTGGAGGCCCCAGCGGCGTACGGTCTTCTGCTCCACCGCGCGGAACAGCACTTCCACCGCCAGCCCGATGACGATCACCGTGACCAGCCCGGCGAAGACGCGGTCGGTCAGCAGTTCATTGCGGTTGCGGTAGATGAACCAGCCGAGCCCCCCGGCGCGGGACGAGACACCGAACACCAGTTCCGCCGCGATCAGGGTGCGCCAGGCGAAGGCCCAGGCGATCTTCAGCCCCGACAGCAGCGAGGGCAAGGCCGCCGGAATGAGGATGAGTGCCACGTAGTGCAGGCCCTTCAGCCCGTAGTTGCGCCCGACGAGGCGCTGGGTCTCCGGCACCTGCTCGAAGCCGGTGAGGGCCGCGAGGGCGAACGGCCACAGCACCGCGTGCACCATCACCAGCAGCAGGCTGGCCTCGCCCAGGCCCAGCCACAGCATCGCCAGCGGCAGAAGCGCGATGGCGGGCAGGGGATTGAACATGGCGGTCAGCGTCAGCAGCACTTCTTTCAGGAAGGGCACCGCGATGGCCGCCGAGACCAGCACCAGAGCGAGCGCCACCGCCAGCACGTAACCCTTGACCAGCACCGCGAGGGAGGCAAGCGCAGTGGGCAGGAGGTCGCCCTCGGAGAGGGCCGAGGCGAGCGCCGACATGGTGTCGGTGAAGGTGGGGAACAGCAGCGGATTGTTCTGCCACACCGCCGCGACCTGCCAGAGGGCCGCCAGCGCCGCCAGCACCACGGCGCGGCGCACCACGGTGAAGCCCCACAGCCAGCCGAGGGCGGCCTTCGCCGACAACCGCGCGGGCGCCGCGGTGCGGGGGCGGACGGTCTCAGCGCTGCGTGCGTGCGCTGTGTCCGCCAGGCCGGTGCCGGACACGGTGGTGTCAGTCATGATGGCCTCCGTCGGCGAAGATGAGATCGTGGACATCGCGCACCACCGCCTCGAAGGCCGGGGTGCCGCGCGCCGAGATGCCGAAGGCGGCGGTGTCGAAGGTGGCGAGGGTGCGTCCCGGATGGGCGGCCAGCAGGTGCAGGCGCGTGCCGATGAGCACCGCCTCGTCGATGGCGTGGGTGACGAACACCAGGGTGAAGCCCTGCTCCTCGGCCAGCGCCAGAAGATCGTCCTGAAGCGTGCGGCGGGTGAGGGCGTCGAGCGCGGCGAACGGCTCATCCATGAGCAGCACGTCGGGATCGGTGGCGAGCGCGCGGGCGATGGCGGCGCGCTGCTTCATGCCGCCGGAGAGGGTGTGCGGATAGGCATCCAGCGCCCGGCCAAGGCCCACCTTCACCAGCGCCGCCTCGGCGCGGGCGCGGGCCTCCTGCTGCGACATCTTGCGGGCGACACGCAGGGGAAAGGCCACGTTGTCGCGCACGTTCTTCCAAGGCAGGAGCTGGTCGAATTCCTGAAACACCACGATGCGGTCCGGCCCCGGCCCGGTGATGGCCTTGCCGCGGATCTGGACCGTTCCCGCCGCCGGCTTCAGGAAGCCGGCCAGCGCCTTGAGGATGGAGGACTTGCCGCAGCCCGAGGGCCCCAGCAGCACCAGCCGCTCGCCCGCCGCGACGGAGAAGCTCACGTCCTCCACCGCCCGGTGCCGACCCTTGGCGCCGGCATAGTCGAGGGTGAGGCGGCGGGCCTCGAGGACGGGGATGGCCTGAACCCCAGCCTGTGCCGGGTGCGGCGCGGGCTGGAGATGCGGGGGGACTTCAAGACGTGCGACGGCGACGGTCATGGTCGTGCCCTCAGCTGCCGGAGGCCGCGTGCAGCTCTTCGAAGGTAAATTCCTTCCAGCTGGTGGGCTTGTTCTTGATGGCGCCGATCCGGTTCATGAAATCCGCGAACTTCACCGTGCCGAGGGGCACCAGCGTGTAGCTCACCTCGGGATCCGACAGGACTTCGGCGATGAAGGCGGGATCAAGCTTGGACTGCTCCACCTTCACGTAGATCTCCGCCGCTTCCTTCTTATTGTCCTCCACCCATTTGGTGGCCTCGGCGAAGGCGTCCTGGAAGGCCTTGTAGGTCTTGGGATTTTCCTGGCGGAACTTCACCGTGGTGTAGGCCACGGTGGGCGTCGCCGGGCCGCCGAGGATGTCGTAGGAGGAGAACACCTTGTGGACCTTGGGGTCCTTCAGCGCCTGGTTCTGGAACGGCGGGTTGGACAGGTGGGAGGTGATCTCGGTGCCGCCGGCGATCAGCGCGGCGGTGGCGTCCGGGTGGGGCAGGGTGACCATCAGCGGGTCGAGCGCCTTGGCCTTGCCGGGGCCGAAGGCCTGTTCCGCCGCCATCTGGAGGATGCGCGCCTGCACCGACACGCCGGCCGCCGGCGTCGCGATCTTGTCCTTCTCGGTGAAGTCCTTGATGGTCTTCACGTTCGGGTTGTTGGTGAGCAGGAAGTTGGGCTGCGCCCCGAACGCGCCGACGATCTTCACCTCCTGCGCCGTGCCGCGGGTCTTGTCCCAGATGGTGAGGAACGGCCCGATGCCGGCGGAGGCGATGTCGATGCTGCCGGAGAGCAGCGCATCATTCACCGCACCGCCACCGGACAGGCGGATCCATTCCACCTTGATGTCGATGCCCAGCGCCTTGCCGTGCTTCTCGATGAGGCCCTTCTCGCGCAGCACGTGGAAGGGCGTGTAGAGGGTGCCGAACTGCTGGGCGATGCGCAGCACGCCTTCCGCCCGCGCCGGTACGGCGGCGAAGGCGGCGGACAGCACCACGCCGGCGGCGGCGAGACGCGTGAAGGAGCGGCGCGAGAACATGCCGCGCGAGAACTTGAGGGTAGTCATCTTGATCTCCTCGGGGCTCAGGACACGGCGGCGCGACGCCGCTCCGCGAGGTGGGAGCCCACGGCGAACTCATTGACAATATTGTCGGATACCTTGCGGCGGCGGCCGTCGACGCCAAGCTCGGGGAACAGCAGCTCGGCGACGCGATAGGCCTCTTCCAGGTGCGGATAGCCCGAGCCGATGAAGGTCTCGATGCCGATCTCCTGATATTCGCGGATGCGGGCGGCGACGCTTTTCGGATCGCCCACCAGCGCGGTGCCCGCCCCGCGCCGCACCAGGCCGATGCCGGCCCACAGGTTGGGCGCGATCTCCAGCTTGTTGCGGTCGCCGGGCTGGAGCGCGGCCATGCGCGCCTGCCCCACCGAATCCATCTCCACCTTGAAGCGCTTCTGCGCGCTTTCGATCTGCTCGTCGGAAACCTGGGAAATGAGACGGTCAGCGGCGGCCCAGGCCTCGGCCCCGGTCTCGCGCACGATGAAATGGATCCGCAGGCCGAACTTCAGCTTGCGGCCGCGCCTGGCGGCCCGCGCCTGCACGTCGGCAAGCTTGTCTTTGAGGATATGGGGCGGCTCGCCCCAGGAGAGATAGACGCTGGTGTGCTCGGCCGCGACCTCGTGGCCGGCTTCCGACGAGCCGCCGAACCACAAAGGCGGATGGGGCTGCTGCACCACCGGGAAGTCGAGCCGGCCGTGCTCCACCCGGTAGTATTTGCCCGAGTGGTCCACGGTCTTGCCGGCCACCAGATCGCGCCAGATCTTCAGGAATTCATCGGCCTGGGCGTAGCGGGCGTCGTGGTCGAGGAAGATGCCGTCGGCGGCGAGTTCCGCCGGATGGCCGCCCACCACCACGTTGAGGAGAAGGCGGCCGTCGCTGAGCCGGTCGAGGGCCGCCGCCTGCCGCGCGGCGAAGGCCGGCGTGGTGACGCCGGGGCGCAGCGCCACCAGGAATTTCAGCCGCTCGGTGGCGGTGGCAAGGCCGGCAGCGGTGATCCAGCTGTCCTCGCAGCTCTGGCCGGTGGGCAGGAGCACGCCCTTGAAGCCGAGCCGGTCCACCGCCTGCGCCACCTCGCGGAAGTAGGCGAATTCCGGCGGGCGTTGCCGCGTCTCCGAACCCAGATAGGCGCCGTCGCCGTGGGTCGGGATGAACCAGAAGATGTCCGGGCTCTGTGAGGCGGGGGTGGCGGGAAGGGGAACGGGGTGACTCATGGGAAGCTCCGTCATTTCCCTGAAAATGACGGGCAATTATGCATAATGTCAATAGAATTTGTTGAATTAGGTGTGATCCGTGCCGTCGCAGCCCTTTGCAGGGCGCGTGGGCCTTCAGGATGCAGGATTTCTTCCGGCCGCGCGCAGGGCGTCGCGCAGCTTGTCGGCCTCCTCGCAACCCGTCGGGTAGCAGAGCAGGCGGATCAGCTCGAGGTTCTTCTCGGCCTTCCTGAAGTCGCCGACGGCGATGAAAAGCTCGCCCTGATATTCCAGCGCCGGGCGATGGGCGGGATCATAGAACAGGGCTTCCTTGTACCAGCGCGCCGCCTCGTCGTAGCGCTTCAGGTTGCGGTTGGCGAAGCCGATGAGATTGTAGAGGTCGGCATGGCGCACCGTGGCCGTCAGCGGCATCAGCAGCGCCAGCGCCCGCTCATAGTCGCCGGCATAGATGGCCGCCCGGCTCTGCGAGAGGTCGGGCAGGTCGGTGGAGGGGGCGGTGTCCATGGCGGCGGCCGGCAGGGCGGCCAGCAGCATGGTGGCGAAGGCGGCGCCCCGAAATCCAGCGCCGGTCACGCCGCGTCCCGCCGGCTGCCGCCATCCTCGCCCATGGCGGCGAGGATGCGCCGCTTGAGCGCAACGAAATCCGCATCCGCCCGGTCGCGGGGGAAGGGCAGGTCGATGGTGAGGTCCTCCACCACGCGGCCGGGATTGGCGCTCATCACCACCACTCGGTGGCTGAGATAGACCGCCTCCTCCACGTCGTGGGTGACGAGGATCATGGTGGTGCCCTCGGTCTCCCAGATGCGCTGGATCTCGGCCTGCAGATGCACGCGGGTGAGGGCGTCCAGCGCGCCCAGGGGCTCGTCCAGCAGCAGGATTTCCGGCCGGCTGGCAAGGCCGCGGGCGATGGCGCCGCGCTGGGCCATGCCGCCGGACAATTCGTGGGGATAGGCCTTCTGGAAGCCGGAGAGGCCCACGAGCGCGATATGCTCGGCCACCGCCTCCGCCTTTTCCTTCGCGCTCCAGCCGGAATTCTCCAGGCTGAGGCCGATGTTCTGCTCCAGCGTCAGCCAGGGCAGCAGGCGATGGTCCTGGAACACGATGCCGCGTGTGAGCGAGGTGCCGGTGATGCGGCGGCCGTTGAGCAGGATGTCGCCGCGATAATCTTCGTCCAGCCCCACCACGAGGCGCAGCAGGGTGGATTTCCCGCACCCGCTCGGCCCGACGATGGTGACAAAGGCACCGGGCTCGACGTCGAAGCTCACATGGGAGAGCACGTTGACGAGGGGCCGGCCCGGCAGGGCATAGGTCTTCGACACATTGCGGAATTCAAGATGTCCGGGAGTGGCCATGGTTTGGCTCCTAAGGTTCTGGGGTCAGCCGTCGTAGCCCTGCTTCCACTTCAGCACCCGTTTCTGGGCGACATACATGGAGCGGTCGATGGCGAAGCCCACGAGACCGATGATGACCATGCACACCAGCAGCTGGTCGGTGAGCAGCAGTCCCTGAGCACGGAAGATGAGGAAGCCGAGGCCCTCGAGGCCCGAAAGGCCTTCCGCCACCACCACCAGCGCCCAGGCCAGGCCCGCCGCATAGCGCAGCGAGACCATGATGGAGGGCATGGCGGCGGGCAGGATCACCTTGCGCACCAATTGCCAGCGGGTGAGGGTCAGGACCTTGGCAAGCTCGATATAGTTCTTTTCCACGTTGCGGATGCCCTGCAAGGTATTCAGGAACACCGGGAAGAAGACCGACTTGGCGATGACCAGCACCTTCGCCGGCGCGCCGATACCGAGCCACAGCACGATCAGGGGCAGCCACGCGATGCCGGGAATGTGGCGGATGGTGTCGAAGGTGGGCCCGAAGAACTGCTCCACCTTCCGCGAGAGCCCGGCCGCGATGCCGAGCACGATCGCCGCCACCGAGCCGTAGAGGAAGGCTTGCCCCACGATCTTGATGGAGGCGAGGAAGTCGAGGGCAAGGTGTTGCTTGGTCAGCATCTTCCAGAAGGCGGTGACCACCGTGATCGGTGCCGGTAGGAACACCGGGTCGATCCACCTGTTCGCCGCCGCGGTCTGCCACAGCACCAATATGGCGAAGGGCAGGATGAAGCCGATGAGATTGGGCCGCCGCGCGCCGAACAGGCCACCGGCAAACCGCGGCGCCGGGCGATCGACCGTGCCGGCCTCGACCGCCGCGGCTTCGATGGTGTCCGATGTATTGGCCATGTGCTGTGTGTCCGGATTGCGATAAAATACTTAAGTGTGAGCGTCTGAAGCGTGTCCCGGCGCCGTTTCGTCAGTTGTAGATGGAGTATTGGCCGCCGACGAAGAAGCGACCGTCGATGAAGGCGTCGATCTGCGCGCTGGTGAGGCCGCGCTCGGCGAGGATGTCATCGCCGTTTTCCACGTACCAGGCCTGGAAGGTCTTGATGGCATTGCGGGCGCGGTCGGCATTGGGCTCGCCGGCCATGAACTCCCACTCGCCCGCATGGGTGATCTGGAACTTGGCCACTTCCAGCGGCACGCGGGTCTTGTCGGCCACGATCTCGGCGGCCTCGTCCACGTGGTCGGAGGTCCATTCGCGGGTGCGCTCGCGGGCGGCGAGGAAGGCTTTGACCACCTGCGGATACTTGTTCACGAAATCGCGGCGGGCGAAGTAGGTGACGCGGCCGGCGTTGTTCACATAGACGCCGTCGTCCGGCGAGCGGCCCACCACCTTGAGCTTGCCGGAGAGCCACGCCCCGGCAAAGGCGCCGGCGGCCAGATGCGCCGTGGTGGCATCTGTCGCGCCCGAGAGCACGGAGGAGATGGCCACCGCCGCATTGTCGATGGAGGTGTAGCGGATGCGGCCCGGCTTGTCTCTGGAATCGAAGGGCAGGCCGGCCTTGGTGGTCACCTCGAACGGCGAGGACCAGTAGCAGGAGATGCGGCTCGAGCCGAACTTCTTGCCGTCGAGATCGGCCACCGAATTGATCTTGTCGTTGTCGGCGCGGGCGAGGATGGGCGCGCGGTAGCGGTTGGAGGGCTCGGACGCCCAGATGATGACGCCGTCGAGGCCGTTGGCCCGGTGCACGGTGGCCGGATAGATCATGCGCTGGGCGATGGCGATGGCCCCGCCGTTCACCGCCGCCGCCTCGGCGCCGAGGAGATCCGCCGCGCCCGAGGCAATGAGGTTCACCTTGGTGGTGCCGATCTTGTCGAAGGCGTCTTTGAAGAAGCCCTTCTCCTGCGCGATCACGGTCCACGGCGTGAGCTGGAGGTTGATGGAGGGCAGCGCCTCCTCCGCCCGCGCCGGGGTGAGGGTGAGCGCGAGTGCCAGGGTTGCGGAGATGAGGCCGGGCCGGACGGCGTGGGCAAGGGAAGGCTGGTGGGGCATGGGCGTCTCTCGGGGATGAAATGAGGCGGGCAGGCCAAGAATGGCTTGCAATGTACATATAGTCGACAGATTTTATATAAAATAGCAATCCGGCTTTCAAGCCCTGATCTGCCGCTGCGTCCATCATGGCGCCGGGGCGGTGGACGGGCCGGGGAGGCGGTTCGCAATCTCTTCTGTCGCTTGGCGAATTTCCGCTTCGGGTGCCGTGCCCATGTCCTTGATCCTGCTTCCGCGCCGGTCTGCCTTCCGTCTGCTGCTCGGCGGCGTCGCACTGGCTTTTCTCGTCGCGGCGGCCCTGGTCGCGGCCGGATTTGCGGTGGTCTCGGCGGGGGCGCGGGGACCTGCGCCGGATTTTTCCAGCCGGCCGCTGCGGGTGGGCGTCGGCTGGCTGCCACCGCCGGACACCCCCGACATGCGGCTCTACGTGGAGGAGGGATTCGAGCTGGATCTGGCCGCCGCGCTCGCCAGCGCCCTCGCCGCCGAACTTCGGCTGGTGCTCGTCGCGCCCGAGGCCGCCGAGCAGGCGCTGAAGGCCGGTGAGGTGGATCTGGTGGTGACCCGCGCCGGCGCCGAGGATCCCCTGCGCCGCCGCGCCCGGGTGGTGGAGACGGGCTTCTCCTCCGGCCTCAGCCTCGCCATGCGCGCGGACCGGCCGCTCACGGCGTGGAGCCGGCTTCAGGGCCGCATCGTCTGCGTGACCGAGGCCAATGCCCACGGCCTTGCCCTCGCGGTGCGGCTGGGGGCGCAGGTGCGGGTGCTGCGTGCTCCGGCGCAGGCGCTGATGTTAGTGCGCACTGGCGAATGCGACGCCGCCCTGCATGACCGGGCGCTGCTCGATCCTCTGTTCGGCAGGATGTCGTGGCGGAAATTCTCCGCCACCCTGCCGCCGGTGGAGCCGACGGATCTGGTGGTGGCCGTGGCGCCGGACGATCCTGGCCTTGCCGCGGCGGTGGAAGGCGCACTGCGTCCGCTTTCGAGCCCGCAGACCTGGCAGGCGCGGCGCGAGAAATGGGCTGCCACCGTATCATTCGAGGTCTATCGCGATCAGGTGGCGGCGGATTGCCATTGAGCCGACGACTGACCCGCGCGGCGGCCATCGCGGCGGGGCTTGTGGCGCTGGCCGGTCTTCTCCCCGCGCTGGCGCAAGAGCGCGCGCCGGATCTGCGCGCCGCCTATGCCGGCCCGCCGCAGACATGGCCGGAACCGTGGATCGATCCCGGCGTCGCCTTCGTGGAACTCGCCGCCGCGCCGTCGCCACCGCCGTCCTCCCCGGAGGCGGAACTGGGCGGGCGGCTGTTCCGCGATCCGCTGCTCTCGGCCGACGGCCGCGTCGCCTGCGCCTCCTGCCATGATCTGGCCCATGGCTTCAGCGTGCCGGAGGCGGTGGGGCGCGGCATCGGCGGGGTGGAGGGGCGACGCAATCCGCCGGCGCTGTTTGCCGTCGCCGGCCGTGCGCGCCTCGATTGGGACGGCGGCGGCGGGACCCTGTCCGCTCGCGTGCTCGCTCCTCTCACCGCCGCCGACGAAATGGGAAACGCCGGCCTCGTCCCGGTGATGGCGCGCCTGTCCGCCAGCGCTCATGCCGCCGCTTTCACGCGTCTTTTCGGGACGGAGGGCGCTTCCCCGCGCACGCTTGCAGCGGTGCTTTCCGCCTATCTGGAGACGCTGGATACGCCCACCCGATTCGACCGCTTCATGGCCGGCGACCGTGCCGCGCTGAGCGAAACGGAAGTGGCCGGCCTGCACCTGTTCCGCACGAGGGCGCGCTGCGCCAATTGCCATTTCGGCCCGCGCCTCACCGACGAGAAATTCCACAACCTGCGCCTCTCCTTCTTCGGCGAGCCGGCGCAGGACCTCGGCCGCTTCGCTGTCACCGGTGACGCGAACGATGCGGGACGCTTCCGCACGGCCTCCCTTCGGCACGTGAGCGAGAGCCCGCCCTTCATGCACAACGGCCTGTTCCCCACGCTGGAGGGGGTGGTGAACCTCTATGACCGGGGCGGCGGCGAAGTGTGGGCGCGCAATGCGCGGGAGGCCGCGCGCCCGCTGTACCGCGAGGCCGCCCGGCGCTCCCCGCACCTGCGCCCGCTGGACCTCACCACTGGGGAAAAGGCGGCGCTGGTGGCCTTCCTGAAGGCGCTGTAACGCCGATGCGGCTTGACAATCACATTATATCGATCTTTTTTATCAAAATAATTGACTAAAGGGTAAGCCATGTCCGTTCCTCCCCTCCGTATCGGCGTCTGGGCGCCTGTCCACGGGCCGCGCGCGGCGCTGCAGGATCCGGCCGAGCCGTTCAATGCATCGTGGGAGCACAATCGCGACACCGTGCTTCAGGCCGAGGCGCTGGGATATGACGCGACGCTGGTGGCCCAGCACACGGTGAACCCGCACCTGCCGGACCACGACCAGCTTGAGGCCTGGACCGCCTCCGCCGCGCTGGCGGCGCTCACCAGCCGCATCGAGATCATCGCCGCCATCAAACCCTATCTCTACCACCCGGTGGTGCTGGCGAAGATGGCGCTGCAGATCGAGAACATCTCGCGCGGGCGGTTCGCCTTCAATCTCGTCAATGCGTGGAACCGCGCGGAATTTGAGAAGGCCGGCATCCCCTTCGGCGAGCACGACGAACGCTATGCCTATGGCCGCGAGTGGATCACCGTGGTGGAGAAGCTCATCCGCGGCGAGAGCGTGACCCACACCGGCGAGAACTTCGCCCTCACCGATTATCAGCTGACCCCGAAGGACCTCCACCGCGCCCGCCCGCGCATCTATCTCGGCGGGGAATCCGAGCCCGCCCGCGCGCTGGCGGCGGATGCGGCGGACGTGTTCTTCATCAACGGCCAGCCGCTGGAGGACGTGACCACCTTCATCGCCGACCTGAGGCGCCGCCCGCGCACGCTTGCGCCTTTGTCGTTCGGCCTTGCCGCCTTCGTCATCGCTCGCGACACCGAGCGGGAGGCGCGGGAGGAATACCAGCGGCTCGCGGCGCTGGCCGCCCGGGATGCGGGCGTGCGCGCCGCCCAGGCCGCCCGCACCGATCCCAACGTGGTCATGGTGAAGACCTTCGCCAAGTCGGAGCGCGTGGGCACCAATGGCGGCACGGCGGCGGGGCTGGTGGGCAGCTACGACCAGGTGGCCGAGCGCATCCGCGCCTTCCATGCCGCCGGCATCGAATTGTTCATGCTGCAGTTCCAGCCGCTCACCGTCGAGCTTGCCCGCTTCGCGCGGGAGGTGTTCCCGCGCCTCGGCCGCGCCGCGCCGTCGCGCGTGGACCTGCGCCAGTCGCAGGCCGGCTGAGCTCTCTCCTTTCCTTCGCCCCGAGGTCATCGTGAGCCAAGCCGACCACACCGCAATTCTCGCCCTGCCGGGCCTCGCCTCAAGGGAGCCCGCGGCGTCCTCCGCGCCCGTGCGCGGCCCCCGCGTGTTCGCACCTCGCGTCTTCGGACCGCGCGCTCTGCTGGCTTTGTCCTGGCTGGCGCCGCTGCTGTTGGTGCTGGTGTGGGAAATCCTCGCCCAGACCGGCTATGTCACCCCGCAGGTGCTGCCGGCACCCAGCAAGGTGGTGCGCACGGCGTGGCGGCTCGCCACCACCGGATCGCTGCTGACCGATCTCGGCACCAGCCTGCTGCGCGCGGCGGTGGGCTTCGTCCTCGGCGGCAGCATCGCTTTCGGGCTGGGCATTCTGGTGGGCTTCTCGCGCCTGGCCGAGGCTCTCATCGACCGCAGCGTGCAGATGGTGCGGGCCATTCCCTTCCTCGCGCTGCTGCCCTTGGTCATCGTGTGGTTCGGCGTGGGTGAGGGGCAGAAGATCTTCCTGGTGGCGCTGGGCGTGGCCTTTCCCATCTACATCAACACCACGCTCGGCATCCGGCAGGTGGACGGCAAGCTCCTGGAACTGGGCCGGGTGCAGGGCCTGTCCACAGCGCAGATGATCACTCGCATCATCCTGCCGGGGGCCTTGCCCTCCATCCTCACCGGGGTGCGTTATGCGCTGGCCACCGCATGGCTGGCGCTGGTGGTGGCCGAGACCATCGGCGCCCAGGCCGGCATCGGCTTCCTCGCCATGGACGCGCGCGAATTCCTGCGCACCGACGTGGTGGTGCTCACCATCGTCATCTACGCGCTCATCGGCGTGGCGGCGGATTCCCTCGCCCGGCTGCTGGAGCGGCGGCTTCTGGCCTGGCACCCCAATTTCGGCGGAGCGGCCCGATGACCGCCGCCCTTCAGGACGTACCTGCCCAGGACGCCCCCGCGGCGGTGCGTGTCTCCGGCCTGCGCCGGGCCTATGGGCAGCGCGTGGTCATCGACCGGCTCGACCTCACCATCAGGCGCGGCGAGTTCGTGGCCCTGCTGGGCGAGAGCGGCTGCGGCAAGACCACCCTGCTGCGCGCGCTGGCGGGTCTCGATCCCATCGACGGCGGCCGCATCGAGGCGCCGAAGCGCCCGGCCGTGGTGTTTCAGGAACCGCGCCTGCTGCCGTGGGACAGCCTGTGGCGCAACGTGGCCCTCGGCCTGCCCGCCGAGGGCGCGCGCGAGAAGGCCGCCGATGCGCTGGCCGAGGTGGGCCTCGGCGGCCGGCTCGACGACTGGCCGCGCAACCTTTCCGGCGGGCAGGCCCAGCGGGTGGCGCTGGCCCGCGCGCTGGTTCAGCAGCCCGAATTGCTGCTGCTGGACGAGCCGTTCGCGGCGCTCGACGCGCTCACCCGCATCCGCATGCATGTGCTGGTGAAGGACCTCGTCGCGCGGCACCGGCCGGGCGTGCTCCTCGTCACCCACGACGTGGCGGAGGCCATCGCGCTGGCCGACCGCATCCTGGTCATGCGCGGCGGCGCCATCGCGGCCGAGCACCGGCCGTCGGCGCCGGGCCTGCCTGCCGCCACCCGCGCCACTCTCCTCGCCGAGCTCGGCGTCGTCGACGACCTCAAGAGCGCCTGATCCCCTTTTGGAAGAGAAGCCATGTCCGCCTTCCTGACCCCCTCCCGCCGCCAGTTCCTTGCCCTTGCCGGCGCGGGCGCCGCCTCCGGCCTGCTGCCGTTCGCCGCGCATGCCGCGCCCGACACCCGCAAC
The DNA here is from genome assembly GCA_000017645.1 of Xanthobacter autotrophicus Py2. Lineage (NCBI taxonomy): Bacteria > Pseudomonadati > Pseudomonadota > Alphaproteobacteria > Hyphomicrobiales > Xanthobacteraceae > Xanthobacter > Xanthobacter versatilis. The sequence goes on from CP000781.1 coordinate 3,856,878, forward strand.
ACCGACACGGTGCGCCTGACCTGGGGCTTCCATGGCCTCACCCTCATCGCCAAGGAGCGCGGCACCTTCGAGAAGGCGTTGGCCGAAAAGGGCATCAAGGTGGAATGGCTCGGACCGTTCCCAAACCATGCGCCGACCCTGCAGGCGGTGACCGGCGGCAGCGCGGATTTCGGCTTCGGCGGCTCCACCACCCCCGCGCTGGCGGCCATCATCGCCGGCTCGCCGCTGGTGTTCAGCCAGTTCGTGCTCTACGAGCCGCGCACCACCGCCATCATCGCCAAGGACGGCTCGGGCATCGACACGGTGTCGGACCTGGTGGGCAAGTCGGTGGCGGTGAACCGCTCGGGCCTGGGCGAATTCCTTTTGGTGGCGGCGCTGGAGAAGAACGGCATCGACCGCTCCAAGGTCAAGTTCGTCTATCTCAACCCGCCGGACGCCGCCCCGGCGCTTGCCTCCGGCAAGGTGGACGCGTGGTCCATGTGGAGCCCCGGCGTCGATATCGCGCGGCTCGACTACAAGGCCCACGACATCTTCCTGGAAGGTCGCGACCTTGAATTCTACATCGATTACAGCTCCTATGTGACCAGCCGCAAGTTCTCGCAGGAGAATTCGCAGATCGTCCGCGCCGTGGCCGCCGCCTATGAGGAGGAGGCCAAATGGGTGAATGCCAACACGGTGGAGGCCGAGACCATCGTGCAGAAGCGCGCCGGCTATTCCGACGTGATCCGCGACCAGTTCATCGAGCGCCGGCGCACCTACAAGCTCATCCCGGTCACCGACAAGGCCTTCGTCGCCGACCTGCAGAAGGCGGCGGACTGGCTGGTGGCGCGCAAGATCCTGCCCGAACCCATCACCGTGTCGGATCATCTTGCGCAGTTCTGATTTCGTGCCCTTCGCCCGGCCCCTTCACTCTGCCCGTTTCAAGTCTTCGAGGACCTTATGAACAAGCCCGTGACCGATGTGTCCGTCCGCCTCCCGGGGCCGCCCGTGGCAGATCCTGCGCCCTGGCGGCGCCTTATCGCCCATATCGGGCGCGGCTCGTCCGAGCGCGAGCACCAGCGCATCCTGCCGTTCGAGGCGGTGGACCTTTTGCGCGAGGCCCGCTTTGGCGCCCTGCGCCTTGCCAAGGAGGGTGGCGGCGCCGGCGCCTCGTTCCGCGAGCTGTATGCGCTGGCGCTGGAGCTGGCGGCGGCGGATGCCAACGTCGCCCACATCTTCCGCAACCATTTCACCGTGGCCGAGCAGTTCACCCGCATCCCCACCGATGCGCGCGCCCGCGAATGGCAGCAGCAGGTGCGCGACGGCGCGCTGTTTGGCCTCGCCAGCACGGAAGCCAATGCCAGCCCCGCCGGCGGCGGCGTACCCACCGACACGGTGCTGTCGCCCGACGGCGACGGCTTCCGTCTCGACGGCGTGAAATATTACAGCACCGGCACCCTGTTCGCCGACGCCATGCTGGTGCGCGCGGGCACGAAGGATGGGCGCGTCGCCTCGGTGATCATCCCCACCAAGCGCGAGGGGCTGGAGGTGGTGGACGACTGGGACGGCGCCGGCCAGCGCCTCACCGGCTCCGGCACCACGCGCTTTCATGGCGTGCGGGTGGAGGCGGACGAGGCCATCTTCGACACCCCGGACCGGGGCTATGGCCTGGCCTATTCCAACACCCAGGCCCAGCTCTTCCTCACCACCGTGGTGGCGGGCATCGTGCGCGGCGTGCTGGAGGATGCCATCGCGCTGGTGACACGGCGCAAGCGCAGCTTCTATTACGCGCCCACCCCGAACCCGGTGGACGACCCCTTCCTGCAGCAGACCATCGGCCAGATCGCGAGCCACGCCTTTGCCGCCGAGGCCATCGTGCTGGCCGCCGCCGATGCCCTTGATCGCGTCAGCCGCGCCCGCGACCGCAACGAGCCGGCCGATGCGCTTGCCGCCGATGCGGCACGGGCGGCGGCGCAGGCCAAGATCGTGGTGGATGAGCTGTCCCTGCGCGCCGGCACGCTATTGTTCGAGGTGGGCGGGGCCTCCGCCACCGAGCGCAGCGTCAACCTTGACCGCCACTGGCGTAACGCCCGCACCATCGCCGCCCACAATCCGGCGAGCTACAAGGCGCAGGCCATCGGCGCCCTTCTGGTGAAGGGCACACCCCTGCCGTCGAAGGGGTTTTTCTGAGCGCGCGAGCCGGGAGGGGAGCGACCCCTTCCGGCTCGGCCGTCAATGAAAATCCCGCGATTTCGGCAGCACCCGCACGTCGCGGGGATGCCGGCGGGGATGCTGGGGATGGGCGAATTCGTCGGCCCGCGACAGCTCCATCTGCGGCTTGCGCACGCGCGAGAGCAAGGCGAGGTCGGCGGTGCGGTCGATGAGGCTCTCGGCCATGAGGTGCACCACCCCCTCCGGGCTTTTCTGCACCCGCCCTTCCACCAGGAGCAGGCGCGCGCCCATCACCGCGCGGCGGAAGCGCTCCAGCGTGCGCGCCCATAAAACGACGTTGGTGATGCCGGTCTCGTCCTCCAGCGTGATGAAGATGGCCTTGCCGTTGCCCGGCCGCTGGCGCACCAGCACCACCCCGGCGGTGCGGGCGAAGGCGCCGTCCTTCAGCGCCGTCGTCTCGGCGCAGGAGAGGATGCGCGCGGCCCGGAAATGATCCCGCAGCTCGCCCATGGGATGCCCCTTCAGGGAGAGCCGCACGGTCTGGTAGTCGGCGACGATGTGCTCGGAGCGAGCCATGTCCGGCAGGCGCACCTCTTCCTCCTGCCCCAGCTCGCGCGCGTCGGCGGCGGCGAACAAAGGCAAGGCGTCGTCGTCGGGCAGGCGGCGGGCGTGCCACAGGGCCGCGCGCCGGTCGAGGCCGAGGGAACGGAACCCATCCGCATCCGCCAGCAGCTTCACCGCACGGGTGGGCAGGCGGGCGCGCCGGGCCAGCACCTCGACGCCGGAAAAGCCCGTCCCCCGCGCCGCGACGAGGCGCTCGCCCCATGCTTCATGGAAGCCGTCCACCTGCCGGAACCCGAGGCGCAGGGCCAGCGCCCCATCGGCGCGGCGCTCCAGCGTGTTGTCGTGGTGGCTGTGGTTGATGTCGATGGCGCGCACCTCCACGGAATGCTCGCGGGCGTCGCGCACGATCTGGGCAGGGGCGTAGAAGCCCATGGGCTGGGCGTTGAGCAGCGCGCAGGCGAACACCGCCGGGTGCCGGCACTTGATGTAGGACGAGATGTAGACGAGCTTGGCGAAGGACGCGGCATGGCTCTCGGGAAAGCCGTAGCTGCCGAAGCCCTTGATCTGCTCGAAGCAGCGCTGGGCGAAGGCGCGCTCATAGCCGCGCGCCACCATGCGCTCCACCATCAGCGCCTCGAATTCGTGGATGGTGCCGAGATTGCGGAAGGTGGCCATGGCCCGGCGCAGGCGGTTGGCCTCCGCGTCGGAGAAGCGGGCCGCCACCATGGCCAATTTCATGGCCTGCTCCTGGAACAAAGGCACGCCCAGTGTCTTCTCCAGCACCTGGCGCAGTTCGTCCGACGGCCCGTGCTCCGGCGCGGGGGAGGGGTAGTCCACCTTTTCCTGCCCGTTGCGGCGGCGCAGATAGGGATGGACCATGTCGCCCTGGATGGGGCCGGGCCGCACGATGGCGACCTGGATGACGAGGTCGTAGAATTCGCGCGGGCGCAGGCGCGGCAGCATGTTGATCTGGGCCCGGCTCTCCACCTGGAACACGCCGATGGAATCCCCGCGCGCCAGCATGGCGTAGACATCCTCCTGCGCGCCCGGCACGTCGGCGAGGGCAAAATTGATGCCCTCATGGGCGCGCATGAGGTCGAGGGCCTTGCGGATGCAGGTGAGCATGCCGAGCGCCAGCACATCCACCTTCATGAGGCGCAAGGCGTCGATGTCGTCCTTGTCCCATTCGATGAAGGTGCGGTCCGCCATGGCGGCATTGCCGATGGGCACCATGTCGTCCAGCCGGTCGCGGGCGAGCACGAAGCCGCCCACATGCTGGGAGAGGTGGCGCGGCGCGCCCATGAGGCGGCGGGCGAGGTCCACCGCCCGGCGGATGAGCGGGTTTGCGGGATCGAGCCCGGCCTCGCGGATCTGGCTGTCGGCGATGTCGCGGCCCCAGCTGCCCCACTGGGTGGAGGCGAGACGGGCGGTGATGTCCTCGGTAAGGCCCAGCGCCTTGCCCACGTCGCGGATGGCGCTCCTCGGGCGATAATGGATGACGGTGGCGACGATGCCGGCGCGGTGGCGGCCGTATTTCTCGTAGATGTGCTGGATCACCTCCTCGCGCCGCTCGTGCTCGAAATCCACGTCGATGTCGGGGGGCTCGCGCCGCTCGGTGGAGATGAAGCGGGCAAACAGCAGGTCGTTGTCGGCGGGGTCCACCGCGGTGATGCCGAGCACGTAGCACACCGCGGAATTCGCCGCCGAGCCGCGCCCCTGGCACAGGATGCCCCGGCTCTCGGCGAAACGGACGATGTCGTGGATGGTGAGGAAATAGGGCGCGTATTCAAGCTGGCTGATGAGGGCCAGTTCGTCCCTCAGAAGCCGTTCCACCTTGGGGGTGAGGCCGTTCGGATAACGCACCCGCGCGCAGCGCCAGGTCAGCTCCTCCAGCCAGGCCTGCGGGGTCCAGCCGGGGGGCACCGGCTCCCGCGGATACTCATATTTCAGCTCGCCCACGCTGAACTCCACGCGGGCGAGGAGGTGGCCGCTCTCGGCGATGGCCTCGGGCGCGTCCCTGAACAGGCGCGCTATCTCGGCGGCGGGCTTCAGGTGCCGCTCGGCATTGGCCTGAAGCCGGCGGCCGGCCTCGGCGATGGGGATGCCCTCGCGGATGCAGGTGAGGATATCCTGAAGGTCGCGCTCGCGCGGGGTGGCGCACAGCACGTCGTTGACCGCGAGCAGCGGCACGCCATGGGCGCCGGCCAATGCCTTCAGCGCAGCGAGGCGGCGCCGGTCTTCGCCGGCAAACGGCATGTCGGCGGCAAGCCACACCGCACCGGGGGCGGCCTCCTCAAGGCGGGCGAGGGCGGGGGACAGCCGCTCCGCCAGCCCATCCATCCCCGGCCCGGGCATGAGCACCAGCAGCAGGCCGCCGGGATCGGCCAGCAGGTCGGAGAGGGCGAGGTGGCATTCGCCCTTCTTCGCCCGGCGGTTGCCGGTGGTAAGCAGCCGGCATAGCCGCCCCCAGCCGGCGCGATCCGCCGGATAGGCGAGGATGTCCGGCGTGTTATCGCAGAAGACGAGGCGGGTGCCGGTGGCGAGGCGGAAGGCGCGGGCCCGCGCGGCAAGACGGGACTTGGCGGCGCGGGTTTCCGCGTCGTCCTCATCCCCGGCGTTCTCGTCCGCGTCGAGGCGGCGCAGCTCTTCCAAGGCGCTATAGGCCCGCACCACGCCGGCGACGGTGTTGCGATCGGCGATGCCGAGGCCGCAGTGGCCGAGGCGGACGGCGACCTCCACCAGCCGCGCCGGCGCGCTCGCCCCGCGCAGGAAGGAGAAATGGGAGGCGGCGCAAAGCTCCGCATAGGCCGGCGCCGGGGCGATGGCGTTCATGGCAGGCGTGGTCATGGGCGACGTGCTCACGGGAACAGCCCGTGCAGGAACCAGCGCGGCTCCGATGTCTCCCGCCCGTAGGTGCCGGCGCGATAGAGCCAGAAACGGCGGCCTTCCTTGTCCTCCACGCGGAAATAATCGCGGGTCAGCGCTTCCGACCCGGTCCACCATTCGGCGGCGATGCGCTCCGGCCCCTCGGCGCGCACCACCTCGTGCAGCATGCGCCGCCAGCGGAAGCGGAGCGGCGGGCCGTCCGGCACCTCGGCCAGCGTCTCCACCGGCTCGGGATGGGCGAACAGGGCCGGCGGGCGGGGCAGGGGCGCGCCCTCCGCCGCCGCTGCGGGCCAGGCGGCGAGGCCCGCCACGGCCCAGCCCTTCTGCGCCGGCACGCGCGCCGCCGCCCGCTCGGGCACATGGCTGTCCTGCGGCTGAAGGCACATCACCCGCCGCGGGCCGAGGCGGGCGGACAGCACGTCCACCAGCTCCGACAGGGCGGCTTCCTCAGGCGGCACGCCGAAGGCGGCCTGGGTGGCGGTAAGCTGCTCGCAGGCGGTGACCGACAGGCGGATCACGTCATAGCCGAAGCCGGGATCCAGCGGATCGGCCAGCGCCGCGAGCCGCTCGCGGAACAGGCCGGCGAGGCGCGCGGCATCGCGCAAAGGGGCGGCGGTGCCCGCCTCCACCCGCCGCACGGCGCCGTCGCTGCGGAAGAAGGCCGCCGCAAAGCGCCGCCCGCCTTCCCCGTGCCGCTCCAGCACGCCAGCTAGCTCGCGGGCGAGGTCGGCGATCACGGCGCGGGCGGTGTCCTCATCTCCCATGGGCTCGGCGAAGCGCCGTTCGGCCACGTAGACGGGCAGGGGATTGAGGGGGGAGATGGGGGCGTCGGCGGCGCCGGTGATCTCCTCCAGCCGGCTGACGATCCGGCTGCCGAAGCGGGCGGCGAGCGCGGCCCGGGGCTTGCCCGAAAGGTCGCCGATGGTGGCAAGGCCGAGATAGGCGAGGCTGCGCTCGGCCTCCGGATCCAGCTCCAGCGCCGCCACCGGCAGGCCGGCCACGGCCTCCCCCTCCGTCCCCGGCGCGGCCACGAGGCCGGGGCGCCAGCGGGCGAGCGCCAGTGCCGCGCGCGCGGTTCCGGCCACCGCGCCCTGGACGGCGAAGCCCTGGGCGGTGAGGCGCGCCACCATGGCGGCGAGCATGGCCTTCTCGCCGGCAAATAGATGGGCGCAGCCGGTGATATCGAGCACGATGCCATGAGGCGGCGCGAGCGCCACGAACGGCGTCCAGCGCTCGCACCAGCAGGCGATGGCGGCCAGCAGCGCGCCGTCCGCCGCCGGGTCCGCCTCCACCGCCTGAAGGTCCGGCACGCGAGCCTGCGCATCCGCCAAGGTCAGCCCCGGATGGAGGCCGAGGCGCGCCGCCGCCGCGTCCACCGCCTGGAGGCGGCGGGCGTTGGCGAGGGTGTGCACCACCGCGAGAGGCGCCTCATCCGGCGCGGCGCTCGAAGGAGCCGACGACCACGGGGGCCGGGCCGTCCGCGCGTGCCGGGCCTTGCGATGCAGCCGGTCGGTGGACAGGCGGGGCAGCAGCAGGGCGGCGAGGCGCCGGGGCGAAGCGTCGGGCATGGGCATTCCATTCCACAATCCAGCGGCCGGTGGGCCCGGCCCGGTTGCGGGCCAGCTCCAGAGCGAAGGCGGGCGGCCCGAGGCAGAAGGCCGGCGCCCCCGCCGCACCGGAGGGGGCGGCCGAGGCCAGCCAGCGGGTGGCGGCGGCGGAAGGCACGGGCTCCGCCGCCGAACGCAGCAGCAGGGCCGGCACCCCCGAGCGCTCGGCCCTCAGCGCGAGGCGGCGCGTGGCGGTGAGGTCGAGGCGGGCGGGCATGCCCCAGGGCTCCACCACCACCAGTCCGAGGACGGCATGGCGCAGTGCCTCCTCGGCGGCGGCGAGGGTGTCGGTGGCATCCGCCCCCTGGACCACGATGAGCCGCGCCGGATCGAGCCCGAAGGCGGCGCAGCCCGGCCCGTAGAGGTCCCCGCCCTCCAGCGCGGCAAGGTCCTGCCGCACCCACACCACCGGCCGCCGTGTGCCGGCGGCAAGGGCCAGGGCGAAGCCGAGGGCGGCGGCGCCATTGCCCTTGTCGCAGGCAAACACCTCGTGCAGCGCGCCCAGCGCCAGCCCCCCGCCCAGCGCCCCATCCAGCGGCGCGCCAAGGGCCATATGCCCCCGCGCCGCCCCTGCCGCCGGGGTGCCGGCGTGCTGGATCTCCTCCACCCGCCGCCGCAGCGCGGCCAGGGAATCCCCCTCGCTTCCCTGCCGCCCGATGCCCGCGCGCCCGATCCTTTCGCGCTCATGCATGACGTTCCTCTTTTGTTCCTATAAAAGGACTCCGTTGGGGGCGAATGTCAACGGGGAGGAGGGAGGGTGGGTGTTGACCTATTCGAGACCTGCCGAGGGTCCCTTGAGTGTGACGTTGCCCCTCCTGGCTAATCCAGCTTGAAGTTCGTTCTGGCCCCATGAGAGGACCAGAACATGAGGCGCAGCCGCTTCACCGAGGAGCAGATCATCGGGATCCTGAAGGAGCACGAGGCCGGGGAGCCGGTCTCGGACCTGTGTCGGAAGCACGGGGTCAGCGACGCCAGCATCTACAAGTGGAAGGCCCGTTTCGGCGGGATGGACATATCGGAGGCCAAGCGGCTGCGGGCGCTCGAGGACGAGAACGCCAAGCTGAAGCGCATGCTCGCCGACGCCATGCTGGACAACGTCGCGCTGAAGGATCTCCTGGGAAAGAAGTGGTGACGCCCGCTGCCGAGCGCAGAGCTGTCGCCCATCTCGTGGAGCATCACGGGATGAGCGAACGGCGGGCGTGTAAAGCCACCGGCTTCTGCCGCATGACCATGAGATACAGAGCCACGCGCGGAAATGACGCCTCGCTGCGTGAGCGCATGAAGGCCATCGCCCAGGAGCGACGGCGGTTTGGCTACCGCCGTCTCCACGTCCTGCTCAGGCGGGAGGGCTTCCGGGTCAACCACAAGCGGCTGTTCCGGCTCTACCGTGAGGAACGGCTGATGGTCCGCCGGCGAGGCGGTCGCAAGCGGGCGATCGGGACACGGGCGCCGATGATGATCCCGATGGGACGGAACGAGCGCTGGTCACTCGACTTCGTCGCCGACCAGATGACCGATGGCCGCCGCTTCCGGATGCTGGCCATCGTGGACGACTGCACCCGCGAGTGCCTGGCGCTGGTGGCGGACACCTCGCTGTCCGGGGTCAGGGTCGCTCGCGAACTCGATCGGTTGCTGGCAGAGCGCGGCCGGCCGAAGATGATCGTCAGCGACAATGGCAGCGAGTTCACCTCCAATGCCATTCTGGGCTGGGCCGACGCGGCTCGGGTCGAGTGGCACTCCATCGCGCCCGGCAAGCCGATGCAGAATGGCTTCATCGAGAGCTTCAACGGCCGCCTTCGGGACGAGCTGTTGAACGAGACGCTGTTCTCCAGCCTGTCCCAGGCCAGGGCCGCCCTCGCCCGATGGCAGGTCGATTACAACACCGACCGACCGCACTCGAAGCTCGAATGGCAGACGCCAAGCGCCTTCGCCTCAACGTTCCACCCGCGGCGGGATCAGACGCTCCACAACATGAGCGGCTCCGCGTCTGCCCCCGCCGCCCCGCACACCCGAAAGGGCAAATCCAACCGCCAGAACGAACTCAAAGCTGGATAGAAGTTGGGGGCAACGTCACGGCAGATCTGCTGATCGAGGGTCAGACGAATTGTCTGCAGATGGGCTTCCGCCTAACAGGAAGGAGGGCTCCTTCTTCCAGAGGTGGCAAAACCAAATTTCCTCGGCGTGCCTCACAGGTGCCTAACGGCATTCCAATTGCGACCGCCGCCCGAAGGCGACATGTCAGCAAGATATTGATTTTCTTGAGAGAAACTGGAGCGGGCGATGGGATTCGAACCCACGACCCCAACCTTGGCAAGGTTGTGCTCTACCCCTGAGCTACACCCGCATCCATCTCGCCGGCGGCACCTCAGTGCGTCGCGGCGGTGCGTTCGTATGCCAAAACCCCACGCAGAATGCAACAGGCATCACTCCAACTTGTCCACAGGCTTCGTGGGTGGCCTGTCGCAATTCCGGAAAAGGTGAGAAAAAGTAGGTGGTTAGCAGAAGTCATTCGCGGTGGATGGGGTCGATCCACTTCACCGCCTCCGGCTTCTCGGCCGGCTCGATGTCGAGATTCACCACCACCGGATCCTGTCCCGAGCGCACCAGAACGCATTCGAGAGTCTCGTCGGGGGAGGCGTTGATCTCCTGGTGGGGCACATAGGGCGGTACGAAGATGAAGTCGCCGGGGCCGGCCTCGGCCACATATTCCAGGTGCTCGCCCCAGCGCATGCGCGCGCGGCCCTTCACCACGTAGATGATGCTCTCCAGGTCGCCATGGTGGTGGGCGCCGGTCTTTGCGTCCGGATGGATGTGCACCGTGCCGGCCCAGATCTTCTCCGCTCCGGCCCGCGCGTGGTTGATGGCGGTGGCCCGGTTCATGCCGGGGGTCTGGGCAGTGTTGGGATCGAGGCTATCGCCGGGGATCACCTTTACCCCGTGGGTGCGCCAGTCGATCTTGCCGTGTCCGTCGTCGTGGGAATGATCCGCGCCCATCTTGTCCTCCCTGTCGCCGAGGGCCCTTGAGGCCCCATTCCCTTGCCGCGCCGCCGCGCGAGGGCTAGAACGGCGCCAACTCAACGCATCCCTTTTCAGGAGACGGCGGCTCATGGCGCCCTATCAGTATGCCTATCATATGCACGGCATGACCAAGGCCTATCCGGGCGGCAAGAAGGTGCTCGACAACGTGCATCTGTCTTTCTACCCGGACGCCAAGATCGGCGTGCTCGGCAACAACGGCGCCGGCAAGTCGACCCTGCTGCGCATCATGGCCGGCATGGACAAGGATTTCACCGGCGAGGCGCGCCCGGCCGAGGGCGTGCGCGTGGGCTACCTGCCGCAGGAGCCCCATCTCGATCCCGAGAAGACCGTGCGCCAGAATGTCGAGGACGGCGTGGCCAAGCAGAAGGCCATCATGGAGCGCTACAACGAGCTCGCCATGAACTACTCGGACGAGACCGCCGACGAGATGACCCGCCTGCAGGACGAGATCGAGGCCCAGGGCCTGTGGGATCTCGACAGCAAGGTGGAGCAGGCCATGAACGCGCTGGGCTGCCCGCCGGACGACTGGGAGGTGACCCGCCTCTCCGGCGGCGAGCGGCGCCGCGTGGCCCTGTGCCGGCTGCTGCTGGAGCAGCCCGAGCTGCTGCTGCTCGACGAGCCCACCAACCATCTGGACGCTGAGACGGTGAACTGGCTGGAAGGCCATCTGCGGACCTATCCGGGCGCCATCCTGATCGTCACCCATGATCGCTACTTCCTCGACAATGTCACCGGCTGGATCCTGGAGCTGGATCGCGGCCGTGGCATTCCCTACGAGGGCAATTATTCGTCCTGGCTCGGCCAGAAGCAGAAGCGCCTGCAGCAGGAGGGCCGCGAGGACGAGGCCCGCCAGCGCGCCCTCGCCCGCGAGCAGGAGTGGATCGGCGCCAGCCCCAAGGCGCGGCAGGCCAAGAACAAGGCCCGCATCCAGCGCTATGACGAGCTGGTGGCGAAGGCTTCCGAGCGGCAGCCCTCGGCGACCGAGATCGTCATCCCGGTGGCCGAGCGCCTCGGTCAGAACGTCATCGCCTTCGATCATCTCAGCAAGTCGTTCGGCGACAAGATGCTGATCGACGATCTGTCGTTCAAGCTGCCGCCGGGCGGCATCGTGGGCGTCATCGGGCCGAACGGCGCGGGCAAGACCACGCTGTTCCGCATGATCACGGGCCAGGAGAAGCCGGACGGCGGCACCATCGAGATCGGCGAGAGCGTGAAGCTCGGCTATGTGGACCAGAGCCGCGACGCGCTCGATGACAAGAAGACCGTGTGGGAGGAAATCTCCGACGGCAATGAGGTAATCTACGTCGGCAAGCGGGAGATCCCCTCGCGCGCCTATTGCGCGGCCTTCAACTTCAAGGGCGGCGACCAGCAGAAGAAGGTGGGCATGCTTTCGGGCGGCGAGCGCAACCGCGTGCACCTCGCCAAGGTGCTCCAGCGCGGCGGCAACGTGCTGCTGCTCGACGAGCCCACCAACGACCTCGACGTGGAAACCCTGCGCGCCCTGGAAGAGGCGCTGGAGGATTATGCCGGCTGCGCCGTCATCATCTCCCATGACCGCTTCTTCCTGGACCGCATCGCTACCCACATGCTGGCCTTCGAGGGCGACAGCCACGTGGAATGGTTCGAGGGCAACTTCGCCGACTACGAGGAAGACAAGAAGCGCCGCCTGGGCATCGACTCGGTCATCCCGAAGCGCATCCAGTACAAGAAGTTTTCGAGGTGAGGGGAGGGGGAGATCAACTGATCTCCCCCTCTTTATGATTGCTCGTCACCGCTGAATTTACTTTTCGGTTGTTGGTAAAACGGTGGGCGAGGTGGCTGCGTCGGCTTATCCCAGGCGGGCGCCCAACGATCCGGCGCTGGGCTCCACGACGAGGCTGCGGCAGGTGTGGTGGCACACGGTCTTTAACGTGCACATCCGGCCCATCGGCGCCTCCGCTTTCGACGCCCCCCTTGCACCGCCCCCCAAACGCGCTAAACCTTCTCTGGCATATTGAATCCAGAAGAGGTGCGCGGTGCCGCTCATCGATCTGTCCGGGGAGCGTTTCCAGGTGGAGGTTTCGGGGCCGGAGGGGGCGCCGCCCCTTGTGCTGTCCCATTCGCTTGGCTGCACGCTGAACATGTGGGACGAGGTGGCGCCGCTGTTCGCCCGTACCCGCCGGGTCATCCGCTATGACGCCCGCGGCCATGGGGCGAGCGCCGCGCCCGACCAGGTCTATGCCATGGGCGACCTGGGCCGCGACGTGCTGGCCATCCTCGACCGGCTGGGCCTCGCGCAGGCTGATTTCTGCGGCCTGTCGCTGGGCGGCATGGTGGGGCAGTGGCTGGCGCTGAACGCGCCCCAGCGCCTGACGCGGCTGGTTCTGTCCAACACTACCGCCCATGCCGGCCCGCCCCGCTTCTGGGACCAGCGCATCAAGGCGGTGCGCCGCGACGGCGTGGAGCCCATCGCCGATTCCGTCATCGACAGCTGGTTCACGCCGGAGTTCCGCGCCACGGCGCCGGTGCGGGTGGCCTCGGTGCGGGCCATGGTGACGGGCACCAGCCCCGCCGGCTACATGGGCACCAGCGCCGCCATGCGCGACATGGATTTCCGGCACGACCTCAAGGCCGTCCGCACCCAGACGCTGGTGATTGTCTCGGACGGCGACCGCTCCACGCCGCCGGCCTGGGGCGAGGCCATCGCCGCCGCCATTCCCGGCGCAAAACTGGCGCGGCTGCCGGGCGGCCACCTCTCGGCCATTGAGCAGCCCGAGGCGTTCGTGCGCACGGTGGACGGCTTCCTGAACTGACATCCGGCCGACATCCCGGCCGGTGACATTCGTGCGCGCCTATGGAACATGCGCAGCGGATGGACCGGGAGGACAGGATGGCGACGCCGGAGACCGGGACCCAGCATCACGACCATGATCACGACGACCATGATCACGACCACCACGGTCATGGCGCGCATGGTCATTCAGACCACGGCCACAGCCATGCGGTGCCGGATTCCCTGCGCGCCTTCGCCATCGGCGCCGGGCTGAATTTCGGCTTCGTCATCGTCGAGGTGATCTTCGGCCTCTATGCCGGCTCCCTCGCGCTGCTGGCTGACGCCGGGCACAATCTCTCCGACGTGCTCGGCCTGCTGCTGGCCTGGGGCGCGGCCTGGCTGTCGCGGCGGGCGCCGACGCGGCTGCGTACCTACGGCTATGGGCGCTCGTCCATCCTCGCGGCGCTGGCCAATGCCATGATCCTGCTGCTGGGCACCGGCGGCATCATCCTTGAGGCCATCTCGCGCCTGTCGCAGCCTGAGCCGGTCGAGACCGGCATCGTCATGGTGGTGGCCCTGGTGGGCGTCGCGGTGAACATGGGCACGGCGCTGATGTTCATGGCCGGCCGCAAGGGCGATCTCAACGTGCGAGGGGCCTTCATCCACATGGTGGCGGATGGCGCCATCTCGCTGGGGGTGGTGGCGGCGGCCGGGGTGATCGCGCTCACCGGCTGGCTGTGGCTCGACCCGCTGGTGTCGCTGGTGATCGCGGTGGCCATCATCGCTGGCACCTGGGGCCTGCTGCGCGACAGCGTCAACCTCGCCATGGACAAGGTGCCCACCGGCATCGATCCCGAACGGGTCGAGGCCTTCCTCGCCACCCGTCCCGGGGTGAGCGAGGTGCACGACCTGCACATCTGGGGTCTGTCCACGACGTCAGTGGCGCTCTCGGCCCATCTGGTGCGGCCGGGCGCGGCGCTCGACGACGATTTCCTGAGCGAAACCTGCGCAGAACTCAGGGCGCGCTTCGGCATTGCGCACCCGGTGCTGCAGATCGAGCAGGGGCGCATGGCCTGCGCCCTCGCCCCGCGGGACATGGTGTGATCAGGCGGCCTTGGCCGTATCCGTAGGTTTTCTCGCTCACGCGCCGCGTGGGCTGGTCAGGCGGCTTTGGCCGCCTGGAGGCCTTCCAGCGCTTCCCTGGCGATGGGCGAGAGGCCCTCGCCGCCATGGGCGATGTGCTCGGCGATCTTGGAGCGCATGCGCGGGTCCCAGAACTTCTGGATGTGGATGCGCGTGGCCTCCACGGCCTCCGCGTGCTTCTGCGCCGAGAAGGCGGTGGCGATCTGGTTCGCCATGTAGACGAGCTTTTCAGCAGTGCTATGCGACATGGTTCTGCCGTTCCGGTGAGGGGAGGGCGATGCGCCCGGGATGGGTGAAGATCTCGAAGCCATCCTGCCGCACGATGGCGCACAGGGTGATGCCCGCCGCGTCGGCGGTGCGGATGGCGAGCGATGTCGGCGCCGAGACGGCTGCAATGACGCCCACGCCCAGCACCGCCGCCTTCTGAACCATCTCGATGGAGACGCGGCTGGTCAGCAGCAGCAGGCCGCGCGCGGCATCGAAGCCGGCCTCCGCCGCCTTGCCCACCAGCTTGTCGAGGGCATTGTGCCGGCCCACGTCCTCGGCCAGGGCGAGGATGCCGCGGCCGGGCTCGAAATAGGCCGCCGCATGCACCGCGCGGGTCTCATGGTTGAGGCTCTGGAGCGGGCCGAGTGCGGCCATGGCGTCGAGCAGCGTCGCCGGGGAGAAGTGGGTGTCCGCCGTCACCAGCGCCGCCGGCTTCACCGCCTCGGCAAGGCTCTCCACCCCGCACAGGCCACAGCCGGTGGGCCCGGCCAGCGCCCGGCGCCGGGCGGAGAGATGCTTCATCTTCTCTTCGGCGATCCACATGCGGGCCTCGATGCCCTCGTCCACCACGATCACCTCGCGGGACAGGATCTCGGCAGGCGAGGCGACGATGCCCTCGGTGAGGGCGAAGCCAAGGGCGAAGTCGGCGATGTCGGTCGGGCTCGCCATCATCACCGCATGGGTGGTGCCGTTGAAGGTGAGGGCGACCGGCACTTCCTCGGGCACCGCCCGCTCTCCCGTGGAAACCGCGCCGTCCCGCACCTGCACGCGCTCCACCCGCCGCGCCGGGGGCGGGGCGGGGAGGGCGGTGTCCTGCGTCAGCGCGCAGGTGGAGGCGGTGTCGGTCATTTCAAGTTTTCACATGGGAGCGGAGAGCGGGTTCCGGAAGGGATGTCAGCTGCCTTAGTCGTCAGGCCCGGCCATGACGGTTTGAACTGAAGCGCCCCTTACCCCCACCCCAGCCCTCCCCCGCAAGCGGGAGAGGGGGAGCGTGGGCGCTTGCCTCACTCCGCAGCTTCTGCGGCGATGCGGCGGGAAGTGCGCGAGAGGTTCTCGTAGTCCTCCTGCCACTGGGTGGGGCCGTTGGAGGGCGAAACCTGCACGGCGGTCACCTTGTATTCCGGGCAGTTGGTGGCCCAGTCGGAATAGTCGGTGGTGACCACGTTGGCCTGCGTCACCGGATGGTGGAAGGTGGTGTAGACCACCCCCGGCGCCACCCGATCCGAGATCACCGCGCGCAGCGAGGTGGAGCCCGCCCGGCTGTCCAGCTTCACGAAATCGCCGTCGCGGATGCCGCGGTTCTCGGCGTCGTGGGCATGGATTTCCAGCACGTCCTCCGGATGCCAGGCCACGTTCGCGGTGCGCCGCGTCTGGGCACCCACATTGTACTGGCTGAGGATGCGGCCGGTGGTGAGCAGCAGCGGGAAGCGCGGCCCGGTCTTCTCGTCGGTGGGCACGTATTCGGTGAGGACGAACTTGCCCTTGCCGCGCACGAAGCCGCCAATGTGCATGATGGGCGTGCCTTCCGGCGCGCTGTCGTTGCACGGCCACTGCACCGATCCCAGCTCGTCGAGCTTGGCATAGTTCACGCCCGCGAAGGTGGGGGTGAGCGCCGCGATCTCGTCCATGATCTGAGACGGGTGGGTGTAATTCATGGGGAAGCCCAGCGCGTTGGCGAGGAGCTGGGTGACCTCCCAGTCGGCATAGCCGTTCTTCGGTGCCATCACCTTGCGGATGCGCTGGATGCGGCGCTCGGCATTGGTGAAGGTGCCGTCCTTCTCCAGGAACGAGCAGCCGGGGAGGAAGACGTGGGCGTAGTTCGCCGTCTCGTTCAGGAACAGGTCCTGCACGATCAGGCATTCAAGACCCGCAAGGCCCGCCGAGACGTGCTTGGTGTCGGGGTCGGACTGGAGGATGTCCTCGCCCTGCACGTAGAGGCCCTTGAACGTGCCATCCACCGCCGCGTCGAACATGTTGGGAATGCGCAGGCCCGGCTCGTCGTCCAGCGGCACGCCCCACAGCGCCTCGAAGGTCGAGCGGGTAGCATCGTCGGAGACGTGGCGGTAGCCCGGCAGCTCGTGCGGGAACGAGCCCATGTCGCACGAGCCCTGCACGTTGTTCTGGCCGCGCAGCGGGTTCACGCCCACGCCGTTGCGGCCCACGTTGCCGGTGGCCATGGCGAGGTTGGCGATGGCCATCACCGTGGTGGAGCCCTGCGAATGCTCGGTGACGCCGAGGCCGTAATAGATCGATCCGTTGCCGCCGGTGGCATAGAGCCGGGCCGCGCCGCGCACCAGGGCCGGATCGACGCCGGTGTACTTCTCCACCGCTTCCGGCGAGTGGCGCTCGTCGGCGACGAAGGCGGCCCAGTCCTGGAACTCGTCCCAGTCGCAGCGTTCGCGCACGAACTGCTCGTTCACCAGCCCTTCGGTGACGACCACATGGGCCAGCGCCGTGACGATGGCGACATTGGTGCCGGGCTTGAGCGGCAGGTGATAGGCCGCCTCGATATGGGGCGAGCGCACGATGTCGGTGCGGCGCGGGTCCACCACGATCAGCTTCGCGCCTTCGCGCAGCCGCTTCTTCAGGCGCGAGCCGAACACTGGATGGCCGTCGGTGGGGTTGGCGCCGATGATCAGGACGACATCCGTCTCCTCGACGCTGTCGAAGTCCTGGGTGCCGGCGGAGGTGCCGTAGGTCTGGGAAAGGCCGTAGCCGGTGGGCGAGTGGCAGACGCGGGCGCAGGTGTCCACGTTGTTGTTGCCGAAGCCGCCGCGGATCAGCTTCTGGACGAGGTAGGTCTCCTCGTTGGTGCAGCGCGAGGAGGTGATGCCGCCCACCGCACGCTTGCCGTACTTCTCCTGGATCCGCTTGAACTCGGAGGCGGCGTAGGCGATGGCCTCCTCATAGGTCACTTCCTTCCACGGCTCGTGGATGGAGGAGCGGATCATGGGCTTCAGGATGCGGTCCTGGTGGGTGGCGTAGCCATAGGCGAAGCGGCCCTTGACGCAGGAATGGCCACGGTTCGCCTTGCCGTCCTTGTAGGGCACCATGCGCACCAGCTCGTCGCCGCGCATCTCGGCCTTGAAGGTGCAGCCGACGCCGCAATAGGCGCAGGTGGTCACCACCGAATGCTCGGGGGTGCCGATGTCGTACATGGCCTTCTCGTTCAGCGTCGCCGTGGGGCAGGCCTGAACGCAGGCGCCGCAGGAGACGCATTCCGAGGTGAGGAAGGGCTCGTCCATGCCCGGCGACACCCGCGAGCCGAAGCCGCGGCCGGAGATGGTGAGCGCAAACGTGCCCTGCACTTCCTCGCAGGCGCGAACGCACCGATTGCAGACGATGCACTTCGACTGCTCGTAGGTGAAGTACGGGTTGGACTCGTCCTTGCCGAGCTTGGTGTGGTTCTCGCCCTCATAGCCGTAGCGCACATCGCGCAGGCCCACCACACCGGCCATGTCCTGCAGTTCGCAGTCGCCGTTGGCGGAGCAGGTGAGGCAGTCCAGCGGGTGGTCGGAGATATAGAGCTCCATCACCCCCTTGCGGATCTGCTTCAGGCGCTCGGTCTGGGTCTTGACCACGATGCCTTCGGCCACCGGAGTGGTGCAGGACGCCGGGGTGCCGTTGCGGCCTTCGATTTCGATCAGGCAGAGCCGGCACGAACCGAAGCTCTCAAGCATGTCGGTGGCGCAGAGCTTGGGGATCTGGTTCCCCAGCTCCATGGCGGCGCGCATGATGGAGGTGCCCTCGGGCACCGTGACGCTCATGCCGTCGATGGTGAGGGAAACAAGCTTCTCGGACTTGGAAGCCGGCGTGCCGTAGTCGATTTCGTGAACGAGGGACATGGTGTTCCTCCAATTATTCTGCGGCGGCCGGCAGCTTCGGCGCGACGCCGAAGTCTTCCGGGAAATGATTGAGCGCGCTCAGCACCGGGTAGGGCGTGAAGCCGCCCAGCGCGCACAGGGAACCAAGCTTCATGGTGTGGCAAAGGTCCGTGAGCAGGGCGAGATTCTGCTCGCGCTTCTCGCCGGCGATCACCTTGTCGATGGTCTCGACGCCCCGGGTGGAGCCGATGCGGCAGGGCGTGCACTTGCCGCAGCTCTCATGGGCGCAGAATTCCATGGCGAACTTCGCCATGTCGGCGAGGTCCGCCGTGTCGTCGAACACCACGAGGCCACCGTGGCCGATGAGCGCGTCCTTGGCGGCGAAGGCCTCGTAGTCGAACGGGGTGTCGAACTGGTGGGTGGGCAGGTAGGCGCCCAGCGGCCCGCCGGCCTGCACCGCCTTCACCGGACGGCCGGAGGCCGTGCCGCCGCCGATGTCATAGACCAGCTCTCCCAGCGGGATGCCGAAGGCGGTCTCGAACAGGCCGCCGAACTTGATGTTGCCGGCGATCTGGATCGGCATGGTGCCGCGCGAGCGGCCCATGCCGAAGTCGCGGTAATACTTGCCGCCCTTGTCCAGGATCACCGGCACGGTGGCCAGCGACACCAGGTTGTTGATGACGGTGGGCTTCTGGAACAGGCCCTTGTGGGCCGGCAGCGGCGGCTTCGCGCGCACCAGGCCGCGCTTGCCCTCGAGGCTTTCCAAGAGGGCGGTTTCCTCGCCGCACACATAGGCGCCGGCGCCCATGCGCATTTCCATGTCGAACGACAGGCCCGAGCCGAGGATGTTGTCGCCCAAAAGGCCCGCCTCGCGCGCCTTCTCGATGGCCTTTTCCATCACCACGAAGGCGAGGGGATATTCCGAGCGCGAGTAGACGTAGCCCTTGGTCGCCCCGACCGCGAGACCGGCGATGGTCATGCCTTCGATGAGGCAGAACGGGTCCGCCTCCATGATCAGACGGTCGGCGAAGGTGCCCGAGTCGCCCTCGTCCGCGTTGCAGACGATGTAGCGCTGGTCGGCCGGGGCAGCGGCCACCGTGCGCCACTTGATCCCGGTGGGAAAGCCCGCGCCGCCGCGCCCGCGCAGGCCGCTTTCCACCACCTCTTCCACCGTGGCCGACGGGCCGAGCGTGATGGCGCGCTCCAGCCCGCGATAGCCGCCGTGGGCCTTGTAATCGGTCAGCGACAGCGGATCGATGATGCCGATGCGGGCGAAGGTGAGCCGCGTCTGCTTCTTCAGGTACGGGATCTCGTCCACCAAGCCGACGCACAGGGGGTGGTCCGCGCCATGGAGGATGCCGGCGTGAAGCAGGTCCTCGATATCCGAGGGCTTCACCGGGCCGTAGCCGATGCGGCCGCGCTCGGTCTCAACCTCGATGAGGGGTTCCAGCCAGAACAGGCCGCGCGAGCCGTTGCGGGTGATGTCGGCAGTGATGCCGCGGGCCAGCAGCCCGGCTTCCAGCTTGCGCGCGACGCGGTCGGCGCCGCAGGCGACGGCAGTGGCGTCGTTCGGGACGAAGATGCGGGGGGATTTCATCAGGCGTCTCCGAAGCTCTTGCCGTTGGCGAAGCAGTCGGCGATCTCGTCGATGGCATCGCGGTCGAGGCGGCCCACCAGCTGGCCGTCCACCAGAGCGGACGGAGCGCAGGCGCACAGGCCCAGGCAATAGATGGGCTCCAGGGTCACCCGCCCGTCGGGGGAGGTCGAACCCATGTCCACGCCGAGCTTTTCCTCGACATACTGGGCGAGCGCCTTGCCGCCCACGGACTGGCAGGCCTCAGCGGCGCACAGCTTCACCACATGGCGACCGGGCGCCTCACGCCGGAAGTCGTGATAGAAGGTGAGGACGCCATAGACCTCGGCGCGCGAGAGGTTGAGGCTTTCGGCGATCATGGGCACCGCCGGGTCCGGCACGAAGCCGAACGTCTCCTGCAGGGCATGCAGGATGGGCATGGTGGCCCCTTCGAGATGCCGGTTCTCCGAGATCACCTGCGCTGCGCGCTCGGTGCTCCAATCCTCATAGACCGCCATGGACGTCTCGCTTTCCCAAAAGCCGTGAGGGCGCATTACCGCCGCTTCGTCTTGCTTATGGGAAAGTGTGTCACACCCGGCTCTCGGATCAAGCCAGCTGTGGGATGTTGCAATAGAACATCTCTATTAAATACGGAGGTACTTCGAGGCGCTTTGCCTGAATGAAAGGCTCCGCGCTGCGTCAATCGCGTCTGTCTGGGATGGTTCTTGGTATATTGATCGTGTTTTTCTATGCACGGGGCCGTGCTGTCGCAGTCGGCCCCGTCGGATTTATTGCATTGCAGCAATGGCCGGATCGGCGATACCGCTCTGCTCCAGCTTCGGCGCGATGCGGCGGGCTTCCGCCACCAGGGCGGCGGTGATGGGCGTGGTCGGCTCGCGGTGGGGCACCACCAGGCCGATGGAGTGGGAGATGTCCGGCTCCACGATGGGAATCGACCGCACCACCGAGGTCAGCCCCAGCGAATCCGCCAGCATGGCCGGCATCACGCTCGCCCACAGGCCGGTGCGCACGTGGGTGAAGAGCACGATCATGGAATTGGATTCGAGCGTCGGCTTGTGGCTGGCGCCGGCGGCGGCAAGCAGATTGTCCACGATGCGGCGGTTCTGCATGTCGGGGGTGAGCAGGGCGAGCTGGAGCTCGGCCACCTCCGCCCAGGTCACCGCGTCGCGCTCGCCGTAGCGGGACTGGGGCGAGGTGACGAGCCGGTAGCGCTCGCGATAGAGCGGCACCGTGTTCACCCGGCCCAGCGGCTCGTTGTCGAGATAGGTGAGGCCGGCGTCGATCTCCAGGTTTTCGAGATGGTTCAGGATCTCGATGGAGGTGCGGGAGATCACCGTGAAGCGAACGTCCGGGTGGCGGGCGCGGAAGGGGGTGGTCAATGCTGCCACCATGGGCAGGGCGGTGGGAATGGCGGCGATGCGCAGCGGGCCGGCAAGGCCGCGCTTGAGCGCGTCGATGTCCTGCCGCATGGCCCGCGAATCGGCCACGATGCGCCGCGCCCATTCCAGCGTGCGCTCGCCCTCGGGCGTAAAGCCCATGAAGCGCGAGCCGCGCTGCACCAGCAGCACCCCCAGCGTGTCTTCCAGCTGCTTGATTCCGGCGGAAAGGGTGGGCTGCGTCACCCCGCAGGCTTCGCCGGCGCGGCCGAAGTGACGTTCCCGGGCGAGGGCGATCAGGTATTCAAGCTTATCGATCATGGCCCCATATCACGGAGACGGGGGGTGCCGCGCAAGGCGGCTGTGTTGCCGCAGCGCAGCGATCGCCGCCCGGGAACGGCCGCCGCCGGATGGGTGCGCTTGAATTTGCGGCCGGCAGGCCGCTTGGTTGTTGAGGCTCTGCATCGCGCTTGCGCCCGGGCGACTGGAAGCGGCGCCCGGGCAGGTGCGCTGGGCCCCGCGAGAACGTGCGCGTTCCCATCCATGCCCAAAGCTTGGGTCCACCGCCGCGTCCGAACGGCTTCCGGGTTTGCCGAATCGGTCCTCAGGGCGTGTCGCAGAAGCAGTAGGTGTGCCGGTAGCACTAATGTGGTATCAGGGTGGCGATTTTCCGCATTGCAACCAGGCTCGCGAGAACGTGAACTGTGACACCGGAGCCACAGGCAAGCATTTAACGTTATCTTAAAGATCGGCGACGGCGCGGCGGACCGAAGGCCGAGGATCTGGGGAAGAAGGGGAGTCCTGCCATGCCTGGCTTGGCTCATGGTTCGGTTCTGATTTCGCTTGTGGCCATGTTGTTCGCCGCCGTTCTTCTGGCGACGCCTACGCTCGCGTTCCTGACCCAACCGCAGGAACACCCGACCGTGGTGCCGCGACCGTTGCACACGGTTTCCGCGTTCGCTTGACGCCCTCCTGTGGCGGTTTCCATTTCGGCTCGAAAGCTGATCTGCGCCTTGACCGGCGCGGGAAAGGCTTGTGCATGCCGGATTTTTGGACATTGACGGCGGCCGCGTCGCGCGGGGCGGCGGGCGCGGGAGGTCGACCTTGGGACGACAGTACATTGGGGCGGTCAAGACTGGCCGGCCGGCGACTTGGTTTGCCATTCTTCTTGCATCGAGCTTGCTCGGAGCTGTGGTGAGCAGCGGGGCAGCGCACGCGCAATCGCGAGGCGCATTTTTCCCGGTGGCGCCTCAAGCGTCTCCCGGAAATTTTTTCTCAATGCTGTTTGGCGGCATGAAACCGCATCCCCGGGTCGAAGCGCCCGAGCGGCCGCGTATCGTCATAACGCCCCGCGTCCGGGGCGAGGGCTCGTCCGCCGCCAGCTGGGGCTCGGGCGTGGCGTATTGCGTGCGCACTTGCGACGGGCGCTATTTCCCGCTCCAGGGCAAGGCGGCGGAGGAGGGTGCGCTTTCCCAGTGCAATGCCTTCTGCCCGGCGGCGAAGATGGCCATCTACACCTCATCCGACAGTACGAAGGGTATCGACGCGGCCGTCTCCCGCAGTGGGAAGGCCTATTCGGAGCTTCCCAACGCCTTCGTCTATCGCCAGCGCCTGGTGGAGGGCTGCACCTGCACGGCGAGCAGCCGCATCGGCGGGCTGAGCCGGATCGACGTGATGAATGACCCGACGCTTCGGCGCGGCGACGTGGTCATGACGGACGAGGGCAGCCGGGTGTTCACCGGCGGCCGCAAGGGACCGCCCTATCGCGAGGCCGACTTCGTCGAGCCTGCACGGTTCCCCGAGCTGTCGCGGGATATGCGGGCGCGTCTCACCGAATTGGAGATGGCGTCGCGGTAGGGGCGGTGCTCCCGCGAGCGATCAGGACGCGCGCGCTCCGTGCGTCTGGGGCCGCCCTCGACCTTCGTGCAAATCGGAACGAACCGTGGATCAGCCGGCGACAGCGCGGCCGCGTTTCGAGGCGCTACGCTTGGACGCCGCCGCGGGTTCGGGAGCGGGCGCTGCCGATGCATCGGGTGCGGAAAGCTCGGCCTCGTGCGCCGCGTCCTCGTCCTGGTCCTGGTCCTGGTCTAGGAGGACACGGATGCGCGCGGCGAGTCCGCCCGTAGCATCATCGGCGACAAGCTTGCGCACCGGCGAGCCGGATCCTTCAAGCTTCGCGGTCAGGGCGGCCAGCTTTGCCGCCACCTCGGTGACGCCATCGCGTAGGGCATCGAGCCCCTCGGACGCCATCCCCGGTGCCGCATCGGCCTCGCGGGGGGCGCGCTGGATCGCCTCTTCCATCAGCGCATGGTCAGCCTTGAGCATATGCAGGGTGTCGGCGAGGCGGCGGTTTTCCGCTTCGGCGGCGACGAACTCGCTGGCGCGGCGCTGCTCGAAGGCATGGACGACGGCACGGTTGGCGTCGAGATCGCGCTCGGCGACGGCGAGCAGCCCGGCCAGCCGGTCGCGTTCCGCCTCCAGCGCGGCAATGGCTTCGCGCCGGCCATCGCTTTCCGTGGTCTTGAGGGCGAGGGCGGCCTGGATTTCTGCGAGGTCCGTGGACAGGCTGGTCGCCGCTTCCGCCGCAACAAGCCTGGCCTCGGCGGCAGCGGTGCGCTCGGATTCAAGGGCGGCGGAGGTCTCCTCCAGCCGGCGCGTGGTGTCGGTGAGGCGGCTGCGCAGGTCGCCCGCTTCCGCTTCGAGCGCAACGATGCGCTCGCGCTCGCTCACCAGCATGGCCTCGCGAGCCGCCAGGGTTGCGGCAACGGCCTGGGAGTCGGTCTGGAGAGTGTGGTGCGCCGCCTCCAGCGCCGTCAGGGCGGAGGTCCGGGCGGCAAGCTCCTCCTCCAGCCGGGCAACGGCTGCGGTACGGTCGGCCAGTTGGTCCTGGATCTCGCCCAGCAGCACGTCGCGCTCGGCGCCGGTGGCAGTGGCGAGATGGTACTGGGCCTGAAGGGCCTTCAGCTCGCCTTCAAGCGCGAAAGTGCGCTGGCGCTGGGTCTCGATGGTGGCCGCATGCGCGGTGATGGTCTCGCGCATGGCATCGGTCTGGAGTTCCAGCCGGCGCTGGTTGAGAGCGAAGAAGGCGCGCTGCTGGTCCTTGTCGGCCTGCACCTCGAAGATGGAGATGGGCACGGCGGCTTCCACCCGCTTGGTGGTGAGCCGGACCGCCCGGTGCCAGACCGCCGGCAGCACGAGCAGTGCTATGAGCGTCGCAATCAGCACGCCCAACGTGAAATACATGATCTGCTCGATCACGCGCGCACTCGCCCTTCCCTTGAGCCGGCCCGGCGGGTCCGTTTCGCTGCCGCGAGCGGGAGGGGCCGTCATACGTCTCGTCTGCCGTTCCGTCGGGCGGGTGGTAGTGGAATGCACCCACCGCGCACCATCCCGGAACCTTCATCCATTCATGCCACGGCGCGCTGCAGCGTACCAGCGGCGACGCGCCCGTTTCGCATGGGGCGCGTCGATTGGTGTGCGTCCGGATGCTCAGAAGGGGTTCCAGGTGGGGTTGGGCGTGAACTTGAGGTAGCCGAGATTGGCACCGAGGCGCACGCCGACGCCCGAACGGATCGGGACCACCACGATGCCGTCGGCCCCAAGGGCGGTCATGCCGAAGCCGGCCACCACATAGGCCGAGCCGGAGATGCCCCCGAAACGGCGGAAGATGTCGTCCACGCTGCGCAGGTTATAGACGAGCACCATGGTGCGGGCGCCGTCGCCGCCGAAGTCCCAGCCCACGGAGGGGCCCTGCCAGAAGACCTTCAGGTCGCCGGCGTTGCGGGTATAGAGCACGCCCTCGCCATAGCGCAGGCCACCCACGAAGGCGCCGGAGCCTTCCTGGCCGAGGATATAGCCGTTGGGCTGGCCCCACTGGCCCACTGCCTTCTCGATGCTGAGCGCGAGCCCGCGCGAGACGCTGCCGAAGAAGGAGTGACCCTTGCTGACCAGTTCGTTGGTGGAATAGGCCTGCGGCGTCGGCCCCTGGCCCTGCGCGCTCGCGGGCACCGCCGCACCGAGCGCGGCAAGGGCGAGCACGAGGCCGCCGAGATGGCGCGTGATCCCGCCCAACTGGCGCTGCAGCGTCTGCGGCAGGCCGCGGGCGGTCTGGAGGAAGCTCGAAGAGAAGCGCATGGGGGATCTCGCAGTGGGCTTCGATGAAGGGGACCGCGTCAACTGGGGCTGCGTCGAACGGGTTGGTGGCATTGTGTGCGTCTATGGCGACCGCCCGAATCGCTCAAATTATGGCGATGAGTATGACGCGGGCACGTCGACCGTGCGCTGACGGTCGGGCGTTACCTGAAAATCACCATGCCGAATCCGGAATTATCGGCGGGTTAACCCACGGACCCTATCTCCGGCGGTCCGCCGGAGCCCCAGGCCACGAAGCCGTGGACCATGTAGCCGACCTCGGAGTGCCCATAGGTAAGGGGGCTGCCGTCCGGCCGGGTGACACTGCCGCCGGCCGCCACCACCAGGGCATGGCCCGCCGCGCTGTCCCATTCCATCACCGGCCCGAGACGGGGATAGAAATCCGCCTTACCCTCGGCGATGAGGCCGAACTTCAGCGCCGACCCTGCCGGGATGCGCTCGGCCACCTGGTAACGGGCGATGAGCGCGTCGGTGGCGGGGTCGCCGTGGGAGCGGCTTTCGGCCACCACGAGGGCGCCATCCTGCACCTTGCGGCAGGCGATGGGGGTCCAGTCCTGCGCGTCGACGCGGGCGCCGGGTGCGCGGATGGCTCGGAAGGCGGAGCCGGGCCGCCCGGCGAACAGCAGAGCGCGGGCCGGCGCATAGACCACGCCGAGCACCGGAACGCCATCCTCCACCACCGCGATGTTCACGGTGTACTCGCCATTGCCGGAGATGAACTCGCGGGTGCCGTCGAGGGGATCGACCAGCACGAAGCGGTTGCCGCAGATGACCTCGGTGCCCGCCGCCGTCGCCTCCTCCGCCACCACCGGCACACCGGGCATCAGCTGGGACAGGGCAGCGAAGATGGTGGCTTCGGCGGCATGGTCCGCCTCCGTGACCGGGCTGCGGTCGGATTTCTGCCGGTGGGTGATGCCTTCCGCCTCGATGCGGCGGATGACGACACCGGCCGCCAGCGCCGCCTCCGCAAGGCCCGCCAGCAGGGCGGCATCGGTGGGGGCGGGCGCGCGGGGCACGGGAAAGGTCATGGCGGGCGGCTTTGTCGGGTCTTCGGGACGCAGTCTCTAGCCCCGCGCGCCGGCCATGTCGATGCGATGATTCAATCATCATTGGTGCGGTGCGGCGGTGGCGCGGCAGTGGCGCGATCGGTGGCGACGGTTCCTGCAGCGCTTGTGGCGTCCCTCGCCGGCAGTGTAACTGGACCCACATTGATCCAGACGGATTCGGGCGCGGTCCGGCGGAGCCGCATTGAGCCGCCCGCCGTCGCCTTCCGGGAGACGCCATGTCCACCCCAAGCCCCGCCACCCAACATCCCGCCACTCCCGCCGTGACGCTGGCCGTCTCCGCGCTCGATCTCGGGGCGCTCCTGTGCTCGCGGGTGTGCCATGACGTGATCAGCCCGGTGGGCGCCATCGTCAACGGCCTCGAGGTGCTGGAGGACGAGGACGCCGCCGACATGCGCGATGTTGCCCTCGATCTCATCGCCAAGAGCGCGCGGCAGGCTTCGGCCCGGCTCCAGTTCACCCGCCTCGCCTTCGGTGCCGCCGGCTCCGCCGGGGCGCGGCTTGACCTCGGCGATGCCGAGCAGGTGGTGCGCCCGGTGATCGAGGACGGCCGCACGCGGGTGGAATGGTCCCTGCCACGGGAGCTTCTGCCCAAGAACCGGGTCAAGCTGCTGCTCAACCTGGTGCTGCTCGCCGGCACCACCATTCCGCGCGGCGGGGTCATCCGCATCTCGGCGGTGGGGGAGGGGGATGCCACCGGCTTCGTGCTGGCTTCCACCGGCGAGAAGGCGCGCATTCCGGAAGGGCTTCAGGCGCTAGTCGACGGCGTGGCGCCCGAGGGTGGGCTTGATGCCCATTCGGTGCAGCCCTTCTATGCCGGCATGCTGGCCCGCGACTGCGCCATCGCCATCCGCTTCGCCCAGGACGGCGACACGGTAACCATCTCCACGCCGGGCTGACGAGGTCGCCCGCGAGAGGCTCTTTCGCGCGGGGCGCGTGACGTTTTCTCTCGCAGTCGGTGCTTACCTCGGCCCCAGACGAAAAAAAGCCCCGCGATGCGGGGCTTTCCTGTTGGCTGCGAGGCGAGAGGGGATCAGACCGCGATGCGCTCGGCGCCCAGCATGGGCTCGCGCAGCACATAGCCGCGGCCCCACACGGTCTCGATATAGTTCTTGCCGGCGGACGCATTGGCGAGCTTCTTGCGCAGCTTGCAGATGAACACGTCGATGATTTTCAGTTCCGGCTCGTCCATCCCGCCGTAGAGATGGTTGAGGAACATCTCCTTGGTGAGGGTCGTGCCCTTGCGGAGCGAGAGCAGCTCCAGCATCTGGTATTCCTTGCCGGTGAGGTGGACCCGGTTGTTCTCCACCTCGACGGTCTTGGTGTCGAGGTTCACCACCAGGTCGCCGGTCTGGATCACCGACTGGGCGTGGCCCTTGGAGCGGCGCACGATGGCGTGGATGCGCGCCACCATCTCGTCCTTGTGGAACGGCTTGGTGAGGTAGTCGTCGGCGCCGAAGCCGAAGCCCTTCACCTTGTCTTCCGTATTGGCGAGGCCGGAGAGGATGAGGATCGGTGTCTTCACCTTCGCCACGCGCAGGGCGCGCAGGACTTCGAACCCTGACATGTCGGGCAGGTTCAAGTCGAGAAGGATGATGTCGTATTCGTAGACCTTACCGAGATCTACGCCTTCCTCACCGAGGTTGGTCGTATAGACGTTGAAGCTCTCGGTCTTCAGCATCAGTTCGATGCCTCGGGCCGTAGCACTGTCGTCCTCGATGAGCAAGACGCGCATGGCTATCCCTTTCCTCGCAACTACCCAGAAGTCGGTGCTGCCGACTTCTGTTGCTCGGCCATCGGGGTGATTCGCGTTACGTGTGTAGAATCGTTAACAGATCTCGATTCTCTTCCACAAGAGTCTGTCGAAAAAACTTTGTGCACGAGAGTCAAGACTGACTCTTCATCAAGCACTTAAGGTCTTTTCCACAAGCCCTCGGTCACGTGTGCGGCCACCCCTCCCGCCCGAGCCTTGGGGCGGTGCCCGGGTGACGCACGCAGAGGCGCTTCACCCGAACCGTAGCGTCATCATTAATGAAGGCGGTAAACGATTGGTTGCCGTGGCGTCCACGAACGCGATTTTCATCCCATTGCCGCGGTCGAGGTAAGGAAAGGGCAACCAGAACACGACATTCTCTGAGCCCGGAAGCTCCGAGCGCACACGGGCGTTGGGGGCGCGTTCCCGTATGCGTACCGGAGTAGAGGCGATGAAGTCGCGTGACCCCCTGATCCGTGCAAAGCGATTCCAGATCGACGATGCGCGCCGCCGCCTCGCCCAGATCGACGCCATGATCGCCGAGTTCGAGCGCATGGCCCAGGACCTGGAGCGCGACATTTCCGCGGAGGAGGAGCGCTCCGGCATCTCCGATCCCAGGCATTTCGCCTATCCGCCGCTGGCGCTCGCCGCCCGCAGCCGGCGCGACAATCTCCAGCGGTCGGCGCAGGACCTGAAGGTTCAGCAGGAGGCGGCCAGGGCGACCCTCGCCGAGGTGGAAGCCGACCTTGCCCTGGTGGAGGCGGCCGGCGAGATGGATCGCGCCGGGCGGGTCGAGGCGCCCGGTCGGCGCCAGCCGCTGCGTCCCGGCGAGACCGCCCGTCACTGACCTCAGGAGCCTTGTGCGGGGCAAGAAACCCGGCAGGGGCAGGTGTGGAGGTAAAGCGGTAGCTGATGTTGCGGCGCGGCGCGCATTTTTGCGCGCGGCACGCGCATCCTGTGGCATTCAAGGCTTCCATTCCGCAGTGCCGCTCCGGTAGCTTCTGTGCGGTCCCCCACCCAGCACGAGTGTTCCGTGACCTCCCACCGCAAGGTCCATGCCCTCGTCGATCGCGTCGCCGCCGGCGACCTTCACGCCTTCGAGGAGCTCTACCGCCTCACGAGCCCCAAACTATATGGGCTGGTGCTCCGCCTGCTCCGGAGACCGGAGCTGGCCGGAGAGGCGCTGAGGCAGGCCTACAGGCGCATCCGGGCAGAAGCCCACACCTTGCGCCCGCAGGAGGATCCGGTCTGCTGGATGGCGGCCGTGGCCCGCTCCTGCGCCCTCGACATGGCCTGGAAGCGGCCGGTGGGCGACGCCTTCGAGCCGTTCGATGCCGCCCAGAGGGGCGAGGACCCGCTCGCCTCCGAACGTCGGAGCCCGGCGTTGATCCGGCTGCTCGCCTGCCTGGGCAAGCTGCCCGAGGAACGGCGGCGCATGGTGTTGCTCGCCTTCTATGACGGCTGGAACCGCGAGGCGCTGTCCATCTATTTCGATGCGCCGGTGGCCGCCATCCGGGCCTGGATGGCGCGCAGCGTGTCCCAGCTCGGCGAGTGCATGGGGCGGCGCACATGACGGTGCCGGTCCCCGCGGCGCACCTGACCGAGGCCGACCGCACCCTGGCTGCCGAATACGTGCTGGGCACCCTTGATTCGGAGGAGCGGCGCGGCGTGCGCGCGCGGATCGCGGCCGATCCGCATTTCGCGGGGCTGGTGCGCCTTTGGGAGCGCCGCCTGTCGCCCCTGCATGAACTCGCCGTCCCGGTGACGCCGCCGCCTTCCATCTGGCGGGTCATCGTTGCCGATCTCAAGGCCGCGCCGGCCGCTGCGCCGCCCAAGACGCTTCGCAAGGCCCCTCCACCGGCCGAGCCCGCGCCACGCCCTGTGGTTGGAGAGATGCGTCCCGGCCGGGCGCCCGCGTCGCGGCCCCCGGGGCCGGTGGAGACTGTTCGCCGGCTGCTCGGCCTGGCGCGTCCGGGACGCGGCGCAGGGGAGGGTCCCCCGCGCCCGAAGCGGCCGGTCCCGGTCCCGGCCCCTGTCGCGCCCCCGGTGCCGGTGGCGCTCAGGGTGCCCGGCGGGCGGACCCTCGGCGGCGCCATTCAGGATGCGGTTGCCGCCGGCCTGCTGCCGCCGGCCCCGCCGCTGCCGGAGCCGCCGCCGCAAGCCGCCGCGCCCGAGCGGGCCGAACGGTTGCCGCCGCCGCTCAAGCTGGCGCCACCGGAGCCCCCCGCGCCGCCACGCCCACGTCCTGTGCCGGAGCCGCTGACGCCGCCCCCGGCCTTCATCTTCCTGGAGCCCGAACCGCCGCCCGCCCCCGAAAGTGCGGAGAGCGCGACCGGCGCGGATCAGGCCGCTCCTGCCTCGCCGCCGCCGGATGAGGGCGCGCCGGCTCCTGCTGGGCCGCCGCCGGTGTTCGTCTTCCTGGAGCCGAACGCGCCATCCCCCGTCCAGGCGCCCGAGAGCTCGGCGTCCGAGAGCGCGCCCGGCGCGGATCAGTCCGCCCCGGAGCGTCCATCAGAGGTGGTGACCCCCGCGCCTGCGCCTTCGGGACAAGCCGAGCCTTCCGCGCCCGGCAGTTTCGAGGCCGGGGCGATGACCCATCCGGCAGTCGATGCGGTCGAGGCCGCGCCAAGCCAAGGTGTGCCGGCCGCGACGGAGCATTCGCCCGTCGGCGCGGACGCGCCTTCTGCCACCGGTGGCACGGCGGACGCAGGCCCTCAGGTGGTTGGGGAGGTGCTGCCCGCGGTTCCGCCTCATGGCCCGGAGGCGGTCGCGGATCTCCAAACAGTTTCCGCGCCGAAAGGGGCGACGGACCTGCCAGCCACTTCCAGTCCTGAGGTCTTTGGCGTCGCTGATGCGGCGGCTTCCGTGGCGGGCGCGGCAGAGGCGTCGCCGCCCCAGGCCCAACTGGTCGAAGCCCGGGCGGCGGGTACCGAGGTTCCTTCCCCGGAATCTCGCGCCGAGCCTTCCGCTATTGAGCCGGCCACCCTGCAGTCCGTCCCGGCCCAATCTGCCTCCGTCGAGCCGACGCCGGTCGAGACGGCCAGCGCCGAGCCGCCCTCCGCCGATCCGGCGGCCGGCGCCAAAGGGGAGGAAGCACCGCCTCTGCCGGGCTGGGCGGCGGTGGTGGCGTCAGGCGTGGTTTCGGCTCTACCGGACCCGGCCACGGCGGGAGACGAACCCTCGCCCGCTAATGTCCTGCGCGGGCCCATGCGGCGGAGCAGGTTCCCGTGGCGAACGGCGACGCTCACGCTGGCGGCGCTGCTCCTGGCCGTCGCCGCTTTCGCAGCCTACCGCGAATGGTTCTGGCCGCGCGACGGCCAATGGGTGGGGGTGCTCCAGAGCGAGCCGCTGCCCTCCATCGCCGTCCGCCTCGATCCGGACAGCGGCGTGATCTTCGTGCGCAGCTTCGCGCCCGCACCGCCGGAGGGCGAGATCCACCGGCTGTGGCTGCTGGTTCCCGGCCGGCCGGCGCTGCTGCTCGGCGCGTTCACCGCCGGACTGTCCGACCGGGCGCCGGCGCTGACAGGTCTCGGCCGGAACCGGCTCGGTGCGGCGGAGGTGGTGGTGACGCAGGAGCCGAAGCTCGGCTCGGGCGCTGCCTCCGCAGACGGACAGCCGACCGGCAAGGTGGTCTATCGCGGACGCCTCGCGCCGGAGTGAGCGGCCGGGAGCCGGATCAGATCGGATTGTATCAATCCGATCTGTGAAAATGCCTATGATGCCGGCGCTGCGGCGCCGGGCGCTTTCGGCCCGCCGTCCATTCGAGGAGTGTCATGTCGAGCACCAAGACCGATCCGCTGCATCCCCGCCCGGTGGATCGCGCCCTTGATCCCGGCTTTCGCCACGGTCAGTCCACCGAGCCCAATTATTCCGGCGTCACATCCTTCCTGCGCCGGCGCTATGCCCGCGACGGTGGCGGAGCGGAGGTGGTGGTGTGGGGCGTGCCGCTGGATGTAGCCGTCTCCAACCGGCCCGGCACGCGATTCGGACCGCGTGCCATCCGCGCTGCCTCCACCATCCTCGACGGCGACCCGTTCTATCCGTTCGGCATCGACCCGTTCGAGACGCTGGATGTGGTCGATGGCGGTGACTGCGTGTTCGACTACGGCCTGCCCGCCGGGATCCCCGCTGCCATAGCCGCGCAGGCGCGCGCCCACTATGCCCGCGGCGCCCATCTGATGACCCTCGGCGGCGACCATTTCCTCACCTATCCGGTGCTTAAGGCGCTCACCACTCATCTCGGCGAGCCGGTGGCGCTGGTGCAGTTCGATGCGCACCAGGATACCTGGGAAGACGGTGGCGACCGGGTGGACCACGGCACCATGATCACCCGAGCCGTGAAGGACGGGCTGATCCGGGTGGATCGCTCGATCCAGGTGGGCATCCGCACCTATGCGCCCCAGACCTGCGGCATCGAGATCGTCCATGGGCTGACCGCCGCCGAGATGGGGCCGATCGCGCTGGCAGACCACATCGCCGACCGGGTGGGGGATGCCCCGGTCTATGTCACGTTCGACATCGATGCGCTGGACCCCGCCTTCGCCCCGGGCACTGGTACGCCGGTATGTGGCGGCCTCTCCACCCGCGAGGCCATCTCCTGCCTGCGCAGGCTCGGCGGCCTCGACCTGAAGGGCTTCGACGTGGTGGAGGTGTCCCCGCCCTATGATCACGCGGAGATCACCGCGCTCGCCGGGGCGACGCTGGCCTCGGTCTACCTGTGTCTCCTCGCCGAGCGCAAGGCGACCGGACGGCCGGTCGCGCTCTGAGGGGCGCGGCGGGGCCGGGGTGACCCTTGCGACGCCAGGGCGGATGTGGGACAGCGGAAGGCGAACCCAGCGGCGAGGAGCACAGCGTGAAGGCAAGCGGGCCGACGGCGCTCAATTACGTCCTGCCGGGAATGGGCCTCGCGCTCGCGCTGCTGCTGAAGGTCTGGCCGGATCTGGCGCCGGGCGCCGAGGGCGTGGTGCCGGGCTTCGCCGCGATCCTGGCCATCGCGCTGTTGTGCGGTTCGGCAGTCTCGTCGGTCGCCCATGCGGACGTGGTGGCCCGCCGCCTCGGCCAGCCCTACGGCGTGCTGCTGCTTACCATGTCGGTCACCATCATCGAGGTCTCGGTGATGGCCTCGATGATGCTCCACGGCGAGAACAACCCGACCCTGGCGCGGGAATCGGTGTTTTCCGTGCTGATGATCGTCAATACCGGCATCGTCGGCCTGTGCCTGCTGCTGGGCAGCCTCAGGCACCGGGAACAGACCATCCAGCAGCAGGGCGTCTCCGGCTACCTCTCGGTGATGATCGCGCTGGGGGTGATGCTGCTGGTCCTGCCGGCCGAGACCCACGAGGGCGAGACCGGCACCTTCTCCCCGCGCCAGCTCATCTTCATGAGCTTCGTCGCGGTCTCGCTCTATGGCGCCTTCCTCTACATGCAGACGGTGCGCTACCGCGAGCACTTCGAGAACCAGCCGGAGGGACACAGCGAGGCGCCGCCCACGCCGAGCGCATTTGCGCTGGGCCTGGTCATGCTGCTCGTGAGCCTTGCCGCGGTGGTCGCCTTGTCGAAGCACGTGGCGGCGGCCTTCGAGGACTTCCTCGGCAATTTCGCGCTGGCCGATCCCGACGCGGTGACCGGCGCCCTCATCGCGCTGCTGATCCTGCTGCCGGAAGGCATCGCCGCGGTGCGGGCGGCCTCCCGCAACCATCTCCAGCATTCGTTGAACATCGCGCTGGGCTCGGCGCTGGCCACGGTGGCGCTCACCATTCCGGCCATGGCCTTCATCTCGGTGATGATCGGTCATTCCATGGTCCTCGGCCTCGACACCGAGGACCGCACCATGCTGCTGGTCACCTTCGTGCTGTCCATCCTGTCGTTCGGGACAGGGCGGACCAACGCGCTGAACGGCGTTGTGCATCTCATCGTCTTCTGCGTCTATGTGATGCTGCTGTTCATGCCGTAAGGCGGGGTGGCGACCGGTGGACAGGCGGCGGGCCAGATGGCATGTTCCGCCCGATTTTTGAACGAGGCGCGGGCCGTGAAGAACTTCCTGCTTTATATCTTCACCTGGTGGAACAAGCAGACCGTGGGCACCATGTGGTGGACCAAGCGGTTCGGCGAGTTCGTGGGCGAGGATGAGTTCGGCAACCGCTATTTCCGCACCAAGGGCGGCAAGATCGACCCGACGCTGGGCTTCGAGCGCCGCTGGGTCATCTATCCCGGCTATGCGGAAGCCTCCACCATCCCGCCCGGCTGGTGGGGCTGGATGCACCACCGCGTGGACACCCCGCCGGTGGACGAGGCCTATACCCCCCGCTCCTGGCAGAAGCCCCACCGCCGCAACATGACCGGCTCCCCCGGCGCCTACCGTCCCAAGGGCTCGGTCCTAGCCGGCGGCCTGCGTCCCCGCGTCACCGGCGACTACAAGGCCTGGACCCCCGGCGATTGATGGTTGCGCGCGGACGGAAACCTTCCGCGCGCCATTGCCTTATTCGCACGGCCGCCTTGCCGCTGCCCGAATCCGGCGCTTCAGAAGGGCGGCGTGGTGGATGCCTGCCGCCTTCCGATTTTGTTACGGGTTGATGTCCTGATGCGCCTTTACCGTACCGTGTCGCTTCTCGCCGCGGCGCTTCTCGCCGGCTCGGCATCCGCGGCGCTGGCGCAGGTGCAATATCAGCGTCCCGGCCAGATCGAATCCTCCCCCCTTGCACCGCCCGGCACGATCCCCGCGCCGCCCGGCACCGTTCCTGCTCCCCGTCCGGCCGCGCCCTCCGCCGCCCCGGCCCCCCGGCCGGTGACGCCCGGCGCGGTCCAGCGCGGTCCCGCTCCGGCCCTGCCCCCCGGCGTCCAGCCGGCGCCGGGTCCTGCTCCCGTCGCGGCGCCATCGCCTGCCCCGAATTCGGATGCGGGCGGTGACGTGGTGGTGGTGCAGCCGCCGACCCAGAAGATCGCCAATGCCTTTGCGGTGTACGCGGGCCTCGACAAGATCACCGGCCGCATCACGGCGTTCGACGTGGCGATCGGCGAGACGGCGCAGTTTGGCGCGCTCCAGGTGACGCCGCGGGTCTGCTACACGCGGCCGGCCACCGAGACGCAGAACACCACCTCCTTCACCGAGGTGAACGAGGTGACGCTTCAGGGACAGGCCAAGCGCATCTTCACCGGGTGGATGTTCGCCTCCAGCCCCGGCCTCCACGCGGTGGAGCATCCCATCTACGACGTGTGGCTGATCGGCTGCAAAGCTTTGGCCCCGGTCACCGCGCGCGGCCAGCAGTAGAAGTCCCCTTCGCCCTGCAGGGCGTGATCGAGCAGGCGGTGGTAGTGCCGCCGGGACACCTCGATGGCGCCGAAGGTCTTCAGGTGGCTGGTGACGAACTGGGTGTCCAGCAGCCGGAAGCCGCCGGCGATCAGCCGTCCCACCAGGTGCACGAGCGCGACCTTCGAGGCGTCGGTCTCGCGGTGGAACATGCTCTCGCCGAAGAAGGCGCCGCCGAGCCGCACCCCATAGAGCCCGCCCACCAGTTTTCCGTCGCGCCACGCTTCCACCGTGTGGCAGCGCCCGCGCAGGAACAGCTCGCCGTAGAGCTTGCGGATCCGCTCGTTGATCCAGGTCTTCTCGCGGCCCTCCTGCGGCTCCGAGCAGCCGTCGATGACGGCGTCGAAGTCGTGGTCCACGCGCACCTCGAACTTGTCGGAGCGCACGGTGCGGGCGAGGCGGGAGGATATCTGGAAGCCGTCCAGCGGGATGATGCCGCGCCGCTCCGGCTCGATCCAGTAGAGGCCGGGATCCTCCGCGCTCTCCGCCATGGGAAAGATGCCGCAGGCATAGGCCTTCAGCAGCACATCGGGGGTGATCTCGACGATCTGGTCGCTCATCCGGCTCATGATGGAACATTATAGCAGGAATTGGCGCGACCGTGTGGCGGCCGCCTCATCCCCGCTTCAGGAAGGCGCCGATCCGCGCCACCGCCTCCGCCATGTCAGGGGCAGAGCCCGCGTAGGAGATGCGCAGGAACTGGTGGCCGTGGAAGGGGTCGAAATCCACCCCCGGCGTCGTCGCCACATGGGCCGCATCCAGCATGCGGCGGGCGAAGGCGGCGCTGTCGTCGGTGAACTCTGACACGTCCGCATAGAGATAGAAGGCGCCGTCCGCCGGCAGGAAGCGCTTGAGCCCTGCCTGGGGCAGGCCTTCCGTGAGGATGCGGCGGTTCTCCACATAGGTCGCCTTGACGAGGTCCATCTCGGCCCGGCCCTCGAAGGCGGCGTCGGCGGCGATCTGTGACAGGGTCGGCACCGAGATGGAGAGGTTCTGCTGCAGCCGCTCCATGGTGCGTGAGACGCCGGGCGGCACCACCATCCAGCCCACCCGCCAGCCGGTCATGCAGAAATATTTGGAGAAGGAATTGATGACGGTGACGTCCTCGCCGATCTCCACCGCGCTCACCGCCGGGAAGGCGTAGTCGAGCCCGTGGTAGATCTCGTCGGAGATGAAGGCGAGGTTCAGGTCGCGGGCGCAGGCATGAAGCGCGGTCAGGGCGGCACGGTCCATCATGGTGCCGGTGGGGTTGGCGGGGCTCGCCACCAGCACGCCCTTGAGCGGCGCCTTGCGGTGGGCCTCCAGCAGTCGCTCGGGGGTGAGGGCGTGGCGGTCCTCCGCCCGGGTCTCGATCAGCACCGGCTCACAGCCCAGCGCATGGAGCACATGGCGATAGGGCGGATAGCCGGGCGCGGCGATGGCCACCCGGTCGCCGGGTTCGAACAGCGCCAGGAAGGCGAGCACGAAGCCGCCGGACGACCCGTGGGTCACCACGACGCGCTCGGGGTCCACGGCGACGCCATGGATCTCGCCATAATGGCGGGCGATGCGGGCACGCAGGGCCGGAATGCCGAGGGCGGCGGTATAGCCAACCTGTCCCGCTTCCAGTGCCGCCGCTGCCGCGCGCCGCGCCACCGTGGGGGCAGGAGCGGCCGGCTGGCCCACCTCCAGATGGATGACGTGTCCGCCGCCAGCCTCGATACGGGCGGCGTGCTCCATCACGTCCATGACGATGAACGGCTCCACCGCGCTGCGGCGGGAGAGGGCAATGGAGCGGGGGAGGGGCGCTGCGGCCATGCTACGATTTCCAGCTTGTTTCGTGTATTGGCGGGCCAGGACGCAGCGGAAGGTCCGCGCTGCCGTGCTGCCGCCTTATTCTGACTGTCCCTGAGACGGGTTCGCCTCAACGTGAAGACCGGTGCATTGACCAAGGGTCCGGCGGGCA
The DNA here is from genome assembly GCA_000017645.1 of Xanthobacter autotrophicus Py2. Taxonomy (NCBI): domain Bacteria; kingdom Pseudomonadati; phylum Pseudomonadota; class Alphaproteobacteria; order Hyphomicrobiales; family Xanthobacteraceae; genus Xanthobacter; species Xanthobacter versatilis. The sequence goes on from CP000781.1 coordinate 3,894,301, forward strand.
CCAGTGTCCGGCTGTCTCGTAACCTGTGCCGTCGCGGGCGCCAAGGGGGCGTCAAGTGGGGTGCTTAAAGGTTGCCCTGTCGGGCGAGGGTCGATCGAGGACGGGGCGAGCTGGTATCGTTGATGTCGCCGCGACCGGATGCATGCGCCGCCACCGGCATGGGGTGGCGCGGACCAGAGGGATCGAGGAAACGGATCGAAGCCGAGCGATAATGCCCATGCCTTCTTCATCCCCGTCTTTTCTGTCGGTCGGCCGGGCCTTGGCCCGCGGCCTGTGCCTTGCGGCGGCCGTGGTGCTGCCGATCCAGGTGGCACTGGCGCAGGAGCAGGCCCGCAAAGGGCCAAGCACCATCCGCGACACCGAGATCGAGGCGCTGCTGAAGGACTATACCCGCCCCATCCTCAAGACCGCCGGCCTCGGCCAGCAGAATGTCGAGGTGGTGCTGATTTCCGAGCGGTCGTTCAATGCGTTCGTGGCCGACGGCAAGCGCATCTTCGTCAACACCGGCGCGCTGGTTGATTCGACCACGCCCAACCAGATCATCGGCGTGCTCGCCCACGAGACCGGCCACATCGCCGGCGGCCACCTTGCCCGCATGCGCGAGCAGCTGGCCGGGGCCCAGACCATGGCCATCGTCGCCATGCTGCTGGCGGCGGGCGGCATGGCTGCGGGTGCGGCCGGCGGCATGAACGGGCGCGACCTCGGCAATGTGGGCGGCGCGGCCCTGTCGGCGCCCCAGGAACTGATCCGCCGCTCGCTCCTTAACTACCAGCGGGGCGAGGAGGCGGCAGCCGACCGCTCGGCGGTGAAGTATCTGGATGCCACGCACCAGTCGGCCAAAGGCATGCTGGAGACCTTCCAGCGCTTCCAGAACGACCAGCTCTTCATCAGCCAGCGGGTCGATCCCTACACGCTGAGCCATCCCATGGCGCGCGAGCGTATCGCCGCGCTGGAACAGCTCGCCAAGGCCAGCCCTTATTACGAGGCCAAGGACCCGCCCGCGCTCCAGGCCCGTCACGACATGATGCGGGCCAAGCTCATCGGCTTCATGGAGCGGCCGGAGACGGTGGCGCGGCGCTATCCCGCCTCCGACACCTCCATCGCGGCGCAATATGCGCGGGCGATCTCGGCCTATCGCTTCGGTAATGTGAATGGCTCGGTGGCCCAGATCGACGCGCTCATCGCCCGCGATCCGTCCAACCCCTATTTCTACGAGCTGAAGGGCCAGGCCCTGCTGGAGGCTGGGCGGGCCACCGAATCGGTTGCCCCGTTGCGCAAGGCGGTGGCCATGACCAACGGTGCCCCGCTCATCCGCTCCATGCTCGGGCAGGCGCTGGTGCAGGCGGGCAATCCCTCCTACACCCAGGAGGCGATTCGCGAGCTGGTGCAGGCCACCCAGCGCGATCCAAATTCCGCCTCGGCCTGGCGGTCCCTCTCCCTGGCCTACGGCCGCTCCGGCGACCTCGCCAACGCCGACCTCGCCGCAGCACAGAGCAGTTTCGCCGAGGGCGAGTTCAAGCTCGGGCGCGAGCTTGCCGCCCGCGCCCGCCAACGTTTTCCGCAGGGCTCGCCGGGCTGGTTGCAGGCCGATGACCTGGTGAACTTCAAACCGCCCAAAAGCGCCGCCAACCAGCAGTGACACCCTTTCACCCCATGGAGATCTGAATGCCCCCCCATCTGGGCTCGCCCCTCACCAGCCTGCGGCGCCTCGCCCCCCGGCTTTTCACGCTGGCGCTGGCTGCGCTCTCGGCTGTCGTCCTGGTGGCACGCCCGGCGGCTGCATTCACCGACGACGAGAAGAAGGAGCTCGGCGGCATCATCCGCGAGTATCTGATCCAGAATCCGGAAGTGCTGCAGGAGGCCATCTCGGTCCTCGAATCGCGCCAGATGGTTCAGGAGGCGAGCCAGCGCAGCAAGGCCGTGGGCGACGTGCGTGAGCTTCTCGTGAACAGTCCGCGCGGCATTGTGGCGGGCAACCCCAAGGGCGACGTCACACTGGTGGAGTTCTTCGACTACAATTGCGGCTATTGCAAAAAGGCGCTCTCCGACCTCCAGGACCTCATCAAGCAGGACCCCAACCTGCGGGTGGTGCTGAAGGAGTTCCCGGTGCTGGGCCAGGGCTCCGTGGAGGCCGCCCAGGTCGCGGTGGCGGTGCGCATGGTGGCGCCTGACAAGTACATGGCTTTCCATCAGGCCCTGCTCGGCGGCCGCGGCCAGGCGGATCGCGCCAAGGCGCTGGCGGCGGCGAAAGAGGTGGGCATCGACACCGCCCTGCTGCAGAAGCAGGCCACCTCCCCCGAGCTGAACGCCACCCTGGACGAGAGCATGAAGATGGCCGAGGCGCTGGCTCTGAACGGCACGCCGTCCTACGTCATCGGTGACCAGGTGGTGATCGGCGCGGTGGGCTTCGACAAGCTGAAGGCCGCCATCGCCGAGGCCCGCAAGCACCCGCCGGTGGCCAAGTAAGGGTTAAGTCCGAGCGCCGGGGCCGTTGGCCCCGGTATTCCCTAGCGGCATGTGCGGGCGGGCGTTCACAGCCGCGTGCGCCCGCCACGTGGCTCACTCTTTCCTTGCGGGCCACACGCCCCTATAAGGCAGCGAACCGGCCAAATGGAGCCGGCGGCAGATCAGTCACGGATGTCCGATACTGTCCACGTCCTGAATGGACCGAACCTGAACCTCCTCGGCACGCGCGAGCCCGGCATCTACGGCGCGGCGACGCTTGCCGACGTGGAGGCGCTTTGCCGTGCCGAAGGCGCAGCGCTCGGCTTTGAGATCCACTTTCGCCAGACCAATTCGGAAGGCGCGCTGGTGGATTTCATCCAGGAGGCGCGTGGCGCGCGCGGCATCGTGCTGAACGCGGCGGCCTATACCCACACCTCCGTGGCGTTGCGTGACGCCGTGGCGGCCGTGGGGGTGCCCACCATCGAGGTGCACCTGTCCAACGTGTTCGCGCGGGAGGCGTTCCGCCACCACTCCTTTCTGTCGCCGGTGGTGCGCGGCGTGATCTGCGGCTTCGGGCCGCAGAGCTATGTGCTGGGGCTTCGCGCCCTCGCCAGCCTGCCGCCTACGCCGTGAGGCAAAATCACACGCGCCCAAATATCTCGCGCCCAAATCACTCGTGCCGTCGTGCGGCCCGATCCGGCCTGCAGATCCGGCCGGCAAGAGCAGGAACAAGATGAAGCCTAACCAACCCCCCATCGACACCGCCATCGTCAAGGAGATCGCCGATCTCCTCTCGGGCAGCGATTTAACCGAGATCGAGGTGGAGCACGAGGGCTTGCGCATCCGCGTGGTGCGCGCCCCCGCGCCGGTCACCTACGCCCAGGCGCCCGCCGCGCCGTTCGCCGCCGCCCCTGTCGCCGTGGCGGCCCCTGTTGCCGCCGACGCCGGCCCGGCCGATTTCTCCAAGCATCCGGGCGTGGTTCCCTCGCCCATGGTGGGCACCGCCTATCTGTCTCCCGAGCCCGGCGCCGCCGCCTTCATCGAGGTGGGCGCCAGCGTGAAGGAAGGCCAGACGGTGCTGATCGTTGAGGCCATGAAGACCATGAACGCCATCCCGGCCCCGCGCTCGGGCACGGTGACACGCATTCTGGTGGGCAATGCCCAGCCGGTGGAATACGGCGAGCCGCTGCTCATCATCGAATGAGTTGGCTCGCCGAAGCGTTTTCTAGCGGCGTGGACATCGGTTCGCGTCCGGAAGACGTGTCAGCGCAGACCCAGGCGTTTTCGAGCGGGGCGGGTTCCGGTTCGCATGACGAGAACGCGTTAACGCAGAAACTTGGAGCAGGGCCGCGATGCATCGAAGCGCGCACCTGCTTTAGAGGCAGGCACCGCTGATGTTCAGAAAAATCCTCATCGCCAACCGCGGCGAGATCGCGCTGCGCATCCTGCGCGCCTGCAAGGAGCTGGGCATTGCGACGGTCGCGGTCCACTCCACCGCCGATGCCGACGCCATGCATGTCCGCCTCGCCGACGAGAGCGTGTGCATCGGCCCGCCGGCCGCCCGCGAGAGCTATCTCAACATCCCCTCTCTGCTCGCCGCCTGCGAGATCACGGGGGCGGATGCGGTGCATCCCGGCTACGGCTTCCTGGCTGAGAATGCCCGGTTCGCTGAGATCCTGGCCGATCACAACATCCATTTCATCGGGCCCAAGGCGGAGCACATCCGCATCATGGGCGACAAGATCGAGGCCAAGAAGACGGCCCAGTCCCTCGGCATTCCGGTGGTGCCGGGGTCCGATGGCGGCATCCATTCCGATGACGAGGCCCATCGCGTCGCCGACGAGATCGGCTTCCCGGTGCTGGTGAAGGCGGCTGCTGGCGGCGGCGGGCGCGGCATGAAGGTGGCGATGACCAAGGAGGACCTCTCCGAGGCCCTCTCCACCGCCCGCAACGAGGCCAAGTCGGCCTTCGGCGACGACGCGGTCTATCTGGAAAAGTATCTCTCCACCCCGCGCCACATCGAGGTGCAGGTGCTGGGCGACGGCAAGGGCCACGCCATTCATCTGGGCGAACGCGATTGCTCGCTGCAGCGCCGCCACCAGAAGGTGTGGGAAGAGGCGCCGTCCCCGGTGATCACCCCTGAGCAGCGGGCGCGGATCGGCGAGACCTGTGCCAAGGCCATGCGCGACCTGGGCTATCTCGGCGTGGGAACCATCGAGTTCCTGTATGAGAACGGGGAGTTCTATTTCATCGAGATGAACACCCGCATCCAGGTGGAGCACCCGGTGACGGAGATGGTCACCGGCATCGACCTGATCAACGAGCAGATCCGGGTGGCCGCCGGCGAGCCCCTGACCCTCACCCAGAAGGACGTGGTGATCGAGGGCCATGCCATCGAGTGCCGGGTGAATGCGGAGCACCCCACTACTTTCCGGCCCTCGCCGGGCAAGATCACCCACTATCACGTGCCCGGCGGCCTCGGCATCCGCGTGGATTCCAACGCCTATCAGGGCTACGTGATCCCCCCCACCTACGACAGCCTGGTGGGCAAGCTGATCGTGCACGGCAAGACGCGGGACGAATGCCTGCGCCGCCTGCGCCGTGCGCTCGACGAGTTCGTGGTGGACGGCATCGACACCACGCTGCCGCTGTTCCGCACCCTCGTGCGCACCCGCGACATCGCCGAGGGCAAGTACGACATCCACTGGCTGGAACACTTCCTCTCCGAGGGCGAGGGCAAAAAGGTCGGCTGAGGCCAACAGCAATAAGGCGCCCCAGGGCGCCTTATTTTTTGCGTCCCTCGCGCCGCGCGCGAGGCTGCGCCTCAGTCCCGCGAGACGTGGTCGGGCTTGCCCTTGCGCCTTGTGGAGGCGAGCTCCGAAAGCTCCTTCTCCGTCATGGTCTCCACCATCTCCCGCGAAGCGCCCTTCAATTCGCTGGTCTTGCGTTCCCCCCGCTTGGCGGCGAGCGCGGCGCCCGCCGCCATCTGCTGTGCCTTGGACTTTGCCGGCATCAGTTTCTCCTCGTGCCTGTGGCAGCGGTTGGCGGCCGGTGCCGGATGGGAACTTACCGGCCGTCGCGGACGGCCGTGCGGCCTTTCAGCACCTGGAGCTCCGCCTGCGCCCACAGCTCACGGTCGCGTCCCTGGGGAAAGCCTTCCTCCTGCCAGAGGGCGCGGGCGCGGCGGCTGATCTGCTCGCGCTCGGTGGTGGTCAGGCCTTCTGCGGCGGGGGCGTTGGTCTGGGGTTGAGTGGTGTGGGGCATGGGTCCTCCACGGGTTGGTTTCGGGCGCCCAACGGCGCTCGCTGCGAACAAACCAACGACGCGCGTCGCCCCCGGTTCCCGGTTGAGGCCGCCACGGCTACAAGGGAAGGAATCAAAAAGGCAGGAGACGGCGATGGCGAGCTTCCCCCGCACCGGCGAGATCGCGGCGCAGGTCAAAGCGGTCCTGGAGCGGCTGGGTGTCTCGCCGGAGCGCTTGTCGGGACCAAACGCCGCGCGCTCCCCCCTCACCGGGGAGGTGGTGGCCCATTGGGGTGCCCTTTCGGGCGCCGCGGCCGACCTCGCCGAGGCCAATCCGGGCGCCGATCCGACAGAGGCTGCCATCGGCCGGGCCCACGCCGCCTTCCTGCAATGGCGCAGCGTTCCGGCGCCGCGCCGGGGCGAGCTGGTGCGGTTGCTGGGCGAGGAATTGCGCGCGGCCAAGGTTGACCTTGCCGCGCTGGTGACGCTGGAAGCGGGCAAGATCGCCTCCGAGGGCGCCGGCGAGGTGCAGGAGATGATCGACATCTGCGATTTCGCCACCGGACTGTCGCGCCAGCTCCACGGCCTCACCATCGTCACCGAGCGGCCCGACCACCGGATGATGGAAACCTGGCACCCCATGGGCGTGGTGGGCGTCATCTCCGCCTTCAACTTCCCGGTGGCGGTGTGGTCGTGGAACGCGGCGCTGGCCCTGGTGTGCGGCAATGCGGTGGTGTGGAAGCCGTCGGAGAAGACCCCGCTGACCGCACTGGCGGTGGACGCCATCTTCTCCCGCGCCACCGCCCGCTTCGGCGGCGTGCCGGAAGGGCTCTCCACCCTCCTGCTCGGCGGGCGGGAGGCGGGTGAGGCGCTGGTGGACGACCCGCGCGTTCCCGTGGTCTCGGCCACGGGTTCCACCGCCATGGGCCGGGCGGTGGCGCCCCGCATCGCGCGGCGGTTCGGGCGGGCCATCCTGGAACTGGGCGGCAACAATGCGGCCATCGTCTGCCCCTCTGCCGATCTGGATCTGACCCTGCGCGCCGTGGCCTTCGCCGCCATGGGCACCGCCGGCCAGCGCTGTACCAGCCTGCGCCGCCTGTTCGTGCATGAGAGCGTCTATGATGCGCTGGTGCCCCGGCTTCACCAGGCTTACGGCTCGGTGCCGGTGGGGGATCCGCGGGAATTAGGCACCCTGGTGGGGCCGCTCATCGATGAGAACGCCTATACCGCCATGCAGTCGGCACTGGAGGATGCCCGCGCGGCCGGTGGCCTTGTGTCCGGCGGCGAGCGGCTGGGCGCGGAAGACGCGCTCGATGCCTATTATGTCCGCCCCGCCTTGGTGGAGATGCCGTTCCAGGCCGATTGTGTGGCTGCCGAGACCTTCGCGCCCATCCTCTATGTGATTCGCTATTCCAATCTCGACGAGGCGATCGGGCTCAACAACGCTGTGCCGCAGGGGCTCGCCTCGTCCATCTTCACCACGGACCTGCGCGAAGCGGAGCGCTTCCTGTCCGCCACCGGGTCGGATTGCGGCATCGCCAATGTGAACATCGGTCCCTCGGGTGCCGAGATCGGCGGTGCCTTCGGCGGCGAGAAGGAGACCGGCGGCGGACGCGAGGCCGGCTCGGACAGCTGGAAGGCCTATATGCGGCGGGCCACCAACACCATCAATTACGGCTCGACCTTGCCGCTCGCCCAGGGCGTGACGTTCGAGGTGGGATAAGCCCTCGACCGACGGCCCGGATCGCGCGCGCAGGCGGCAGACCGGCCAGGGCCGGTTGGCACAGCGGGGGCTTTCAGGCCTGAGCCGAACGCCTCGCATAGAACACGGCCAGCAGCCGGGCCTCATCCCGCGATCCGGACCGGATCGCCTCCGCACCGGAGCCGACGGGGGTGAAGAACCAGCGCCGGGCCCGGCAGTCGAGGCGGGCGAGCGGGGTGCCATTGGACTTCAGCACCTCGGCACCGTCTTCGTCCGTGCTCCATTCGAGCAAAGGTCCGTCATGGAGTGCCGGCTGAAAGACTTCGCCCGCATCTGGCAAGAATCGGGGAAGGAAACGCCTCACACTTTTTGTGGTCAGTGGCTCGTATAGCATGGCGGATCTCCTGTTGTAGATCCAAGTAGCGGTGACCCTGTTTGGTTCCCGCGCCGTTGCGGGCAAAGGCCCAGCGTGCTCTACGGTCTGGCCAAGGCTAAGGCGGGAGGAAGCCATGGTTCGGGTGTTTGAAGCGGCGGAGGTGGAGGCCGCGCTGGGCTATGAGCGGCTGGTGCCGGCCCTTGGCGCCGCCTTCGCCGATGCCAAGGTGGAAGCGCCGGTGCGCCAGTCCTATGAGGTGGGCCAGGCCGGCGCGCCCGCCCATCTCCTCGCCATGCCAGCCTGGCGGCGCGGTGCGGCGCTGGGGGTGAAAATCGTCAACATCTTCCCTGCCAACGCGGCGCGCAACATGGGCTCGGTGCACGGGCTCTATGTGTTGTTCGATGGCTCAACCGGCGTGCCGAAGGCGATCCTCGACGCCGAGGCCCTCACCAACCGGCGCACCGCCGCCACCTCGGCGCTCGCCTCGTCTTTCCTGTCACGCATGAACAGCGAGACGCTGACCGTGGTGGGCACCGGCCACCTCGCCTTCCATCTGGCGCAGGGCCACTGCTTTGTGCGGCCTATCGGCCGCGTGCTGGTGTGGGGGCGGTCGCTCGCGCGGGCGCAGGAGATGGCGGCGCGGCTGAAGGTGCTGGGTCTTCCCGCCGAGGCGGCGGAGGACCTGTCGGCGGCGGTGCGCGCGGCGGACATCGTCACCTGCGCCACCACCTCGGTGGAGCCGCTGGTGCTGGGGCGGGACGTGAGGCCCGGCACCCATGTGGACCTGGTGGGCGCCTTCACCCCGGCCATGCGCGAGAGCGACGACGATTTGGTGGCGAAGAGCGCCGTCTATGTGGACACCTATGGAGGCGCGCTGGCGGAGGCCGGCGACCTGCTCCAGCCCGCAGCCTCCGGGCGCTGGTCGAAGGAACTGGTGCGGGCGGACCTCCACGAATTGTGCGCCGGCCTGAAAGAGGGGCGCACGGAAAGCGAGAGCGTGACGCTTTTTAAGTCCGTGGGAGCGGCGCTGGAGGATCTGGTGGCGGCGGAACTGGTGGCGCGCTGAGGCAGCGCCCGGCGCCCGCCCACCGAGGGAGGGCGCCGGATGCGGATCTCAGGCTTTCGCTTCCAGCGCGGCGTCGAGCGCCTTGGTCAGGCGGGGGTCGTCCGGCGTCACCCGCGGCGAGAAGCGGGCGATGACGCGCCCGTCGCGCCCCACCACGAACTTCTCGAAGTTCCACGAGACGTCGGAGGGGGAGGCGCTCCGGCCTGAGGGGCGCCGGCCCTCCTCGTCGGTGGTTTCGGGCCGGGCTGCCACCAGCGCGTCATAGAGCGGGTGGCGCGTGGCGCCGACCACCGAGATCTTCTCGAACATGGGGAAGGTGACGCCGTAGGTCAGGCTGCAGAAGCTGGCGATCTCGCTCTCGGTGCCGGGCTCCTGGGCGCCGAAATCATTGGCCGGGAAGCCGAGGATTTCGAGTCCGTCGCCGTGGCGCGCCTCATACAGCTTTTCCAGTGCCGCATATTGCGGGGTGAGCCCACACTTGGATGCCACATTGACCACGAGGAGAACCTTGCCCCTGAAGTCACCGAGGGTGGCCGCGGTGCCATCGATGCGTTTCAGGGGGATATCGAACAGCGCCTGGGACATGGGATCCTGCCGGGATGAATTTTCGTCGGTGCGCAGGCTAGCACACCCTCCGATACCCTGCCGAGGCGCGCGCGCCATGGCGAGGTCAGGCTCAGCGCTCCAGCGCGGAGAGGCGCATGTAGAGGGTCGAGCGAGCGATACCGAGGCGGCGGGCGGCCCGGGAGAGGTTCCCCCCGCAGGCATCCACGGCGGCGCGGATGGCAGCTTCCTCCACCGCCTTGAGGTCGGTGGCTCGTGCCGTCCCGGTGGTTTCCTCTCGGATCTCCTGCGGCAGGTCGGCGATGTCGATCAGAGCGTCCGCGTCGCAACCGGTGCCGCCCATGGCCACCAGCATATCCACCACGTTGCGCAATTCGCGCACGTTGCCGGGCCACCCATAGGCCATGAGCGCCGCGTGGGCGGCCGGCGAGAAGCGGGGCGGGGGAAGGCCGGCGCGGGCTGAGGCACTGCGGCCGAAATGGTCGAGCAACAAGGCCACATCCGCGCCGCGCTCGCGCAACGGCGGGATGCGCAGGCGCAGCGCGGCGATGCGATAGAACAGGTCCTTGCGGAAGCGCCCAGCCGCCACCTCGCCGGAAAGGTCACGGTTGGTCATGGACACGAGGCGCAGGTTGACCCGCCGCCCCGTATGCCCGCCGACGCGGTAGACGACGCCATCCTCCAGCACGCGCAGCAGGTAGGATTGCAGCTCCAGCGGCATCTCACCGATCTCGTCGAGGCAGAGCAGCCCGCCGTCCGCTGCCTCCACCTTGCCCTGCTTGCCGGCGGTGTCGGCGCCGGTGAAGGCGCCTTTCTCGTAGCCGAACAGCTCGCTGGCGATGAGGTCGCGCGGCAGCCCGCCGCAATTGAGCGGCACGAACGGACCGCAAGGCGCGCGCCCGCCATGGATGGCGCGGGCGAACACCTCCTTGCCCACCCCGGTCTCGCCTTCGAGCAGGATGGGAAGGCCGCTCTCGGCCATGCGCCGGGCCTTCTCCCGCACCTCGCGCATCACAGGGCTGTCGCCGATGATGGTCTCGAAGGGCAGTACCTCCGGCTCCCGCGTCGCCTCGCGCATTACCGGACGCGGCTTGCGGGGGGCGTGCAGCACCACCACGCCGCCGATCTCCTCGCCATCCTCGCGCACGATCTCGACGCTGGCGCCCGGCAGCAGCGCCGCGACGCGTTCGGCCCAGGCGGCCGGAGCCACATCGTTGAGCGCGGCGAGGCGCCCGTCGGCGATGAAGTGCGCGTTGCGGCGGATCACCTCCTTCAGCGCGCGATCTGTGGAATAGATGAGCGCGCCGGAGCGGCCGAAGGCGAGGATTTCCTCCGAAAGCCAGAGCGAGCGCTTGGAGAGGAAATGGCGCAGCACCTGTTCGTGCTCCATCTCCATGCGCCGGCCCAGCACCGCCTCGATCTGCTGGGCGAGGGCCACCGCATGGGCGAGGTTCTGCGGATTGAAGGTATCGGTGGAGCCGGAGACATCCACCGCACCGATCACCGCGCCATGGCCGGGATGGCGCACCGGAGCGGCGGCACAGGTCCAGCGCTGAACGCTGGCGCAGAAATGCTCGGCGGCATGGATCTGCACCGGCCGGCCGCAGGCGAGCGCGGTGCCGATGGCATTGGTGCCGATCTGCGCCTCGCACCACAGGCCGCCGCGCTGGAGCTTCACCTCCTGCCCGGTATCCACCGCCCGCGCGTCGCCCTCGGTTTCGAGGATGGTGCCCTCGGTGTCGGTGAGGATCAGCATGGAGCGCGCGTCGGAAAGCAGGTGCCGCGCCTCGTCCATGGCCGGGCGTGCGGCGGCGATCAGCCGGGTGTTCTGCTGGCGGCGGCGATGCAGCTCCGCCTCGCTCACGAGGGGGGCTTCGGACCGGCTCGCCGTGATGGCGTGCTGCCGCGAGCGCTGCCAGGAGGCCAGCACTGCGGGACGGACGACGGATGAGGCGATGCCGTCCTGGTGAAACGCCTCCCAGGCACGGGCAATCTCGCGATATGGCACCAGCTCTGCCCTCCGGGCCGGGCGGCGCGGCGTTCCCGAAAGGCGCCGCCTAAGCCGTTGGCCAGCGTGCGCGCCCGCCCGGCTGATCAGCCGGCGCCGCGCCCGATGGCGGGTTCACTCCCTGACATGCCGCATTCTATCCGCCGGCTTTCACCGTCGGCGGCGGCTTGGTCGGCAAGATAAGCGCAAGTTCGCGCCCGGAGCAAGGCCCGCAGGCGGTTCCATCCCAGTCGTTCGCGGCTGTCGCCGGCGCCCCGGACAACAAGTGTCCGGAAATCGGACAGTCGAAATCTTCCATATTACATGATGCGTTGCACAATAATCATGTGAATCCGTGATTTTCTACAGTCGAACGCCTCTGGCACGCATCCTGCCACTCCCATGGCGAGCCGGCACCGAAAAGTGAGGCCGGCATTAATGGGAGGACAACGGCGTGAACGTTCCCGTGGGACACCTGCGCAACGTCCAGGTGCTTGGCATCGATGCCGGCGGCACCATGACGGACACTTTCTTCGTGGACCAGGACGGCGACTTCGTCGTCGGCAAGGCCCAGTCCACGCCCCAGAACGAGGCTTTGGGCCTCATCGCCTCGTCTGAAGACGGGCTCGCCAACTGGGGCATGTCGCTCCACGAGGCGCTGGCCCAGCTTCAGACCGGTGTCTATTCCGGCACCGCGATGCTCAATCGCGTGGTCCAGCGCAAGGGGCTGAAATGCGGCCTCATCGTCAATCGCGGCATGGAGGATTTCCACCGCATGGGCCGCGCGGTGCAGAGCCACCTCGGCTACGCCTATGAGGACCGCATCCACCTCAACACCCACCGCTACGATCCCCCGCTCGTCCCGCGCCACCTCACCCGCGGCGTGGTGGAGCGCACCGACATGATCGGCACGCAGGTGATCCCGCTGCGCGAGGACACGGCGCGGGACGCCGCCCGCGACCTGATCGCGGCCGACGCGGAAGGCATCGTCATCTCGCTGCTGCATTCCTACAAGAACCCGGAGAACGAGCGCCGCGTGCGCGACATCGTGCTGGAGGAAGTGGAGAAGAGCGGCAAGAAGATCCCGGTCTTCGCCTCCGCCGATTATTATCCGGTGCGCAAGGAAACCCACCGCACCAACACCACCATCCTCGAAGGCTACGCCGCCGAGCCCTCGCGGCAGACCCTGTCCAAGATTTCCAACGCCTTCAAGGAGCGTGGCACCAAGTTCGACTTCCGCGTGATGGCGACCCATGGCGGCACCATCTCCTGGAAGGCGAAGGAGCTGGCGCGCACCATCGTGTCTGGCCCCATCGGCGGGGTGATCGGCGCGAAATATCTCGGCGAGGTGCTGGGCTACAAGAACATCGCCTGCTCGGACATCGGCGGCACCTCGTTCGACGTGGCGCTGATCACCCAGGGCGAGATGACCATCAAGAACGATCCGGACATGGCGCGCCTCGTCCTGTCGCTGCCGCTGGTGGCCATGGATTCGGTGGGCGCCGGCGCCGGCTCCTTCATTCGGCTCGATCCCTATACCCGGGCCATCAAGCTGGGGCCGGATTCGGCCGGCTACCGGGTGGGCGTGTGCTGGAAGGAGAGCGGCATCGAGACGGTGACCATCTCCGACTGTCACATGGTGCTCGGCTATCTCAACCCCGACAACTTCCTCGGCGGGGCGGTGAAGCTCGATCGCCAGCGCTCGGTGGATGCCATCAAGGCGCAGATTGCCGATCCGCTCGGCCTGTCGGTCGAGGATGCCGCCGCCGGCGTTATCGAACTGCTCGACAGCGACCTGCGCGACTACCTGCGCTCCATGATCTCCGGCAAGGGCTATTCGCCGGCGAGCTTCGTGTGCTTCTCCTATGGCGGCGCCGGCCCGGTGCACACCTATGGCTACACCGAGGGCCTTGGCTTCGAGGATGTGATCGTTCCGGCCTGGGCGGCGGGCTTCTCCGCCTTCGGCTGCGCGGCGGCGGATTTCGAGTATCGCTACGACAAGTCCCTCGACATCAACATGCCGACGGAGACCCCTGACACCGACAAGGAGAAGGCCGCCGCCACCCTCCAGGCGGCATGGGAGGAACTCACCAAGAACGTGCTCGAAGAGTTCAAGCTGAACGGCTATTCGGCCGACCAGGTGACGCTCCAGCCCGGCTACCGCATGCAGTATCGCGGGCAGCTCAACGACCTGGAGATAGAGAGCCCGCTGGCGCAGGCCCACACCGCGGCTGACTGGGACCAGCTGACGGACGCCTTCAACGCCACCTATGGCCGGGTCTATGCCGCCTCCGCCCGCTCGCCGGAGCTGGGCTATTCGGTTACCGGCGCCATCATGCGCGGCATGGTGCCGATCCCCAAGCCCAAGATCCCCAAGGAGCCGGAGGAGGGCGAGACCCCGCCGGAGAGCGCCAAGATCGGCACCCGCAAGTTCTATCGCAAGAAGCGGTGGGTGGATGCGCAGCTCTATCACATGGAGTCGCTGCGCCCCGGCAACCGGGTGATGGGCCCTGCCGTGATCGAATCCGACGCCACCACCTTCGTGGTGCCCGACGGCTTCGAGACCTGGCTCGACGGCCACCGCCTGTTCCACCTGCGCGAGGTGTGAGGGCAGGTCAGGACGGGCCGTCATGCCCGGGCTTGTCCCGGGCATCCACACCGTGCCGCTCGCGCAACGCTCTGAATGCTGCTCCCAGCCGCGAGGCGTGGATGGCCGGGACAAGCCCGGCCATGACGACGCGAAGAAGCACGCTCAATCCGAGTCAACGAACTCAAAGGAAACGACCCCATGAACGTGACTGTTGACCAGAGCACCCTTGCGGGTGCGACGCGCGGCATCGTGCGCGGCGGCGAGACGCTGAAGGAGCATCGCGACCGCCTCATGGCCGCCACCAAGGCCACCGGCCGCTATGCCGGCCTGAAGACGCTGGAGCTGCGCGAGCGCGAGCCCATCCTCTACAACAAGCTGTTCTCGCGCCTGCGGGCCGGCGTGGTGGATGCCCGCGAGACCGCCAAGAAGATCGCCGCCTCCCCCATCGTGGAGCAGGAGGGCGAGCTGTGCTTCACCCTCTACAACGCGGCGGGCGACAGCCTTCTCACCTCCACCGGCATCATCATCCATGTGGGAACCATGGGTGCCGCGATCAAATACATGATCGAGAACAATTGGGAGGCCAATCCCGGCGTCCACGACAAGGACATCTTCTGCAACAACGACAGCCTGATCGGAAACGTCCATCCGTGCGACATCCACACCATCGTGCCCATCTTCTGGGAAGGTGAGCTGATCGGCTGGGTGGGCGGCGTCACCCACGTCATCGACACCGGCGCGGTGGGGCCGGGCTCCATGGCCACCGGGCAGGTGCAGCGCTTCGGCGACGGCTATTCCATCACCTGCCGCAAGGTGGGCGCCAACGACACCCTGTTCCGCGACTGGCTGCACGAAAGCCAGCGCATGGTGCGCACCACCCGCTACTGGATGCTGGACGAGCGCACCCGCATCGCCGGCTGCCACATGATCCGCAAGCTGGTGGAAGAGGTGGTCGCGGAAGAGGGCATCGAGGCCTACTGGAAGTTCGCCTACGAGGCGGTGGAGCACGGCCGGCTCGGGCTCCAGGCCCGCATCAAGGCCATGACCATCCCCGGCACCTACCGGCAGGTGGGCTTCGTGGATGTGCCCTACGCCCATGAGGACGTGCGGGTGCCCTCCGATTTCGCCAAGCTCGACACCATCATGCACGCCCCGTGCGAGATGACGATCCGCCGGGACGGCACCTGGCGCCTCGACTTCGAGGGATCGAGCCGCTGGGGCTGGCACACCTACAACGCCCACCAGGTGAGCTTCACCTCGGGCATCTGGGTGATGATGACCCAGACCCTCATCCCCTCCGAGATGATCAATGACGGCGCCGCCTACGGCACCGAGTTCCGGCTGCCCAAGGGCACCTGGATGAACCCGGACGACCGCCGCGTCGCCTTCTCCTACAGCTGGCACTTCCTGGTCTCGGCCTGGACGGCGCTGTGGCGGGGCCTGTCGCGCTCCTACTTCGGGCGCGGCTACCTGGAGGAGGTCAACGCCGGCAACGCCAACACCTCCAACTGGCTGCAGGGCGGCGGCTTCAACCAGTATGACGAGATCCACGCCGTGAACTCGTTCGAGTGCGCCGCCAACGGCACCGGCGCCACCGCGGTGCAGGACGGCCTGTCCCACGCCGCCGCCATCTGGAACCCGGAAGGCGACATGGGTGACATGGAGATCTGGGAACTGGCCGAGCCGCTGGTCTATCTCGGCCGGCAGATCAAGGCGTCGTCGGGCGGCTCCGGCAAGTATCGCGGCGGCTGCGGCTTCGAGAGCCTGCGCATGGTCTGGAACGCCAAGGACTGGACCATGTTCTTCATGGGCAACGGCCACATCTCCTCCGACTGGGGGCTGATGGGCGGTTATCCGGCGGCCTCCGGCTATCGCTTCGCCGCCCACAAGACCAACCTGAAGGAACTGATCGCGTCCGGCGCGGAGATCCCGCTCGGCGGCGACACCGATCCGGAGAACCCGACCTGGGACGCCATGCTGCCCGACGCCCAGATCAAGCGCGACAAGCAGGCCATCACCACCGAGGAGATGTTCTCCGACTACGACCTCTACCTCAACTACATGCGCGGCGGCCCCGGCTTCGGTGATCCGCTCGACCGTGAGCCGCAGGCGGTGGCCGACGACATCAATGGCGGCTACGTGCTGGAGCGCTTCGCCGGCGAGGTCTATGGCGTCGTGGTGCGGAAGGGCGCGGACGGCCAGTATGGCGTGGACGAGGCCGGCACCGCCGCCGCCCGCGCGCAGATCCGCAAGGATCGCCTCGCCAAGTCAGTGCCGGTCTCCGAATGGATGAAGGGCGAGCGCGAGAAGATCCTCGCCAAGGATGCGGGCACGCAGGTGCGGCAGATGTTTGCCGCCTCCTTCAAGCTCGGCCCGCGCTTCGAGAAGGACTTCCGCACCTTCTGGAGCCTGCCCGACAGCTGGACCCTGCCGGAGGAAGAAATCGGCGTGCCCACCTACGGCTCGCGCTATTCCATGGACATCTCCGAACTGCCCGACGTGCACACCGTGCAGTTCGTGGAGGAATGATCCCTCCACTGGGCGGCGGCGACAGCCGTCGCTGCCGCCCATTTTTTCCTTGGAAAACAAACATCAAGTGGAGGAAACACCATGGCCTATACCCGCTCGAAGATCGTCGATCTCGTGGACGGCAAGATCGATCCCGATACGCTGCACCAGATGCTCTCCACCCCCAAGGACCCGGAGCGCTTCGTGACCTATGTGGAGATCCTGCAGGAGCGCATGCCGTGGGATGACAAGATCATCCTGCCGCTCGGCCCCAAGCTCTTCATCGTGCAGCAGAAAGTCTCCAAGAAATGGACCGTGCGCTGCGAATGCGGCCACGATTTCTGCGACTGGAAGGACAATTGGAAGCTCAGCGCCCGCGTCCATGTTCGCGACACGCCGCAGAAGATGGAGGAGATCTATCCCCGCCTCATGGCGCCCACCCCGTCCTGGCAGGTGATCCGGGAGTATTTCTGCCCCGAGTGCGGCACCCTTCACGATGTGGAGGCGCCCACCCCCTGGTATCCGGTGATCCACGATTTCTCGCCGGATATCGAGGGCTTCTACCAGGAGTGGCTCGGCCTGCCGGTGCCCGAGCGGGCCGACGCCTGACCCCATCGCAGGATAGGGCAGACGGGGGGGCGGGCGACCGCCCCCTTTTTCGTGAAGCACAACGCGCGCTCAGGACGCCTCGATCTTCGTCTGTGTCGCCGGAGCGGTCCGGCGCCGTCCACGCGCGGGTGCTGCTTCCCGGCGCTGGGCGGCGAACAGGGCCAGGGCGAGTCCTGCCCCCAGCACCCACCAGGCGGGGCGCGGGCCGAGATCGAGGGAGAGGTTCGCCTCCGCCACCAGCCACGGGTCGACCCGCGTGGCGAGGCCATACCACAGCACTTCCACCCCCGCCGTCAGCAGCGCCGACAGCACGGCAAGGCCGGCGACGCCCAAGGGTGTCACATCGCCGGAAAGGCGCACCGCGATGCGATAGGCGAACAGGAACACGAACAGGCCGGCCATGAGCACCGGCTCGGTCACGTCCAGCTTCGATTGCAGGAAGAAATGCACCGCCCCCAGCAGGGCGATGCCATAGACCGCCATGTGCAACTGGTTCCACCGCTCCGTCCCGAGGCGGCGGATGGCCCCATCGAACGAGGTGGCTCCGAGCGCGATGAGCAGCATCAGCGCCACCGCGCCGATGGTGAGATAGATGCGCAACACGATCTCGCTCAGCGCGCGCCCCGCACCCTGGTCCACGACGAACAGCAGCAGGTGGAAAGCGGCGTAGAACAGCGCCGCAAGCCCGAAGATGCGCCGCCCGAAATAGAGCTTGGGATAGGACAGGAGCTTGCGCAGCGGCGTGATGGCGAGAGTCACGGCCAGGAAGCGGATGGCCCACAGGCCGGTGAAGTGGATGGCTTCCGTCCACGGCCGGGCGCCGAGCATGCCGTTGGCGGCAAGGCCCGCGAGCCACACCGCCGGCAATGTCGTGGCCACGATGAAGAGCGTCTTCTCGGGACTGAACTTCCCGGAGCGTTCGTGGAAGAGGGGCATGGGGCGGTCGCTCGCGTCCTTCGCTGCGAATGGGGGCGGGGTGCGTTTTCGCCCCGGACGGAACGGCCGCTGCCGGCCGCCCCGCTTCCCATTACGCCGGGCGACGGGGCGCCGTTACGGCCCCGCCGCGCACGATGGCGTGAGCATGGCCCCGTCTCAGGCGTTCAGGTCCGCGTCCAGCTGGGCCTTGAGGCCCGGATCGAGGTTGAGCGCCGAGGCGAGGCTGGCCAGATACTGCTTCTCGGCCGCGCTGTCGGGACGGATCGCCATGGCCGAGGCGGCGTAGATCTGCAACGCCGCTTCAGGGCTGGTGGCGGCATCCACCACCTGCTGCGGGTCCACCGGGGTGGTGAGGAAGGTGATGAGCGCCTCGCGTTCCGGTGCCGCCGCCCCGAAGCGGGACAGTCCGCCAGTGATGCGCTCCAGCTCCTCCTGGTCGATCTGCCCGTCCGCCTGTGCCGCCGCCGCCATGGCCGAGAGCAGCACGCCGGAGAAGGCATCCGCCCCGCCGGGGGCTGCGGCCGGGGAGAAGCCGGCGGCCTCCGGCGAGCCGGAGGTGAAGGCCGACCGCCCGCCTGACTGGGACTGCCACTTGCGGAAGGCATTCCACGCCAGCATGCCGATGACGGCCATGCCGCCATACTTCACCAGGTCGCCGCTGCCGCCGCCCGACTGCGGGGCAGGGGCGGGAGCCGGCGAGGGTGCCGGCGCGGGATACGGGTTTGGAGCCGATGTGGTGGGCGGGCCGCCGAGGGAGGCCTCGGCGAGATCGCCGAGCGATCCGCCGGTACTGCCGCCCGATATGCCGCCGCCCGCCGGAGCGCTGCCGCCTCCGAGGATCTGGCCGAGGATGTCGCCCAGCCCGCCGGGGAGCCCGGCCGGGGCTCCGCCGCTGTCGCCCGTACCACCGGGGCGCTGTCCGCCGCCCCCCAGCACCTGGCCGAGAATATCCCCGAGCCCGCCCGGCAGGCCGGAGGCCCCGCCCTGGGGACGGCCACCGGCGGCTGCCCCGCCACCGAGCACCTGGCCCAGAATGTCGCCGAGCCCGCCGGGCAGGCCGCCGCTTTGGCCGGAGGGCGCGCCGCGCCCGCCCTGTCCCGCGCCTTCGAGCACGCTCTTGAGGATCTGGTCGAGGCCGCCGCCGCCGGCTCCCCCGCCGCCGCGCACGCTGCCGTTGCCGAGCGCAGCCCCGATGAGCTGCCCCAGAAGACTTCCTGCATCCGCCATGAGACCCTCCCTGAAGGACGTTCCAATCGGGTTGCACCGCAAGCGACCGAACGTGCGTTGTTTTGAGTATTGAGACCGCTGTCCCGATCAGGTTGTCCCAACCGAACCGGCTCCACTGGAACGACCGGTACGCACGAGCCGAAAAACGGACAGGGACGAAGGGGCGCTCCCGCGCCCGGGTTCAGACCGCCACCGGCGCCTTGATCGCCGGGTGCGGATCATAGCCCACAATTTCCACATCCTCGTAACGGAAGGCGAAGAGGTCGGTGACCGCCGGATTCAGCGCCAGGCGCGGCAGCGCGCGGGGTGTCCGCTCCAGCTGCGCGCGGGCTTGCTCCAGATGGTTCACGTAAAGGTGCGCGTCGCCCAGCGTGTGGACGAAATCGCCGACCCCGAGCCCGGTCACCTGCGCCACCATGTGGGTGAGCAGCGCGTAGGAGGCGATGTTGAAGGGCACGCCCAGGAATACATCCGCCGAGCGCTGGTAGAGCTGGCAGGAGAGCTTGCCCTCCAGCACATAGAACTGGAACAGGCAGTGGCAGGGTGGCAGCGCCATCTTCGACACATCCGCCGGATTCCAGGCGGTGACGATGAGGCGGCGCGAATCGGGATTGCGGCGGATGTCCGAGACCACCTGCGCGATCTGGTCGATGACGCCGCCTTCGGGCGTGGGCCAGGAGCGCCACTGGTGGCCGTAGACCGGGCCGAGATCGCCCTTTTCGTCGGCCCACTCGTCCCAAATGGAGACGCCGTTGTCCTTCAGGTAGCGGACATTGGTGTCGCCGGCGAGGAACCACAAAAGCTCGTGCACGATGGATTTCAGGTGCAGCTTCTTGGTGGTGACGAGGGGAAAGCCCTCACCCAGGTCGAACCGCATCTGGTGCCCGAACACGGAGAGGGTGCCGGTGCCGGTGCGGTCGTCCTTGCGCACGCCCTCATTCAGGATGCGACGGAGCAGGTCGTGATACTGATGCATGCGCGCCTCCGTCCTCCGGGCTTTGGGGACATAGATGTAGGCCATGCCGGCCGGCTGGCAAATGGCCCACCGCCGCTCGTCCAGAGCTTTAGACGATCGGGCATCCCGCCTCATGCTGCGCCGCAGCGTTGACATTGGGCTTTGGTATACACACACTCGGAACGTTCCAAGGGGGGTCCCGGAAGGGGCTGAGATTTCGCAAGTCCGTTGGCCTTCAAGGTTTTCGGTGCCGCGTTGACCCTTCGAACCTGATCCGGGTCATACCGGCGAAGGGATCGGAACCCGTGCGCACGGCACGTTACGGCCGTATCGTACCCGTCTCCTAGCTCGAATCCCGGCTCTCGTTGAAAGCGCAAGCTTAAAGGAGAACCGCATGCTGGACGAAGCCTCGACGTCCTCCCTCAAGGTCACCACCGGCGCCCTGCCGCACTCGCACAAGGTGTTCGTCTCCGCCACCCGGCCGGACGTGCGCGTTGCGATGCGCGAGATTACCCTGTCCACGCCCGAAGAACGGCCGGTCCGGGTGTACGACACCTCCGGTCCCTATACCGATCCGCAAGCCGTCATCGACCTCACCAAGGGCCTGCCGCTGCTGCGCGCCCAGTGGATCCGCGAGCGCGGCGACGTGGAAGAGGTGGACGGCCGGCAGGTCAAGCCCGAGGACAATGGCCTGAAAGACGGCCAGTCCTCCACCCTGCCGCAGTTCGACCTCACCGGCCGCCGGCCCCTGCGCGCCAAGGCGGGCAAGCGCCCGACCCAGATGGCCTATGCGCGGGCCGGCATCATCACCGCCGAGATGGAATATGTGGCTGCGCGCGAGAATCTCGCCCGCGCCAATGGTGGTGTCCATCCGCACCATCAGGCCATGGGCCTCGGCGCGGTGATCCCGTCCGACATCACGCCGGAATTCGTGCGGCAGGAAGTGGCGCGCGGCCGCGCCATCATCCCCAACAACATCAACCACCCCGAAACCGAGCCGATGGCCATCGGCCGGAACTTCCTGGTGAAGATCAACGCCAACATCGGCAATTCCGCCGTCACCTCGGGCGTTGCCGAGGAGGTGGACAAGCTGGTGTGGGCCACCCGCTGGGGCGCCGACACGGTGATGGACCTGTCGACCGGCAAGAATATCCACACCATCCGCGAATGGATCATGCGCAACTCGCCGGTGCCAATCGGCACCGTGCCCATGTACCAGGCGCTGGAGAAGGTGAACGGCGTCGCCGAGGACCTGACCTGGGAGATCTTCCGCGACACGGTGATCGAGCAGGCCGAGCAGGGCGTGGACTACATGACGGTCCATGCCGGCGTGCGCCTGCCCTATATTCCGCTCACCGCCAACCGCGTCACCGGCATCGTGTCGCGCGGCGGCTCCATCATGGCCAAGTGGTGCCTGGCGCATCACAAGGAGAGCTTCCTCTACGAGAATTTCGAGGAGCTTTGCGAGATCCTGGCCCAGTATGACGTGGCCTTCTCGCTGGGCGACGGCCTGCGCCCCGGCTCCATCGCCGACGCCAACGACGCCGCCCAGTTCGCCGAACTGGAGACCCTGGGCGAATTGACCGAGATCGCCTGGAAGTACGATTGCCAGGTGATGATCGAGGGCCCCGGCCATGTGCCGCTCCACCTCATCCGCGAGAATGTGGAGAAGCAGCTCAAGGTCTGCCACGAGGCGCCGTTCTATACCCTCGGCCCGCTCGTGACCGACATCTCCCCCGGCTACGACCACATCTCCTCCGCCATCGGCGCGGCGATGATCGGCTGGTTCGGCACGGCGATGCTCTGCTACGTGACCCCGAAGGAGCATCTGGGCCTGCCGGACCGCGACGACGTGAAGGCCGGCGTCATCTCCTACAAGATCGCTGCCCACGCGGCCGATCTTGCGAAGGGGCATCCGGCGGCGCGCATCCGCGACGATGCGCTGTCCCGGGCGCGTTTCTCCTTCCGCTGGCGCGATCAGTTCGCGCTGTCGCTGGACCCGGAGACGGCCGAGCGCTTCCACGACGAGACGCTTCCCGCCGAGGGCGCCAAGGTGGCGCATTTCTGCTCCATGTGCGGGCCGAAATTCTGCTCCATGAAGATCTCGCAGGAGTTGAAGCTGGAAGCTGGCGACATTGCCCGCGCCCAGGCCGACAACCTCGCCTCGGCCGGCATGGCGGAGATGGCGCAGAAGTTCCGCGAAGGCGGCGGCCTCATCTACACCCCGGCCCCCGAAGTGGCCGAGCCGCCCCCCGCCGCGGCGGAGTGAGCGGGCCAAAAGCAGACGACAGGGGCGGCCTTCGGGCCGCCCTTTTTGCTGCAGGCGGCGGTGTGGGGCGGGGCTCGAACGGCGTCACGCACGCGTGAGCCACATTACGGATCCTTAATTCCGCAGCCAGACTGCCGTAACGGTCCACGCACTAGCTTGCCTCTCGAACCTGCCGACAAGGCAGACAACAGAGAGATGCGACCGCCCATGACCCGCTCGCCCATGACCCGCTCCGACAACACCCCCTCCGTGACCAAGCGCCACCGCAAGGCTCTCCTGGCCGGCGTGGTCGGTCTCGCGCTCGCCGGCGTCGTGGCCGGCCAGTTCGTGCCGCCGCTGAACGGTCCCGTCGCCGCCCAGATCACCACCAGCCAGCCGGCCGGCACCTTCTCCTTCGCCGATATCGTCGAGAAGGTCTCGCCCGCCGTCGTCTCGGTGAAGGTGAAGAAGGATGCCGGCAACGAACAGATGGCCATGGGCGGCGATTTCGGCGGCAATGTTCCGCCCCAGATCGAGCAGTTCCTGAAGCGCTTCGGCTTCGGCGACGGCCAGGGCCCCATGGGTCCGGGTGGTCCCGGCGGCCCGGGCATGGGTCCGCGCGGCGGCCACGGTCCCAAGGGCGAGCGCCCGGTGGTGGGCCAGGGCTCCGGCTTCATCATCTCGGCTGACGGCTATGTGGTGACCAACAACCACGTGGTGGACGGCGCCGACGAGGTGGACGTGACCACCACCGACGGCAAGGAATACCAGGCCAAGGTGATCGGCACCGATCCGCGCACCGACGTGGCCCTGCTGAAGATCGAGAACGTCACCAACCTGCCGTGGGTGAAGCTCGCGGACGGCGCCCCGCGCGTCGGTGACTGGGTGATCGCGGTGGGCAATCCCTTCGGCCTCGGCGGCACCGTGACCGCCGGCATCGTCTCGGCCCGTGGCCGCGACATTGGCTCGGGTCCCTATGACGACTTCATCCAGATCGACGCCCCCATCAACCGGGGCAATTCGGGCGGCCCGACCTTCTCGCTGAACGGCGAGGTGATCGGCATGAACACCGCCATCGTCTCCCCCTCGGGTGGCAACGTGGGCATTGCCTTCGCCATTCCGTCCGAGACCGTGAAGACGGTGGTGGCCCAGCTGCGCGACAAGGGCTCGGTGGCCCGCGGCTACATCGGCGTGCAGATCCAGCCGGTGACCGAGGACCTCGCCTCCGGCCTCGGCATCAAGGACGCCGAGGGCGCCCTGGTGGCGCAGGTTCAGCCCAACACCCCCGGCGCCAAGGCAGGCCTGAAGGCCGGCGACGTGATCGTGAAGGTCAACAACGAGCCGATCAAGGAAGCCCGCGATCTGACCCGCAAGGTGGGCATGATGAAGCCGGGTACCGAGATCAAGCTCTCGCTGATCCGCGATGCCAAGCCCATGGACCTGTCCCTGGTGCTCGACCAGCTGCCCAACGATCAGGTCGCCTCGCGCTCCGGTGCGCCCCAGCAGGGCGAGGATGACACCGCCGGCGCCACCAAGGACCTGCCGCGCCTCGGCCTCCAGCTCGCCCCGTCCAAGAGCGTTCAGGGCGCCGGCGGCGAAGGCGTGGTGGTGACCGGTGTGGAGCCCAACGGCCCCGCCGCCCAGCGCGGTTTCAAGACCGGCGACGTGATCCTGAAGGTGGGCGACAAAGCGGTCTCCACCCCGAAGGATGTGCGCGACGGCCTCGCCGCCGCCAAGGCCGACAACCGCAAGGCGGTGCTCATCCAGGTGAAGAGCGGCGAGGGCGTGCGCTTCGTCGCCATCACCCTCGACGCCAAGGCCAAGGGCTGAGCCTCGCGCTGAACCTGAAGGCTCCGGTGGCCTGGCGCCGCCGGAGCAGGTCTACCGGAGCCGAGGCGGGTTAGCATCGCCCCCCTGATGCCACTTCGGCTCTGATGGCGCGGGATGCTCGCAAGGCATCCCGCGCCACATTTTTTTCAGCAACGCCGCGCGCTTCGCCCTTTTCCCAGCGGAAGGGGCGAGCCGTCACGCAAGGCGGACACCCCGCATGGACCTGCCGGCAAGGTGAGCTAGAGTGATGACAGCGAATCTCGATCCGGATCCCCTCACTGCCATGCGCCTCCTCCTTGTCGAGGACGACCGCGACGCCGCCGAATATCTGCGCAAGGCCTTCCGCGAGGCTGGGCACGTGGTGGACCTTGCTGCCGACGGGGAGGAGGGCCTCGCCCTCGCCCTGGACGGCAAGTACGACGTGATGGTGGTAGACCGCATGCTGCCCGCGCGCGACGGGCTCTCCCTCGTCACCGAGCTGCGCGGGCGCGGGCACACCACGCCAGTGCTCATCCTTTCCGCCCTCGGCCAGGTGGACGACCGGGTGCAGGGCCTGCGCGCCGGCGGTGACGACTACCTGCCCAAGCCCTACGCCTTCACCGAGCTTCTGGCGCGGGTGGAAGCCCTGTCGCGGCGCGGCGTCTCGCAAGGCGCGGAGACGGTCTACAAGGTGTCCGACCTGGAGCTGGACCGTCTTGCCCATCGCGTCACCCGCTCCGGCAAGGAGATCCCGCTGCAGCCGCGGGAGTTCCGGCTGCTGGAATATCTCCTGCGCCATGCCGGGCAGGTGGTGACCCGCACCATGCTGCTGGAAAACGTGTGGGACTACCATTTCGACCCACAGACCAACGTCATCGACGTGCACGTCTCCCGCCTGCGCTCCAAGATCGACAAGGGCTTCGACGTGCCGCTGATCCACACCGTGCGCGGCGCCGGCTACATGGTGCGGGCGGGTGCCGCTTGAGTCCGGCGGGCGCGGGCCGCTCGCCGTCGGCGGCGTGATCTGGCGGGTTCTCATGCGCTTTTTCGCCCACCTCGCGCGGCTGGTGCGCACCACGGCGTTCAAGCTGCTGGCGGCCTATCTGCTGGTGTTCGCCGTGTTCGCGGTGTCGGTCATCGTCTACACGGCGTGGCACACCCGCGAGCTGATCCAGGGACAGGTGGCGGACGATCTCGACCGCGAGGTGCGCTTCCTCGCCGAGCAATACCGTCTCGGCGGCATCCAGCGCCTGGTCTATGTCATCGACCGGCGGACGCGCCGGCCGGGCTCGTCCATCTACATGATCACCAATTTCCAGGGCGAGGTGCTGGCCACCAACGTTTCGGACCTGCCCATCGGCCTCCTCGACAAGGACGGCACCCGCTTCACCACCTACAATCGTCCCGACGATGCCGGTCTGAAGAGCCATGTGGCCTTCGTGCAGGCCATGATCCTGCCCGGCGGCTACCGCCTGCTGGTTGGCCGCGACATCGAGGAGCGCGACACCCTGCGCGACCTCGTGGCGCGACCGGCGCAATGGGCGGTGATGCTGATCGTGGTGCTGGGGCTTGCCGGCGGCGTTTTCGTGACGCGGCGGGTGTTGAAACGCATCGATTCCATGACGGCCACCGCCGAGACCATCATGGCCGGCAACCTCTCCGGCCGCCTCGCCATGACCGGCACCCAGGACGAGTTTGACCGCCTAGCCCATTCGCTGAACGCCATGCTGGACCGCATCGAGGGCCTGATGCAGGGCCTGAAAGAGGTCTCGGACAATATCGCCCACGACCTGAAGACCCCGCTCACCCGCCTGCGCAACCGCTCGGAGGAGGCGCTGCGCACCGCCCATACGGAGGACGAGTGGCGCGCGGCGCTGGAAGACACCATCGAGGAGAGCGATGGCCTCATCCGCACCTTCGACGCGCTGCTCATGATCGCCCGCGCCGAGGCCGGGCAGGCCCGCGCCATCATGAGCGATCTCGACCTCGCAGAGATCGCCGAGAACGTCTCCGAGCTCTATGAACCGCTGGCCGACGAGCAGGGCCTCGACCTTGTGGTCACGGTGGCGCCGGTGAGCATTCACGGCGTGAAGGAACTGCTGGCGCAGGCGGTCTCGAACCTCATCGACAATGCCATCAAGTATGGCCGCCCGGTGGACGGGAGCAGGGGGCGCATCGCCGTGACCCTGGCGCGGCAGGGCGGGGAAGCGGTGCTCGCGGTGGCGGACACCGGCCCCGGCATCCCGGAGGCGGATCGCGAGCGGGTGGTGGAGCGCTTCGTGCGGCTGGAGGCGAGCCGCACGCGGCCGGGTTCCGGGCTGGGCCTGGCGCTGGTGGGCGCGGTGGCGCGCCTGCATGGCGGCAGCCTGAGCTTCACCGATGGAGCGCCGGGGCTGGTCGCGACGCTGCGTTTACCGGCGAAATAATTGGGCGCCGGGACCGGCTGTCCCACGCTGGGCATTAAGGCCTTCGCAGGTGCGATAATTTGCTGTTTATCATGGAGCTTTCGACCGCACATCAGCGTTGCAATTGTCGAACAGGGCTTGCGTAACGCAAGGTCCTAATGCTTTTGATGAAATCATGCGCGGTCCCCTCGAACCGGATTCGGCCGACCGGCCATCTCTCGCCATCCTGATGCGGGAAGCCCCAGTCCTCGGCGATGCAGAGACGGCAGAGATTAAGCTTTCCCAGGCCACGGAAAGCCTGTCCCCGGCGGAACGGGCAGCGCTCGACGGGCTGCTTTCGCGCGCCCCCATAGCGCGCGCCGTCTGCCTCGGCATGGCCGAGGGCTCGCCCTTCCTGCTCGATCTGGTGCGCGCGGAGCCGACGCGGCTGCTGCGGGTGCTGTCCGACGATCCCCATGCCCATCTTGCGCGGCTGATGGCGGATTGCGCAGCCACCGCCGCCAGCGGTAGCGAGGCCGAGGTGATGCGTGCGCTGCGGCGCATGCGCAGCGAGGCGGCGCTGCTGATCGCGCTCGCCGACATGGGTGGTGCCTTCGACCTGATCGCAGTGACGGCGGCGCTGACCGATGTGGCGGACGCGGCCCTGCGCGCGGCCCTCGCCTTCCTGCTCGGCGATGCGGCACGCGCCGGACGCCTCAAGCCGCAAGATGCCGCCGACCCGGCCGTGGGATGCGGTCTCGCCGTGATCGCCATGGGCAAGCATGGTGCGCGCGAGCTCAATTATTCCAGCGACATCGATCTCGTGGTGGTGTTCGACCGGGAGAAGGCGCCCCTCGCCGAGGAGGTGTCCGCCGCGCCGTTCTTCGTGAAGATCACGCAGGGCCTAGTGCGCCTGCTCCAGGAGCGCACGGCGGACGGCTATGTGCTGCGGGTGGACCTGCGCCTGCGGCCCGATCCGGGCTCGACGGCGGTGGCCCTCTCCACCGCGGCCGCCCTCGACTATTACGAGCGCGAGGGCGCGACCTGGGAACGTGCCGCCTATATCAAGGCCCGCCCGGTGGCCGGCGACCTGGCGGTGGGGCGGACGTTCCTCGCCGAGCTGTCGCCTTTCGTGTGGCGGCGCGGGCTGGATTTCCAGGCCATCGCCGACGTGCACGCCATGAAGCGGGAGATTCACGCCTTCCGCGGCCACGACGTGGTGGCGGTGGAAGGCCATAATGTGAAGCTCGGGCGTGGCGGCATCCGCGAGGTGGAATTCTTCGTCCAGACCCAGCAGCTCATCGCCGGTGGGCGGGACCCGCTGTTGCGCAATTCCCGGACGTTGGAGGCACTCGATGCCCTCACCGCCCACCGCTGGATCGAGCCGTCCGTGCGCGATGCGCTGGCCGAGGCCTATGTGTTCCTGCGCCGGGTGGAGCACCGCATCCAGATGGTGGCGGACGCCCAGACCCATTCCCTGCCCGAGAGCCGCCCCGCCATGGAGGGCTTCGCGCGCTTCATGGGATATCCCGACCGCGATGCCTTCGCCGCCGCCCTGGTGACGCGCCTCCAGACTGTGCAGACTCATTACGCCAACCTGTTCGAGGACGTAGCGCCCCCCGCCGTGCTGGACGCGGACCTGATGTTCCCGCCCGACGAAAATGACCGCAAGACGTTGGCGGCCCTTTCCCGTCTTGGCTTTCGCGATCCGGCGGCGGCGAGCGGCATGGTCCGGCGCTGGCTGTCCGGCGGGCCGCGTGCGCTGAAGGGCGAGAGCGCGCGGGCGCACCTTGCCCGCATCGTTCCCCTGATGCTGGAGGCGCTCGCCCGGGGCGGCGATCCCGATGGAGCGCTGGCCGCCGCCGACCGCTTCCTGAGCGACCTGCCCGGCCCGCAACTTCTCACCGCACTCGACCGGCATCCGGACCTGGTGCGGCTGCTGGCCACCATTCTCACCGCCGCGCCGCGCCTGGGCGAGACCCTGGCGCGGCGGCCGTCCCTCACCGACGCGCTGCTCGACCCTGCCTTCTTCGACGTGCTGCCGGACGAGGCGGGCCTCACAGCCCATCTGGAGCACCTGCTCGACACCGCCGACACGGACGAGGAGCAACTCGACCGCGCGCGCCGGTTCCGGCAGGAGCAGCATGTGCTCATCGGGGTGCGTATCGCCTCCGGCACGCTGGAGGCGGCGCGGGCGGGTGAAGCCTATGCGACGCTGGCCGAGGTGATCATCCGCGCCCTGCACCGCCGGGTGTGGGCCCGCTTCAGGGAGGCCCACGGCACCATCGCGGGCGCGCAGACGGCGGTGCTCGCCATGGGCAAGCTCGGCGGGCGGGAGATGACGGCGGGGTCCGACCTCGACCTCATCGTGCTTTACGATTTCGACGCCGATGCCGATCCCACCTCTGATGGCGCCCGCCCGCTCACCGGGGCGCAGTATTTTGCCCGCTTCACCCAGCGCCTCGTCACCGCGCTGACCTCGCTCACCAATGCCGGCAAGCTCTACGACGTGGACCTGCGCCTGCGCCCCTCCGGCCGCTCGGGTCCGGTGGCGACGCGCCTTGCGTCATTTGCGACCTACCAGCGGGAGGAGGCCTGGACTTGGGAGCATATGGCGCTGACCCGTGCCCGCGTGATCGCAGCCGAGCCCGAATTCGGGGCTAAGGTGCGGGACGTGATCTGTGCCGTCATGGGCCAGCCGCGCGATCCGCGCCGGCTCGCGGGCGACATCCTCGACATGCGCCAGTCCATCGCCGCCGAGAAGGGCGAGGGCGACATGTGGAACCTGAAGCACGCCGCGGGCGGCCAGGTGGATGTGGAGTTCCTGGCCCAGTATCTCGTGCTCGCGCACGCCTGTGCGCACCCCGAGATCGTGGACACGGCCACCGCCCGCGTGCTCGCCACCGCCGCACGGCTGGGGCTGCTGGAGCCGGAAGATGCGCACGTGCTCCAGCGGGCCTGCCGGCTCTACCAGAACCTCACCCAGGTGCTGCGGCTGGCGGTGGACGCCCATATCGTGCCGGCGGACGCGAGCCCGGCGCTCAGGGCGCTTCTGGCCCGCGCGGGCGAGATGCCCGACTTCACCACCCTGGACGCCGACCTCGCCGATACCCAGGCCAAGGTCCGCACCATCTTCGAGCGCATACTGGAGACGGCGGCGGAGTGATGCCAACGACCTGTGAGCCTTTCTTATGGGCCATTGGTCATGTCCGCGCGGCGCTAGGCGTCGGACATTCCCGCGACCGGTTTGAAGGTTCGCAACTTGGGAACGCCCGAAGCCCGAGGCTGATGGTCTGAGTTGACGCGCGGCGGCGTTCGGGCGTCCTTTCAGCTTTCCATACGGAATTTGCGGAAGTCGCGGTGCTCGGTGGTTATCCGGCGCACCGTGCCGGTGGCCGCGCGCAGCACGATGGTGTCGGTTTCGATCACCTCGCGGCTGAAGCGCACGCCCTTCAGGAGCGCGCCGTCGGTGACGCCGGTGGCGGCCACCAGGCAGTCGCCGCGCACCATTTCTTCCAGCTTGTAGATCTTGGCGCCGTCGCGGATGCCGAGGGTCTTGGCCTGGGCTCGCTTCTTCTCGGTGTCGAGCACCAGGCGGCCTTCCATCTGGCCGCCGATGCAGCGCAGGGCCGCCGCCGCCAGGATGCCCTCGGCCGCGCCGCCGAGGCCGAGATAGATGTCGATGCCACTCTCGTGCGGATTGGTGGTGTGGATCACTCCCGCCACGTCGCCGTCGGTGATGAGCTTGATGGCGGCGCCGGTCTTGCGCACAGCCTCCACCAGCGGCGCATGGCGCGGACGATCGAGGATGAGGGCGGTGATCTCGGAGGTCGGCACGCCCTTGGCGTCCGCCAGCGCCTGAATGTTCTCCTGCGGGGTCTGGGCGAGGGAGACGATGCCTTCCGGATAGCCGGGGCCGATCGCCAGCTTCTCCATGTAGGCGTCGGGCACCTTCAGCAGGGAGCCGCGCTCGGCGATCACCAGCACGCAGAGCGAGCCTTCCATGTTCTTGGCGCAGAGCGTGGAGCCTTCCAGCGCGTCAACGGCGAGGTCCACCTCGGCACCGCCGGCGCCCAGCTTTTCGCCGACGAAGAGCTGCTCGCATTCGTCCTCGATGCCCTCGCCGATCACCACGGTGCCGGAGACCGGAATGAGGCTGAGCTCCCGGTGGCAGGCCGCCATGGCGGCAAGGTCGGCGGCCTGCTCGTCGCCGCGGCCGCGCAGCCGGGCGGCGGCCACCGCGCAGCGTTCGGTCACCTGAGCCATGTCCAGGGACAGGCGACGGTCGAGGACCTGGGGCATCCGGGCAACGCGCATGGCCGTCAATCCTTCTCGATTCGGATCACCTGCGGCAATGCAGAGATGACCCCGTCGGCCTCGATGGCGGCAATGGCGCGGCGCACGGCTTCTTCCGTGGTCGCATAGGTGATGAGGATGACGCGCGCGGTCTCGGCGCCGTCGGGCCGGCGCTGCATGATGGATTCGAGCGAGATCTGCTCGTCCGCCATGCGGCGGGCGATGGTGGCGGCGGTGCCGGGCTTGTTCACCACCGCGAGGCGGATGTAGTAGCCGCCCTCGTGGCGCTGCATGGCGGCGCGCTCGGCCTTGGTCAGCTCGGCCACGGGCAGGCCGAAGGTGTAGCCCCTGGCGCCGCGAGCCACGTCGAACAGGTCGCCCACCACGGCGGAGGCTGTGGCCGCGCCGCCGGCGCCGGGGCCGACCAGTGTCAGCGCCACCGCATCGCCGTCCACCGCCACAGCATTGGTGACGCCGGACACCTGGGCGATGGGCCAGTGCTTGGGCACCATGGTGGGATGCACTCGCTGCTCGATGCCGGTCTCGGTGCGCACGGCGACGCCCAGCAGCTTCACCCGGTAGCCGAGGTCGTCCGCCGCCTCGAGGTCGGCGAGGGTCAGCTGGCGAATGCCCTCCACGTATATGGAATCCGCATCCACCTGGGTGCCGAAGGCCAGCGACGTGAGGATGGCGAGCTTGTGGGCGGTGTCGAAGCCGTCGATGTCGAAGGTCGGGTCCGCCTCCGCATAGCCCAGCCGCTGCGCCTCGCCGAGGCAGACGTGGAAGGAGAGTTTCTCCTCCGCCATGCGGGTGAGGATGTAGTTGCAGGTCCCGTTGAGGATGCCCGACACCCGCTCGATGGTGTTGCCGGCCAGCGATTCGCGCAGGGTCTTCACGATAGGGATGCCGCCCGCCACCGCCGCCTCGAAATGCAGGCCGGCCCGGGAAGCTTCCGCCCGTTGGGCGAGTTCCACGCCGCATTTGGCCAGCAGCGCCTTGTTGGCGGTCACCACCGGGATGCCCCGGTCGAGGGCTGCGGCCACCGCGGCTTTGGCGGGGTCGCCGTCGCCGCCCATCAGCTCTACGAACACATCGATGTCGCCGTCGCGGGCCAGCGCCACGGGATCCTCGAACCAGATCACGCCGCCAAGGTCGAGCCCACGGTCGCGGCTGCGGTCGCGGGCCGCCACCGCCGTCACCCTGAGGGTGCGGCCGGTGCGGGCCTCAAGCTCGGCCTTGCGGCGTTCGAGCATGCGGAACACCGCCGCCCCGACGGTGCCGAGGCCGGCAAGGCCCACTTTCAGTTCGCTCATGGGATCGGACCGGTTCTTCGCCTGTTGGAAAGCGCCGCGCTTTTAGCGCGCGGCGCCCGGATGCACCACTCCTCCCGACGGCCCCGGTCTGCGACCGGTGCCGAGAGGGGGTCGCTCAAGCGCCGCGCGGGCTGGACCTAAGACCGGTGAGTCTTGCTCACCGGCTTTGGCCTCAGCGCGCGGCGCTGAGGGGCACCACATTGTGGAGGGTCGTGCCCGCCTGCTCGAAGAAGCGGCGGATGTTGCGCGCCGCCTGGCGGATGCGCTGCTCGTTCTCCACCACGGCGATGCGGACGAAGTCGTCCCCGTGCTCGCCGAAGCCGACGCCGGGCGCCACCGCCACGTCCGCCTTCTCGATGAGCAGCTTGGCGAACTCTACCGAGCCCATGGCACGGAACGGCTCGGGGATCGGCGCCCAGGCGAACATGGAGGCGCGGGGCGAGGGCACCGGGAAGCCGGCGCGGCCGAAGCTCTCCACCAGCGCGTCTCGGCGCTTCTTGTAGGTCTCGCGCATCTCGGCGATGCATTCCTGCGGGCCGTTGAGCGCCGCCGTCGCCGCCACCTGGATCGGGGTGTAGGCGCCGTAATCAAGGTAGGACTTCACCCGCGACAAAGCGGCGATGAGGCGCTCGTTGCCCACCGCGAAGCCCATGCGCCAGCCGGCCATGGAATAGGTCTTGGACATGGAGGTGAATTCCACCGTCACGTCCATGGCGCCCGGCACCTGCAGCACCGAGGGCGGCGGGGTGTCGTCGAAATACAGCTCGGCATAGGCGAGGTCGGAAAGGACAATGAGGTCGTTCTTCTTCGCGAAGGCCACCACGTCCTTGTAGAACTCCAGGTCCGCCACGCAGGCCGTGGGGTTGGACGGATAGCACAGCACCACCGCGATGGGCTTGGGGATGGAGTGCTGCACCGCCCGTTCCATGGCGTGGAAGAACTCCGGCCCCGGCTCCACCGGCACCGACCGGATCACGCCGCCGGCCATCAGGAAGCCGAAGGCGTGGATGGGATAGGACGGGTTGGGGGTCAGGATCACGTCGCCCGGCGCGGTGATGGCCTGCGCCATGTTGGCGAAGCCTTCCTTCGAGCCGAGGGTGGCCACCACGTGCTTGTCGGGATCCAGCTTCACGCCGAATCGCCGCTCATAGTAGGCCGCCTGGGCGCGGCGCAGGCCGGGGATGCCCTTGGACGCGGAATAGCGGTCCGTCCGCGGCTTGCCGATGGTTTCCTTGAGCTTCTCAATCACATGCGCGGGCGCATCGAGATCCGGATTGCCCATGCCGAGGTCGACGATATCCGCCCCGGCATTACGGGCGGCGGCCTTCACGCGGTTCACTTGCTCGAACACGTAGGGCGGCAGCCGGCGAATGCGGTGGAAGTCGGTCGTCATCTCAGGGCTCCAGAGGCCGCGCTGTTGCTCATTCTCCCGGCGCGGCAGTCGGGCTTTGTACCACTGTTGTGTGAATGGAAAAGCCATGAATGCGATGGGAGTGCGGCAGAACCCTGTCCATCGCACTGCAATATGCATCCGGCTGCGCGCGGGGCGCTATTTTTCCTGGGTGCGGGCGAGGCTTTCCAGGTCGCGCTGCAGCTTCTGCTGGCCTTCCGGCGTCAGCGGCGGCCGCTTCGATGACGATGCGGCGGTGCCGATGGTGGGGAAGGCGTTGGCCGGCACCTCCTGGACATGGGTTTGCGGGGGCGTCAGGCCCGGCAGGCCCTCGCTTCCGGCGCAGGCGGCGAGGGCGCAGGCCAGCGCCCCGGCCAGGGTGGCGCGAAGCAGGGCGCGGCCGCCGGCGAAGACGGTCGTGCGCGGGCGGTTGGGCGGCGTCAGGCGAGGGCCGGCCGGTGGGGTCGAAACCTGGATCATCTGTCCCTTATAGCGCTGCAGTGCACACTTGCCACGGGGAGGTTTCGCATTGAAGGACTTTGCATAAACGGGCCCGGCATGATCCTGTGGTTGCGCATCGGCTGCGCTCGCCTGAGGCTCGATCCCGTCATCCGGACGGAGTATGAAGGACAGGCGCGTAGCGATAAAGATGGACCGAGCTTTCCGTAACGGCCCGCTAAAAGGGAATGACCTATGTCCCGTGCAGAGGAAACGTCGAACATGGCAGGGAACGGCAAAGGCATGGCTCCGCCCGTGGAGATGCCTGCTCCGCACCTGACCGTGGTGCCTCCGGCACCGGCCGAGGCGCCCAAGCCGGCTGCCGGCAAGGCGTCGGAGACGAAGGTCGCGTCCGCAGAGGGCGCGTCCGCTGCCACCTCCAGGGCCCGTGCCCCGTCGCCCGCAGCCTCGCCCGCTGGCGGCGACGGCGCGCGCAGCGGCATGGACGTGGAGGTTCTCGCCCGCAACCTCGCCCAGATGATGGAGGAGGGCGGCAAGGCCATGGCGGCCTACCTGGCCCCGCGCCATCCGGGCAAGACCGACGACATGGCCGAGGACATCGCCGACGCGCTCAAGACCGTGGGCCACGTGGCCGAATACTGGATGGCCGATCCCCAGCGTACGGTGGAGGCGCAGTCGCGCCTGATGGCCGGCTATCTCTCGGTCTGGGCCAACACCATGAAGCGCCTTGCGGGAGAGGAGGTGACGCCGGTCACCAAGCCCGACGCCAAGGACGCCCGCTTCAAGGACCAGGGTTGGAGCGACAGCCCCATCTTCGACGCTCTCAAGCAGGCCTATCTCGTCACCGCCAAATGGGCCGAGGACATGGTGGAGGAGGCCGAGGGCCTCGACCCGCACCTCAAGCACAAGGCCGAGTTCCTGGTACGCCAGGTGTCCAACGCCATCTCGCCCTCGAACTTCGTGATGACCAATCCCGAGCTGATCCGCGAGACCATGAGCTCGTCGGGCGAGAACCTCGTCAAGGGCATGCGGAACCTGACCGCCGACCTGATCGAGGGCAAGGGCACGCTCAAGATCCGCCAGACGGACATGAGCGCCTTCGAGGTGGGCCGCAACCTCGCCACCACCCCGGGCAAGGTGATCTATGAGAATGAGCTGATGCAGCTCATCCAGTATGAGGCCACGACAGCGAGCGTGAAGAAGACGCCGCTGTTGATCGTGCCGCCGTGGATCAACAAGTTCTATATTCTCGACCTGACGGCCGAGAAGTCTTTCATCAAGTGGCTGGTGGACCAGGGCGTCAGCGTCTTCGTCATTTCCTGGGTCAATCCGGATGCCCGGCTGGCCACCAAGGGCTTTGACGATTACATGCGCGAGGGCATCATGACCGCCCTCGACCAGGTGGCCATCGCCACCGGCGAGCGGCAGGCCCACGCCATGGGCTATTGCGTGGGCGGCACCCTGCTCGCCACCACGCTCGCCTACATGGCCGCCACCGGGGACGATCGCATCGCCTCCGCCACCTTCCTCACCACCCAGATCGACTTCACCCATGCGGGCGATCTCAAGGTCTTCGTGGACGAGGACCAGCTGGCCTCCATCGAGCGCAAGATGAAGGACATGGGGTATCTGGAGGGCAGCAAGATGGCCTCCGCCTTCAACCTGCTGCGCTCCAACGACCTGATCTGGCCCTATGTGGTGAACAACTACATGAAGGGCAAGGCGCCGTTCCCGTTCGACCTGTTCTTCTGGAACGCGGATTCCACCCGCATGCCGGCGGCGAACCACTCCTTCTACCTGCGCAACTGCTACCTCACCAACAACATCGCCCGCGGCCTTGCCGAACTCGGCGGCGTGCGCATCGACGTGCACAAGATCTCGGTGCCGGTCTATTCGCTCGCCACCAAGGAAGACCATATCGCGCCGCCCAACTCGGTCTATATCGGCGCCAATCTCCTGTCCGGCCCGGTGCGCTACGTGCTCGCCGGCTCCGGCCACATCGCTGGCGTGGTCAATCCGCCAGCCAAGGGCAAGTACCAGTACTGGGCGGACGGCCCGACTGGGCCGAGCTTCGACCTGTGGCTGGAAGGCGCTCGGGAGAGTGCCGGCTCCTGGTGGCCGGACTGGATCTCCTGGTTCAGCGCCCAGCATCCCGACGAGGTCCCCGCCCGCACCATCGGCGGCGACCGCCTCACCCCCATCGAGGACGCGCCCGGCCGCTACGTGCGGGCGCGCAGCTGAGGCAGCGTTTCGCGCGGACGGTGCGGGCAGGCCCGTGCCATCCGCGCGGACGCTTTTTCCAGTGAAGGTCAGGCTCGATCCACACTTCGTGCGGCTCCGGCTGGCCAACGAACGCCGCAGTCCGCACCAACCGCCTTTCGCCCAAGGCCGCTTGCGGGTAGTTTAGCCGGTGGCCCGATATGCGGCCGAAGATCAGGTCGAGGCCCCGTGCGTTACGTTTCCACCCGTGGTGAAGCTCCCGTTCTCTCCTTTTCCGACGCGCTGCTCGCGGGGCTTGCGCGCGACGGCGGCCTCTATCTGCCCGAGGCCTGGCCGACCCTCTCCAGGGATGAGATCGCCGCGCTGGCGGGAAAACCCTACGCTGCCGTCGCCAAGGCCGTGATCGGCCCGTTCGTGGGCGACGCGCTGCCGCCGCGCGCCCTCGACCTGATGATCGACGACGCCTATGCGGGCTTCCGTCATCCGGCCGTGGCCCCGCTGACCCAGATCGGCGCCAACCGCTTCCTCCTTGAGCTATTCCACGGCCCGACCCTCGCCTTCAAGGACGTGGCGATGCAGCTGCTCGCCCGGCTGATGGACCATGTGCTGGCCTCGCGCGGCAGCCGGGCCACCATCGTGGGCGCCACTTCCGGCGACACCGGCAGCGCGGCCATCGAGGCGTTCCGGCGCTCGGACGCGGTGGATGTCTTCATCCTCTATCCCCACGGCCGGGTGTCCGAGGTGCAGCGCCGGCAGATGACCACGGTGAATTCGCCGAGCGTCCATGCCATTGCCGTGGAAGGCACGTTCGACGACTGCCAGAACCTGGTCAAGGCCATGTTCAACCACCACGCCTTCCGCGACTCCCTGGCGCTGGCAGGGGTGAATTCCATCAACTGGGCGCGGATCGTGGCCCAGGTGGTCTATTATTTCTATGCCGCCACCGCCCTGGGCGCGCCCCATCGGGACGTCTCCTTCGTGGTGCCCACCGGCAATTTCGGCGATATCCTCGCCGGCTGGGTGGCGAAGAAGATGGGCCTGCCGATCCGCGACCTCACCATCGCCACCAACGTCAACGACATCCTGGTGCGCACCCTGGACACCGGCCGCTATGAGGTGAAGGGGGTGCTGCCCTCCTCCTCGCCGTCCATGGATATCCAGATCTCCTCCAATTTCGAGCGCCTGCTGTTCGAGGCCCTGGACCGCGACAGCGCGGTGCTGCGCCAGCTGATGGATCAGCTCGCCCAGTCGGGCTCCTTCAGCGTGCCGCGCGCTGCGCTCGCCGCCATCTGCGCCGACTTCTCCGCCGGCCGAGCCGACGAGCCGGAGACCGCTGCCACCATCGCCAGGCTCTACCAGTCCGCCGGCTATCTCTGCGATCCGCACACGGCGGTGGGCCTTGCGGTGGCGGACAAGGTGGAGCACGCGGCCAGGGTGCCGCAGGTGGTGCTCTCCACCGCCCACCCCGCCAAGTTCCCCGACGCGGTGGAAGCCGCCACCGGCCATCGTCCGGCCCTGCCGCCGCACATGGCGGACCTCATGACCCGCCGGGAGAGCGTCAGCGTGCTGCCCAACGACCTTGCCGCCATCGAGACCTTCATTCGCGCCCATGCGCGCATCGCCCGGGGCGCGGCGGCATGAGCGTGAAGATTTCGGTCCTCGACAACGGCGTCACCGTCATCACCGACGAGATGAGCCATCTCGGCACCGCCTCCCTCGGCATCTGGGTGGGCGCGGGGGCGCGGGACGAGCAGGAGGACGAGCACGGCATCTCCCATCTGCTGGAGCACATGGCCTTCAAGGGCACGCGCCGGCGCTCCGCCCGCCGCATCGCCGAGGAGATCGAGCAGGTGGGCGGCGACATCAATGCCGCCACCTCGGTGGAGCAGACCACCTACAATGTCCGCGTGCTGGGGGAGGATGTGGGCCTCGGCATCGACATCCTCGCCGACATCCTCACCGAGCCGGCCTTCGCCCCCGACGAGCTGGAGCGGGAGAAGAACGTGATTGTGCAGGAGATCGGCGCGGTCATGGACACGCCCGACGACCTGGTGTTCGACCTGTTCCAGGAGCAGGCCTTCCCCGGCCAGAGCGTGGGCCGCTCTATCCTCGGCACGCCGGACACGGTGCGCGCCTTCAGTCGGGACCAGCTCGGCGCCTATCTCGGGCGCACCTATCGCGGCCCCCGCATGGTGGTGGCCGCCGCCGGCGCGGTGGAGCACGACCGGCTGGTGGAAGAGGCCGGCCAACGGCTGAAGATCATCGCCCCCGCCACCAAGCCGGAGCTGCCCCAGGCCACCTATGGCGGCGGCACCCGACTGCTCGCCCGTGACCTGGAACAGGTGCATGTGTTGCTGGGGCTGGAGGGCTGCTCCTTCAAGGACCCCGAATATCACGCCGTGCAGGTGCTCGCGAACGTGCTGGGCGGCGGCATGTCCTCGCGCCTGTTCCAGGACGTGCGTGAGGATCGCGGCCTCTGCTATTCGATCTATGCTTTTCACTGGAGCTATCAGGATACCGGCCTGTTCGGCGTCTATGCCGGCACCGACACCGGCGACGTGGAGGAACTGTCCAACGCGGTCATCGACCAGATTCTCGACACGGCCGAAACCGTGACCGAGCTGGAGGTGGCCCGCGCCAAGGCGCAGATGAAGGTGGGGCTGCTCGCCGCGCTGGAAAGCTCCGGCGCGCGAGCGGACCAGCTCGCCCGGCAGATCCTCGGCTTCGGCCGGGTGATCCCGGTGGAGGAGATCGTGGCGCGGGTGGATGCGGTGGACGTGGCAGGGGTGCGCCGGGCGGCGCAGGGCCTCATCGGCCGTGGCCGGCCCACATTGACCGCCATCGGTCCGGGCGGCGGCCTTGAGCCTGCCGCACGGGCCGTGGAGCGTTTGAAGGTTCACTAGAGTCCGCGCCGGTCAGCCTGCACCGCAGGCCGATCGGACACCGCGTTCTCTTTGTCGAGTTGAAGCGATCACCTGTTGGATCGCATCGCGTGCCAGCCGGCACGTGTTCATGTCCTGGGAGTGCCCGCCTGACCCGCCCCGGCCCGGGTGGACCACTCCCCGGGTCGATACGGATTTCGTTCGGGGCGTACCATGTGGCCGCTGAGTTCCGTCCTAATGATCGAGCCGCTTCCCGTCATCGAGGGAAAGGGCATCTATCTGCGCCTGCCCCAGATGAAGGATTTCGGGCCGTGGCGGGATCTGCGGGAGGAAAGCCGGTCTTTCCTCACCCCGTGGGAGCCGCTGTGGCCGGCGGATGACCTGACCCGCGGCGCCTTCCGCCGCCGGCTGCGGCGCTACACCCGGGACATGGTCGCCGACGAGGCCTATCCGCTCTTCATCTTCCGCCAGTCCGACCACGCGCTGCTCGGCGGCCTGACCCTGTCCAACGTGCGCCGGGGCGTCTGCCAGGCGGCGAGCCTCGGCTACTGGATGGGCGCGCCTTTTGCCGGGCAGGGCTACATGAAGGCGGCGGTGACCGCGCTCCTGCCCGTGGCCTACGACATGCTGCACCTGCGCCGCATCGAGGCGGCCTGCATGCCCTCCAACCAGCCGTCCATCGGCCTTTTGGAAAGTTGTGGCTTCGTGCGGGAGGGCTACTCGCGGGAATATCTGTGCATCAACGGGACGTGGGAGGACCACATCCTGTTCGGCCGCCTGCGCCACGACATGCCGGCGCGCCAGAGCACGCGCAACGAGGCGCTGGAGCAGGTGCCGCCTGCAGCGCAGTAATACCATCAGCCTCGGTCTTTGACCGATGCCAGGTAGGTTACCCTCAAACGCCGCGCGCTTGACCAATCTGGTCCAGCTACCCCCGCGCCCGCAGCTCGCGCCGCAGGATCTTGCCGGTGGCGGTCATGGGCAGGGTGTCGGCGAAGGCCACGTGGCGCGGATATTCGTGGGCGGAGAGGCGGGTCTTCACGAAGTCCTGGATCTCCTTCGCCAGAGCGTCTGAAGGGGTGGTGCCGGCTTTGAGCACCACCCAGGCCTTCACCGCCTCGGTGCGTAGCGGGTCGGGCACGCCCACCACCGCCACCAGCGCCACCGCCGGATGCTTGAGAATGCAGTCCTCGATCTCCCCCGGCCCGATCCGGTAGCCGGCCGAGGTGATGACATCGTCGCTGCGGCCCACGTACCAGAGATAGCCGTCTTCGTCCTGCCGGCCCATGTCGCCGGTGAGGAGGAAGTCGCCGGCATATTTCTGTGCCGTTGCCTCTGGGTTCTTCCAGTATTCCAGCATCATCACCGGATCGCCCCGGCGGATGCCGATATGGCCTTCTTCGCCCGTGGGCAGTTCGTGGCCTTCATCGTCCACAATGCGCACATCGTGGCCCGGAATGGCCTTGCCCATGGCACCGGGGCGGATGGGGAAGAAGCTGGAATTGGAGCCAACCACCAGGTTGCACTCGGTCTGGCCGTAGATCTCCCGCGCCTCCACTCCAAGCCGCTCTTGGACGAAGGCGCCC
This sequence comes from Xanthobacter autotrophicus Py2, assembly GCA_000017645.1. Classification (NCBI taxonomy): domain Bacteria; kingdom Pseudomonadati; phylum Pseudomonadota; class Alphaproteobacteria; order Hyphomicrobiales; family Xanthobacteraceae; genus Xanthobacter; species Xanthobacter versatilis. The sequence continues at coordinate 3,935,096 of CP000781.1, forward strand.
AGCTCCGCCCCCAGTGTCTCGCCGCCGGTGAGGAGCGAGCGCAGCTTCAGGCCGTCGTGCCGCACGTCCGCCTGTCGCAGCAGCTTGAGGGCGGTGGGCGGCAGGAAGACGTTACGGACCTGATGCCGTGCCATGAGGTCCATGGCGGCGTCCGGATCGAACTTCTTCGCCCGGTGGGCGAGCACGGGCACGCCCAGGTAGAGCGAGGGGAACAGCACGTCGAACAGCCCGCCGATCCAGGCCCAGTCCGCCGGAGTCCAGTGCAGGTCGCCGGGCTGCGGCATGTATTGATGGACGAACTGGATGCAGGGCAGGTGCCCGAGCAGCACCCGGTGTCCGTGCAGCGCACCCTTCGGGTTCCCGGTGGTGCCCGAGGTGAAGATGATGATGCCGGGATCGTCCGGCCCCGTATCCACCGGGATGAAGCGGTCGGAGGCCGCTTCAAGCGCGGCGTCGAATGAGGATGCGCCGCCCGTGTCGGGCCCGATGACGAAGACATGCTCCAGCTCCGGCAGGTGGCCGCGCACCCGCTCAAGCTTGGCGAGGCCGGTAAGGTCCGTCACCAGCACCCGGGCGCCCGAGGCGGCGAGGCGGAATTCCAGCGCCTCGTCGCCGAACAGGGTGAAAAGCGGCACCGAGATCAGTCCCGCCTTGAAGGCGGCGATGTGAGCGATGGCGGTTTCCGGCGCCTGCGGCAGGAACACCGCCACCCGGTCGCCGCGCTTGAGGCCCCGCGCCACCAGGGCATTGGCGAAGCGGTTGGTGAGGGCTTTGAGTTCGTCGAAGCTGTAGGTGCGGACGGGGCCGCTCTCCTCGACGAAGATTAGGGCGGGCTTGCCCGAGCCGTCCGCATGGGCATCGGCGCAGGCGACGCCCATGTTGAAACGCCCGGGGATCTCCCAGGAAAAGGCGCGGATGAGGCCCTGATAATCGGCCGCCGGCACCAGCATTCTCGTCTCCCTCGTCGCCGCTCTCTGAAGGGGCGGCTTCATGCGCCGCGCGGGGGCGGTCGTTAGGAAACGATCGAACGTTTTTTTCTGGGTCAGGTCAAGGGGTGCCCTGAAGGGCCAAGGGTCACCTCATGCCCCGGCTTGTCCGGGGCATGAGGGATGAAAGCAACGGTCTACGCCGCTCAGTAATACGACGCGATCTTCTCCACCTCGGCCTTGGAGCCGAACACCAGCGGGATGCGCTGGTGGATGTGGTGGGGCTGGATGTCGAGGATGCGGGTCTTGCCGTCGGTGGCGGCGCCCTTGGCCTGCTCGGTGAGGAAGGCCACCGGGTTGGCCTCGTAGATCAGGCGCAGGCGGCCGTTCTCGTAGCCCTTGCGCTTGTCGCCGGGATACACATAGACGCCGCCGCGGGTGAAAATGCGGAAGGCGTCGGCCACCATGGAGCCCACCCAGCGCATGTTGAAATCCTTGCCGCGGGGCCCGTCTTTGCCGGCGAGGCAGTCGGCGATATAGGCGCTCATGGGCTCCGCCCAGTGGCGCACGTTGGACTGGTTGACGCCGTATTCCTTGGTCTCGGCCGGGATCTCCACATTGGTGCGGGCCAGCACGAACTCGCCGGTCTGCCGGTCGTGGACGAACACCTGCGTGCCTTCCCCGAAGGTGGCGACGAGGATGGTGGCAGGGCCATAGGCCAGGAAGCCCGAGGCCACCTGGTTCACGCCCGGCCGCATCACCGCCGATACCGGATCGGTGTGCACGGCCGCGTCATAGGGCAGGATGGAATAGATGGTGCCCACCGACACGTTGGTGTCGATGTTGGAGGAGCCGTCCAGCGGGTCCACCGCGATCACGAGGCGGCCGTCCGGGTTCAGCGGGATCAGCTCCTCGCTCTCCTCGGAGGCGAGGAAGGCGGTGGGGGTGGGCAGGAGGGCGGCCTTGATGCGCTCCTCGGCCACCACGTCCAGTTCCTTCTGGGCGTCGCCGCCGGCGTTGGGATCGACGCCGCGAATGGAAGCGAGGCCCTCTTCGAGCGGCCCGCGGGCAACGAGATCGGCGATGCCTACGCCGGCCTCGGCGATGGCGGTCACGGCCTGCGCGACCGCCGTGCGGCCCGTGTCAGCGCCGGCCCAGGTCCCGAGGTAGGTCTTCAAGGTCACCAACTCGCTCACCGCGCACTCCCATGCTGGTCCGGCGGACGCCCCCGCCGGCTGCTTTATGACGCAATGCAGCGGAGCGCGAAAGCGGGGCGCGTCGTTCCGCCCCTTGCGCGGGAGCCGAAATCTAGCGGGAGCGGATGATCTCGATGCCCACGTCGCCGAACACGCCGGTGATCGGCGCGCCGGGCTTGTGCACCACCACCCGCACCTGCTCCACGGTCTCGAAATGGTCGAGGATGCGCGTGGCGATGCGTTCGGCCAGGGTCTCGATGAGGCGGACCGGATCGTCGGTCACCACCGCCGACACATGCTCGTAGACCTGCTGGTAGGAGACGGTGAGGGCGGCATCGTCGGCCCAGGCGGCGGGGCGGGTGTCGAGCCAGCAGTCCACGTCCACCACGAAGCGCTGGCCCAGTTCGCGCTCGGCCTCGAACAGGCCGTGCCGGGCATAGAAGGGCAGGGCACGCAGGAACAGCCGGTCCGTGTTGTGCGGGCGGGTGCGCGTCCCGGCTTCGGTTTCAGCCAGCGCTTCGGCGAGGGAAGGGGTGTCGTCGGACGTCATATGGGTCTCACGCGCCGGCGGGCCGCCAGCCTTGAACGATGTGCCTTCCTATTGGTTTCGGCCCCGCCTTTCAACGGAGCTTCACCTCCACGGGGATTGTTCGCGGCAGATGGGGCACAGCGGGCGGCTTGCCCTCGCGGATCAGCTCCGGCACGAACGCCAGCGGATTGACGCCGAGCGAGGCATGCAGGCCCGCATAGGCCGGAGTGACGCGCGGGTGGACCTCGGTGACCACCGCGCCCTGCGGCGTCAGGATCACATCGATGCCCAAAAGCCCGGACAGGCCGGGAAATGCCGCCACCACGTCGCGCGCCAGGGCGGCCAGGCTGCCGTCCTCATCGATGATGGCGCCCACCGTCACCCCCTCGAAGCCGAACACGCCCACGAGGTGGGAAATGTTGAGCCGGTGGACGGCGAGCAGGGTCACACCATCCTCGCGGGCCAGCACGCCGAGGCTGGCGAACGTGCCGTGCACATAGGGCTGCACCACCAGGCCGGCGCCGCGCGGCAGGGCGGCGCGGTTGGGCCAGGCGCGGGCGCTCGCCCAGCCCGATCCATCGTCGGGCCGGGTGACCAGATCGCCGTCGAGGCCGCGCGGCAGGGCATCGATGGGATAGGTCGGCACATGGGGAATGCCGAACTCGGCGAGGCGCTTGGCCGTCTTCAGCCGGCTGTTCAGTAGCGTGACCGTGTCGGAGGCGGAGGCGATGATTCGGGCGTTTGCCTCCCGCATCAGGCGCACCATGCGGCTGTGCTGGCCGCCGGCCTCGGGGGCGATGGGCCACACCACGTCGCATTCCTGCGCAAGGCCGGACCAGGTGATCCAGGGGTCCTCGCCCTTGCGCACCGGCACGGCGTCATGCTTCGGCCGGGGCAGGCGGTCGTCGTAGGCGAGGACCGCGCTGATTCCCGGCAGTTCCTCGAGATCCATGACCAGAGCGTCGCGAACCAGGCGTGCTTCCGCGAGGGTCGCTTCGGGCAAGGGCTTGTCGCGCAATCCTCCGGATGTCACGTACTCGCAGATGAAAACGCGCATAGGGCACCTTTCGGGGGGCAGACAGGTTCATTCTCAAGATGCAGCTTATCCCTGTCGTTGACCTGAAGGGAGGGTACGTCGTTCACGCCCGGCGTGGCGAACGCGATTCATATCGTCCCATCCACACCCCGCTGGCCGCCACCAGCGCCCCGCTCGACGTGGTGGCCGGCCTCCTAGCCCTGGCCCCGTTCCGCACGCTCTATGTGGCGGACCTCGACGCCATCGCAGGTAAAGGCAGCCATGGCGCAGTCATTGATGGGCTGAGAGCTGCATTTCCCCGGCTCGACCTGTGGGTCGATGCCGGCGAGGCGCGTGCGGACCAGGTGCATGCACGCGCGGCGCAGGGGCGCGGATTCTGCGTCATCGGCACCGAAACGCTTCCAGATGTCGCAGCGGCAAAAGATGTGCTGGCCGCCGGGGACGTCATTCTTTCCCTCGACCACGATGCGGCAGGTCCGCGTGGACCTGTCTCGGTGCACGAGGATCCGGCCTTGTGGCCCGAGCGGGTGATCGTGATGACGCTGGCGCGCGTGGGCAGTGGGGAGGGGCCGGACCTCGCAGCCCTGGAGCGGACCGCGGCTCGTGCTGACGGCATCGGCCGGCACCCGTCCCTGTATGCGGCCGGGGGCGTCAGGGGCCCGGAAGACCTCGATCGGCTTGCGGCCATGGGCACCGCCGGTGTGCTCGTGGCGAGCGCCCTGCACGACGGCCGAATCGGGCCGGACACTGCTCGCCGGTGGGCCTGAAACCCGGCTCCGGCTGAACGCGGGTAGCACCTGCGCATGTCATCCAACTGTAACGGAAGGCTCCTAGGAGCCTCACGATACCTTTGGGGAACATCATGCCCGCGCTGTACGCCTCGTCGAGCCGCCTCGTCCTCTCCCTGTTCCTGGTCGGCATGGCGGCGCCCGCGCTCGCGGCCTCCTTCACCGTGCCGCCCGCCGCTGGGCAGCAGAGCGTGTCCGGCAGCGACACCGGCACCATCGACGAGGGCGCGACGCTCGCGGGCGGGGGCTCCTCGGCCATTCAGTGGAGCGCGGCGGCCACCGCCAACCCCGGTGTTGTCATCATCAACAACGGCACCATCACCTCGAACACCCGCACCATCGATACGGCGAGCAACGTCACCGGCGCCTTCACGCTGACGAACAACGGCAGCATAATTTCGAAGGACGATGCCTTCCGCATCAACGGCGCGCTGGCGAACGGCACGGTGACCATCACCAATTCCGGCACCATCAGCTCCCAGACCGGGCAGGGGTTCGATTTCGACAAGGCGACGGCGACCACCGCCAAGGTGTCGGTGGACAATTCCGGCACCATCTCCTCTGCCGGCTCCGATGCGATCCGGCTCGGCGGCGGCACCATCGACATCACCAATTCCGGCACCATCGAGACCACGTCGAGCGGCAAGCGCGCCATCAAGTTCGACACCGCGGCCAATTTCGACACGCTCCAGTCGTTCACCCTGACCAACAAACTGGGTGGCGTGGTTGCGGGCACGGACGACGGCATCAAGATAAGCTCGACGGTCGGCAGCACCGCCGCGCCGGTCATCAAGATCGACAATGCCGGCACCATCAAGTCGACCATCGATGGCCAGGGCATCGACCTGGGCGGCATCTATTCCACCGCCGCCACCATCACCATCACCAACCGGTCCACCGGCCTGATCACCGCCGCCGACAATGACGGCATCCAGGGCACGAACGGCCTCACCATCGACAATTACGGGACCATCTCGTCCTATTACGCGGCCGGGACGGCGGACACCCAGAACAACTCGGCCATCAAGGTCGATGGCGACGACATCGCCAAGGCGATTACCATCACGGTGAACAATTACGAGGGCGGCCTGATCTCCGGCGCCTATCACGGCATCAAGGGGTCGGGCGCCAGCGACACGCTCATCGTCACCAATTCGGGGACCATCGAGGGCCGCAACGGCTCGGGCGTGAATTCCAACGGCACCGGCACCCTCACCAATTATGGCACCATCACCGGGACCTATGATCCCGCCGCGAGCTTCGGCGACGGCGACGGCGTGGATTTCGACCATGCCGGGACGGTCTACAACTACGGCACCATCAAGGGTCTCGGCTCCAAGGGCATCAAGCCGGGCGAGGAGAAGCCCAGCACCAGCGAAGGCATCGCCATCGGCGGCGGCACCATCGTCAACGGCGATGCGACCCACACCTCGGCGCTGATCTCCGGCGCCAACAACGGCATCCTCGCCGACGACAGCAACAGCGGCGACGCCTATGCCGCCATGAGCGTCACCAATTACGGCACCATCCAGGGCCTCGACGGCTACGGCATCCGCTATGTGAATTCCGGCGTCGACAGCTCGAAAAGCCTCACCATCGTCAATTACGGCACCATCTCCGGCACCACCTATGCGGTTGAGATGGGCGGCGGCAACGACCTGTTCGTCTACCATACCGGCAGCAAGGTGACCGGCATCGTGGACGCGGAGGGCGGGACGGACACCCTCCAGCTCGGCGCGCTCGGCGACAACGTCACCTTCGACGCCAGCCTTATCGGCGATGCCGCCACCTATCGCCATTTCGAGCGGGTCACCGCCGAGGCGCAGACCCAGACCACCCTCACCGGTACCTCGACTTTCGCCGGGGACCTGGTGTTCGACCAGTCGGCGCTCGCCCTCGACAACGCGTCGCTTGCCAAGGCGAGCCTGATCCTGTCGGGCAATGAGACCAACGCCGGCGTGCTCACCGGTAACGGCACCCTCGGCAGCCTTGCGGCCTCAGGCACGGTCTTCCTCTCCCCCGGCACCAGCGCCGCGCCCTACGGCACCCTCGCGGTGACCGGCAATGCGACGCTGGCCGGCACCTACCTGGTGGACGTGGCGCAGAACGGCAAGACCGACCTCATCACCGTGGGCGGCACTGCCACCATCGCCGAAGGCGCACAGGTGGCGATGTATGGCGCCCTCGCCTGGAGCCGCATCTACACCATCGTGTCGTCCGACACCCAGGTGTCCGGCACCTTCGCCGGGCTGACCGTGGCGAACCCCATCAACTATCTCTTCGTCACCCCGGAGCTGAGCTACGACGATACCCGCGTCACCCTGGCGCTGGAGCGCACCGGCGTGGCCTTCGCCAGCTACGCTTTGACCCGCAACCAGCTCTCGGTAGCCGGCGCGCTGGAGCGCATCGGCGGCAGCGACAAGGCGCGCTCCTCCACCCTCTACGGCGACTTCGCCACCCAGGTAGCGGGCGACAACCCGAGCCTCGCTCTGGCCCAGCTCTCCGGCGATATCCACGCCACCCTGCCGGGACAGATCGCCACCGAGAACATGCTGGTCAACGACCTCATCCTCGGCCGGCTGCGGCAGGCGGATTATGCGGGCGCCAAGGGCAGCACCGCGGCGCTCGGGGCCGGCGGGCCGGCGCGGGCCTATGCCGAACCGTCGTCTCCCGGGGCCAGCGCCTTCAAGGCCATCAAGGCGCCCACCGACGCGCCGGTATGGACCGGCTGGGCCCAGGGCTACGGCCAGTGGCTCTCCACCGATTCCAACGGCAATGCCGCCGCCGCCGACACCAATCTGGGCGGCGTGCTGCTCGGCGGCGACGTGAGCCTTGCCAACACCGTGTTCGGCCTCGCGGCCGGCTATTCCTCCGCCTCCACCAGCACCGACTTCGCCTCGGCGGACACCGAGACCTGGCGCATCGCCGCCTATGGCGGAGCACGCTTCGACGCCATCAAGCTGCGGGCCGGGGCGTCCTACGGCTGGAGCAGCATCGACACCAGCCGCTTCGTCGCCCTCACCGGCGAGGCGCCCAGGGCGAGCTATGACGGCACTGCTGGCAACCTGTTCGCGGAAGCCGGCTATACGGTCGCGCTGGGCGGGGTGGCGTTCGAGCCCTTCGCCGGGATCGGCTGGACCAGCGTGAACCTCGGCAGCTTCGCCGAGACCAACGCCCCAGTGGCGGGCCTTGCCTCCGAGGGCACGTCGTTCGACACCGCCTACACCACGCTGGGCCTGCGCCTCGCCACCACCTTCGCGGTGGGCAGCGGCATCGCCGTGACCCCTCACGCCTCGGCCGGCTGGCGCCATGCGTTCGGCGACGTGGTGCCCGAGGCGGCTGTGGCCTTCGTGAACACCGGCACTGTGTTCGGTGTCGAGGGCCTACCCATCGCGCAGGACAGCCTGGTGGGGAGCCTTGGCATCGACCTCGCCTTCGCCACCGGCGTCACGCTGACCCTCGCCTATGACGGCATGGCCGGCGACGGCGCCAGCTACAACGCCGGCAAGGCCGCGCTGGCGGTGAAGTTCTGAGCCGAGGCCACGGCGCGCTCATCCTGAGGCGCCGTGGTTCGCGTTCGTTTAGGTTGCCCGCAGGGGGCGGAGCCGTTCAGTCCGCGTCCTGCGGCCGGGCCAGCAAAGCCGCGAAGATGCTCGCTACCGTCAGGTCGGCGGTGGTGCCGGGATTGAGGCCGCGCGCCTTCAGGCGGCTGTCGAAGGCCAGAAGCAGGTCGTGCCGCCTCCCGCCGTCGAGCCCCTCCACCTGCGCCCGCACCGCCTGCGCTTCCGCCTGCACGGTCTCGGCCGTGGAGATGCCGAACTTGCGGGCGAGGTGGCTGTCGGGAAAGGTGGCGAGGAAGGCGAGATAGGCTGCCTCCACGCGCTCGCGTGCCAGCGGGCTGTCCCCGAGCGCCGGCACGCCGAGGCTGAAGATGTCCTCGAATGCCGTCACATATTGCCGGGAAATGCTGTCACGCCCTGCCGCCATCGCCATGGCCGACTTGAGCGTGATGGTTGCGGACACCCGCACATCCGCATCCGGCACGGCGCCCAGTCCGCCCGGATTGGCGGCGACGATAGCCCGGAACGCCGCCTGCGCATCCGCCACGTCGAGGGTGTCCAGCACCGCACCCAGCGCGGCTCGGAGATCGCCCTGACCCTGCTCTGCCGCGGCGGCCAGCGGCACGCAGAGCAGGATGATGCCGAGATTGGTGTTGCAGCCCGCCACCGCGAGCGAAGCTACAACCGCCGCCTCGATGCGTGCGCCCACCGTGAGGTCGGCACGGGCGACGGCCGGCGCGGCGGCAGCGGCGGCGTGCTCGAACTGGGCCACCTCCATGCCATGGCCGGCGGCGAAGATGTGCACATTGCCCGGCTTCAGGGCCGAAAGCTCGGCACGGCAGGCGGTCTCGAAGGCGCGGGCGATTCCGGTCGGCGACATGGGGAGCACCATGGCGGTCAAGCCGTCTTGGGCGCGCGCCGAACCTTCACGGCACCACGCTGGGTTCGGGCTCGAGCCCGAGTTCGCGCTTGAGGGTGCGGATCAGTTCCACAAGGCGCGCCTCGGCGATCTCCACCGAAGGGCCGGTGGCGCGCACCGTGCACAGGGGCGAGCCCTTGGCCACGGCGGCACCCGCGGGCGGGCGGTCCGCCACATGGGCGGGCCAGGCCTCCTGCGGCACCACCATGTCACGGTCGGCATAGATGACGCCGGCAGCATGGGCTTCCGACGGCAGGGGCAGGACATCGGGGAGCCGGCCGCCGCATGCAGCCAGATGCAGACCCATCAGCGGGGGCAGCGGGTCCACGTCGAAAATGTCGAGAGTGGCGCCGAGCCGCGGGTTCACCTCCACCAGGAACCAGCCCTCGTCGGACACCATGAAGTCCACCGAGACGAGGCCCACCAGCCCGCAGGCCAGGGCCACGTTGAGCGCGCCCTGCTGCATCTGGGCGGCGAACGCCTCCGGCAGCACGATGGGGCCGGCAGCGCCGCCATAGCGGAAGGGATGCTCGGGATCCTCCGCCCGCCACTGGCGGGAGGCGCCGACGAGGCGGGCCGAACTGCCGTTGGCCAGCAGCAGCACTGAGAGGGACTGGCCCTCCACCTCCCGCTGGAGAAAATAGCCGGGTGCGGGCGGCGACAGGTCGCCGGCCGCGCGTCGGCGGATATGGGCGCCGCCCGCACCGCCGATCTTCTTTTCCAGCACGCTCGCGCCGGCGAAGGCCTCGGCGGTGGGGGACTCCAGCGTGATCGGCGGATGGGGGATGCCCAGATGCGCGCACAGCGCCGCGAGGGCGATGGGATCCTTCAGCACCCGCACCGTCTGCGGAGCGTTGCCGAGGATGGGGTTGCGCTCGGCGATGCGCGCCATGAGGGCGGGGTCATGCTCCAGACCGCCGCCGAGCACGACGGGCAGGCCGGCCGGCGCCAGCGAATGCAGCGCCTGGACCAGGTCGTCGCCGTCGAAGGCGCAGCCGTTCTTCTTGTGCACGCGCACGCAGCGCGCCGAATGGGCGCAGGTGTCGAGGTCGGCGAACAGGTCGAATGAAAGCGCGGCAAAGCCCGCCCGGGCTGCACTGGCGGCCAGCGGCCGGGCGGAAAGGGCGATGAGGGCAAGATCCATGTTTCCCAGCCTGTTCTCCCGCGACGCAGCCGGGCGCAAAGCGTCCGTTTTACCCTCTTGAACCGGAGCCGATCAGGCTGACCCGAGCCGACCGGCCGGTCCGTCCCTGCCGCTTGGGCAGAGCATGCACCATCCGATGCGCTTGCGGGGCAAGCCAATCGGCGGGTGCTCCAGGGCGCCGCGCCGTCCTCCTTGTGTTTTTCGTTTTTGGCCCGCAGCAGAGAACCCTACAGGGCGACGAGACCGGCGCCCTGATTGTTACCGCGCACGCAATCAAAGAAGAGGTTTGTGGACGATGCGAAGCGCCGGCGCAAGGTGTCGAGCCGAACCTCGGCCTCGGCCGGGTCGCCCACGATGGCGAAACCCGTGGGTCCCCAAGAGCTTTGGCCGACGCCCGGAACGCCTTCCTCCTCCAATAGCGTGATGGCGGCGGCCACGTCGGCGCTGAGGAATCGGGCACCGCCCTGCGCTGCGGCATAATGGTCGCCCAGCGCCCGCTGCCATTCGCCGATCACCGTGCCGAACGAAGTTGCATCACCCTCCGCGAGGGCGGGCAGGGCCTTCAGCAGCATCAAGTGGCAGAAATGGGCGGCGCGCTCCGGCGGAAACGGCGGCAGCGTCGCCATGGCCTTCATTTCAGCCTCGCCCGAGAGGCCCTCCCGCGCCCGGTCGTAGACGAGGATGATGCGCCAGCTGTCCGGCACGGGCAGGCGGGCGAGGAGGGGCGGGGGCGCGCCCGGCCCGGTGGGTGCCGGGCCGCCGCCATTGGCCATGGCTTTGCCGCCGTCGAGAATGACCCCGCCGGCCTCGAACGCTTCCATGCCGATGGCTGAGCGCCGGCCGCGCCCGAGCAGGGTCGCGACTTCGCGGGAGGACAGATCACGGCCGGAGAGGCGCGCCACCGCCACGCCCACGGCCAGCGCCAGCTGGGTGCCGGAACCGAGCCCGTTATGGGCGGGCAGGGCGGAATCCACCGCCACGCCGAAGGCCTGGCTGATGCCGAGGGCGGCGCGCACCGCGTCACGGGCGCGGGCGGCGCGAGCCGCATCCGGGCCGCTTTCGGCATCCGAGGCTGCGCGAGTGACCGTGACTTCCGTCACCGGCCGCTCGATGGCCATGCCGAGGCTGCCGAAGCGCCGCCCCACGGCGCCGCCCAGATCGAGAAAGCCAAGATGAAGCCGCGCGGGGGCACGCACCGTGACCCCCGCCGCGTGTGTCAGGTCCAAGGGGGAAAGCGTCACGCGCCGCGCTCAGCCGGCCAGGGCGGCTTTCAGCCGCGCTGCATGCTCGGCCAGCACCTCGGGCTTCTCCATGACGCTCGCGGCCGGCTTCATGGCTTGCCCAGCGTGGCGCGGGATGACGTGGACATGGAGGTGGAACACCACCTGGCCGCCAGCTTCCTCGTTGAATTGCTGCACGGTGACGCCATCGGCCGCAAACACCGCCTTGGCGGCGATGGCCACCTTCTTGGCGATCTTCGCCACATAGGCGAGGTCCTCGGGGTCGATATCGAGGATGTTGCGGGCAGGATTCTTGGGAATGACGAGGGTATGGCCCGGCGCGCGAGGCATGATGTCGAGGAAGGCGACGGCCTTGTCGTCCTCATAGACCTTGTGCGCCGGCAACTCGCCCCGCAGGATTTTGGCGAAGATGTTGCTGGGGTCGTAAGCCGGCGTTGCGGTCATGGGGTTCCTCCGTATCCGGGGGAGGAGATTGCAGGGCGAGGGCAGAGGGTCAAGGGGGCGTGGTGCCGCCGGGCGGACCCGTCCCCCTTACCCGAAGCGGCCGGTGACGTAGTCCTGGGTGCGCCTGTCGCGCGGGCGGGTGAACAGGTCGCCGGTGGGGCCAAATTCCACCAGCTCGCCCAGATACATGAAGCCGGTGACATCGGACACGCGGGCCGCCTGCTGCAGATTGTGGGTGACGATGGCGATGGTGTAGCGCGCCTTCAGCTCTTCCATCGTCTCCTCGATCTTCGCCGTGGTGATGGGGTCGAGCGCCGAGCACGGCTCGTCGAACAGGATCACCTCCGGATGCGGCGCGATGGTGCGGGCAATGCACAGGCGCTGCTGCTGGCCGCCGGAAAGGCGCAGCCCGCTTTGGGGAAGAATGTCCTTCACCTCGTCCCACAAGGCGGCCTGGCGCAGGGCGTCCTCCACCCGTGCCTCGCAGTCCGCGGGGGTCAGTTCCTCGTTCAGCCGCAGGCCGATGGCCACATTGTCGTAGATCGACATGGGGAAGGGCGTGGGTTTCTGGAACACCATGCCGATGCGCGCCCTGAGCGGCACCGGATCCACCGACGGGTCGAGGATGTTCACCCCGTCGAGCAGCACTTCGCCTTCCACATGCTGGTCCGGATAGAGGTCGTACATCCGGTTGAACACACGCAGCAGCGTGGACTTGCCGCAGCCGGAGGGGCCGATGAGGGCGGTCACCCGCTGCTCTGGAAGGCCGAGGCTGACATCCTTCAGCGCAACGGTTTCGCCATAGCGGAACGTGACATGCCGGGCCTCAAGCTTGACCGGCAGCGAAGCCGCCGGATCGCGCGCAAGCAGGGAGCGGGGCGCCGGCAACGCCGCCTCCGCTGTGGCGTGCTCCGAAGCCCGCGGCGACAGGTCGGGCGGCTGATCGGTCGGCGTGTGGATCGACATGGCGATGCATCCCCTCAGGATCCGTCCATGTCGCACGTTATGCGCGCGTACCGATGACGTCGTTGCGCCAAGTCACACGCGATGCCGGTTCCGGCCTCGCGTGCTTCTGGTCCGGCTAGCTCTGAACCTGGCTCTGGGCCTGTGCCAGCTTCTGGGGAGCCCGGCTGTCGAGGGCGCTCACCTCTTCCTCGACCTCGAGGCCCGTGCTGCGCAGCGGTGCGACGCCCATGGCATCGAGAGCCACGGCAAGGCGCACATAATGCTCCGTGCCGCACAGGTTCCGCCCGGCGTCGAAGGAGATCCAGCCGATCTTGGGCGTATAGGCCTCCGCCCAATGCCGGGCGGCGCCCACACCGGCGCTCTTGGGTTCGTCTCCTGCCGCGTCCTCTTCCGGGTCTTCCGGTGCGAGATAGCCGGAGATGTGCCGCGCCGGCAGCCCCAGATGTCGCGCCGCGGCGGTAAACAGATGGGCGATGCCGCCGGAGCAGGCCTTGCCGGCCTCCAGGGCCGCAGCAGCGCTCAGGGGGCCGCTCAGGGCCGGGCCGTCCTGCTCGTCCACCTTTTCGTGCAGGGCCACCATGAGGGCGTGGAGCTGGCCCAGGGGATCATCCTCGGCCAGCCTCACGCTCTCGGCGAAGGCGACCACCTCAGGCGTCGCCTCGGTGAGATCGGTCTGGCGCAGGAACAGGGACGGGGGGAAGCGCTCCACCGTGCCGTGCATGACGCCGGTGGTGTCCTGGGTCTCCACCTCGCCTTCCGCGACGACGCTCAGGTGGTCGGTCGGCCCGTCCACCGAGAAAGTGTGGCAGAGGTTGCCGAAGGCGTCCTCCTGCGCGGCGAGCCGACAGTCGGAATTGAGATCCAGCGTCCAGCGCAGGATGAACTGGCCCTCGTGGGAGCGGGGCGTCAGGCGCACCGTCACCGCCATGTTGCGGCTGCCGGGCTCGAAACGCTGGGTGATCTCGTGGCGGATGCGGATGCGCATTGGCGGTCCTTGGGGGCGTTTCTCGGGGGGCGTTTCCCGGGGGCTTGCCTCGGCGCAGGCGGGCCTGCGCGTGACGCGGTCCTGGAGACGGATCGACCGATCGGGCGGCGCAGCCCCATCGGCACCCTGGTCAGGGGCCGCGCCTGGCGGCCCCTGCTTCACTCGGATGGGGCCTCAGGTCAGATATTGCTCGGTGATCTCGGCGCCGAGCTTGTTGTTGTCCGAGATGAACCCGGAAATGAACTCGTGCAGGCCATGCTGGAAGATGTCGTCGATGGTGCGGTTGGTGAGCCGCGCCTGCATGGAGCGGGCGAGGCGCTGGGAGGGACCCTGCCTTCCATAGGCGCTGGCGATGTCGTCCAGATTGCGCGCCAACTGCTCGTAGCAGGCCGCCAGCGAGCGCGGCATCTGCCGGTTCAGGATCAGGAGGTCCGCTACCAGCCACGGCTTCACGCTGTCGCGATAGACCCAGTGGAAGGCGGTGAGCGCGGACACCGAGCGCAGGATGGAGGCCCACTGGAAATAGTCCAGCGGCCCGCCCACGTGCTCCTTCTCCGGCAGCAGCACGTGATATTTCACGTCGAGGATGCGCGCGGTGTTGTCGGCGCGCTCCAGCTGGGCGCCGGACCTTGCAAACCAGTAGGCGTCGTTACGCAGCATGGTTCGGAAGGTGGCGCCGTCGAAGCGCAGCGAGGTCTCCTTCACGAAGGCCAGGAAGCGCGAAAGCTCGTCGCGGGTGAGCGCCCGGTTGGGGAAGCTCTGCAGCTCGATCCAGGCCGAGTTGATCACGTCCCACATTTCCGAGGTGAGCGCTGTGCGCACCGAGCGCGCATTGGTGCGCGCCACCTCGAAGCAGTTGCGGATGGAGGAGGAATTCTCCGGCGAGAAGGCGAGGAAGGACACCACGTCCTCCTCCTTGGCATCCTCCAGCGGGCCGTAGCGGGCGACGAAATCGTCCTCGCAGCCGGCGGTTAGCACCGCCGAGGCCCATTCGTTGGTGGAGCCACCGTAGGTGACAGGGGTGTAGGAGAGGCGCTGGGAGACATCGAGGATGCGCGCGAGGCAATCGGCGCGTTCCACGTAGCGGGTCAGCCAGTAGAGGTTGTCGGCGGTGCGCGAAAGCATGGGGAGCCCGTTGGGAAGGAGGCAAATCGAGGCGCGGGAACCCGCGCTCAGGCGTCCGAAAGGTGAAGGCCGCGGTGGGCCGCGGCCTAGAAGTGCTCAGGCGTCGAGAACCCAGGTGTCCTTGGTGCCGCCGCCCTGGCTGGAATTCACCACCAGCGAACCCTCCTTCATGGCGACGCGGGTGAGGCCGCCGGGCACGATGCGCACCTTGTCCGAGCCGGAGAGGATGAAGGGCCGCAGGTCCACGTGGCGGGGGGCGACGCCCTTTTCCACCATGGTGGGGCAGGTGGACAAAGCCAGCGTCGGCTGGGCGATGAAGTTGGCCGGGTCCGCCACCAGCTTGGCGCGGAACTTCTCGATCTGCGCCTTGTCCGAGGCCGGGCCCACCAGCATGCCGTAGCCGCCGGAGCCGTGCACTTCCTTCACCACCAGCTCGGGCAGGTGCTCCAGCACATACTTGAGGTGGTCAGGCTCGCGGCAGCGCCAGGTGGGGACGTTCGGCAGCAGGGGTTCCTCGCCGAGATAGAAGCGGATGATGTCCGGCATGTAGGAATAGACCGCCTTGTCGTCGGCGACGCCGGTTCCCACCGCATTGGTGAGGGTGACGTTGCCGGCGTGGTAGGCGCTCATGAGGCCGGGCACGCCGAGCTGGCTGTCGCGCCGGAACATCAGGGGGTCGAGGAAGTCGTCGTCGAGGCGGCGGTAGATCACGTCCACGCGCTTGGGCCCCTCGGTGGTGCGCATGTAGACCACCGCATCCTTCACGAACAGGTCGCGGCCCTCCACCAAGTCCACGCCCAGCTTGTCGGCCAGGAACGAGTGCTCGTAATAGGCCGAGTTGTAGATGCCGGGGGTGAGGATGGCCACGTTCGGCTCATGCCCGCCATGGGGCGCCAGCGAGCGGAGCGTGGCGAGCAGGTCGTCGCCGTATTTGTCGACCGGAGCCACCTTGTGCAGGGAGAACAGCTCCGGGAACAGGCGGAGCATGATCTCCCGGTTCTCCAGCATGTAGGAGACGCCGGAGGGGGTGCGGGCGTTGTCCTCGAGCACGTAGAAGGTGTCGGGGTCGGTGCGCACGATGTCGATGCCGGCGATGTGCACGTAGAGATCGTGCGGCACGCGCTGGCCGTTCATCTCCGGGCGGAACGCCGGGTTTTGGTAGACGAGGTTTTCCGGCACCACCCCGGCCTTGAGCACCTCCCGCTTGGTGTACACGTCGCGGATGTACATGTTCAGCGCCTTGACGCGCTGTTCCAGGCCCTTGGACAGGGTGGCCCACTCATCCTTGGTGATGATGCGCGGGACCATGTCGAACGGGATCAGGCGCTCCTGGGAATTCTGCTCGCCGTAGACGGCGAAGGTGATGCCGATTCGGCGGAAAATGAACTCCGCCTCCTTGCGACGGTGGTCCAGAACCTCCTGGGGAACGCTGGCGAGCCAGCGCTGCAGGGTCTCGTAGGCCGGCCTGACCGAGCCGTCGGCACTGGACATTTCATCAAACGCATGCGGCATTGGAACCGTCACTCCGCGCCCCTGGAAGCTGACTTCGAGCGTACAAACATCGTGCCAAAGAAGTGCTAAAGGGGGAAGGCTCGCAAAGAGCGACGCTTACGCTTTTTAGTTGGTCATTATTTGGGCAAATGCGCCGGCACTGCTGTCGGCAGCGGCAGGGGTTTTCCACATGGGCGAGGCAGACGGCGCGCAATCGGTCACGGCGGCTCTGGTGGTCATTGGCGACGAGGTCCTCTCGGGACGGACCAAGGACAAGAACATCGGCCACATCGCCGAACGATTGACCGACGTGGGCATCGACCTGCGCGAGGTGCGCATCGTGGCCGATGTGGAGGACGACATCGTCGCGGCCATTAACGCCCTGCGGCAGCGCTTTACCTACGTCTTCACCACCGGCGGCATCGGCCCGACCCACGACGACATCACCGCCGATTCGGTGGCAAAGGCGTTCGGCGTCGGTATCGACGTGGACCCCCGCGCCCGCGCCATGCTGCTGGAATACATCGCCGAGAAGGATCTCAACGAGGCGCGCCTGCGCATGGCGCGCATCCCCGATGGCGCCAGCCTGGTGGTGAACGAGGTGTCCAGGGCGCCGGGATTCCGCATTGGCAATGTCATCGTCATGGCCGGCGTGCCGCGCATCATGCAGGCCATGCTCGAGGCGGTGCTGCCGGAGCTGGAGAAGGGGCGGCCCATGCTGTCCCGCACCATCCTGGCCGAGGCCAAGGAAGGCGACATCGCCGCGCCCCTGCGCGCCATCGCCGAGCGGTTTCCGGCGGCGGTCATCGGTTCCTATCCCTTCCGCGACGAGGCGGACGGGCGCTTCAAGACCAATCTGGTGGTCCGCGCCCGCGATGTCGATCTGCTCGAGGCGGCCGGGGATGCGGTGGCGCAGATGGTGGACGAGGCGGCACGGGGCTGACCGGGCGGGCGCCGCACCGGATGTGGGCCGGGCCCGGGAATCAGTCAAGGCCGGCCGTGACCACCTCGCGGACCCCCCGCGGGCCGCCGAGCGTTTTGCCGGCTCATGGCTGAGGCAATCCCAAACCGAAGCGCCGGGCACTCGAATGCCGATGGCACGGACGATACCGCCTTCAGCGGTGCCACGCGGCACGAGACGCGTTGTGATCGGTGATCAACTGCCGGCGCGCTTTGGACAGTGCGGGATCGGCATGCGGTGGCGCCGGGCGCGACCGGCCGCAGGCCACCCCGGAATCTCCGGCGATGCCATGGGGCGATCGCATGGGACGGGCCGACAGTGGTGGCTATCCGGTGGATCGATGCCGTCCGCGCGACCGGGCGGACGTATCAGGATTCCGAGGCCAAAGACAAAAGAGCCGGGGGAGGTCCCCCGGCTCTTTTGTCACTCAACCATCTGACTGTGGATCAGTCTCAGTAGGCGTCGTTGCGGAAGACCTCGATGAAGGTCTTCAGGATAATCTTGATGTCGAGCCAGATCGACCAGTTGTTGACGTACCAGAGGTCCATCTCGATCCGCCGTTCCATGAGCGAGATCTCGGAGGTCTCGCCGCGCAGGCCGTTGGCCTGGGCCCAGCCGGTGATGCCGGGCTTCACATGGTGGCGGAAGGCGTAGCCGGCGATCAGCTTGGAATACTCGTCGTCGTGGGCCATGGCGTGGGGCCGGGGGCCAACGATGGACATGTGCCCGAACAGCACGTTCAGCACCTGCGGCAGCTCGTCGAGGCTGGTGGCGCGCAGGAAGCGGCCGACCCGGGTCACGCGCTTGTCGTTGCGCTGGGCCTGCGTCACCTTCGCGCCGTCCTCCATCACCGACATGGAGCGGAACTTGTAGATGGTGAACTCGCGCCCGCCGAAGCCGTTGCGGCGCTGGCGGAAGATCACCGGCCCCTTGCTGTCCGACTTGATGCAGATGGCGATGATGGCGAACAGCGGCAGCAGCAGCGTCATGGCAACGCCGGACACCGCGATGTCGAGTACCCGCTTCTGAGCCAGCTCGATCCGCGAGAGGGGCGCGCGCTGCACCTCGATGGCGACCGAGGAGCCGAAATCCACCCGCGGGGCGTCGAGCAGCTCGTGAACAGCCTCGTCGGGCAGCAGCTTGACCGGCACCGGGAGCGCCCGCAGCCGCGCCCGCACCGCGTCGAGGCGCTCCAGGCTGCTCCAGGCTGCTCCAGGGCATGGCGATAACGATTTCCTCGATCCGCTGCTGGCGGGCGAACTGGATGGCGCTCTTGAGCGTATCGAGTTCATCCGTGCTGAGCGAACCGGACGCACCGGCCGGGGCGCCAGAGAAGCTGAACCGGCGCATCTCCCGCAGGCCGAGGCGCTCGAGGATTTCGGCGGGTACCACCTGGTCGAGCTGGGACACGTCGCCGATGAGGATGGAAGGCCGGCCACGCACTGCACCGGTTTCGACCGCGCGGCGCAGCCACACGCCCATGGCCCAATGGGACGCAGGCACCGCCACGAAGCCGAGCGCGGCGAAGATGCCGGTGGAGAGGCGCGAGGTGTCGTCGCCCACCTTGAGGCAGAAGATCACGGTCGCCACGAACAGGATGGTGAAGGTCCAGTTCACGAACGCCGCCCGCACCTGCTCCGTGGTCCGCGCCATCTGCCAGGGCTTGTACAGCCCCCGCGACGTGGTGATGAGCACGAAGGTCACCGCCGCGAGGATGCCGATGCCCAGCGGACGCGTGAAATCGAAGCTCGACAGGGCGCCCGTCGAGGTCTGGCTCGTGGAAATGAGGTCCACCAGCATGCTCAGGGCGAGCATGAGGACCGCATCGCACAAGATGAAGAGGGGCGGCATGGAGGCGTAGTCGATCACAGCCCGCTGGACCGGCCCCTGCACCTCGCCGACGCGCTCGACCCGCATATTGTCCGTGGATATCGACATCTGGCCTTTGATCCCTCGGATTGGAGTCGCACCGAATATCAAATGATATGGTGACAATAGCATCCCGAATGCTGCGATGCAAGCTAGTATAAAAATGCATACCTTTTGATTTAATATGTAATAAATTTGTTAAGATACCATCTTGTGGCCTGTTATATCGAAACATAACGTTGGAGTGTCGGTCGATTGGTTCGGAATTTGGAAGAATAGGTCAAGAACAATTGGATTTTGCGTTCATGTCATCGACCTGATTTCGCATATTGCGACGCACTTTTCCTTGATAAAGTCACGGTATCAAAGGACGGTGCTCAAGGCATGGGCAATGCTGCATTGCGACAAAATTTACCTGCTGCATATCGCAGCACCTGCGATCTGCGACAAAATGCCAGGGAATATGTGTGGCGCGGTATGATTTACCCGCTTGCGCAGCTTGGGCATGCTGCAACACGGCAATTTAGGCGGCAAAGCAGGCGGGTCGCCTGCTCGTCGCGCATGGTGGCCGGAGAATTGTAATCCGGCTGCGGTATTAAATTACCGCGCCATTCGGCCCGTCACGCCCCGTTCCGGCTACCGGGAGTAGGCGACCTAGCCGGGTGTGCGGAGAAGGGGCCGTGCCGGATCGGCGGGCGAGACGACGGCGAGACTCGGGCTTCGCATCAGGCCATCGACAAGGGCAGCGCGAGCCGTCTAGGAACATGCCGGGCCGGTCGTAACGGAAGCCGGGCCTGGCGCGATCCTCGGCAGCATCGGTGGCGACTTATGGATAAAAGCTACAAGATCCCGCTTCTGGCCTCGCTCAAATGGTCGTTCCAGTGGGCCGTCGCGGTGGTCCTTCGGCATCAGAAGACAACCGCCGCCTATGTCGCGGCAGGTGTGGTGGCGGGGCTGCTGGCCTCGTCCGGCTTGGGCGGGCTGCTGCTGCTGGTCTACTCGCTGGCGAGCATCCCGCTGGCGCTCCTCACCCACGCCGAGGTGCTGCGCGGTCCGTCGGCCCTTGATGCCCAGACCCTGGGGCAAGGGCCGGGACGGATGGTCGGCTATCTCATCGACACCATTCTCATCGGCCTGGCGGCGGGCTTGAGCGCGCTGGTGCCGATCTTCGCCATCGCCATGCTCAGCGGGCCGGCGTCGATGGGCAGTGGAGTGGACCTGGTGCTGGCCTTCCTCGTCGTCACCGTTGTGGCGGTGGTCGCGTCCCGGCCGGCGCTGCGTCTGCCGTCGCGGGTCCTGGGCGATCCGATCTCCTGGTCGCAGGCCTGGCGGCTTGGTCAGGGCAACACGCTTGCGCTGGTCCTGGGCCCATTCCTGATCTCAGTGCCGGTCCTGATCGTCGAGCAGATCGTGCAGCTCCTGGTACCGGAGACGCTGTCCGACGTGGTGAGCATGGTGCTGCTGCCGGCCCAGATCGTGCTCACCTGTGCCTTCCTCTCTGTTGCCTACGGCCAGCTGCGGCGGGCGAATCCGGAACTTTGAGACAGGACCCGGTCGCGGGCCGAGCCCGGCGCGGAACTAAAGTCTAAGCCCTGCGGCAGATGCATGCCGCACGCCTTCGGACCGCGCTATAGGGATGGAGCCGCCTTGTTCGGATCTGCCCCAGATGAATGTCCCGGCCGGAATCGGCCTGCAAATCGCCGCCACCTTCTTCTTCGCCGTCATGTCCGCGCTCGTGCGGATGGTGGCCGACGAGGTGCCGAGTGGCGAGATCGTCTTCGCCCGCAGCTTCATCGGGCTCCTGCCCGTGGTGGTCTGGCTCGCCTGGAGCGGGCGAATGACCGGCGCCCTCGTCACCCGGCAGCCGTTCGGCCACGTGGTGCGGGGCCTCGTAGGCGTGAGCGCCATGTGGCTCAGCTTTGCCGCGCTGGCCTTCATCCCGCTGGCGGAGGCGGTGGCCTTTTCCTATGCCACGCCTCTGGTGGCGGTGGTGCTGGCGGCGGTGCTGCTGGGCGAGCGGGTGCCGGCCTATCGCTGGCTCGTTCTTGCCATTGGCATGGGTGGCATCGTGCTCATGCTGTGGCCGTCGTTTTCCCACGCCTCGGTGGGGTCGGGGCCGGGACCGCTGATCGGCGCGGGACTGGCGCTGGCCGGCGCGGTGGGGGCGGGCTTCGCCATTACCCAGGTGCGCCATCTCACCCGGACCGAGACCAGTGAGGCCATTGTCTTCTACTTCTCGCTGGTGGCTTCCGTGGCGGGCCTCGCCACGCTGCCGCTCGGCTGGGTGATGCCGGACGGGCGGGTCGCGCTCATCCTCGCCGGCATGGGGCTGGCGGGCGGCATCGGGCAGATCTGCGTGACATCGGCCATCCGCCATGCTCCGGCGTCGGTGGTCGCACCGCTCAATTATGCCACGCTGATATGGGCCACCGTGCTCGGCATCATCCTGTTCGGGGAATGGCCGGCGCCCCTTGTGATCGCGGGCGCGATGGTGGTGATCGTGGCCGGGCTGGTCCTGATCTGGCGCGAGCGCAGGCCGGCTCCGCGGATCGTGGCGTCGCGGCCTGAACCTCCGGTCGGGGGCTGCGCTTCTGCAGACGACCCGGGGGAGGCGCCCCCCGTGCAGGACGATGCTGCGTGAATTGGCGGCGTAAATTGGCGGCGTGAGCTTCAGGCCGGTGAAAAAAGCGGGAGCGCGGTCAGCGCTCCACGAATGCTTTTTCGATGACGTAGTGGCCGGGCGCCGACTGGCTGCCCTCGGCGAAGCCGCGCGATTCCAGCAGGTCCACCACATCCTTCAGCATCTGCGGGCTGCCGCAGAGCATCAGCCGGTCCTCCTCCGGGGAGATGACAGGCAGGCCGAGATCGGCGAACAGCTTGCCGGAGGTGATGAGGTCGGTGATGCGGCCCTGATTGCGGAACGGCTCGCGGGTCACGGTGGGGTAGTAGATGAGCTTGTTGCGCACCTCGTCGCCGAGGAACTCATGGTTCGGCAGTTCCTTGGTGAGGAATTCGTCATAGGCAAGCTCGGCCACCGTGCGGGTGCCGTGGATCAGGATCACCTTCTCGAAGCGCTCATAGGCCTCCGGGTCCTTCACCACCGAGAGGAACGGGGCAAGGCCGGTGCCGGTGGAGAGGAGGTAAAGCCGCTTGCCGGGCAACAGGCTGTCCTGCACCAGGGTGCCCGTGGGCTTGCGGCCGACCAGGAGCTTGTCGCCCACCTTCAGGTGCTGGAGCCGGGAGGTGAGGGGCCCGTTCTGCACCTTGATGGAGAAGAACTGCAGGTCCGGCTCGTAATTGGCGCTGGCCATGGAATAGGCGCGCAGCAGCGGCTTGCCGTCCACCTTGAGGCCGATCATGGTGAACTGGCCGTTGAGGAACCGCAGGCCCGGATCGCGGGTGCAGGTGAAGGAGAAGAGGGTGTCGGTCCAGTGGTGAACGCTGGTGACGGTCTCTTCGTTGAAATTGCTCATCTTCAAAATCCGGTCACGGCACGCCCCGGAGCGCGCCCGAAACGGCGACGGCCACATGAGGCTTTAGGGAGACCGCATCACCCTACAGGATGTGGCCAGGCTTCAAAAGTGCGACGGCATGTCCTCCGTGGCGGCCCCGATCCGGGTTCCGGAGCGTGGTGCCCCCGCAGGGGAGGCGCCGCTTCAGGTTGCTTCCACGGGGGCTTGGTGCGCCAGCAGCGCGTCCACGACCTCGCCCACGCGCTGTTCCCACGGCGCGGCCCGGACGCCGAAGGTGCGCTCGAACAGGTCGCTGGCCAGTTCGGAGTTCTTCGGCCGCTGCGCCGGCGTGGGATACTCGGCGGTGGTGATGGGTGCGACTTCCGGCGTCTTGCCGGTGTGCACGGCCGCTGCCGCCACGATGGCGCTGGCGAAGCCGTGCCAGGTGGTCGCGCCGGTTCCGGCGAAATGGTAGGTGCCCCAGCGGGCGTCGCCTCGTGCAGCGGCTTGTGCTGCCGCCAGCACCGCCTCGGCGAGGTCGCGCGTCGCGGTGGGGCAGCCGCGCTGGTCGCTCACCACCTTCAGCAGGTCCCGCTCAGCGGCGAGCCGCAGCATGGTCTTCAGGAAGTTGTTGCCGTGGGCGCCGTAGACCCACGAGGTGCGCACGATGACGTGCCGCTCGCTGGCCGCGCGCACCGCTGCCTCGCCGGCGGCCTTGGTGCGGCCGTAGACGCCCAGCGGGGCGATGGGGTCCGCCTCCACATAGGCGCCGGCCTTGGTGCCGTCGAACACATAGTCGGTGGAGACATGGATGAGGGGGGTGCGGTAGCGGGCGCAGCGCTCGGCGATCAGGCCGGGGGCGAAGGCATTGATGCGCGCCGCCATTTTCTGTTCGGTCTCGGCCTTGTCCACGGCGGTATAGGCAGCGGCGTTGATCAGCGCATCGGGCCGCGCCGCCTCGATCGCCCGGGCCACCGCCACCGGATCAGCGATGTCCAAAGCGTCGTGGCCAAGCCCGACCGTATCAAGGCCGCGCTCGGCGGCGAGCGCCGTTACCTCGCGCCCGAGCTGGCCGCCGGCGCCAAACAGGAGGATGCGGGTCACGATACAACCCCCAGCTTGGATGAGGCCGGATTTTCGAGCCCAAGGCGCTGGCCCTGGTCGCGCTGGCGCCAGGGCACCCACCCTGCGCGGTTGTCGAGGGGAGCAGGGGCGGCGAGGTCCCCCGCATAGGTCAGCTTGTCGAAGGTGAGGACGTGGTGGCCTTCACCGGTCAGGTGCCGCACCACCGCCGAGCCGATGAAGCCCGCTCCTCCGGTCACCAGAACCCGCATGCCGTTCCCTTCACAATTGCCTCTGCCCCTGCTTCAGGCGCGCGGCTATCCGTTCGAATGCACGAAGGGACTGTCGAAATCCTTGAGGCGAGGCAATATCCGGTCCTTGTCGGAGAGAATGGTCTCGCCGGTGAAGCGCCAGTCGATGGCGAGGTCGGGATCGTTCCAGATAATCCCGCATTCGCTCGCCCGATCATAAAACGCGTCCACCTTATAGGCGACGCGCGTGTCGGGGGCGAGGGTGCAGAAGCCGTGGGCGAAACCCTGCGGCACAAACAGCTGTTCGCCGCCCTCGGCGGTGAGGCGGGCGCCGGCCCAGCGGCCGTAGGTGGGCGAGCCCTTCCGCACATCCACCGCCACGTCGAAGATGGCGCCGCTCAGCACCCGCACCAGCTTGGCCTGCGCGAAGGGGGGCGCTTGCATGTGGAGGCCGCGCACCGTGCCCGGCAGCGCCGACAGCGATTCGTTGTCCTGTACGAAATCGGCGACGATCCCGTTCGCCGCATAGAGCGGCTTGACGTAGGTTTCGCAGAAATAGCCGCGCGCGTCGCCGAAGCGGCGCGGCGTCACGAGGATGACCTCTGGCAGGTCGAGCGCTTGAAAGGCCGTCATGGCGCGCTTCTAGGGCTGCCGCACGGCGAAGGCAACGGTGCGGTGCGGCGGAGACCGGCGCCGGCCCGGACCAGCCCGGTGTGGCGCCCGCCGCAGGTCGCCGCTTGCGGCACATTGTCGGCCGGCATCTCCTTTGGCCGAACCGCCTTCGCGTTGTGATGGGCGCCG
Organism: Xanthobacter autotrophicus Py2; assembly: GCA_000017645.1. Taxonomy (NCBI): domain Bacteria; kingdom Pseudomonadati; phylum Pseudomonadota; class Alphaproteobacteria; order Hyphomicrobiales; family Xanthobacteraceae; genus Xanthobacter; species Xanthobacter versatilis. Next base: position 3,959,842 of record CP000781.1, read on the forward strand.
GGCTAATGTGCCCCCACCATTGAGGTATGGGGTAATGGCGATGGCCCTTTTGGAAGCGCAGGCCCGGTGGGCGCGTGAGTGGCTGCTCGATGCGGCGTTGCCGCTGTGGTGGACCGTGGGGGCTGATCCGGCCGGTGGGTTTCACGAGAAGATTGCGCTCGATGGCACGCCGGTAGCCGCGTCCCGCCGCCTGCGGGTCCAGGCGCGGCAGGCTTATGCCTTCATCGAGGGCGGCCGGCTTGGCTGGGATGGGCCGTGGCGGGAGGCGGCGCGGCACGGGCTCGACTTCCTGCTCGCCCATTACCGGCGGCCCGACGGACTGTTCCGCACCCTGGTCGCACCCGATGGCCGGCCCCTCGACGAGACGGCGGACCTCTACGACCAGGCCTTTGTGCTGTTCGCGCTGGCTCAAGCCCACACCGCCGGCCTTGGTGGCGATGAACTCATCGCGACCGCGCGGGCCTTGGCGACGCAGCTTCAGGCCGAGCGCGGCAATCCCGTCGGCGGTTTCGAGGAGGCGAGCCCGCGCGTGCTGCCGCTGCGCTCCAACCCGCACATGCATCTGCTGGAAGCCAACCTCGCCTGGGTGGAGGCCGGCGTCGCGGAGCCCTTCGCGGACGTGGCGCGCGGCATCGTCGCCCTGGCAGCGACGCGACTGATCGACCCGCAGACCGGCGCCATCGGCGAATATTATGACGGCGAGTGGCGCTTCGCCGCCGGCGAATCGGGCGGGGTGCGCGAGCCAGGCCACCAGTTCGAATGGGCCTATCTGCTCGATCATGTCGGCCCGGTGCTGGGGCTGGACCATCGGGCGGCAAGCCGGCGCATGTACGGGTTTGGCGCGCGCTTCGGCATCGATCCGGTGCGCAAGGCCGCTGTGTTCGCACTCGATGCGTCTGGTCAGGTGAGCGACCCGAGGGCGCGGCTCTGGGCGCAGACGGAGCGCCTGCGCACCGCCCTGATCTTCGCCGCAGCCGAGAGCGATGCCGCAATCCGCGCCGACTATGTGGCCGCGGCCGAGGAGGCCTTCGCGGCGCTGCAGGCGTATCTCGATGTTCCGGTGCGGGGCCTGTGGCACGACCAGTGGCTGGCCGATGGCAGCTTCGTGGAGGAGGCTGCGCCTGCCTCCTCCTTCTACCACATCCTCTCCGCCCTGGCGGTGCTGCTGAAGGCGGGCGGGGCGGCCTGAGTGGGGGCCGCCGGGCCCACGCCCGTCGTAATCCCGCCGGCGCGCCGCTCAGGCGCGCTGGTAGATGTCCTCGAAGCGGTGGATATCATCCTCGCCGAGATAAGAGCCGGTCTGCACCTCGATCAGCTCGAGCGGAATGCGGCCGGGATTGCCGAGCCGGTGCACGCTGCCGATAGGGATGTAGGTGGATTCGTTCTCGTGCACCATGTAGCTGCGATCCGCCACCGTCACCTCGGCGGTGCCGCGCACCACCACCCAGTGCTCGGCCCGGTGATGGTGCTTCTGCAGGGACAGGATGCCGCCCGGCTCCACCACAATCTTCTTCACCTGGAAGCGATCGCCCTTGCACACGGTCTGGTAGGTGCCCCAGGGCCGGTGGATGGTGAGGTGCTCCTCCACTTCCTTGCGGTTGGAGTCCTTGAGCGCCGAGACCAGCGCCTTCACGTCCTGGCTGCGGTTCGAGGGCATCACCAGCACTGCATCCTCGGTGGCGATCACCGAGACGCCGTCGAGGCCGATGGCCGTCACCAGCGGGCCGTCCGAACGCACGAAGGAATTGCTGCTGTCGAGAAGCTGCACCGTGCCGACGGTGACATTGCCCCGCTCGTCCTGGTTCCCGATCTCGTGCAGGGCGTCCCAGGAGCCCACGTCCGACCAGCCAAAGCTGCCGCGCACCACCGCGGCGTGGCGGGTGCGCTCCAGCACTGCGAAGTCGATGGACTTCGACGGCGAGGACTTGAAGGCGGCGGGGTCGAGGCGCAGGAAGCCGAGGTCGGACTTGGCCTCGGCGACGGCCGCGCGGGCGGCATCGGCGATGGCCGGCTCGAACACGTCCGCCTCCTTCAGCAGCAGGCCTGCCGGGAACAGGAAGTTGCCCGAGTTCCAGAGGTAGCCGGCAGCGACATAGCGCTCGGCCGTGGCGCGATCCGGCTTCTCCACGAAGGAATCCACCTCATAGGACCCGCGTTCGTCGATCTGGGCGCCGAGGCGGATGTAGCCGTAGCTCGTACGCGGCTCGGTGGGCTCGATGCCGAAGGTGACGATGCGGCCGAGGCGGGCGGCCTCCGCGCCGATCTCCACCGTCTTCACGAAGCCGGCCGGGTCGAGCACCACATGGTCGGAGGCGAGCGCCAGCACCAGCGTTTCCGGACCGTAGGTCTCGGCCACCCAGACCGCCGCCGCGATGAGGGCGGGCGCGCTGTCGCGGCGGGCTGGCTCCAGCATGACGGTGGCGTCGATGCCGACGGCCCGGGCCTGCCGCTGGGCGAAGAAGCGGAATTCCTCGTTGGCCACCACCACCGGATCGGCGAACACGGCGCCGGGCGCCGCGCGCAGCAGCGTGTCCTGGAACATGGTGTTTTCGGTGGCCAGCGGCAGGAACTGCTTCGGCAGGCTGTTGCGCGAGAGCGGCCACAGCCGCGTTCCAGAACCGCCGGCCAGAATGACCGGGACGATCTTTCCGCTGGCCGACTTCGAGGTGACGGTGGACGAAGTGGTCATGGCGGGCCTCAAGCTGGGTTCAGGTCACGTTGCTCCAAGCAACGGGCGCGGTCCACAAAGAAGTCCTCCGAGGCCGTCGTCGGGCAGCAGCAAAAGTCGCTGTCCGGACTGGAGCGAAATCTGGCTGGGCTGCTACAGCCTGAGCCTCAAGTCCGCCGTCAGGCCTGGGTGGAAGCACGGTCAACCGACCGGATTGCGGCACAATCCGGTCGGAGTGTCTTCCGGCATCCGCGACCTCAGTCTCAGAGGTCGGCGAGGCCGCGCCCGACGCTGCTGTACCTGAAGCCGAGGCTCGCCATCTCCTCGGGGCGGTAGATGTTGCGCAGGTCCACCACCACCGGCTGGGCCATCATCGACTGGATGCGCTTGAGGTCGAGGGCGCGGAAGGCGTCCCATTCGGTGACGATGACCAGGGCGTCGGCCCCGTCCGCCGCCTGATAGGGGCTATCCACATAGTCGACGTTGCTCAGCACCATCTTGGCCTGCTCAACGCCTTCGGGATCGTGCGCCCGGATGGTGGCGCCGGCATCCTGAAGGGCGGTGATGATGGCGATGGACGGCGCGTCGCGCATGTCGTCGGTGTTCGGCTTGAAGGTGAGGCCCAGCACGCCGACGGTCTTGCCGCGCACCGATCCGCCGAGCGCGGTGATGACCTTGCGGGCCATGGCGCGCTTGCGCTGGTCGTTCACCGACACGACCGTCTCCACGATGCGGATGGGCGCATCATAGTCCTGGGCGGTCTTGATGAGGGCCAGAGTGTCCTTCGGGAAGCAGGATCCGCCGTAGCCGGGACCCGCGTGCAGGAACTTGGAGCCGATGCGGTTGTCGAGGCCGATGCCGCGGGCCACGTCCTGGACGTTGCCGCCCACCTTCTCGCACAGGTCCGAGATCTCGTTGATGAAGGTGATCTTGGTGGCGAGGAAGGCGTTGGCCGCATACTTGATCAGTTCGGCGGTGCGGCGCGAGGTGAACAGCAGCGGCGACTGGTTGAGGAACAGCGGGCGGTAGAGGTTGGTCATGACCTCCTTGGCGCGCTCCTCGTCGGTGCCCACCACGATGCGGTCGGGCCGCTTGAAATCGATGATGGCGGCGCCTTCGCGCAGGAACTCGGGGTTGGAGACGACGGAGAATTCAGCGTCCGGCCGGGTCTCGCGGATGATGCGCTCCACCTCGTCGCCGGTGCCGACGGGCACGGTGGATTTGGTCACGATCACCGTATAGCCCGTCATCGCGCTGGCGATGTCGCGGGCGGCCTGATGCACGTAGGAGAGGTCGGCATGGCCGTCGCCGCGCCGCGACGGCGTGCCCACCGCGATGAACACGGCTTCCGCATCGGCGACGCCTTCGGCAAGGCTGGTGGTGAAGAACAGCCTCTCGGCTTTCACGTTCGAGGCCACGAGATCGTCGAGGCCGGGCTCGAAGATCGGGATTTCACCGCGCTTCAGCGCCGCAATCTTGCCCTCGTGCGTGTCGACGCACGTAACCGTATGGCCGAAATCCGCAAAGCACGCGCCGGAGACCAAGCCCACATAGCCCGCTCCGATCATGGTCACACGCATGGCCCAGCCCTGTTTTGTGCAACTTTCGCCCTAAGGCTTCGGTCGCATGTTGCATCGCAGCAGGGATTAGCCCCCCGTGGCCAAAATCTCAATGGATTTTTGCCCTTCAGCCCCTATTGGGACCTGACCTCAGCGACGCACCCCGCCCCCTCGCCCGCCGTGCGTGTGCTCGATGCGAACGCGCGTGAAAGTCGCCACCGCAGCGCAAACAGGAGCTTACGGCCGACGGCCGCCCGCGCCGGCGGCCAAAATCCCAAATTTAGTGCAAGTGCCCAAAAATACGACAGGATTCGCGGTCCCTCGGAAGAGTCGATTCTCATTTTGCAACGCGATGCCATCGTGAGGGGCCGGTCACCGTGGCGGGACTGCTCGGTACGCGGCGCGTATTGCCGGCGGCAACGCGAAAAAGGGCTGCGAAAGCGAACTTTTTTGGATGAATCGTACCAAGATGCGTTCTGTGTGCGCCGCAGCACTGGCCTTCGCGGCAGGCTCGCGCTAACGTGCGGCGCGAGAGTTTATTTCAAGTGTAGCCACGAGGGGTCGTATCCGTGCTGCAGTCTCCGAAACGGTCGAGCGGGGGGCTTCGCTACGAAGGTAGCTCTCAAAGCGAGAGTTCCATTCCTTCCATCGATTTCTCTGGCATGCTGGCGGCCGTCCGCAGGCAGATGCGGCCCGTACTGATCGGGACCTGCATCGGCGCCGCGCTCGGACTGGCGTATTTCATCGCCAAGACTCCCGTTTATTTCGCCGGCACACAGTTGCTTCTCGACAGCAAGTCGAAGGTCAACGACGAAGTGGCCGTGACCGCCCTGTCGGAGCTGGGCCTCGACACCGGCGCCGTCGACAGCCAGGTCGAAGTGCTGAAGTCCATGAACATCGCCAATTCGGTGATCGCCAAGGTCGGCCTCGACCGGGTGCTGGATGACGACAACGTGCAGTCGGCCGTCGCCAGTGGCATCTCGGCGGTGAAGTCCGGCATCCGTGCCGTCAAGGAAGCTATCATTCCCCCCCGCAAGCTGACGCCGGCGGAGGAGGAGGCGGGGAAGCGCGAGGCGGCGCTGCTCTACCTGAACAACAATCTGTCGCTCAAGCGCGTCGGCCGGACCTACGTGATCGAGATCGGATTCACGTCGACCCAGGCCGACAAGGCGGCGCAGATCGCGAATGCCTATACCCAGGCCTATGTGGACGACCAGTTCTCCGCCAATTTCGACGCGACGCGCCGGGCTAGCGACTGGCTGCTGCCGCGCATCCAGGAATTGCGCCAGAAGGCAATCGAGACCGATCTCGCGGTCCAGAGCTTCCGCGGCGAGAAGGGGTTGATCACCACCTCCACCGGCTCCCTGGTCAATGAGCAGCAGGTTGGCGAAATCAACACCCAGCTGGTGCTCGCCCGATCGGACGTGGCGCGGGCGGGCGCGAAATATGACCGCATCCAGTCCATCATCTCGTCCGGCCAGATGGATGCCGCGGTGTCTGAGGCCATCGACAATCCCATCATCGTGGAATTGCGGAACAAGGCGACCGCCGCCGCCAAGACCGAATCGGAACTCGCCAGCAAGCTCGGCCCCACCCATTATCAGGTGCTGCGGCTGCGGTCCGATATCGCCGAATATCAGCGGCTGATCTTCAGCGAGCTTGGTCGCATCGCCGAAAGCTACCGCAGCGAGCGGGACATCTCTCTGGCCCGCGAGCGGGCTCTCGAAGCCCAGCTGAAGAGCCAGGTCGGCCTGTCCGACGTGGCCAACAAGGACAAGGTGGCCCTTCGCGAACTGGAGCGCGAGGCTGATACCTACAAGAACCTCTATGAGACCATGCTGCAGCGGTACCAGGAATCCCTGCAGAAGCAGTCCTTCCCGGTCTCCGAGGCTCGGGTGATTTCGGTTGCGGTGACGCCTTCGCTGCCGGCCGCTCCGAAGCTGGTTCTGTCCCTCATCCTCGGTTCGATCGTCGGCTTCATTGGTGGGGCCGGATATGGCGCCGTGCGCGAGCTCAGGGACCTTGGGTTCCGTTCCGCGTCGCAAATCCGCGATCTGCTCAGGCTCGAGTGCATCGGCGTCATGCCGCGGATCTCGGCCCGGCAGTTGGCCATGGTGCCGCCCCTCTCCAGCACCGGTCCGAACCAGGTGGGTGGGTCGGCCATGATGCGCTATGGCACCAACCACATCCTTTCGCCGTTCGCGGAGACGTTGCGCAGCGCCAAAGTCGCGGTGGACTTCGCCGTGGGTGAGAAGGCGCCCAAGATCATCGCCCTTGCATCGGTCCTGCCAACCGAGGGCAAGTCGACCATCAGCAAGAATTTTGCCTCCATGCTGGCGCAGCTGGGCACGCGCACGGTGCTGATCGACGCGGACCTGCGCTTTCGCGGGCTGAGCGACGATGTCACCCCGCACGCGCAAAAGGGCTTGTTCCACATCCTCAGTGAGGGCGAGCCGGTTTCCTCCGTGATGAAGGTGGAGCCGGAAACGGGGCTGTTCTTCATTCCCGCGGGCTCCGATATCGGCAGCGCCCACACGAGCAATCTCGTGTCTTCGCCGGCCATGGGGCAGCTTCTCGCGGAAATCGGGGTGAACGCCGACTATATCATCATCGATCTTCCGCCCCTGGGGCCGGTGGTGGATGTGCGCGCCGCCGTCAAGTATTTCGATGGTGTCCTGTTCGTTCTCGAATGGGGTGCGACGTCCCGCGATCTGGTGGTGGATTCTTTCGAGGCCAATCCGCAGGTCTATGAGAAGTGCATCGGCGTGATCCTGAACAAGGTGGATACGCATCGGCTGCATTTCTACACCAGCAAGGTGCCGCAGGACGGGCTGCACAAGAAGTACGCCGCCTATTACGGCTGATTGGTCTTCCGCCGGGATGTCCGACGAATGCGTGGCTCTGCTTTCGGCAGGTCTATGGGCAGGGGCGCCTGTCGCTCCTTCCCGGCCCCGCAGTGCGGTTCACCGCGTTGGACGGACGTTGGTTGGCGTCCGTCGGCGTACTCGCTATGGGTTCGCGGGCGCGGGGTTGGCTGGTGCATCACCGGGCGCGGGTCTGTGACCAACGCAGGTCGGTTGTTGGCGAGGCTGCGGTAGCCAGTTGACGCCCGGCGGCGACCTCAACTCCTGCGCACCCTCATCCAAAGCTACTTTGGGTGGTCTAGGTCTATACTGGATGGTGTATCGCGCCGCTTTACACGACTTGGTCGAACTTCCCGCTCCGGCCTGCGCGCGCACGTCGCACCGGCATCATGGTGCGCTGCAGAGCGTCGGGGTTTAGACGGTTTTTGCACTGCGAAACGCGCTTCAAGTGGGCCGGAACGCACCGCATTCTGTTCCGTGAGCACGGTTCGTAGATTGCATAGGTGGGCGTTATCCTCTAGTCTTATGTGCACTGCACACTGACCAAGGTGCGGTTTCGCATTTTGAGATAATCATGGCGCGGGCTGGTAAACATGAAGCTCGAAAGGCTGGCGATTCCCGAGATCGTCAAGATTACTCCGGCGCGCTTCGGCGACGCTCGCGGCTATTTCTCTGAAGTTTTTAAGGATGAATGGTTCCGGAAGAATGTTTCCGACTCGACCTTCATCCAGGACAACCAATCCCTTTCTTCAACGGTGGGCACGGTGCGGGGGCTGCATTTCCAGCTCGACCCATTCGCCCAGGGCAAGCTGGTGCGCTGCACGGCCGGCGCCATCTTCGACGTCGCGGTGGACATCCGGGTGGGTTCGCCCACGTTCGGCCGCTGGGTCGGCGTGGAATTGACCCCGGAAAATGGCGACCAGCTCTGGATTCCTCCGGGCTTCGCACACGGTTTCGCGACGCTGGTTCCTGATTCCGTCATCTTCTACAAGGTGACCGCTCCCTACAGCGCAGCCCATGACCGCGGCCTGCTGTGGAACGACCCCGAGATCGGCATCGACTGGCCCCTTAAGACGGGGCAGGCGGTGCTTTCGGAAAAAGACAAGGTTCAACCGCGGCTGGCGGATCTGCCGCCCAGCTTCGCTTACTGAGTTGCGGAGAGATCTCCATGCGCATTCTAGTCACAGGCGGGGCGGGCTTCATCGGTTCCGCTCTCGTGCGTTACCTTGTGTCGGAGGTGGGCGCTGAGGTCCTCAACGTCGATAAGCTGACTTATGCGGGCAACCTTGCGTCGCTCAAAGTCATCGAGAACGCGCCCAACTATCGCTTCCTCCAGGCCGACATCACCGATCGTGCAGCCATGTCGGAGGCGCTCGCCTCCTTCAAGCCCGATCGCATCATGCATCTGGCGGCCGAGAGCCATGTGGATCGCTCCATCACCGGCGCGGGCGAGTTCGTGCACACCAACGTGGTCGGCACCTTCACGCTGCTGGAAGCTGCGCGCCACTACTGGAGCGAGCTGCCGGCGGCGGAGAAGGAGGCCTTCCGTTTCCTGCACGTCTCCACCGACGAGGTCTACGGCTCCCTCGGCGAGGACGGGCTGTTCGAGGAAGTGACGCCCTACGATCCCTCCTCGCCCTATTCGGCGTCGAAGGCCGCCAGCGACCATCTGGTCGTCGCCTGGCACCGCACCTACGGCCTGCCGGTGGTGGTTTCCAACTGCTCCAACAATTACGGCCCCTACCACTTCCCCGAGAAGCTCATTCCGCTGACCATCCTGAATGCGCTGGAGGGGCGGACCCTGCCGGTCTACGGCAACGGCGCGAATATTCGCGACTGGCTCTATGTGGAAGACCACGCGCGCGCTCTGCACCTCATCGCCTCCAACGGACGGCTGGGCGAGAAGTACAATGTGGGTGGGCGCAACGAGCGGCGGAACATCGAGGTGGTTCGTCGCATCTGCGATCTGATGGATGAGCTGGCGCCGAAGGCAACCTCTCACCACGACCTCATCACTTTCGTGACCGACCGGCCGGGGCATGATGCGCGCTACGCCATCGACGCCACCAAGCTTGAGACCGAGCTGGGCTGGAAGGCCCGCGAGACCTTCGATACCGGCATCGCCAATACGGTGAAGTGGTATCTCGACAATGCGTGGTGGTGGCAGCCGCTGCGCGAGAAGGTCTATGTCGGCGAGCGCCTCGGCATCATCGAGAAGGCCGAAAAATGCGCCTGATCGTCACCGGCAAGCAGGGTCAGGTCGTCTCTTCGTTGCTGGAGCGCGGCCCTGCCGCCTCCGTCGAGGTGATCGCGCTCGGCCGGCCGGAACTCGATCTGGCCGACGCGGCCTCCGTGCGCTCCGCCATCGCCGCGGCGGCGCCCGACGCGATCGTGTCGGCTGCGGCCTACACGGCGGTGGACAAGGCGGAGTGCGAGCCGGACCTCGCCTTCGCCGTCAACGAGACCGGTGCGGGTGCGGTGGCGGAGGCTGCGGGCGCCCTCGGCGTCCCGGTGATCCATCTCTCAACCGATTATGTCTTCGCCGGCGACAAGGCCGATCCCTATGTGGAGACCGATCCGACAGGGCCGGTCTCCGTCTATGGTGCCTCGAAGCTTGCCGGTGAAAAGAAGGTCGCCGCGGCGACGGACAATCACGCCATCCTACGCACCGCCTGGGTCTATTCCCCGTTCGGCGCGAACTTCCTGAAGACCATGCTGCGCCTTGGCGAAAGCCGCGACGTGCTGCGGGTGGTGGCGGACCAGCGCGGCACGCCGACCAGTGCCCTCGACATCGCCGACGCGGTGATCGCGGTCGCCCGGCGCCTGAAGGCGGATCCGGATCCGGCCCTGCGCGGCGTGTTCCACCTGACCGGAGGCGGGGAGGGGACGTGGGCGGACTTCGCCGACGCCATCTTTGGCGGCCTGAAGGAGAAGACCGGGCGCGAGGTGAAGGTGGAGCGGATCACCACCGCCGACTATCCGACGCCGGCGCGCCGGCCCGCGAATTCGCGGCTTTCGACTAAAAAACTGCAATCATCCTATGGAATTGTGCTCGCCGACTGGGACGCGTCCACGCGTGGCGTGGTCGACCGGCTGCTCGCCGCCGGCCCGGCGACTTGAAGGAAGGCAGGGGTATGAAGGGGATCATTCTCGCCGGCGGATCGGGCACTCGGCTCTATCCGATCACCAAGGCTGTCTCGAAGCAGCTCATGCCGGTCTACGACAAGCCGATGATCTACTACCCGCTGACCACGCTGATGCTGGCGGGAATCCGGGAGATCCTCATCATCACCACGCCGCATGATGCGGAAGCCTTCGCCCGCCTCCTGGGGGACGGCACGCAGTGGGGCATCCAGATCAGCTACGCGGTGCAGCCGAGCCCGGACGGGCTGGCGCAGGCCTTCATCATTGGCGCGGACTTCGTTGCCGGCGGGCCGTCGGCGCTGATCCTCGGCGACAATATCTATTACGGCCACGGCCTGCCGGAATTGCTGCGCGCCGGCAGCGCGCAGGGCAAGGGCGCCCGTGTGTTCGCCTATCATGTGACCGATCCCGAGCGCTACGGCGTGGTCGAGTTCGACCCCTCGATGCGGGCGATCTCCATCGAGGAAAAGCCGGCGCAGCCCAAGAGCAACTGGGCGGTGACCGGGCTTTATTTCTACGACGAGCAGGTGGTGGACATCGCCGCCAACCTGAAGCCGTCCCCCCGGGGCGAGCTGGAGATCACCGATCTCAACCGCGTGTACCTGGAAAAGGGCGAGCTCTCGGTGGAACTCATGGGCCGCGGCTATGCCTGGCTCGACACCGGCACGCCGGACAGCCTGCTCGACGCGGCCGACTTCGTCGCGACCCTGGAGAAGCGCCAGGGTTTCAAGATCGCCTGCCCTGAAGAGGTGGCGTATCGCATGGGGTTCATCGACGTGAACCAGCTTGGCGAACTGGCTGTTGCCCTGGGCAAGAGCAATTACGGCAAGTATCTCGCGCAGATCGTCAAGCAGAAGGGGAGCGTGGGCGTCTGACGCCCACGCAAGACAGCCTAGCGATTTCGACGCCACAACCCCGGGGGCGGTATGCGTATTCTTGTTGTGTCAGCGATGTTCCCCCCCAACGTTCTCGGCGGTGCGGAAATCTCTGCTTTCAATCTCACGTCCTGGTTGTTGAAGCAGGGGCATGAAATCGGCGTCCTCATGGCCGCCAAAGCCAAGGACGAGGTGAAGTACGGCGAGATGGTCGACGGCATGAAGGTGTGGAGCCTTTTCATGCCGCGGCCCTATCCGATCTTCAAGCAGGGCCGGGATGTGAACCCGCTGCTCAAGCCGCTGTGGCATCTGCAGGACCATTACGATCCCCGCAACCCGAAGCTGGTCGGCGAGGTGCTGGACGCCTTCAAGCCGGACTTCTGCAACGTGCATTACATGACCGGGCTCGGTCACAATGCGCTCGGGGAGATCGGCAAGCGCGGCATTCCCATGATGTACGTGATGCCGGACATGGCGCTGTCCTGCTTCCGCTCGACCATGTTCGTGAACGGCAAGACGTGCGAGACGCAGTGTAATCCCTGCAAGCTGTCCGCCGCGGTCAAGCGCCAGGGCATCCGTGCGGTGAAGCGCATCGGCTTCAGTTCGCCTTCGCTCGCCAACCTGGAGCAGAACGCGCGCTTCCAGCCGCTGATGGAATATCCCCACGCCCACATCCTGAACGCCAACAAATATCCCAAGCCCACCGCGCCGCGCGCGCCCTCCGACAAGGTGCGCTTCGTCTATGCCGGGCGGCTGCACCAGTCCAAGGGCGTCGATGTGCTGCTAAAGGCTGCCGAGCAGCTGCGCGAGCGCTGGGACTTCACCTTCACGGTGGTGGGTGGCGGCGGCTACGAGGGTGAACTGCGGCAACGGTTCGACCACCATGATTGGGTCACCTTCACCGGCCATGTTCCCCTGCAGGACGCCATCAACCACATCGGCGCTGCGGACATGCTCTGCATCCCCTCGATCTGGTTCGAGAATTCGCCCGGCGTGGTGATCCAGGCGCTGGGCATGAGCGTGCCGGTCATTGGCAGCGAAGTGGGCGGCATTCCCGAACTGGTGAAGCATGACGAGAACGGCCTGCTGGTGCCGCCGGGCGACCAGGAGGCCTGGCGCACTGCCCTTGAGCTGATCCTGAGCGATCCCGCCCGGCTGAAGCGCTACCAGGACCAGGCGGCGTCGCGGGCCGGCGAGTTTGAACAAGACTACCTCGGACAGCGTTATCTGAAGTTCATCGACGAGATCCGGAACTTCGAGGGCGCCACGCCCGGGAAGATCTACCACTCGCCTGCGGCGGTGTAGTCCCGGCCGGTCCTCGCACCGCGCCGGGAGACCACGGCACGGGGCGGGCAAAACCGGACCGGTGCGGTGGAAACACCAGCCGGCGTCCGAATGTCTTGGGTCAGTACCTCGGGTCAGTACCTCAGGTCAGAGTCTTGGAAAAGCGTCGAGGATTAGTGACAGGAGATCGATTTGGCCAACGGTTTGCGGCGGGACGACAAGGGGGGCGGGGCGGCTGTGCGCGCCCCTGCTCCGGTGCGTCCGCGCGCTGATTGGCTGAAGTTCTGGCGCGGGCTAAGGGCCGGACCGTCGCGGCGGCGAGTGCCGCGGTGGGTGGTGCCGCTGACCGGCGTCGTTCTTGCCGCGAGCCTGCTGTCGCGCTCCTACGGCACAGAGGTCAAGGCGCTCCGTTTCGACCCCGCCGATCCGGTGGTGGCGCGGGCGGAGCCGCTCATCATCGGCGCGAACGTGCATTTCGGCCTGCGCCGCGTGCTCGGCTTCACCTCCGACGAGGTCGGCCTCGACGGGCTGGCGGCCCTCGGCGCGGATTCCTTCCGTGATTTCCTGCCGTGGCCCTCGTTCGTGCCCGATGGCGAAGGGCAGCGGCTGGTCTATTCGCAGCGGTTGATGCGCTTCCTGGGCCGGACCAAGCTGTTGCCGGTGCTGAATGTCGGCCAGCCCAACAGCAACGTTCCCGGCGGCGTTCCCCCGGTGTCGGACCAGGGCCTCGTGACCTTCGCAGCCTATCTGCGTGAAGCGGTGCGGCTCACCGAGGCGCATCGGCCCATCTATGAGATCTGGAACGAGTGGAACATCCATTGGGGCTCGGGACCGGTGCTGCCGCGCCTGACCGGCGAGGGAGAGGCAAGCGATCCGCGCGCCGCGGTTCATTACGCGCGGGTTGCCCAGGCGGGCGTGCGCGCGATCCGGGAGGTGGCCCCCCACGCGCGGATTATCGTGGGTGCGGTCGGCGACGATGCGGGATGGGCCTGGACCAAGTCCATCGTGAGACGCGGAGCGCTTCAGGGCGCAGATGGGCTTTCGGTGCACGTCTACAACCACTGCCTCAACGCCCGCGATCGCACGGCGCGCGAACTGATCCAGCGCGTGGAAGCCCTGCAGCAGGCGCTGAAAAGCACGGCCGGCGGCGCGGAGACGCCCATCTACATCACCGAATTCGGATGGCCGGTCTTTCCGCAGCGCTGCACGCTGGACGAGACGCAGGCCGCGCATAACGTGGCGCAATTCATCCTGCTCGCCGCGCCGGTGCCGTGGATCAAGGGCATCTGGGTGCACAGCATGAAGGATGGCGGGAACAATCCCGACGACATCGAGGATCATTTCGGGCTGTTCCGCTTCGATAACACGCCGAAACCGGCGGTCTGCTTCTTCCGGGAGGCCGCAAAGATCGTGCGTTCGGCTCGATCGATCGAGGTGGCGGAACCGTTCGATGGCGTGTTTGCCGCGCGTGCGCGCGGACAAGATGGGCGCCAGCGGCTCGTGCTTTGGACATCCAACCGGTTTGTCGAGGCCCGTTACCGTCTGGACAAGGGACAAGGACAAGGGCGGCTGATGTGTGGAGGAACAATCCAGGTGGCGAGCGAGAAGGAGGCTGCATTGTCGTCGCAGCCGCTGATCATCGATTTTGATGGTGATGCTGTGGTCAAGATCGAAATCTCGATTTAGCTAGGAGCCGTTCGATCATGACACAGCTTGACGTTACGGTGCCGTTGTTTGCAATTCATCATCACAAGATTGGTGGAACGGAATCGGCGGTCTACAATCTGGTGCACGGCCTGGCGCGAACCGACGCGCGGCTCACCATCGCCTTTGCCGAGGCCGGACGCTTTTCGCCTGAGTTCCAGCAGTGGATGGTGGACAATCCGCACGTCGCCCAGGCGATCCTGCCGGCTATTCGTGGCTCGAAGAACACCCGCTTTCTCGAGGAAACGCTTTTCGAGCTGAAGCGTGGCAAAGAGGGATGGGTCGTTTACCCAAACTATTTCCTGCCGCCGCGTCTGGGTTCAAGAAAATCTGCCGTTATTCTTCATGATATCCAGTACAAGGTTCTGCCGCAGTACCACAGCGCCAAGCGCAAGGCCTGGTTGAACTTTTACCTGAAGGGGCTGTTCAAGCGGGCTGACGTGGTCCTGTCCATCTCGAATTCCGAGAAAAACCTGGTCGCTGAGCATTTCGGCGCCGAGGCGGCGAGCCGCTGCCAGGTCATTTATAACGCCATCGACTGGCATCGCTTCGAGGGCGGGCCGATCAGCCAGCGCATCGTCGATCTGGCGCAGCGCCCCTATATCCTTACGGTCAGTCATCCTTTCCCGCACAAGAACATCTCGACGCTCATCAAGGCCTTCAACGCCATCAGCCAGACGGACAAGGAGATCCGCCTGTACCTGGTGGGCAAGGACTCCCCCGAGCGGCGTCAGCTGATCACCGAGAACGCGGATCCGGCGGCTGTGGACCGCATCGAGCTGACCGGCGTGGTCAGCGATGCGGAACTGGGCGAGCTGTACCGTCGGGCGCGGGTGTTTGCCCTGCCGTCCCTCTACGAAGGGTTCGGGATGCCGGCCGTGGAAGCCATGGGCCTCGGTGTGCCGACGGTCGCCAGCGGCGTGACCTCGCTGCCCGAGGTGACGCTGGGCCAGGCCAGCTATGTCGACGATCCGTTGAGTGTCGGCGGCTGGATCGACGCCATATCGGCCCTTCTTGAGCGCGGAGGGCGTGTCGCTCCCGAAGTGGTCGAGCAGATTCGCCAGAAATATGAACCCAAACACGTTGCGGAAAACCTGCTCGACGTTTTGGCGTCGGCAGACGCCGCTGGAACATCAAGGTGATGAACATGGATCGCGCCGTCGTCGTCATCCCAACCTACAATGCCAGTCGTCATTTGGGAGACCTGCTGCCTGCGCTGCAGCAGCAGGGGCTGCGTCCGGATCAGTATTTCGTCATCGACAGTTCGTCGGGCGACGATACGCTCGCGCGTGTCGGGGCGTTCGGGGCACGCACCCACCGCATCGACAAGAAGGAGTTCAACCACGGCGGAACGCGGCGCCTCGCCGCCAACCTCAATCCGGAGGCGGAATTCCTGATCTACATGACTCAGGATGCCATTCCCGAGCCGGGCGCCATCAAGCGCCTTCTCGAGGCGTTTGCGGACGACAAGGTGGGTGTCGCCTACGGGCGGCAGCTGCCCCGTGCCAAGTCCTCGGCCATCGAGCGGCACGCCCGGCTTGCGAACTATCCCGCGATCAACGAGGTTCGCAGCATCGAGGACGCCAGCCGGCTCGGGATCAAGACCGTGTTCTGCTCCAACTCCTTCGCCGCCTATCGGCGCACCGCCCTTGAAGGCGTCGGCAACTTTCCGGAAGACAACTACTTCGCTGAAGATCAGGTGGTCTCGGGCCGCATGTTGCTGAGCGGATGGCGCATTGCCTATGTCGGGGATGCCGCAGTCGTGCACAGCCACGACTACACCATCAAGGAGGACTTCCGGCGCTATTTCGACGTGGGCGTGTTCCACGGCCGAAACCCGTGGCTGCTGGAGAAGCTTGGCAAGGCCGAGGGCGCGGGCATGGCCTTCATCAAGTCCGAGACCGCGTATCTGCTGAAGCACGACCCGCTGGCTCTGCCGTCGGCGGGCGTGCGCACGCTGGCGAAGTATGTCGCCTATAAGCTCGGGCAGAGGGAAGCCAAGCTCTCGCCGAAGACCAAGGCGTTCCTGAGCATGCAGCCGGGCTATTGGCGCAATCAGATCAGGTGACATGGCTGCCTGAGGCAGAGTTAGGCGCGGTTCGATGCGGCGGCCGGCACGTTGGGGTCGCAAAACCACCGGGTTCCGGGGGTGCAGGAGATTGAGATGAGTGGAAAGATTATCGTTTTCGGCGGTTCTGGATTTGTCGGCACCCATCTTATTCGATCGCTCGTAGCGCAGGGCGAGCAGATCGTCAGCGTGGACATCCGTCCGCAGCGCGAAACCCTTCCGCAGGTGGACTATCGGATCGGAGACGTCCGGGACCTGTCGGCCTTCGAGGTCGATGGCCCGGTCGCGACGATCTACAATTTCGCCGCGGTCCACACCACGCCCGGCCATCCCTTCTGGGAGTATTACGACACCAACATCAATGGCGCGATCGAGATCACCGCCTGGGCGCGGCGCTATGGTGTGAACGACATCGTGTTCACCAGCTCCATCTCGGTCTACGGCCCGTCGGAAGAGACCAAGTCGGAAGTCTCCACACCGGCGCCGCAGTCTGCCTACGGCTATTCCAAGCTGATGGCCGAGCGCATTCACCGCATCTGGTTCGACGAGGCGCCGGGCCGGCGGCTGACCGTGGTGCGTCCGGCGGTGGTGTTCGGCCGCGGCGAGAGGGGCAACTTTACCCGCCTCGCGCGGCTGCTCCAGAAGGGCTTCTTTGTCTATCCGGGGCGCCGCGACACCATCAAGGCCTGCGTCTATGTGGAAGACCTGCTGGATTCCATCGCCTTCGCCAAAAACAGCCCCGAACCGTTCAAGTTCTACAACGCGGCCTATCCGGAGCGTTACACGCTGGAGCAGGTAGTCTCGCTCTTCATCGCGGACCACTTTCCCAATGGGAAGACCTACACAATTCCCCGCGGCGTCATGATGACGGGCGCCTCGATCCTTGAGAAAACCAGCTTTCTCAAGATCGGCATTCACCCCGAACGGGTGATGAAGCTGGTGCGCTCAACCGATATTTTCCCGGGGTGGCTCACATCGAAAGGATACGTGTTTCCTTACAATCTCAAGGCGGGCCTCCAGCGCTGGTCCGACCAGGGCAACAAGGCCTTCGACTGAGCGGGGGGGGATCCGGCCGGAGCGGAGAGGTCCCGAACGAGCCTCTAAATTTGTTTGGTGGGGATCGCCGGCTGGATTCGGGCTTTGCATTCAAAGTTGCATATTGCGAAACTAAGCGCTGTGGTAATGTAGCTGAGTTGTTCGGAAAGCCGTCCGATCGGCGATATGGCTTAGGCTGGGACTTTTGGAAAAATCCAGCAGAGGAAGGGTAATTTGTCGTATCGGTTCGACGGAGCAGCCGATGCGGTGTTTCGTCGATTTTCACTCACTGGTTCAATGTGGCAAGTTGAGCTGGCCGATCCACGCCTGAAGCGCAGTCAAAAGTAAGACATATGAAACTGCTTCATGTTTGTGAGAGTGTGATCGGTGGGACTGGTTCCTATATCTCCGAACTCATTCCGAAGCAGGTAGAATTATACGGGGCAGAGAATGTTGTTTTATTGATCCCTGGAAATCAAATGCACTATTTGGATGCCGAGGTCGTAGCATCCGGTGTCAAGATGATACCCTTTTCAAGGAAGTCGCGATTCTGGGGGATTTCCAGCTTCGTATCGACTTACCTAAAGGTGCTCAGGGACTTCAACCCTGATGTCGTGCATGCCCACTCCTCCATCGCGGGCTTCGTGGTTCGCTTGATCGGCGTGCGGAGAAAATACTCCATCGTCTTCTGCCCCCATGGCTGGTCCGTGGACATAAAGGGCGCAAGGATCATGCGGGCCATCGCAGAGTGCGTGGAGCGCGTGCTCGCTTATAATACCGACCGGGTTGTTCTGATCTCGCAGCACGAATATCGCCGGGCTGGCGACCTTGGTTTTCCTGAGGAAAAGCTCAGCCTGGTGATCAGCGGCATCATGCCGGATCCGCCGCATGTGGCGGCTGCGAAGTGGGAGGACTCCCGCTTGAAGGTGCTATTCGCGGGCCGTTTCGATTTCCAGAAGGGTGTCGACGTTCTCCTTCATGCTGTGGAGGGCCAGGGGGCTCGCATGAGCCTGAGGCTGGTGGGCGGAGGGGTCGTCAACAGTTTGAACCTGCCGGAGAGCCTGCCGCTGCATGTGGCCAATCTCGGCTGGCTCGACCGGCTGGATGTCTGCGCCCAGATGAAAAGCTGTGACGTGCTCGTGGTGCCGTCACGCTGGGAGGGCTTCGGCCTTGTTGCGATCGAGGCCATGCGGCTCGGTGTTCCGGTGGTCGCTTCGGCGGTTGGTGGCCTGAGGGAGATCCTGGGCGAAGGCCAGTACGGCGTCATCGTGCCACCAGAGGATCCCGAAGCGTTGTGCGCCGCCTTGCTCAGCCTGACGCCGGCGCGCCTCAAGGAACTGTCGGAGCTTGGCCGCGCTCGCTTTCTCGCGGCCTATTCATCCGAACGCATGGTGCGGGAGATCGACGCCGTATATGCTGCAGCGCGGAAAAGATGATACGCTTCTGACTGTCGTTTGCCCGCGCCAGACATTCCGGCGGCAGGGTGGCGATGTTGGAGTAGAGATCTTCCGGCATCGGCAGGGGTGGTGCTCTGTTCCTCCTGCGTGCGATGGGGGGTGACGTTTTGGGTGCCGCAGGGTGAGCGGCGCGCGGTCAGATTTGGAAGCGAGGGATCGTTATGAGAGGTGTCGCATCGGCAAGGAAGGAGTCGGACCTTCTCTATCTGTTCATGGTCATCGCATTCCTGTTGTTTGCGACGCGCGATGGTTTGACCGGGGCCGTTCGCTATTTTCTCTCCCTCGTGCATCTCGATATGCTCTGGTTCGTTCCGGACCTGATGGCGTTTGCGTTGGTCGTTGTTTTTGCCTATCAGCAGATCTTTGTAAAACGAAACCCGATTGGGATTATGTTCGTTTTCGCCTTCATATTTTCTCTCGGTGTCAGTGTCTATTTTATGAAGAGTGACGTGTTGGCCTTTGTGTCGACGATCAAAAGTTTTACGCCGATGTTTATCGGATTTTGTTTTTACAATCGATCGATCACCGAACGGCGCTGGGTCAGGTGGTTCCTGATAGCTCTGCTCGCCGCATCTATTGTGGGCCTGATCCTCAACCGCTTTGTCGAGTATCCGTGGGCCGGTCAGACCATCACCGCCTTTGGCGTGGAAAAGCAGGCGAGCAAACTCTGGTGGCAGGGGGGCGAAGTCCGCTACGGCGGGTTTGCCGGTGACAGCACCATGGCCGCCTATATGGTGGTGTTCATCTACGCGCTGCTGTCGCCCTATATGAGCCTTGCCGTCAATGTCGCCCTGTGGCCGTTCATGGGGTGGGCCATTCAGACGTCAACGAGCAAGACCGCGCTTGGTATCTTTGTTATCTATGTGATGATGTTCATCTTTGCCAGGTTGCTGAAGTATCCTGAGCGGATCAAAACCTTCCTTCGGCGCACGGCCTTGTGGTCATTCCTGGCCCTGCTTCTTCCTCCCGTGCTCATGCTGGCCCTGTCTGGGGTTAGCCTGGAGGATTTGTCTCCGACCCTTATGAGTATGGCTGACCGCATCAACAACACATGGCAGCAGCCGTTCGAGACGGTCGCGGAATTGTTCCCTGTAGGACTGGTGTTGGGTTGTGGCATCGGATGTTTTGCTTATCCCATGCAATATACGCCTATGGCGGACTATCATGTTCCGCTCGACAATTTTTACATGACGACATTCATAATGATGGGGTTTCCGTTTCTTGTAACCGTTTTGTATCAAATTTACAGCGTTCGTTACATCAAGGATCCCGTTCGTTTGTCTTTGATCACTCTGTTCAATTTGTACAGCATTACGGTCCAATGCTACGGCCCGTCGTTCGCGACGCTGATGTACGGCTATATTTTCAGCGAGATGTTCGGCATGGCTTGGCGGCTTGAACGAAGGATCCAGCCCATGCCGACGATCGCTTCCAGCCTGGGCGTCGCGACCTCGTGGAGTGGAGGCGGCGACGTGGGGCTCAAGGCCGGGCGGCAGCCTGCGCGGTAAGGGCATCGGTCGGCGTGGCGATGCGGATCACCCGGCCTGGGTTGCCCACGACCACGCCACCGTCCGGGACATCCTTGATCACGACCGAACTCGCGCCGATGGTGGCACTCCTGCCGATGGTGACCGGGCCGATGACGACTGCGCCGGTGTAAAGCACGGCTCCGTCTTCGACGGCCGGATAGATCGGTGAACTTGCCACGCGCCCGAGCGTCACGCTCTGGTAGATGGTGACGTTGGTGCCGATGCGCACTCCGGAGCCGATGACGATGGCCGCCGGGTGGGGCAGGAGCAGTCCGGGGCCGATCTCCGCCTCAAGGTTGATGTGGCAGCTGGTGCGCGTGACGTTCCAGCCCCAGATGGCGATGCCCAGGCGCCGCAACCGCGAGCGGTACAGATGCGCCGCGACCCGGTGGAGAAATACAGCGGCGAACGGCGGGTTGAAGAGGAATACGGTGGGGAGCCGACCCAGGCGGCTGTGCCCGGTGGCTGCCTTCATGTCCGCTTTCACGGTCTGCCAGAAACCCATTGTTGCATCCCTGTGTGTGGTTCGTCGTTCGCGGCCCAAGTGAGCCTGTTGCGAAAATTGGGTGTCAGTCCGCGCGCAATGTCAGCTGTTTCCCTGCGCGGGCGGCCCGCCCTGAGTCTGCCGGCGAATGAAAACGATGAGGAAGCCTGCCCTCACCGTCGCCACGATCAGTGCCGTTGCCAGCGTGGCGATGCCCGTGCCGAGGAAACCGAACTCGGAGATCATGACGTAGGCCATGGCGCCGGTCAGGAACAGGCCGGCCAGATTGATAGTGGCGTAGTGGTTGTCCTTGCGCATGCTGGTCAGGCCGACATTGAAGAGGTCGGAGCAGCACCTCACGATGGCGGCGACGAGCATCAGCACGAACACATCACGGTGCTGGGCCAGCTCTGGCATGTTGAGATAACCCATGAAGGCCTCGCACGTGATGAACAGCGCCACCGCGATGGCAGTGGAGAAGGAGGCCGTCTTGATGAGCTGCTGGCGCATGGAGCGGCGCCACTGGTCGATCTTGCCGCTGTTATGGGCCTTGAACAGCATGGGTAGCGCGAGCTGAACCACGGCTGTCGCCATCAGCGTCTGGAGGGAATTGGCGAGTGACCAGTAGAAGGTATAGAGGCCGGTCAGCTTCAGCCCTAGCAGGAAGGACACGATGTAGCGGTCCATATAGACAAGGCCGACGAGGCCGAGATCGGCCACATAGATGTACCAAGAGCCCTTCAGCCGTTCGGTGACCCAGGCCTTCTCCAGCGGCAGCGAGAGGGTCTCCCGCAGCGGCAGGTCGCGGATCACGTAGAGCAGGTACCCAAGCGCCACCACATAGCTCGCGATCCAGCCGACGAAGACCGTCTCGAGGGTGCGCATCTGCGGAAACATGATGCCCGCCACCATGACGAACGGCACCCACGCGGCCAGGCGGATAAACACCAGAACGTTGGCTTCGACGGACTTTTCCATGGCGATGAGCGGGATGTGAATATCCATCCCGTACACTTCGAGCCAGATGAGGATCGTGATGAAAATTTCGATGTGGCCGATCCTGTATCCCGTGACGAGGGCCAGGACGAGGCCGAGCAGTGTGGCTGCCGTCAGCGAGAGCGTCGTGACGAGCAGGCGCGTCTTCACCCGCGGCACGGCCTCGATGAGGCCGAGGCCGACGATATCGCGGGCGACGAAATAATTCAGGCCCCAGCCCAGCAGGGCCGGCGCGATGCCCACCGCGCCCAGGGCCAGGCCGTAGATGCCCGAGGCTTCCAGGCCGAGATACTTGATGATGTAGAAGGACAGGAGAAAGCGGAAGACCAGGCTGGAGCCGCGCAAGCCCAGATTGAACAGGCTGTTGAAGCGCTTCAAAAATCGCATGGGCGATGTCCTTCAGGCAAAAGTCGTCCGCGCCGGCCCGCGGGCTTCATCCGCTCGCGGCGCAGGTGGGGCGGCCTCACCGGCCACCGGCGTGTTCGGGAGAAAGGGAGGCGGCTTCAAGCGGGCGCAGCGCGTCGAGCAGCCGGCGCGCGCTGTCCTCCCAGGAGAATGCGCGCGTCCTGAGGTAGCCGGCCTCGCGCAGTGCGGCGCCGTCGAACGCAGGGTTCGCGCACCGGCGCATGGCATCGGCCATGGATGCCTCGTCGAGGGGATCGAAATAGAGCGCGGCGTCGGCGCAGACTTCCCGGACGGGAGGGATATCGGCAGCCAGGACCGGGCAGCCGGCCGTCATCGCCTCCAGCGGCGGGATGCCGAAGCCCTCATAGATGCTGGGAAAGACCAGCGCGACGGCGCTGCGATAGAGCGCCTGCACCTCGCCGTCGCTCAGTCGCCCGGTCGCCACGACGTTCGGGTGGGTGGTGCCGACATCGGAGCGGGCGAATGCGGCGGCGGCCTTTCCCACCAGGACAAAGGAGATGTCGTCGCAGTCCAGCGCCAGAAACGCGCGGACCGCACGGGCGAGGTTCTTGTTGGGCGCCGGCGAGCCCACGGCCAGCAGGAAGCGCTTGCCCTGAAGTCCGAAGCGGTCCAGCACCGAGACATCGGGCTCGATCTCCGCCATGTGGTCCACCGCGTTGGGGATGACCGCGATGGATCCGGCGGGCACGCCGAGCAGAGCCGACAGTTCCCGCCGCGAGAACTCGGAAACCGTCGCCAGCCGGGCGCGCCGCGCCAGCAGACGCCCGAGCTGGCGGTGCACGGTGCCGTAGCGGCGGGAGAAGTTCTCCGGATGACGATAGACCAGCGCGTCGTGGATGACCGTCAACTGGCGGCCGTGGAGCACGGGCCCCGAATTGCACAGATTGACGAGGGTGCCATTCCTGCTTGCCCAGAACAGCTCCGTCTGCTCCCAGGGATGCCCGGACAGTCGGCCGACCGTGCGGAAGGGCAGGGGGCCGAGCCACTCGGGCCGTTCCACACCGGTTGGGGCAAGGACAGTCCAGCGCAATGCGGGCTCCGTCCGGGCGCGCGCGACGATTTCCTTCAGGACGAGGGTCGCAAACCGTTCGACGCCGGTCACGGGCCGGCCGATGAAGCGGCCGTTGACGAAGATTGTGGGCATGACGGTCATGCGCACTAGCGTGGAAAGAGCACGCTTGCCGGGTCCACCGGCCTGGCGGAAAGGCATGCTGCAATGCGGTAACGAGGGCGGCGCAGTTTTATCGTGGTGCTCGGGCGCACGCCGCCGGTGTTGCGGTAGACGCTGGCAGTGGATGCGTTTGCATGCGCCATGCTCTCACCTGTTCGTTGCGGGTCGGCCGAAGGCCATCGTCAATTTCGTCCCTACAGGCTCTAAGCTATCTTCGCATGTGCGAGAAGGGGGCGGGAAGCGGTCGTGTCGAGTGGATCGCCGGGTCGAGGCGGCCTCGGGAAGCGTCCCCGGCGATGGGCCTTGCGTCGGTCCGTGGCGGCCGCGTCAACACGCCTCAGGTGGGCACCCGCCCCCGGCTGTCGGCGGATCTTCCCTTGGGGTTGCTGGCTGTCGCGCACCGGGCGTTCGCCGGAAGAGTTGTTTCGCCGCAGCGCCCTCGCGTTTGTCATTGTGATCGTGAGCCCGTCCGAGGTCGGCCAGAGCGTCAGGCATCATGGCGACGCTGCAGCCCCGCCTCGGATGTGAATCCCAAATTTTTGACCCATGCCAAAGCGGCCGGCGGGGATTGCTGGCAGATTTCCAAAGGTTGCAATGCAGCAGCTCCGACGACCGCAATCTGGCGGTGCCAGGCGCGTTACACGATCTCAAACGTTGGTGCCCGGCAAAATACTGTCTGGTGCTTCACGTTGGTCTTGTCTGGCGACCATGGTTTGACATCGAGCATGCCGGCGCGATGGCGCGGTGTGTCGCATTGATGTCTTTAGTGGTCATGATCTTCATGTGACGCATCACGTAAGGCGTGACGTGAATTTATTTGACGCTGCGAAAGCTCGCGCTCCCAAATGCAAATCAGAGTTTTAGCATTCGCAAGAATGCGAAGAAAAAGCACGTCTATTGCAGCGCGGTCTACCGGCGGTTGCGGACAAAATTGTTATTTCGCATTTTGCAAAATACTGCCTGATAATTCGTGGGCTTTGCTATTTTTATTTGTTGCAATGGTTGGGGTCTAAAACTAACGTAAAAAATGAAGTCGCTTCCCTGTGGGAAGGAGTGCAAGTGATGGCCCAGGGTGTCACCGTAACCCAAACCACGGCTGAAGATTTCGTCTCATCTCTTGGCGTAAACACGAAGGCTGGGACGTATTCAGACGCTTACACAAACGCCAGTCTTGTCATCAATAGTCTTGACTATCTTGGAATATCGACTGTCCGAGATTCTTATAGTGAATACGGGCAAGCGAATCCGGTTCTCGATGCCTTGGCCAATGCCGGTATTCAGTTTGATTTTCGTGTTTCTTACTCGCTTCCTGCCACCGGAAGCGCCGGATTGTCTGATTATATCGACGCGCTCAAGGCGTTTGTCGCCGAGCATCCCGGTAGTGTCATTGCCGTCGAAGGTATAAATGAGGCCAATGCAAATAGTTTTAGTTATAATGGCGACTCTTCGGTCGCTGGTGCGGCAGCGTTCCAGCGGGATTTGTATCTGGCGATAAGGGCGGAGCCAGAGCTTTCGTCGGTCCTCGTCTACAATCTCTCGATTGCCTATAATGACCCGAGTGTATTCGCGGCTGTCGGCGATCTTGGTGCCTATTCCGATGCGGCGAACGCGCATGCCTATCCCAACACGGGCAAGGGGGCGGATGCTCAGGTCGAGTCCATCATCGCGCTGGCTCGGTCCAACTCGCAGGGCGATCCCCTGGTCGTCACGGAGACCGGCTACACCACTTTGGAAAGCGCGTCGGGCGTTGGCGTCAACGAGGATGCCCAGGCCAAGCTGGTCCTGCAGAACCTGCTGGCGGCGTATGAGGACGGCTCGACCAAGACCTATCTCTACACGCTGTTCGACGAGCCGAGTGTTGCTGCGACGCGCGGCGACAAGGAAGTCAGCTTCGGGCTTTTCAACGCCGATGGTTCCCCCAAGGAAGCCGCCGTCGCGATCCATAACCTGACGACCATCCTGAACTTCGGCAATGACGGCAGCGCATCCACCGCGACGGATACGGCCTTCACCCTGTCGGGCGCGACGTCCGATACGCACTCGATGATTATGACCAAGTCCGGCGGCGTCTATGACATCGTCCTTTGGCAGAACGTGACGGTGTGGAATGACGTTACCGATACGGAAATCGTCAATTCGACCACTCCGGTCACCGTGGACCTGGGCGAGACGGTCTCGAGCGTGCGGATCTATGATCCGCTCGGCGGTCTAGATCCCATCGCCACCTACACCAACGTCAGCTCCTTCACGGTTCCGCTGAGCGACCATCCGCTGGTCATCGAGATCGGCGCCAGCGAGGCCGTGCACGAGGATGTGGTGACGAGTGCGGCAAACCTCACCTTGACGTCGGCTGAGTTCGTCGCGCAGATCGACACGCTTGCGACTGCGACCGGACTTCAATCGGTTACGCTTTCGGACAGTCACGAGCTCGCAGTTGCATCAGTTGAGACGATGCAATACATCATCGCCAATTATGGCAGTCTGCTGAGCAAGATCGATGGCGGCTATACATTTTCGGTCACCTACGGGCAGTCAACCTGGCGCAAGGAGCAGATTTTCGACGCGAATGGAAATCTTCAGACGCGCATTGATTATGGCGTGAGCAACGACGTTGTAGTCAGCAAGGTTGCTTATAACAATGACGGCTCGGTCGACTATTACAATTATAACATCACCGGTCAGACCTACACGACGCAGCACCTGACGGTGAATGCGGCGGGCGTCACCGTGCTCACCGAGCGGTTCCACGCCGATGGTACCTGGGACTATCTGCAGACGGTGGCGGCCGACGGCACCAAGGACACCGTCACCTATAACAGCGCGGGCCAGAAGACTTCGGACATCAACGTCGCGACGGACGGGACGCGCACGACGCTGACCTATGACCCGTCTTCGGGCTATCTTACCCAGTCGCTGCTGCAGGCGGCGAGCGGCGTGGTCACCACCAAGACCTACACCGCTGGCGTATTGATGCGCACCACCGTGGCCAATACGGATGGGTCAGTCGATTATTACAATTACAACATCACCGGCCAGACCTATACGTCGCAGCACCTGACGGTGAATGCGGCGGGCGTCACCGTGCTCACCGAGCGGTTCCACGCCGATGGTACCTGGGACTATCTGCAGACGGTGGCGGCCGACGGCACCAAGGACACGGTGACCTATAACAGCGCGGGCCAGAAGACTTCGGACATCAACGTCGCGACGGACGGCACGCGCACGACGCTAACCTATGACCCGTCTTCGGGCTATCTTACCCAGTCGCTGCTGCAGGCGGCGAGCGGCGTGGTCACCACCAAGACCTACACCGCTGGCGTGTTGATGCGCACCACCGTGGCGAATACGGACGGGTCGGTCGATTATTACAATTACAATATCACCGGCCAGACCTATACGTCGCAGCACCTGACGGTGAATGCGGCGGGCGTCACGGTGCTCACCGAGCGGTTCCACGCCGACGGCACCCGGGACTATGTGCAGACGGTGGCGGCCGACGGCAGCAAGGACACCGTCACCTATAACAGCGCGGGCCAAAAGACTTCGGACATCAACGTCGCGACGGACGGCACGCGCACCACGCTGACCTATGATCCGTCTTCGGGCTATCTCACCCAGTCGCTGCTGCAGGCGGCGAGCGGCGTGGTCACTACCAAGACCTATACCGCTGGCGTGTTGATGCGCACCACCGTAGCCAATACGGACGGCTCGGTCGATTATTACAATTACAACATCACCGGCCAGACCTACACGAGCCAGCACCAGACGGTGAATGCCGCAGGCGTCACCGTGCTCACTGAGCGCTTCCACGCCGACGGTACCCTTGACTATGTGCAGACGGTTGCGGCCGACGGCACCAAGGACACGGTGACCTATAACAGCGCGGGACAGAAGACCACGGACATCAGCCTGGCGACGGATGGCTCGCTGACGACGCTGACCTATGATCCGTCTTCGGGCTATCTCACCCAGTCGCTGCTCCAGGCGGCGAGCGGCGTGGTCACCACCAAGACCTACACCGCTGGCGTGTTGATGCGCACCACCGTGGCGAATACGGACGGGTCGGTCGATTATTACAATTACAACATCACCGGCCAGACCTATACGTCGCAGCACCAGACGGTGAATGCCGCAGGCGTCACCGTGCTCACTGAGCGGTTCCATGCCGACGGCACCCGGGACTATGTGCAGACGGTTGCGGCCGACGGCACCAAGGACACGGTGACCTATAACAGTGCGGGCCAGAAGACCACGGACACGCTCGTTGCGACCGACGGCACGCAGACGACGCTCACCTATGATCCCTCTTCGGGCTATCTCACCCAGTCGGTGCTTCAGGCGGCAGGTGGTGTGGTCACCACCAAGACCTACACCGCTGGCGTGTTGATGCGCACAACCGTGGCGAATACGGACGGCTCGGTCGATTATTACAATTACAACATCACCGGCCAGACCTATACGTCGCAGCACCAGACGGTGAATGCCGCAGGCGTCACCGTGCTCACTGAGCGGTTCCATGCCGACGGCACCCGGGACTATGTGCAGACGGTTGCGGCCGACGGCACCAAGGACACGGTGAACTATAACAGTGCGGGCCAGAAGACCACGGACACGCTCGTTGCGACCGACGGCACGCAGACGACGCTCACCTATGATCCCTCTTCGGGCTATCTCACCCAGTCGGTGCTTCAGGCCGCAGGTGGCGTGGTTACCACCAAGACCTACACCGCCGGTGTGTTGACGCGGACAGTTGTGGCCAATACGGACGGCTCGGTCGATTATTACAATTACAACATCACCGGACAGACCTACACCTCGCAGCATCTGACGGTGAACTCAGCGGGCGTGACAGTGCTCACCGAGCGGTTCCACGCCGACGGCACCCGGGACTATGTGCAGACGGTTGCGGCCGACGGCACCAAGGACACGGTGAACTATAATAGTGCGGGCCAGAAGACCACGGACACGCTCGTTGCGACCGACGGCACGCGCACGACGCTGACCTATGATCCGTCCTCGGGCAATCTCACCCAGTCGGTGTTGCAGGCAACAAGCGGGGTGGTCACCACCAAGACCTATACCTCCGGTGTATTGACGCGGACGGTTGTGGCCAACACGGACGGTTCGGTCGATTATTACTACTATAACATCACCGGCCAGACCTACACGTCGCAGCACCTGACGGTGAATGCCGCAGGCGTCACCGTGCTCACCGAGCGGTTCCACGCCGACGGCACCCGGGACTATGTGCAGACGGTTGCGGCCGACGGCACCAAGGACACGGTGAACTATAACAGTGCGGGCCAGAAGACCACGGACACGCTCATTGCGACCGACGGCACGCGCACGACGCTGACCTATGATCCGTCCTCGGGCAATCTAACCCAGTCGGTGTTGCAGGCAGCAAGCGGGGTGGTCACCACCAAGACCTATACCGCCGGTGTTTTGACGCGCGCAGTGGTGGCGAATACCGACGCTTCTGTCGATTATTACTATTACAACATCACCGGCCAGACCTACACCTCGCAGCATCTGACGGTGAACTCAGCGGGCGTCACCGTGCTCACCGAGCGCTTCCACTCGGACGGCACCCGGGACTATGTACAGACGGTGGCCGCCAACGGCACCAAGGACACGATCAACTACAACAGCGCTGGCCAGAAGACCACGGACACCATCGTTACAGTGGACGGCTCGCGCACCACGCTGACCTATGATCCGTCCTCGGGCAATCTCACCCAGTCGGTGGCCCAGGATACAAGCGGTACGGTGACCAAGACCTACACCAACGGCGTGCTGATGAAGACGGTCGAGCAGCACTCGGACGGTACGATCGACTATTATAATTACAACATCACCGGCCAGACCTACACGAGCCAGCACCAGAAGACGACGAGCAGCGGGAGCATTCTGGAGATCGACCGCTACCATGCCGACGGCACGTTTGATTATGTCGAGATCCGCCATACGGACGGTTCGAAGGATGTTTCGAACTATACCAGCACCGGTGCAATCCTGAACCATTCGCTCATCCAGGCGAACGGCTCCAGGGTGGTCGACAACTATCTGCAGGATGGAACCAAAGATATTCGCCACGATACCTACGACACGGCGTTAAACCTCCTGATCCGCGATTACGAGCACGTTGATGGAACCCATACGATCTATTCCTATGGGAACAATCAGGTGCTTGATGGTGGGGTGCAGAACGACACCTTCTATTTCCGCAATACCACCGGAGGTATCCTGCATTACGATGGTGGCAACGATACGGTGCTGAATTTCGACACCAGCGGCGGGCACATCGTCATCGACAGCAAGCTGGCCCACAGTACCAGCGACCTGGTGATCACCCAGACCGGCAGCGATGTCACCATAACCATCGATGCGAACGATACGATCGTGCTGAAGGCGACCACAGTCGCCAACGTGCATCTCGACGCATTCAGCTTCGTGTGATGCTCGTTTGCGGCTCCGCCGAGCAGGAGGGGTCCCCGAATGGTCCCGCGCCGCCAGGGGCGCGGGACCATTCGGCCCGTCACGGTGCTTGACTGACCTCGATCGTCACGTTCGCGGCGTCGAGGTCGACGATGACCGGTTCAGGGCCGAGCGCGATGCTGTTGGATGCCGGAGCGGGCCCGGCATTGCAGAGGGCTTTGGTCCGCGTCGGCTCGCGGTTCGGGAGCCGCAGGGTGCCCTTGGCTTCTGCCCGGGTGGTCCAGCCGACAAGGCGTATGCCCTGAGGTGTGGTGGCCTGCAGGATGAAGACATCCCGGAATGGCCGTTCCAGCCGAAAGGTGGTCGAAGCCTTGATCAGCTTGATGGCTTCCCGGACCGCACAGGCCGCAGGCTTCGGATTGTAGTTGTAGTCGTAGAGGCCAAAATTATCCTCGAGCTCGTCGAGGGAGCGGCCCTGGTCCTTGAGCTGGTAAATCCAGGCTCCCTTCATCCAGGGTGTGGCGGCAGACCACAACAGCACCTGCGCGATGTTGTCGGCAGCCGCTGTCTGCGTGATCACGCAGGGGCGGCGCGCTGTGGGCCAACCGAACTCGGTGAGATAGATCGGAACGTCGGCGCCGGTCTGCGCCCGAAGTCGGCTCTGAAGGTCGCCGAGCCGGTCGATAATGTCGGTGGCATTGCGCGTGCGCACGTCCGGCTCGCAGTGATTGTAAAGATGAACGGAGAGGCCGGACGCATTCTTGATCGCGCCATCGCGTACGATGGCCTGGGTCCATTGCCAGCCGGGGTCCGAACCGACCGCGCCCGACAGGAGGGTGGTTGTGGGCTCAGTGGTGCGCAGCGCTGCAATGGTGGTGCGGGCGAGCGCTGAATAATGCGCCGCGGCACGCGGATCTGAATCCACGCCGGCTCCCACCAGCCACGGCGGGCGCTGGCCGCCGGTCAGGTTCCATTCGTTCCAGATCTCGAACATGGGATTGGAAGACCGGGTCGCCGCGGCGGCGCGCACCGCGAAATCGGCGTATGCGGTGCGGCCGGCCTCGTTCATGGGCTTCACGCCGCCGTCCACCGCCGGATTGGAGTGGGAGAGGATCAGGAGCGGCTTGGCCTTGGTGAGCTTCATGAAGTCGAAAAGCCGCGTCGGCCTCAGGACTCCGGGCGGCGTGCCGGGCGCGTCGAACACCGGCCAGGCCAGGTCATCGCGAAACGAATCGAACCCGATCTCGTCCACCAGTTCGGCGGTCTTCGTGGGAATGTAATTGTATTCGCCGCCGATGCCGAAATGGACACAGATCCCGGTGATGAAGGGATCGGGGCGCTGTGAGAGCGGGCCATTGGCAAATTTCAGCGTCTTGATATCGGCGCCGGCGGCAGGAGCGGTGAGGCCGGCCACGGTGAGGCCGGCGGCCAGAAGCGCGATCTGAACGCCCGAACGCAAGCTTTTGCCCATCATCCGTATCTCCCCGCTAGGCTGCGCCCCGTTGTGCCCACCCCCGGCGGCCGGTCGGGGGATGGGCACAGCAAGGCAACCAGAGGCCGGCGTTGGCGCGGCGGAGGCGGCGGTAGGGCCGTCTCTGGCAAATACGGGAGCGCTCCGGGATCAATAATGTTCCTGGTACCACTCCGCGAACCGGCGCACGCCCACCTCGATTTCAATCTGCGGCTTGAAGCCCGTCAGGGCCACCAGCAAGTCGGGGGCGGCGAATGTGCGCGGCACGTCGCCCTGCTGCATGGGCAGCATCTTGCGCACTGCCGGCTTGCCCATGCTCTCCTCGATGGTCTCGACAAAGCGCATCAGCGCCACCGGCTGGCCGCCGCCGATATTGACGATGCGGAAGGGCGCGTGGTGCGACAGCGTATCGATGACGCCTTCGGCGGTGACCCGGTTGGCTTCGTCCGGCGGGACGCCGATCAGCCGCACGATGCCTTCAATGAGGTCGTCGATATAGGTGAAATCCCGGCTCATCTTGCCTTCGCCGTAGATTTCGATGGGCCGGTCGTTGCGGATCGCGTCCACGAACTTGAACAGCGCCATGTCCGGCCGGCCCCACGGCCCGTAGACCGTGAAGAAGCGGAAAGCCGTGGTGGGGATCTTGTGGAGGTGGGAATAGCTGTGCGCCATCACCTCCATGGATTTCTTGGTGGCCGCATAGATGGTCATCGGCTCGTCGGCCTTGTCGCTCTCGGCGAACGGGACCTTTTCGTTCGAGCCGTAGACGGACGAGGTAGATGCGAGCAGCAGGTGCTTGGGCTTGAAGCGCGACGCCAGATCGATGACGTTGAACGATCCCACCAGGTTGGAATCGATATAGGAGCGGGGATTCTCCAGGCTGTAGCGGACCCCGGCCTGGGCCGCGAGATGCACGATCACGTCCGGCTCGGCAAGCTCGGCCGCCTTCTCCAGCGCATCCTTGTCCTCAAGCGCCGCAATCACCGCCTTGAAGCCGTTGGAGCGGGCGAGTATGGCGTGCCGCTTTTCTTTCAATGCAACGTCGTAATACTTGGTCATGCCATCGTAACCGACGACAAAATGGCCCTCGTCGAGCAGCCGCTTCGCCAAGTGAAATCCGATGAAGCCTGCAGTGCCAGTAATAAGATACCGCATCCGATTCCCTCAATGCGGGGCGGATTGGCTTCATTCAGCCCCCGATGGCCCGCCTCGGCTTCACGCTTACCGCACTGCACACAGCCATGTCTACCACGGAGAACGATGGGACGACGGGACCGTTGCAACCGCGTGGAAGCGGGTCCGGAACTGCCGGTTGAACCGGCCCCAACGTGAGGGGGCGTCAAGCGGATACGGGATGCCGCCAGGACGATATCGAACCATTTTTCTGCTGAAGATGCGCCATGCGCCGAGCGCTTCCAGCCGATGGTGCGCTGCGCAAGAGCGCAGCGCCGCCTCGAAGTCATGCTGCACTGCGATCCGTTTCATGCTATCGCAGAGGCCACTCTCGAACACGCTCGCCAGCTCCCCCTTGGGTCCGTTCGCCTGCATGTCCCGCGCGCATCTTTCGCAGGAAAGGAAGGGTATGACCGTTTCGGAAACGCCCCTGCAGAAAATCAAAGCTGATCTTCGCCACTATGCGTCTTCCGAGCGCAGGGGCGTGTCTACTGCCTTTGTCTTCCGCATGTTCCTGCTGACGCCTGGGTTTCAGTTCGTGTTCGCGAACCGGCTGCAGGAGATCGTCGTCCGCATCCCGCTCATCGGGCGTTTGCTGCGTCGGATCATCTGGTGGGCGACCTGCCTGATCTTCAGCTCGGAGATCGCGCTCGCGGCCAAGGTCGGGGGCGGCCTCTACGTGCCCCACCCCTATGGCATCGTCGTTGGCGCGGCCACCATCGGCCGGAACCTGCGCCTGCTGCAGAACGTGACCATCGGTCGCAAGAGTTCGGTCGACCCGCGCGATCCGGTGATCGAGGACGATGTCCAGATCTCCGCGGGCGCTGTGCTGCTCGGCCCCATCACCATCGGCGAGGGGGCTGTCGTCGGCGCCAATTCCGTCGTGCTGAAGGACGTTCCGGCCGGAGCCCTGGCCATCGGCATTCCGGCGCGGATCATTCCGGCCGCCGTGCCCGAGGTTGTGGCTGGCGCCGACCCTCTCGTCGCCTCCGCCCTCTGACCGCGGGGCGGCTCGACCATGCGCATCGCCCTGTTCAACGCGCTCTATCCGACGCCGCTCCAGCCGAAGATCTTCGGTGGCGCGGAGGTGCTCGTGCGGCAGATCGCCGAACGTCTCGTGGCCCAGGGCGACGAGGTCACGGTGGTGCGCCTTTCGCTGGACGGGATCCGCCAGACCGAAGAGGCCAACGGCGTGCGCGTGGAATTCGTGCCGATCCGCAACCTCTTCACCCCGTTCGGGCCGCGGCATAACACGCTGGCCCATCTCGCCTGGCACGTCATCGACGACTGGTTCGTCGCACCGG
Organism: Xanthobacter autotrophicus Py2; assembly: GCA_000017645.1. NCBI lineage: Bacteria > Pseudomonadati > Pseudomonadota > Alphaproteobacteria > Hyphomicrobiales > Xanthobacteraceae > Xanthobacter > Xanthobacter versatilis. Next base: position 3,993,492 of record CP000781.1, read on the forward strand.
GCGAGATCGCCGGCATTCTCGACGGCTTTCGACCGCAGGTCGTGCACTCCCACACCCTCAACGGCCTGAACGCCCACATCTGGCACCTGGCGCGGGACCGGGGCGTGCCCGTGGTCCACACCCTGCACGATTACTATCTCGTTTGTCCGCGCTGCTCGCGCTTCAAGGGCGAGGCCCCTTGCGCGGTGACTTGCGGCAGCTGTGCCGCCCTCACCGTTCGCCGCCGGCAGCGCGCCGGGCTCGTGAATGCGGTGGTGGGCGTGAGCCAACGGACGCTCGACATCCACCTTGACGCGGGGCTGTTCGCGGATGCCGCCCGCCACGTCATCCGCAACGTGCCCAATCCGGACATCACATTCGTGCCCATGGACCTGCCGGGGCGGCCGTTGCGGGTGGGATACCTGGGGCGCTTCTCGCCGGAAAAGGGCGTGCGCCTGCTGGTCGAGGCGGCGGGGCGCCTGCCGCCGGGGACGGTAAAGCTCGTGCTCGCCGGCAATGTCTCCCAGGAGGAGCGAGCGGCGCTCGCCGCGCTGGCGCCGCAGACCGAGCTGGATTTCGTCGGCTTCGTGGCGCCGAAGGATTTCTACGCCCAGGTGGACGTGGCCGCAGTGCCCTCGATCTGGGAAGAGCCGGGCGCCCTCGTCCTGCTGGACGCGCTGGCCGCCGGCCGTCCGGTGCTCGCGACGGCCTTCGGCGGTTTGCCGGAAATGTTCGCGGACGGCCTCACAGGATGGACCGTGCAGCCGGATGCCGAGAGCCTCGCCAGCACCATCGGCCGACTCGTGGACACGCCCGCCTTGGTGCTGGACGCCCACCGGCGCCTTGAAGCGCATCGCTCCCGGAACCTTGGCGACATGGTCGCCAGCTATTCGCAGATCTATCGCGATCTGGCGCGGCTTCCCGCCTGATCAGATCAGACGGCATCAGGTCAGGCGGGCTTCTGCTCGCGCACCTGCCGCATGTTCTTGCGGCATCGTCTGGCCGCAGCCGGCGTCGATGCTCAGCGCGGCTTCAGGAACGACATGAGGAAGTTCTCTTCCTTCGGCGCGTTCGCGAGCTGGGCGACCACCACGATCTTCTTCACTTCGCCGCGCTTGAAGGCGGTGAGGAATTTCTCGTAGTCCTTGAAGGAAATGCAGCCGTTGGAATCCCCGCGCGGGCCCAGCATATAGGTGTGGGCGAGGATGCCGGCGCGGCCATACATCTTGCCGGTGCCCACCGGATTGAGGCGCACCGCCTCGACCCCATGGAACAGGGATTCGCGCATGGTCAGCGAATAGGTGTTGGGCGGGGTGGCGCCAACCATCCGCTTGGCCACGTGGCGCGGATCATCCAGCAGCTCGCCGTAGCCCGAATGGGCTTCCAGCTTGTCGCCGTTGGGCATGTAAACAACCTTGCCCTTGATGTCGTAGATCGCATAGCCCGAGCCGGGCGTCGGCAGCGCCACCTCGTCATCGGAGGCGGGCGGTGTATCGGTGGCGGCGGGCGCGCTCGGAGCGGCAGGCGTGTCCACGAGTGGCGCTGACGGATCGGGCAGGGAGGCGTAGGCGAGGCGCTGCTCGCGCACCAGCGGGTTGCGCTGGGGCAACGGTGCGCCGCCCTGGTCGAGCTGCTGGAGGGCGCGGATGCCGTCGCCGGCCGCCATCTGCGGGATGCGGTTGGGCAGCGGGTTCGCCAGGGGCAGCGGGACGTTGCGGGCGAGCGGGGTGCCCATGTTCACGGGCGCTGAGGCGGAAGCCTGCTGCGCGACGTTTGCCGTGGCGAAGGGCGCGCCTTCAATGGACAGGCTGGTCAGGTAGATGCGGTCCGGCTCAAGCTCAAGGGCGCCGGAAGAGACGATCAGGGATACTTCGGTGACGGTGGCTCCGGCGGCGGCAAGCGAGAGCTCGCGTACCGGGCGTTCCACCACGCGCGGCTCGGAAACGCCGAATGCGAACGAGCCCTGGGTCACCCAGACGGCCCCGGCCGCCACCAGCAGACCGGCGAAAATCCCGGTGCCGATGCCGACAAGGGTCGCGTGCCTTGATCCGCTGCGCGGACGGCCCTCCGGACCCAGCGGGTCGAAGGTGGCATCCTCGTCCGATGTCCAGCTCTTATGCCTCATGGTCCCTGCTATCAGCGTTGCCGGACGTTTCCGGCGCTCGTTCCTCATCGGCAGGGTCCCACGGTGGTGCGACGAACGCGCTTGCATCGCACAAACCTCGCCCGGTGCGGAATGCTCCGCCCGAATCGCCGGCTTGTTGAATGCCCGGCCGGATGTGCCCGAACCGTGCGCCAGCCCCCCAAACCTGCCTAAACTCGGTAACTTTTCCCTTTACGACCCCCGTAACACCAGATCACGAAGGCGAGAACAAGGCCATCGGGGCCGGACTTTAGCAATCGAGGGCCAGCTTGGCGAGGGCATTGTATTCCGCTGCGTAACGTTGCGGTGCGCCATCACGGACCCGAGATTGAGCCCTCACCGGTGTGCATGGCCGCCGTTGCCGGTGCTCGTCCGGTGCGGGGCTCAGCCGAATTTCGCGGCGTACTCCTCGGGCTTGAAGCCCACCAGAAGGTCGCGTCCCGTCTCCAGCACCGGACGCTTGATCATGGATGGCTTCTCCAGCATCAGGCCGATGGCCTTGGCCTCGTCGATGCCCTCCTTGTCAGCGTCGGGCAGCTTGCGGAAGGTGGTGCCGGAGCGGTTGAGGAGCTTTTCCCAGCCCACCTTCTTCACCCAGCCTTCCAGCGTCTTCCGCTCGATGCCGGCGGTCTTGTAGTCATGGAAGGCGTGGTCGACGCCGTGCGCCTCAAGCCAGCCCCGAGCCTTCTTCATGGTCTCGCAGGCCTTGATTCCGTAGATCGTCGTCGCCATCGCAATGCCCCGTATTGAAAGCGCGGACTTTACCTGAGCCGGAGGCGCGGCGGTATCGTGTGCGTCAAACCCGGTGCGAAGCTTGCGGGCGGTGTAAAGTCGCGGCAACAGCGGCAAAAGCCGAGGGAGGGGAGGTTGATCGCCATCATTTTCGAGGTCTGGCCGGCCGAGGGCCAGAGGGAAACCTATCTGGATCTCGCAGCCCGGTTGCGCATGGAGCTGGAGCAGATGGACGGCTTCATCTCCGTGGAGCGCTTCGAGAGCATCACCGAGCCTGGCAAGATGCTGTCCCTGTCGATCTGGCGGGACGAGGAGGCGGTGAAGGCCTGGCGCAACCTGCCCATCCATCGCAAGACGCAGGCGGCCGGGCGCGCCGGCATCTTCCGGGATTACCGCCTGCGCGTGGCCGCAGTGCTGCGCGACTATGGCCTCGATGCCCGCGATGAGGCGCCCGAGGACAGCCGCGCCGCGTTCCGTCCCCGGATGGAGCCCGACTCGGCGTTCTGAGGGACGGTGGCGGACGGGTGAGCGCCCTACCGCAGCTCCGGTGGCCAGGCGAGGCCGGAGCGGCCCTCGCCTTCATCCGGCGCTGCGGCGGCGCGGGCCACCTCATCGCTGAGGCCGATCTCGCGCAGCACCTCGGCGGTGCGGTCGGAGAGATCCAGCGGGCGCGCCTCGGCCGGGGTGCGGGAGAGGCGCGGCACGGCGGGCACGCGATGGGGGCCGCATCCGGGGTGGCGCGCGGCGACATGGGGATCGCTCCAGACCTCGTCGGGCGCGAGCACCGGGGCGACGCAGGCGTCCGTGCCTGCGAACAGGGCGGTCCAATGGTCGCGCGGCGCGCTGGCGAAGGTCTCCGCCAGCTGGCGCTCGATCCCCGGCCACAGGTCGCGACGCATGTGGTCCGGAGCCTCGCCCAGATCGAGCGTGCGCCACAGGCTCTCGAAGAAGCCGCGCTCCAGCGCCCCCACGGCCATGAAGCCGCCGTCGGCGCAGGCATAGGTGCGGTAGAACGGCGCCCCGCCGCCCAGCAGCCCGTCGCCGCGCTCCGGCCAGTGGGGCGTCTTCCAGAGGGGCAGGTGCATGGCCATGAGGGAGAGGGCGCCGTCCATCATGGCGGCATCGATGAACTGGCCGCGCCCCGAGGCCCTGGCCTCGATCACCGCCGCGAGGATGCCGATGGCGGCGATCAGGCTGCCGCCGGCGAAATCCGCCACCAGGTTCAGCGGCGCCTCCGGCGGCGCTCCTTTGGGGCCGAGGCCGCCGAGCACGCCGGACAAGGCGAGATAGGTGATGTCGTGGCCGGCCTCCTTGGCCCGCGGGCCATCCTGGCCGAAACCGGTGAGGGCGCAAAAGACGAGGCGGGGATTGAGCGCCGACAGCTCCGCATATCCCGCGCCGATGCGCTCGGCCACGCCGGGGCGGAAGCCCTCCACCAGCACGTCCGCCGCTTTCACCAGCGCGTGGAGCGCGGCGCGGCCTTCCGGGGCCTTGAGGTTGAGGGCCACGTGGCGCTTGCCGCGGGAGAATTCCGCGATGGCGACCCCGGCGCGCCCGCCGCCCACCACGATCACCTCGGCGCCGAGGTCCGCCAGCAGCATGGTGCAATAGGGGCCCGGCGCGAGCCGGGACAGGTCGATGACGCGCACGCCTGCGAGCGGACCGCGCGGGGCGGGGGTAGGGGAGGGCGGCGTATCAGGCATGGCGTTTCCCTTTTTCCCGGACCTGCGGGGAGCGTTCTCTCGGACCTCGCAGCAGCCTTCGGCGGACTCAGTATGCGGGGGCCGTCCGGGCAGCGGTTATGGCAGATTGGGGGACGAGCGGGAATCCGGCGCGGGGGTGACAGGCGACAGCCCGGCGGCTATTGCCCTTGCGGGGGCAACGGCAGGAGCAGCGCTTAGGGCATGGACATCGTCTTCGTCGGCGCCGGACTTGCCAATTGCCTTATGGCGGCGCGCCTCGCGGCCCAGCGTCCCGGCCTTCACATGCTGCTGCTGGAAGCCGGCGAGAGCGTGGGCGGCAATCACAGCTGGTCCTGCCACGACAGCGATCTCACTGCCGCGCAGCGCGCCTTCCTCGCTCCCTTCCAGAGCTATCTCTGGGCCGGGCACGGGGTGCATTTTCCCGCTTTTTCGCGCACGCTCAAAGGCGGCTACGCCACCATTTCCTCCGAGCGCATGGCCGAGGTGATGAATGAGCGCCTGTGCGCCGCCATCCGCACCAATGCCCGCGTCGCCCATGTGGCGCCCGACCACGTGGTGCTGGAGGGCGGCGAGCGCATCGACGCCCGCGCCGTGGTGGACGGGCGCGGCCCACTCGCCTCGCGCCATCTCGACCTCGGCTACCAGACCTTCCTGGGGCAGGAACTGCGTATGTCTCGGCCCCATGGCCTCACCCGCCCCATCATCATGGATGCGCGGGTGGAGCAGCTGGGCGGTTACCGCTTCGTCTATGTGCTGCCGCTGGACGATGACACGCTGCTGGTGGAAGACACCTATTATGCCGACGGCCCGGATCTTCCCGCCGATGCCTTGCGCGGCCGCATTTCCGCCTATGCCGCGGCGCAGGGCTGGGCCGTGGATTATGTGGTGCGGGAGGAGGACGGCATCTTGCCGATAGCGTTGGGCGGCGACATCAACGCCTTTCTTGCCGAGACGCCTTCGGGCGTCGCGCCCGCCGGACTGCGGGCAGGCCTGTTCCACCCCACCACCGGCTACAGCCTGCCCGACGCCATGGCCCTGGCCGACTCGGTGAGCGCGCTTGCCGACCTTTCCGGCCCCGCGCTTTCGGCGGCAGTGCGCAGCCATGCGGCGGCGGCGTGGAACGGGCGCGGCTTCTTCCGCCTGCTCAACCGCATGCTGTTCCGCGCTGCCGATCCGGAGCGGCGCTATGCCATTCTCCAGCGCTTCTACGGGCTGTCGGAAGACCTGATCGCCCGTTTCTACGCCGATCGCCTCACCCTTGCCGACAAGGCGCGCATCCTTTCGGGCCGCCCACCCGTATCGGTGTTCAGGGCGCTCTCCTGCCTTGTTGAGACGAAAGCCGCACCCGGTTCCCCATGATGCTCGATGCCACCAAGACCATCCGCCGCGCCGCCGTCATCGGGTCCGGCTTCGGCGGGCTCTCCCTCGCCATCCGCCTGCAGGCGGCGGGCATCCGCACCACCGTGTTCGAGCAGCGGGACAAGCCCGGCGGCCGCGCCTACGTCTATGAGCAGGACGGCTTCACCTTCGATGGCGGCCCCACCGTCATCACCGATCCCACCTGCCTGGAAGAAGTGTTCGCCGCCGCCGGCCGCAAGCTGTCCGACTATGTGGAGCTGATGCCGGTCTCGCCGTTCTACCGGCTGCTGTGGCCGGACGGCCGGCAGTTCGACTATGTGAACGACCAGGCCGCGCTGGACGCCCAGATCGCCACCTTCGATAAGGCGGACGTGGAGGGCTATCGCCGCTTCCTCGCCTATTCGCAGGCGGTCTTCGAGGAGGGTTATCTCAAGCTCGGCGCGGTGCCGTTCCTCGAATTCTCCAGCATGATGAAGGCCGCGCCCAAGCTGGTGAGGCTGGAAGCCTGGCGCTCGGTCTATGCCATGGTCTCGCGCTTCATCCGCGACGATCACCTGCGGCAGGCCTTCTCGTTCCATTCCCTGCTGGTGGGGGGCAATCCCTTCTCCACCTCGTCCATCTATGCCCTCATCCATGCGCTGGAGCGCAAGTGGGGCGTGTTCTTCCCCCGCGGGGGAACCGGCGCCTTGGTGCGCGGCATGGTCAAGCTGTTCACCGACCTCGGCGGCGAGATCCGCCTCACCAGCCCGGTGGACGAGATCGTGGTGGAGGGCCAGCGCGCCACCGCCGTGAAGCTCAAGAGCGGCGAGACCCTGCCGTTCGACCTCGTCGCCTCCAATGCGGACGTGGTGCACACCTATCGCCACCTTCTGCGCGGGGCGGCGCGCGGTCGCTCGGAAGGCGCGCGGCTGGCCAAGACGCGCCACTCCATGTCGCTGTTCGTCACCTATTTCGGGGCGCGGCGCACCTGGGACCATCTCCAGCACCACACGGTGCTGTTCGGTCCGCGCTATCGGGGCCTCGTGGACGAGATCTTCAAGGGCCCGAACCTTCCCGACGACTTCTCGCTCTATCTCCACGCGCCCACCGTGACAGACAAATCGCTGGCGCCGGAAGGCTGTACCGCCTTCTACGTGCTCTCGCCGGTGCCGCATCTGGGCAAGGCGGACATCGACTGGGAGGTGGAAGGCCCGCTCTATCGCGACCGCATCCTCGCCCATCTGGAAGAGCGGCTACTGCCGGGGCTGCGCGACAGCCTCGTCACCTCGCGCATCCTCACCCCCTTCGGCTTCCGCGACGAACTGTCCGCCCATCAGGGCTCGGCCTTCTCGGTAGAACCGCTCCTCACCCAGTCAGCGTGGTTCCGGCCGCACAACCGCGATGCCAAGATTGCCAACCTCTATTTCGCCGGGGCCGGCACCCATCCGGGGGCGGGCGTGCCGGGGGTGGTGGGCTCGGCCAAGGCCACGGCGGGGCTCATCCTCGCGGATCTGGGCGTGACGCCGCGATGAGCACGCCTGCGCCTACCGTCCTCGGTGCCAGCGAGGAGGCCATAAACAAGGGCTCCAAGAGCTTCGCCGCCGCCGCGCGCCTGTTCGGCCCGCGCATGCGGGAAGACGCGGTGATGCTCTATGCCTGGTGCCGCCACTGCGACGACGTGGTGGACGGGCAGGAACTGGGGCACGGGCGTGTCTCCAGCGCCGCCTCGCCCGCCGAGCGGCTCGATGGCCTCTATGAGGAGACCCGCAACGCCTATCGCGGCGCGCCCTCCGCCCATCCGGCCTTCGCCGCCTTCGCCGAGGTGGTGAAGCGCAACGACATTCCCGAGCGCTATCCCCTTCAACTGCTGGAGGGCTTCCGCATGGACGTGGAAGGCCGGCGCTACGACACCCTCGATGACACGCTCACCTATTGCTACCACGTGGCCGGCGTGGTGGGCGTGATGATGGCCCTCATCATGGGCGCGCGGGATGAAGTGGTGCTGGACCGGGCGAGCGACCTCGGCCTCGGCTTCCAGCTCACCAACATCGCCCGCGACGTGATGGAGGATGCCGCCATCGGCCGCATCTACCTGCCGGCGGCCTTCCTCGCAGAGGCCGGCGTGCCGGAGGCGGCCATCGCCGCGCCGGAGCACCGCGCGGCGGTGGCCGGCGTGGTGGCGCGGCTGCTCGACGTGGCCGAGCCCTATTACGACCAGGCCCTCATCGGCATGGCCGCCCTGCCGTTCCGCGCGGCGGCAGCGGTGGGCGCGGCGCGTGGGGTCTATCGCGCCATCGGCATCGAGGTCCGTAAGCGCGGGCCGAAGGCGTGGGATACCCGCGTCTCCACCTCCACGGCCCAGAAGGCCGGCTTTCTCGCGGGTGGCCTCGCGCAGGCCCTCGCCACGCGGTTCAGAGGCGCGCCGCCGCCCCGTCCCGCGCATCTTTGGACGCGTCCCGCATGACCCATTTCGCCGTCGTCGCCCCGCCGCTGCCGGGCCATATCAATCCGTTGCTGGTGCTCGCCCGGGAGCTTACCGCGCGCGGCCATCGCGTCACCTTCGTGCACATGGCCGATGCCGCCCGCCTCGTCGCTGGCAAGGGTGCCGAGTTCGCGCCCGTGGGCGAGAAGGACTACCCGGCCGGGGCGCTCGACGCCTATGTGGCACGCCTTGCCGCACCCACCGGCCTGTTCGGCCTGCTCGGCACCCTGAAGGTCACCGCGGCGCAGACCGACATGCTCTGCCGCGACCTGCCGGGCGTGCTGAAGGCCATCGGCGCCGACGCGGTAATCGCCGACCAGACCGAGGCGGCGGGCACGCTCGTGGCGCGACATCTCGGGTTGCCCGTGGTCTCCACCGCCACCGCGCTGCCGCTGAACCGCGAGATCGGCGTGCCGCCGCCCTTCGTGCCCTGGCCCTACGATGCCAGCGAGCAGGGCCTCGTGTGGAACAAGGGCGGCTACCGCATCACCGACCTTTTGATGCGGCCCATGCGCCGGGTGCTGGAACGCCACGGAGCGGCGTTCGGGCTCGATCCGTTCGCGGACGGTGGCTTCTCGCCGCTCCTGACCGTGGCGCAGATGCCGAAGGGGCTGGACTTTCCCCGCTCCGAGCTGCCCGCGACCTTCCACTACGGCTCGCCCTGGCGCGACGGCGCCGCAGTGCCGCGCATGGATGTGGCCTTGCCGCACGTGGAGGGCATGCCGCTGCTGTTCTGCTCCCTCGGCACCTTGCAGGGCGGGCGGATCGACCTGTTCCACAAGGTGGCGTTCGCGGCGCGGGACGTTGGGGCGCGGCTCCTCATCGCCCACGGCGGCATGCTGTCCGATGCGGAGGCGGCCCAGCTCTCGGGCCTCGCCGAGGTGCGCTCCTTCGTGCCGCAGCAGGAGGTTCTGAAGTGCTGCGCCGCTGCCGTGCTCCACTGCGGCATGAACACGGTGCTGGACGCGCTGGCCGAGGGCGTGCCGCTGGTGGCCATGCCCATCGCTTTCGAGCAGCCGGCCACCGCCGCCCGCCTCGCCTATGCGGGCGTCGCCGAGGTGGTGCCGGCGGGCCGGGCGAGCCGCGTGCGCCTCGCGAATGCCTTGAAGGCGGTGCTCACGGTGCCGGATTATCGGCTTGCCGCACGGCGCATCGCCGACGAGATGGCGGACGGCGGCGGGGTGAAGCGCGCCGCCGACCTCATCGAGCAGGCGGTGGCGGGGACGGCCGCCTGAGCCGGTATAGCACCTGCCGCCGCAGCGGATGACCCACGGGGATGATCGGCAGGTCGAAATCCCCTTCTTCGTCCCGCGCCATGCCGAGCCGTTCCATCACGGCTCGTGAGCGGCGGTTGGCCGGCACGGTAATGGCGACGATCTCCGCGAGCCCCAGCGTGTCGAAGCCGAAGGCGAGGGCCGCGCGCGCCGCCTCGGTGGCGTAGCCGTGGCCCCAGAAGGCGGGATCGAAGCGCCAGCCGATCTCCACCGCCGGGGTAAAGTGCTCGTCATAGGGCACGTGCACGAGGCCGGCATAGCCGGCGAAGTCTGTCACGCCGGGCGCCTCCACCACCCACAGGCCGAAGCCGTGGCGGGTGAAGTGCGCTTCGGCCCGCTCCGCCACCGCGTCGCTGGCGGCGCGGTCGGGCACCGGCATCAGGAATTCCATGGTGGCGGGGTTGGATTGCATGCGCCACAGGCCGTCGCGGTCTTGCTCGCGCCACGGGCGCAGCACCAGCCGTTCGGTGCGCAGGACCGGCGCCACCTCAGGCCCCCGGAATGCGGGCGCGCAGCCGTTCGGCGATCGCGCGACCAGCCACCTCGCGCCCCTCCAGCGCCGCGACGGAGCGGATGCCCAGTGCCGAGGTGAGGAAGATTTCCTCTGCCCGGCTCAGGTCCTCCACCGTCAACGGCCGTTCGCCGGCGCCCTCAGTCAGCACCGCCGCCCGCATGATGCCGGGCAGCACGCCTTCCGCCAGCGGCGGGGTGACGAGGTCGCCGCCGATCACCGCGAACAGGTTGGCGATGGAGGTCTCCGCCACGCCCTCGCGCGTATTGAGCAGCACGCCATCGTCCGCGCCGCGCCGGGCGGCCTCCTGCCGGGCGAGGATGTTGTCGAGGTAGTTCAGCGACTTCACCTGCGCCAGCGGCGAGCGATCATTGCGGCGGGTGCCCTGCACGATCACGAGCCGCGCGGGCGGGGCCAGGGCGGGCAGGGGGGCGGCGGTGATAACGAGGGTGAGATTGGGCTCGGCCGGCGGCAGCACGCCCCGTGGGCCGGTGCCCCGGCTGAGGGTGAGGCGCAGCACGCCCTCCGTCAGATCGTTCGCCACCGCCGTGGCGGCGAGGGCTGCGGCAAGATCGAGCGCCGGCAAGGGCAGGCCAAGCACCCCCGCGCCGGCGGCGAGGCGGGCGAGGTGGGCGTCCAGCCGCAGCACGGCGCCTTCGCGTACGCGCAGGGTCTCGAACAGGCCGTCGCCGAGGGTGAAGCCCCGGTCGAACGGGGAGAGGCGCGCATCGTCCTGCGCGACGAGGCCGGTGCCGAGCCAGAGCTTCACGATGTCTCCCCCGACAAGGCCCGCAGCATGGGCGAGAGCTTCACCAGGCTCTCCTCATATTCGTCCGCCGGATCGGAATCCGCCACGATGCCGCCGCCCGCCTGGGCCAGCAGCGTCTCCCCGGCCCGGGTTATGGTGCGGATGACGATGGAGGAATCCATCGCCCCGTCGAAGCCGATCCAGCACACCGAGCCGCAATAGACCCCGCGCGGCACCGGTTCCAGCTCGTGGATGATCTCCATGGCGCGGATCTTCGGCGCTCCCGTGATGGACCCGCCGGGAAAGCAGGCGGTGAGCAGGTCCACCGGGCCGAGGCCGTCTTTCAGCCGGCCTTCCACCACCGAGACCAGGTGATGCACACTGGCGAAGGTCTCCAGCGCGCACAGGGCCGGCACCTTCACGCTGCCCACCTTGCAGACCCGCGAGAGGTCGTTGCGCAGCAGGTCCACGATCATCAGGTTTTCCGCCCGGTCCTTGGGCGAGGCGAGGAGGGCGGCGGCAAGCCGCGCGTCCTCCTGCGGGTCCGGGCTGCGGCGGCGGGTGCCCTTGATGGGCCGCGTCTCCACCCGCCCGTCGGGATCGAGGGAGAGGAAGCGCTCCGGTGAGGCGCTGAGCACGGCAAGCTCCGGTCCGGCGCGCAGGAAGGCGGCGAAGGGGGAGGGGGAGAGCGCGCGCAGGCGGGTGTAGAGGGCTAGATCGCTGAGCCCCTGGGGCCGCGCCGCGCGCATCTGCTGGGTGAGGTTGGCCTGGAAGATGTCGCCGGCGCGGATGTATTCGATCACCCGCGCGATGGCGGCTTCCACCTGGGCGCGCGGCTGCTCCGGCACGAAGCGGCCGGTGCGGGAAAAATCCGGCGCCGGCGCGATGGCGGGGGCCGTCTCCAGCCGGCGGCGGATCGCCTCGGCCCGGACCTGCGCGCGCGCCTTGGCGGCGGCGCCATGCTCCGGCCGGCCGGTGGAAACGATGTAGGCGCGGCGCTCCAGACGGTCGAAGGCGAGCACCGTGTCGTAGAGGCCGAGAACCAGCTCGGGAATGGCCGGGGCTGCCGGGCGGGGGGCGGGCAGGCGCTCCAGATGGCGGCCCAGCTCATAGCCGAGATACCCCATGGCGCCGCCGCGAAACGGCACCGGGGAGGGTTCGGCCGGCGCCGCATTGGCGGCCAGCGCCACAGACAGAACCTCGAACGGAGTGCCGGGCACGAGCCGTCCGTCCACGCGCACGCCATCGGCCGCGCTGGTGATGACCTGGAACGGATCGGCCCCCAGATAGGACCAGCGTGCCCGCGCGTCCCCCTCCGCGGCGCTGTCGAGGAAGGCGCAATAGGGCGCATCGGCGAAGGCGTGGAGGACGGCGAACGGGTCGCGGTACGGAATTTCAACGATAAGCACGGCAGGGCGACCGATTCGAAACGCTGGGCACAAGATGGCGTCCCCGGCCCCCGGGGGCAATGCGCGCGATGGTCCGGAGGGAGGCACCTGACGCAAAGCTACCCCATCGCTGCATGGCCGTCGTGTATCGCCTGCGCGAAGTTGCCTTCCCACGATCAGGGCATGTGCTATGGCATTAATCACCGGCCGGCGTGCCTGCGCCCGGCCTTCAGAACCTGTGCCCGGAACGAGCCCCGCGTGTCCGCCCCGCCTGCCCTCCATCCCGCGCATCATGCGCCGGCCGTCTGGTTCCTGAAGGGGATGAGGGCGGGCATGTCCGTGCCTGCCATCGTGCTGTTCGCGAGCTATCTCGGCTTCGGCGCGGTGCTCCAGAGCGTGGGCTTCCCGATCGGGGCGGGGCTCGTCTCCACCCTGCTGGTGTGGGCGCTGCCGGCGCAGCTCATCCTGATCGGCGGCATCGCGGCGGGCACTGCCCTGCCGGCGGTGGCGCTGGCGGTGGCCATTTCCTCCATCCGGCTGCTGCCCATGGTGGTGTCGGTGGCACCCTATATCCGGGGGCCGCGCCGCAGCCTGTTCTGGGAACTGGTGAGCGCCCATTACGTGGCCATGACCGTATGGCTGGAGGGCCTGCGCCTGCTGCCCCATCTGCCGGGCGAGGCGCGGCTACCCTTCACCCTCGGGCTCGGCAACGTGCTGATCGCCATCAGCATGCTCGGCACACTGACCGGCTTTCTGGTGGCGGGCGAAGTGCCGACGCCGCTGGCGGCGGCCCTGCTGCTGCTGACACCGCTGTCCTTCACTATCCTGATGGTGCGCAACGCCGCCCGGCCCACCGACTGGCTGGCGCTGGCGGCGGGGTTCTTCCTCATGCCGGTGACACTTGGGCTGGAAGGCGGTCTCGACCTGATGATCGCCGGCATCGGCGGCGGTACGTTCGCCTATGTGGCGGGCCGGCTGCTGGAGCGTCGGCGGGGGCAGTCATGACCGGCGCCCCCATGACCGAGGGCGCGGCGCTGCTCATCGTGCTGCTGGCGGGCTTCCTGCCCACCGAGATCTGGCGTTCGCTGGCGATTCTCGCGGGACGGCGGTTGGAGGAGGGCAGCCCGGTCTTCCACTGGGTGAAGGCGGTGGCCACCGCGCTGCTGGCCGCCGTGGTGGCGCGGCTGCTGTTCGCGCCGGCCGGAGCGCTCGCCGCCGTGCCGCTGCTGCTGCGGCTGGGCGCGGTGGTGGGCGGCGTGGCCGGCTTCCTCGCGTTGCGCCGTTCGGTGTTCGCCGGGGTGCTGGTGGGCGAACTTCTCCTGGTGGCCGGCATCCTGCTGTCCCATTGAAGTGCAGCAGGCACCAGGAAAGAACCGACCTCTGCTAAAAGAAAGGGCGCCCCGAGAGGCGCCCAATGAGGTCATGAAGACCGGAACAAGGCCGGCCCAGCCTTTTGGCCGGGCCGGAGATGTTCGTCAGACCGAGTAGTACATCTCGAACTCGACCGGGTGCGGCGTCATTTCGAAACGCATCACTTCGGTCATCTTCAGCTCGATGTAGGACTCGATGAAGTCCTTCTGGAACACGTCGCCCTTGAGCAGATACTCGTGGTCGGCGGCGAGCGAATCCAGGGCCTCGCGCAGCGAGCCGCAGACCGTGGGGATCTGCTTCAGCTCAGCGGGGGGCAGGTCGTACAGGTCCTTGTCCATGGCCTGGCCGGGGTCGATCCGGTTGAGGATGCCGTCCATGCCGGCCATGAACAGGGCCGCGAAGGCGAGGTAGGGGTTCGCGCCGGGATCGGGGAAGCGGACCTCGACGCGCTTGGCCTTCGGGTTGTTGGTGTAGGGGATGCGGCAGGACGCCGAGCGGTTGCGGGCCGAATAGGCCAGCAGCACCGGAGCCTCATAGCCCGGGACCAGGCGCTTGTAGGAGTTGGTCAGCGGGTTGGTGAAGGCGTTCAGCGACTTGGCATGCTTGATGATGCCGCCGATGTACCACAGGCAGTAGTCGGACAGGTCCGCATACTTGTCGCCGGCGAAGAGCGGCTTGCCGTCCTTCCAGATGGACTGGTGGACGTGCATGCCCGAGCCGTTGTCGCCGAAGACGGGCTTCGGCATGAAGGTCGCGGTCTTGCCGTAGATGTTGGCCACCTGGTGGATGCAGTACTTATAGACCTGCAGGTGGTCGGCCATGGTCACCAGCGAGCCGAACTTGAGGCCGAGCTCGTGCTGGGCGGAGGCCACCTCGTGGTGGTGCTTCTCCACCTTGGCGCCCATCTTGGCCATGGCGGCGAGCATCTCGGAGCGCATGTCCTGCGCCGAATCGATCGGCGGCACGGGGAAGTAGCCGCCCTTGGTCTTCACCCGGTGGCCGAGGTTGCCACCCTCATATTCGGTGTCGCCGTTGGTGGGCAGCTCGACCGAGTCGAGCTTGAAGCCCGTGTTGTACGGGTCCGCCTTGAAGCGCACGTCGTCGAAGATGAAGAACTCGGCCTCGGGGCCGAAATAGACGGCATCGCCGATGCCGGTGGACTTCGCATAGGCCTCGGCCTTGCGGGCGATGGAGCGGGGGTCGCGGCCGTAGGGCTGGTTGGTGGTCGGCTCCAGCACGTCGCAGACGATGGAGAGCGTGGTCTCGGCGAAGAACGGGTCAATGCAGGTGGTGGCCGGATCCGGCATCAGCAGCATGTCGGATTCGTTGATGGCCTTCCAGCCGGCGATGGACGAGCCGTCGAAGGCGGTGCCTTCGGTCAGGAACTCATCGTCGACCATGGAAATGTCGAAGGTAACATGCTGCCATTTTCCGCGCGGGTCGGTGAAGCGCAGATCGACGTATTTCACGTCCTCGCTCTTGATCAGGTCGAGGACGTCCTTGGCCGTCTTGATGGTCATGGGGGTATTACCTTTCTGCTGGCACGCAGGTTTTTATTGGACGCGTCAAATCGCGTCGAGGCCGGATTCGCCGGTGCGGATGCGGATCGCCTCCTCGATGGACGAAACGAAGATCTTTCCGTCTCCGATCCGTCCGGTCTGGGCCGCTCGGCGAATGGCGTCGACGGCCCGGTCTACCATATCGTCGGAGAGCACGACCTCGATTTTCACCTTGGGCAGGAAATCCACCACATATTCCGCGCCGCGATAAAGCTCGGTATGGCCCTTCTGCCTGCCGAAGCCCTTGGCCTCGGTTACCGTGATGCCTTGCAGTCCCACGTCCTGGAGGGCCTCTTTCACTTCATCGAGCTTGAAGGGCTTGATGATAGCCTCAATTTTCTTCATCCGGTCCGTCTCCCCTGGCCCGGCCACCGCCGCTGGTCGAGCCGGCAGCATTTAAGCAGGATGTATGCCATCCATACGCCTAAGTGCCTATGCGGACCAGAGCGTAAGGTGAGCCGTGTGTTGCTCATGAAATAGGCTTAATGACTTTAAATTAGGCGATTTATATCTTCATTGCGTGCGTTCGCTGAGTATCAACTGGGCATTAGAGAGGCAGGGCATCACGTGCACGCACTTCTCGATCCACAGGAAATGGGTCAGGCAGATCGACTCGCCACCGAAATGGGCACGCCGTCCTTCACGCTTATGGAGCGGGCGGGCACCGCGGTGGCCGACGTGGTGGCGCGGTTTCCGCTGCCGACCCGCGTCGTGGTCCTGTGCGGGCCGGGCAACAATGGCGGCGACGGTTTCGTTGCGGCACGGGTGCTGACGCAGCGGGGCTTCCGGGTGCGGGTCGCCCTGCTGGGCGAGCGCGACAAGCTGGGAGGGGACGCAAGGCGCGCCGCCGAGCGCTGGCGCGGGCCGGTGGAGGAGCCGGCCGTCCTCGATCTCACCGAGGCCGGGGTGATCGTCGATGCCCTCTACGGTGCCGGCCTCGCCCGTGATCTCGACGGCGCGGCAAAGGCGCTGGTGATGCGCATGGCCGCCTCCGGCCGGCCCATCGTCGCCGTGGACCTGCCCTCCGGCCTCGACGGCGCCACCGGCAAGGTGCGTGGCGCGGCGGCGCAGGCGCAGGAGACGGTCACCTTCTTCCGTCGCAAGCCCGGCCACCTGCTGGAGCCGGGGCGCAGCCTGTGCGGGCGGGTGCGGGTGGCGGACATCGGGATTCCCGACGCGGTGCTGGATGTGATCAGGCCCGCCACCTCCGTGAACATGCCGGAGCTGTGGCGCCCGGCATTTCCGCTGCCGTCGGCGCTGGGCCACAAATATGATCGCGGCCATGCGGTGGTGGTCAGCGGCGGCGCCTGGACTTCGGGCGCCGCCCGCCTCTCGGCCCGCGGGGCATTCAGGGCCGGGGCCGGGCTGGTGACGGTGGCCCTGCCGCCGGACGCCCTGCCGCTGCATGCCGCGTCCTATGCCGCCATCATGCCCCGTCCCATGGCCTGCGACGACGACCTCGCCACCCTGCTCGCCGACCGGAGGCTCGGCACCGTGGTGCTGGGGCCGGGCCTCGGCATGGGGGCGGCGACGCGGGCAAAGATCGACATCGCCGCGCCGGGCCGGCGCCTTGTGCTGGATGCGGACGCGCTCACCTCCTACGCGGGCGTGCCCTGGGCGCTGGCGGATGTGGCTGCGCGCACGGCGGGCCTCATCATTACCCCCCACGAGGGCGAGTTCGCCCGTCTGTTCGCCGGGGATCGGGCGGTGCTGGAGGCGCCCTCCAAGCTGGCACGCACCCGCGCGGCGGCGGCGCGGCTGGGCGCCGTGGTGGTGCTGAAGGGGGCGGATACGGTGGTCGCGGCCCCCGACGGGCACGCCGCCATCGCGGAAAATGCGCCGCCCTGGCTCGCCACCGCGGGGGCCGGAGACGTGCTGGCCGGCATGGCGGGGGGACTTCTGGCCCAGGCCATGCCGGCGTTCGAGGCCGCCGCGGCCGCCGTGTGGCTGCACGGGGAGGCCGCCCGCGTCGCCGGGCCGGGCCTCGTGGCCGACGATTTGCCGGAGGCGCTGCGCGAGGTCTACCGCCGGCTGTACGAAACGCTCGGGGTGCGGTGACCAGGACAGCCCGGGCCGTCCTGGTCGCTCGCGGAAAATTCTCCGGGCCTCAGGCCGTCACTTCATAGGTCTTGGAGACCACCACCTCGCCGTCGCCGCCGCGCTGGCCGATGATGGACCAGGTGCCCGGCTGGGCGGCGCGGAACGCTACCCGCACTGTGGCCTTTGACGGCACCGGCACGGTGTCGTGCCACCACGGCCGCCAGCCGTCATAGACATTGTCCAGCAGGCGCACGGGATGACCGGCGATATAGACCGACACCGGCGCGTCGAGGCTGTTCACCAGTGTCAGCACCACGCTCTTGCCGGCCTTCACGGTGCCGAGGGAGGCTGCCCCCGCGCCCGGCTTGTCGCCGATGGGCAGCTCGATGCGCAGGGCGTCCTTGAGGGGGATCTCGGCCGGCAGGTCGTTGGGCGGCAGCGGCGCCGGCGCCCCGGTCGGTGGCGTGACGGCGGCGCCCACCGGGGTCACCACCGCCAGCCGGATGGGGTCCTGCGTGGTCTCGATCTCGATGATGGTGGCGTCGGCGTCGTCCAGCGTCGCCGCCACGTCCACCCGGCCGCCGGGGGCGATCTGGATGCGGCCGTCCTTCAGTTCGAAGGGCTCGGACACGGGCTGGCCGTCCACCGCGATGGCATAGCTCGCCGGCCCGCGAATCTTCAGGCGCAGGAACAGCGGGGTCGCGTTCACCAGCCGCAGCCGGGCGCGCCCGCCGGCCGGACCCTGGAAGGTGGGCGAGATAGCGCCGTTGACCGGAAAGATGGGCACCCCGCTCTCCGGCGGAAACGACTGGATGAACAACAGGTGGTCCGCCGCATAGGCCGAGGCGCCGGCCTCCTCCACCACCAGCGGGCCGGCAAGGGCGCGGCGGGCGAGGCTAGGCGAGGTCGCATGATACCAGAACGTGCCGGCATCCGTGGCCACGAGACTGAGGTTGGCGCTCTTGCCGGGCGCGACCGACGCCAGCGCGGGCGAACCCGCTGGCAGCCGCACGCCCTGCCAGGTCAGGGCGACGTTTTCTTTCAGGCTGTTGGCGAGGGTGACATTTAGCATGCCGCCCTTCTTCACCCGCAGCACCGGGCCGGGGAGGGCGCCGTTGAATAGGGCGAGCGGCCCCGGTCCGGCCAGCTCCGGTAGGCTGCCTTCGGCGGCGGTGAGCGTCACCGGGGGGGTGGCCTGCGCGGCGGGGGGCGCCGCCGCCTGCGCAGCGGCCGGCGATTGCGCGAGCGCCGGCACGAGCGCGCCCGCCGCGCCGGACAGGGAGAGGGCTGCAGCACCCTTGAGGACGGTGCGTCGGGAGGGAATCGGCGTCGTCACGCGGCGTCTCCTGGCAGGGTGCGTGGACCTTCATACGTGGCTGGAAAAAGGGCAAGCGGCTTTCCACCGCTGATTTTCACGGCCTAAGCAGGTTCCTGGGGCTTGCCCAACGGATGATGTTGCGATTCGCTGATGTGGTCGATTCGCAGGTGGGCGTGATGGCGGGCAAGTCGCCGGTGACAGCAGGTGTCGATGAGCGTTTGGCGCTGGAAGCCCTGGCGGCATCGCGTGAGCGCGGCGAGGCGGACCGGGCGCGGGCGTTGCTGCTGACGCTGGCGGGCTGGACCAGCGCGCGGATCGGGGAGGCGTTTGGCGTCCGCGAAGACACGGTGCGGCTGTGGCGCAGCGACTATGCGGGCGGTGGTGTTGCTGCGCTGCGGGCGCGGGTGGCGCCGGGTCCAGCCCCGTTGAAGAGCGAGGCGGCGTTGCGCGTGGCGACGCCCTTGCTGGAGGCGCCGGTGGCGGACCGGCCCAACTGGACCATTGCCCGGCTGCGCACCGAGATCGAGGCCCGCGAAGGGGTGCGGATCAGCCGCTCGCAATTGTCCAAGGCGCTGCGAAAAAAAAGTTCCGCTGGCGGCGGCCTCGGCACACGCTGAAGGGACGCCAGAAGGCGGACGAGATCGATCGGGTCGGATTGCGCCTACGACTGCGCCAGCAGCAGGCCGCGGCAGGCGACATCGTGCTGCTGTATGGCGACGAGAGCGAGGCGCTGACCCATCCCTACCTCGCCCGTGCCTGGGCGAAGTCCGGCGCCGACCTGCGGGTGCCGGCGCCGGGTCAGGCCAAGAATGTGGCGATGCTCGGCTCGCTCAACCATGCCACCCGGGAGCTGATCGTCCAGACCAGCCCGACCAAGCGCAGCAGCGATTTCGTCGCCCACCTCCAGCAACTCGATGAGGCGTACGGCCCCAAGCCGGGCCGCGCCGCCAGGCCCGTCGTGCTGGTCGAGGACAACGGACCGATCCACACCAGCAAGCTCTCCCGCGCCGCCCTGGCCGCCCGCGCCCACTGGCTCACCGTTGAATGGCTGCCGAAATACGCGCCCGAGCTCAACGACATCGAAGCGGTCTGGCGCGACCTCAAGGCGCACCATCTCGCCCACCAGACTTTCAAGGATAGCGACGCGCTCGACCACGCCATCCATGCCGCCGTCCACGCCCGCAACCAGCAGCGCAGGCCGCATTCGTTGGCCAGACGGGGAATCTCTGCTTAGTCGACAAGCTCGACCGCCGCCGGTCCGGACGATGCGGCGCAACGGCTTGCGGGACGGCGGCGCAAGCCCGGGGGCTACGGCCGGGGCAGATGGCGGGGCAGCTGCGCGGTCCATGGGATGGCGCCATTTTGTTGCTGCATGCGCGCGCCGTCATGATATAAGCCGCGACCCGATCCATGCGTGCACAGGCGTGCGCGTGCGGTCGAACCTCTATGGTGCGCGTCCCGGATCGCGCGTCTCCGATTGGGCGTTTCCGTGATGGAGCGTTTCCGTGACGGAGTGCTTCGGGGTCTGCCGTCCGGTGCTCCTGATGGCGCACCCGGCAGCGCGCGCCTTGCGGACGTGGCGGTCTCGCGGACGTAGCGGACTCGCGGGCGTGGCGGAACTGGTAGACGCGCGGGATTTAGGTTCCCGTGACGCAAGTCGTGGGGGTTCGAAACCCTCCGCCCGCACCACGTTTCCGGTTCGCCGGCCGCCGCGGAGGTTCGTTCGCCGCAAGGCGCGGGACGCACCGTGCGGCCTTTGGCGGGATGCCGGGGGATCTGCGGGGCCGAACCGGTTTTGAATGTTTTCCGCGCCATGCGCGACAGGATGTGAAGGCAAGACGATGCAGGTGACCGAGACCCAGGCCGATGGCCTCAAGCGCGCGTTCCGTGTGGTGGTGTCTGCCGCCGACCTCGGCGCCAAGGCCGATGCCAAGCTGGCCGAACTCAAGGGCCAGGTGAAGCTGAACGGCTTCCGCCCCGGCAAGGTCCCCGTGGCGCACCTCAAGCGCGTCTATGGCAAGTCCGTCATGTCCGAGGTGATCGAGCAGACGGTCAACGAGACCAACGGCAAGATCGTCGAGGAGCACGGCTTCAAGCTGGCGCTCCAGCCCAAGGTCAAGCTGCCCGAGGAAGATCCCCAGGCCCAGGGCCTGCTGGAAGGCGGCAAGGACCTCGCCTACGACCTCGAGATCGAGATCCTGCCCAAGATCGAGCTGGGCAACTTCAAGGACATCTCGGTGGAGAAGCTGGT
The DNA here is from genome assembly GCA_000017645.1 of Xanthobacter autotrophicus Py2. Lineage (NCBI taxonomy): Bacteria > Pseudomonadati > Pseudomonadota > Alphaproteobacteria > Hyphomicrobiales > Xanthobacteraceae > Xanthobacter > Xanthobacter versatilis. The sequence continues at coordinate 4,014,329 of CP000781.1, forward strand.
GGTCGAGGTGTCCGACGCGGAGGTCGACGAGACCATCCAGCGCATCGCCGACGCCAACCGCCCCTTCGTCACCCGTGAAGGCGGCTACGCCGAGAATGGCGACCGCGTCACCATCGACTTCACCGGCTATGTGGACGGCGAGAAGTTCCCCGGCGGCGAGGGCCAGGACATCGACGTCCTGCTCGGTTCCAACGGCTTCATCCCCGGCTTCGAGGAGCAGCTGCTCGGCGTCTATGCCGGCGACAACCGCACCCTCAACGTGACCTTCCCCGAGGCCTACGCCGCCAAGGAACTGGCCGGCAAGGCAGCGACCTTCGAAGTGACTGTGAAGTCGGTGGCCGCCCCCGGCCCGCTCACCCTGGACGACGAGTTCGCCAAGACCCTCGGCCAGGAAAGCCTGGAGAAGCTCAAGGAGATGGTGCGCGCGCGCATCGCCAGCGAGCACGCCGGCGCCGCCCGCCAGAAGGTGAAGCGCGCGCTGCTCGACGCCCTCGACACCACCCACCAGTTCGCGGTGCCGGAAGGCCTCGTGGAGCAGGAATTCTTCGGCGTGTGGAGCCGGGTGCAGGAAGACCTCGCGGCCCAGAACCGCAGCTTCGCCGACGAGGGCACCACCGAGGAGGAAGCCCGCGCCGATTACCGCAAGATCGCCGAGCGTCGCGTGCGCCTCGGCCTGGTGCTTGCGGAAATCGGTGAGCGCAACAATATCCAGGTTTCTGAAGACGAGGTGACGCGCGCGGTTGTGGAACGGGCCCGCCAGTTCCCCGGCCAGGAGCAGCAGGTGTGGGAATATTACCGCCGCACCCCCGAAGCCCTGGCCTCCGTTCGCGCCCCCCTGTTCGAGGAGAAGGTCGTTGATTTCCTCCTGGAGCTCGCCAACGTGACCGAGAAGACGGTGACGCGGGAAGAGCTCTACAAGGAGGAAGAGGACGACGAGAAGGCGGCCTGAGGGCCAAAGTCCGCCTTCGTCCTGCGACGATATTGCGCGGCACGCCCCCCGGGGCGTGCCATCGCCCGCGCCCCGAGGACTGACGATGCGTGATCCTGTCGATACTTATATGAATTATCTCATTCCCATGGTGGTCGAGCAGACCAACCGCGGGGAGCGGTCCTACGACATCTTTTCCCGCCTCCTGAAGGAGCGCATCATCTTCCTGACCGGCCCGGTCGAGGACGGCATGTCCACCCTCGCGGTGGCGCAGCTGCTGTTCCTGGAAGCGGACAATCCGAAGAAGGAAATCTCGATGTACATCAACTCCCCCGGGGGAGTGGTGACATCGGGCCTCGCCATCTACGACACCATGCAGTTCATCAAGCCTGCGGTGTCCACGCTCTGCATCGGCCAGGCCGCCTCCATGGGCTCGCTGCTGCTGACCGCCGGCGAGAAGGATATGCGCTTCGCCCTGCCCAACGCCCGAATCATGGTGCACCAGCCGTCGGGCGGCTTCCAGGGTCAGGTCACGGACATCATGCTGCACGCCCAGGAGATCCTGAACCTGAAGCGCCGGCTGAATGAAATCTATGTGAAGCACACTGGCCGCTCGATGGACAAGATCGAGGACGCGCTGGAGCGCGACAACTTCATGACCGCAAAGGCCGCACTGGACTTCGGTCTCATCGATGCCGTGATCGATCAGCGCCCCACCGACGACACCTCCAAGGCGGCGTGATCGGGAGCCGCGCGACGGGGGTTCTCGTATTGCCCCCCTTGCGTGCGGTGCAAGATCGCGCTTGCATGTCGTTAAGCCGGCATCGGATGCCGCGTATCCGGCCCTCGCCCCAAAAGGCGGGGGCCGCTGCGTTCAGGGGTCTTCACATTTCGGCAGGACCCCCGGGATCACGATGCGGCCGACGGCGCGATGAAGGCGCGGCGGGTCCGGATGGTCGTATTCCGGCGCTTCGTCACCTGGGGAATGTCGCTTCCCCGCCTTGATCGTGTCGCCTCGGGGTGATTGGCTCTCATGAACCGATCACCGTTTCGGGATTGGCTGGAAATTTGCATGGTCCAATCCCCATATGTGACGCTAGCGTGATGGGCGCGTTTCGTGTCCGGATCGGTAGATGGTAGGAGACGAAGATGAGCAAGACCGGCGGCAGCGACAGCAAGAACACGCTTTATTGCTCGTTCTGCGGCAAGAGCCAGCACGAGGTCAGGAAGCTCATCGCCGGACCGACTGTGTTCATCTGCGACGAATGCGTCGAGTTGTGCATGGACATCATCCGGGAAGAGTCGAAGTCCTCTCTGGTGAAGTCGCGGGATGGCATCCCGACCCCGAAGGAGATCCGCAAGGTCCTCGATGACTATGTCATCGGCCAGGATCACGCGAAGAAGGTCCTCTCCGTTGCGGTGCACAATCACTACAAGCGCCTCAACCACGCCACCAAGCACGGCGACGTGGAGCTCGCGAAGTCCAACATCCTGCTGATCGGGCCCACCGGCTCCGGCAAGACGCTGCTCGCGCAGACCCTGGCGCGCATCCTCGACGTGCCCTTCACCATGGCCGACGCCACCACGCTGACCGAAGCCGGCTACGTGGGTGAGGACGTGGAGAACATCATCCTCAAGCTGCTCCAGGCTGCCGACTACAATGTCGAGCGGGCGCAGCGCGGCATCGTCTACATCGACGAGATCGACAAGATCAGTCGCAAATCCGACAATCCCTCCATCACCCGCGACGTGTCGGGCGAGGGTGTGCAGCAGGCGCTGCTGAAGATCATGGAAGGCACGGTGGCCTCGGTGCCTCCCCAGGGCGGCCGCAAGCATCCCCAGCAGGAATTCCTGCAGGTGGACACCACCAATATCCTGTTCATCTGCGGCGGCGCCTTCGCCGGCCTCGACAAGATCATCTCCTCGCGCTCGAAGGGGTCCACCTCTATCGGCTTCCAGGCCAAGGTGGCCCCGCCCGAGGATCGCCGCCCCGGCGAGGTGTTCCGCGAGGTGGAGCCCGAGGATCTGCTGAAGTACGGCCTGATCCCCGAGTTCATCGGGCGTCTGCCGGTCCTGGCGACGCTGGGTGACCTCGACGAGGAGGCCCTGAAGAAGATCCTCTCCGAGCCGAAGAACGCGCTGGTGAAGCAGTACCAGCGCCTGTTCGAGATGGAGAATGTGGACCTGACCATCCACGAGGAGGCCCTCGGCGCCATCGCCCGCAAGGCGATCGAGCGCAAGACCGGCGCCCGTGGCCTCCGGTCCATCATGGAGAGCATCCTCCTCGACACCATGTTCGACCTCCCCGGCCTTGAAGGGGTGGAAGAGGTGGTGATCTCGCGGGAGGTGGTCGAGCAGAGTGCGCGTCCGCTTTATATTTACGCGGACCGTGTCGGCGACGCCGGCGCCAGTGCGTGACGGCGTCCGCCCCACAGCCCGCCCCCGGCCTCGCGGCATGGGGGCAGGCCGGGGCATGGTCCGAAACTCGGGCCAAACAGGGGGGAAGACGGAACGCGCTCCGGCACTGTTCCGCCCTCACCCGAACCCGGTAAACGGGGTGCCCTTGAAACGGGCAGGTTGCGTGTCCATTTACTTTTCGACAGTTCCGGTCTCGGGGGTCGGACCTCGTGCCTCCTGCGGTTCACGCCGCTTCAGCATTGAAATTCCACGCCCGTCTCCGGCCGCGTGCACGCGCGGCAACGCTCAGTTGTGCGTTTTTCCAGCGCGTGTACTTCTTGAAAGGATTGCGTCATGACGAGCCAGAAGCCGCGCCCGCCGCTCGTTGCCGGGGTGTCCCAGACCTACCCGGTCCTGCCTCTTCGGGACATCGTGGTTTTTCCACATATGATTGTTCCCCTCTTCGTGGGGCGCGAGAAGTCCATCCGCGCCCTCGAAGAGGTCATGCGCGGCGATACCTACATCCTCCTCGCCACCCAGGAGAACGCCTCGGACGACGATCCCGCCGCCGAAGCCATCTTCTCCGTGGGCACGCTCGCGACCGTCCTGCAGCTGCTGAAGCTGCCCGACGGCACCGTGAAGGTGTTGGTGGAGGGCGTTAGCCGCGCCCAGGTGACCCGCTACACCGAGCGTACCGATCTCTATGAAGCCGAGGCCATCACCCTCGACGACGAGAGCGGCGACCAGGTGGAGGCCGAGGCGCTTGCGCGCTCGGTGGTCACCGAGTTCGAGAATTATGTGAAGCTCAACAAGAAGGTGTCGCCGGAGGTGGTGGGCGTCGTCAGCCAGATCGACGACCACTCCAAGCTCGCCGACACCGTCGCCTCGCACCTCGCCGTGAAGATCCCGGAGAAGCAAGGCGTCCTGGAGATGCTCAAGGTCGCCGACCGCCTGGAGAAGGTGCTCGGCCTGATGGAGAGCGAGATCTCCGTCCTGCAGGTGGAAAAGCGCATCCGCACCCGCGTCAAGCGGCAGATGGAGAAGACCCAGCGCGAGTACTACCTCAACGAGCAGATGAAGGCGATCCAGAAGGAGCTTGGCGACGAGGACGGCAAGGACGACCTGCAGGAGCTGGAAGACCGCATCAAGCGCACCAAGCTCACCAAGGAAGCCCGCGAAAAGGCCACCCACGAGCTGAAGAAGCTGCGTCAGATGTCGCCCATGTCGGCGGAAGCCACCGTGGTGCGCAATTACCTGGACTGGCTGCTGTCGATCCCGTGGGGCGTGAAGAGCAAGGTCAAGAAGGACCTGCCCTTCGCCCAGCAGATCCTCGACAGCGACCACTACGGCCTCGACAAGGTCAAGGAGCGCATCGTCGAGTATCTCGCCGTGCAGAGCCGCGCCAACAAGCTCACCGGGCCCATCCTGTGCCTCGTCGGCCCCCCCGGCGTGGGCAAAACCTCGCTCGGCAAGTCCATCGCCAAGGCGACGGGCCGTGAGTTCGTGCGCGTCGCCCTGGGCGGCGTGCGGGACGAGGCGGAGATCCGCGGTCACCGGCGGACCTACATCGGGTCCATGCCGGGCAAGATTATCCAGTCCATGCGCAAGGCCAAGAAGTCGAACCCGCTCTTCCTGCTGGATGAGATCGACAAGATGGGCGCCGATTTCCGCGGCGATCCGTCCTCGGCCCTGCTCGAGGTGCTGGATCCGGAGCAGAACCACACCTTCGCCGACCACTATCTGGAGGTGGACTACGACCTTTCGAACGTCATGTTCGTGACCACGGCGAACACGCTGAACATCCCGCCGGCCCTTCTGGACCGCATGGAGGTGATCCGCATCGCCGGCTACACCGAGGACGAGAAGGTGGAGATCGCGCGCAAGCACCTTCTGCCCAACTCGCTTGGCAAGCATGGCCTGACGCCGAAGGAGTTCACCATCGACGACGGTGCGCTGCTCCAGCTGGTCCGCCGCTACACGCGGGAAGCCGGTGTGCGCAACCTCGAGCGCGAGATCTCCACGCTGGCCCGCAAGGCGGTGAAGGAGCTGGTGCTGTCGAAGAAGAAGTCGGTGAAGGTGACCGCCAAGAACCTCGAGGATTTCCTCGGCGTGCCGCGCTACCGGTACGGCGAGGTGGAGACCGAGGACCAGGTGGGTGTCGTCACCGGCCTCGCCTGGACCGAGGTGGGCGGCGAGTTGCTGACCATCGAAGGCCTCATGATGCCCGGCAAGGGCAAGATGACGGTCACCGGCAACCTGCGCGACGTGATGAAGGAATCGATCTCGGCTGCGGCGTCCTACGTGCGCTCGCGGGCGGTTGATTTCGGCATCGAGCCGCCATTGTTCGAGCGGCGCGACATTCACGTCCATGTGCCGGAAGGCGCCACTCCGAAGGACGGCCCGTCCGCCGGTGTCGCCATGGCCACGGCCATCGTCTCGGTGATGACCGGCATTGCGGTGCGCCGCGATGTGGCCATGACGGGTGAGATCACCCTGCGGGGCCGGGTGCTGCCCATCGGCGGCCTCAAGGAGAAGCTCCTTGCGGCCCTGCGCGGTGGCATCAAGAAGGTGCTGATCCCCGAGGAGAACGCCAAGGACCTGGCGGACATCCCGGCCAACGTGAAGAACGCGCTGGAGATCGTTCCGGTCTCCCGCATGGACGAGGTGCTCGCCAATGCGCTCGTTCGCCCGCCGGTTCCGATCACCTGGGAAGAGCGCCCGGTGAACGCCCCGGTGCCGGGCGAGGAGACCCCCGGCGTGGTCGCCCACTGACGAAAGATCTGGCCGGATTGCCCGCAAACCGGCCAGATTGAAGCGTTTTCCAGCGAAAAGAGAGGGCGTGTTGCCGCTTCCCCCCATCAAGCCGGGGGAGCGGCGCACGCCCTTAATCTTTTCAATGCCTTAGCGATCGGTCTCACGCCGCCGGAGTAACCCGTTTTCCCCCGTTTGTTCGCAGGCGCACAGTGGGAAATCGTGCATTGGTGCGGGTTTGACGCCGATCGCGCTTGCAAAAGCCTTATTTTCCGTGATGCTCGCGCCGTTCGTGAGGGCTTGAGCCTGCACGATTCGCGTTCTGACAACGGAAGGAAAGGTCAGATGACCACCAAGAACGAACTGATCGCCGCGGTGGCCGAAGAGGCGAAGCTGACGAAGACGGCCGCGGCTGCGGCTGTGGACGCCACCTTCGACATCATCGCCAAGGCGCTGCAGGAAGGCGAGGAAGTCAAGCTGATCGGTTTCGGCAGCTTTTCCGTGGTGACGCGCGCCGCGCGCGAAGGCCGCAATCCCCGCACCGGCAAGCCTGTCAAGATCAAGGCTTCCAAGGCTCCGAAGTTCACCCCCGGCAAGGGCCTGAAGGAAGCCGTCAACGGCTGATCGGCCCCCGGGTCCCTGACGCGGGGACCCCTCCAAAGGCTTCCCGGACGCTCCCGGCCCGCCCATTTGGCGGGCGGAGCGTCCCCGAGCCGCACGGCGGTCGCCCCAGGCGCCGCCCGGCGGTCAGGGTGTGGGGAAGCCTTGCGCATTTTGGTGCGGCTCCGACAGTGGTCTGCCTGACGAAAATGCGATGGACAAAGAGATAGGGCATTTCCTGCGACCCAGCGCGGGCGGAAAGTGCTCTAGGTCCGGTCTGATGGCGGCTCGGCTGCCATCCTTCCTTCCAGACCGATGTGTCCTGCGGCCGGCGGTCAATCGCGCCGGGCCGGAGGGCATCTTGGAGCGGCGGTGCCGCTTGCATATATGGCTGGCCCACGGATCCCTGCCCGTGGGCAGATCCCGCAATAGCGGTCTGCAAGGCGCTGCCCTGTTGCGGTCGCAGCGGCCTTGATCCCGCTCCGCCGCTGCCGCCCTTGCCGCCTGCGGAGCATGGGACTATAGCGCCTGCACGGTCCCGGCCTGGGCGGTTAGCTCAGTTGGTAGAGCATCTCGTTTACACCGAGAGGGTCGGCGGTTCGAGCCCGTCACCGCCCACCAGGCCCGCCGCTTTCCCCTTCTCCAGCTTCGGCCATGTACGCGGTATCGACCCGCGGACATCAGACCGGGCGCGCCGCCGATGCGCCGATGTGGAACCGGGAGATTCGTATTCGGGCTCTTCCACCCGCCTTCGGGCCAGCCGCGCGAGTGCGTCGCGGTCTCGGCGGAAAGCTTTGCCGCGACTGGATCTTTATGCGGCCTGTGGACAAGTCCGGCGCAAAAAGTGCGGGTGTTGCTTGACTTGCGCAGAGGGCTGCCGTACCACGCCGCTCTCTTCGGCGGCACGGTTCGTCCGGCGCCGGTTCGGGGGGGTGTAGCTCAGTTGGTTAGAGCGCCGGCCTGTCACGCCGGAGGTCGCGGGTTCGAGCCCCGTCACTCCCGCCATTCATTCCAATATCTTATGCGAAATGACCGATCGGTCATGACACTTCCGGTCCGGAGGTCATGACACTTTTGTGCGGTCTTTGTTCGCGATCTTGGCCCGCCCAGCCCTCCGGGCCTCGTCCACCTGACGCACTGTTGCGGTCTCTACCGGCGCGTAGGTGCGGTGCAGGCGGTTGGAGGCCGAAAGGGTGTTGGCCATTTTGGCGCTGATCTGCTCAGCCCCTGCGCCGCCGGCGGTCGCCTCCACCACGCCGCTGCGGCGGAAGTCGGCGAGAGTTCGGCGCTCAGCCTTACCGAAGACCTCCTCACGGATCACCGCGAAATCAGTCGCCAGCTTGTCCTTGGTGTAGGGGCGCGGCGCCCATGGGCGTCCGCCCTCGGCGTGGCTCTCGGCCCGCCCGCGCGTGCGGAAGATCGGAGCATCGGACAACAGGTCGAAGCCAAGCCCGCCGAGATACGCCCGCAAGATGCGCTCAGAACGCCGCGTGAGCGTGGCGATGGCCGGCCGGCCTGTCTTCGCCCGCGCCACAAGGAACAGCGTTCCAGCCTCTTCCCTGCGCATTTGCGATAGGGTGAGCCGCCGCACATCCACCGGCGACAGCTGCGTGTCCCATGAGACTGCCATGACGGCGGCAAGGCCCCGGTATCCTGCCTTCCATGCGCGGCGCACCAGCAGTCGCACCTCCGCAGCCGTCCAGACCGCCTGTCGCGGAGCGGGGGCGCTGTTGGAAAATGTCAGCGAGGGGTCGGCCTCGCGGGCGCAATAGCCCATGGCCGCCATCTTTTTCCACAACGCCCGCCAGACCTTGATCAGGCGATGGGCCTCGCTCTCGGACACGCGTTGCGCCACAAGCGTGCGCAGAGCCAAAAGGTCCTCGGGCGAGATGGTGCGCGGGTCGAGGTCGCCGCAGGCAGTCTCCAGCCATTTCCAGGCGCGCGGCCAGTCATCCCGGCTCTCCTGCTCTGTCGTGAGCGCAAGCCCCTTGGCGGCGCGCTCCTTGGCCCTGATGCCGCGCGCTCGCTCATAGCCGTCGCCGACGCTGCCGCGCGGCCAGACCTTGCGCTTGACGGACGGCTCCGCGCCGGTACGCACGCGATCCCAGTCCTCATTGAGACGGATGGCCTGAGCTTTGTCCTCGGCAGTGAGGGCTGGGCCGAAATTCAGCAGGCGAAAGCCGTGGCGGCGCATCGCCGCAGTGGGCCGCCAACGCCAACGGCCACAGACAAAGACGAGGTATCGGATCTTGTCGCTGCCCATGGTGGGATCAGAGCCTCGAAATCCGGTCGCGCATCAGGCCTTGAGCGTCACGCGCCTCGCGCGGTGCCGTCAAGTGATTGCGTTTGTCCATCCAGGCGTCGATTGCCTTGAGGTCGTACATGCCGGTGTCAGGATCCGGCGGCGGGAACCCGCGCCGTTCGAGCCGCGGCCGTGCCGCCTCAAACTCTGGCAGGGACAGGTGCAGGCGGCGGGCTGCCTTATCCGGCGGGATATCGCGGGGCTCAACCGGGAAGCGGATCGCCATCGCCTCAGCCCTCCCGCCCGTCGTGCTCGGTGAGGGCGGAGAGGTTGTGACGCTCGACGAACCTTACCGTCTTCAAGAACTCTTCTCGCCATAGGCCCTTCAGAACTTCTCCGGTTTCAGTCGTCCACTTCTTGAGCCACTGCACGTCGGTTAGCGCGTCCATAGCCTCGGCCTTCGCGGGTTCCGGGGGCGGGGCGGGCGAGATGACGCGGACGGCGCGCAGCTTCCGCTCTGGGCAGCACGACAGCCCGCCTCGGGCGCGGATGCGCTCAAGATCAACATCCGGTCGATATGATAGTTTCCCGCATCCGTCGCACTCCCAGGCTTCACGCCCGTCCACCTTCCCGCTCTCGCCGGGAGGGGCGCCGGGTGCGCGGGCGCGGGGAAGCACAGGTGCCGAGCCAGGCAGCGTGTAGCCTGCACGCTCGATGCCACGGCCGGTGACCTCGTCCAGCGCCTCGACGCCGTAGAGCTCCTGCACGGCTGCGAGGATGTGCTGGATGGTGACGCGTTTGGGGACGGACTGCGGCCCAGCGTTCATGCTGCCCTCCAAAGGCCAAACGGCAGGCGCCCGGGCAGCGCCCACAGGTGGTACATGTCCGCGCCGTCGACGACCTCGGACTGCGGCGGATAGACTTCGATGGCGGTCGCTTCCGGGCCGCAGATCTCGTTCTTGATCCGCTGGGCCTCCCACCAAGTTGGCCGCGTCTGGGAAAGCGAGGTGATCGCGAGGTGGATGACGCAATCACCGCCCTCGCCTAGCACCTCGCGGACGAGGACGGAGAAGACGCCATTGCGGCAGGCGGCGCGGACCTCGCGCGTCCAGCCACGACCGCCGGGCACGCCTTCCGGCAGGTGGAGCTTTTCCCATGACCCCCAGTCGCCGCTCCGGCGGCGCCTGGCCTCTTCGGAAAGGGTGGCGCGGCGCTCGCGGCGGGGCAGGTGCTCGAAGAGCGCGTTCATGCTGCCCCCACCGGCTCGCAGACCGGGCCGTTGGCGATTTCCAGCAGAACGGCGGCATGGCAGGTATCGGGTTCGCCGGGGCCGGGCAGCGGGCACCAGCATGCGAGGTTTTTGCCTCGCAGTTCTACCCGAGCCGCCGCCACCAGCTTTTCATTGTTGGGGGCATGACCTTGGAAGAGGCGCCAAGCGTGGCGACGATCTTCCACCTTGCGGCCGGGTAAGAACGGATTGTCTCGGCCCGGGACGAACGGGTTCCCGAACTTGGTGGATCGATCGACTTTCACCGAGTTCGGAGGCAGACGCCAACCCTTGGCGCGCGAGAGCTGGACGCGGCGAGGTGCGTCACCCATGGGCCGCCTCCCGCCTTTCCTTCTCGTCCTCGCCCTCGGCGGTAAGGCTCCAAACCACCTCTCGCTTGATCCGTCGGAAGGAGATCCAGCCGCGCCGACGCCATTTCTGGATCGTGCGATCGGCGACGCGGTCTCGCGCCTCATCACCGCCGGCGGCCTCGGACACGGCGGCAAGGCCGGAATAGGTGAACGGGGTCCCGTCCATCATCCGATTCTCCACGGCCGTCGCCATAGGGGCCTCGATCTCGGTCCGTTTTTCCTTGAGCATCAGGTGGTGCACAGTCAGCCTCCCGGCCGGGCTTCGGCCCGGGCTTTGATCACGATGTTGGTGAGGGCCCGCACGATGTCCTCGCGCGGCGCGCGGCCGAGGCGCAGGGCGGTTGAGACTGCATAAAGCTGGTCGGCGACCCTGAGCGGGTTAATGCCGATCGCCTCCCACCACCATTCCTCGCCATTGGAGTGTTGGGCGTCCTTGCTGCCCTGATGCTTCTCGGGTGAGAGCGGCACGGTCCAGCGATCATCTGGCTTCGCGCCGCCGCCAGGGTTCACCTTCCCGAAGGCCGAGCTGGAATAGCGGATGTGGGCGGCCTCGTTCCGCCGGCGCACGGTCGGGAGCGTGCCAGAGGCGAGGCACGGCAGGTCGCGCACCAGGTCGAGATGCTCGGCATCCTCCTGGCGCCCGCGCTCGCGGGGCGTCTTGCGGGACGGAACGGGCCTGGCGGTCTTCAGGCCGAGGGGCCGATATCCGTCTTCGGGGACAATGCGAAGGGCCATCACGCGGCCCTCGCACTCAGGCGCTCAGCGAGGCCGCCGAGGTCCCATTCCTCGAGGAACGCCGCAAATGCCGCCATGTCCGGCTCTTGCGCGCCGAGGTGTGCGAGTGCCAGGGGCACAGGCACGGCGGTGTCGAGGGTGGCTAGCGAGCGGCTGATGCGGGCGCTTGCGGCGTGATCGGCCACCTTGGCCGCCTGCTTCTCCTTCCGGGCCGTGCCCGCGGCGATTATGTCTTCAAGGCTGCCGTGCCGGCTGACGAGTTCGGCGGCACGTTTGGCGCCGATGCCGGGAACGCCGGGGATGTTGTCGGTGGTGTCGCCGGCGAGTGCGAGCAGGTCGAGGACACCAGCCGGCGGCACGCCAAAGCGCTCCAGCACCTCGGCCTCACGCATCGTCCTTCCCTTGCTGGCGTCGTAGAGGCAAACGCCCGTCCGATCGTCCACCAGCTGAGCGAGGTCCTTGTCGCCGGTGGCTATGGTGACGCCAGCGCCCGACGCGACAGCCTTGCGGGTGTAGGTGGCGATCAGGTCGTCGGCCTCGTAGCCGGCAAGCTCTACGGAAGGTATCGGCAGGGCGGCACAGGCGGCGCGGACCGGCTTGAACTGCCGCTTGATGTCGTCAGGCGGCTCGTTTCGGTTCGCCTTGTAGGAGGCGAGGATGTCGTGACGCCAGTTCCGCCGCCCGGCATCGAAAATCACGGCGCGGTGCGATGCCGGCGGTACGGCGGACGTTTCGTGAAGGAGCGTCCACATCATCCAGCAGAAGCCGGAGATGGCGCCCACAGGGTGCCCGTCGCTGCGCCGTATCACGGCGGGAGCACCATAGAAAGCCCTCCAGAGGAAGGATGAGCCGTCGATCAACAGCACATGGTCGTCGGCCTGGATTGGGCGAAATGTCACCGGCGGCCTCCCATGATGTCGGCATAGCTCACCCCGCACATGCGCAGGACCTCGGCGAGAAGCCGGTCGCGGGACATGTCGGGCAGGTGGTGGGTGATGAGGAGCAGGATCGCCTCGTCGAGGAAGGACCGGAACTCGTCCACCTTCATCGCCGCGATCGACCGCGGCACGACCTGCATCCTGCCGTCGGTAAACTGGAAGGCCTCGACGCGATTAAGCTTCACCAGCAGTTCGGTGGCCAGTGAGCGCTTGTCGATGCCCAGCGCATTGCCGACATGGGTCATCAGTGCCCAGAAGAAGCGGTTCGCCTTGCCCGATTTGTTCGGCATGGAAACGCAGAGCTGCGTCCCCATGGGTATGGCCGATGCGTCATCGGCGTCCTGGGGGAATGCTGGGATGAAGCCGCGCGGGGTCTTCTCCAGAAGGAAGGTGTCAGCCATGGCTCACCCCTTCCGGCAAAGTTCGGCGAGGCGACGCTCGTAGAGCGCGGCCGCGCTCTCCCGATCCGCCATCGACCAGGTGTTGATGTCGTCTTCCTCGAAGGCCCACGTGTTTTCGAGCGCCGTCGGGTTCTGGCACTTGCCGAGTTCGGCCCAGAGGCTGACGAGGTGGGGTGCCATGTTGGGGAAGGGCGCCGGGGAGGGAGCGCGGTCAGGGCGGGGCGCTCCCTCCCCGGGGCTTGGCGCGCGTTCTTCACGCGCGGGGACGCTCGCCACCGAGGGGGGAGGCGGGGCGGGCGCTTTCTGGGCGAGGCCAGCCGGAGCGCTGGGGCTGTTCAGCACCATATCGCGGACCTCGGGAGTGGTGACCCTGTCGAGGGGGGAAGGCAGGTCAACGTGCGGATCGGGCGGGGCGAGAGCCGCCGGCGCCGGCGCCGGTGGGGCAGGGGCCTTCTTCTCCTCGGTGATGGTCGGCGGCGGAGCGGTCGGAGGCGTCACGTCGCGGATGTCGACCTGCTCTTCCTCCAGTTCCTCGCGAAGGTAGAGGCCGCCGAGCACGTCGGCGAAGCCGTCGCGCAGCGCGAAAGCGCGGGCGCGCATCTTCATCATGCGCTCCGGGAAGCGGTGCCAGGGCGCATCATTCAGGGCTTCATAGGTGCCGTTGCCATCCTGGCGACGGCGCTGCACCTTTTCCCGAGGGTCCCAAAGGCGAGCGCGCTTCGCATCGGCGACGCTGAAAGAACCGACGACCTGCTGGGGGTCGCCCTTGCGCTTCACGGTGCAAATGGCAACGCGATCATCACCCTCGCCGAGGATCTCCTCCTTGATGGTTTCGGCGAGCCCGGATGCGCGCACCAGGGCGATGGCAAGGTCCCCCCAGATCGTGGGGCGGCCGTTGATGACGGCGATTCGCTGCAAGGCCGTCATCGGGGGCACACCGAGTTCGAGACCCGTCATGATGGCGATGGCGACAGCCTGGACATTCTTGAGGCCCGTCGGCGCCAGCCCCGAGCGGTGAACCGCGTCCGCGAGGTGGAAGACCTCGTCCATGGTCTGCGGGACCATGGCGCGGATCGCAGAGGACTGGACGTTGATCGGTGCAAGCGCGTTCATGGGAGCCTCCTCAGGCCGCGACCTGCTTGGTGGTGACGGTCACGCCGGGCGGGGTGACCCCGGCCGAGATGTTGCGGCGGGCGAGCTTCAGCAGGACCTCCTTGAGATCGGCGGGCGCGTCGTTCATGCCGGCATAGAAGGCGGCGAGGGCGGGAAGGTCGGTGATGACGACGTCGGTCACGGTCCGCAGGGAGACCTTGGCACCCGTCCGGCCGGCGCCGGTGCGCTGGACCTCGGCAGCTTTGGCCGTCTCGATCGCGCGGGCCTGCACCTCTTCCGCCTGGGCGGCGGCGGCTTCGTCGCCGGCCTGCGCCGCGGCGGCGAGCCGGGTGGCTTCTTCCTGCTGGCGTCGGGCTTCCTCCGCAGCCTTCCGGGCGCGCTCCTGCTCCTCGGCCCGCAGCTTCTCCAGCCACGGCGTGATGTGGCTTTTCAGGCGCCGCACGAGTGTCTCGGCGTCCTGACGCCAGCGCCATTTCTCATCCACGAGCCGGCCGGCTTCGAGGTGGGGCGCTTTCTCGGCCTGGAAGGCCTTGTCGGCGCGGTTCTTGAGATCGCCGATACGCTTCGACCAGACTGCGACCTGGTCGGCGGCCTCCTGAGCTTCGATAGGCTTGGACAGGAACTTGTCGGCCAGCTCCTTCTCGCCCAGCAACTCAAGGCGCATGGCCTCGGCGGCATCGAGGTCGCCGCTGTTGTCGCCAGCGACGGCGCGCGGGTTCTCGACCACATCGGGCGGAGAAGCGGTTACGGGCGCAACCGGCGCGTCGTCAGGCCAGCCCTTGCCGTCCATGAAGTCCTGGTAGGCTTCATAGGTGACCGGCTTCTTCGCCGCCCACGGCCACACAGAGGTCACTTCTACCGACGTACCGTTGAGCAGGGCCTGGACCGCGCCGGTCTCCTGGTCGCGCCAGATCGCGACGGGGTGCAGTTCGCCGCTCTTCCGCTTGACCCGGTAGAAGCCGGAATTGGGCTCGGCATCGTGGATTGCGACGGGTTCACCCGCGAGTGCGGCGCGCCAGGCGGAATATTGGTCAGACATCGCGGTCTCCGATCATGTGCACTGGGATGCGCGGGACATCGCCGTGGGGATTGGTGTGGGGGGCGAGGGCGTCGGCCCGCCGGCGGCTCGCGCTCACGCGGCCGGCCGCATGGTGGGCGAGCACGCCGAGCGCGATCAGGACGGTGCCGAAGCAGGCGATGGCGATGAGCGCGCGCATGTCAGGCGGCACCCGGCCATTCGCCGCCGGCAAGGCCGGCAAGGATCGCGTCATTGATGCGATCGAAGCGCGCGCGTTCTAGGGCTTCCTCAAGGCCCATATCCATCTCCTGCTCGGTGAAACCGGCGGAACGCAGGAGGCGGATGACCTCGCGGCCATCGCCGAGGTCGCAGGTGGATCGGGCGAGCTCGCCCACCATGAGGTCCACGCGATCGGAGAATGTGACCATGTCGTCCTCACTCATCGCCGGACGCGCGCCGCAGCGCCGCGTCGTGGGGGAAGCCGAGCGTCCGGAACAGGTCGTACCGGGCGCGGTGCGCGGAGAAGGCCGCTTCGTTCTGGCTGGACACCGCCATGGCGGCCCATGGCCTTCGCAGCCTGCGGAGGAACCGGAGCATCAGGCGGCCTCGGCGTTCGGTGCGCCGGCCGTTGCTTCGTGAAGCGCACGGATCGTGTTGATTGCCGCAGCTTTGGAATGCGGGGGGAGCTGCGAGAGGAGGTCAACGGCCTCGACAGAGGCGGTGTCGCGGGCTTGGGGCAAGGCCCCGGCGTCTTTTTCCGTGCCGCGGAGGAGAAAAAGTGCCGAGACCTTGAGAAAATCGGCGATCATCACCAGCGTGCTGCAGGCGATCCGGTTTTTGCCGTTCTCGTATTTCTGGATCTGCTGAAACGTGATCCCGAGGTGTTCGCCGAGCGCTTCCTGGCTAACGCCGCTGCGCAGACGGGATTGCTTCACACGAAAGCCAATCACCACATCGAGTTCTTTGGTCTTATCTTTCAATGTGGGCATCAGGCGCTCCAAGGGGCGAAAGCCGCAGCGGCGAACCGGCTGGGCATGGTGAAGAGGTCGACGGCGACATTGGCCGTCGCGGCGGATGCGAGCGCTGCCCCGAGGATGACGGCGCCGACGTAGGGCGAGACCGGGCACCACGGCAGCGGGATCTTCGGGATGCGCCGGTCTTCGAGGTTCACGACCTCGGCAGGGGAGGGGACAGCCGCCGGCTCCGGCGAGGGAACACCTTGGGCCGGCGGCTGTGGCGCCGCCTGGGGGCGTGCGGCGCGTCTGGAATTGAAGAGGCGGGGGAAGCGCAGGATGGTCATTCGGCGGCCTCGCGCAGCATCTCGCACTGGGAGCCGGCTTCCTGATCGAAATGAGGGACGATGCGCGGGCCGTGCGCCCGGTAGATCCGGACGGCAGTGTCCTCCGCCGAGCGGTTCGCGTTGATCAGGCCATTGAGCAGCTTTTCGAGCCACAGCCGGGTTTTGTAGAGTTCCTGCTCGGTGTGCTGTTCGATCCTCATGCGGCGCTCCTGTCGGCGCAGGTGACGATGCCCAGCCGGGCACGCGCGGCCGTAAGCTCGGTGCGGGCGTCGGCGGTGATGGGATTGAGCCGGGCGAGCAGCCTCGTGGGGCCCGCCTCGGGATGGGTGGGGTGCCGCCGACGCATCTCAGCAAGCGCCGCGTCCAGCCCGACGGAATGGACGAGGTCGAGGAAGATCGTCGTGAAGGCGTCGCTGTAGGAGCGGCTGTGCCAGTAGACCGGAAGGCCGGTTTCGCCCGCTCGCACTGCCGCATCGAGAGAGATGCTGTCCACGGCGCCTCGGTCGGCGACTGCGGCGTAGATCGCGGCTTTAGTTGCTGAGGCGTCCATGACGTGTCCCCGTCGTTCGATGGGGAAATATTCCCCTATCTGGGGAAGTGCGTCAACCCCTGAAAGGGGAAAAATTGGACTTAGAGGGGAATATCGAAGAATCAACGCGGGGGCCGACCTTGGCCGCTTGACTCTTATCGGTCACGAGAACGAAATGAGAACAAGTTTGCCGAGGAGGGGGACATGGATCACACAGAGGTCGTCGCTGCTAGGCCGGTGCGGGCGCGCTTCAGGTTGAACGTCGTCTGCCAGAACTGCCGCCGATCCTATGCGCGCAACTTAGCTGTGCCGGACATCGATGACGCGCCAGACACGATCGACGACTTGGTCGAAAGCGCCTTCCTGGCTCGGCAACAGTTCGTGTGCCCGAAGTGCGAGAGTGCGATCGGGCTGGTCACGGCAATTAGGCAGATCGGGGAGGAGTGACTATGGCGAAGAAGACACTCTACGTCGTGCAGCCCTACGAGCTGGGGAAGCGCGGCGCGCTCAAGGCTGGCGTGCCGCTGGAGGTTCGGACCGCAGATGACGCGATGCGGGTCGCCGAGCGTATGGCGCTGGTCAAGGCTGGGGCAGTGGCTTTCTCGCGAGCGGTTGATGCGGAATCTGAGGATGCCGATGAGCCTGAGCTCATCGGGCGTTTTGGCACGACTCCGGATGAAGCCCTCAATGCTGTATGAGAGAGCCGTGGCGTTGGGTTGAGGATCGCGAGGCGGGGATGTCTCTCAAAAAGGGCCCAGAGGTCTCCCGACGGGCATGGCTTTCAGGGCTCGCCGTAACCCTGACGACGATCGTTTGCTATCTCGCCTTTTGGCACCTTGCGCCCATCGCAACCTTTGCAATTGGGTGCATTTCCCTAGTTGTATTAATTTTGGTGGGATGGATTTATGGACGAGAAAGCCGCACTAATCGACTCTCGGAGACAAAACCTCCACCACGGACCGACCTCTAGAAATAACTTTCCATTCTCCATCTATGTATTTTTGTTTGATTTGTAATCGAACTCTCATTGGGATGTTTGCACGCAAAGTTTCATGAATTTCGCTACGCTCCAAAGCGGCGAGAAACTTCTTGTCTTTCATCACCGCGTTAAACGTGCCGGGAATGCCTTCTTGTCTAAATGTCCATGCCTTAGGGGCGTTCTCAAGTCGAGGCGTTACTAAAACGACATCAAGTATTTGGGGTATTGTGCGCGCCATAGGTTTATCATCTCTGACATCAAAAAGGCCGTCGGCTTCTGCAAACTGATCAGAAGGTATCGTCACTGCCGGCCTCCAATCGTCACTTGTTGGAACGCCGGTGCCGATGCCAGTGATTTTTCTGTCTCTCGGAGCCTCCTTATACATTTGTTGGCGGTGCATTTTAACCGCATCAGTCTTCGATGTTTTTTCAAATATTTCGATCAGCTCGCGCTTTTGCGTCTCAGAAAAGCCATCGTTCCCCATATAGTAATTAAGTGTTGGTATTGCTGATGTTGGTACAACAACTGCTAATCCTATAGCGAGGCGGAAAATTACAGGTACTTTTTTCCACCCGTCGACGACTTGCTGGGCAAGGTCGTTTGCCTTGGAGCGTTCAATTTTGGCGATCCAATTTGACGACCCGGGTTTGGCGGCAACCAGCGAGACGCGGTACTCCCAAGTGGGATCGGCTATCGATGCCGCGGCTTTCAGGCCCTGGGCCCATTGAATGGCCGCCGCTGCCACGACCTCAAGATCGGCCAATTGGCCCGGCTTGGTATCAAAATACAGGCTTAGTTCACCGGCATCGGCAAATTCTGCAATGTCCACCATAAGCCGCCCCCCTGATGGCGGTGTGTCATTCGGTTATCCGATTGAGGATCCCCCGAACAATTGCCAGCACGCTCACGACCATGCCGTCGTCCGCCTCAAAGTCCGTTGTCACGACGATCGGCTTGTGCTTCTGGCTGGTCGACCGAGGATGGAACACGAACCGATCGTCCAGCACCTCGAGCTGCTTGACCGACCATTCTCGCATCTGGCCGCCAAGTGCCGCCCGCTCGACGACCACGATCATTCCGTTCCGTAGCGGGTGACGGTCGGCAATGTCCTCGTAGTCGACACAGATCAGGGTCGCGCCTTCTAGGATCGGCACTGGCTTCAGTGCATTCATGCTATCGCCGGCAACTCGGAATGCGACCTGTCTTGCGTCAGGCCAGCGCTTGTCCGGCTCGGCGGGCACGAACTCAGGTTCGTCCTGGTTGCTGTCGTCGGCTTCGCGGAAGGTGCCTGCCTCGACCGTGCCGGCAACCGGGATCGTCGATCCCTGCGTGACCCGAACCAGCTCGGCCGAGGGAGAGTCTGCCGTTCCTTCGTTCCCGCCCTGGGATTGCCCGAGCACTTCAGCCTTCGTCACCTCGAACGCTTTGGCCGCCAAATCGATCGTTCGCTCGGTTAGTCCACGCTCGCCGCGTTCCAACTTGATGAATTGCCCACGAGACACGCCCATGCGCTCGGCCGCCTCGTCGTGCGTCCACCCCTTTGCCAGTCGAAGGTCGCGAAGAGCGTTTCCCATTGGAATGAGTTTTACCCTACCGGGGGATTTCGAAAGTTCCCCTTTCTGGGGTTGACTTAGTTCCCCCGAAAGGGGAATATTGGACCCATGAAGCTCATCGACTACATGCGGGCGTACGGGCTCGATGACGACGCGATGGCCTCGAAAATCGGAGGCATCACTTCGCATGGCATTCGGAAAATCAAATACGGCGAGCGAAATCCGTCCGCCGGGGTAGCGGCCCGCATCCAAGTCGTCACGGCCGGCAAGGTCACGCTGGCTGATCTGGTGAAGCACCAGCCGGCGCCCGCTGTGGAGCGGAAGCAGGGGAGCGCAGCGTGAGCATCGTCGTCCCTTACTGGCTCGCTGCGGTGATGATCTGGATATGGATCGTGTGCTTGCTCGGCCATGCCTTCCTCTTCCTCGCCTGGGTCTGGGAAATCAGGAAGGCGGTCAACCGGACGCTCGACGCGATCCGGCTGGTGGATGTCGAGGTCTGCCGGCTCTCGGGAAGCATCACGAGGAAATCCTCATGATGGAAATCGCCCGACCCCATCCTGATAAATCCGCCGCCGAAGAATTCAACGATGGATCCTTCGTGAGCTACTTCGAGCTTTGGGCCGACGACGTTACCCGGGGATCGCGGCAGCTTGGCTACTGGCGCGTGCCATTCGCCTTCGGGGTTCAGCTCCATCGCATCCCAATAAGGGATGATGCCCGCGCCCTTTGGCCTGTCGATGCGCAGTTCCGTCATGGTGACACCCTCGTTGGAGCGCGACCGCAGGGTGACCCGGATCAAATGCCATGGGTGGGCGAAGCGCTCATCCTTGACGGTTTCGACCCCGACGATCGGCGAATGGATCGCCTGTTCACGTCTCCACGCCAGCCAGTGGAGAGCCAAGCTCCCGAAGCTGACCAGAAGGGCAAGCGACGCAACAATCTCCGCATAGCCAATAGCCATGTCTTCACCATCGAATCGGTGTTGCAACCTTCGATGGTGGAGCATCCGCTGCCGGCCGGGCAATCCTGCCCTGACCTGTCCGTGCCGGCAGCGGGACGCGCCACATACGTCGGGCGGAGGGCTGCCTGATGTCCGAATTCACCCCCGTCACCACCATCGAAGACCTCATGTCACTCGACACCGTCGAGATGGTCGACGGCTATTGGGATGGCTGGCACGGCGCTCCCGAGCCCGGCAACAACCGGTCCCGCGCCTACTGGCACGGCTGGAGGAACGGCGCTGCCGATGCTGGGCACCGGGAGAAGGACGCCCACCAGATGGAACTGGCGCGGGCGTTCGTCGCCTTTCGGCGGAGGGCTGCCTAATGAAGCGCACGCCCGAAGCCGTCGCCCGGATGAAGCGCCTCGCCGAGGCGGGAGCGTTGACCAGCACGATTGCTCGCGACATCGGCGTCTCGCCCGCCTCCATCATCAAATGGGCCAAGCGCGAAGGCGTCCGGCTGATGACGCGATCGGAGGCTGGCAAGCGCCGGGCGGAGGACCCTGGCGAGCGCTCGCGGCTGGTGGAACTTTCCCGCCGGGGAGGGGAGGCGCTGAAGCGCAAGTTGGGGCTGTCTTCCATCGTTCCGCACTGGGTGCCGAGCGATCTGAGCGACGACTATGCCGATTTCGCCGTGCTCTATGGCGAGGAGTGCGCCGCCTCGCGCATCCGCCAGATGAAGGCGGAGGCGCTGACGTGCTGACCTCACCCGCCCGGCACCTCGTGGCTGACCCTCATCCGGCGCGCATCGGCGCATGCGCTCGTCATAGCGTCTGCGGTGATAGGCATGGACGGCCGCAGGTATCCGGCCTCCGCCTCGATGTAGCGGAGGAGGCTTTCCCCGCGGTCGCTGCGTTCGCGCGCGATCCCGGCGAGCAGCGTTGCGAACATCCGCGTCGTCCCAATCGACGGCATCCTCTTCTCCATGATGGGGCGCCGGCCGGCACTGAGCGCGACTTCTCCGCCGGCCGGCGCACGGGCGGCGGCGCGAGGGGCGATGCGCGCGGCCCGATCCGATTTGAGCTTGTCCACGATGGCGCCCGCCAGGGCACCGATCGGGATGAAACCGTCGTTCCCCAGGTCGGCTTCCTCCCGACCCACTTCGGCGTGCCCGGTTCCCGCCGGGCCGCCGCTTCTATCCGCGCTCGCCGCAGCACGTCCTGCAAGATCATCTGCGGTGAGCAACATCGTTCCGTCTCCAAAGCAACGTCTCCGATGTCCTCAAGATGGCACATCGGAGATAGGCCGTGGCGGGTAAGTCACCCACGCGCGCGGGTAAATCACCCGCGCCAAATCCCGGAGCAAAGGTGATGTCTTCGGTTGCGGAAGCGAGAAGCCTGATCATCCAGATCGCTGGACCCATCTCGCTCGGAGAGCGGGTCAAGACTGTTCTCGCTTTCGTTGCTGAACGCGCCGGACTTCCGGAACGCCGCATTCGAGGCATTTGGCATCGCGAGGCAAAAGCGGTGCTCGCCGACGAGCTCGAAGCCCTGAAACGCGCTGCCGAACTGCGCCATCGAGAAGAGGCCATCCATGCCCGCAATCTGGAAACCAGGGCTCGTCTGGCGTGTCGCGGCGCCGCTGCTGCCGGGCGGGTGGAAGGTCCGGATTTCTGAATTCTACGCGGCATCTGCGGAATACCGCTCGCGGCTGTCCGACTGGCTGATCGGGAGGCGCGTGGAATGAAGAAACCGGACGCCGCGCATCACAGCCCGCACTGATTTTGCGGCTTCGGCCGCTCTTCATCACCGACCCACGCCAACCGGCATTTCGCCGGGCGCCTTCGTGCGCCCTGAAGGAGGACCCATGTCCGAGATCCCGACGATGGCTTCGCCCGAAACGGCGGAGCTGATCAAGACGCTCACGAGGCGGCTCACACCGACCGACGCGAGGCTGAACTACCTCACGGACCTCCTCAAGCCGATGCTGGGCGTGGGCGAGCCGGAAGACCGGAATGCCTTCTATGCAGCCTCCCGCATGCTGGGCTGCACTCCCGCCTTCGCGAAGAACGTGGTCGGCGCCGTCGCCCGGCGGGGTTCCGCGAAGGCGTGGCGCAGATGGAGAGCGCGGAAGCCGGCCCTGCCGGTGTTCGAGGTGCCGCCGCTGGCGCCGAACATCGTGGGATTTGTCTATTTCGCCAGCCCCCTCTCGGCGCCGAACGTCGTGAAAATCGGAATTTCCACCAACCTCGAACGGCGCTTGCGCGACCTGGAGGTGGAGACCGGCGAAGAGCACCGGATCGCGCGCTGGTTCGTTGGCACGACGGTGGACGAGGCCGTGGCGCAGTTCGCGGTCGCGGGCAGGCGCATCACCGGCAAATGGTTCAAGACCGAAGAACCGGGACAGATCCCCGGCTTCCTCCCGATGGGCCTGGATGGCATGCGGCAGGTCCTCGGCGCGGACCTCCTGACGGGGAGGGCGGTGTGATGCCTCGACGCGTCATCTCGAACATCACACGCTCCGTCGCGCCGATCCATCGCTGCAGCTGGCGCATTCGCACGTTTCACGGTCCTCGCCTCTACTCAGTCGACGGGGTGCGCGAGCCATTCACCTTGGACCGAGTGGTGGCCATCAGCCTCCCCCTGATCCACTGGCTCGGCCGAGGCGCGACATGACGGTCTCGCTTCTCCATCAGGCCGAAGAGGTCGAACTCGACTTCGTGGAATACCGCGACTGGATCGAGATCCTTGAGAGCACCAAGGACGAGAAGTCCCGGCGGACCCCGGAACAAATCTCCAACATGAAGATCCGGCTCACCCGAAAGGAGGCTGCGGCCGAGACGCTGCGCCGCCTCGCGGACCGCGCGGAAGCGCGTCGCGTGGCCGATCAGGGGAGCGCCGCAGAATGAACGGGCTATGGCAGTTCGGCGACCTCAAGATGTTCGGCTACGACCTGATCGTCGCCGATCCGCCATGGGATTTCGAGCTCTACTCGGAGGCCGGCGAAGGCAAATCCGCCAAAGCCCACTATGGAACGATGAAGCTCGACGAGATCGCGGCGCTGCGCGTGGGAGACCTCGCGCGGGGCGATTGCTTGCTGTTGCTCTGGTGCTGTGAGTGGATGCCACCCGCCGCCCGTCAACGTGTGCTGGATGCCTGGGGTTTCACCTACAAGACCACGATCATTTGGCGGAAGGTGACACGCGCCGGGAAGGTGCGGATGGGGCCCGGCTATCGCGCCAGGACCATGCACGAACCGGTGATTGTCGCGACCGTCGGCAATCCCAAGCACACCCCATTCTCATCCGTCTTCGACGGCGTGGCCCGCGAGCACAGTCGCAAGCCCGAGGCATTCTATCGGATGGTGGAGGCCGCAGCGCCAAAGGCCGCTCGTGCTGACCTGTTCTCACGCCAGCGTCGCGACGGCTGGGATGCCTTCGGCAACGAGGTGGAGAAGTTCGACCAGCCTCCAGCGGAGGCGGCCGAATGAACGCGCACATCCTCACCGGCGGCGAGGTCACCACCGGCCGGCGGAAGCCGTCGGACCTGGTGGCCGAATACGAGATGAAGGTAGAGGCTGTTCCGGCGGCCCTTGCCGAGTTCGAGGCGGCGCAGAACGCCGTGAAGATGGCCGCTTCCATCGGCGGGACGTGGGGCAACCGCACACTGGAGACCGGCCGGCTTGGCGAGCGCGACATGCTAGCGGCACTGCTCGGCTCAGCATGGCGCCACACCTACCAGCTCTATGCGCTGGAGAATTTTGCGTCTGCGGCCGACAAGAAGCGCATTGAGCAGATGTTTGCGGACCCGCCGCCCTTCACGGTGGAGAACATCCGCGAGCGTTTCGGCGCCTACATCATGGACCCGTGGGGCTCGATCCTGCGCGGGCTGGCAGAACAGTTTGCGGGCCTTGACCCGGCGTTCAAGAGCCACGAGAAGATGAAGATCGGTGTCAGCGGGTTGCCCAAGCGGGTGATCCTGTCCGGCTTCAGCGAATACAGCTCGTGCTATGGCGCAGAGCGGGTGCGGGACATTGTGAATGCGCTTGCCGCCTATCAGGGCAAGCCGCTCCTGACGCACCGCGAGCTTGCAGCCCTGATCCGGGACGGCAACGCGCTGATCGAAGATGGCGTCGTCCCAGCAGACAAATACAACGAAGCGGTCAAGGTTATCGGACGCGGCGTCTGGCTCAAGCGTTTCCAGAATGGGAACGGGCATCTGTTCTTCGGCCCCCAGGCTCTAGCGGATGTGAACCGCGCCCTTTCGGAATTCTATGGCGACGTGCTGCCGGACACTGCGGAAGAAAAGCCGGCCAAACCGCGCGCGAGCACCGCAGTCGCGAAAGACCTTCAGTATTACCCGACGCCCGAGATGGTGGTGGAGCGGGTGCTGTGCGACCTTTACGTCAAGCCCGGAGAGCGCGTGCTGGAGCCGTCCTGCGGCTGCGGCCGGTTCATGGACGCGCTGCGCACTCGTGGCGCCCGTGTATTCGGGATCGAAGTGGACCCAGGCCGGGCGGCGCAGTGCCGATCCAAGGGTCATAGCGTGCTCACGGCCAATTTCCTTGAGGCAGAGCCGACAGGCGAATTCGATCGCGTGGTGATGAACCCACCATTTTGGTCGAAGCACTATGCCAAGCATGTCAACCACGCCCTTCGGTTCCTGAAGCCCGGCGGCGTGTTGACGGCCATCCTTCCCGCCACGGCCCGTTATGACCACGGCCTTCTCGACGGGAAGTGGAATGACCTCCCTGTCGGCTCCTTCAGTGAGAGCGGGACGAATATCTGCACCACAGTCCTGACCATCCACAAGACCAACGAATACCAAGGGGGCAGGTGATGACTGCGCACAAGATTGATCCCCTCCTCGCCGCACTCCGCTGTGCCCACACAGATATGGAGCCTGTAGAGGTGACCAAGAATGGCGCCGTAAGCCTGAAGGACAGAGCAATCGACCTCTGGCATGACGGAGCGGACACGCTGGATATCGCACATGCGCTCAGCGTGGCCGAATGCTGGGTTCTTCGCATCATCAACCGCCATAGGTCTGAGCAGATCGCGGCGGGGACAAGAGGGGCGGCAGAATGACGGACTGGTTCCGTTCGTGGCATGGCGCGCCAACTGATCCAAAATGGCTTGGCATCGCACGGAAGGCAGGCGTTGCCCCCGGCATCGCTGTAGCTGTGGCATGGGCACTCATGGACCGTGCATCGCAGGCCGATGACCGTGGGAGCATCGCCGGGTATGACGCCGATGGCCTCGCATGTTTCTTCGGCTGCGATCCAGAGCAGGTAGATGCCATCGTTTCTGCCATGGAGGAGAAGGGCGTCGTTGACGGCGGGAGGCTTTCCAACTGGGAGAAGCGCCAGCCGAAACGCGAAGATACGAGCACGCAACGCGTCAAAGAATACAGGGAACGCAACAAGGTTGGCGTGAAACGCGATGTAACGCAGTGTAACGCCCCAGAAGCAGATACAGAGGCAGATACAGAGGTAGAAGAATTATCCCCCTCACTTCCTTCGGAAGTTCGCCCCCTTGCGCCAACGGAGCGGGGCTCGTTCCTGAACCCGGACTGGGCGCCCTCCGACGCCGCGATGGCATTGGCGATCACTGAGCTTGGTGGTCAGGCCGAGGCGAGCCGAACGCTGGAGAAGTTTCGGAACTACTGGCTTTCGAAATCCGGGAAGGACGGCCGAAAGCGCGACTGGGAGCGGACGTGGCGCAATTGGGTGATGACCGAGATGGACCGTGGAGGAAGGCATGGCAAACGAACTGGCAGTGGGGTCGGTAACCCGCCGCGAGGCCCTACTAAATCCGAGCTTAACCGCGCCGCCATGGTTGAAGTCCTCACTGGACGCGCTGACAGCCGACTATCCGCCTCGGCTTCCCCATCACGCTGGGCTGACGGAGGGCCAGAGGGTGCGGGTGGAAGCTAGGCTGGCCCGTTTGGTGGATTGCCTGAAGCCGGCCAGCTCCGATGAGGCTGCGGCGTTCATCGTCTCGGTGCAAGACCAGTTCGCGCCGCCGGACATGGACCCTGATGCACTGCGCCGGCGGCAGGAGGGGTTCCTGATCGCACTGGAGGGCGTCCCTGCTTTCGCGTTGGATGAGGCCTATCGGCTGATCCTTCAGAAGAAGGCCGGCTTTGATCCCCGGTACATGCCTAGGGCGCCAGAGCTGCGGGGCTTGCTGGACAGGATCGCGGAGAATGCCATCGCGCATCGCGTTCAGCTCCACAGGCTTTTGCAGGCGAAAGTGGAGACGCCCCGGATGCCGGCAGGACCGCGCGTGCTGCCGCCCGAAGTGGTCGCGCTCCTGGCCCGCCCGGAAGGCGAGAAGGTCCGGCGCCGTCATCCCCCGAACCCTTCCGGCGTCGATCACTCGGAGCCGTACCACTTCTCGGTCAAAGGTGAATGACATGGCTGGATCTGTGAATAAGTGCATTATTGTCGGCCACTTGGGCCGTGATCCAGAGCTGAAAAGCTTTCAATCTGGTGGTCGGGCCTGTAATCTGAGTGTCGCGACTTCCGAACACTGGCGTGACAAGGCGTCGGGGGACCGGAAAGAGCGGACTGAGTGGCATTCTGTTGTGATCTACAACGAAAACTTGATTGGAGTAGCCGAGCGCTACCTCAAGAAGGGATCGAAAGTCTACCTCGAAGGCCAGATCGAAACCCGGAAGTACGAGAAGGACGGCCGCGAGGTGTACACGACCGAAATAGTCCTCCGGCCCTATCGCGGCGAGCTTGTATTGCTCGATAGCGCGCCAGATGAGCTGGGATCATCACAGGCGGTCGAATTTGGCTCCGGGGCTATCGGAGGGCGGCGCGGCGCTGAACGGGCGCCAGCGGCTTCTGGAAGCGATTTTGACGATAGCTCCGATATCCCATTTTGAGGAGGCGGGAATGCAGCGGTTTATCGAGGCAGCTACGCCCTACCTCATGGGCGCGCTAATCGCGCTGACAGTGTGGGCAATGGCAGGGCGCGAAAAGTTGCGCGGTGAGGCAACAGAGGCCCGCGTCAAGTGCGAGGTCCTGACTAAGTTGTTGGAGCGTTACGAGGCCAACGGGGGAAAGTGATCATGCGCGACCCGACCAAAACCGACGGCCGTTGCCGCACCTGTGGCCGCCCTCTAGGGGGTGATGAACATGAGGTAGATGGGGTGCCGGGGGTGTTCCATCTGGAGTGCTCGCCGGGAAAGGACTCGGTCCTTTGGTGCGCCCATATTCGCGGCCCTGACGATGTGGTCGCATGCGTTGATTACGGCGCCGCAGTCAAGCTTTGCGATGAAATCAATGCCGTTGCCAAGACGGTGGCGCATCTTGATGTGCTTTGCATCGCTTACCCGGCGGTGTGGCCGTGGGGCGCATCAGAACATGCCGCGGATCTTGCGCGGGGCAATGAATACCGAGACGCCGTTCCTCCCGCCCCCGTTGCCTCTCACGAACCGGCATCGGTGAGCGAGGAGGTGCGCCTCGGCTGGCTCTATTTCAATGAGGACACGGGCCCGGAATGGTCCGAGCAGCATCCCGTCGAGAGTGGAGAGGTTCCGGACGCAACCGACGTTCGGCCGGCGACGCTGGAAGCGCTGAAGGCGGCACTTGTGGACGCATGGGCCGCCACCACCCCCGGCCCGCCCCCGGAGCCCGCGAAGGCCGAGGTGGTGAGGCATCTTGTTGTGGATGCCCTCGCGCAGGAAATCCGGCGCGTGGATGGGGAACATAAGCTTGGAGCGGGCGCCCTTGCTGAAGCACCGATGCCGTTCTTCTCCGCTCTCACCACAAAGCAGGAGGCGTGACGATGGCAGATGTTCCATATCACCAGATGACAGCCGCGCAGAAGCTCCGTGCCTACTGGCACCCGAGGTGTGATGCCGATCCGGTCCCCTGCGAGTTCGACGAAGATATGGAGGCCGCAGGGCTCATCACTATTCGCGAGGTGACCAAGTACGACCTGGACGACGATTGTTTCGCCGCAGAGCGGGGGATCGAACTCGGCGGGTGGCTGTGGGAGCTTACCGAATCCGGCCGCGCGACCCTCGTCGAAGCCAAGAAGCAGGAGGGCTGAGCCATGGCTGAGGATACCACGGAAGGCTCAGGGCCTGAACTTCTCCGGCCTCACCCCGTGTCGCTGACGATGCTTCGGTGTCGTACCGGGCCAAGCATATTCGCGCTCTGTTTGCTGAGATTGAGCGGCTTAAGGCGAAAGCTGAAGAACAAGAGCGCGCTCTCGTACTCGCCGGAAAGACGCTTTCGGCGCTGGGCAGAACCAACGCCCGCCTGAGTGATTGGCTTATCAGGGTGATCGATTGCGACCGTCACAATTTCTATGACGG
This sequence comes from Xanthobacter autotrophicus Py2, assembly GCA_000017645.1. NCBI lineage: Bacteria > Pseudomonadati > Pseudomonadota > Alphaproteobacteria > Hyphomicrobiales > Xanthobacteraceae > Xanthobacter > Xanthobacter versatilis. The sequence goes on from CP000781.1 coordinate 4,042,724, forward strand.
GCCGCCGCCTCGCTATGTCGAGGTTGCCCGCGCCGCCCTCAACCCAAAGGACCCCACATGACCGAACCCGACAAGATCACCATCCTCTCTGCCGAGAACGCCGAGTTGAAGAAGCAGCTTCAGCAATCCAAGATCGCCATGTCATGCCTAGCCGCCTCTCGCGATAGGTGGCGCATGGAAGCGCGGGGCAAGATCACGCCCGCTTGGCGCGCCATTGTCGAGGGCGAGAGGCCCATCGAAGGCTGAACCGCGGATCAATCAACACAGGGGCCGTGCATGGCAAAGAGGCGTGGACGCATCTCGGAACAGAACCAGGTCGGCCGCATGGTCCTGCCAGAGGACCGCATCCGCAACGGGATGATGGACGGCCCCTCATATCGCAGGACCAGGATGCGGGAGAAGGCGCCCCGCGCCTCTGCCATCCCCCGCGCGCCAGTGTCCACCGAAGATGTGGAGAGGCGCGTCATGCGAGCGATGAAGACGCTCCGGGCTCTTCCCGATAAGGAAGCCAGATTCCACCGTGTCCAGTCACAGTGGCCATCCCATGTCCAAGAGGCAATGGACGCCTACGGCAGCGTAGAGGCCGTGATCCCGCGCTTCAACCCGACGCCGTTCGATGTCACGGATTGCCTCCATGCCCTAACGTGGGTGAGGCATCTCGAAAAGAACGACTGGAAGATACTGTGGTGGCGGTCGTTCGAGTTGTCCTTCGGGACCATCGCGATGTATATCGGGCGCTCAGATGAGACCGCGAGACGGCGCTATAGGGACATCATGATCGATGTATGGACCGCTGCAAATGGTCTGGCGACGTGATGTTCAGATGAGGCCGGCGCTTCGTCTTTGAGTTATCCACAGGAAAGCGAAAATTCAGTCTTGTTTTTTCGTGGCAAATGTGGCTTAAGGGATATCGAAGCAATTCAAAATGGGCCGCAGTGCGGCGAGGCGTTGCGCGCGCGGCAATATGAAGGTTTTGAGCCGAGGCTCATCCAGAAGGTACAGTGCCGCGACCGAGGCCTCTTGTGATTCTCGCGGCCGGACTGGCAGACGAAACCGAGTAGTACGCCCGGACGCCGGTTCGAATCCGGCCAGTCGAAAGGCTGTAGCTCAGTGGATAGAGCGGTGGCGGAAACCCGGGCCAATAGTTTCGCGCTACGGCGCAGTGTAATCCCTGAGCGAAAGCTCGTGTTGAAGCAAGGCGCGCGATAGTGCCGAGTGGAGCGGGTGAGTAGGTGACGCGGCACGGCCCCGCGATGGACCGCCGGGAAGCTACGGCGACAGGGTGAGGACGGCGCAAGCCGGTGGCCAAGGCCTTTGCCTCCCCCGAGTTTCGCGCTACGGCGCACACGAGTTCGACGCGGTTCCGAAAGCCGCCATTGGAACGCGAAAACGGCGACTGTGGCGTTGGCCGTGCCTCGTGGAAATGGCCCCGCGTCGATCAGTTTCGAGAGAGCGCCAAGCGCCGGCCTCTCGGGAGAGCGTTCCTCCAGGCTTGGAGGCGAAGCCCGTGGATTTACCCGCGGCCGCAGGGGTGGCTTCCCTGCGCTATGCATCGGTGTGTTGTAGTGGAAGCATGCGGGTCTCCAAAACCCTGCGGCGGGGGTTCAAATCCTCCCACCTTTGCCAATTTGGACTAAGGCCATGTCCCGTTCTCGCAGACATACTCCGATCTTCGGAAATACCTGCTCAGAGAGTGAGCGGCAGTTCAAGGCATTCGAGCATCGCCGGGAGCGCAGAGCCATCCGGGCCGCGCTGCCTGACGACGACCTGCCGGCGCCCAAGGCCTATGGGAACCCATGGGCTGGTCCCAAGGACGGCAGGCACTACTGGGGTTCAAAGGCGCGTGACAAGGACATGAGGAAGTAGCCATGCCTCTCCTATTCTGGATCGGGGCATGGACGATCATGTTTGGTCTGGCTCATGGCTGTGTCCCTGTGGCCCCGGCAGAGCCGCCCCGCGCAGTGCTCCCGTCCATTCCGCAGGTAGACCATCCTGAAGGCCGGCGGCAGAAGCGCGACGCTCGCGGGCGGTTTGTGAAGGGGTGATGGTGCTGACGCTCATACTGACAGTCTGCCTCGCCTCGAACCCAACAGCATGCCGGGAAGAGCGCTCGCCGACCGAGGCCGTCTTGCCGATGGAATGCGTGCAGGCGGCTAACGAGTGGGCCGTGGCGCATCCCTGGCTCACGGTACAGCGCTGGACATGCCGGCGAGCGGGTAGGGGCGCGTGAATTGACCGAGCTGTACGACGCCTTCTTTGCCCCTGTTCACGACGCCATGGTAGAATCCAAGGGCGACCGTGAAACGCTTCGGGCTGAGAAGGTAGTGTCTGCGTTCCTGAAGGCTATTCCTGAAGCCGACTACTTCCTCATTCACCGAGACGTGATGGTGAAGATGAACGGCGCGATGCTCGCGGCCCAAGCCTACATCCGGCTTCAGAAGGAAGAGCTTCTGCGCCTCGCCATCGATGGGGCAGAGGTGAATGTTGGCCTGCTGGGTGAGATGGAGCCGCTTCAGTAGCGCGATGAACATCCGGATCGATTGTTCGACCGACATTGCCATCAAGCTCCTGTCAGCGCCCGATGTCACCCCATGGGCAAGGTTACATGCATTCAAGGTTGTAGGGACAGAGGCGAACACCTTCGTCGGCTACTGGCCCCATGTATACGATCATGCAGCTACCCCAGAAACGGGAAGGCTCAGGTGCAGGAAAAGCGGTAAGGCGAAGAAGTGATGGACGCCTCGAAAGGCAAGGCCGCCCCTAAGGTAGGATTGGATAGGTCCAAGACCGGCCGGAAGAAGGGCACCCCGAACAAGACGACTGCGCTCCTCAAGGACGCAATCATCAAGGCCGCTGAGGCTGTGGGCGAAAACGGCGAAGGACGCGAAGGATTGGTCGGCTACCTGAAGCGGGTGGCGAAAGAGGACGTGAAGGCATTTTCGTCCCTGCTTGGAAAGGTCCTCCCGTTGCAGGTGACAGGCGACAATGATGGGCCTATCCAGATCCTCGTCTACCCTGAGGACCGCTCCGTTTGAACTAACAGGCCGCCAGAGGGAAGCCCTTCGGCTCCTTGGAGGCCCGCAGCGGCATACGATGCTTGCGGGTGGCGCGAGGTCGGGCAAGACGTTCCTTCTTACGCGTGGCGTTGTCGTTAGGGCGCTGAAGGCTCCAGAGAGCCGGCACGCTATCCTGAGGTTCAGGGCAAACGCAGTTCGGTCGTCTGTAGCGCTGGACACACTGCCTAAGGTCACCAGCCTGTGCTTCCCTGGCCTGAAGCTTGTCGAGCACCGGCAGGATGGGTTCTTTGAGCTTCCGAACGGCTCTCAGATCTGGCTAGGTGGTCTGGACGACAAGGAGCGGGTTGAAAAGATCCTCGGGCAGGAATATTGCTTGGACCCAGAATCCCTCGTTCTCGCGGCTGACCTGCGTTGGGTCCCGGCGCACACTCTCAATGTCGGCGATCAGATCGTTGGGTTCCCGGAAGACCTGCGCGGAAACCAGACGCTGGAGCGCTCCAGCGTTGAGCGCACCGAGATTATAGAGGCGCATAAATATCGGGTCGTCACGGATCGTGGGGAGACGATTGTCTCGGCGCAGCACAAATTCGTCTACGGCAAGCCCCGCACGCACAACCGCTTGCGATGGGTCGACGCGCAAAACTTAAAACCGGGTGACTGGATCAAGTTTGCCGCGTCGCCTTGGGCTGAGAAAAAGGATTACACCGGCGGGTGGCTAGCGGGCATTTATGACGGTGAAGGGTGCATCTCCCAGACGGACACTTACACCCACTGTCAGGTTGCCCAGAAGCCTGGCCTTGTCCTCGACGCCATTCGAGAAGGTCTTGCGGAAATTGGCGTGATCGCCAATGAGTCGCCGCAATCGGCCAGCGGCGTAGTCAACCTGCATTGTGCTGGCATGTGGCAGGCTATGCGGCTGCTTGGCATGGTCCGCCCACGCCGGCTGATGCCAAAATCTGCTAAGGTTTGGGAGGGACGGCGGGCATTCAACACGCGCGGCGACCACCATTATGCGAAGGTCGTGTCGGTGGAGTACATTGGCCGTGGACCGGTCGTGTCGCTCGGCACCAGCACCAAAACGCTGATTGCTGACGGGTTCTTGGGCCATAATTGCACCCTCTATTTTAACGAGTGCTCGCAGATCCCTTATAGCTCTATCCTAGTCGCCCGCACCCGTTTGGCGCAGGTTGTGCCGGGCCTGATGCAGCGTGCACTTTATGACCTGAACCCAGCCGGGACGGGGCATTGGACCTACCGCGAGTTTATCGAGGGGCGCGACCCGATCAGCGGTGCGCCGCTTAGTGCCCCGGACAATTTTCAGCATATGTTCCTCAACCCTGGGGACAATGCCAAGAACCTGTCACCTGAGTTCCTGAGGAGCCTTGAGGCGCTGCCAGAAAAGCAGCGGCGTCGGTTTTTCGATGGCATGTACGTCGCGGAGATCGACGGCGCGCTTTGGACGCTTGATCTAATTGAGCGGTGCCGGTCAGAGCCAATCGCTCCTGGCGATCACCGGCTGAGGCGCATCGTCATCGGGGTTGACCCATCGGGGGCTGCGAACAAGGAAGACGCGAGGTCCGATGAAATCGGCATTGTCGTCGCAGGCATGATGGACGACGGGACGGCGGTCATCCTTGAGGATGGTACTGTCCGGGACGGGCCGTCAGGCTGGGGCAAGGTCGTCGCTGGCCTCTACCATAAGTGGGGTGCTGACCGGGTGATCGCAGAGCGAAACTATGGCGGTGCCATGGTTGAGTTCGTGATCCTCACGGCGGACAAAAGCATTCCGGTTTCGGTGATTACAGCGTCGCGTGGGAAGCACATCCGAGCTGAGCCGGTGTCCGCGCTCTACGAGCAGGGCAAGGTGAGGCACGCGGGCCGGTTTCCTGAGATGGAAGACCAGTTCACCAACTTTTCGACATCCGGATACATGGGCGACCGGTCCCCGGATCGCGCCGACGCGGCTGTGTGGGCGCTCACCGAACTGATGCTCGACCCCGACCAGTTCGACCCCAATAAGTGGATCAAGGCCTTTTCATGAACCGAGCCGCACGCAAGGCAGCAATCCGGGCGCAGGGGGCAGAGAAGCCCAGCGCCCCGCTGCATGATGCGGCGCCGAAGGCGGACAGCTACCAGAATTTTGAGGCACGGCTTGGGCTCGGGACCGACAACCAGTCTGGATCTGCGACCTATGGCTTCAACCCCATCACGCGGTCGCGCCAGCAGCTCGAATACATGTATCGGGGGTCATGGATTGTCGGGCAGGCTGTCGATTGCGTCGCTGAGGACATGACCCGCGCCGGCATCGACATCACATCGGACATTGCCCCTGACGACATCGACGCTGTGCAGACTGGGTTCGAGCGCCATGGGGTATGGCAGGCGCTGAACGACACGATCAAGTGGTCTCGCCTCTATGGTGGCGGCCTCGCTGTCATTCTGATTGAGGGGCAAAAACTCAACACCCCGCTCCGCCTCGAATCCATCGGGAAGGGGCAGTTCAAGGGGCTCTATTCTCTCGACCGCTGGTGCGTCCAGCCAGCCTATGGCAAGCCGGTCTCCGAGTTCGGCCCGGATATGGGAAAGCCGAGCGAATACCGCATCACTGTAGACGCCCCCGCGCTTGGCGGGCAGAACGTCCATCATAGCCGGATCATCCGGATGGACGGCATCCCCTTGCCGTACTGGCAGCGCCAGTCTGAGCAGGGGTGGGGCATGTCCGTGATCGAGCGGCTTTACGACCGCCTCGTGGCTTTCGATAGCACGACGCAGGGCGCGGCGCAGTTGGTGTTCAAGGCCCACCTTCGGACCATGAAGGTGGAGAAGCTGCGGGAAATCCTCGCAAGCGGCGGGGCCGTAGAAGCCGCTCTGATCAAGCAGATGGAGATGATCCGCCGGTTCCAGTCGATTGAGGGGCTGACCCTTATTGACGGAGCGGACGATTTCGAGACGCACAGCTATACGTTCTCCGGGCTTTCGGACGTGCTGTTGCAGTTCGCGCAGCAGCTTTCCGGGGCCTTGCAGATCCCACTGGTGAGGCTCTTCGGGCAATCCCCAGCGGGGCTCAATGCCACGGGTGAAAGCGACATCAGGACCTATTACGACCTGATCAGCCAGCAGCAGGAATCCAAGCTTCGCGCGGGCGTCGAGCTTTTGGTGAACATCATCTACCGGTCGGATGTGGGTGGCGACACCCCAGACGATTTGTCCTTCACCTTCAACCCGCTCTGGCAGATGAGCGAGATGGACAAGGCGACCATCGCCGCGAACATCACCGCTGCCGTTGTCGCGGCCGAGGGCAGCGGCCTGGTGTCCCGTCCTGCCGCCCTGAAGGAGCTGCGCCAGTCGGCCGATGTGACCGGCGTCTGGTCCAATGTGACGGATGAGGAAATCACCGAGGCGGAGAACGAGCCGCCGCCGCTCCCTGAGATGCCCCTCGCTCCTTTGGGGGCAGAGAGCAATAAGGAGGGCGCGGGCGAGGTTCTGCCATGAGCGCGGTCCTTAAGCTCTTCGACAAGGACCCATCTCCTCGGCGGGCCTACAAATCGGCTCGGAAGGTTGAGCGCCAATATACTGCTTCCCTGCGTAGGGTGGCGCGGCACATCGGCGAGATTGTCTCGGGCCTGAGCCCAGACGGGGAAACCACCCCGGAGGTTGCCAGCGCCATCGACATGGCATTGGAGCGCTATGCCCAGGTGCTTCAGCCATGGGCCGGGGCCGTTGCGAACCGGATGATTACGGAAGTCGCGGCGCGTGATGAGGCGACGTGGTTCGATGTGTCCCGGAAGATGGGGCGAGCGCTCCGCAAGGAGATTGAGACGGCCCCCACGGGCAAGATCATGCGCGAGCGGCTACTTGATCAGGTGCAGCTTATCACGTCTCTACCGCGGGAGGCAGCGGAGCGGGTTCGGACGCTCGCGAATGAAGCCATCGTACAGGGCACCCGTCCTGCCGAGCTGGCGAAGGAAATCCTGCGGACTGGAGAGGTGACGGAATCCCGCGCCATCCTGATCGCGAGAACAGAGACAAGCCGGACGGCAACCGAGCTGACGCGGGCCAGGGCCGAGCATGTGGGGTCGCCGGGATATTGGTGGCGGACCTCAGAAGACACCGATGTGCGGGACGACCATAAGATCCTGAACGGCACGTTTGTTGAATGGTCGAAGCCCCCGATAGCGGATCGGAGAACAGGCGCCCGCGCGCACGCGGGGTGCATATATCGGTGCCGGTGCTGGCCCGAAGTGGTTATCGCTGAAGGCGCCTGATCTGCATTAAAAGATCTTCGATGCAGTCGGCAGCTTCCCATTCGAGCATGTCTTCTGGTGACCATATCCTAGCCACGCCGATCTTAACAGCGGATGGCGATATCTCAAGGTTCAGGTCTTCTGCCTCTTCGCGGGCCTTGTCCCGTAGCTCTTCAACAATCTCTTCAGGTGTCGAACGGGGCAGCTCTTTCATGCGCGTCCAAAGGCAGGGCAGGGGATGACACGGTACACGCTAGACCGCGCCTCTGTCACGCTGGTTGCGGACCAGATCGGGCGCACGCAGGCCATCACCCCTGAAGGGTTCCTCCTGTGCGAGGGGGTTCGGATCGCCCGCACGGGGCCGATGCTCTATCTCGCAGATGAGGTGCCTGAAGTTGAGCCCAACCCGAACGGCGCCATGACGACGCTCCTTCGGGGGGCTGAAGTACTGTTCGCTCCTGAAACGCTGGCCTCCTTTACCGGGAAGCCGGTGACGAATGACCATCCCGACGAACTGGTCAATCCTGAGACGTGGAAAACCGTTTCGGGTGGTGTGGTGCTCAACGTCCGCAGGGGCGAGGGCGCCGACAGTGAGCATCTAGTGGCGGATCTGCTTATCACCGATGCCAGGTGCATCGCGGATGTGCAGGCCGGCAAGCGCGAGGTTTCGTGCGGCTATGACACGGAAGCCGAGACGGTCGCGCCCGGCCTAGGCCGGATCACCAAGATCGTGGGCAATCACGTCGCCCTCGTAGACCGGGGCCGGTGTGGCCCCTCCTGTGCAATCCAAGATGAGGTACCCGCCATGGCATCGAAAGCCAAGCGCACGGTATGGGATCGGCTCGCGACGGCTTTCAAGGCCAAGGACGAGGCCGCATTCCAGGAAGAGCTTGAAGCGGCGAAGGAAGAGGTTTGCGGCGATGGGCAGCACATCCACGTGCACCTGAATGGCGCCGAACCTGTCGCTGAGGAGCCGGTGAAGGACGAAACCGATCCCGGTGACGACCGCATCGCCCGGATCGAAGCCGCGGTGTCCGTTCTGGCTGAGGCCGTCGCCAAGATGCAGAAGGCCGAACAGGCCGAAGCCGAGGTGACGACCGCGAAGGATGAGGACCCGGAGCCCGAGGAAAAGGAAAAGTCCGAGGTCAAGGATGAAGACCCGGAAGAGGAAAAGGGCGAGAAGAAGCCCGTCATGGATGCGGCGGTTCTCGGCGAATCGTTCCGCGACACCCTCTCCCGCGCTGAAATCCTGGCCCCCGGCATTACCCTTCCGAAGTTCGATGCGAAGGCCCCGAAGCTCATGGTTGACGCCATGTGCGCGCTCCGCATCAAGGCCCTCCAGTCGGCCTATGACAACGCGGGCATGCGCCCCCATATCGAAGCGGTTGCGGGAACCAAGCCCGACTTCGCGAAGATGAAGTGCGACCATGCGGCCGTCGTGTTCCGTGGCGCGTCCGAGCTGGCGAAGGCGGCGAATACCCGCGTTTCCGCCCCGGACCTGAAGTCCCTTCCGCCGGCAGGCAAGATGAGCGCCGCCGGCTATTCCGAACTCATCAAGGCGCGCCGCGCCAAGTGAGCCCACCAGCACCAAAAAGGAAATACCCATGGTTGCTTATGTGACGCGGGTGCCGGCGGGTTTCGTCGGCCTTGTGACCCGCTTCGACTCGATCACCGTCCAGCCTGAGGTGGTGGACAGCGCCACCCCCCCGACCGCTTTCGGCAGCTTCGTGAAGCTGGTGTCTGGCAAGGTCCAGCCGCTCGCGTCGAGTGACGCTGGTAGCGTCGTCTACGGCGTCCTGGTCAATCCCTATCCGCACCAGTCCACGACCAATGCGATCCTGACTGCGGCGACCCCGCCCACCTCTGGCCTGCTGTCCATCCTGAAGCGCGGCTACATCGCGGTGAAGCTGGTGGTCGGAACCGCAGCCAAGAATGGCGCCGTCTATGTCGTGACCACGGCCGGCGGCTCCGTCGTCGTGGGCGACATCGTGACTTCGACTTCCCCGGCTGGTGGCGGCACCGCCGTGGCTGTGACCGGCGCGGTCTTCATGGGGCCGGCTGATGCGAATGGCATCGTGGAAATCGCCTACAACATCTGAATCCATGGCGGGGGATAATCTCCCGCCTCTCCCACAAGGCGCCTGAGCACCGCCCCTGGCCCGTCGAGATGACGCGCCCGGCCTTTTAAATGGACTGCTCGCCACTCCTGGCCCGTCGAGAGACGCGCCTAGCCCTTTGAAGGACCCTTTTCATGTCTTTCCTCTCGCGTGACATCGCGGGGCCTGTGACGCGTGTCCCGGCTCCCTACACTTCCGGTAACATCCGTCGCTATCTGCGCGACGGCTTCATGAGCTACGACCGCGCTACCTACGACAGCGCTGGCGCCTTCCTCATCGGCGAGCTTGAGCGGCTTGACCCGATGATCCACGAGCCGCTGATCGCGACCACGTGGACCCGCGACATCGACCTCCGCACCGATGTGACCATGGGCGACACCTCCACGTCGTATACCGTGAGCACCTTCGGCGCGATGGGCGGTGCGGCCCCATCTGGCCTGTCGTGGGCGTCCCTTGAGGCGACCGCGCGCCCCCGTGCCGTGCTCGACATCGGCAAGGTGGTCTCGCCCCTGCACCTGTGGTCCATGGACGTGGCCTACACCCTCCCCGAGCTGGAGAGCGCCCGCCTGACTGGCCGCCCCATCGACACGCAGATGCTGTCGGCGCTCAACCGCAAGAACCAGATGGACACCGATCAGGTGGTGTACATCGGCGACAGCTCCATCGGCACCACAGGCCTGCTCAATTCGGCCAGCGTCACCAACGTGTCGAACGTCGCGGCCGGCGCCTCTTCGTCCATGGCTTGGACCTCCAAGACCGCCGACGAAATCCGCAAGGACGTGAACGAACTGCTCATCTCCGTGTGGGCGGCTTCGGGCTACGTGGCCCCGCCCACCAAGCTGGCGCTGTCTCCGACCGCCTTCGGCTACATCTCGACCACCATTGCGTCGAGCGCGGCCAATGCCACCATTCTCACCTTCCTGAAGGAAAACAACATCCTGACGGCTGAGAAGGGCATCCCGCTCGACATCGTGTCGGTGAAGTGGCTCGACAAGGCCAACCGCTCCGGCGCCTCCTATGACCGCATGGTCGCATACTCGCAGCAGCCCGAGTATGTGCGCTTCCCCTTCGTCCCCCTGATCCCGGCGACCACTCAGTACGAGGGCATCTGGGTCAAGGTGCCGTATTACGGCAAGCTGGGACAGGTCGAAGTGGTCTACCCGGAAGTCATCGGCTACCGCGACGGCATCGCCTGACGGATCTATCGCGAATTAAGCGGGCGCGGCGAGTGCTGCGCTCGCATCAATGCCGGAGATCCAGATGGCAACTTTCAATTTCAGCAGCGGGTTCTACCTGCTGCTCGACGATGGCTCGCGCCTGCGCTTTGAAGCGGGCGAACAGGTCGTCCCTGACGATATCGCAGGGCACCCATATCTTGCTGCCAATGGGGAGCGACTGCCTGCCAGCCTGAACGTTGACGCGGCCCCCGCGGGGGAGCCTGATGCGGCTTTGGAAACACCCGCTGCCGCAGAGCCTGCCGCCGAGGATGCCGCGCCCGTTTCCGCGCCGAGCGTGACTGTCGAAGATGACGGCACCGTCCATGTGGACACCCCGGAAGAGGTGTCGGAGAAGGACGCGCTCAAGGCCCAGGCTGAAGCCCTCGGCATCGAAGTCGATGGCCGGTGGGGCATTGCGCGCCTGACCTCTGAGATTGCCACCAAGCAGGCCGCAGCCTGATGTCTGTTACCGCATCCTCCTTCCGGGCTGACTTCCCGGAGTTCACCAGCATCGTGGTGTTCCCTGATGCGACGGTGACCTTCTGGCTTGGTCTGGCGGGGAAGATGCTATCGGCTGACCGGTGGGGCGACCTTCTGGATTACGGGACCGAGCTTTTCGTTGCTCATAACCTGGTGCTTGCCGCTCGGGACCAGAAGGCGGCATCGAACGGCGGGCTCGGGGGCTCTGGCTCCGGCATCACGTCGTCCAAGACGGTGGACAAGGTGTCGGTGTCCTACGATACGGCGAATGCCGCTATCGAGGGCGCTGGGAACTGGAACTTGACGAGCTATGGCACGCGCTACATCCAGCTCGCGCGCATGGTCGGAGCGGGTGGCGTCCAGCTCTGATGCCCATCGAAATCCGCAAGAAGCCAAACCCGGCCATCTTCGACGGCATCCGGGCCTTGACGAAGAACGAGACCTTGGTTGGGGTGCCTGCTGAGAACGCAGGGCGCCAGCCGGAAGATGGAGAGAAGCGTCCCCTGAACAATGCCGAGATTGGCTACGTTCAGGAGTTCGGATCGACCATCGAAGGTCCCAATGGGCAGGCATTCTCGATCCCGCCGCGTCCCCATCTCAGGCCCGGCATTGAAGATGCCAGAGACAAGCTTGCGAAGGCCCTCGAAAAGGGCGTCATGGGCGCGCTCCGGGGCGATGTAGGGGCGGCTGACAAGGCCCTCCATACCGCTGGCCTTATTGGGCAGAACTCAGTTAGGAACAAAATCACAGAGGGGCCATTCGTCCCGCTCGCTCCCATGACGCTTTCAAAGCGGCGGGCGCGGGGGCGGGCTGGCGACAAGCCCCTCATAGACTCAGGCGCATATCGAAATGCGCAGACCTACGTCGTGCGGCCGAAGGGGGATGACTGATGCCTCTTCTGGATGTTTCAGACGTTTTGCTTGACCCTGACTTCGCCGACACCATCACGGTCTATCGGCAGGCTGTGACGGTTGGGGATGACGGCAGGGCCGTTCGCACCGAGACGACTATCGCCACGGGTGCAGTAATCACCCCGGACAAGTTCTCAACGCTCCAGAGGCTGGCTGAGGGGTCCAACGTCTCCGAGACCATCACGGTCACCACGCAGTTCCGCTTGACCTCTTCGACGGATGGCTACGACGCCGACGAAATCCTCTGGAACGGCAAGCGTTACGTGGTCATCGCCGTTGGCGATTGCACCAGATACGGGGCTGGTTTCATTGAGGCGTCGGCAAGCCTGAAGGGCATGTCGCCACCATGAATGATTCATCGACTGGGGGATACCTCGCCCCATCCGGCCCCGTCGCTCAGGACGCAGCCCTAGAAGACCAGATCCAAGCGGCCATTGTTGGGATCACCGGCCTTTCAGGCCCCCGCGTCAAGCCGGCATGGCAACCGAACCCGCCAGCCAAGGAAGATCTCACGGTTGACTGGTGCGCCTACCGCATCACGAGCATTGATCCGAATTGGACGGGCGCCATCGTCCACCACCCGGAAGGGGAGGGGACAGACGAACTGCGCCGGCACGAGACGGTGGAAGTGCTCTGCAACTTCTACGGCCCGAACGCCTCGGCTTTCGCTTGCGTCTTCAGGGATGGCTTGCTCATCCCGCAGAACATGGAAACCCTCCAGGCTCAGGGTATCGCCTTTCTAGAGGCTGGCGCCATCCGCGCCGCCCCTGACTTCGTCAACAACCAGTGGGTTCAGCGGCAAGACCTTCTGGTCCGGTTCCGCCGCATGACTTCCCGCACCTACCAGATCCGCAACGTCCTGTCGGCTGAAGGCGTCTTCGTCGTCGAGAACGGCAACACCAATTCTTGGAATACGGAGAACACCTGATGGCTCAGGGACTAGCGGTATCTGACGTTGTCAACGTCACCGTCACGCTCTCGCCGACCGCCGCCCCCACCCGCAACTTCGGCGCCGGCATGCTCATCGGCTCCACGGACGTGATCGATGTGAACGAGCGCATCCGCTCCTATTCGAGCATGACCGATGTGGGCGGGGACTTCGGCACGACTGATCCCGAATTCATCGCGGCCACGCGGCACTTCTCGCAGAGCCCGACGCCTGCAATCCTCTACATCGGCCGATGGGCGCAGACTGCATCCCATGGCACGCTCCGCGGTGGTGTCCTCAATGCCACCGAACAGCTCATGTCGGCATGGACCAGTGTAACCGCTGGTGCATTCCGGATCGACATTGACGGCTCCACCAAGTCGGTGTCCGGCCTCAACTTCTCGACGGCGCTCAACCTCCCCGGTGTGGCCGCGATCATCGATGCCGGCCTAACCGGCGGGTCCGTGACGTGGGATGCCAACTCGGGCCGGTTCGTCGTCAAGTCGGATACCACTGGTACCACTTCGACTGTCGGCTATGCTGTAGCCCCGGTCTCTGGCACGGACATCTCCACCCAGCTCAAGCTCACCACTGGCCTTGCCGGCACTTCGGTCCCCGGCATTGCGGCTGAGAGCCTTGTCGCGGCCTGTCAGGCGTTCGTGGACAAGTCCGGCGACTGGTACGCTGCCGAGGTTCTACCGACCGTCTCCAATGACGTGTTCCTCGCTGCCGCGCTCTATATCGAGGCGCTGGGCAAGAAGCGGATCATCGGCACTACGATCAACTCGACCACAGTGCTCGATAACACGCTGACCACGGATCTTGCGTCCGTGTGCAAGGCCGCGAACCTGAAGCGGACCTTCCTTCAGTATTCCGCCTCCTCCTATGCCATCGCCTCCTTCTTTGGCCGCGCCGCGACGGTGGACTTTACCGGCAGCAAGACCACGCTGACCATGAAGTTCAAGACCGAGCCGGGCGTGGCGGCCGAGACCCTGACGGAGACGCAGGCGGCTACGCTGAAGTCGAAGAATTGTAATGTTTTTGTTAACTACGACAATTCCACGGCCATCATCCAAGAAGGGGTGATGTCCAACGGCTACTTCTTCGACGAAGTGCAGGGACTTGATTGGCTGGAAAATTTCATTCAGACGGAAGTTTGGAACCTGCTCTACACGAGCAAGACCAAGATTCCCCAGACCAACGCCGGCATGTCGCTGATCGCGACCAAGATTGAAAACTGCCTCCAGCAGGGCGTGGTCAATGGCCTGATCGCTCCGGGCGTCTGGAATGCGGATGGATTCGGTGCTCTGGAGAACGGCGACTATCTGGAGACCGGATACTACGTCTACCACGCCGATATCTCCACGCAGTCGCAGGCCGACCGCGAGGCGCGCAAGTCCGTGACCTTCCAGGTTGCCGTCAAACTTGCTGGCGCCGTGCACTTCGTCCTCACGCTCATCTGGGTCAATCGCTGACCCGCGCTCCGCAATAGGAGGCTCCAATCTCGACATACAGCTTCATGAACGTCACCGCGTCTATCGTCGGGACTGGTGGCTCCTTCTCCCTTGGGTATGGGTCGGACAATGCCGAAGAGGGCATCTCCGTGTCGATGCTTGAGGACAAGAACACGATGATGGTGGGCGCGGACGGCGGCGTCATGCACTCTCTGCATGCAGGCCGCGCGGGGTCCATCACCGTCCGGCTGCTGAAGACCTCCCCGGTCAACAAGCAGCTCATGGACCTCTACCGCTTCCAGACATCCACCCCTGCCAACCACGGCGCGAATACCCTCACGGTGCGCGACACCATGCGGGGCGATGTGGTCGTGGCGCAGAAGGTGGCCTTCCGGAAGATCCCGGACAACTCCTATGCCAAGGCCGGCAATATCCTCGAATGGGTGTTCGACTGCGGCATCATCGACGAGAAGCTCGGGTGAGCCCAATGGATGACGAATTTGAACTCAGCGGGATCAGGTACCGGGCGCGCAAGATGAGCGCCAAGGACCAGCTCTTCGTCGCCCGGAAGCTCACCCCCCTCATCGGCTCTTTCGTCCCGCTCTTGCAGATGGCGGCCAAGCAGGCGTCAGTCGGCGGCAACATTTCCGGCGCGATCATGTCGCTTGATGTGGAGCAGGTCATGCCACTTGCTCAGGGCATCGCCAGCCTGCCGGAGAGCGACACGGACGACCTTATCGCCCGGTGCCTGTCCCACGTCCAGAGGGGATCTGTGTCGCCTGCTGGCACCACATGGTCAAACGTCTGGTCCACCTCCGCCGGTAAGCCCATGTTTGAGGACATCGACCTCATGTCGATGCTGACCCTTGTCGCGCATGTCGTGCGAAAGGACCTCGGAAATTTTATTCCCGCCCTGTTCTCCGGTTCGATCGGCGGGGCGGGGCTAATCCAGACGTCGAACTCGTAACTCTACCTGACGGCATGGACTGGCTGCTTCATCCGGTGCAGCAGGGTTGGTGCAAATACGAGAGCCTTCTGGATGGAACTCTCGACCTCTGCGACATCGCCATCATGAACGAGGCAATCGCGGTGCATGGGGAAAATTCCAGGCGCATGCAGGATGCCCTAAGGCCGAAGGTGTGATGTGGCAGAAACCATCGGCGACTACCTCGTTAAGCTTGGCCTTCAGGTCGATAAGGCGCAAGAGCAGCGCTTTAACGCCGCTCTCGGAAACCTCTCCAAGACCCTGACGACGATGGCGGCCGGCCTCGCCGCTGCTGCCACGGCGATCCAGGTGACAGTCGTCGCGGTTTCCAAGTCGTTCGATAACCTCTATTTCGCGGCCCAGCGGACGGGCTCCACGGTGCAGGGCATCAAGGCCCTGTCCTATGCCTTCGGGCAGATCGGAAGCTCTGGAAACGAAGCCCAGTCGGCCCTTGAGGGGCTGGCGAAGGCCATGCGCACAAACCCCGGCATCGGGAAGTGGCTCAATGCACAGGGCATCGCGACTGAGGGCCGGAAGACCGAGGAAGTCCTCGGCGACATCTTCGAGCAGTTCAAGAAGAAGCCATACTATATCGGGGCGCAGTTTGCCCAGCTCGCGGGCATCAGCGAAGACACCTTCAACAAGGCATCGTCGCAGTGGGCCGAAGTCAAGAAGTTCGTCAAGGAATATGAGGAGACGCAGCGCAAGTTCGGGGTAGACCCTGACAAGGCGGCAAAAAGCTCCAACGAGTTGATGACAGCGTTCCGTGGGCTCATGGGCCACGTTGACGCGCTGTTGACCAAGATCACCGTCGCTCTACAGCCGCAGCTTACTCAGATCCTCAAGGATGTTGGGGCGTGGTTTGAGCAGCATCAGGAGCAGATCGTCAGGATCTTGAACCAGATCCTTGAGGCGGTGAAGGGGCTGATCTCCGACTTTATCGCGCTCGGGAAGGCGCTCGAGCCTGTCGTCGAGAAGTTCGTGGCGATGGCTGAGGCTCTGACCGGGAAGCACGGCCTCGAAGCCGCACTCCTCTTGGTCACAGGCGGCGCATTGGCTGCATTCGTCGCCAAATGGGCCATCTTCTTCGGGATGCTAGCGAAGTACGCCCCGCTCATCGCGGTCCTCACCGCCATGGGCTGGGATATGTTCTATGCGACGGACCAGGAGAAGCTGGATATCGGAGGCGGCGTCAATGATGCCATCAACGGCCCTGCCGGCGGCGCTGACAACTGGTGGACGCGGACGCAGAACCGTGTTCGTGGAATGCTGGGCATGGGGCCAGTGGACAATAAGGGCAAGCCGGTAGATCAGGGGGGGCAGTCCCAGTCTCCCGCCGGCGCTCCGAATGCTCCGGGCATGGCCCAGATCACGACCAAATCGGGCAAGACTGCATGGGTCGGCAAGGAATATCAGGCGCAGTTCCAAGGATTTATCAACGACCTTGAGGCTCAGGGGTACAACATCAACGATATCGGGGGCTATGCGAACCGCCGGAACGTGAATGACCCCAGTAAAATGTCGGCCCATGCTTACGGTATGGCAATCGACGTGAACCCATCGGCGAATCCGAACGGGACGACGCAGTCCGACCTTCCCATCGGGACTGGTGAGCTTGCCAAGAAGTGGGGGCTCGGGTGGGGGATGAACTGGTCTAAGACCAAAGACCCCATGCATTTCTCGACTGACCCATATGAAGGTGGGAAGGCACTTACGCCGGATCAGTTGAAGCAGCTTCAGGACGAACAGGCATCCCGGCTGAAGGACAAGCAGAGCGAGTTGATGGGGGCACCTCTTGGGGGCTCCACCACCCGCTCAGCGTCCCTCTCCAACCGGACCAACATCACGATCTACGGCTCGACCGATCCCGCCGGCACCGCCGCCAACCTCGGCGGGGCGCAGAGCCGGATTGCCTCGGACCTGATCCGCAACGCACAGAGCGCATTCGTCTGATGGCCACCATAGAGGAGTTCCTTGTCTCGCTCGGCTATGCCGTCCGCGAGAGCGAGGTCAACGCCTTTGAGGGGACGATCAAGAAGGCTGAATCGCTTGTCCTGAAACTCGGCGCGGCGCTTAATTCCTTTGAACGGAAGGCGGCGGCACTCTTCGTTGGGGCTACGGACGAACTCGACCGGCTGAACTTCGCAGCCCAGCGCACCGGCTCATCCGTCGATGAGCTTCGTGCCCTCACCTACGCCATGCAGCAGTTGGGCATGAGCGGGCGTGGGGCTGAGGCGCTGGTGGGTGGGTTCGCCCAACGCCTGCGGCAGTTTCCCGCCATGGCGAGCCTCCTTCAGGGGCTCGGGGTTCAAGCCTCGGTCAATGGACGGGCCCGCGACCAGGCCGTCGTGATGCGGGATGCCGTAAAGGCGCTGAACAAGATCGAGTATTACCCCTTGGCAGCGCGCTATGCCGAGGTGCTTGGAATTCCGGAGGAGGATTACAACGTCCTCCGGCAGAACGGCGACAAGATCGACCGCCTCGCAGATGAACAGAAGGCCCTCTTTGATCGCTACGGCGTCAACGGCAATCAGGCGGGGGAAAGCTCCACCCTCCTGAGGATCGGCTGGCGCCAGACGCTCATGACGTTGGACGCCCTGTTCTCCAAGATCGCCTTGGAGGTCGGCCCGGCTATCACCCCAGTCATTGAGCGGCTGAAAGAGTGGATCGACAGGAACCAGGACCGCATTGTCGCCGTGTGCCTCGCGCTCGTGGCTGTTGCCGGCGACCTTGCCAATGGCTTGCAGGCATTCGCTGAGAAGCTTTTTGGATCGGGGGATGGCTTCCTCAACTTCCTTGAGTGGGCCACGGGATCAAACGGCATCATCCGCGTGGCGGAGGTGTTCGCGGGAACGTGGGTTGCGACAACCGTCGCTGCCTTCCTCGGTCCTATCGGCATCATCATTGCCGGCCTACTTGGTATCGCGGCCCTGCTCATGCCGGGCAAGGCGAATGCATCTGAGGCGCGGCATCAGGGCGGCGGTGGAAATGCTGCCTCTGGCGGGGCGGCCGCTGGCGGTGCTCGTGGGGCCTCCCACGGCGGGTCTGGATCGCGGGCCCCCTCGGACAAGGGTAAGGGCGCAAGTGGGTCGTGGTGGGGTTCCTTGGGAAAGTCTCGGTCACGCGCAGCCGGAGGCGCTGGTGCGGCGGGGGCATCTGAGCCTTTCACCCCGACGACAAGCACGGATTCCGTCCCGGCTCTGGCCGATGTCCGAAAGCAGTTCGCGGAGGAGCTAAACGACCCTGCCGTCGCGGCGCGCCTCGCTGCCTATGCCGAGGCGGAAGTGGGGAGCCAAGGCGCGGAAGCCCAGCAAGCGTTTATCGAGAGCATTATGAACCGGGCTGCGGCGCGGGGGCAGAGTATCGCTCAGGTGCTATCTAGTAGCAGCAGCTATTTTCCAAGGAGCACGCATAATCGCGCCGCCCAGCTTATGAACAACCCCCGGATCGCCGCAAAGTACCAGGGGATCGTCGCGGCAGTTCTGGGGGGCTCTAACATCTCACTGTTTGCCACCGGAAACGCCTCTGACGGCGTTGGTTTCGGGGGCGGGCCGCGCACGAAAAGCTATGGCGGGGAAGACTTCGGCATTGAAAAGCCCGACATGCCGTGGGTCAAGAGAATGCAGGCGATCACACGGAAGTCGGAGCCGCCGGGGCCAATGCCGGCGATTCCTCCTGATTTTCAGAATATCGACCCAAACACCATGTTCGAGGCGCCCCCCTTGGGAGCCACGGAAACCACATCCTCTCTCAACGCAGATCAGGTCTCAGAGATTGTGGTGCATGGCGACCCGGACCCGTCCCGGACGGCTGCGGAAGTCGGGGCCGCACAGAGCCGGATCAATGGCGACTTCGTCGAACAAGCTTCAAAGGCTGCGTGATGGTCGATATTGTTGAGGCTGTGGTGGGAACCGTCAGCCAGATCCTCATCGGCTCCGGCCGGTCCATCGGTGGGATCAAGCCAGATATCGTGGTCGAAGAGACTTCGCGCGATAGCCTCTTCATCACCAACCACCCGGTGGAAAAGGGCGCGGCCATTTCGGACCACGCCTTCAAAATGCCGGTGGAATGCGAGATGCGCTGTGGGTGGTCTGATTCCGGCCACTTCCAAGGGTATAGCCGGGCGATTAACGCCGCCCTCATCGCCCTCCAGGCGCAGCGCCAGCCGTTCACGGTGGTGACGGGGAAGCGGACCTATCGGAACATGCTTCTTGCCGGGATCGAGGTCTCTACCTCTGCCGGCTCGGAATATGCCCTGCTTGTCCGCTGCCTCCTGAGAGAGGTGATCATCGTCGGGACTTCTACCGTGTCGTCCGGCAGCGCAGGAACGCAGGCGGATGCCGCGCGGACGGGTGGGACTACGAGTGGGGGGCAGAGGCAGGCCATTCCGTCAAGTGCAGGCGGTATCGGTCACGCGTGAGAGTTTGGCGATAACGCCAATTCACTCCCCTTCGAATGTGATGATAGCGGACAGAATGAATGGTCCCGGCAAGTATGGTGCCCGGCTCACGATCCCTGTAATTTCCATCGCTCGGCACCATCTTGATGCCGGCCATGATCGGCAGTTATTGATTATATATCGTAAGGTTTCCCTATCTGCCGATCTCGTGTCAATATTTATGACTTCGCCGCCCTTCATGCATGGTATAAACTCTCCCTGCGATCCGATAATGTTGCATCCATCAGTTATGGTGATGCGATGACCGATCAGTTTGTCAGCATCAACGATTGCATCAGCAAAAGATATTCGCGATCTATCGGCGGGGATCTGCTCCTCGCCCATAGCTAACGATGGGAAAAGAGCGATAGCTACGCAGGAGGGTATCACGCGTAAAAGTGACCACATCGGACTATCCTTCTTATTAAAGTTGAGCCTCTGCGTAGCACCTACAATAGCCTTCCGGGCATAAAGAGTGTGTTCCTGGGGGGCCACAAGGGGGTGGCGCGCCCCAGGAAAATAGTTTCCCGTCATGCTTGGCGCAGATGGGGCAAACGTCGGTGTCGCCAGCGGATCTCCAACGGTACTTTTTGCTCCCGACGTGCATCGCTTGCTGTCGAGTGCGGTCGAAGGAGACGGCGCCGCGCAAGCGCATTTCGTATGCGAATCGAGCCGCATCGGCCGCGCGCTCGTCTTCAGAAAGGCCGCGCCTCCTCGGGGGTCGTGGCCTCACATTGCCGAGGCGCAGTTCGTAGTCGGAAGGGTCTATATCTAGCCTTTGGGGCGCGGGCTTCTGGGTAACCCACCGCTTTATCCGAGAAGCCGCAGAAAATACTGCGGCCAGCAAAATGACCGCTATGCCGAGCACCGCCCACGTCATCGCCAACCTACCAAAGAGTCGTTCCTGCTCCCGACTAGGCGTCGGGGGAGTTATCTCGTTCAAGAGGCATAAGCCCCTGGGCTGTGAACCAATCTTTGAGGATGTACCGGACGATATCCGCGCGCGATATCTCCTCGCCCCAGTCGGAGACTAGCTTATCTAGTGGGGCCAACAGGTCGTCATGCATTCGCACCGCGACTTGCACCCCCTTCCCTGTAGGGAGGGGCCCCCGGCTTCCTGGTCTGCGTTTTGTTTCTTGCATAGCGGCACAAACTGTGGGAGCATGGTTTCTGTCGAGCCGAGGGGAGGGATAGGAGCCTCCCCACCGGCTCTAACCCCAGGCAAGGACAGACCCCATGCCCAAGGCTACCCATACCGTTATCACAGTTTCGCGCCGCTCCGAAGACGCAGCGACGCTTACCCTCATGCTTCTGAAGGCGGCCATTCTCGGCTCTGGGGATGAGCCGGCGCTGGTGAAGGCCGCACCGAAGCGCCCGGTTCTCACCGATGGTGCCGCCAAGAAGATGAAGGAGATCGCGTGATGGGCGACCTGATCACGGTTTCCGATCTGGAAGTGCGCGATGGCGTGGCGCGGGTTGAGGATGCCCGCCTTGCTGAGGCTCTGGGCTTCGTCCAAAAGCAGATGATCCGGCCGCTTATCAAGAGGCATATTGAGGCGCTGCAACGGTTCGGAGAGGTTTATTTCATACGAAATAAACCCGGTCCCAAGGGCGGGCGCCCCTCACAGGTGTTCTACCTCAACGAAGAGCAGGCCATTTTCATCACCGCCAAGTCGGACACCCCGAGGGCGGCGGAAATCACGGTGGAGATGGTCCGGGTTTTCCGAGCCTACCTCAAGGGAGAAGAGAAGCCGGTGAGGGTGCGCCAGCATCGGCGGACGCTCCCCGGCGGACAACTGGCGCTTCCTGCTCCCGAGATGCCGCAGGAGCCCTTCGCGGCGCACCTTGATCTCTTGCAGGACCTGAAGGCGGCAGTCTCCTCCGCCCGCGTCCGGGTCATGCTTCAGGAGACGGAAGACTTCGGCCTCGCTCTGGAAGAGGTGCTGGTGGACCGGATCAAGATCCTGAACGGCAAGGTCGCGAGCGGGAAGACGCTATTAGACTGGGACCTTCGCAGGACTGGAGGTGTCAGGAACAGCTATCGCAGCTTAGTGGAAAAGGTGAGGGCCTGAGCATTGGCGTCGCGCCGCTGGACTAGGCGCGTCTGGAGTGGCAGACCATAATAGCGTTCTCCCCCTGTTCTCAGGGGAGGCGACGGCGGGGTTCGGTTCTCTAGGCAGGACCCCGCCGTCTAGTCCCACGCCGGATTTCACGATCCGGGCAGTTCCACCCGCAGCATTCGAGGTGCCGAAAGTGACGACCCATCATATCGCAGTCCCCGCCCTCATTTTCAACGGCGTTGAGATCCACGACCGCAACGAGATGCTCTGCCTCACCGACATGTGGCGAGCCGCTGGCGCGGTGGAGGCCAAGCGCCCCTCCAATTGGACCCGCAAAGAAGGGGCTGAGTTCATTGAGCATGTGTCGCTGATCCTGAATGTGCCCCACGGGCATATTCAGACCCAGCGCGGCGGAAGCGGAGCAGGGCGCGGTGCGACGTTCGCCCACTGGCAGATCGGCCTCGCCTACGCTAAGTACCTCAGCCCCGAGTTCCACATGTGGTGCAACACGGTGGTCCGCGAACGGATGGAGGGCAAGCCGGTGGCGCCCGCGTTCGTGCTTGACGAGACCCAGAAGAACGCCATCGGCGGTATCGTGAAGGGGGTGCTTGCCAAGCAACTCGAATCGGTCGTTCCCGCGCTGGTGTCTCATCTTCTCCCGACCGCCGTCGCCGGCTACATCGCCGACCACAATCTCGCGCTCGCCGATGGCCTGACCGCTGGTGAGGTCTGCGACCTCGCGAAGGTGGCGACCACTTACCCGCGTGGCGTGTCCGGCCGTGTGAGTGCCCGCCTCACCAAGTTCTGCCAGCGGAACGGGGAGCGCCCACGCATCTCCCGCCTTGGCCGGGTCCGTGCCCAGCTCTTCCCCACCCACCTTGTCCGCGACTGGCTGGATGTTGAGGGCCGCGCCCTCATCCGTCGCTGGATCGACGAGAAAAAGGGGCAGGGCGCCTTGAAGCTCGTGCCGAAGTCCTAGCCCATAGGCCAGCATATGACGCGAGTGGATACGATTGAGCGGCTTGTGGCCGAGTTCATTCTGGCCCTCCAGAAGGAGGGGTATGGACCGGTAGACATCGCCGCTGCGCTTTCTGCTGCGGCTGGCGCCGTCATGGACCAAGCCGACGAGGAAGAGACGGCGGAGGCCTCTTAGGCTCCCCCGATCGCACAACCAAACGACACCAAAGCCGCCCCTCACCGGGCGGCTTTTTTATTGGGGGCATCATGGCCACCGTCTATGAAATTCCTGTCACGACTGGGGGTGGGAACCAGTCATTCGAGGTGGAGTTGGGCGGCACCGCTTACCTGCTTGCCCTCAACTGGCGCGCGGCTCGTGATGCAGGTTGGGTGCTTGATATAGCTACCAGCGATGGGGCGGCCTTAGTCAACGGCATCCCCCTCCTGCCTGGCATCGATCTGCTCGGCTCCTACAAGCATCTCGGCATCGGTGGTGGGGGCACGATCTACGTCACTACGGATGGCGACCCTCAGGCGCCGCCCATGTTCGCCAATCTCGGGCAGACGGCTCACCTCTATTGGGTCCCGGTGGAATGACGCAGCAGTGGCTTCGCAAGGTCCGTCTCGTGGTCGGAAACGGCTCAGATGGGATCGACTGTTCCGACATGCGCATCCGTTTCATGGTGCGGACGCAGGATTCTCAGACACCGTGGCACGCAGACATCACGATAACCAACCTATCGAACGCCACAGCGAACAAGATCCGCAAAGAATATCACGAAGTTTATCTTGAGGCCGGATACCAGGGGAACTCAGCCGAGATTTTCCGGGGAGAAATCCTCCAGGTGCGAGGCCCCGGCCGGGAAAGCCCGACTGATACCTATTTGAATATCTTGGCATCGGCTTCTCAGCAGGCTCATTCCTACGCGGTGGTGAACAAGACCCTCGCGGCAGGGCATACCTTCAGGGATCAGGTAGACGCCTGCCTTGAGGCCCTTAAGCCCTATGGCGTGACGGCCGGCTATATTACCGATCTCGGCAGCACCAAGATGCCGCGCGGGCGAGCTATGTTCGGGATGGCGCGGAACCAATTGCGGTCTATTTGCATGTCGGTGGGCGCTGCATGCTTTATTGACGGGAAAAAGCTTAACATCGTCAAGTACGGCGAGAGCTTGCCGGGTAACACCACTGTCATCAACTCGGAAACCGGGATGATTGGCATGCCGATCCAGACGATTGAGGGTGTGGAGGCCAGGTGTCTTCTAAACCCGCGTCTGAAAGTTACATCACTTGTGAAGATCGATGAGGCTAGCATTCAAAAGGCTAAGCTGGCGGTGGACCAAGTGACAGGAACGGCGATAGCCTCAAATGGGGCATATGGGAATAGCTTGCAGCAGAATATGCTTGACTTCAATATTGATCCTGACGGCACATACAAAATATTGCAAGTAACCCATATCGGCGACACCAGAGGTACGGAGTTCTACACAGACGTTCTGTGCCGTTCCTATGCCCATGGGACTTCTCCTGCTGCTGGCGCGCGCGGGCTCGGCGACCCCTCCGGGAGCAACTGAACATGGATACCAGATCACGGTACGAGGACCTTCGCGAGGCTATTGAGACAACAGTTGAAAACCGCCTTGTTGAGCTGCGTACAGCAGAACATGCGACGGTCGTCTCGTGGGACCCCGTAAAACAGACGATGGTCGCCCAGCCCACCAATAAGGCGCTCATTCGGAAGCCAGATGGGACCAAGGAATGGGTGCAGATGCCCCAGATTCCGGACGTGAAGATACATTATCCATCGGGCAACGGCATTACCGTCACGCACCCTCTCAAGGAGGGAGACGAGGTTCTTCTTATTATGGCGTCCCGCTCTCCGGATGTCTGGCAGCAGAGCGGCGGCGACCAGCAGATCATCGATACCCGGCTTCATGACCTATCCAACGCCTTCTGCATCCCGGGGTTCAAGTCGGACGCCAAGGCTCTGGAAAATGTCTCGCCGGACTCCACCCAGATCCGTTCCGACGACGGGCAGACGGTAATCGACATTAAGGGTGGGTCGGTCGCTCTAAAGGCGCAGAATACTGAAGTTCAGGTTACGAACGACGCCGCGACCATGAAGAAGGGCGATATGAAGATCATCGTCTCCTCCTCCCGCGTCGATCTTGGGGGCACTGGAGGTCAGGCCGTCATGACTGAGGGCGGCCCGTCCACCAAAGTGTTCGCGGTGATCTGATGCGTTACCGGAAACTTGACGTAAACGGCGACATGATGTTTGGCCGGGGGCAGGCTGATTTCTATCGAGATGTCCCCGAAGCCCCTGCGCAGGCCGTGAAGACCCGCCTTTTCCTCCGCCTAGGGGAGTGGTTTCTGGACACGTCAGACGGCACCCCGTGGAATACTGAAATCCTCGGGGCGCACACGCAGAACACCCGTGACGCGGCGCTGAGGGAGCGGATCGAGGGCACCACTGGCGTCTCTTCGCTTGATGCCTACTCGTCGTCCTACAATTCCGACACGCGATCCCTATCCGTGTCAGCGACGATTACCACGTCCTACGGCGTGTCCACGCTCTATTACACCAATGGCCAGACCAAGACCTCTGACCAGTTGGCTCAGGAAGCCGAAACCGCGACCGACGTGATTGACGCGGTCTATGGGCAACTCGACTTCTCCAACCCCTTCCAGTCCGGGTGGCTCTGATGGCGATTACATGCACCATCGACGCGACTGGCATTACGGCTCCCTCTCTGGACGATGTCCGGACGTGGCTCGTTGGGCAGTACCAGTCGATCTATGGGTCAGATGTTTATCTTGAGCCCGACAGCCAAGACGGTCAGTGGATCGGCATTCTAGCAACGGCACTTCATGACGCCAACTCCATGTGCGTCTCGACCTACAACGCGTTCTCCCCTGCTACGGCACAGGGGGAGGGCCTGTCCCGAATGGTGAAGATCAACGGGCTTTCCCGGCATGTCGCATCTAAGTCCCAGGTTGACCTCCTTCTCGGCGGCACGGCGGGGACGACCATCGCCGGGGGCTACGCCACGGATGATACCGGCAACAAGTGGATGCTGCCGGATAGCGTCGTCATTGGAATGGCAGGGCAGATCACAGTAACCGCAACCGCAGCCGATGCCGGCGCGGTCACTGCAACTGCTGGCTCGGTTACGACCATAGGAACCCCGACGCGGGGCTGGCAGACGGTCACGAACCTTCTTGCTGCGGTTGAGGGCGACCCAATCGAGACGGATCTGGAACTGCGCCAGCGGCAGGCGGTCTCGACTGAGATCCCGTCGCAGACGATCTTTGAAGGACTTGTCGGCGCCGTGGCGGCTGTGGCTGGGGTGACCCGCTATGGCGGTGTGGACAACGACACGGACGCCACGGACGAAAACGGCATTCCGGGGCATTCGTTCTCTCTTGTGATCGAGGGCGGGGATGCGGCGACCATCGCTCAGACGATCTACACCAAGAAGGGGCCGGGGGCTGGGACGTGGGGCACGACTTCTGAAGTTGTAGTGGACAGCTATGGCGTA
Organism: Xanthobacter autotrophicus Py2; assembly: GCA_000017645.1. NCBI lineage: Bacteria > Pseudomonadati > Pseudomonadota > Alphaproteobacteria > Hyphomicrobiales > Xanthobacteraceae > Xanthobacter > Xanthobacter versatilis. The sequence continues at coordinate 4,069,074 of CP000781.1, forward strand.
CCGCACACCATCAAGTTCATGCGCCCGACAAACATCCCGGTTGTCGTCGCACTTACGCTCAAGGCTCTCACTGGATACACATCGAACATTGGGGCCAAGATCAAGACGGCCGTGGCCGAATATATCAATGATCTGGCGATTGGTGATGAGGTTTACCTCACCCGCCTCTTCGTTCCGGCAAACCTGTCTGGAAGTGCCGATAGTGTGACCTTCGATATCACCGGCCTCCTCATCGCACGGGGCACGGACAGTCCCGGCTCGGCTAATCTGACGTTCGCCTATCATGAGGCCCCGGCCTGTTCCGTCGATGACATCACAATCACGGTGATCTGATGGCCGATGCTCCCTTCACCGTAGACGACTATGTCGGCCTTATCACCTCGGAGCACCGAGGGAAGGCGCGGTTCACAGCTACGGTTCGTGCGACCGTGCAGCCGGCGGCGGACACGCAGGCGTTTCTTGATGACCTGCCCGGCGCCTTCGATCTGGATAGCGCGATTGGCGTCCAGCTTGATGCGGTGGGAGCATGGGTCGGCATCTCCCGGCTCATCTCCATTCCCCTCATCACGGTCTGGTTCTCATGGGGTATCGTCGGGCGGGGATGGGGTGAAGGCATCTGGAAAGGACCTTACGACCCCGAGACCGGCATCTATGCCCTTGATGACGACACGTACCGCAAGCTCATCCGCCTCAAGATCCTGGTGAACAACTGGGATGGATTGACGGGCTCTGCGGCCAGCGCGTTTGAAGACTTCTATGCCTCGGACGGCAGCTATCCGTTCATCCTCGATAATGAGGACATGAGCATGACGGCCTGCATCTCTGGTGCCCGCCCTCCTGCGATCATGTTCGCCATTTTTGCCGGGCGTTACGTTGAGTTCAAGCCGGCGTCTGTCCGCATCCTGAATGTCGTCCCGTCTGTCCCAAATACGCCAGCATTCGGGTTCGGCGTTGACAACGAATACATCGCGGGATGGGGAACGGGCTCTTGGGTCCGCGACGCTGAAGAAGCGATGATCGAAGAGCTTTCAGTCTAAGCCCAACAACACCGACACGCAACGAACCGTCACGCACGCGAAAGCGGGCGCTGGCGGCGCTTTGTCTTGGAGCCCTCATGGCAACGAATGATTTTCTTCCCTTCGGCACGGGCGCCGGGGCAAATGTGGTGTCTCAAGCCGTGTGGGCCGCACTCGCAACACGTGCGAACGGGTTCCAGAACGGGGTGGCCGATCCCCAGCCGGTCAACAAGGCGATCCGTCAGGCGGCATTCGTCGCGGCGATGATCGGCCAGTTCACGGCCGACTACGGCGGTGATGCTCTCGACAATGGCGACCTCCCCACATTTGAGGCCCATTTCAAGGCGGCCCTTGCCGCATGGATCGCCAGCGGCTCCTCACCCATCGACCTGAGCAGCTACGTCCTGCGTGCGGGCGATACCATGACGGGGCTCTTCTCTGCCCCGGCTGGGTTCAAGACTGCATCCCGCACGCTGACGACTGCGACGACCCTCACGACTGCGGACTTCGGGAAATTCGTCTCCCTTTCTTCGGGCAGCACCTTTACGACCACTTTCCCGACGCCTGTCAGCAATGGCAGCGGGGCCTTCACGGTCTTCAACAATTCAGTCGTGGCGCAGACCGTAAGCACTCCGGCAGGTGCCTTCCTTGGTCCGGGCGCTTCCAGCGGGACCACTGAATCCATCCCGGCGGGCTCTGTCTACCGTTATGTCAGCGACGGCTCCAACTGGATCAGATCGGTTGCCACCAACGCCCCGAATGCCCTGCCGAAGCTCTCTTTTATCCAGACCACGCAGACTTGGACCAGAGCGGCAGGCGCAACGAAAGCCTTCGTCATCGCCCATGGGCCGGGGGGCGCCGGTGGTGGCGAACCAGCCGGCGCGCCGACCACGGCCGGTGGCTCTGGCGGGGGCGGGGGGGGATGGGCGATGTCTCTTCTCGATATCTCGTCCACTGCATCGTCGCTCGTGACTATCCCATCCGGCGGGGTCGGGGTTTCTGGCTCGACGGGGGGGGATGGCGCCGGGAACACGTCATTTGGGACCCTTGTCGTGGCCGGCCCTGGGTCTGGTGGGCGCACTGGGTCTGGTGGCAACAGCATCCCCGGTGGGCTCCCTGGCACCGGCATCACAGGGCAGATCCTTGGGAAGGGGAGCCCCGGCGGCACCAACTTCTGGGAATCCCCTGATATTGGGGCCAACGGCGGCGATGGCCTCTTCGGCGGCGGTGGGCGTGGCGGGTGTGATGATGGGGGGAGCTTCCCCGCCGTAGCGGGCGTCATGGGCGGCGGCGGCGGCGGGTCCGATTCTGCCGACGCGACTGCTGGCGCTGGTGCCAATGGTGGCGATGGCTGGTGTCTTGTGTGGGAGTTCTGAGCATGCGGGTTGCATTTTATAAGGACGGCGTCTGCACGCATGTTCTCAACTGTTCCGAGGGGTGGGAAGATCTTTTCCCAGACGAGACCGGCATTGCCAGCGAGACGGCGAATGCCGGGGATACATGGGATGGGGCGTCTTTCATCTCCCCCCCTCCTCCTCCTCCCGGAATCGGTGATGTTCTTGCCGAGCGGGACAGGCGGCTCTCCCTAGGCTTCTCCTACGACTTTGGGGATGCCCGTGGCGTCCACCAGATCGGGACCACTTCCGCCGACATGACCGGATGGGATGAAGTCACGAAGGTGGCACAGGCCATGATCGCGACGGGGGCTGCTACGGCCACCATTGAGATCATCACCAATACCGGGCCTGCGACGGTCACGGCATCGGAGTGGATGGCGATCCTCCTTGCCGCTGGCGCCCATCGCCAGCCCATCTGGCAGGCATCGTTTGTCCTTCAGGCAATGAACCCCATCCCGGCTGATTACGCCGCCGACAGCCATTGGGCCTGACGGGCGAACTCCTGAGGCATAACTTATGGCAACGCAGAATAACACGCAGGTGCGTGATGGCCTCGGCGCGCTTGTAACGCGGCGCTCCTATGACAAGGACGGGGCGCGGGCTGATGCGCCTTTCATCCCGGAAATCGGAGAGACCTCTGATAGCGCATGGGACGGCACCAGCTCGGCGGGGCTGATTGGCATTCTCAAGGCCATCTGGACAAAGCTGGGGGGGATCGGGCTCAAGGTGGGCGCCTCGGCGCTCTCCGTCACTAACCCCATGTTCGTCAGCCTTTCCAACGGGGCGAGCGGCGTTACTCCGGTCACGGGGTCACTCTCGGCCACGGGATATAGCGCTCCGTTCACCCCTATCCCCGGCCGGCCCTTCAACTTCACCGCGACCGGGACCTTCGTCGGGACCCTGGTTCTTGAGCGGTCTTTCGACGGCGGGGTGACGATGGTCGCCCTGACCGCACTCGGCTCCCCACTCTACACGTTCACCGGCCCCTTCAGCGAATCATACACTGAAGATGAAAGCGGCGTGCAGTACTTCATTCACTGCACGTCTTACACCTCCGGAACCATCAACTACAGGATGAGCGCATGAGCGTGCATGATACTGCGCTCCGCGTAGGGGCGTCCGCTGCCATTAACCTTGGCATCACGCGAGCCGATATCCCCAGCCGGGTCATCCCGTTTCGCTCCATCACCTTGTCTGGCTTTTATGCGGCCGGGGACCTCGGCGCAGGCGCAGTCTACGTGCGCGGCACCAGCTCCGGCCCGATGGCGGTTCGTGATGCGGCCGGGACATGGTGGAACCTCTATGTCAGTCAGGGCGTGGGAGCGGGATGGTTCGGCGACCTGACCGGTGCCGATGCTGGCCCTGTGATTAATGCGGCGATTACGGCCATGGGGGCAGTCGGCGGCGGACAGGTGCGCATCCCGGCGGGAACGTTCAACGTCGCAACGGACCTTGTCCCGAAGTCAAACGTCACTGTATCCGGGCTCTACGGTGCGAGCACTCTGAAGGTTCCGGACGGGAACTCGACGCGAAACAGAATTTTCTATTCCGTTTCTAGCGGTAACGCATGCAATAATTTCGTTCTAGACGGCCTTTCGTTCGAGGGGCAGTGGGCCAACATCCAATCTGAAACTCCGGATAATGGTCTCGTCACTCTAAAATATGTGACCGGGCTTTTGGTCTTGAAGTGCAGGTTTAGGAATTCAAGATACTTCTGCTTAAATGTCAATGAGTGTGACTACGTTATCGTAGATAAGTGCTCACTGAAATACTCGTGCCGCGATATGATCGCGGTCTGGGGCACCCCAAACGTACAAGTGACGGATAATAACCTCGAACACAATGACGATGACGGAATTTCGATCAACCTTGAGACCGACCAGCTTAACCCTGTCCGGTCGCGCATCATAGTTTCCAGAAATACGCTAGTTGATACTGGTCCGATCAGGACTGAGGCCCCGAAGAACGTAACTGTCGTAGATAACAACGTTCACCGCCCGCGTGGGTCTGGAATTCATGTTGGGATCACGAACACGTCCGGGGTTGGGACTTCGTCCGGCCTCAATGTGCTGGTGGAAGGAAACACGATCACCGACGTGATCGACCGCGCTTGGTTCACCTCTGGCGAACAGGTCGGGTCGGTGAATAGCCGCATCTACATCCTCGTGAACTCTCTCAAGCCACAAGCGGGATCGCTTTCGGCCATTCCCGGAGAGATCAACGCATCTGGCGTGGTGCAGGACCCTTACGGATACTTCTACACAGATGCTACTGTAGGCGGAACCGACCCTATCCGCGCGTCGAAAAACATCATCGTGCGTGGCAACATCTGCCAGAGGACACTCCCGGCCGCGACGAACTACACAGACTGGGGCTTCGGGCAGGCATTCACCAAAAACGGGTGGGTGAACTATCAGGTTCCTGATGCTGTACTGCGTGGCTGCGGCATCCTGGCTCGCCTCCCGCAGAGTGGGTTGCGGATCGAGGAAAATGTCATCGAGGCCGGGCGCTACGGCATCGCATTTGAGGTGCTGTCCGGCGTAACGCTGGCGTCGCGCTTGGCGCAGGACTGCTCGGTGATGCGGAATAAGGTGCGTGACGCCGATCTTTACGGCATCGCATGGCTCTCCTCTGGATCCCTGACGCACCAAGACATCACCTTTGATGGCAACGACATCGACTGCGACCCCTACTTCACGAACTCGAACCGAGGCGCGAACGGGACATGGGCCACAAGCGCGACCCCGGTGGCGCTACAGGTCCCCAATCTGGGGTCGGCAGTCATCCTGCGGCAGCGCATTCGCAACTGCTCTCAGGTCATTGTGCAGACCGGCGTGTCAGTCCTCCAATATTTGGACGGCAACCTGTTGTTCGCAGACCCCGCCGCTGTTGGGTTCTCTACGTCCAACAAGGGCATCGGAAACTTGCCCCCGATCGGTGGAGGGGAGCACTGGTGGCTTCAGGCAGTAGACAGCGACCCTCTGTCCGCAACCTACGGGGCTTCGCTTGGCACAAATATGCGAACGAATAGCGGGGCGCCATCTTCCGGGAAGTGGCTCGCTGGCATGCGGGTAGCGAACCGGGCCTCCGCTGAGAGCGGGACGGCTGGAAGCAAGTACATCCCGGCATTTTACTCTCGCGTTACGACGGGGACAGGGTCGGTCCTGAATACGGACTGGTTCGAGATGCGTTGCCCGACTGGCAACTGATAGTCCACGTCTCCGGCACCGGCTGGTCTCCGGTCTACGGCACCGCGTCCTAACCTAACCCTCATCCAAGAACACCCATTCGCGCACCTCGCCAATAGCGGGGGCGAAGGAGCACGCTTATGCCCGGTCCTTTCCCGACGAAGTCCGTTGTCCTCCAGCCATCCGATGGAACGGATGGGCTTGTCCCTCAGACGGAAGCGCTCCGGGTTTCGGTTTCGCCCGGAGTGGTGAGCCGAATTTGGGGCACCGATAGCACTGGGGCGCATGTCCAGCAGACCTATAGTCATGGGGGGTTACTCGTTGCTCCTCCGGCTGGTTTCGGCTGGGATTTCACCACATACCCGGTCAACATCTACAAGGATGGCCCGCGCCATTTCACGACTGACTTTGACCATCGCTCCATCGTCCCGTCAGATGTCTGGAATGGCCCGGTCTATTACGTCTCTCCCACTGGGAACAACGCCAACGCTGGAACATCTCCGGCAACCGCCGTCAGATCGCTATGGAAGGCCAGAGTGCTCCTTGAGGCGTCCGCCTCTCCGGGGGGCATCATCATGGCTCTCGTTGATCCCACTCTTGGATATACATGGTGGGACCGGACAAATGACTTCAACGATACGGCGAATGCGGGTGGGACTGGAGGGAACACCGTCCCAACTAAGCCATTTGCTTTGATGTCCTATGGCGGAAAGAGCTATCTGGGCGCAATTCATAACACCTCGTGGACCTATGACGCGACGAGCAAGACCTACTCGATGACGCGTTCTGCCGTCGCAACTGTGGTGGATATCAGTTCCTTGAGCAACTGGGGAGTGTTCAAGCGCCTGACCAAGATCACGGCTGGTGCCGACCTCGCGGCCACGCGTACGCTGGTGGGCGCGGCCCCTGGCTCCTATGCGGTTACGGCGGCGAACGATGTTGTTGTCCGCCTTGAGACTGATGCCGTGGTTTCAGATGCCACGGTGCGTGTGGTACTGTCCAATGATGCCTTCAAGCCTGGGGCGGTCTCCGCTTACGTATCGGACTTCAACTTCGTTGGTGGGGTGAACGGGGTTGTCAATGCGACCGCTACGGCCACGCGGAACCTTGCCTTCGACGGGTGCAGCGCTGGATTCGGAGGGATTGACCTCGGGGCGAAAGCCAACAGTTGGGGGTTCAACAATTCGACCGGCCTCATCGTTCTCCGGAAGTGCTCGGCGGCTTCCGGTCAGAACGATCTGTTCAACTTCCACCAGACTGCTGGTTCTGTGAATGCTCTGATGATTGACTGCTCCGGCATCGATGCCGGCCGAGCCGGCTCCTCCCCAGTCTCTCTCTCAAACCAGATCGTAACCGCGCATGAAAACGTCAGGCTTCTGACAATCAATACGGATGGATCTTATTCATCCGGCGGGTGTGTGCGGAGTATCGGAACATCTCAGCACTGGGACCTTGGGTCAACCTACTCTTATGACCGCGGTGATGTCAGGTACGCCGGGGGATCGGTGAACTCGATAGGCGTAGGCATGAATGAAAGCACCAAATACTGGGGTGACAGTATTACGGTTCAGGGGTGCATGAACACGTTCTATGCCGAGAGCGGTGCGCAGATTTACCTTCGTGCCCCAATCGAAATTGGCGGCGTCCGCGCGGGAGCGGGTCTGATCACGTCCTACTGATCGCCCGCGTCCGTTCTTCCCCTACAATCTGAGGTGACCCCATGGTCCGCTCAATCGATATCGTGCGCCGCATCGCGACGCGCGCTGTGCCCCCTTATGTCGAAGCGCTGGACAAGTACGCTGACGACCTGTTCGTTCAGTTCGATGTGACGACCGATCTTCGGCTTGCTCACTTCATGGCCCGGAGCCTATCGGAGACGGGCGGCTTCCGCGTGCTGGTGGAAAGCGCCGGTTACACGGCCAAGAACCTTGCGACCCAGTGGGACCGGGGCAACTGGCACCGCTATTTCAGCAGCAAGGCCGACCTTGTGGCTCTGGCAGGGCAGGGCGAAAAGCTCTTCAACATCGTCTATGGCAATCGCATGGGCAATGGCGGCCCTGAGACTGGCGATGGCTTCCGGTATCGAGGGCGTGGCCCGCTCCAGACGACAGGGAAGGAGGCCTATGCCAAGTATGGCGAACGCATGGGCGTGGACCTCGTGAGTAACCCTGATGCGCTTCTGGATCCGCAGAACATTCTACTGCCATCCCTCTATGAGTGGTCCGATGGTAACCTCAACCGCTATGCCGACAGGGACAATGCCCTCGCCATCGGCCAGATCATCAATTTCGGGTCGCTCAAGGGCGACAAGGAGCCCAACGGCTACGACGATCAGATGGAGTGGCTGGGCTACGTCAAGCGCGCCATCAAGGCCCTGAGCTGATCGGTGGCCCGGAAAGTCCCGGAAGGGCCATCCTGGAAGGTCCGGCGCCGGATCATCGTCGCAACTCTGGTCTTCTGCGCTGGTGAAATCATCTACCTCACCGGGTGGGGGAAAGATCACGAGCTTTCCAGAACCATAGCGACTGGCGTTCTCTTGCTCGCCGGCTCGACCATCGGATCATACATCTTCGGCGCTGTGTGGGACAGCCGGAACGTGATGGTGAACCTCCCCCCGGAGGGTGCTGAAGAGCCCACGTCCTACGGGCCTTCTTATCGCAGGCGTGGCCCTCGCGGCTTCTCTCCCGGCGATGATGGGGACGACGGCCCGCCTCCACCTCGCGGCTCCTGAAAGATCTGAACATGAAACAGACGCTCATCGTGGGCGCACTGGCGCTCGTCCTCTCAGGCTGCGCCACCAACGGCAACGGCCTCATTGGCTCCGGAGGCCATGTCTCCGGCTCCTACACCGTCTACGAGCCCGGCAAGGCGCCTATCGTCGTCCTCCTCAAGTGAGGATTACGCAAGGATCCCCGCCGCACGGATGGTGAGCGCCATCTGGGTGCGCCTTGCCTTGAAATGTTCGCGGGTCATTTGAGTATCCGGCTGCCCGTCGAATTCCATCCTCAATTGATTCTCCACTCCGGTGAGAATTATTGTCATTTTATTGAAAAGGTCTGGCTCGTCCTTCGCAATTTTCATGGCGAAATCGAAATAGATTTCTTCTCTTGGTTCAATGCGGGTAGTCGCCGTTGTTGGCATGTGAACCATGACGCCGTCTCCTTCCGCTATTCGGGTCCCATCCTAGCGGCTGCCGAGGCCGATGTTAATCGCACTACCCGGTCCTCAGCATCTGATTGTCCCGGATATACCTCTCACTCCATCACCGTCAAATAGGAGGCCTCTGTGGGCTCTCTCATCGCGTCCTATGCCTCAGGGGCGGTCAACTGGCTGCTTGTGTTCCTGACGGGCTCTGCCTTGATCGTTGGCGTTGGAGGGATGATCTATTCACGCCTCCCAGTGCTGCCCTACCGGACTATTGTCGCGGCTGTCTCTGGCGTCCTCCTGTTCGTTGCGGGATGGACCGGGCATGCCGTGGATCAGCGGGGCAAGATGGAGCGCCAGGCCCTCCTTGAGGCTAACCGCAAGCTGGTGGTGGAAATCACAGCCGAACGGCACAAGGCGGAATCGCTAGAGGCGGATCGAGCCACAGCCCAGCGGCAGGCGACCGAGGCCGAGGACCGCGCACGCAAGGCCGAGGAAGTTGCCGTTTCCATCCCCGATTCCGGCGGGGTGTCGCAGCCCACATCCGACAAAATCCGCGATCTGTGGGGGAAGTGACCATGCGAGCGACCTACTTCGACGATATCACAGGGCCAGATGCCCCGGCGGGCGCGTTCAAATTCTATCAAGAGGGCGATAGGAAGGCCGCCGGGATGCTTTATGTGTGCCCTTGTGGGTGTGGAGCAACTGGCCGTCTACGCTTCCGCCCGGATACCTCAGGGAAACCGTCGTGGGAGTGGGATGGGAACCGCGACGCCCCGACCCTTAACCCAAGCGTCAATCATGTCGGGCACTGGCACGGCTGGCTCCGCAGCGGGGAGTGGGTGTCATGCTGATGCGCCTCGCCACCCCCATTCTCTTCGCACTGGCCCTCGCCGGCTGCGCCACGGGGCAGGCCCCACGAGTGCAGGTGTCCCTTCCTCCCGTCCCGGAGGATATCCGGGCCTGTGCCCAGCGCCACGTTCCAAAGCCCTCAGGCGATAAGCCCCTTACCGAACGGGAAGTGTACGTGCTCATCTCCAAGCTCAAGGCCAGTGAGACGGCAAAATCAGGGTGCCTTGCCCGGTTGATCAGTCTCTATGAGGCTCAGGCCGCTATCGTTGTGGAGGCGCTTAAATGAGCCCGCCGGCCGGATACGCGGTCGAGCGCATCGACGACACGAGAGACAAAGTCATCGCCCTTGAGGTGGAAGTGAAGCACCTCAACGACAAAATGGACAGCATGGTCTCCAAGTTGGACGAAATCCATGCCGCCTTCCAGCAGGCCAAGGGCGTTAAGCTGGCGATGCTCGTTGGCTTCACAATCTTCGGCGGCGCAATCGGGGCATTCATCACAAAGATGCTCGCCTATTTTGGCATTGTGATGAAGTAGCTGCGGGCCGGATTCTACACACCATCCCTCCCATAATCTAGGGGCACCATATGGCGATGCCGCAGCCGTCAGACGACGAGCTTGCGCGCCTTGTCGCTGCGCTCGATGCAGCTCAGGGCGTTCTATCCCACGCAGCAAAAGCATTGGAGCTTCCGGACACCACGGCACGCAGATGGCGGGATATGGCGGCCCGTAGGGGGATGCTCGGCACCAAGCCCATCCTCCCCGGCTTTGAAATCTCCCGCGCCTCTGCCGAGCTTGACGAAGCCGGGAACGTGCATCGCCAGTGGGTGACGCAGAAGCCGGAAAGGGGCGGGCCTTTTACCCTTCCCGAAGGCCATGTGGTCAAGGGCGTGTCGGCGCTCATAGATGCTGATGGCAGGGTATCGGCACAGTGGGTGAAAACGCGAGAGGGCATCGAACCACTTGATGTTGTCGAAGCGCTCAAGGCCGGACTGGAAAGCTACTCTGGCCCCAAGAAGCCATCGGCAGCGCCTCGCGGCTGTAACGACGACCTCCTCACGCTCCTGCCCCTAGCCGACTGGCACCTGGGGCTCTACACATGGAGGCGAGAGGTCGGAGAAAACTGGGATCTGAATATAGCGGAACAGCTATATACCGAGACCATCGAAGACCTCATGTCGCGCACCCCTCGCGCGGGAACCGCCATTGTGCTTGGGGGTGGTGATCTTGTCCACTCGGACAACTTCGACAACCGCACCGCGCGCTCTGGCAATTCGCTGGACGTGGACGGGCGATACCCCAAGGTTGTCGAGACGGCCGGCCGGATGGTCGTGCGCACCGTAGACACCTGCCTCCGCACCCACGCCCATGTAGTGGTGCGCATCCTCCCCGGAAATCACGACGAACACACCTCTGTCGCCATCGCCTACTTCCTGAGCGCATGGTTTCGGCATGAGCCTCGCGTGACGGTGGACACAGACCCCTCCCTCTTTTTCTGGCACCGCTTCGGCAAGGTGTTCCTTGGGGCTACCCACGGCCACACCGTCAAGGCCCGGCAGATGCCGGCTATCATGGCGGCACGTCGTCCTGAAGATTGGGGCGCCTCCCGCTTCCGCCATATCCATTGCTTCCACGTTCATCATACCGAGAAGCTGACAGACGAAGCCGGCGGGGCCACAGTCCATGTGCACCGCTCGCCAGCCCCTCAGGACGCATGGCACTTCGGTGCGGGGTTCGTCTCTGGCCGGTCCATGGAAACGACCACCTATCACCAGTCCAAGGGCGAGCATGGCAGCTCGTTTTCCCCGGTTCGCTCGCATGACGCGGGCGTGGATGTCCCCGCATAGGAGCGCGCCATGGAAGACGACGATGATTTCGGGGCGGTACCGTGCGATGTCGTTTACGAGCGTGTGCAGGCGATTAGAAATATCGCCATGGATCTAGAGACGATCACAGACCGTAAGGCGCGCGATCTACTCTTGAGGGCGGGTGAATTGGCCCTCCAACACCTCACCCTTAAATCTGCCGTCCCTGTTGAACTCGTGGCGGAGGATGGTAGAATTGTGAGCAGGAGGCCGCTGTGAACCTTGAAGAGCTTCGCGATATCGGTGGCATCACCTACGTCTCCGTGCCTTATACGGCTCATCTATACGGCCTGTCCGCCGCGGCCTACGATGCCGACCGGCACGCCGCCCACCTGATCAAGATGGGCTTCATCCCGTTCTCCCCCATCTCGCACTCCCACCCCATCGCCCGCGTCGGGGGCATCGACCCTCGCTCCCACGAAATCTGGATGGCGCAGAACGACGCTTTCATGGAAGCCTGCTCAGCCATGGTCGCAGTCCATATCCCAGGTTGGGAAGACAGCATTGGCATGAAAATGGAGCGGGAGGCGTTCGCCCGGATGGGGAAGCCTGTTGTGGAAATGGAGATGCTGCCTTGAGCGACGGGTACGAAACCCTGAAGGACATTCTTGACGCGGCCTATGCTCAGGCGTCCAAGGGAAAAGGCAAGGAACGCCACGCGAACGACAAGCCTTTCCACGATCAACCCATCATGCACATCGCCCGCAAGCGCGGCATCGGCTTCCCGCTAGGCCAAGCCGACAAGAAGTCGGAAGAGGCCCAAGGCATGCTGGAGCGCGGCCAGAAAGACGCCGCGATCCGGGAATTGCTCGGGAGCATCGTCTACCTCTCAGCGGCGATTTTGCTCATTCGGGAGAGGGAGTGACGGCTACATACTGCTCAGACTAGATTGTCTGTATAGAAGCGCTCGTGCAGCGCACCGCCCAATTCCATTCCTGGCTCAAACCAGTTTTCCCCCTCGGAGCGGCGGAACCCCTTGTCATCCGGGTGGGGGGCCAGCTTGAGCGTGATGGCAGGCATACCCGAGCCGCCGTCTAATAGGATCAAGATAGAATAGGCCACGCCCTCGCACCTGTCCTTGATCGTAAGGACATCCCCTGTGGCGGGGTCAACATCCGGTAGCTTAGCCCAATAATTGGCGGCCCTCCGCACATGCGCCAGGATCATGTCCAGCACCTCTTCCTCGGTGTAGGCTCGCGGCCCGCTCATTCGGATCTCCATAAGCTAGATTGTCTGTAGCGGGATTAGCCTTCTGGCGACAGAGCTGCCGCAAGCGCCCTGTCCGCCTTATCGGCCAAGTCCGGACGATCCTCATAGTGGTAGCGCCAAATCCAGTCCCGGCACTCTCTTAGCGCCTCAGCCAGACGCCTTTCGCTATCGGTTGTCATCGGGGCCGTCCTCTCAGGATGAGTGCTGCTTGCGGGCCATATCCCGCGCGTAGCGGATGTAGCGGTCTGAAAGCTCGGTCTGAGCGGCGACCTCTCGACTGCTGCCTGGCATCGCAATGATCTGGGCGACGCGGCCGGGGTCATAGCGCTGGCTCGCACGCCGCGCCTCATCAATGCGAGAGCTGCGGCCCTTCTCATCCATGTCGTTGACGTTCGCCTTCTGATCCCCAAGCCTAAGGTGGCGGGGGTTGCGTACGACAGTATGCTAGCGTACACCACAAGGTCTCCCGACCCACAGAAGGGGCACCCCACCGGGTGTAGCCCGAGCATATTCGGCGATACATGACGTGATGTCAGAAAATATCTCATTTTTACTTATCCAGTTCCATAATGCGGGCGCGGATGGCGGCCTCTATAAAGACCGTCGCGTCCGTGAATCCGGCCTCCCATCCGTCCTTGCATGTCGCGCTGGGGCCGCCGAAGTCAGGGGCTACGTGATAACGCTCCAAGTTGCTGCCCAAAATCGACTGCGCCTCCTTCAGCCCGGCGAGCATGCCGGCGCGGTGGGCCTCTGCACGGGCGATTTCAACAAGATCAGATCGGATATATTCGGTAGGCTCCCCATCCTCTTTATCGGCCGGCCAAACTTTATCCGAGCACCACATCCGCCCTTCCATGGCGTGGAATGCATCCTCTGCGTTTTGGAGCCAAATGCTCTTGTGATCTTCTGTGCTCACGGCTTCGGCCCCCCGATCCTCGCCATGATGGCGTTGGCCGCGTCAACACGGGAGCGGCAGTAGATTGAGACAAATGCTTCGCTCTTGCCGGCAAGAATTTCCGGGTCGATGCCGTTTGCGGCATCCGCCGCTTCTTCCAGCGCCTCGCGGCGAGCTTCTGCGTGAGCGCTGGCGATAGCTTTTTGCAACGCCTTGTTGTAGCTGCGAACTATGTCATCAACAGCCACATCTATCGGGTCCTTCTGGGTCACGGCTTCGGCTCCTGGTTCTTGAGGGCGGTGCGGGCAATCCCCTGCACGTTGAAAAACGCCCAGCCGACTGCGTATGAACCAGTTCTGCAACTGCTCTTCTCCGGGTGCTCTGCGATATCGTGCAGCGCCTCCCGCAGCCTCCCCACCTCTTCCCTGAGCGAGGCGTTCTCTCTCGCGATATGCAAGATATCGTCTTCGCGGCGCCCGATAAACTCTTCCAGTTGCCTGATTTCTCGCCGCGCTGCGTCCCGCTCACACATCATTTCTCCAATGCGCTCGGCGTACTTCGTGATGCGCACCTCATGCTTATTCGTCAGATCTCTGACGTAGCTTGCGTGACCCTCTCCGTCCAAGCGGAACAGTTCGCGCTGCCGCTCGATCTCAGCGGCCCCGGTCTCCACCTGCCCAGTCAGGGCCGCGCATCGCTCTTCAAGGCGGGCGATGTGGACGGCATAGTGCGCGTGGATGGCGTCGAGCGTGGCGGTGCACATGCTGACGGCGCTGGATCCCCAACCCATTTCGTCGTCCACCTCTTCGTCCGGATCGTCGAATGCGGCGCAGAGCGTGATCGCGAGATTGTCGCCATGCATCGCGTCGATCTGCACGCCAGCAAGGTTTGCCCGCAGCCGCGCCTTGATATCGTCAGTCTCGGTCATGGCTGGGGTCCTCCGTGGTCGTAAGGGGAATGTGCTCGAAACGACATGCACGTCCCCACGCTTCATCCGTCGAGAGCCCTCGCCACGCTTCGAACCGGCTCTCGCTACTGCAATTGCCGATGTTCGCGAGCAGGATGAAGGTGAGCGGTCCGAGATCAAGCCGCCACTCGCCGCCGTAAACGTCCGCATCGCGGCCGGCGCGCAGCTTCCACATGAGCGGCCAGAACTGGACGCCGATCCCGATTTCTCGGCAGTTCCGCCAATGCCAACGCGGTTCTCTCATCGCCTCAGCCCTCCCGCCCTTCGCGCTCGGCGAGGGCCGCGTACTTGGCTTGCCAGTCTGCTTCGGCCGTAGCCTTGGCGTGGTCGATGTTGTCGCACTGCACCCAGACGAACGGGTCATGTGCCCACCAGAGCAGCCCATCAGGCGCGATCGCGTAGATCCCGCCGATGCCATCAGCGAGCCATTCGGCATCATCGTGCCCGTAGTCCTGGCCGTCATCCTTCGGGCGGCGCCACGTGAGCGGTTTTGCTACCATCGTCACGCCTCCTCGCCGGGGAGAGGAAGGGCGCGCGCCCCATGATCTGCTCGGATTTGGGCAAGCAGAGCGGCATCTTCGTCCTGAAGGGACTCGCCCGTGCACTCGGCCAGCCAGTCGATTTGCGCAATGAGGATGCCGATATCGCGATCTAGCTCCGCCGCGCTCCGGGCCGCCGCAGGGGCGGTGGGTGGGGTGGCGAGGGTGGAGAGGATGCCGATCTCTTCCGCTTTCAGCAGCACCAGCCGGCGATGATCTGCCTCGGCCGCGTCTTTCGCGGTCATCGCATCCGCATGGTCTGCGCCGCGTCCCGCAGCCTGATGATAGGCGACCCCGTTGCGATCGACGCCATAGGTGAAGAAGCCGACAGCAGAGCTTGCGGTGAAGAGGACATAATCGTCCGCGCTCTCGTCCATCCACTCCAGCGGCTTGACCACCACCTCGGCCTTCGCGGGCTCCGGGGGCGGGGCGGGGATCTTGAAGTCAGCTTCGATTTCCCGGAGCGCCTGCTTCGCGGCCACTGCCCCCGCATCACTGCCAACGCGGAATGCCATGGCGCGCTCGATACGGGCGACCATTTCATCGAGCGACGGAGCACCGTTCGTGAAGCCGATGTGATGGTTTACGGCCTCGCCCTGGATGACCTCGACTTCGAGGCAGAAGTCGATTGCCGGATCGGGATGATGGCCGAAGCGGCCAAGCACTTCCCCGCTCTCGGCGGGAGGGGCGGCACGATAGAGCGGCGTTTGGAAATTTCCTTCCGGCGCCAGCCGGAAGGGGAGATAGGCGCTGGGCAACCCGGCGGCATTGTCGAGCTGGCTTGCACTGACGTAGATCGCCGGCGCCGCCACCGGCCACTCCTGCGGCATGGCGGAGCCGGTGGGCTTGGCGGCCTGCTTGGCGCGGATCTTCTCAACCTTCGTCCAGATACGCGCCAGCTCGGTCTCGCCCGCCTCGTGCATATCAACCCCATGGGCAAGGCAGTAGGCGGCGAGGGTCACCATGACGCCGCCAACTTCTTGCGACGGCTCTCCGGCCGGGCGGCTCCAGACGTAGCCGGTGAGGGCGCTGACGCGCTCGGCGGGGTAGCCACCAGATTGCAGAAGCTCCAGAACCTCTTCAAGCAGGCGGTCGCCACGCTCCAGCCTGTCGGCCGAAATCGCAGGGCCGAAGCACGCCTTCATCCAAGGATCAACGCGGGATTGAAAGCTTTCACCCGGCACCGCCGCCGGATCGCTATGCGCGCGGGCGCGCTCGTGGGCGAGGGCGGCTTGCCAGCCCTGCCACATCCACTGCGTGTCGCTGTCGTCGTACATGCTGGTCTCGTCGTCCCACGTTCCTGGGGCGAGTCCGTCTTCGCGAGCTTCGGCCTCGAAGTCCTCGCGGTCCTGGTCACGCTGGGTCATTGTGCGGCTCCTCTGCGGCTGCGATTTCGTGGGAGAGCATGGCGCGGAATAGCTCGCGCGCGCCGGTCTCGCGGCCTTTGATATTCCACGGCGGTCCACGGTCTTCGGTGTGCATGCAGTCAATGCCGCCGACTTCCAACACATATTCCCCGCCTGCCGTGGTCATGACGGATGTCGGCTCCAGCATCTCCTTCATCGCGGCGAGGGCTCTCTCTCTGAGGATGTCCTTCTGGAACCGAGAAAGTATCTTCCACGGTCTATTCCGTGGCGTCGCCTCATAGATCGCCCGCGCGATCCGCTCCTGCATTTCGCTGGCCATCCCTCAGCCCTCCTTCGTGGTGGAGAGAGGTGGGGCGGGGAGAAGCATCCAGTGGGTGGGCGACAGCTCTGTGAACTCCTCGTAGCCCCAAGACGCGACCGTGAAATCCGACCACGCCCCGCGGTACAGAGGCCCGTCGTCCGGGTAGGAAGCGATTTCGAACTCCGGAACCCACTGCCCCACGGATATGGTCCACTCGGCCGGCTTGCCAGCCTCCGAGACCGCACTGGACGCGAGCAAGATGCGTGTCCCGTCCTTCGGCGCGGTCTCGATAGGCTGCCACACCACCCCACGCAGGAGCGTGGTGAGCGCGTCCCTTAAGTCGCGCAGCTGGCGCGCTTCAGTGATGACACCGTCTTCGGCTTGCTCGTCATGCCACTTAGTGGCTGCGGCCAGCAGCATCCCTTGGCCATATTGGTCAGGGGCGGACTGCTGCCACTGCCATTCGACCCCCATCTCGCGGGGCTCCGTGTACCCATCCCCGCCGCTGTATAAGCAGGCATTGAGCAAGTACTCGCCGACTTCGGCGAGGCGAATAGCCTCTTCCAAGTCGTCCACCCGCTTCGCCAGCGCGGCGGTGTCGATGGTCTCATTCGTCATGGGTCTCTTCCCGCGCCTTGAGTAGAGCATCGGCCACCTGATAGGAGCGTCCGGCAATATCGTCGGGGCCGAAGCTGACACCTGCCGTTCCAGAATGGGCGGCCATGCCGGCCGCAATCTGACCGGCGAACCAGTCGCGCAGGGTCATCCCTGCCGAACCCCAGCCCTGCCCTTCATCCGGGACCGGGAAGGCGAAACCGCCGTCATTCGTCATCGGGATATTCCCTTTCCATCCGCTGGCGCTCGTGAGCGTCGTCGCGAAGAAGATCCGGGTCAGGCTCGCTATCTTCCCAAGGGCACGACCCCATTTCTTCCTCAAGCTCACAGGAGCGCGAGGAATAGGCGCCGCAGAACGGGCAGATCGTGTTTGGCGCTGCGACACGATACGGAGCGGCGGTGTCGATGGTCTCGGTCATGGTCATTTTCCCGCCTCAGCTCTGGCTTTGTTCACGATGGCGGTGAGCGCATGCACGATTTCCGCTTCCGGCCGGCCTAGCCCACGAAGGGCCTCAGACAGGTCATAGAGTCGCTCCGCGACCCGAAGGGGGTCGATGCCGATGATTGACCACCAAAGCTCCTCCCCGTTGGCGTGCTGGGAATACTTGTCGCCCTGGTGGACATCGGGGGCCAACGGCACGGTCCATCTGTCGTCCGGCTTCGCGCTTCCAGGGCCTGCCTTCCCCATGGCCGCGCTCGAATAGCGGATATGAGCCGCATCATTCCTCCGGGATGCAGTCGGGAGCGCGCCGGTGGCAAGGCACGGCAAGTTCCGGATGAGGTCGAGGTGGCCCGCATCCTTCTGCCGGCCGCGCTCGCGCTTAGGCTTCCGCCCCTGCCTCTCTAGAGGATGATCAGGCTTCAGGCGGTTTGTGTTCCAGCCGCCATCCGGCTCAATGCGGGCGGCCATCACGCGCGCTCCATCTCTACGACAGGCTCTTCAGGAACCGATCCGTTGTTGATGTAGATTGCGACATTCACCCCAGTCTTGTAGACGCATAGGCATCGGCCCATGCGCACGACGCGGTAGCCGGAGCGGATGAGGCGGGCGCGGGCGTCGTGGATTTCGAGGCGCATGGTCACTTCCCCTCCTTCAGGAGGCGGCGGCCGGCGTCGGTGATACCCACCGTGTGGTACCGGTACGCAAATGGGCGGGATGACGTGATGAGCCCAGCATGCCGCAGGCGATCGAGCAGCGCCGTAGTGGTGCAAATCTTCGCCCGGTCCCATGTGCCGCCGGCAAGCACTTCATCAATCGCCTGCAAGACACGGTACTGTGCGGGCGTCAGCTTCCCCCTCCCAGCGGGCGGCACAGCCACTTCGACTGCACCGCCCGCGTCCGCCGGGCTGGGGGAGGAGGGGGCTTCCAGAGGCCCCGGCGGATTGGTGTTCGTGTGATCGGTCATGCTGCCCTCTCGGTGAGGCGGGCCTTGCCAAGCGCGAGGATGTCCTCAACGGTCAGGCCCGGCAGAATTTCAGTGGTGATCGTCAGCATTGCTGCATCGAAATATTCGCGGAACTTGGCGGCATCCATCCGGTCGAACGCCGTCGATTGCGCGCGGGTATCAACCTCTCCATGGACAGACGCATAGCTCTCGAAATATCCGAGGTGCATCTTCAGGGCGTGGTGCAGGACCTCGCTGGACGACCACTTCCCGGTTGCCGCGCACACGGCCGACAGGACGGACCAGTAGAGGCGATTGACGCCACCAGATCGCGGCTCGGTAAGTTCGGCGCGGAGCGTCACGCCCTCCCTGTAGCGGGTGAGCGCTTCGGCATCGAACCGGGCGCGGGGCAAGAGCAGTTCACCCTTGCGCACCAGCCATATGGAGGGCTTGTCGCTCATGCCGCGGCCTTCCCGCCGCCGTAGGCGCGGATCTGCTCCACCACCTCCTGCAGCTCGGCGTTGAAGTCGGAGACGGCCTTGGACAGGGCCGCGATGTAGAGTTCATCGCGATGGGTGCGCTTGATGAAGGGCGGGAGCTTCGGCCAATAGACGCAGATGTCCAGCCATTCGCGCTCGGCCACCCATAGCGCGCCCTGGCATTGGGCGACGTGCTCGCTCGGGAACTCATCCTTCAACAAGCATTCGATCAGAAGTGATGGGATCTTCGTCTTGATCTCCAGCATGCCATCAGTTCCGATGAGGCTGTCCGGGCTGCACCCCTTCTGCCCATTGCGGATGAAGCCGACCAATTCCGGCTCAACATCGCGCTGGAAGGCATAGAAATTCCGCGCCTCTGGCTCCATGATGTGCCCGCGCTCCATATGCGCGTTGCTGTAGGTTTCTGCCGGCTCTCCGGTCAAAATTTCGCCCGCCAACTGAAGCATGTACTTCCGGCGCGTGACGCTTTCTCCGCCGCCCTTGCCTTTTGCCATGACGGTGGAGAACATGCTGGCGGTCGGGATACCGGCCCTGGCCTGCATCCACTCAGGCGAGTTCTGCGGAACGTCGATTATCTCTAGGCTCATTCTACATGGCTCCAGTGCTTGCCGCTTCGGATGAACCAAATGGCACCTGGGTGAACTCCAAATGAGGCCGCTATGGCCGTATCTGGCTCTCCGTCTGCAATACGGAGTTTGATCGTGCGTACGTCCTGTTCCGTGAGCTTCGCCTTATTATTCTCGGCGCCGCATTTGTGGCTCTTGACGATGTTGCAGCGCGCTACGGCTGCGGCGCGCTCAGGGTCACGCTTCGTCCAGTGATTCTGCCCACGTGGAAGATTGTGGTCTTGGCGATAGCCTCCTTTGTTTCGCTGTTGCTCAGAACGAGTTGCCCATCGACAGTTAGAAGGCTCGTAGTGCCCATCGTTGTCGATGCGATCAATCGAATGTTCACTGGATGGGCGCGGACCCATATCATCGAAGAACGCGGAAAAGTCTTGCCATCTCTCGCAAATCACAATCCCACGCGCACCGTACCGCGCGTAACGAACGCTGTTAGGGTTCTCACAACGCTGGATCATGCTTGCCCACGCCCGGTACTCTGGCGTCTTCGTCATGCCGTGAGTAACGACCCCTCTACGCATTATCCGCCTCCATGCTTTTGAGGTGGAAGTAGACGCGGCGGCAGGCGGCCACATCAACCATCGCGTCGTGGGCGCCATCCAGGTCCTCTCCGAAGAAGTGCCGGATGCATTCTTCCAGCTTCGGCGGCTTCGGCTTGTTGAACCCGGCGGCGCGCATCCGATCGGTCGGCGGAAGGTTGATGATGGGGGTGGCGGACTCCATCGTGCAGAAGACCGGCTTGCGAAGCGGCATGACGCGGCCGTAGTGCCGGGAGATCGCCGTCTCAGTGACGCCCTTGTCGAACTTGGCGTTGTGGGCGCACACCATGTCCGCGCGCTGGTAGAGATGGGTGAAAGCCGACAGGGCGAACTCGGTCGAAACCCCGAACTGCACGGCCCTCTCGTTGGTGATCCCATGCACAGCGGCGGCGCGCTCCGGAATATTGATGCCGTCGCCAATGCCGGGATCGATGATGAAGGAAAAACCGGCGATGGGCCGTCCATCGTCTTCGCAGAGTTGGGCCGCCAACTGCACGATATAGGGCTGGGCTTTATGGTCGACTGGCAGGCGATCATCGAAGAAGCCAGTAGTTTCCGTATCCCAAAAGAGGATCATGGCGCGCCTCAATATTTGATCGAGATGTTGGGGATTTCGCCCGCGATGATCCGCCTGAGGGCCGTCTTCGCAGCCCCTTCCGGCACGCCGCCAGCGACGAGCGCGTTCAGGGCGGCGACGTTGACCGCGCGACGGTGTTCCTTGTCCTGCTCTCGGCGCTTGGCCTCGGCCGTTTCGGCGGCCTTCTCCTGCTCCTGCCGGAGACGCGCGTTCTCTTCCGCCTCGGCGGCCCGGCGCTCCGCATCCTCGGCAGCGCGCTTCAGATCCTGCTCGCGGCGTTCTGCGGCTTCCCGTTCGCGCTGGGCAGCTTCCTCCGCACGGCGGACGGCGGCTTGGGCCTGCTCTTCGGCGACGCGCTTGGCACGCTCCGCCGCCTCACGGGCGATCTGCTCCTCACGGTCCTTCTTGGCGCGCTCTTCCGCCAGGCGCCGCAGCTCGGCGAGTTCGGCCTGTTCCGCCTCATAGCGCTGGCGCGCTGCGATGCCGGTAGTCAGCGCCTGAACGGCCGAGTCCTTGGCCTTGGCGTAAGCGGCCTCATATTCCTCGCACTTTGGCCCGACTACGACGGCCTCGACCTCGGCAAGGGCGAGCTGAAGCGCATCGACGGCCACATTTTGCTTGCCCATATCGGCGAGCTGATCAAGCCGCAGGATTGCGCGCTCATGGGCTTGGACGCGCTCTTTCTCCGCATTCTCCCAGCCGGTAAGGGGCTTGCGGACTTCGTCCCGCCATGTTTCCAGCGTGTCGCGGACATGCTTCCGGCACGCGTCAATCTTCTTCGGGATCTCCTTTTGCTCGGCGGCAAGGGTCTTCCCGACCTCATCATCAAGGTAGACCTTCACCTTGCTGATTTTGGCAGCAAAGGACGCGATATCTTTCCGCCCCTTGGCGGTGGATACATCGGCAGTAAACGCATCGATCTCCCCACGCACCTTGGAAAGGAACGGGTCAATGGCGCCGGCCGTGGTGAATACGGAAAGGGCATCGGCCTTCGGGATAGTGACAAGATCAAGGTTCATCACTTCGTCCTCTTGCGTTCGAGGGCAGTTTTCGCGTCATTGAAGCGGGCCGCTGGAAGGTCGCTGAGGCGGTCAACCCTCATGAAGGTACAGAAACGCTTTTCATCGGCTTCGACGCTGGCGGCGAGGTCGCGCAGCACTAGCACTTGGTCTTCGGTGATCGTCTCGACACCTCCGGCTGCGCGGCCGTCGTCGTCCCGGTCTTCGCGCGCCCGGCTCTGGAAATTCAGAAGGGCGCGCGCCGTGTAGCGCTGGCCGTAGCTGATCGTGCTGCCGACGGCCTGAACCGAGTTCTTGGACCCGGTACTGTCGTGCATCAGCGTGATGGTGGTTTCTTCCTGGTGCCCTTCGTTGTGGCTCAGGACGGCAGTGGTGTTCTGCTTCCCATCGGCGGCGACGCCCAGGCGGAAGGAGAGCCCGAAGCCATGGGCGCGGAGCACCGGCTGGATCGCCTCGTTGATGTCCTCCCACTTGGCGTAGCGGGTGGATTGGATGACCTTCGTGCCGCCCTTCTCGCGGATCTCAATCTGCCCGTTCTGGTTGATCACTGGAAGTTCGGCCTGCATCTCCGGGAACGCGGCGAGATAGGCGCGCTTCGCTTCATCCGCTCGGATCGTCCGGTACATCGCCATGAGCCGCTCGACCTTGTCGGCGTCGATCTCCGGGTTGCTGGCGGCCTGCATAATGGCGCCGAGGATCGAGCCGGCGTCGGATTTGGCCGAAGACCGGGGCGCGGGGCGGCGGGCGGGCGCCTGCCGCGCCTGGCGCGTGGCCGGGACATTCAACTTCGGCGCCGGCTTCGGTACGGTGATGTCCAGATCGTCGATTTCGTCGGCATATGCGATTTCAGACATCACTTATCTCCCACGGCATAGACCGGGATTTCAGGGCGAATGGAGAAGTCGCCTACAATTTCGTCATCCGCCGCGCTCTCCAGAGCCACACGGCAGGTATTCGCGAGCTTCCAGCGCGCCTCTTGCGTCTCCATCCCGTGCAGGACTGCACGGACTACAGCTTCAAGCACAGCGGCCCGGAACTTCGCCTCAGCGATCTTCCCAGAGCACACCACGCATCCAATGATGCAGCCCATGCCAGCAGAGGCAAAGAAGAGGGGGATGACGATGTAGGTGGGCATGGGTTATGCCCCCGCCTTGGCCGCGGCGTTCTGGCGGGCGGCCTTCCTTCCAAAGATGTCACAGCGCCGAATTTCTTGCGCTCCGACAAGCTTCTTCAAGCGACCAACTGTAGTGTTGTGCCAATCGCTCTCAATGACCTTCCCGTCAGCCACATAGAGATATCCGGCGTAGACAGGATAATCATCGGAAAGGATCGGCTCGTTCAATTTAGCTTCGCTCATCTCACCACCCCATCCAGTCAAAAGCAGAGTTGCGAACGAAAGCGCGGACAAGGCGCCAGAAGAGATAAGCAAGGATCATCACTCAGCCGCCTCCCGCACCACACCGGCCTCGGAAATGACAGCCCCGGTCCACTCATGGATGGCGCGGATATCATCCATGGATAGATCCCGCCAAGAAACGGACTGCACAGAGACTATCTTGATGGCGTACCCGTCTTCCCACTTCCGGTCTGGGGACACAAACTTGAGAACGGGCTGACGGTCTGAGCCATCCAAGCGAAGATCCTCGACCATGATCACCTCCGATATGCGATGTAATCGCGCCGGGCCTGCGCCATGCGGGCAATCATCTGCTCTTCGGCGTGGGCGTCCGCTGCCCGTATGGCGGCTGCACGGAAAGCAGCGGCGATGTCCGCGAACGCATCATTGAGCGCGTCGCTGTAGTCCTTGAGCGCGAAGGGATTGATCGGCGTCCCGCCCTCGCGTTGCACCGTGATCGCGTCGGCCACGGCTTTTAGGTGTCTGTCGCGATCTGCCGCCAGCGCGGCGATGATGTCTTGCATGATCCCCTCCCGGTGAAGAGGGCCAGCCGATGCCGGCCCTCCGGTCGTCGTCAGTCCATCTGCTGGCGGGCCAGCTTCTCGTAAGGGTCGTATTCGCGGGTCACGCGGATTTCGTATTCGCCCGGCCCGAACATGATCGGCTCATGCGTGTCGTGGTCCCGCAGATGCACCAGCGGCGTATCGCTCTCCACGACGGCGCGGAGGATGCGCATGCCCTCCGGCGGCCGGTCCATGACCGCGACCGAGCATGCAGGTCCATCGAGAACATGGTAGTGACCCGTCCCGGAATGGCCGACGATCAGCTTCCCGTCTTCCCGAGAAAGCTCGGTGTATCCCGAGGGAATGCCCCGGTTCTTCGGCAGATCTCCGACGCGGCGGATATAGAGCTCGCCCTGCGCCGCACGGATCTTGAACGTCTTCATATTCAGCTCCTCACTTCAGGTTTCATGAAATCCTTCGTCGAGAGACCGGCAATCCACGCCTGACCTTCGAGCGCTGACGTGATGGTGGGTGGAACCCCGATGGCGAACTCTCGCCCTGTCCCGCAGCGGACCCTCACGAAGCGGGCTTCTCCAACATCAGGAAGCTTCACTTCTACGAGCGTTCCGATTTCCGGGTCCCCGTCTTCGTCGATTGTTTTTGCGTCAAGATCCTGGAGCATCTTCGCCCAGCCGATGATTTCGACGCCGGCCTGGCGCTGCTCCATATTTTCATGCCGGAGGATATCTGCCGGGCCCACAGAGCCCTTGTCTTCGATCCATTGGGCCGGGATCCTTGTCCCGTGCCATGCATGGCATCCCCAGCCATCTGAATACCTTACCGCTGGCCCCGTTTCACAATGCAGGCGCCGCTCTCCGTCGAAGTGCACTTCGCGAGGGCGGTCACTCACGAAGCAGATCCCGTCCCAAGGAGCCCACCACCCGACGCTTTTCGAAAGTCGAGCCCATTCGAGCAGCAGGGCGATATTCTCGGGCTCATACCGAACCCCGATTTCATGCCCGAACAGATAGAACGCCTCCCATGCACACCAATGTTGGGATCCCCAACGATTGGTGAGAAAATAGGATCGTAGGCCGTCGAGCTGGCTGTCGAGCTGGCTGCGGAGCTGGCTGTAGAGCTGGCTGTCGAGCTGGCTGCCGAGCTGGCTGTAGAGCTGGCTGCCGAGCTGGCTGCGGAGCTGGCTGCGGAGCTGGCCGCCGAGCTGGCTGTAGAGCTGGCTGTCGAGCTGGCTGCCGAGCTGGCTGTAGAGCTGGCTGCCGAGCTGGCTGCCGAGCTGGCTGCCGAGCTGGCTGTAGAGCTGGCTGCCGAGCTGGCTGCCGAGCTGGCTGCCGAGCTGGCTGCGGAGCTGGCCGTCGAGCTGGCTGTAGAGCTGGCTGCCGAGCTGGCTGTAGAGCTGGCTGCCGAGCTGGCTGCCGAGCTGGCTGCCGAGCTGGCTGCGGAGCTGGCCGTCGAGCTGGCTGTAGAGCTGGCTGCCGAGCTGGCTGTAGAGCTGGCTGCCGAGCTGGCTGCGGAGCTGGCTGCGGAGCTGGCCGCCGAGCTGGCTGTAGAGCTGGCTGCCGAGCTGGCTGCGGAGCTGGCTGCCGAGCTGGCTGCCGAGCTGGCTGCCGAGCTGGCTGTCCTTGAGCATCAGAAAGACGAAGTTCACGGCCAGCTCGCACATCGCCGGAGATGAAAAGTGCAGGATCATAGGGGCCGGCTTGCCCAGCCGCTTGTAGAAACCCCTGATAACCTCATCCCCAGTCTCGAAATCAGCCGGGTCACAACAGAGGCCGACTTGCCGCCACTCTTCCCGGAACTCCTCCAGCCTGCGTTCCCGCGCGGCGGTGAGCTTGTTGATCTTCGCCATGGTATCCCCTCGGATTGGATGTAGAGGAGCGGCCCGGAGGCCGCCCCGTTGGCTCAGCCCGGCCGCTTCACGTCATCGACGAGGTGGGCTTGTTTGCCGGTGATGCGGCGGGGGCGGGCGGGTTCAAGTGCGTCCAGTTCCGCCAGCAGATCTTCGACGGTCGGCTCGGAGACGACGACGCCGCGCGCGGCCAAGAATGCCAGTTCGTTTTCCCGCTCACGTTCGATCATCGAAACTTCGTGGGCGAAATACGCCTTCTGGTCAGGGCGAGAAGACCGGTCGCGCCTTCCCCTGGCGTGCGCCAAGCGCTCGGTGATCGCGTTGAGATGATCGGTGGTGGTCATGTCGGTGTCCCCTCGTTTTCGATGGGGAGACAGTAGGACTATTCCTATCGGGCGGTCAATAGGAAAATGCCTATACCAGAAAATTTTTCGTTCCTATTGGCCGGGCGCGAAAAAGCCCGGCATTTCGCCGGGCTGTGAGTGCTTAATCGGCTCCGCGCAAACGGTGCCACTCATCGGCGGGAAGATGGAATCGATAGCGCGCCGCCCACTCGATATCCACGTCCTCAATGTCTCTGGCATTGGCGCTAACCAGGGTATAGAGGCCCGGCTCGGTCCCGCGCTTGAGACGCTTAATATAGGTAGGGCCGTCAACGACCTTCACGACGCAAATTTTGCCGATCAGTTGCTCCGGCCCGGATGCGTCTCGGATATAGCCGATCAGGTCGCCATCCTCGAACATCGGCAGCATCGAATCGCCGCGCACGATGACGCCAACGGTCCCGTGCTTTACGGGGAAGTCCACCTGCACCAGGTCAAGGCCGGCGCCCTTCTCGTGGTCATCGACGGTGTGGACCTCTGCGCCGGCGCCGATATAGCCGACGACGCGGACTTCCTGATCTGGCTTGCGTTTCTTCGATCGATCTACGAGCGACGCGACATCCATGCTGTCAATGTGCTCGACCGGGCGCGACCGGAGATGCTCATCGTTTACCTTCAAGATAATGGCGAGCTTTTTGCGGTCGCGCTCGCCTAGTTCGCCAGGCACCCCCCGCGAAATGAACTGTTGCAGATAGGCGTGGTTGCGCCCCAGCGCGAGGGACACGGCTTTCAGGTCCGTCCCAAGGTCTGCGATGCGGTCGAGGATCAGTTGGCGGGCTGCGTCCATGACACCTTTATAGGAAATCCCCTACGCTAGGGGCGAATAGGAAATTGCCTCTTGCGCGGTAGGCAAATTCCTATAGATTGGCGGCATGATCGAGCCGAACGCATTCAAGGCCGAAATTGAGGCCTTCATCAAAAAGCACGGGATCGCCGCAACGCGCTTCGGCAAGGAAGCCGTGGGTGATCCGAAATTTGTGTTCGACATCCGCGAGGGCCGCTCGCCCAGCTGGCGCACAGCGGAACGCGTGAAGGCGTTCATGTCGGACTTCCAGCCCGGACCGACTGAGGCATCGCAATGACAGGCTACGTATATGCGATCCGCAGCGAATGCGGACTGGTGAAGATCGGCTGGTCTTCCGACCCCATCCGCCGTCTTAGCAAGATCCAGTCCGATACGCCTAACAGGTGCGTTCTCGTAGGGGCTTATGTCGGCGGCCGGGATCTTGAGGCAGAAATCCATGACCAGTTGCGCCCTTGGCGCGTGCGAGGGGAGTGGTTCCGTAATGACGGCGGGGTGTCCCGCATGCTTTCCTCAATGCCGCGATACATTCCGCCTGTTAAGTCAGAGGCCGCGCGT
Organism: Xanthobacter autotrophicus Py2; assembly: GCA_000017645.1. NCBI lineage: Bacteria > Pseudomonadati > Pseudomonadota > Alphaproteobacteria > Hyphomicrobiales > Xanthobacteraceae > Xanthobacter > Xanthobacter versatilis. The sequence continues at coordinate 4,096,581 of CP000781.1, forward strand.
AATTCAATGGAGTACATCCGGAAGAACGTGCTTCAAATTTCCCAAGCGCAGATGGCTTCCATTGCACAAACATCGCAGGCCAACGTGTCGCGATGGGAGTGCGGAAAAGTTTTCCCGTATTTGAACCAACTGGAGCATATCCGGGAAGAGGCGCAGGCGCGTGGCATAGAATGGAACGATAGTCTCTTTTTCGGGGACAGATCGGAGGCGGCCCAATGAACCGGTCGCCCCGCATCTATTTCATTCGCCCCATCGCGCTTCCCGGCCCGGTAAAGATCGGGTTTTCCGAATGCCCGCAGGCGAGGCTCGAAGTGTTGATGACGTGGTCTCCTTCCTTGGACGTGGAAGGTGCGGATTTCTGAATTCTACTCGGCGTCTGCCGACTACCGCGAACGTTTGTCAAGATGGTTGATCGGGAGATGAGAGATGGGCAGCGTCAGGGCGAACCCGTGCTTTCAGGCTCTGAAAGAGGTCTGTGATGAATACGGCCTCGCCTTTGAAGTCGAAGACGGCGGGAAGCATCCGAAGCTCGTCGTGCACGCTGGCGAACACCCGCTGCGCATGACGTTCCCGAGCACCCCATCCGATGTGCGGTCGCCAATCAACAGCGCGGCCCAGCTCCGCCGGAAGATCGAAGCCGCTACCGCCCTAAACCGTGAGGCACACATGCACCATGAAGTCGTGACCGTCCTCGGTAAGGACGTGGTGAAGGTGGAATACAAGGGTTTGCGCGTCGTGACGCTGAAGCAGATCGACGCCATCCACGGGAAGCCAGAGGACGCGGCATACAAGCAGTTTGCCCGCCACGAACAGCGCTATGTCGATGGCACCGACTTCATCACGGTGAACGCCTCCGAATTCCGGAACCGTTTCCCCGAACTGATCGGGGCGCGAGGTGGCACCGCGATCAAACTCTTCACCGAGCGCGGCTACGGCAAGATCGTCAAGGGCTGGAACGACGACCTCGCGTGGTCGCTGCACGACGCGATGCAGGATGCCTACTTCGTCGTCCGTGAGATTGCCAAGGCTGTCTCGGATGGCGAGGTGACCCTTCCGGAATCCGTCTGGCGCCGCATTGGCGGTGTCGTGAAGTCCGTGACGCACAAGAGCACTGAGGATTTGCGGGCCGGGTCGAATTGGTTTTGGACGAAGTGTCCCGTCTGAGCCGCGAGCTGGACAAGGTGAAAGCCGCCCCGATTGTCCCTGCATTTGACCTCTCCGGCACGGTCACCTCGCGCGACATCATGGATATGGCCGGCATCCCCCGCGACGGGCGCGTCAGGGGCACCACTGGCGGCATCATCACCCGCGCCATGAAGGACTATTGCCTGGGGCATGGCTTCTGCGCTCAGCGTGCTCCGGAAGCGATTGATCCTGACCGACGCTGGCGCTTTCCCCGTCAGGCGGCCTTGGACTGGCTCACCGGCCCGACGATGGGCGGCGAGATCATCCGCAATCACATCACCCGAGCAAATGCGCGGCGCGCGGCTAAGGGCCAGCGCCAGTTCACGCTCGTTCCCACTATCTGACCGTCAACCACAGGAGAACCACCATGTTTGCCGACACCTATACCGAGGCTTCTACGCATTCCTCCGACGTGTCCGATGCTCCGGCCGGCTTCGCCAAGGAACAGCTCAAGTCCTTCATTGAGAGGGTGGAGCGGCTTGAGGACGAGAAGAAGGCCATTGCCGAGGATATTAAGGAAGTGTTCGCGGAAGCCAAGGCCAATGGCTTTGATGTCGCCGCGCTGAAGGAAATCCTGAAGATCCGCAAGGCCGATGCCGACGAGCGGAAGGAGCATGAGGCCATCGTGGAGCTTTACGCTCAGGCCCTCGGCATCTTCCTCTGAGATCCTCCGGCATGAGCGCGCCCATCACCATCATCCTCGCAGGTGAGCCTCGCGGAAAGGGCCGGCCACGCTTTGGCAACGGCCGATCCTACACTGACGAGAAAACTGAGAATTACGAGGCAGCGCTTCGTATTGCCGCAATGGGTGCGATGGGCGCGCGCCGACCAATTGAAGGGCCGGTAGCCGTGGACATAGAAGCCCGCGTCCCGGTGCCTGCGTCGTGGTCGCAGAAGAAGCGCCTTTCTGCTCTCGCCGGAGATGTTCTGCCGACGACAAAGCCGGACATCGACAACATCGTGAAGACATGGGACGCGCTTAACCACGTAGTGTTCAACGATGACCGCCAGATCGTGCAGGCATCAGTACGCAAAGTGTACCACGAAAAGCCCGCTCTCATCATCACCGTTTCCGAGGTTTGATAATGAGCACCATTTACAGCGCCGAAGAAGACCGGCTTATCGCCAAGCTCTTTCATGCTGGTCTACGTGACAATGAGATCGCCAGCGAGATGCTGAAGTCCGGCTATTCCCGGACTGTGACGGCTATTCAGTGCCGGCGCTCCGACCTGAATATGCTGCGCAAGCGCGGTAGTGGCGGGCCAGGCTCGGCGTGGATCGATGCCGAGAAGGACATTGCGAAGGCCGGGCTGGATAGTGGGAAGGCTGCTTCCGAAATCGCCAAAGACCTTCGTGAAGCTGGATACATGAGGGGCAGCCATTCTGTCCGCCGCCTGCTTGAAGTTCTGCGTCTGGATGAGCCTCAAGGCGCAAGGAAGGCTGCGGAAAAGCGGATGGCGATGAAGGCAGATGAAGCGTTCCGCGCGGCCATGAAAGCCGCTCATCCCAATATCAAGGACGGCTTTGCCGCTACAGAGCCCAGCCGCTCTGTCCCGCTTCGCTCTCTTCCGGCCACTATCTTCTCTTCTACGGGGGTGATGTCGTGAACATGCACATTAACCGGGAAGAACCTCAGAGGCAGCATCGGGAACACAAGCTGAGGCAAGAGCGTCTTGGCGGTATGGCGCGCCGGAAGGAATGGCTTCGTTTGCTCGATGAGCCCGCTGACGTTCCTGCCCCGACTCCCGCTCCCGTCCCCGTTGCAGCTATCGCGCCCGCACCTGAGCCTGAGCCGGTATCCTACCATGATCACGGCTTCGACCTTCACGTCTCCGCATGGCGCGAAGCTATGTGGGAAAAGCCGCAGGTCGATATGAGGCCGACGGTAGGCAAGATCATTGCCACGGTATGCGAGTTCTACGGCATCCCGAAGGTCGAGTTGCTTGCTCACCGCCGCCTCAAGTCATTCGCGAAAGCGCGTCAGGTTGCGATGTACCTGTCGCGGGAGCTTACGACGAAGTCTCTTCCTGTGATCGGGGCAGCAATTGGCGGCCGAGACCATACCACGATACTACACGGGGTCGGAAAGATTTCGGCGGAGATTGAGACTAACGCGCGCCTCGCCTCCGAAGTCGAAACCATCCGCCTTAAGCTGATCGGAGGCGACGATGCCGACGCCACAGGAGCTTGAGAGCGCAGCCAAAGCTATCGAGGACGCATGGCGCCTTCTGGAGCGCGGCGAGAAGCTGAAGAAGTCAGCGAAGGACTACCTCGGGCCTCGTGTCGTTGATGGCATCCGCTATCTGGAGACTGGCGCGAGGAACATGCGGACAAAGCAAGGGCGCTCAGAATGAATGCGCATATCCTCACCGGCGGCGAGGTCACCACCGGCCGGCGGAAGCCGTCGGACCTGGTGGCCGAGTACGAGATGAAGGTGGCCAGCGTGCCGGCGGCTCTGGCCGAGTTCAACGCCGCACGGGACGCCGTGAAGATGGCGGCGACGGTCGGCGGCGAGTGGGGGCACCGCACGCTGGACACCGGGCGGCTGGACGAGCGGGACATGGTGGCGAGTTTGCTCGGCTCGGCGTGGCGCCACTGCTACCGGCTGTATGCGCTGGAGAACTTCGCATCGGCGGCCGACAAGAAGCGCATCGAGCAGATGTTCGCGGCCCCGCCGCCATTCACCGTTGAGAACATCCGCGAGCACTTCGGCGCCTACATCAAGGACCCCTGGGGATCGATCCTGCGGGGGCTGGCCGAGCAATTCGCGGACCTGGACCCTGCGTTCAAGTCCCACGAGAAGATGAAGATCGGGGTCAAGGGCCTGCCGAAGCGGGTCATCCTGCACGGCTTCAACGGCTATTCCTCGTGCTACGGGATGGAGCGGACACGCGACATCGTCAACGCGCTGGCGGCCTATCAGGGCAAACCGCTCCTCACCTGGCCGGAACTGGCGTTGCTGGAGAAGAACGGCGATGCGCTGAACGCCGGGGGGACATTCCCAAGCCCCTTCAACGGCCGCCATGACGATAAGACCATCGACGTGATCGGCCGCGGCGTCTGGCTGAAGCGCTTCAAGAACGGACGCGGGCACCTGTTCTTCGGCCCCGAGGCTCTACGCGACGTGAACCGCGCGCTGGCGGAGTTCTACGGGGAGGTCCTTCCGGATGCGGCGGAGGAGCGCCCCGCCACCCCACGCGCCAGCACCGCGGTGGCGAAGGACCTGCAGTATTATCCGACGCCGGCGACGGTGGTGGAGCGGGTGCTGGGCGACCTATACGTCAAGCCCGGCGACCGGGTTCTTGAGCCATCCTGCGGCTGCGGACGGTTCATGGACGCGCTGCGTGCACGCGGCGCCCGCGCGCTCGGGATTGAGGTGGACCCAGGCCGGGCGGCGCAATGCCGGGCGCGTGGCCACAGCGTGCTCACGGCCAATTTTCTTGAGACCGAACCGACCGGCGACTTCGACCACGTGGTGATGAACCCGCCCTTCTACGGGCGGCACTATGCGAAGCACGTCGAGCACGCTCTCCGCTTCCTGAAGCCGGGCGGCTGGCTCACCGCCATCCTTCCTGCGACGGCCCGCTATGACCACGGGCTGCTCGAGGGCCGGTGGGACGACCTCCCGGTGGGCTCGTTCTCCGAGAGCGGCACCAACATCAACACGACCGTGCTGACCATTTGGCGGGGGCGGGAATGAACCGATCGAAACGCCCCGGTCCCCGCCACCTCTGCCCGGTCTGCGGCAGCGCCGCCGTGCACCCTCGCGGCCGTGACTTCGCCTGCGGCAGATGCGGCCACGCGGCCCGCAAGTTCCCACTCTCCACTGATCCTGTCCCGGCCATTGAGGAATGGGACAGCCGCCCTCGCTGCGCCGGTCAGGTGCTGCCGGTCCGGAGCAACGACGAATGAAAACGCCCTTCCTGCTCGACAACCGCATCACGGTCGTCCTGTTCGCCGGCATGGGCGGCGGGTGCGATGGGCTGGAGGAGGCCGGCTTCCACGTTCATGTTGCGATCAACCATGACCCGGTGGCTGTGGCGGTTCACGAGCGCCGGCACCCTCACACCAAGCATCTACGTTGTGACGTGTTCGAAGCGGACCCACGGGAGGTTTGCCGCGGGCGCGGCGTGCGCGCGCTCCACGCATCTCCCGACTGCACCCACTTTTCGGTGGCCAAGGGCAGCAAGCCCGTCTCGTCGAGGCGCCGGTCTCTCGCATGGGTGATCTGTCGGTGGGCGGGCACGGTGCGCCCTGAGACGATCACCCTGGAGAACGTGCAGGAGATCACCACCTGGTGTCCGCTGATCGCGAAGCGCGACCCCGCGACCGGCCGGGTGCTTCGGCTGGATGGCACGGTGGCGGCCAAGGGCGAGCGGGTGCCGGTGCAGGAGCAATGGCTCATCCCGGATCCGAAGCACAAGGGGCGCATCTGGCGCGCCTGGCTGAAGCACCTGCGTGGGCTCGGCTACAGCTTTGAACACCGCGTGCTGGTCTGCGCTGACTATGGCGTGCCCACGATCCGGAAGCGGCTCTTCGGTGTCGCCCAGGCCGACGGCCGACCGATCGTCTGGCCGGCGCGCACCCACGCGCCGCGCAAGGATGCCAAGCGGCTGGGCCTGAAGCCTTGGGTCGGCGCCCACACCATCATCGACTGGTCGCTGCCGGTGAAGAGCATCTTCGACCGGGCCAAGGCCCTGGCGGATGCCAGCCACCGGCGGATCGCGCATGGCGTCGTTCGGCACGTCCTGGAGGCGGTCCAACCGTTCATCGTGCCGATTACCCACACGCAGGGCGGCAACAGCGCCCGCTCCACCTCCGAGCCTCTGTGCACCATCACCACGGCCAAGGGCGGCGAGAACATGGTGGCAGTCCCCACCCTGATCCAGAGCGGCTACGGCGAGCGGGAGGGACAGGCGCCGCGCGTCCTGGACCTGATGGAGCCTGCCGCCACGCAGGTGGGTGGCAGCAAGGCGGCGCTGGTTGCGGCGTTCCTCGCTCAACACAACGCAGGCCCCCGGCCCGGGGCTCCGGCGCGCGCTGCGATAGAGCCCGTCTCGACGATCACCACCACTGGCGCGCAGCAGTCCATCGCCGCCATCAGCCTCATGCGCCAGTTCGGGACCGGCCTTTCACGCGACGCCCGAGAGCCAGTGCCAACCATCACGGTAGAGGGGCAGACCAAGACCGGCTTGGTGGCGGCCACGCTGGGCGAGATGCGCGGGCGAAGCCGTGGTGGGCGGGACGTCCGCGAGCCGCTCGCGGCGGTCTCGGCCAAAAGCCACGCCCACCTGATCTTGCCCTTCCTTCAGCACTACTACAGTAACGGGAAGACCGATGACGACGTGCAGAGCCCGCTGGGCGCGCTCACCAGCAAGGCTCGATACGGCATCGTCGAGGTCAAGGTGCGCGGCGAGACCTTCATCATCGACGACATCGGCACACGCATGCTGGAGCCGGAGGAGGGGGCCGCAGCCCACGGCTTCAAGCCCGGCGCCCTCCCAGACGAGGTCACCGTCGACGGCGAGACCCGCCGCCTGACGAAGACCCAGAAATATCACCTCGTCGGCAACAGCGTGCCGCCGCGAATGATCCAGTTGCTCGCCGAATGCAACGTGCGGCGTGCCTTAGCAGAGGCCGCAGAGTGATATTAAAATGGAAATTACACGATATACAATATTCTTAAAAAGACAGCGGGCGACGCTCAATGAACGTCGTCGCTCTGATTTTATCGACGGGGGTGCCGCTCTCAAGGAGCCGTATTCTTTTCAAGATGCTGTCTGCAATATCAAAGTAAGGGTTAAATGCATCCGGGGGGCCGTTTCGTGCCCACTGAGGATTTGTGTAGTATCCTGCTATTGCAACCAAATCCATTACCCAAGAGCCGACGGCATCTCCGTCCCCACCAAGAAGAGTATCGTTTTGCAGGACTATAAGCTCTGGGGCAGATGTGCTTTCTATGAGGGAGCGGAAGCGCTCCCTTCTGGCTTCAGGGCGCCCGTCTTCCTGATCTCCGATGGCTTCGACGAGCTGTCGGAACAAGCGCCTGAGTTGAATGTCATAGTTCTTAAGACGTTCCACAGCATTTATGTTTTCGGAAGTGAGAATTTGCCTCTGCGCGGCGAGCCATGCAATGCCGCCGGCTGCTATGGTCGCCGCCGCGCCAATGATTGCTCCCCAGAACCCAAGCCAGTCGCTGCGGCCATCCGCTTTGATCCAGTTAACTGGGGTGTCCCCCGCGACAAACGCTATCGAGACGCCAAGGATACCTCCGAAAATCAAGCAGGCTGCGCCCAGCACGAGCGAGTTTCGATTCTCCGTATTCATATCGCAACGCTGCCCGCTCTCGCTCAAGTTGTCGAGAGGGCAGCATGACCGTTGATGTCCGCTGCCTACCCTATATGCCGCTGCACATCGAACGCCTGCGCCGGTCCAAGGCGTGGCTCCGATGCAAGCGCAGGCCCGAACTTGCCTTCTACCTCATGAACCTCTGGATGCGCGCCTGGCACGAGGTGCCGGCCGGCTCGATCGAGGCCGATGACGATGTGCTCGCCGACGCTGCCATGTGCTCGCCGGAGGCATGGGAGCGGATCAAGGGCGACGTGCTGCAGGGCTGGGAGGAACGCGACGGCCGTTGGCACCACCACGTCGTCACAGAACTTGCCGCAGAAGGCTTGGAGAAGGTTGAGGCGAGCCGGCGTCGCACGGAAGCGGCGCGACAGGCACGGTCACAGCAGCGCGCCGTGTCTGCCACTTCGAATGCGACATCGTCTGTAACAGAGAATGTGACAGAGCGTGTCGCTGACGATGTAACAGGCTCCAAAGAGAAGAAGAAGGGAAGGGAAGAGGTTTCTGATGCTGCCGCATCAGACGCGGGCGAGATACAGCCGGAGGTGGAAACTACGCCCCGGTTGCAGCCTGCATCTGTCAGCATGTCGCCGTCTCCCGCGATCCGCTCTCATGCCGATGACTTCGCGCGCTTCTGGCAGGCCTACCCCCACAAGGTCGGCAAGCAAGACGCTGAGAAGGCATTCATTTCCGTGATGAAGCGCGGCGCCGTTCCGCTCGATCAGATGCTGGCGGCGCTCGATCGCTACGTTCGCACCAAGCCGCCCGACCGGTCTTGGTGCAACCCGGGAACGTGGCTTCGACAAGGACGATGGGACGATGAGCCAGGAACTGATCCAGCACCGAGAGGACCAATCCCGCCAGCGCCTCCGGGCTCTTCTGGACCCTCTCACCGCCTCGCCGCCGTGGCTGATTGGGTGCGTGAAAGCACTGGGGGAGGGCCTGCGCCCGAAGATCCCGAAGGCCTTCGCTTTGACGACAGAGCAGCGGGCCACCGTGATGGAGATGTCCTCCCGCTTGGCCCAGCACCTCGCGCCCGCTTCACCGGCTGACATCGGTGCCGCGCTGGCTCTCCTGCAGTGCGCCTTCCCTGCTGCCCCGATGGACGCTGTCACGGCCAAGGCGAACGTTCGGGCATATGCACTGGCACTCGAGGGCATTCCTGCGTTTGCCTTGGACGAAGCGGCTCGGCGGATTCTGAGGGGCGAGGCTGGGCTGAAGCACGCCTTCATGCCGACCCCGCCGCAATTGCGGGATATCGCCAATGAGGCTTCCCGTCCGGCGCGCTGGCACGCGGTGCAACTGCGGCGGCTCCTTGATGCAGAGGTAGAGCGAGAGATCTCCGAGGAGGAGCGCGCCAGGGTGGCGGAACGGTTCCGCGCGATCGTCTGGCCGGAAGCGGAGGAGCGCCGGTGACTGGCAGCATTTTCGAGCGCTTCGGCTGGCACGTCGACGCTGATGGGATCATCCGCCACGACGATCGGCCGTGCTCCTGGGAGCGCGGTGACGAACTGGCCGGCCGGCACCTGGATCGGAGGCGGTCCTATGCCGTCATCGAGGGAGCAATCTGCGAACTCGCATCTTGGTCGTATGCCTGCAGCGGTTGCTACGAGGGAATGTACGGCCACACCGAGCGTGGATGCGGCTGTTCCGAATGCGGGTTCACCGGCCGGCGGCGCAACCGCGAGTTCGTGCCGGTCTGAACCACCACGCGCCGAGGCCAGCGACACCCCGGCGGCATCCACACCACACGACCAATGGGGCTCCAATGGCAGGGCGTAAGCGTAAGGCAGGGCGGCGGACGGCGGACGGTCGGTTAGCGAAGAAGCCGCGCCCGCAGCGCGTCAGGGACATCACCGACGTGGCAACCAGCCAGCCGCACCGCAGCTGGCTCAAGGAAGGCCAGCGCCGCGATCAGCGCGCCGAGAGCACCCTTGGCAGGATGTTCCTCGCCGACCTGATCACGGAGCCCGAGTGCTGGGCGGGTGAGCGGCTCCGCTCCATCATCCGGGAATTCCATGTCGTGATCGCCGCACCGATCACAGCGTCAACGGCGGCAATCATGGTCGCCGAGGGGATGGAGATCCCGGCCGAGGCCGACCACCTGGCGGCGGAGCGCCCGGAAACCGAGGAAGAGAAACGGGATCGGGTTCTCGCGCAGCACGCTGGCGCCATGGCGGTCCTCGATCGGCTCGAATGGGGGCGGCAAATCACCAGTGAACTGGACGCCCTGCTTATGCGGGACGCCGAGCCCGAGCACCTCCGCCTGGTGAAGGCGGGCCTGCACGCCCTCGCCGCCTTCTGGCGCATGGCCGAGCCTCCGGAAAACCCCAACGATCGCGAGGTCAAGGTGAAGGGGGTCCGCTATGGCGAGGAGGCCGAATGGCCTCACGAAGAGAAGGTGGTGAGCATCGTCTATAAGTAAAATTTCGGCTCCCTGCGCCATAGGCGCAAATCAGCCATGGTGTGCCCGAAATGCAGGGTGAAGTGTTGCGCCCTGATTTGGCATAGCAGTTTACGGCTCCGGCCCCTTCGGGCAAGTCGTTCCAAGTCCTACCGGCCGGATACGTCGGACTTGGTAGAAGCGGGGATCGGTCACAAACGCGTAGCTTGCCGGGGGCGAACAGAAGCCCCGTAGAAATTCCCGGCACCCATTCGCGCTTCGGCGCGCAACCAGGTGCGGACCGACCAGCAGGCCTCCGGGCGCAAAGGCGGCGAGCACGGCGCTAAAGGCAAGCATCTGGCCCGCGCCGGCTGAGAGGCCGGCAACTGTGATCCCTGAGCGAAAGCTCGTGTTGAAGCAAGGCGCGCGATAGTGCCGAGTGGAGCGGGTGAGTAGGTGGCGCGGCACGGCCCCGCGATGGACCGCCGGGAAGCTACGGCGACAGGGTGAGGACGGCGCAAGCCGGTGGCCCAGGCCTTTGCCTCTCCCAAGTTTCGCGCTTCGGCGCGCACGAGTTCGACGCGGCAGCTTGTTGCTGTGAAGGTTGGGGCGGCCCGGCCGTCCCGCGTCGATCAGCTTCGAGAGGGCAAGCCAGCTCGCGCCTTGTGTGCCCCGGTAGGAAACGGCTTCCGTTCGAAGGGGAAAGCAACGATTGCCCAGCGGTGCGTAGGCGTTCGGCAAGCCGGCGCTTTGGCATTCGCTCTAGGGACCGCACAACGCGGGGATGGCGCCCCGCCCGCAGGGCGGCTGGGGTCGCGCCCGGCCTCTCACGAAAGCAACTCTCCGCCACGGCAGGCTTGAAGTCCGTGGCACGTCCACTGCCGCGGGGCTAGCCTCCGGGGCCCGTGTTCATCATCCGCCCGCCCGGTTCTGCCGAGGCGGGTTTTTCATTGGGCGAGTGAGCCCTTATTGAGGCGGGCTCAGGCGTGACCGAGAAGCGAAAGACGGATTGGGAGGCGATCGAGCGCGAATACCGCGCGGGCCAGCATTCCATCCGCGAAATTGCCAAGAAACACGGCGTCAGCGATACCGCCATTCGCAAGGAGGCCAAGGCCAAGGGCTGGGAACGGGCCCTTGCCGATCAGGTCCGCAAGGCAGTTCGCGAGAAGCTGGTTCGCAGTGATGGTTCGCAGTCAGGTTCGCACCCTCAACGTGCGAACGACCGGGAGATCATCGAAGGGGCTTCGCTCCTCGGTTTCGAGGTCGTCCAGTCGCACCGGCGCGATATCTCGCAGCTCACCGCCATCTCCAACATCCTCGCCACGAGGCTCGCAGCGGTCCTGAACAGCGACCCTGTGGAAGGCCGTTGCCTTGGTGACAAGGAAAGCCCCGGCGACCTTCTGGAGAAGCTGACGCGGGTTCGTGCGCGGCTGATCCCCCTGGAGCGGCAGGCCTACAACCTTGACGCCGAGGAGCGCGACCCCAGCGACCCTGATAGCCATGACGGTTCCGCAATCGACCTTCTCGCTCGCCGCCTCGATCGCATCGCTTCCCGTAGCGGAGAGGGCCCGGGTTCTGGCGGGACTGACGAAGAAGCAGGCTGAACAGCTCCTTTGGGACTGGAAGTTCTGGGCACGGCCCAATCAGCTGCCGCCGCCAGGGGACTGGCTCACGTGGCTCATCCTCGCTGGGCGGGGATATGGCAAGACCCGCACTGGGGCCGAGTGGGTTCGCTCCGTCGTTTGCGGGGCAACACCGCTATCGCGGGGCATCCTGGGGCGGATTGCCCTTGTGGCCGAGACCGCTGCCGATGCCCGCGACGTGATGGTCGAAGGCGAGAGCGGCATTCTCTCGGTGCATCCGAAAGCCTTCAGGCCGCTCTATGAGCCGTCGAAGCGGCGTCTGACTTGGCCGAATGGCGCCGTGGCGACGCTCTACAATGCGGTTGAGCCTGATCAGCTTCGTGGGCCGCAGCACGATGGCGCCTGGTGCGACGAGCTTGCGAAATGGCGTTACGCGGGCGAGACGTGGGATCAGCTGCAGTTCGGTCTGCGCCTCGGCGACAAGCCCCGCCAAGTGGTGACGACGACGCCCCGGCCGATCCCGGTGCTGAAGCAGATCATCGCGGCTGGAACGAGCCGGGTCACGCGCGGATCGACCCATGAAAACCGGGCGAACCTCGCCTCCACCTTCCTCGCGGAAGTGGTGAAAAAATACGAGGGCACCAGACTCGGAAGGCAGGAACTGAACGCCGAGATCCTCGACGATGTGCCTGGCGCGCTTTGGACGCGGGACATGCTGGATATGTCGAGGGTCGGGTTTCCTCCCGATCTGGTCCGGGTCGTCGTCGCCGTTGACCCATCTGGCACCAAGGGCGCCGAGGACGACGGCGACGCCATCGGAATCGTCGCCGCTGGCTGCGGGGTGGATGGACGGGCCTACTTGCTTGAAGACGCGAGTTGCAAGCTGCCGCCTGCCGGCTGGGGCCGCCGAGCCATCGAAGTTTTCAAGAGATGGGACGCCGATCGTCTGATCGCCGAGCGCAATTTCGGCGGCGCCATGGTGGAGCACGTCATCAGGTCCATCGACCCCGACGTCTCGTTTCGAGAAGTGACCGCGAGCCGCGGGAAGGTGGCGCGCGCGGAGCCGATCGCCGCTCTTTACGAGCAGAAGAAGGTGTCCCACGTCGGGTCGTTCCCTGATCTGGAAGACCAGATGTGCTCGTTCACCCCGAGTGGATACATCGGCGCGGGTTCGCCGGATCGAGCTGATGCGGCGGTGTGGGCGCTCACCGAATTGATGCTCGGGCCGTCCCCCTTCACCTGGTTCGTCGGAAACTGAAGGGCCACTACATGGCATCCTGGTGGCCCTTCGGCCGGCGTTCGCAAACCAAGGCGAGCGCCGCCGGCTCGGTGATTTCGGCGTGGAATGTCGGCCAGCCCGTCTGGACTGATCGCCGCTACGACCGGATCGCCGATGAGGCCTATGTCAGGAACGCGGTCGCGCACCGCTGCGTGAAGATGATCGCCTCCGCCGCCGCGACGATCCCCTGGCTCCTGGCGGACACCAAGGGGCGGGAGGTGGAGGAAAGCCCCCTTCTCGACCTGCTCAGGCGCCCGGCGCCCGGCATCGGCGGGCATTCGCTGTTCGAGGCGTTCTACGCCTACCTGCTGCTCGCCGGGAACACCTACCTCGAGGCGGTCGCTCCCGCCGACGGCAAACCGCCGCGCGAGCTTTGGACGCTCCGCCCTGATCGGACACGGGTGATCCCCGGCGCCTATGGCCGCCCGGAGGCCTACGAATACGAGGCCAACGGCCAGAAGATGACGTGGCAGGTGGACCCGCTGACCGGAGAGGGCCCGATCCTGCATCTGAAGGAGTTCCACCCGATCAACGACTGGTATGGCCTGTCGCGGGTGGACCCGGCCGCCTATGCGGTGGACCGCCATAACGCCGCGAGCGCCCACAACATGGCGCTCCTGCAGAACGGCGCCCGGCCGAGCGGTGCGCTGATCTTCAAGCCGGTGGTGGTGAACGGCTCGGCACAGTCCGCGCCCAAGGAGGCGGTGGAGGCGGCCGAGGCGAGGCTGAAGGAGCGACATGGCGGCTTCGAGAACGCCGGCCGGCCCATGGTGCTGGGCGGGAACGTAGACTGGCAGGAAATGGGGATCACGCCCAAGGACATGGACTTCGGCGCCGGCAAGGACGATGCGGCGCGGGACATCTGCACCGCCTTTGGGGTGCCCCACATCCTGATCGTGCCGGGGGCGAGCACCTACAACAACGTCCGCGAGGCAACTTTGGGCCTCTACGAGGACACGGTCCTGCCCCTGGTGGACAAGGCCGTGGACGCGCTCGATGCCTGGCTCACCCCGCGGTTCGACGACCGCCTGCGTCTCGGCGTGGACCTCGACGAGGTGCCGGCGCTGGAGCCTCGGCGAGAGTCGAAGCGGAAGGCGACAATCGAACTGTTTGAGAAGCGCCTCATCACCCGCGACGAGGCGCGGGACGCGCTGCAATACGAGCCGCTCCCAGACGCCACGCAGTTCGACCCCGACGCGCAAGTGCTCTCTGCCCTCGTTGACGCCTACACGAAGGACGCGCTGCCGATCGAGATGCTCTGGCGCTATGCCAGATCCATCGGCCTGAGCGTCCAGACGGACGAGGAGCTTCTCGCCGCCCTCACGGCTGAGCGCGATCTGCGCGCCGCCGAGGAAGCCGGCGCGTCCTTGGGCGACACCGGGCAACCGGCGGCCGATACCCAGGCCGATCCGGCCGCTCCCTGATGGCGAAGCCGACCAAGAAGTACCTGCTCGAGCTGGTGGCGCAGCACGGGCCCGAGATCGCAAAGGCGTTCAAGGCATCCATCACGTCGATCAAGGGCTCGGCGCAGGTCGGCGCCCTGACCACGATGTTGGAGAAGGGAGACATCAACGGCGCCCTGCTGGCCATCGGTCTCGATCCGGCGGCGTTCCGGAAGCTGGACCAGTCGATTTCCGATGCCTTTGAGGATGGGGGTGGGAAGACGGCCCAGACCATCCCGCCGGTGAAAACCCCGGACGGGCTGCGCATGGTGGTGCAGTTCAATGCCCGGAACGACCGCGCCGAGCAGTGGCTGAAGGACCAATCCTCGACGTTGATCCGCGAGATCATTGAAGACCAGCGGCAGGTGATCCGGGCCGTTCTCGCCGACGGCATGGCCCGCGGGCTTAACCCGCGCGACGTTGCCCTGGACCTGGTCGGGCGTCTCGACCCCGTGACGAGGACGCGCCAGGGCGGCGTGATCGGGCTGACCTCACAGCAACTGGATTATGTCCAGCGCTACCGGTCCGAACTGCTTTCCGGAGATCCGGCCCAGCTTCGCAAAGCGCTGGCGCGGGTGCGGCGCGACCGCAAGTTCGACGGTGCGATCCGCAAGGCCATCGCCGCCGGCAAGCCGATCGACGCCGCCGCGGCGGAGAAGATGGTCGGCCGATATTCCGACCGGCTGCTGCTCCTGCGCGGCGAGACCATCGGCCGGACCGAGGCAATGACGGCCCTGCACCAGTCGCAGGAGGAGGCATACCAGCAGGCGATCGACAAGGGAGCCCTGCAGAGCAACCACGTCCGCTATTTCTGGCGAACGGCGGCGGACGAGCGGGTGCGCCACTCGCACGCGATGATCCCCGGCATGAACGAGAAGGGGGCACCGCACGGCACGCCGTTCTCGTCCCCGCTGGGCCCGATCCGCTTTCCCGGCGATCCCAACGCCTCTGCGGCCAACAGGATCGGATGCCGCTGCTGGCGCGAGGCAAAGGTTGACTTCCTCGCCCAGGCCGTGGAGGCAGAGCAGAAGCCGAAGCCAGCACCTAAGCCGAAGGCGCCGCCCAAACCGAAGAAGCCGCTGCCACCGGAACCGGTCCTGCTGCCTCAGCGCTATGGCCCGGACGGGGCGGCGTGGCCCCGTGTGCCGTCGGAACTTGCAGATCGCGTCGCTGATGAACTGCTCACTCCGACCCATCCGGCTTGGCGCAAGGAGATCGAGACCATCCTCAAGAGTGCGCCCGCGCCGTACAAGCGGCTTTCGATTGGGCAGGCTGGGCTCATCAACTGGTACACCGGCAGTGGCTACCGCCGGCTGAACAAGGATCTGCGGGAAGGGACGGGGAATTGGCTCACCCCGATGATCTCCGATGCGCTGAATGGCGCGCTGGACGCCGTCACCCGGAAGGCAACCGGCCTCGTGACCAGAGGTCTCAACGTCTACAGCGATGCCGAAATCACGTCGACCTATGCTGTCGGCGCCGCTGTCGAGTTCCCGGCCTTCACGTCGACGGGCCGAGGGTTTTCCTTCGGTGGCAATGTCCGGATGATCATCGATGGATCGTCCGGCGTGGACGTGAAGCCCCTGTCTCGCTTTCGTAATGAGAACGAGGTGTTGTTCAAGGCGGGCACGCGGTTTATCGTGACCGGCATGGCAAAGCGCGGGAACGTCTACGAGATCACGCTCAAGGAGGTCGCGGACGACAAAAAGTCCGACGATCGCGTCATGCTGGGCGGAGGGTTCTCGGACGAGGCGAAGCGGATCTTCGATCAGTGGCGTGAGCCGCAATCGGACGCGGAACACCGACTGGCGGACAAGATGCAGTCTGGTGGCGCCGGGCGGCGCATTCGCTGACTGGACCGGAAATCGCTGAGAAATGGCCCGCTTCGGCGGGCTTTTTCATTGGGGAGGCGGGTGTGGCTGACCAGAACCTCAGCTTCGCAGCCCAGGTCGATGCTTGGGCGAAAAAGGTGAAGACGCGTCAGGTTGCAGTCTTCCGCGAGAGCGCGCAACGGGTGATCGGCGACATGCAGACGCCGGAGGGCGCGGGTGGCCGGATGCCGGTCGACACGGGCTTCATGCGCGCCAGCCTTCAGGCGACGCTCGGCACCCCAGCATCGGGCACTCTGAAGCCCCCACTTGAGGGCGCCGTCCAGGCCTTCGATGCCGGGCAGGTTGCCCTGGTGATCGCGGGTGCTGAACTGGGCGATACGATCTATGCGACCTACGGCGCCGCCTATGCCCGCCGGTTGGAATATGGCTTCGTTGGGCAGGACAGCCTCGGGCGGACCTACAATCAGGCCGGGAAAGCCTTCGTGCGCTCGGCGGCCCAGAAGTGGGGGCAGATCGTCGGCGAGGTGACCGGCGAGCTCAAGGCCCGCCTCGGTCAGTCCTGATTTCGCACGCCGTCCAGTTTGTCGGTGCTCTCTTCCATCGCCTTGACGAGGCTGAGCTGGAGCATCACGAGCGCTCGCCGCGCCGTCGCGATGGCGGTGTTTCCGCGCGTGGTCTCCCCCGGAGCGTCCCCGAGGGCTTCAGCAGCGGCGACCAGACGGTCGTGAACCTCGGTGTCGCTGAGGGGGCGGTGTTTTCGTGCCATCGGCCCAGACCATAGCGGAGATCGCAGCCATGGGGGACCCCCGGACGCTCTATGTCAGCCGGCCCCTGCTGAACGGCGCGGAACTGATCGATTGGGCGAAGGGGCAGGGGTTTACCAAGACGGTCCCCGCCGACGATCTGCATGTGACCATCGCCTACAGCCGCGATCCCGTGGACTGGGCGGCAGCCGGTGACCACTTCGACCAGGTGCGGGCCCGGGCTGACGGGCCGCGTTCAGTGGAGCAACTCGGCGACAAGGGCGCGGTCGTGCTGCGGTTCGAGCATGCTGAACTCGCCCAGCGCTGGCAGGCCTTCCGCGACATTGGGGCGTCCTGGGACCACGACGGGTACCGCCCGCACGTGACGATCACCTACGACGCGGCGGGTGTCGACCTGAGCAAGGTCCAGCCGTTCAGCGGCGAGCTGGTCTTCGGACCCGAAGAGTTCGCGGAGATCGATGAGGATCGGGCCGACCGGGTCCGGGCGAGTGAGAAGGGGCGGCGCGCCATGGAGATCAAGAGCTTCGCTCTGGAACTGAAGGAGGTTGGCGACGCCGGCACCTTCACCGGCTACGGGGCAGCGTTCGGCAACGTCGACCAGGGGCGAGACCTCATCGCGCGCGGAGCCTTCGCGGATAGCCTGTCGGCGTGGCGTTCGAAGGGCAAGTTGCCCAAGCTCCTGTGGCAGCACGACGCGCGCAAGCCGATCGGCGTGTGGACCGAGATGCGCGAGGACGACTACGGGCTCTTCGTGAAGGGCCGGTTCACCGCCGGCGTGAAGCAGGCGGATGAGGCGTACGCGCTGCTCAAGGATGGTGCTCTGGATGGCCTTTCCATCGGCTACGCCACCATCGAGGACGAGATCGACCGGGCCGCAGGGATCCGGAAGCTGGTCAAGCTCGACCTGATGGAGGTCAGCCTGGTCACCTTCGCGATGAACCCGGCCGCCGGCGTCACCGGCGTGAAGGCGGGCCCGCCGCGCACCATTCGAGAATTCGAGGCCGGGCTTCGGGAGAAGTTCGGTTTCTCGCACGCCCAGGCGAAGTCGATCGCTTCGTCCGGGTTCAAGTCGCTGGAGCCTCGGGATGAGGACGGCGCGATGAACGACCTGCTGCGGACCATCAAGGGCATCCGGGCCGGTCTCTGACATCACACCGCCGAAACAGGAGCACCCCTATGGCTGGTGAAAACGACGTGCTGGAGCAGATCCAGCGCGAGGTGAAGGGCTTTGGCGACAACGTCTCCGGGCTGAAGTCCTCGATGGAGAAGGACCTCGCCGACGTGCGCAAGCTCGCCGAGGAGGCGAAGAAGTCCGCCGATCGTCCGGAGGTGAAGGCGCAGATCGACGCGCTCACCACCTCCGTTTCCGAGAAGCACGCCGCGATCGAGAAGACCGTCGCCGAGCTGAAGGCCCAGGCCGACCAGGTCGCGACCGCCATGCGCCGGGCGCCCCTCGGCGATCCCAAGGAGCAGGGCGAGGAGCAGAAGCACGCCCTGGCCTATTTCGAGACCAAGGCGGCCGCCGCCGGCTCGCTGAAGGTGGGCAGCCCCATCGACCCGGCCGGCCTCGACATGGACGGCTATCGGGCGTGGACCAAGTCGTTCCCGCTCTACCTGCGCCGGGATGACAAGCCGATCGAGGCGAAGGCCCTCTCCGTGGGCTCCGACCCGAACGGCGGCTATCTCGTGCCGACCGCGACCTCGGCGCGGATCCTGACCCGCATCTGGGAGACCTCCCCGCTGCGCCAGCTTTCGACCGTCGAGACGATCGGGACCGACAAGATCGAAATCCCGATCGATGACGACGAGGCCTCGGCGGGCTGGGTCGGGGAGACCGAGGGCCGACCGGAGACCGGAACCCCGGCGATCGGCGTCCAGACGATCCCGGTCTTCGAGATCTATGCGAAGCCCCGGGCGACGCAGTCGATGCTCGAGGATGCCTCGATCAACATCGAGGGATGGCTCGCCACCAAGATCTCGGACAAGTTCGCCCGGATCGAGGCCTCCGCCTTCATCGTCGGCAACGGGGTCAAGAAGCCCCGCGGCATCCTGACCTATCCGGCTGCGCCGGCCGGAACTTACGCGCGGGGCAAGATCCTGCAGGTGAACTCCGGTCATGCGACCAACATCACCGCCGACGGCCTCGTGAACATGACCTTCTCGCTGAAGGAGGCCTACCTCGCCAACGGGTCCTGGCTGATGAAGCGTGGAACCGTAGGCTCGGTGGCGCTGCTCAAGGATGCTCAGGGCCAGTACCTGTGGCGCCCGGGGCTGGAGGCGGGCAAGCCGTCCATCCTGCTCGGCTATCCGGTGCGGCAGGCCGACGACATGCCGGTGGTGGGCGCCGGCGCGCTCCCGATCGCCTTCGGTGACTTCCGGGCCGGCTACACCGTCGTGGACCGTCTCGGCATCACCACCCTGCGCGACCCCTACAGCGCCAAGCCGTTCGTGGAGTTCTACTCCCGCCGGCGCGTGGGCGGCGACGTGACGAACTTCGAGGCCTTCGCCCTCATGGTCGTGAGCGCCTGATCCTGAGCTGACCGGGGGCCGCCGCGAGCGGCCCTCTCTCTTCATTCCCGCCCGGAGGAGGGCTTCCCAATGCATGGTCTTCTCAACAACGCCGAAGTGCGGTGGGTCAAGGCGGCCGTCGCCGCGGCGAACAACACCGACACCAACTCGGCCATCATCGACACCCAGGGCTATGAAAGCGTGATGTTCGTGGTGCCCGTCACCGCGAGCGTCGCGACTGGCGTGGCGAAGATCCAGCTCGAGGAAAACGACGCCAACGCCGATGCCGGCATGACTGTGGTCGATGGGGCGGTGGCCTCGGCCGTATCGGGCGCCACCAACGACCTCGCCAGCAAGGTGCTGGTGGTCGAGTATTTCAAGCCCCGGAAGCGCTACGTGCAGGCGGTCATCACCAGCACGGTGGCCAACATCGCCTTCGGCGAGATGGTCGCGATCCTCGTCCCGCTCCAGCGCCCGGCGCAGCAGGGCTCCACGGTGCTCGCCAAGGGCTTCGGCCAGAGCTGACCGGATCCGGCGGGGGCTCGCAGGCCCCTGCCGATCGACGAGAGGAGCGTGAGCCATGCGCGGTGTCGTTCTGAAGCCTTTCCCGTGGCTCGAAGACGGGATCAGGGCCGAGTATCTCTCCGGCGGCGAAGAGCGTGAGTTCGGGCCGCACTTCATGGGGCTGTACGCCAGCGGATTTGTGGCGGAGGTCAAGGCGCTGCCGGGCGCCCCCGAGATCCAGGCCTTCGAGGGTGCTCCGGAGAACAAGGCGAGTTCCGCCGAAGGCGCTGCTGGCACCGAACTCCAGACGGAGCCGGAGGCCGCTGCCGATGGGGCAGCATCGGTGGAGAGCACCTCCATTCCGGCTGATGTCGCTCAAGATCTGGACGCCATCGGCCAGGGCGGCGA
Source organism: Xanthobacter autotrophicus Py2 (assembly GCA_000017645.1). Classification (NCBI taxonomy): domain Bacteria; kingdom Pseudomonadati; phylum Pseudomonadota; class Alphaproteobacteria; order Hyphomicrobiales; family Xanthobacteraceae; genus Xanthobacter; species Xanthobacter versatilis. The sequence goes on from CP000781.1 coordinate 4,116,817, forward strand.
GGCCGGTCCGGCGGAGGACGCCGAAGGCGCTGCCGGCGCAGAGACCAACGCCGCGGAACTTTCTATCCGCCACGTCGGGCGCGGCAAGTGGGCGGTCTACCGTGGTGATGAGCGTCTCACCGAGGACGCACTGACCAAGGAAGAGGCTACGGCCAAGCTCGCCGAGATGCAGGGCTGATGCGATGCTGATCGTCGAAGACGGCACGGGCATCGCTGGCGCGGAGAGCTATGCCACAGTGGCCGACACCGATGCGTATTGGGCCGCACAGCCGCAGGATGCGCTGGCGGCGGCTTGGGCGGCGGCAACCGAGGCCAGCAAGGAAGGCGCGCTCCGCGCCGCGTCGGCATATCTGGACGCGATTTACGGGGCATCCTACCGGGGCATCCGGAAGGGCTGGGAGCAGGGGCTCGAATGGCCCCGCACCGGAGGGCTGGATGCCGCCGGCGACCCGCTCGCCGTCTTGGGGCCGGGGAACGTGCCGCTCCCCGCCCTGCCGCCGATGCTGAAGAGGGGCGCGGCGGAACTGGCGCCGCGGGCACTCTCGGGCCCCTTGGCACAGGACGCCGACCGCGGCGGCCGCGTGAAGCGGGAGAAGATCGAAGGCGCGGTCGAGGTCGAATATTTCGACGGTGCCCCGGCCGAAACGAGCTATGGCGTCGTCGCCGGGATTCTCGGCCCGATCCTCGATGGTTCGCAGGGCGGCCAGGCGACCTGGTACTGGGCATGACGATCTACGATCGGGCGCGCCAGACCGCGTCGAAGCTCTTCACCAAGTTCGGCCAGGGCGTCGTCAGCCTGCAGCGCGACGTGCCGGGCGAGGGCGGCGACGCCTGGAACCCGCCCGTTGCGGTCCCGGTCAACTACGGCCTCAATGCCACGGTCAGCGGCGTGACGGCGCGCTATGTGGACGGAACGCTGGTCACGGCGAGCGACCTGATGCTCCGCTGCGCGGTGCCCGAGGTCGAGCCCCTCATCACGGACCGGATCGTGATCGACGGCACGCCGCGGGTCATCATGAAGATCCAACCCCTCCCCGCAGCCGGCACGCCGGCGGCCTACCTCATCTTCGTGAAGGGCTGACATGGCCATTTCACATCCTGAGGCCCAGATCGCCGACGCTCTGATCTGGCACCTGTCGCAGCTCGTGCTGACGCCGGCCCGCCCGATCTCCTATCCCGGCATGATCTTCTCGCCGACCGTGGGCGTGCCCTACCTGGCCGCCACGCACCTGCCCAACACGACTGGGGCGACGGGCCTTGCCTTCGACTCCGACCGTGAGTTTCGCGGCCTCTTCCAGGTTTCGGTCTTCTGGCCGGCGAGGAAGGGGATCATCGAGCCCTTCGACCTTGCAGGCGCTTTGGCAGTCCATTTCGCCAGCGGCACGCGGATCCTGCGGCACGGTCGCGTCGTCGAGGTGAACCGCCCGCCCACGGTCGCGCCGGCAATCGAACAGCCGGATTGGGTGCAGGTGCCGGTCACCATCCGTTGGCGCTGCGTCGCGCCTTGATATCCCGCCTGCGGACCAGAGCAGGCGCTTCCCTCCACCCAACCAGAGAGGCTCCCATGCCGGCGAACCCGGGCGAAGTCGAGGTCACCCTCGACGGAAAAGCATTTGTTCTGCGGTCCACATTGAGGGCCGCCAAGGAGGTCAGCGCTTCGGCGGGAGGCTTCATCGGAGCCTACCAGCGCCTGGCCGCCTTCGACTTCTCGACCTATGTCGCGATCGTCGCGGCCGGCCTCGGCAAGAGATCTTCCGACGTGGAGGATGCGGTCTACGCAACTGGCATCGCCCCGCTTTCGGCTCCGCTCTCGCGCTTCGTTCAGCTCCTCGCGAACGGCGGTAAGGAGCCCGAGGAGCCGAAGGGGCTCGATGACGAGGAGGGCACCTCTTCGGGGGAAGCCTGAGCCAGTCGGAATACCACGACTGGCTCTTCAAGATCGGTACGGGATGGCTCGGCTGGACTGAGGCCGAAACGCTCGACGCGTCGATGCAGGGCATCGTCCTCGCCTACGAGGGCCGCCTTGACATGCTGAAGGCGATCTTCGGCGGGGCTGACAAGCCAAAGCCCATCGCAAACCTGACCCCGGCGGCCTTCGACGCGGTGTTCGGCACGATGGCTCACGCAAATCGAACCTGAGGAAAATCAAATGTCTATCTATGGGATCAGCGGATCGAAGATCTACATCGGCGGCGCCAAGGAGCCGGCCAACGGCGCGGACATGATCGCTACCGACTTCACGTCGCAGACCTGGACGGAAATCACGCCCGTCGAAAGCATCGGCGCCCTGGGCGATTCCGCGGAGGTCTCCTCGTTCAATGCCATCGGCATCGGCCGGACCCTGAAACGGAAGGGTGTTGCGAATGCCGGCTCCATGCAGGTGGTCATGGGTTGCGACTATGCCGACGCCGGCCAGCTCGCGCTCCGCGCGGCTGCTATTGCGAAGGGCGCCTATGCCTTCAAGATCGAATTCGCCGACAAGCCGGCGACGGGCGCCTCGCCCAAGAACTCGCTTCGCTATTTCACCGCCTTGGTGATGAGCGCGTCGGAGCAGCTCGACGACGCCAACGGCACCCTCAAGCTCAATTCGACGCTGGAGATCAACTCCAACGTGGTGGTGGTCCACGCCTCGGCGACCTGACGAGGGCGGCGTGCGCCGCCGCCTCCCCATCACCGTGTGATCCGTAAAGCCGCCCGTCCATCGTGCGGCTTTTTTCATGGGAGCTTCCATGGCCGACGATATCGCCCGCCTCGGGCTTGCGATCGATTCCGGGCCGGCGGCCAAGGCCTCCCAGGAGCTGGACAAGCTCGCCAACTCGTCGAAACGGGCCCAGGCGGCGAACGATGACCTCGCCACTGCTGCGCAAGCGGCCGGCCGCGGTATCGACCAGATCACGCGGGAGACGAAGGGCGCGCGGGCCGCGCTTGAACAGGCCGCCACGGCGGCACGGTCCGTCGAAGCGGCCGCGGTGGCGCTCGGCCGCAACGCGATTGCCCCGACCGTGGCCTATGTCCGGGCGATCGACCAGGTCAACAATGCGCTGCGCGTCCAGCAGCAGATCAATCGAACCGTGGGTGTCAGGCCCCTGGCTGATACGGCCGGCCGGGCCTCGGACATCGCGGCCTTCGGTGATGCACTCGATGACCTGCGGGCGAAATTCAACCCGCTGTTCGCGGCGGAGCGCCAGCACCGCGAGACCATTGGGGAGATTGCGGAAGCCGCGCGCGTCGGCGCGATCTCGGAGAAGGAGCGGGCGGACGCGATCACCCGGACGACGGCGGTCTATGAGGCCCAGGTCGCCCAGATCCGCAAGCTTGAAGGCGCGTTGTACAATCAGGCGGCAGCGGCCAAGGCCGCGGCGCAGGCGGCCGTGTCGCGCCAGACCGTCATGCCCGACCGTGGGGCCGATGTTGCAGCCTATGGCTCTGAACTCGATCGGCTGCGCGCCAAGTACAATCCGCTCTATGCCGCCGGCCAGCAGTACCGCCAAACCCTGTTGGAGATCAGTGAAGCGGCGAAGGTGGGCGCGATCAGCGAGCGCGAACGCGTAGCAGCGTTGGACCGGACGAAGACGGCATTCGCGCAACACGTCGTGAGCCTGAATGGAGTGGCTAAAGGGGCTGGGCTTGCCGGCTACCAGATGATGAATCTGTCTCGGCAGATGAACGACGTCGCCACCATGGCGCTCATGGGCGCCTCGCCGTTCCAAATCATCACGTCGCAGGCCGGACAGGTCTACCAGGTGCTGCAGGAGGGGCAGGGCGGCGTTACCGGGTCGCTGAAGTACCTCGGCGAGCGGCTCATGGGGCTGGTGACGCCGGCCCGTGCTGTCGTCGCCGGCCTGGCCGGTATCGGAATTGCGGCTGGCTTGGCCTATTCGAGCTATCTCGACGGTCAGTACCAGCTCCAGAGGTCGCTTCAGGGTCTCGGTGGCTCCACGAATGCGACAGTCTCGCAGCTTGAGGCGATCGCCGAAGCGGGAGCCGCGGCGAGCAAGATCTCAGTGAGTGCTTCCCGCGACCTCACCGCGGCTTTCGCTTCGACCGGCAAGATCGGGAAGGAGACCTATACTGGCCTGATCGAGGTAACGACGCGCTATGCCGCACTCACCCAGAAGGACCTCGCTGAGGCTGGAGCGGACTTGGCATCTGCATTCGCCGATCCGGCAAAGGGCGCGCAGGACCTAGACCAGAAGCTCAACTTTTTGAACGTCGAGACCCTCCGGTACATTCGCAACCTGGCTGACACAAACCAGAAGGCACAGGCCCAGAAGATCCTACTGGATGAACTCACCAAGGCGCTTCCGAGTGCGACGACCTATGTGACCGCGCTCGGCCGTGCGTGGCAGGGTGTCGCCGGTTTCGCCGATGGCGCTTATGTCGCCATGGGTAAGGCCATCAATTCCCTGTTCGAGGGACCGGACCTCGATGCGCAGATCAAGGCGCTTGAGAAGCTGGTCGCTGACCAGCGCATTGCCGCAGCGGGTCCTAGCGGGCGCGCCTCCGGAGTGGCAGCAGCCTCGCTGCAGGTGAACGAGCAGAAGCTGGCGGAACTCTACAAGAAGCAGGCCGACGAGAAGACGCGCGCAGTAAAGAAGCAGGATGAGCTTGCTGCCAAGGCTGCGCAGATCATCGCCCAGGAGCGCGACCCGCGCATCGATGAATTGGCGAACCTGACGAAACAGGCATCGGCCCTGCAGGCGGCCATCGACAAGGGAACCGGCAACACCCAGCTCTATCGCGAAACCTTGGAGGGGGTGAACAACCAAATCCAGGCGCTCACTGGGAACGACGGGCAACTGCTTTCCGTCGCTGAAAAGCTGCGCCGAGAGCGCGAGATGGAGCTGGCGGTCATCCGGGCCGCGACGCCGACCCAGCGCGCAGAAGCTCAGGCAGCATTGGACGCCTATCGCGCGAAGGAGCGCGGCGCGACCAACGCGGCGGCTGCGGCCGAAGCCGAGGACGGCAAGATCAAGGCGCTGGCGCAGGTCTATGCCGGTATGTCCCAGGCTGCGCGTCAGCGCGTGCAGGCAGCGCAGGAGGCCATCGCCCAGCAGCAGCTTGAAACCCAGCTCATCGGAAAGACGGCCGAAGAGACGGCCCTGCTGCGGGCGAACTTCCAGACCTATTGGGAACTCCGGAAGGAGGCCGCACAGAACGGGACAGCGTTCAATGAGGCCGAATATGAGGCATTGAAGAAGAAGAACGAGGAGATCGCGCGCTCTGTTGGTCTAAGCGCCCAGCTGAAAGTGCTCAACGACGCGGCCTTCGAGCGCGACCAAATTGGTCGATCGACCGGCGACCAGCAGATCGCATCTACCCTGCGCTCGGCGGGGCTGGCCGTTGATTTGAACTCGCCGACCGCGCAGGTCCTGCGCCTCAACCAAGCCTTGAGCGAGACCAAGAGCCTTTCGGAAAGCGCCCTGACGGGGTTCCTCTCGGATATTCGCAGCGGTACCAGCCTATCCGATGCGTTCACGAACGCCGTGAACAAGTTTTACAACAAGCTGATGGAAATGGCCGCGAACCAAGCGATATCCAGCCTCTTCGCTGGGTTGACCGGCGGGTCGTCCGGCAGCGGTTTGCTCGGTGCGATCGCTTCCGTGCTTACCGGCTTCGGTGGCGCAGTCTCCGGCTCGGGAGGGATCGGGCATGCTGCGGCGGGTGGTTCGATTTATGGTCCTGGCACCGGCACATCGGACAGCATCCCGGTCATGCTCTCAAATGGGGAATTCGTTGTCCGAGCGGAGCAGGCACAGAAGTTCCGCCCCCTTCTGGAGGGGATCAATGACAATCGCATCCCGCATTTTGCCGGCGGGGGAATGGTTGGGGGTGCGCTCGGCATGCGGATGTCGATGGACCGGGTGAGGCGGCCTGACTTCGGTGCATTCTCTGGCGGTCCATCGGTAAGCGTCACCACCCCGCCGACGCAGGTCACGTTCCACGGCGCGCCCGCCGGAACGCGGGCCGAAGAACGGGACGACGGAAACGGCGGGCGCCGTCTCGACGTGTTCTTCGACGAGCAGGTGGCATCCACCATGCGCAAGCGCGGCTCGCGGACCGAGCAGGCCATGGGCGGCTATGGCGTGCGGCCATCTCTGGTGCGGCGATGACGGTCGCGTTCTGGCCCACTGATCTGCCCCAGCGCGTCCTGGTGGAGGGCTATTCCGAGGGCGTCGGGGATGGGCGTCTCCGCCAGGCTATGGATGCCGGACCACCGAAGATGCGCCGTCGTTCTTCGGCTGCGACGCGCCCTGTCCGCGCCCGCCTGTGGGTCGACTTTGACGGGATGGCGCGGCTCAAGCGGTTCTGGGCTGAGGGCGTTGCCGGCGGGTCTCTGCCCTTCTTGTTCCCGGACCAGACCGTGGACGGGCTGGCTTTGCTGACGGACGATAGCTCCCAGCTGCTAACGGAGAGCGGAGCGCCTCTCATCATCACCTCCTGGTGGCTGGTGATGTTCGGGCAGGAGGGTCTCGCCTTTGATGCGCAAGGCCCTGCGTTGTTCGGTGCTTCCTTCGGCCTGGACATCCTGCCGTGAGGTCGCTGTCGCTCACACTTCGGCAGGCGCTGACGGGGCAGGCGACGGACGTGGTGCCGGTGGTGCTCGCCACCATCACCCATCCGATGCTTGATGAGCCGGTGCGGTTGTCCACGGACCCGACGCAGCGGCTTTCTGTGGACCCGCTGCAATACGGCACCGTGAGCCGGGGCGAGACCTATCTGTTTGCCCTCATACGGGCGGCATGGCCCGACGACAAGCAGGACGAGGCGCCGGCCTCGCAACTGGTGTTCGAGAACGTGGCCGCCGATCAGGTGGCGCTGGTACGCAAGATGCGCGGCCCGGCCACGGTGCTGTTGGAAATCGTCACGTCCGCCGCGCCCGACCATGTGGAGGCGCCCTTCGACGGGCTGCTCACGGTCGATGTGAGCTACGACGCCAACCAGATCACGCTCACGCTGTCCCGTGAGGCCTACATGAGCGAGCCGTGGCCCTGCGACCGCATGACCAAGGATCGCTTTCCGGGGTTGTTCTGATGCACTGGTCCGGGGGCTATCTCGGTCTGCCATTCGTGGCGCTCGGCCGGGATCGGGTCGGCCTCGACTGCTATGGGCTGGTGCGCCTGGTACTCGCCGAAGAGCGGGGTGTCGCGCTGCCCAGCCTCACCGAGGCCTATGCCTCGATGGAGGAGCGGGCGGAGATCGCGGCGGCCCTATCCGGCATCAGCGCGCAGAGCCCGTGGACGCCCGTCGCGCGCGGGAGCGAACAGCCATTCGACATTGCCATGTTCTCGGTCTTCGGCCGCCCGCTCCATCTCGGGATCGTGGTGCAGCCCGGCTTGATGCTCCACGTCTCGGACGGCCACGACAGCCGGATCGAGGACTATCGCGGCGCCGTCTGGTCGCGCCGTCTGATCGCCATCTATCGCCATGAGGCCCTATGTCCATCATCGTGATGCAGCGCCTGGACCCGGCCGACCGTCTGTCGATGACGGCGCCGGCCGGGGCGAGCCTCGCCGAGATCGTGGGCCTGGCGCTGCCCACCGCGCCGGTGGAACATGTGCGGGTTCTGATCGGCGGCCATGTGATCGAGCGGGCCAACTGGCACGTGGTGCGCCCCAAGCCCGGCGCCGAGGTGCTGGTGCGCCTGCTGCCCGGCAACTCGGGCGCGCTGCGGGCGGTGCTCACCATCGCGGTGGCCATCGCCGCCATCACGATCAGCGGCGGCCTGCTGGGGCCGCTCGCTCCCGGACTGCTCGCCGCCGGCACCCTTGGTGCCAGCCTTGCCGGTGCGGCGACGCTGGCAGTGGGCACGCTGCTGATCAACGCGCTGGTTCCGGTTCGGAAGGAACAGGCGGCCAGCGGCGACACCAGCCCGACCTATTCGATTTCCGGGATGCAAAATTCGCTCAACCCGGACGGCACCGTGCCGCGCCTTCTCGGCGAAATGCGCTGGGCGCCGGTCTATGCCGCCAAGCCCTACACGGAGGCGAGCGGGAACGACCGCTATATCATCGCCTTGTTCAACTGCGGCTACGGTCCCCTGGAGTTGCCGACCTCAGAGATGCGCATCGGCACCACGCCCATATCCCAATATGACGGTGTGACGGTCGAGGTGCGCGAGGGCTATGCCACCGACAGCCCGGTGACGATCTACCCCAACCAGGTGTCCGAGGACGCCATCTCGATCCAGCTCCTCTACAATGAGGCGCATGTGCAGGTGACCGCGCCGGACGTGGACCGCGCCTCCATCGACATTGCCTTTGCCCAGGGCCTTTATGCGGTCAGCAAGGGCAGCACGACAGCCAAATATACCTGGGGTGTCAATTTCCAGCTGCGCTATCGCAAGGTCGGTGCCGTTGCGTGGACATCTACGGGCTTCAACATCAGCGACAATCATGTGCAGCCGCTGTTGCGCACATACTATTTCAGCTTTCCGGAGCGGGGGCAGTATGAAGTCGAGGTGAAGCGGGTGGACATCAACTATGATGATTTCACCGCCGATCCCAACTTTGCTTACACCACCCGCTCGGATTGGGTCGCTCTGCGCGGATACCGGCCGGAATACCCGCTTAATTTTGGTAAGCCGCTCGCGCTCGTGGCCGTCAAGATCAAGGCGACGGACCAGCTGAACGGCACCCTCGACAGCTTTTCGGTGCTCGGGCGCAGCGTGCTCCCGGACTGGGATCGCGCGAGCGGGGCGTGGATCGCGCGGGCGACCCGCAATCCCGCCAGCCATTTCCGCCACGTGCTCACCGGCAACGCGACGACCTATCCGGTCTCGACGGATGAGATGGAGGCAATCGAGGACTGGCACGAGTGGTGCGCGCTCAAGGGTCTCACCTATGACCGGGTCCACGACGCGGCAGGGTCCATGGCGGAGGTGCTGGCCGACATCGCCGCGGCGGGCCGGGCCTCGCCGCAGGACCGGGGCGGCCGGTGGGGCGTTGTGATCGACCGCATCATGGATGTGGTGCGCGGCCATATCTCGCCCCGCAACTCGTGGGGGTTCTCCGGCCGGCGCCCGCTGGCGCGCCTGCCCGATGCCTTCCGGATCAAGTTCCGGGATGAGACCAACGATTACGAGGAAGCCCAGCGTGTGGTGCCGCTGCCCGGCTTTTACGGCGAACCGGGGGTGGTGGAGGATTTGGCGCTGCCGGGCATCACGGATCCGGACCTGATCTATCGCGAGGCGCGCCGCCGCGGCTACGAACTGCTGCACCGCCCCGACACCTATGAGGTGCAGATGGATTGGGAGCACCTCGCCAACACCCGCGGCGACCTGGTGCGGCTCTCCCATGACGTGCTGGACCGCACGCAGGTCTCGGCGCGGGTGCGCACCGTCAGCGGCTTCACCGTGACCCTCGACGAGGTCGTCACCATGGAGGCGGGCAAGGCCTATGCCTGCCGCTTCCGGGCGGAGGATGGCACATCGATCCTGCGCAGCGTGCACACCGTTCCCGGTGAGACGCGAGCCATCTCGCTGACCGGCGCCGGCCCCATGCCCGCGCCGGGCGACCTCGCCATGTTCGGGCATGCGGCCGAGGAATCGCTGGAGTGCATCGTGAAGGGGGTGGAGATCGGCGACGACCTCACCGCCAAGCTGATCCTCATCGACCACGCGCCGCAGATCGAGGTCGAGACGGATGCAGAGACGCCGCCGGCCTGGAGCGGGCGCGTCGGCGCCGAGGCCGGCGTGAGCCTGATCACCCCGGCCGTGCCGGTGATCTTCGAGGTGCTCTCGGGCTCGATCATCGGCGGATAGCAGCCTGCTAGCCCAAAAATCTCAAATAGTAGGTGCGATATGGCAACATTCGTAAAATTCAACAGCTTTGTCGAAGCTGTGATGAAGGAAAAGCATAACTTTGGAACGGATACGCTCAAGGTCATGCTGACCAACACGTCGCCGTCGCCATCGAATGCCGTCAAGGCGGATATCACCGAGATCGCGGCAGGCAATGGATACCCTGCCGGCGGATTAGCCATCACGACGACTTCGGCGGTTCAGACCAGTGGCGTTTTCAAGCTGGTGCTGGTGGATTCGACCTTCATGGCTTCCGGCGGGTCGTTTGCGGCGGCGCGCTGGGCAGTTGTTTACAACGACAGCGCACCCAGCAAGGAATTGATCTCCTATTTCGACTACGGATCGTCGTTCACTCTTCCGGATGGCGAGCCCTTGGTAGTCGATTACAACGAGTCCGCTGGCTTCTTCACTCTGGCCTGACGGAGTCGTAGCGTGCCGACTTACACGCTCACTGTCGGTACCGGAGACGGGTACATGATAGGGTACTACGGCCTCGTTCCAGCCGCCCCGGGCTTTTGGAGCGCGATGGGGAGCGTGTCGCCAAGTGGATCAGCCGTCGACACGTTTTTCTGGGCGCCGGACGGGTCGGGGGTCTCCATCGTTGCGACCACACCAGGTGGTGACCTCTCCGTCGTTTGGAACGGCCAGACATATAGCCTGACGGACAATCTCGACGGCACGGCGGCGTACAACGATGTGGGGTTGGGCGGCCCCTATCCGACATCCGGAACGACGGCCTTCGATAGTGATGCGGCGAGCGGGGGCGGTGGCATCACGCTGGTTGCGAGCCGCGGTTCATTCGAGCTTACCGGATCGCCGGTCACGTTCGTCCGCAACCGCACCATCTTCGCCGAGACCGGTGTTTTCACCCTTACGGGCAATGATATCGGCTTCGGCGGAGGCTACCGGGCAACGATCACGGTCGGCAATTTTTCCGGCATCACCTACGGCTACCAGAGCGGTACCTTTGGCTCCATCGCGTGGTCGGGATCACCGCCGCCGAACCCGCCGACGGCAATAAGCTGGACCTCTTCCGGCTTTTCCGTGCAGATGGCGGCGCCGGTCCCGGGTGATGTTGCCCTCAACGGACAGACGTACACCCTTGCCGGGAGCGACGGGTCTTACTCGTACAGCGCGGCCGGCAAGGGCGGCCCGTACCCGACTTCCGGGACCATCGACATCCTGTTCACACCCGGCGGCAGCGGGTACGTCCTGTCTGCCGGCGCGGGATCATTTGCCCTCACGGGCGGCGATGCCGGGTTCGTTTTCCCGGGGCCCGAGCCTGTCACCCCAGCCATCGCGGTGACGATGCGGCCCGGCGGCGGCCCGGTGGCGCCGGTCTCCTACGAGGTCGGCCATCGCCTTGCCGGCGCGGCCGATTGGAGTGTGAGGAGCCTTGCGGCCGTCACCGGCACGCTGTTTCTGCCTGGCTACACGGCGGGGCAATCGGTGGAGCTGCGGGCGCGGGCGGCCTCGGTGTCCGGCGCCTGGAGCGACTGGAGCGCGGTCACCACCCATGTGGTCGGCACCTCTGATCCGATGATCCGCGATGTGGCGACCTTCGCGGCCACCTGGACCGGCACCGCATGGCACTACGCCTGGGCGCTGGAGGTGGGGCCTGTCTCGGTGGAGCCGGCCGGCATCAAGATCCGTCACGGCCTCGGCGCCGGGCTGGGGTGGGACGATATGGACGATCTCCATACCGGCCTGCTGACTGTCTCCCCGTGGGACCTGAGCGCGCCGCCGGCGACGCCCGGCGCCCACACCTTCGGCGCCTGCGCCGTGACCGCGGCGGGTACCTACGGGACGCCGGTGCTGGTGACCGTGAGCGTCTGACCAATCCAGATTGAGGAGGGCCGATCATGGCCGATGGAGTGCGCACGCCGAACCTGCCGGCGGCGTCGAACGCTGCTGCGTTCCTGGTCAATGAGGACACGGGTGGCGGGGTGCTGGTGACCAGGGCCTTGCCAGCCAATGCCGTCAAGACGGCGGCCGGCCTCGGCAACGTGGACAATACCAGCGATACCAGCAAGCCCGTGAGCACGGCCCAGGCAGCAGCCATCGGGGCGGCTGTAGCCGCTGGCGTCGCCGGGAATGTGGTGCAGGTGGTCAATGCCAGCACCGGCGCTGTCGCTACCACCACGTCGCTCATCCCTTACGACGACACGGCCCCGCAGATCAACGAGGGCGCCGAAGTCCTGACGGCGGCCATCACGCCGAAGTCTGCGACCAACATCCTGCGGATCGACGTGTCGCTGCAGTTGAGCCCCTCAGTCCAGTCGGGCGTCATCGTCGCCTTGTTCAAGGATGCCGCCGCCAATGCGCTGGCGGCCGGTGTCAGCCAGGCGCCCGCCGGCAGCAACACGCAATTGACCATCTCGTGCTTCGTGGCGGCGGGCTCGACCGCTGCCCAGACGTTCCGGGTCCGCATGGGAATGGTTTCGGCCGGCACGCTCACCCTCAACGGGTCGGGAGGGGCCCGGCGCTTCGGCGGCGTCTCCGCATCGACGATCTCCATTGTCGAGATCAAGGGGTAGCCGGGCCTTTCATCTGAACCATCCCTCAAACATCACGTCAGGTGGAAGCCATGCCCTTCAATCCTCTCACGTTCGTCCGGTTCGCGGCGGGCCAGTATTCCTACCGCACGTCCGACCTCGGCGGCGAGGTGCAGGAACCCAGCTATTTCAACCCGGCGCGGGGCATGTCCCTCAGCGTCGGCGACATGATCTTCGCGACGGTGGCGATCGGGGCCGGCGCGGAGACGCGGCGGATGGTCGTGACGCAGACCGATCCCATGGTGATCACCCGGCTGGCTGGCGATGTCGACACCGCTGTTGCCTCCTGTGCGCTCTTGGCGCCGATGGGCTTCAACCTCAATACGATGGTCCTGGCTGGGGACAGCCGATTCGCGGGGTTCTACAACGACCCCAGCACCAAGCTGATGCGCCAGGGCGGCAATTTCCTGCGCTACGGCCTCGCCCTCTCGGGACAGCGGATGCGGGTGGAGAAATCCTTTGCCGTGTCCGGGCAGAGGTCCGATCAGTACCTGTCGGCCGCAAACATGGCTGCGATCTTGGCATGCAAGAGCAACTGGTTGCTTATCCCGGGCATTGTCAATGACATCGGCCTGAATGGAAACTCGATCGATTATTGGTCTGTGACTGTCAAGCCCGCCATTGAGCAGTGGATTGCCACGGGCCGGAGCGTCATCCTGTTTACGGAAACGGGGTCGAATACCTATACGACGGCTGCGCAGAAGGGCGCAGTCTTTAAGTACAACCAGCAGGTCCGCGACTATTGCAGGGCCAACAAGAATGCGATCCTGTTCGACGTGGCGGCGATCGTCATGCAGCCCGGCGCCGATATGACCATCAACCCGGCATACTCCGGGGATGGTCTCCACATCGGTCTGGTCGCCGGCGCCTATGCGGTCGGCAGTAGGTTCGCCGACCTGGTCAAGCAGTTGGTTCCGCCGTGCGACACCCTTTCCTATTCCGTTGGGCAGGTGATCGCCAACGGCGGAGTGCAGATCTTTTCGAACCCGTTGTGGGCCAACACCGCCGGCGGCACCGGCAGTGGCATCATGACAGGTGTCATCCCGGCCGGGATCACCGGCATTTCCGCGCCCGCCGGCTCGTCCATCGTGGGCTCGGTGGCGGCGGGTGCCTATGGCAACGACCTCCAGTTCGCGCTCACGGCGGGGGCGGCGGGGGTCTTCAAGGTCAAGTGCGACTTCATCACCGAGCAGGAGATCGTCGGCGAAACCTACTTCGCCAACGGCGAGTTCGATGTGGCCGCGGGGGCGAGCAACTTCCAGTCCTGTGGCGTCCACTTGGAGTGCAACAGGGCCGGACTGACGACGCAGACCGAGGATGGCTTCGTCAGCACTGCCAACGGCAACCTGCCGTCTGGCGCCTATTCCTTTGTCTCCGAGACGGAGCGCATTGTCATCCCGTCCGGCGCCCGAGGCTGGCTCTCGGCCTGGCTGGTCTTCTACTTCTCGGCTGCCGGTAGTGCCACCATCAAGAACCGGCGCTTCGGCGTCTGGAAAATGCAGAGCTAACCGCCCTCCGCCCATCCCCCATCACACTCTGCGCCGGCCCGCCTCTCGCCAGGGAGCGCGGCCGTGCGCGCATGCAAGGACCCATCCATGGCAAAACCCACGTATCCCATCGAGAAGGTGGCGCCCACCTATCGCCCGCTGTGGGACCGCGCCAAGATCAATGCGGCCGGCTCCCGTGTCACCGCCGCCGCGAATCTGGTGCTCGCCGGCAAGTCCCGTTACCTCGCTGTGGAGGCCGCTACCGGCGCGCCCTGGTGGTGGGTGGGTGTCATCCACTACCGCGAGAGCGCCTGTGATTTCGCCGGCGTCTTGCATAACGGCGAAGAGATCATCGGGACCGGACGGAAGACGACGCTGGTGCCCGAGGGCCGAGGCCCCTTCAAGACCTGGCAGGCCGGGGCGATCGACGCCCTCCTCATCAAGGGGATCAAGCCCGGCTCTCACGTCTGGACGCTCGGCACCGCCCTCTACAAGGGGGAGGAGTTCAACGGCTTCGGTTACCGGGCGCGCCGGACGCCCAGCGCCTACCTGTGGAGCGGCACCACCATCTACATGGGCGGCAAGTACATCCGGGATCACGTCTGGTCTCCGACCGCCATGGACAAGCAGCTGGGGATCGTCCCCATCATCATGAAGCTGATGGAATTGGACGACAGCGTGCGCTTCGCGGATGAGGCGGAGGTCATCCCGGCTGGTCCGGCAGCGGCGTCGGCTACCGATGCTCCGGCGCCGGCGGAGATCAACCCTGATGACGGTCTATCCAAGGGCGAGATCGAGGCGCTCCAGCAGCGCCTGCGCGACCTCGGCTATTCCGAGGTGGGGCGGGTGGATGGCAAGTGGGGTCCGCGCACCATCGCGGCGGTGAGCGCCTTTCAGGCGACCTCGGGCCTGCCGGTCACCGGAGAGTTGGACAAGGCCACGGCCGCGGCGCTCACCACCTCCGGCCCGCGCCCCGTCTCGGCCGAGCGCAAGAGCACCACGGCGACGGACCTGCGCAAGGCGGGAGACCCGGTCGCCAAGGCCAGCTTCCTCAACAAGGTCTGTTCGGCGGTCGCGGGCTTCTTCGCGCTGATCTTCGGTGCGGCGCAGGAGAGCGGCACGGCGGTGGGCTACCTGTCGCCGGTGCGTGAGTTTGTCACCGACGTGCCGCCCATGGTCTGGTTCGGTGCCGTGGCGACTGTGGCGGCCGTCATCTGGTGGCAGGCCAACCGAGCCGAGCGCGCCGCCGTCGCCGATGTGCGCAGCGGGCGGGATGCGGGGCCGGCATGAGCGCGCTGATCGCTGCCGCGCTTGCCTCGGTCTGGATCATCCCGGCCGTCTCGGGCCTCGCCGCCGGCATCGTCGCCGGCTGCTTCGGTGGGGATTGGGGGCTCGCCCTCATCGCCGCCCTGACGGTGGGCGCCGCCGTCCTCGCCTATCGCCTCCTCGGTCTCAAGGCCGCGCTCGCCGCGCTCGCCGCCGGGGCGGCCCTCTTCGCCTACCGATTTGGCGAGCGCAAAGGCGCTGCCAGCCAATCCGCCAAGGAGAAAGCCGATGCCGACCGCCGTGCGACCGCGCGCGAGCGCACCATTGACGAGGTCCGCAACCTTCCTGATGCTGAGCTGCGTCGCCGTGCTCGCCGCTGGGTGCGCGACGACCGGTAGCGGAACGGCGCCCAGGGTGGAGTGCCGGGGGCGCGAGCCGATCCCCATCACTGAAGAGCAGGCGGCGACGGAGCCTCCGGAAATCCTCGCCCCCAAGGTCTCGCACAATGAGATCCTTGCACGGGAATGCGGCACGAAGCCGCCGAACCCGAGTGGGCAGGCGAAGGCCAAGGCGGCGGTAAAGACGAAGGGAGGCGGCCGATGACGGGCGCCTTCAACATCCTGCGCCACAACGCTGACCGCTCGATCGAGTGGTTCAGCTCCATCGTCATGCTCAACTGGGCCTTCATCCTCAGCCTGCCGGGCGAGACGATGGCGGTGGAAGGCACCTTCTCCGAGTTCAACCACTATGGCATCGCTGAGGAACGGCTCGCCGTGGTCCTCGCTCTGGTGGGGGCCGTCCGGATCGTGGTCCTCTGGATCAACGGCCGGTGGCCGCGCGGCCCGCTCTTGCGAATCGGCGGTTGCGTGGTCGGCGCCATGATCTGGGGGCAGGTCGCGTGGCTCATGGCGCTGGGTACCATCGTTGACCGGGGGATCGTGGCAACGGGCACTGGCGTCTATGCCATGCTGGCCATCGCCGAAATCCTGTCCATCTACAAGGCCGCATTCGACGCGCGTTACGAACGGGGGCGGTAGCACATGCTGGGGATCACGGTGGCCGACAGCGTTCTTGTCGGCACGCTCATCCTGGCGGTCCTCGCGGCCTGGCAGGGAAAGAAGGACGGGGCAACAGCCGCCAAGGCAGCCCCCAGCAGCGACGGGACTAAGGAACTGGCCGAGGCGGTGAAGGATCTGGCCGAGGCCATCCGCGACGGCATCCAGGCTCAGCATGGGGCAGTGCAGCGGGAGACAGCGGAGCTGCTCAAGCAGGTGTCCTCTAGGCTGGAGCGGCCGAGGTGAGGCGCCGCGCAGCCTTAGATAAAGACACAGATGCCTCCAATTAACGTGACGAGAGGTCTTCGCCAAAGGGCTTAAAATGTAATTTGGTCCGAAAGCTGGAGTGGAGATAACGGTATGACTATATCCAAAATACTGGCAGTTAAACGTTCACTGCAATTCATTGTTGCAGCCCTTCCTCGTACAAAAGCGCCTCTAGCTCTCTCCGAATAACCAGGCCCCTCGAATCTGGTGTCGTCCAAAGCCTTTTCATTTTTCTAAGCTGCTCTGGCACTTCGCTAAATTTTTGTTCGAGCATCAAATCGTAAATTGCTACCATTTCGGCACGCCTTGGAGATTTTCGCTCCATGGAGCTACCTCTATTATAAATCAAAGACGCAAGTGCCCCAAGGCTATCGTCGCTGAGCATTTTCGTATTTGGAAAAGCTCGCTCCGTCTCAGCAACGAGATAGGGTATATACCGGCTAAATTGAGTAAGGGCTGACTGCCAAGGAATCTCAACACCTTGTACTTCGGAAAGTCGCTTCTCTGCGTTCTGACCGCCAGCTCCTAGAGCAGTAGAAAGTATAATCAAATTTTCCTGTGAAATGATGTCCTTCCAATCTCTATAAAGGATATCCTGATTCGAAAATCGCAGGTCATATCCGATACCTATCGTTACACCAGACTCACCGCGCGGCCAAATTGGTTTCGTATACTTTGCGTCGTAACGCTTCTGCCCGCCTACTTCCAATTGGATAATCAAATCGATGGCGCGGCGCGAGATCGCTCGCGTTGAAGGCGTTCCACGGCCGACACCGCGAAAAGCACCTTGCTCGCGAAATCTCCACGCATTCTCTAGAACGCCAGGGGTTTGTTCATATTCAACAATAAGATCAGAAAATTGATTAGCGTTTGCAGGTCTATTCATACAAAAGCCAAATATTAAAAATGTCAGAGCTCCGATCGCCGACCTTCTATCCATCGTCCTTGCTCCTAGATTTCCGATTATTTCGAATTTTAAAGCACCTATTGCCTCACAAAAGATGCGTACTTTTTTGACAATCGAGGAACGAAAGCCTTTATGTTCATCCATTCGGATTCAAATAACCGCATGCCGCCGTTGCCGATTAATGAGAATTTTAGGACGTGATCCGAGGTTTGATCTGGGATCAATGGCATCAGAAATCTATAAGTTTTAACGTCCGAATCTAAGAGATATTCAATATTCTTCCTAACTTGATAGTCCGCGCCGTCAGTTTTTAGTTTGATCGAGTTCACGGCATTGTACATTAAAAAGCCGCCTCCAAGCCCTGCTGGCGCATAAATCGGTAGCTTTCCAACGACATCAATCGTTGAAACTCCCTGTGTTTCGTCGCTAGGCCGCAAGACCATCTTTCCGATGATGTAGACAGCTAAAGCCGAGTCTTGCTTCTCGACGTCGAAAATATGCGGATTCCTCGACAGCCAGGCGCTGTATCCTTGAGGCGCCTTCCCGCGTTGCGGCCGCTCATCTGATGGGGAATTGTAAAATGCATACTTATAAAAGCTAAATTGCTTCAATTCCTTAGAAATATCCACCTCGAAATTGATAGACCTGTACTCGCTAAAGCCGTCGATATTTTTAGTATATCTAAACTGCCCGTCCTTTTTATCGATAATTAGCTTTTCGATATCGTTATCGTCCTCAACAACAAATACATCGAAATCTAAACGTGCAGACTTAACTGACGTCCATCCCTGATTGTATACGACAAGCTCACAGAATTTGTCTGATGGAGCAGCGAGTCCAATATACAGTTGTCGATCAGGCTTGCTTCTCTTGACGTCCACAACTAGCTCAGAAATACTTATAGTCGTTTCACGGTTTCGGCGCGCAACTACATCGATCAAAGGAAATGAGATCCCCCAGCCGGTAGTCCCTTCTTCGAGATCAAAATAGCCGCAGTCCTGGGCTTCAACCCGCGGAGTTCGCCCCTCCGCAAGGGAGTCAAAGTACGGGTCGTCGGGGCGGATTATTCGCAGTCCATCTGCGTCTAGGCCAGAAAATTTATATGAAAAATCATACTCCACTAGATCTTTAACAGTAACATCGTCATAGTCTGCAACTTGGAGATCGACAATTGTGTCTGCGGACAGCAGTGGCGATTTCCTGCTAGGATTTAAGGATAGCGTCTGATCAGATACGCTGCCGCTAAAATAAGGAGATTGAGTATTTGCTGTCTGACTCTGGACGTCCTTTATGACGTACTGCATTGACTGAACTACTGGGATGTCTTTTGAAGATAACGCCGACGCAAAAGATCTCGCAAATGGACTCGCTTCAGACCCGTTTCCATCTGACGCAACTTGACCGGGAGCGGCTGAGTATTGTATCAAAATATTTTTTGCTGGGATATATGGCGCTAACCCTACACTGAAATGCCTATTAACATTTCCGTCAGATTTCATCTGTTCAACAAACGGATTATTGCGGCAGGCGTCCAAAACAACGACTCCAAAAGTCCTTGCGAATCCTACAGCCTGCATGATCATGGATAGCTCAATTGTAGTTGCGCTCGCAGAAAATCCGTCCTCCATATCTGCATCGACGGGCAGTACAAAATTTCGACCCTCAACCTCCACCGCGTGTCCGGCGTAATATATCATTGCTATATCTGCGAGGCGTGCATCTTTGCGAAACTCGCAAATTTCGCGGGTCATTTTGTCCCGATCTGCATTTAATAGTAATTCCTTTGTGGAAAAACCAATATTTTTTAGTGTCCTTTCGATTAATTTCGCGTCAAACGCGACCCCGGACAATGGGCGTTCTTTAACGTATTGATCATTTGCGATTACTAGCGCGGCTCTAGACCGAATATTGCGTTCATCGATATTTTGAGCTAGGGCGGCCCAGTTTAATGCCGGCAGAAACAATGGTGTTCCTGTGAGAAATTGAACGACTCTCCGCCTTGTTATCCGAGTTTCCATCGAGACGTCCCCTTTCAAAGGTTGAACTATCGTCTCACATCAATCAAAAGATGACTAGGCGGCGGGCCCACAAATTTGTGTGGTCGGACTTGTCGTGATTCAAGTTCCCGAACCGGGAGCCTGAGAGATGTGCCGCCACGAGCTGACCGGTCACGAATTGGCGATCATCGCGCCCCTGTTGCTGAACCAGGTGTGCGGTGTTTGCACGGCTATATGACCGTCGGGTGATCAACGGCGTTCTCTGGTGCTTCCGTCCCGGGGTACCGCCGCTGGATGTGCCGGAACACTAAGGTCTGCGCACAACCCTCTAAAATCGGATCGTGCACCAGCGGGGCGCGGGTTGCTCCCCCACCTCGGCTTGGGAGGCATCCTGCTCGCAGATTGGGCCTACAACCGACGCCATCCGCGCCGAGATGGCTGAAAGCGGTACCTTTGGCAATATCCCGTCCCGCGTCATCCGCAAGCGTCCCTTCGCCTTCTGGCCGTAGCTCTACCGCCAGAGGAGTGCCATCGAGCGCTTCTTCAACCGTATTGCGCCTTCGCGACGCGTTATAATCGCCGTCTGGACGACTTCCTCGTAATCCTCAAGCTCGCCGCAACAGGCGTCTAGATCGATGCGTTAGGAGCCCACCCACTGGTGTAATCTCGGCGCGTTAGAGGGGATGGCCAACGGCTGGTCCTTCCTTTCGCCGCGCGCCACGATCTCCAGCGCGCCGTCCGGCAAGGGCCGCTGAAGCGCCTTCGCCTCGTCCCCACGGCGCCAGCATCCAAATCTCGAGCTCCTCCCGGTTCTGTCAGAACGACGGGCATAAACTGGCCAGCCGAGGAACTTAGCAGTTTACCTATTGGCAACGCTCCAGTCATCCCCGTGGTGGCGGATGACGAGAGTTTCTCCGCATCGCAGCATTAGCAATGTCCGCGGTGTGGGGGATGTAATGACTCGGCCTGAGGTATCTGAATACATTTCTGAAATGGCGTGCGAACTCCGCCGCATAGCTGCGCGAGCGGTTCTGTCGTCGGTAGCCTATTTCTTGGAATTGGCGGAAGCGGTAGCGCGATCGTCTGGTCCCCATGAAGTCGTGCAGGCCGGCGACCTACGCTCAACGCGGGCATTAAAATGGGACGCTCTGGTCCTGCCATCGTGAACGGGGCGATTCAGGCCGTTCTGGCAGACGCTGCCCGGCTGTGCTTCATCGGGGTGTTGGCAGAGTTGACGCGCGCCGCCGCCGGCAAGCCGCGCGTGGTAGTGGACGATGTGCGATTCCCGAATGAGGTCGAGGCCATCCGTGTGCTCGGCGGCGTGGTGATCGAGGTCACGCCGGCGGCGGCCGCCAATCCGGCGACGCTGCAGCACGTTTCTGAGCAGGGCGGGCTCGACTGGGACTTCTCGATCATCAACCCGATGGGCCCGTCCTTCTTCGGCTAGCTCGACCTGCTGGTGGGGGAGCCGAGGCGGCCAGCTGGTGCAAACCTCATTGGCGCGATGGGGGAGTGAGGGCTTTATGGTGGGGAGTGCTAAGAGCCGACATTAGCGTCCGGCGAAGAAGCAAACCTTCGCGTCATCGGGCGCTCTAAGCCCGAACTCGGCCCACTGCGCGCGCATGACAGCTCTGCCGACGGTTCTCGTGCGAGGTCCTACCGACCATCCATGTGGTTACCGTCGGAATCTAAAGGGTGCATCCAGGTGATCGCGGAACGGCTTGCCGAGTGGTAGGACGGCACGCCCCACGAGCCCAGGTGCGTTGCCGATCTCGAAGCGTGCGGTGAGTTGAGGCGTCTACCCTTTACCGGAAGAGGTTTGGATGCCACATGGAGGAAGGCGATCAAACAGTTCGTCGAACCAGTCAGTTCCGGTTGCCTTGCCCGATACAAGCGTTAATGTTTGAGGGACAACTCATGAGATGAACCTTGGACGTTAAACTGCTGACCGGATCGGCTGTCGAAACTGAGCTCGAAGCCCTGCTCAAACGACACGACGAAGTGCACTGGGCTGTGGCCTGGGGGACCTGGACGCAGTTGGCCAAGGCCCTGCTCAGCCGACCCAAAAAGATCCGGGCTGTGACGTTCGGGCTGGCGTTCGCGCAAACCGATCCTGACCTGGTGAACGCGCTCGTTGGAAAGGCGGGCTGCAGGGTCGTCACGAACTTTCCCAAAGGCACCTATCACCCCAAGGTCTACGCGTTCCGGTCCGGAGACGTCGTCGAGGCGGTGGTGGGCAGCGCCAATTTCACGCACGGGGGGCTAGGTCAGAATCACGAAGCCTCACTTCATCTTAGCGGAACGATCAAGGACAAGGTCCTCGCGGACCTGCTGTCCTTCACCAAGAAAAGCGCGAAGCTCGGAGAGGCTGTCACCCAAACTCTCGCGGATCGATACCGCGTCAGCTGCAAGATCGCCGCCCGCAAACCCAAGGCGGCCCGCGATCCGCTCGACGAGGCGCCGGCGAAGAACATCGCCGGCCTCACATCCCCGATAACGCGGATGAGCTGGGAGCAATACATCCGTGCTCTGGATCGCTCCGTCCATCACGACATCGACCAGAGCCTTGTCCTGCTGAGGACCGCCCAGGCCTGGCTGTCCGCCGGAGCGACCTTCCATGGGCTGTCGACGCCCCGGCGAAAGGCCATCGCCGGCTTCATCGGCACGACGGAACGCAGCCTCGACGCGGAGCTGAATCAGGACTGGGGGTGGTTCGGCTCAATGCGGGGAGCCGGCTGCTTCATGAACCGCATTTCGGAAAACGACCACTATATCGCCAAGGCGGTCGACATCATTCCTCACAAGGGCGAGATCACGCGCGACCACTATGAGCGGTTCACGAACCTCTTCCTGAAAGCGTTCAAGGATTCGGAGCGCGTCGGAAACGTGTCGACCGCATCCCGACTTCTGGCCATGAAGCGACCGGACGTCTTCCTCTGCATCTCCAAACCGAACCGGACCGAGGCTTCGGAGCAGATGTGTTTCGGCAAGACGACGCTACGCCTTGAGAACTACTGGGATCGAGTGGTGGAGGTGATCCGCGCATCGGACTGGTACAATACGCAGAAACCGGACGGGCGTGAGGGCCAGATCTGGGAGTGTCGTGCAGCGATGCTCGATGCTCTGCTCTACCGTCCGGATTGATCGACCGTAGACTTGCCGCAATAGCTATCCGGCGGGGCGGTGCCCGGCTTGAGCGCCTCCAGGATGGCACAATGCTGCGCGGCTCGTCGGCGGTGCCGGGGCCGAACAGCCAGGGCGGGTGCGAGATCGCGGTTCGATCGCCCTCCGCCCGCTCTCTACAAATATCCGGTCGCAGGCGGCCGGTTCGCGCGAGTTCACCCAAGACATCGTCGTGAACAGCCCGCGCTGGTTCGGCCGGGCCGTCTCGTTCAGCCCCGATGTAAGCTAACGCTATAGATCGGACAACCGGAACAGATCGAAGTCCCCCATGCGCCGAGAACGGCTCTTGGCTGTTCTCCGGGAAGCGGGCCGTCGGCTTTGCGCGCCCAAGTTAGCCGTTGGACGTGACAATTAGTTCGTCTGACGTTGCCCCTCTGAGGTAATCCAGCTTGAAGTTTGTTCTGGCCGATCGAGAGGACCAGGACATGAGGCGCAGCCGGTTCACGGAAGAGATGGGGTATTCGGTCCCGATCTCTTGAGCCGTTTGCGGCGTTCGGCGGCGAAGAGGACGATCAGGGCCTGAACCCAGCGCTGGGAGGTCCCCATGGTGTACGTCGGCCTTGATGTCTCTCTGAACTCCGTAGCCGTCTGCGTCATCGACCGGGAAGGTCAAATCCTTAAGGAGGCAAGCGTGGCGTCGGAGGCGTCCGCCATCTCGCAGTGCCTCCAGCCCTGGCGGGATCGGATTGCGAAGATTGGGCTTGAGGCTGGGCCGATGTCAGAATGGCTGACTGCGGGCTTGGCGGAGCTTGGTTTCCCCGCCATCAGTCTGGAGGCGCGGCAGGTGAAGGCGGCGTTGTCGGCGATGCCGGTCAAGACGGATCGGAACGACGCGCGTGGCATTGCCCAGGTGGTCAGGGCAGGCTGGTACAAGGTCGTGCACGTGAAGAGCATCGGCAGCCAGCATGCCCGAACGCTGGTGGCGGCACGCAAGCATCTGATCCGCTCCATCGCCGCGTCAGAGCAGACACTTCGCGGATTGCTCCGTCCCTTCGGCTTGAAGGTCGGCATCGTGTCGCGGGCCGGATTTGCCTCCCGTGTCCGAGAACTGGTTGGAAACAACGCCATCCTGGCTGAAGTGATGGCTCCCCTGTTGGCAGCCCGGGACGCACTGATGCAGGAGTACCAGCGCCTTCACCGCCTGGTCGTCCAGGCTGTCCGGAATGATCCGGTCTGCCGCCTGTTGACGACCATGCCCGGGATCGGGCCGGTTTCCGCCCTGACATTCAGAGCAACGATCGATGCGCCCGAGCGTTTCGCCCGCTCCCGGTCCGTCGGGGCTTATCTCGGGCTCACACCTCGGCGGTATCAATCGGGCGAGATCGATCGGACCGGACGGATCACCAAAGTGGGCGATGGGGAGACACGAACTGCACTGTTCGAGGCCGCCAACGTCATCCTGCGACCGAGCACACGCTGGTCACCGATGAAGGCCTGGGCGGTGCGCATCGCTCAGCGTCAGGGAAGCAAGAGGGCGAAGGTCGCTCTGGCTCGCAAGATGGCGGTCGTTCTTCACAGCATGTGGCGGAGCGGCACGGAATTTCGATGGACTGCGACCGCGGCGTGATCGACCCGGCTGTGGTTCCCTGAACGCCCGTCGCGGGGCGTGGGATGATTGAGTTCGCATGATCTGTCGTCGCAGCCGCTGACGCGGCCGAGCACGCCGAAGAGCTTGAACCGGTCATTCCATCGAACACCATCATGTGGCGATCCTCGACCACGGACAGAAGCAAAGAACCCGCGACGTGCCATCATCGGGGTTGACGACACCGGACCGAATACAGAAGCAGATCATCGCGATCCTGAAGGAGCAGGAGGCCGGGGTGCCAGTCTCCGACCTGTGCCGCAAGCACGGGGTCAGTGACGCCAGCATTTACAAGTGGAAGGCCCGTTTCGGCGGGATGGAGGTGTCGGAGACCAAGCGGCTGCGGGCGCTCGAGGACGAGAATGCCAAGCTCAAGCGCATGCTCGCCGACGCGATGCTGGACAATGTGGCGCTGAAGGATCTCCTGGGAAAGAAGTGGTGACGCCCGCTGCCGAGCGCAAAGCCGTCGCCCATCTCATGGGGCACCACGGGATGAGCGAACGGCGGGCGTGTAAAGCCACCGGCTTCTGCCGCATGACCATGAGATACCAAGCGAAGCGGGCCGACGACGGCGCCCTGCGCCAGCGCATGAAGGCCATCGCCCACGAGCGGCGGCGCTTCGGCTATCGGCGTCTGCACGTGCTGCTCAGGCGGGAGGGCTTCACGGTCAACCACAAGCGCCTGTTCCGGCTCTATCGCGAGGAGCGCCTCAAGGTGCGGCGCCGTGGTGGCCGCAAGCGGGCCATCGGGACACGGGCGCCCATGACGATCCCGATGCGGCCGAACGAGCGCTGGTCGCTCGACTTCGTGTCGGACCAGTTCACCTGCGGCCGCCGCTTCCGCATCCTCACCGTTGTGGATGACTGCACCCGGGAATGCCTCACCCTGGTGGCGGACACATCGCTGTCCGGCGTCCGTGTCGCGCGCGAACTCGATCGCCTTGTGGCCGAGCGTGGCAGGCCGAAAATGATCGTCAGCGACAACGGCAGCGAGTTCACCTCGAATGCCATCCTCGCCTGGGCGGACGCGGCACAAGTCGAGTGGCACTACATCGCGCCGGGCAAGCCCATGCAGAACGCCTTCATCGAGAGCTTCAACGGCCGCCTGCGCGACGAGCTTCTCAACGAAACGCTGTTCTCGGCGCTCACCCAAGCCAGAGCGGCCCTGAGCAGGTGGCGGTCCGACTACAATGGAGCGCGCCCCCACTCCGCCCTCGGCTGGCAGACCCCGTCCGCCTTCGCAGCCACCTTCCACCCGCGACGGGATCTGCCGCTGCGCCAGGCCAAAAGCTCCGCGCCAGATCCCGCCGCTCACCCGGCCGACAAGGCCAGATCCAACCGTCAGAACGAACTCACCGTTGGATAAAACTTGGGGGCAACGTCACGTCCTAAGGCGGATATTTTCTCTACAATAACCCGGTGACAGAGATGTGGTACGAATAAGGTTGTTCAGAACTAGAGTCTGAATTGTGGCATGCAGCCACCTTTAACGTTGACCGCGTCAAGTACTTTCGCAATTTCGTGTATGAAAAAGTCGAAAGGGAGCAAGCCGGTAAACGCCTATTTCGCAGCATAGCGCAAGTTAGACGCGGCGTTTCGTTAACGCACCGACCAATCCACCCGATTCCATTTAACGTGTCGGCGGCTCCAATGCTCGTCGATCGCTTGAGTAAAATCGGCATGGACGAGTTTGGCGCGGCTCTTGCTCCAATCTAAATTTTCGCTCCGGACAATCACACCTTCCATCGGCCCGGCTCGATAGCGGCTCGATCTTTCGGCCAATAAGTGCTCGAGTTCGGCTAAATTGGTCAGCCCTCTCAGCAGAGTTGGCACTATCTTTAACCCGGCCGCAGAGGCCAAGGCGTTCCGCCGGCTGGTGCTCCAGAACCGTGCCGCCTCGCGGTCGTAAACATCGAACACGAGGAGCCAATCAGGTAGGCGATTATATTCGATGGAATGACGGGCAGCGCTCCACTCGCCGAAAAGAAGGAGCGATGCATCGAGTTGATCGCGGATTCTCTCTCCGTGGTGAGCCAGCCATTCAGGCAACCGCGCGAACTGGCCCGTATAGGGGGACGTCAGATATTGACCTCGATTTTGAACCAGCAGCGTCCCATCCTTGGCCAGCGAGAATCCGACGTTAGCACCGTCAATTTTTTCCTCAACCACCACTTCGCCCGCAAGAAGGGCTCGCGCATGGGATGGGGACAGCAGTTTGTCCTCGCGCGGAACGGTGGCTCCGCCTAGCCAAGCAAGATGTGGCGTCGACGGGAAGCGAAAGAAGTCCGTCATCTGGCGGCTCGGTACTTTCTCGCCTGCTTCTCAGCATGCTTAGCGCGAGACCAATCTTCGATGATTGGTTCAACGGAAATATTATGATTAAAAAGGTCGTCCTCCCAGTCGTGCCAATCGGTATCACCTGCAAAAGCAATGCAGCCGTCACCAAATTCTGCAATGGATGCTAACGATGCCGCAACCATTTTTCGGTCGGCTAGGTCATGGATTGCGGACATTAGGACTTCAGGTAATACTCCGTGTCCATGTTCGTCGTAGGTCACCGTAACTCCATCGACGGCGCATTTGTTCCATTTCGACATTACAACTTGGATGCCAAATTCCATGAATCCGAGTTTATTGTTATATTCGTCGAAGATCCGATTTTCGGTATCGAGCACAAGGCGGCTCTCGCTCTGCTCAAAGGTATTGAGCCACTGCCAAACCATCTCACGCAATTCCGGATCGGCTGGAGTCGCGTCGATGTCCGCAGGATGGTTCGGATCGGCGGCACTAGCGGCAATCAAAACATTGGTATCGACCACATAGCGATCCCTCATTGCGTACTTGCCTTCTGACGTTCGAACATAAGCCGAGCCTGTTCGCGCGTCTCGCCAAGAGCGTCTCCAAAGAAACCACTGGGCCAGTTCTTTACACGGCCAAAATCATCGATCTCAAGAGTGCAGAGCTCCGCAGACTTACCCTTTCGTCTCACGAAATACATCGCGGAATCAGTGGATGAGGCGTCTTGCTTGGCAATCAAAGTCTGCATACGTCGGAATAAATGCTCAGAATGGGTTTCCACCAAAAACTGGATGCCGCGCTCGCGACTCACGTCGACAAATAGGTTGGCCAAGGCAGATTGGGCGAGTGGATGTAAATGGATTTCTGGCTCCTCAAGGATGATCGTGCTACCCCGCGGGGCAAAATAGGACACCACCAAAACGGGCAGAACTTGCGATATACCAATGCCGACGTCACGAAGATTACATGCAACCCCATCACGATGCACGATCAGTTCATAGCGATTGGATCGCCCCTGCTGGCGGACTTCAAGCTTATCCGCGACGCCCATTTTGCTGAGCCAACGGGAGACGCCGTTAACAACATAGTTCTGCTCGTCTCCCCTCAAGAGGGCGCTCGCCAACAGAGCGTCGACGGCGCCGCGTCCATCGCTGCCTACATCGCCTGGTTTGGTCTTATTCCAAGGATAGTCACGTTCCGGCTTGCGGCGCAATGGACCAAGATAAATGATGCGTTCGAGTTCGCGGCGGATAGCCAAGCTCAAATCTTCGACCAACTGACCGTCCTTATCGAGAGCGGCAATCGCTTCCGCTGAAAAGGCGATAGTGCGTTCAGGAGCGTAACCTCGTCCTTTTGCTCGCGGCAATTGCTCATCGTCGACTAAGATCGAGAAAGCGCCTTTCTCTCGACGAGTGGCCCTAAACTGACGACCCTCAGCCTTGAGCGTGACTGTTTGAACTACAACGCTGCCGGATGAGGTCTGGCCGTAAGAGCATTCAAAGCCACCCTTAGCGATGCGGCTGGTGGCATGATTATCAAAATCGAAGGCAATGGAAAAAAGACGAGGTGCGTCGGCTTCTTGGTTCAGTACGTCATCGAAGTCCCCGAAATTGAATAGGTCGTTGATTTCGTCTCCTCCAAGGTTGAGATGAACAGTGCGATCAGGCGAGCGCGCAGTCTGCTTGAGTAACAGCAGGCTTTGGATGAGGGACGACTTGCCAGAAGAGTTGGTGCCGAGAAGCATCGTTAGTGGGCGCAAGCATATGTCGTCGGTATCCGACCAAGCCTTGAAATTTACCAATCGCAGTCGTGTAAACATGAGTATTAGTGCCCGATTTTACGTTTTTCAGGATTGTTCACAATCGTTAAGATAGAAGGGCGCTTATCGGTGAAATTCGAGTCCAAGTGCTTCCCCCCAAACGGCATCCCAGGGGCTTGCTGACATCGACGAGACGTTCAATTGGTGTCATTCCAGGAGATGAACGTATGATCAGTCACAAGTCCCTATTTTGATATAAGCATGTCCGCTATATCCACGTCACCTGCCTCCGTGATCAAGCTTGGCGCGCGGTAGCTATCTGCAACCCGCCAAATCGGACCGGACAGTCGGCAACGGGCGCCCATATCGGTCGCTTGGGCTGATGCAATCACGATGCTCGGCGGCGGAATGTTCCAGGGTCCGGCAAGGGTCATCTCCGCGCTTTAGACGGGACGAGCCAGCGGCTCGTCCTTCCTTTCACCGCGCCCCACGATCTCCAGCGCGCCGTCCGGCAAGGGCCGCTGCAGCGCCTTCGCCTGATCCCACGGCGCCAGCATCCATGCCTCGAACTCTGCCGGCTCCGTGAGCACCACAGGCATGGCCTTCGGGTGGATGCTGGCGACCGGTTCGCTGGGCTCGCAGGTGAGGAAGCCGTAGAGGTCGGCTGTCACTTCGCCCTCGGCCTTTTTTCGAACGCTGGTCCACGTCGTCCTCAGGCCGGCGAAGAAAGCGAGGGGCCGCTCCTCGGACAATGCGAACCACACTGGCACCTTCTTACCGTCAATAGTGTCGTACTCGCTGAAGCTGGTGAAGGGCACCAGGCAGCGGTGCGCCTGGCCGAGCCAGCGCCGCCAGTGCGGCGAGGCGACGTTGCGGATGTTCGTCACGCCCGAATCTGTGGTGCGTCCTTTCAGTACGAACTGCGGCGACGGCATGCCCCAGCGCGCCATGGCGAGTTCACGCGTCCCATCCTCACCCGTCCGCACGATAGGGGCGGAATAGTCCGGGAAAATGCCCGGCTGCGGCGGCAGATTGCCGGCAAGGTTCCGCGTCGCTCGCACCAGGTCGATGATCGCCTGAGCGTTGGAGGTGTGGCTGTAGAGGTTGCACATGGAGTGCGACGCTAGGGCACGGCACCGATTTGTGCCAGCGCCGCGCCCTGGCCGTCACGCGTTCATGTTAACTGCGGGCACCAGCCGGAGCGCCGCTGCACCTCCCCGCGGCGGAGGAGCGCTTCCTCTCGTCCGGGTCAGCACTTTCCGCCACGGCGGAGACAAGGGGCGCTGACGCCGGTCTGACGCGGTGCCGGTGAGGACCTGGTCGATCTGGGGTGCTTCGATCGGAAGTCCCGCAAGAGCAGCAAGGATGTCATCCACGGGCACAACCGCGCCGTTGGGGAGGCGCCTCAGGGCCGGCGCATTCTCGACGGCGCAATGATCTGAAGCCCAGGAGGAAAGCGTTGTGCGCTTCTCTTCCAGGCTCATCGACGGGTGATCGAGAATCTGGTCCGGGTGAACCAGGACAGCCGCTGCTTCCATGGAGGGCGGCGCTGCTGGCCGCCCGCTTCGCGTGGTTCTCATAGCCACATTCTCCTTCGAGCAACATGGGTACAAGCACCTCGCACGTGTGTGCGATGCCTTGCCGGTGATGTGCCGGCGCGGTTGATTTTGGGAACGGCTTAGGGCTCGTCAAGAGGGTCACCGGGATGTTTATTGCACCCTAAGAGCCGCCCGCTTTCGCGACGCGCGACCCCCTACATCTCGTATCTTGTTCTCTTTCCGTTCTCATGGAATCCATAAGGGCAGATCAGCACCGGAGAAGACCATGCCGAGCGAGCCCGCGCCCGCCGAACGCTCCCCTTTTGACATCTCGGAGGCGGAGGTCGACCAAGCCCTCGCAGCCTGTGAGGGTGACCCTCGCTCCACGATCCGCGCACTTCTCGTCGGCCAGGCGTTCCTTGAACACGAGATCTCGAAGCTCAAGGCGGATGCATCCGCCGGTTTCAGGCGCCGGCGGAAGCGGATCGAGGACTGAGATGGTCCAGCGGACGAAGCGGGGATGGTCAGAGGCCGATTCGGCTCAGTTCATTGCGACCGTGACGGCCGCCCGCAACAGCGTCTTCCAGCTGTTGGCCCGGGCGCCGATCGGTTCGCCCGAGTACCGCGCGCTTTCGGCGTACCTCGATGCGATCCACCAGGCTGCGATTTTCCTCGGGCGCGACTGGACCGCATCGGAGCCGAGCCGAGCACAGCCGAAATGAGGGGGTGCGGCGAGATGCCCTTAGGGAGCTTCTAGCTGGACAACCAACCTTATGGCGCACAACCATAATGCGGTGAAACACGGTGGGGTGTGATTTGCGGTGCTTCCTAATTGCCATGATGATCGTGGTGGCGGCCTCTCCTGCGCTGGCAAAGAACACGCCATGCTCCGGTAAGAAGGGCGGTGTCTCCCATTGCAGCGGCGACAAGTTCGTCTGCAAGGACGGCTCCACCAGTGCATCGAAGCAAAAATGCTCGGCCGGCTCCTCGGAGTAAGCGCGGTCCTCTGCGCTATCTGGTCTCCGCTCGCTGCCGGGCCGATTACCGGGCGCGCCTCGGTGATCGATGGGGACACCATCGAAATCCATGGCATGCGCATCCGGCTTGAGGGAATCGATGCTCCCGAAAGCCGGCAGACCTGCACCGAGCGGGAAACGGGCGAGCCGATCCGTTGCGGGCAGAAGGCCGCATTTTTCCTCGCGGACATGCTGGGCGAGCACACCGTCGCCTGTATCGAGAATGGCCGCGACCGATACCGGCGGATCCTCGCCCATTGCCAGGTGGACGGTGAAGACGTGGGCGCCGCGATGGTACGGGCCGGCTGGGCGCTCGCCTTCGTCCGGTACAGCAGGGAATATGAGGCTCAGGAAGTCGAGGCGAAGGCCTCGGGCACCGGTGTGTGGGCGACCGAGTTCGTGGCCCCCTGGGAATGGCGCGCGGCACGAAGGGCGAAATGATGCATGAGCCGTGGACTTCACCGGATGCGCCGTGGTGGAAGCGGGCTCTCGCCAACGTTATCCTCGTGGGCGGCGGGCTCTTTCTGACGGGCCTTGCGTTCGCCGATCCGGTGATCCGGCTGTGGCGCGTGATGGCGAGCTTCTTCGCTCCCTGACGGAGGTGAAGCAGCGATTGCGTCGTGTTCAGACGTACACCTTCTGCGTGTTGCGCTCACGCAACGGTAGGTGAGATACGATGCTGCATCGCAAATTCGACTCGACACAAGCTTGAGCTATGCAGAGCATGCCCGCCGTTAGGTCAGGGGGGCATCATGGGGGTAGGTTTTCGTGCGACCGCGCTGTTCGGCGCGGCGACGCTTCTTGCTGGCTGTGCCACGGTCACGCGCGGCCTCGATTCGCAAATTCAGGTCAGGTCAGAGCCGGCCGGGGCAGAGGTGCGCACCTCGCTTTCGCAGACCTGCACGACGCCCTGCACCTTGAAGGTGTCTCGCAAGGACGAGTTCTCGGTCCTGATTTCCAAAGATGGCTTCAAGCCGGTCGAGGTGGAGGTCAAGAATCGGATCGCGGGCGAGGGAGCGGCCGGATTCGCCGGGAACGTGTTGGTCGGCGGGATCGTCGGCATGGGCGTTGATGCCGCAACGGGCGCGACCCTCGAGCACTATCCGAATCCAATCGACGTGACTTTGGAGCCTTTGCCGCGGCATGAACCGGCGCCGGCTCGGAAACCTCGTCAGGCCCCGAGGGCGCCGACGGCGGCGCCGGCTCCTGCCGCAAGCCCGTCCTCCTGACGATGTCTCGCTGCGGGAGGTGGTCTCCATAAGCCGTCCTTTAGGGGGTACGTCACTCTCATGGACCGCTATTATTGGCGCCCATGGAACGCCCGAAGAGAATCTGCCGCATCCGGTCTGAGCCAATCGCCCGCGTGACGTTCTTGAAAGCAAAGAATGGTAACAGCGACACGAAAAGGATGACCGCGACGATTGCCGCTCCGGCAAATCCGCCGCCCCCGATGCCAAGTTCACCGGGGACGAGCGTGTGGCCGCGGAGTTTGGCCATCACCAGCCTTTCGACCAAGTGGAACGCCAAGAAAAAGAACGTGCAGATCACGGCTTCGTAGACGATGACAATGATGACTGGCCGGTTTCTTAACCACCGGGCAAGCTCCAAAGCCTCGATCACCAGCATGACTTTAGCGAGTACAAAGGCATTCAGCATGGCGAAGCCCTGGAAGGCTATGGTGCCGCCGTGCTCGCGCTCCACCAGCGCCTGGTTCAGGACGAACAGCCCAAGCAGGACCCAGAGGTAAAGGAAGAGGGACAGGAAGGTGCGCATTTCTCGGAGGGCACGCTCCATCAGCGCGGCTCGACCTGGCTTGGTTCCATTGCTTTCCGGGGCTCGCTCGGGCATTTCCGCTCTCCATAAGGTTCGGCGCCCTGCAATGCCTCGTTAGGATCGGGCTGGCAAGGCTCGGCCCATGCGCATCGCGCGGCGGTACCCGATCGGTCGCGAAGTTCGGCCATGCACTCACAAGCGGACGTTCCCCGTGCCTGAAATCGTCATTTCTGCGAGTTACAGTTCGCCACCCAGCCAATGATCTTTCCGCTCACCGCGCGCAATGATCCTCACCGCGCCGTCCGGCAAGGGCCGCGGTGAGGCATCCTGTCGAGAGCAAAAAAGGACATTCCGACCGGCTCCACCAATCTGGCCGGAATCAGCTTGTTTTAGAGAAAGGCGCTTTCGGAGAACGGTATTATTATCGGGACTTCCTGGGTGAAATTCGGACGGGACGAATGGCTGTGGCCAAGCTAAGGTCCCGCCGGTGTCAAGAGTGACGACACCCTTCCCAATAAAAGAAGGTCGCCCATGCTTTCAAAGCGTCATTTCCTGAAGATCCTCGCCGCCGGCGGGCTCACCGCGCCGGCCCTCGTGCCCGGCCTGTCCCGGGCGGCGTCAGCTCCCGATCGCCCCGGCTTCTTCAAGGCGAAGGAAATCGCCGAGGCCGGCTTCATCTACGGCCTGCCGCTGGTGATGAACTATGGGGTGATGTACGAATACGTGGTCGACAAGACCTCGGGCCAGTTCAAGGCCCCGTTCAACCAGATCTACAACGAAGCCCGCGTCTTCACCTATCAGGACACCTCGGTCCCCACGCCCAACAGCGACACGCCCTATTCGCTGGGCTGGCTGGACCTGCGCGCCGAGCCGCAGGTCATCTCGGTGCCGGCGGTGGATCCCAAGCGCTATTATTCGGTCCAGCTGGTGGACGGCAACACCTTCAACTACGGCTATATCGGCAGCCGTTCCACGGGCAACGACGCCGGCGACTTCCTGGTCGTCGGGCCGCGCTGGACCGGCGAGACGCCGCCCGGAATCCGCAAGGTCTTCCGCGCCAGCACCGACTTTGCCCTGACCATCTTCCGCACCCAGCTGTTCGATGCCGCCGACATCGACAACGTGAAGAAGGTGCAGGCGGGCTACCAGCTGCGGCCGCTCTCCGCCTTCCTTGGCAAGGCGGCGCCGCCGGCCGCGCCGGTGCCGGACTTCCCCAAGTTCACCAAGGACCTCGCGCGCACGGACTTCTTCGAGTTCCTCGACTTCGCGCTGCAATTCTCCCCCGCCCTGCCGGAGGAGCGCGAGATCCGCGCGCAGCTGGCCACCATCGGCGTCGGGGCCGGCAAGAGCTTCGATTTCAAGACCCTCTCGCTGGAGGACAAGGCCGAGATCCTGCTCGGCCTCAAGGAGGGCCAGCGCAAGGTGACCGAGGCGGTGGCGGCCTTCGGCACGAACTTCAACGGTTGGCGGGTGGGCTCGCCCGCGGGCGACGCCGCCTTCTTCAATGGCGACTGGCTGCTGCGGGCGGTGGGGGCCCAGGCCGGCATCTATGGCAATGACGCCGTGGAAGCCACCTACCCGATGACGCGCCTGGATGCCGACGGCCAGACCCTCGACGGCTCCAAGCACAATTACACCCTGACCTTCCCGGCCGATGGCCTGCCGCCGGTCAACGCCTTCTGGTCGGTGACCATGTATGATGGCGTGAACCAGCTGCTCATCAAGAACCCCATCGACCGCTACCTCATCAACTCGCCCATGCTGCCGAACCTGAAGCGCAACGCCGACGGGTCGGTCACCCTCCTCATCCAGAACAAGTCCCCCGGCCCGGACAAGGAGAGCAACTGGCTGCCCGCGCCGGACGGCCCCATCTACCTGGTGATGCGCCTCTACTGGCCCAAGGAAACGCCCCCCTCCATCCTCCCCGCCGGCAAGGGCACCTGGCAGCCGCCGGGCATCCGGAAGGCCTGATCTAAGGACGAGTCACTCCCTGCAAATGAGTGGTTCCGGCCCCGTGGGCGGGGTGGTGTCTCGCCACCCCAGCCAAGGGGGCACCTCAGCCCGAACGAGAGATCGTCCGATTGGTGCGTGTCTGTGACACTTTTGGCAATTAAGGCTCAGTCTGGACCGCCAACGAGTGTCACGATGCATTATAAGTGTTCATCATCATCCGGCCTGTCACGCCGGAGGTCGCGGGTTCGAGCCCCGTCACTCCCGCCATTCATCCCAATATCTTGCGACAGTTTCCCGGTAGGCTGTGACACTTTTCCAGCCGGCACCGTGACACTTTTCGTGCAAGTTTCGTCCCTGACCTTCGCGCTTGCGGCCTTGCGTTGTATCGCTATCGCTTTGGCGGGGCCTTGCGTTCCGCCGGTGAGACGACGCACTTTGGGCCTGTTTGCCGATAACCTCCGATCCATGACCCTTCCCAGCCCTTCATCCCGTCTCTTCCGGTCGGGCATGGTGCGCCGCTTCGCTGTCGGCGTGCTTGGCCTGCTGATGGTCGGCGCCCCCTTCGTCTCCGGTCCCGCCTTGGCCTGTCCCAGTGACGTGCGTCCCGCGCCGCCCCTGGTGCTGGCGCAGGCCGCCAGGGTGCGGGCCGAGGGACGGCCGCTGCGCATCCTCGCCATCGGCTCCTCCACCACCGCCGGGGCGGGGGCCTCCAGCACGGCTGCCAACTACCCGAGCCAACTGGCCCTGAGGCTGGAGGCGGCGCTGGGGGAGGGGAGCGTCGAGATCACCAATGCCGGCGTCAACGGCGAGAGCGCGCCCGCCACACTGCGCCGGCTGGAACTGTTCCTGAAGACGCCGCCGGTGCCGGACCTGGTGCTTTGGCAGGTG
This sequence comes from Xanthobacter autotrophicus Py2, assembly GCA_000017645.1. Classification (NCBI taxonomy): domain Bacteria; kingdom Pseudomonadati; phylum Pseudomonadota; class Alphaproteobacteria; order Hyphomicrobiales; family Xanthobacteraceae; genus Xanthobacter; species Xanthobacter versatilis. Next base: position 4,152,145 of record CP000781.1, read on the forward strand.
GGCACCAACGATGTCATCTTCGGCGGCGATCCTGTGCGGCTGAAGCAGCTGGTGGGGGCTGGGCTCGATGCCATTGCGGCGGCGGGCGCGGCGGTGCTGGTGATCGACCAGCAATACTACCCGGCCATCATGAACCTCGACCGCTACGAAAGCTTCGTGGCCGCCGTAGGCGCGGCCGCTTCCGAGCGGGGGGCGCCGCTGCTCCCGCGCTACCTGATGATGAAGCAATGGGCGGCACAGGATCCGGCAGGGCTGCGCGCCACGCTAGCCTGGGACAGCTTCCATTCCAACGACAAGGGCTATGCCTGCCTTGCCGACCTGCTGGCGCCGGCCATCGTGTCGGCCATGGCGGCGCCCGCCACGGCGCCACAGGGCCCGCCGCAGGCCAAGGGGACCCCGCCCAAGGGGGCCAACGCCAGGCAGCCGCCGGCCGCTCCGGCCCTGCGCTGAGGCCCGTCGGAAGGTCTGGGGCGGCTGCCGTTCCCAGGCACTCACGGCTACCGCTCCAAACTCCTGCCTTGACGCGTGTTCTTCACGCGAACCGGTATCCGCTTCGCTCGAAGGCGCTCTAACGGCCGATCCGGGCGATGAAGTCCCGGGCGGCGGTCAGGTCGGCGGAGGTGAGGCCGTGGCTCGCCGGCAGCGTCTTGTGCTCCACCTTTCCGCCGCGCGCCGAAAGCAGGGTCGCGAGCCGTGCGGCATTCTCGGCGGGCACGATGGGGTCCATGGCGCCGGAGAGCATCAGCACCGGCGTTGAGGGAAGGTCCCCGGCCGGCGGGTCGGCGAGCGGCACCATGGGGCGTAGCAGCACAGCGCCGGCGAGCGTCTCGGGCCGCAGCAGCATTACGAGGGCGGCGATGTTGGCTCCGTTGGAGAAGCCCACCGCCACCGGCGCGGCAAGGCCGTAGGCGGTGCGGGCGGCGGCTATGAAGTCCGCGAGATCATGGGCTCGGCGCACCACGTCGGCTTCGTCGAATACGCCTTCGGCAAGGCGGCGGAAGAAGCGCGGCATGCCGCCCTCGCTCACCTGCCCGCGAGGCGATAGCAGTGCCGCGCCAGGGGCGATCATGCGGCCGAGGGGCAACAGGTCGGTTTCATCGCCGCCGGTGCCGTGGAGCAGCAGCAGCGGCGATGCCGCCCCGTCCGTGGCGGGCTCGAAGCGATGGGTGAAGGCGAGGGCGGGCGCGTCCCGGGTGAGGGTCGAAGCCATGGGAAGATCCTCGCGGCTGGGCCGATCTGGTCGGCACCGCAGCCGCCGTTCATGAAGGGGGCAGACACCCGGCCGCACAGGGCGGCCGGGCAGGGCAGGGTCAGGCGACGGCGGGCAGGGTCGCCTCGATCTCGGCGCGATGGGCCTCGTACTGGGTCGGCAGCTTCAGGGCCTCGCCGAGGCTTTCGGGGGCCTCGTCCACCGCGAAGCCGGGATCGTCGGTGGCGATCTCGAACAGCACGCCGCCCGGCTCGCGGAAATAGACCGAGCGGAAGTAATTGCGGTCCCGCTGGCCGGTGACGCGCGCCCCGTGATGGGCGGTGAGGCGCTCCACCATTTCGGCCTGGGCGGCATCGTCGGCGGCGCGGAAGGCGATGTGGTGCACGCTGCCACGCCCCTGCCGGCCCGACAGGAAGCCGCCGGCCTCGCGGATATCCACGATGGTGCCGATCCCACCGTCCTCCGCCCCGCCCGCGGTGAAGCGGATGCGGGTACCCTCGCGGCCGGTCTCGGCAAAGCCGAACACGTCGGTGAGGATGGCGGCGGTGGCGCCGGCCTCCTTGAGCAGCAGGGTGACCGAGTGCAGGCCGCGAATGGCATGCTCCGCCGGCACCTCGCCGCCGGTCCAGGCCGGCTCGGCGTCGATGCCAGGCACCCCCACGAGGGCGAGGCGCATGCCGTCCGGGTCCTTGAAGCCGATCACCGAGGCGCCGAAGCGCTTCTCCGGCAGCTCCGGGGCAAGGCCTCGGGCGATCAGCCGCCCGGTCCAGTAGCCTATGGAGGCCTCCGGAATGCGGAACGCCGTCTCCTGGGTCTCGCCGACGCCGGCACGGCCCTCGTCCGCATGCTCCCACGGGAAGAAGGTGAGGATGGAGCCGGGGCGGCCGGCGTCGTCGCCGAAGTAGAAATGATAGGTGCCGGGATCGTCGAAATTGACGGTCTTCTTTACCAGCCGGAGCCCGAGGGTGGCGGTGTAGAAGTCGAGGTTGCGCCGGGCCGAGCCGGCGATGGCGGTGACGTGGTGGATGCCGTTGCTGGTCATGATGGCGATCTCCTCGCCGGTGGCGTCCGGCGTTGGAGTTAATTTAAGCAATGAACTGATGATATAAAGTTCGAGTTCATTGCGTATGTGCAATGTAGAAGTGCGAGGCTGGCGCTCTCGGTGTGGCTTCGGCGGAGCCTTCTGGGGGCGACCGGCGGTCGCTCATTGCTTTTCCCGGGCAGCGATGCCCAATGCCGGTGAGGCGCGCGATCGGTGCTGTCCCGGATGCGGGTGGGTGGCGACGGGCGGTCTCGTGGTTTCGGCCAAGGCGACCTCGGACAAGGGGTCGCGCAATCAAGCCGCTCCCCCGGGGGCTTCATGCCGGGCGGCGGTCGGGAGGTTCCAATGACGACATTCAGGACTCATGCGGTCCGGCTCGCTCTTCTGGGTGCGGTGGCAGGCGCCGGGCTCATGGCGAGCGCGGGCTCCAGCCAGGCGGTGGTCTATTGCCGGGCCGTCGGCTACCCGAAGGGATGCGTCGTGCGTCCCACCGGCGCCGTGGTGGTGCACCCGGCGCCGGCGGCGGGCGCCGTCGTGGTCGCCCCGCGCCGGGTGATCTATTGCACCCGTCCGGGCTACCCCCGCGGCTGCGTGGTGCGTTGAGTGTCGGCCCCGGACACCGCGGCCCGGGAGGCGCCGCGGTGTCCGGGGCGTTTCGGCTGGCGCAAAGTTGATGCGGTAGCAAGGTGACGCAAGACATGCGTGCCTGTGGCAAAAATGCTCTTCCTGTCAGGAAATGTTCAGTCTGCCGGACGTTTCCAGCCGCTGCGGAATCCCTTTTCCGAAGGTGAAGTGTTAAGGAGCACTTAAGGGCAAGGGGCGGGGCCTTGCCAGCAAACGCCGGAGAGATCAGGCATGCTGGTAGTGCGGACACATGCGGAAATCAGAAAGCGATCGGTCGCCCCGGCGATGGGTCTGAAGCGCGCGGTGAGGGGCCTTGCGGTGGGCGCCCTGGCTGTCGGTGCCATGGCGCTGAGCGGCTTGCCGGGCATGGGCGTGGCGCCGGCCGCTGCGCAGCAGACGGCGGTCGCCAATGCCGATCCCGAATTCAATACCCTGTTCCAGCAGTCGCTGAAGCGCCCGTCGGACGTGGAACTCGCCTTTCGGCTGGCGCGGCGCGCCATCGAGGTGGGCGACTATGAAGCCGCCATCGGCGTCTACGAGCGGATCCTGTTCTACAATCCCAATCTGGTGCGGGTGAAGCTGGAGCTGGCGCGCCTCTATTACCGGCTCGGCGCCTACGAATCCGCCCGCTCCTATTTCGAGCCCATCGCCGAGGCCCCGGCGCTCACCAGCGCCGAGCGGGACAATATCGCCGCCTATCTGGTGGAGATTTCCCGGCGGCTCGATCCCAACCAGATCACCGTCTATGCCCAGGTGGGCGTGCGCTACCAGTCCAACGCCAACTATGGCCCCTCGAGCCGCCTGGTGCTCGGGCAGGACCTGACCGCCCTCTTGCCGCCCGGCGCCACCAAGCAGGCCGATGGCAACGCCTTCGCCCTCGCCACGGTCCGCCATGTCTATGACTTCGGCAACCAGCGCGGCGATGTCTGGGAAAGCAACGCCAACCTCTATTATTCCCAGCAGTTCCAGCTGGAGAACCTCAATCTCGGCTATGCCGAGTTCAACACCGGCCCGCGTTTCGCGCTGCTGCCGGACCAACTGCCCGGCTCGTCCATCCGTGCCTATGTGATCGCCGGCGGCATCGCGCTGGGTGGCGACAGCTATCTGGGCACCTATGGCGCGGGCGTGTCGCTCTACGCGCCGTTCAGCATGTATTTCGCCATCGAGCCGTTCGCCGAGGTGCGCCAGCGCGAGTACCAGAACTCGCGGGACTACCCCACCGCCAGCCTGCAGAGCGGCGACATGTGGACCCTTGGCGCCAACCTCTCCGGCCGGCTCACCGACGCGTCCGGCTGGCGCGCGCGCCTCGCCTACAACAATGCCAGCGGCGACGTGCCCTGGTATTCCTACGACAACTTCGCCTTCGACCTCGCCGTGCCGGTGGAATTCCAGGGCTTGTGGGGCGTGCGGCGGTGGGTGGCGATCCCGAGCGTCGGCTATTCGCGCTACAGCTATGACGCGCCCAATCCCTACATCAACAGCTTCATCACCCAGGTGAACGACCAGTATCGCGTGGGCCTCGCCCTCGATGTGCCGGTCCACGAGCAGTGGGGTCTGCTGACGCAGGTCCAGTACAGCTGGTCGCAGTCGACGCTGCCGAACTACGCGTTCGACAATTTCAGCGTCACCGTCGGCCCGAACGTCCGGTTCTGAGGAGCGCCGCACATGCCCATCAGCACCCCTGCGCGGCTTCTGGCCTCCGTCGCCTCCCTCGCCCTCATCGCCGCCACTGGCCCGGCGCTCGCCCAGAGCCAGTCGGTGGGCACCGCCGCCGCGGTCAACCCGCGCTCCACCGGCTCGGGGACGCGCACGCTGGAGCTCGGCTCCAACATCGTCCATCGCGAGCGCATCGAGACCAGCAGCACCGGCAGCGTCCAGGTCCTGTTCGTGGACAAGACCACGCTGAACATCGGCCCCAATTCCAACCTCCTGATCGACGAGTTCGTCTACGACCCCAACGCCAAGAAGGGGTCTATGGCCATTTCCCTCACCAAGGGCGCGGTGCGCTTCGTGGGCGGCAATGCCAGCCATTCGGACGGGGCGGAGGTGAAGACCCCGGTGGCCACCATCGGCATTCGTGGCGGCGTCGCGGCCATCCTCCATCGCGACGGCGAGACCCAGGCCATCCTCCAGTTCGGCACGCTGACCATCGTCGGGCCTTCGGGCGAGACGGTGGTGGTGCGCCGGCCCGGCTTCATGGTCACGGTCAACCGCGCCGGCATCACCGGGCCAACCCGCGTGCCGCAGGGCCAGATCGACGCCATCATCGCCCAGACCCGCAGCCGCACCGGCCAGAACGGCGGTCGCCCCGAGCCGACGCCGGACGTGACCGGCATCGACCGCGGTTCCAGCCATCCCTGTTCCATCCCGGTGCAGGGCCAGACCACCATGGATCTGGCCGCCGCCTCCTGCCGCTATGTGAACACCGACCTGAAGGGCGAGGCAGACCTGATCGCCCAACAGGCGGCGCAGCAGAACCAGGCGAACGTGCTCATTCCCCTCGTGCCGCAGGCGCCGTGCCCGCCCTATAGTTACAATTGCGGCGGCGGCGGTCCGGGTGGCTATTTCGCGGTGGGGCCGGTGGTGGTGCCGCAGCTGCCGCAGGGCAATCCCGGCGGCATCGGCGGCGGCATCGGTGGCTTCGGCCGCCCGCGCGGCGTCCTGGCCGACTGAGCGGGCATCGACCGAACCCGGCGCTGCGGCGCCAGCGGCCGCGGCCTGACCAGTGGCCGCGGGGCGCTGCCAGGGCCCGACTGAAAACTTGCCAGCAGGTTCGCTCGCAGCCGTTCACAGCAATGCGAGACAGCGCCGGGTGAGCACGTCGAGGGGATCTTCGGCCAGCATCGCCCGGTGCATGCGCCCCGCTGCCTCGGCCATGAGCAGGGCCTCCTCGTCCGCATGCATGGCGCGGATGGTTTCCACCGCCACCCGCACCCGGGGATCGAACAGCGGCACATTGTGGCTGAGGCCGGCGGCAGCGAGGCACTCGCCGTTCAGGTAATGCTCGCCGTGGACGCTGAGCGTCACCTGCGGCACGCCGGCCAGCAGCGCCTCGGTGGCGATGCCGGCACTGCCCTGGTGCAGCACCAGGCGGCTGCGCGACAGCACATCCGCCATCTGCGCCGGCTTGGCGTGGACATGGACGCCGGCGGTGCGCAAGGGCTCGGTCAGGCCTTCGGCGGCGCCGGGAATATGGATCTCCAGCTCCGGCCCCAGGGCGCGCAGGGCCTCCATCACATCCGGGCGGCTCGCCACCTGGACGTGAAGATAGGCGAAGATGCCGCGCGCGCCGGGCCGCATCTGGGTGAACGGCGCGCCGAGAATCGGCCCCTCGGCCTGGCGCTCCCGGAGGTCCGCATAGGGGTCGATGAGCGGGAAGGTGCGCACGAACACGTCGTCCCCCGCAAACAGGGCGCCGATGCGCGGCAGCTGTGCCATGCCTTCGTCCGCAAGCGCGCTGTTGACGCTGGCCAGAAGATCGGCGTCCCGGTGGACCGGCGGGGCGATCTCGTGCAGCACCGGCATCTGCTCGAGGTCCGCCGGCGGCAGGCAATAGGCGGTGCCGGCCTGCATGATGGCGCAGCGGCCCTGCGCGGCGGGAGCGGCGAGGGGGGCGTAGTCGCACACCATCAGGTCGGGCTGCTCCGCGTCCAGGATGGCGCGCCAGCCCCTTAGTGCCATCCGCACGCTGGCAGGATCGCGCAGGCCGGCACGCCCGAGGCTGTCGGAGAGGGTGGCCGAGGCGGGCACTGCGTCTTCGGGGCGCTGGGGCGGCGGCGGCCAGATCGGCGATTGGATCACCCGGATGCCTGCCTCGGCGAGGGGGGCCGACAATTGTGGATAGCGGACCGCCGCCACCACCTCGTTGCCTGCGGCCATGAGCCTGCGGCCGAGGCGGGAGAGCTGCGTCGTATGGCCGAAGCCGGCTCCCTGCTCCCACGCCAGCAGCACACGCTTCGCCCGCATCGTCCGTGATCTCCCTGACTGCTCTCCGGCGCTTCCGGGATGGCGGAGGCGGAGCCACTTGTCCAGCGCACCGCAATGCGCAGGATCATTGCGCAGGACGGCGACAGGATGCTCAATGGGTGGGCAGATTTACCCTGCGCTCGGCGAGGCGCGGAGCCGGCCTTCCGGAACGCGAGCCGGCCGGTGCAAAGCGCGGAACCTTGGCACGCGGGTTGCTGTTCCCGCGGCAGGCCGACGACACAGGTCACGCCGCGCCGGGGTGGATCTGGCGCGGACAACGCCACAGGACCGGAATCCCGGGAGGAGCCTTGCATGACGCCGTTACGTACTCTTCTGGCCGCCGCGCTCACCCTTCTCGCGGTGGCGCCGGCCGTGGCCGAGACCGACGTGAAATTCGCCCTCGACTGGAAGTTCGAGGGGCCGTCCGCGCCCTATTTCGTGGCGCTGGACAAGGGCTACTACAAGGCGGAAGGCCTCAACGTCACCATCGACTCCGGGCCGGGCTCGGTGGCCGGCATCGCGCGGGTGGCGGCGGGCACCTATCCCATCGGCTTCTTCGACATCAACTCGCTGATGAAGTTCCGCGACCAGAATCCGGACAAGGCGGTGAAGGCCGTGCTCATGGTCTATGACGAGCCGCCCTTCTCCATCGTCACGCTGAAGAAGACCGGCATCGCCAAGCCGAAGGACCTGGAGGGCAAGACCCTGGGCGCCCCCGCGCCCGACGGCGCCTTCGCTCAGTGGAAGGCCTTCGTGAAGGAGAACGGCATCGACGCCGACAAGGTGAAGATCGAAAACGTGGGCTTCCCCGTCCGCGAGCCCATGCTGGCGGCGGGCCAGGTGGACGCCATCACCGGCTTCTCCTTCTCCTCCTTCTTCAACCTGCGGCAGAAGGGCGTGCCCGCCGAGGACATCGTGGTAATGCTCATGTCCAAGTATGGGCTGGTGCTCTACGGCAACGCCATCATGGTGAACCCGGACTATGCCAAGGCCCATCCCGAGGTGGTGAAGGGCTTCGTGAAGGCCACCATCAAGGGCATCATCGAGACCGCCCGCGATCCCAAGGCCGCCATCGCCTCGGTGATGAAGCGCAACGAGACCGCGGACGAGGCCATCGAGTTGGCGCGCCTCGAAATGGCCCTGCGCGACAACATCGTCACAGCCTGGGTTAAGGCCAACGGCGTGGGCGACGTGGACCCGGCGCGGCTTGCGAAATCCATCGATCAGGTGGCCGTCACCTACGACTTCAAGGCCAAGCCCACGGCGGCGGACATCTTCACCGGGGAATACCTGCCGCCGGCGGCTGAGCGGAAGCTTTAAGGCCTCAAGCCGTAAGGGCGATCAGGAGCGGTGATGCGCATCTATGGGATGAACGGGTCGGGCAATTGCTGGAAGGCGGCGCAGATTCTGAGCCTCACCGGCCACGACTTCGAATGGGTGGAGACATCGAGCGGCGCCGCCGGTACCCGCTCGGCGGATTTCCTCGCACTCAATGCCATTGGCAAGGTTCCCGTCGTCGTGCTCGACGACGGGACGGCGCTGAGGGAAAGCAACGCCATCCTTCTGCATTTCGCCGAAGGCACGCCGTGGCTGCCGCCGCCCGGCCTTGCGCGCACCCGCGTGCATGAGTGGCTGTTCTTCGAGCAGTACAGCCACGAGCCCTATATCGCCGTGGCGCGCTATCTGAAATCGTGGCTGCGGCAGGCGCATCTCCACGAGGCGCGGCTGGCCGACTGCGCCACCCGAGGTGCCGCCGCGCTGGATGTGATGGAGCAGCACCTTGCGGGCGAGCCATGGCTCGTGGGGGAGGGGCCGACCATCGCCGACCTCGCTTTGTTCGCCTACACCCATCGCGCCGAGGAGGCGGACTTCGACCTCGCGCAGTGGCCGGCGGTGCTCGCATGGGTGGATCGGGTCGCCGCGCTGCCCGGCATCAACCTCATCCCGCCGCTCGACGAGATCCTGCCCCGCGCAAGTTGACGACGGCGGCCATGCGGCCGCTCCAGATCCGAAAGGCCCGTCGTGATCGCCCTCGACAACGTGACCCTCACCTATCCCGGCCGAACCGGCCCGGTGACGGCGCTGGCCGGCACCACGCTCCATGTGCGGCGGGGCGAGTTTGCCGCCGTGGTGGGGCCGTCCGGCTGCGGCAAGTCCACGCTGATGAAGCTGGTGACGGGCCTCATCCGCCCCACCTCTGGCACCGTGGCGGTGGAGGGCAAGCCCGTCACCGGCCCGGTGAAGCTTGCCGGCATGGCGTTCCAGAACGCCAATCTGCTGCCGTGGCGCACCGTGCTCGCCAACGTGATGCTGCCGCTGGAGATCGTGCCGCCCTATCGCCAGCGTTTCTCCCGTGACAAGGCCGCGTTCCAGGACAAGGCCATGGCGCTGCTCAATGTGGTGGGACTTGGCGCCTTCGCCGACCGGTTTCCGTGGGAGATGTCCGGCGGCATGCAGCAGCGGGCCTCCCTGTGCCGTGCCCTCATCCACGAGCCGGCGCTGCTCATGCTGGACGAGCCGTTCGCGGCGCTGGACGCCTTCACCCGCGAGGAATTGTGGTGCGTGCTACGCGACCTCTGGCAGAAGCTCGGCTTCACGGTGATCCTGGTGACCCACGACCTGCGCGAGGCCGGTTTCCTCGCCGACACCATCCATGTGATGAGCGCGCGCCCCGGCCGCATCGCGGAGACGCGGGCGGTGGACTTCCCGCGCCCGCGCGATCTCGATGTCTGCTACACGCCGGACTTCACCCAGCTGGTGCACGAACTGCGCGGCAAGATCGCCGAAGCCCGGCAGGCGGCGTGAGATGAAGATGAAGCTCTCCGCCGAGGATATCGCCCCCGTCGCCTTCACCGTGGGCCTGTTCGTGATCTGGGAGGCGGCGTGCCGCCTGTTCCGGATCGACACCTTCATCCTGCCCGCGCCCACCGATATTTTCGCCGCCATGGGCAAATACTGGTGGCCGCTGCTCAAAAACTCCTTCGTCACCCTGTGGACCACCATGGCCGGCTTTGCCATCGCCGTGGTGTTCGGCATCGCGTTGGGCATGGTTGTGGGCTGGTCGCGCACCATCTATCGCGGGCTCTACCCGGTGATGATCGGGTTCAACTCGGTGCCCAAGGTGGCGGTGGTGCCCATCCTCATCATGTGGTTCGGCATCGGCGAGATCCCTGCCATCCTCACCGCCTTCCTCATCTCCTTCTTTCCCATCGTGGTGAACGTGGCCACCGGCCTTGCTACCACCGAGCCGGAGCTGGAAGACGTGCTGCGGGCACTGGGCGCCTCCAAACTCGACATCATGCGCAAGGTGGGCATCCCGCGCACCGGCCCCTATCTGTTCGGGGCGCTGAAGGTGGGCATCACGCTCGCCTTCGTCGGCGCGGTGGTGTCGGAGACCATCGGCGCCAATGCGGGGGTGGGTCATCTGATGGTGCAGGCGGGTTCCAACTTCCAGATGCCGCTGGTGTTCGCGGGCCTGCTGGCGCTCGCGGTGGAGGGCATCCTCATGTACGCCATTTTCGCCGCCTTCGAGCGCCGCATGGTGGCCTGGGCGTTCCGCTCCTCCACCGGCGCGGGAGGCTGACCGGGTGGCCATCGCCTTCGTGCTGAACGGCGAAAGCGTGCGGGAGGCGACAGCTGCCCCCTCCACGACCGTGCTCGATTATCTGCGCACAAGAGCCCATCTCACCGGCACCAAGGAAGGCTGCGCCGAAGGCGATTGCGGCGCCTGCACCATCGCCATCGGACGGGCGGATGGGGAGGGGGTGCGCTGGCAGGCGGCCAATGCCTGCCTCATGCTGCTGTCGCAGCTCGACGGCGCTCTGGTGAAGACGGTGGAGGGGCTGGCGACCGGCGATGCGCTGCATCCTGTCCAGCTGGTGCTCGCCGAGAGCGACGGCACCCAATGCGGCTTCTGCACGCCGGGCATCGTCATGTCGCTCTATGTGCTCCAGCAGGACGGGGCGGCGGATGACGCAACGATACACGAAGCGCTGGCCGGAAACCTGTGCCGCTGCACCGGCTATCGCCCCATCGTCGACGCCGCCCGCGCGCTCTGTGCCGCCCCTCAGGCGCGCGAGCCAGCCGTGGCCGCGCCGCGCCCGAGCACGGCCCATGGAGCGGCGGGCGAGCTGCACCTGTCCCCCGACAATCTGGCCGATCTCGTCGCCCTGCGCGCCACCCATCCGGAGGCCGTGCTAATCGCGGGGGCGACCGATCTCGGTCTCATTGCCTCCAAGCAGCGGCGGGGTTTTTCCCTCGCCATCTCCACCCGCCGCGTGGCCGAGCTGAAGCATGTCACGCGGGAGCCGGATGGCCTCGTCGTCGGTGCGGCGGTGACCTATGCGGACGGCCTCCCGGCAGTGGAGGCGGCCTTTCCCGCCTTCGGCGCGCTCATCCGGCGCATCGGCTCGCGGCAGATCCGGGCGCTGGGCACCTTCGGCGGCAATCTCGGCACCGCCTCCCCGGTGGGGGACACCCTGCCGGTGCTGCTCGCCCTCGACGCGCAGGTGGAACTGGCCGGGCCGGCGGGTTCCCGCTGGATGAAGGTGGACGATTTCCTCACCGGCTATCGCACCACGGCATTGGCACCGGACGAGGTGATCGCGGCGCTGCGCCTGCCATACCTTGCCGAGGGCGAGCAGCTTCACGTCTGGAAGCTCTCGAAGCGCCACGACCAGGACATCTCCACGGTGCTCGCCGCCTTCCGCGTGCGGATCGCCGACGGCGTGCTGGTGTCGATCGAGGCCGCCTTCGGTGGCATGGCCGAGCGGGCGAAGCGGGCACGGGCGCTGGAAGCCGCTCTCACCGGTGCCCCGTGGGGCGAGGCTGCGCCCGAGCGTATCGAGGCGGCGCTCGCGGCCGATTTCGCCCCGCTCTCCGATCACCGCGCCAGCGCCGCCTATCGCCGGGCGGCGGCGGCCAATCTCGTCCGGCGGCTGCATCTTGCCACCATGCGACCGGACGTGGCGATCGAGGTCCACGCCCTATGAGCCGCGTGGTCCATGCTCCCGCCCGCCACGAGAGCGCCAGCGCCCATGTGAGCGGGCGTGCGCTCTATCTCGACGACATGCCGGAGCCGCCCGGCCTGCTCCATGGCGTGCTGGTGCTGAGCCCGCACCCCCATGCGCGGATCGTCTCCATCGACCTCTCCGCCGCCCGTGCCCTGCCCGGCGTGGTGGCGGTGGCGGCGGGGGACGTGCCCGGCGTCAACGACATCGCCCCCATCCGCACCGGTGAGCCGGCTCTGGCGCAGGGGGTGGTGGAGTATGTGGGTCACCCGGTCGCCGCCGTGGCCGCGCCAACGCTAGATGAAGCTCGCTCCGCCGCCGCTTTGGTGAAGATCGAATACGAGAAGCTGCCCGCGCTCCTCGACCTCGAAGAAGCCCTCGCCGCCGGCGCGCGCGTCGCACCCGACCAGATGGTGGGGCGAGGCGATGTGGATGCCGCGCTCGCCGCTGCCCCCCATCGCATCACCGGGGAGGTGTGTTGCGGCGGGCAGGATCACTTTTATCTCGAAGGCCAGATCGCCATCGCCGTGCCGGGGGAGGACCGCGACATGCAGGTCTATTCCTCCACCCAGCACCCCACCGAGGCGCAGCACGGCGTCGCCCATGTGCTCGGGCTGCCGTTCGCCGCCGTGACCGTGGAGGTGCGGCGCATGGGCGGGGCGTTCGGTGGCAAGGAGAGCCAGGCCACCATCATCGCCGCCATCGCCGCGCTGCTCGCCCATCACGCGCGAAAGCCGGTGAAACTGCGCCTGCCGCGCGACGTGGACATGGAGGCCACCGGCAAGCGCCATCCCTTCCGCATCCGCTGGAATGTGGGCTTCGACAGCGAGGGGCGTCTCGCCGGCCTCGACCTGGAGCTTGCCGCCGATTGCGGCAATGTGGCGGACCTCTCCCCGGCGGTGGTCTCGCGCGCCCTGTGCCATGCGGACAATTGCTATTTCATCCCGGCGGCGCGCTATCGCGGGCTGCTGGTGAAGACCAACACCGTCTCCAACACCGCCTTCCGCGGCTTCGGCGCGCCGCAGGGGATGCTGGCCATCGAGGCGGTGATGGAGGCCGTCGCCCGCCATCTGGGCCTGCCCATCGAGGAGCTGCGGGCGGCGAATTTCTATGGCGACGCGCCGCGCAACATCACCCCCTACGGGCAGGAGGTGGAGGACAACATCATCGCCGAGGTGGTGGCCGAGCTTGACGGCAGGGCGGACCTTGCCGCGTGGCGGCGCGACATTGCGGCTTTCAATGCGACGAGCCCCATAATCCGCAAGGGTCTCGCCACCATGCCCATCAAGTTCGGGGTGTCGTTCAACCTGACCACACTGAACCAGGCCGGCGCGCTGGTGCACGTCTACACCGACGGCTCGGTGCACTTGAACCACGGCGGCACAGAGATGGGGCAGGGCCTGTTCGTGAAGGTGGCGCAGGTGGTGGCGGACGCCTTCGGCATTCCCCTCGACCATGTGCGGGTCTCCGCCACCAGCACCGCGAAGGTGCCCAACACCTCGCCCACGGCGGCGTCCTCCGGCTCCGACCTCAACGGCATGGCGGCGCTGATCGCGGCGCAGGAGATCCGGGGCCGCATGGCAGGTGTGGTCGGCGCCCGTTTCGGGGTGCCGGCGGAGGACGTGGTGTTCGCCGACGGGCGGGTCAGCGCGGGCAACCAGAGCCTCTCCTTCGGCGAGGCGGCCAAGCTCGCGTGGCAGGAGCGGGTGCAGCTCTCCGCCGCCGGCTTCTACAAGACGCCGAAGATCCATTTCGACCTCGCCACCGCGCAGGGCCGGCCCTTCTATTATTATACCTATGGCGCGGCGGCGGCCGAGGTGGCGGTGGATACCCTCACCGGCGAGGTGCGGGTGCTGCGGGCCGAGATCGTACAGGATTGCGGCCGCTCCCTGAACCCGGCCATTGATCTGGGACAGGTGGAAGGCGCCTTCGTTCAGGGCCTCGGCTGGCTCACCTGCGAGGAGCTGAAATGGACCCCTGAGGGCCGCCTCGCGACCCGTGGCCCCTCCACCTACAAGATCCCCGGCTCCCGCGACGTGCCGCCCGATTTCCGTGTCCACCTGCTCGATCGGCCCAACCGGGAAGAGACGGTGCTTCGCTCGAAGGCGGTGGGCGAGCCGCCCCTGATGCTTGCCATCTCGGTGTGGCTTGCCATCCGCGATGCCATCGCCAGCGTTGCGGGGGAAGGACCCATCCGCCTCGATGCGCCGGCGACGCCCGAGCGGGTGCTGGAGGCGGTGGCGCTCCGCGGGGGCCATGCCGGGGCCGGATAACCCACGGGCAGGCACGATTCCCGTTGCCTCCTGCGCCCCGCGTCGGATATCTCCCCCAACGCCCCGCGCCACAGGCCGGCGGGAGGACGCGACGCAAAGGACGAAACAGATGGCGCTTTTCGATCGGCTACCCGCCTTCCGCCTGTCCGGGATCTCCGCACTGATCGTGTCGGCCGTCGCGTTCGCCGTACCCGCCGCCGCCCAGACCGCCGCCGCGCCCTCCACCGATGCCCCGGCCACGGTGACCCGCTCGGTCCATGACGACTGGACGGTGCGGTGCCAGGGCGAGGCCGAGAAGCGCGCCTGCGAGGCGGTGCAGACCCTTCAGCCCACGGGCGGCTCGGGCATCCTCGCCCATATCGCCGTGCGGGCGGACAAGGGCGGCCCGGTCCGCCTCATCGTCCTGACGCCGCCCGGCGTGTGGCTGCCCACGAACGTTGCCCTGAAGGTTGCCGGCGTCACCGACGTGGTGCTCACCTTCAAGCGTTGCGGCCAGTTCTGCGTGGCCTCCACCGAGCTGGACAAGGACCAACTGGCGGCGCTGAAGGCCAGCTCCGGTACGGGCGACCTCGTGTTCGAGGACGGCTCGCGCCATCCCATCATCCTGCCCCTGTCCTTCAAGGGCCTCGGCGCAGCCATGGAAGCCAGCCTCAAGGGCTGAGGCGGCTTTCGGCCGGCGGAGCTCGGCGCACCGACTCCGGTGGAACGGGGCGTTGGTATTGAATTCATAAAGACGGCTTCGAGCCGAGCGCCGCGACGGCGCCTCAGTTGGCCGGCGGCGTCGGCGGCGCGGCCTTGCGTCCGGCCGTGCCGTCCATGGCCGGCTCGGCGGCGGCGGCACCGGCGCGGCCCTTCACGGCTTCCAGCAGCGGCAGCGCCGCGCCCGAACGCTCGATGAGGCTCAGGGGGTCGGCCATCACCATGGGGGTGTCCCATGGCCCACGCACGCTGAAGGGCAGGTCCACGCCGGCGG
Organism: Xanthobacter autotrophicus Py2; assembly: GCA_000017645.1. Taxonomy (NCBI): domain Bacteria; kingdom Pseudomonadati; phylum Pseudomonadota; class Alphaproteobacteria; order Hyphomicrobiales; family Xanthobacteraceae; genus Xanthobacter; species Xanthobacter versatilis. The sequence goes on from CP000781.1 coordinate 4,167,242, forward strand.
TCGTGCTCTTGCCGGAGGGGAGAACCAGCGAGGCATGGCCGGCCAGGTCCAGGGACCGCTCGGCGATGGAGATGCTGCCCTCCATGCCCAGGCGCACCTGCTTGCCCTGAAGCTGCATCTCTTCCACCGTCCCCACCCCATCGGCGATGGCGATGCGGCCGGACAGGTCGGTGAAGGCGGTGCGCCCGCCACGGGCGTCGCTGGTTGCGGAGAGCGGGCGGCGCTCGATGCGCTGGAGCACCTGGGCCACGTCGAGCCCCGCCAGATAACCGTTGCCGGCGGAGATGGAAGCGGTGCCGGTGAGGGTGCGGGCGATCTCCACCACATTGCCGCCGGCACCCGAAACCTCCACCTGAAGCGTGCCGGTGCCTTCGATGCGACGCATGCCGGCGATGTCCTCCAGCGACCGGCCGAGGTCCACGTCGGTGGCTTCCGCCTCCAGCCGCACCTCGGCGCCGGTGGCGCGCCCGTAGGGCAGGGCGGGATCCGGCGCGCCGGGCGCAAGGCTCAACGAGGCGCGCAGGAGCCCGCCCCAGCCGGTGGCCTCGCCCAGTACCATCACCAGCCGGCCGCCGGTGAGCACGGCGCTGGCGGCAACGGTGTTCAGGGTGGTCTCGTCCGCCACCACGCGGCCGGCGGACAGGCGCAGGTCGAGGTCGAAGCCCTCAAGCGGGGATAGGTCGATGGGGCGACGGTCCCAGTTGCGGCCATTGTCGGTGGTCAGGTGGATGCCGCCATAGGGGGTCAGCGTGATCTTGTCGGCGGCGAATGTGCCCTGCAGCACCGGCCGGCCCTGAACCAGCTTCAGCAGGAAGGCGCCGTCGCCGCGATTGCCGTCGAGGTCCAGCGACGCATCGGTCAGGGCGAGCCCGCCATCCTCCAGCGCGAGGTGCGTGGACAGGGCGAAGGGGCCGAGGCCGCCACGTGTGGGCGGCTCGATCCCGGCCCAGTCGAGCAGGTCGCGCAGGGCATCGGCTTCCGCCGACAGGGTGCCGGTGAGGACGGGAGCGGTGCCCAGCGCCGCGCGACCCTGGAAGCGCGCCTCGGCACCGGTGGCGGCCAGAACCACCCGCGCCGGCGAGGGCGTGCCGTTGAGAAATCCGGCAGCATCATCCAGCACCAGGTTGACGGTGACGCGCTCGTCGCGCCAGTCGAAGGCGGCACCAAGGGCGAGGCCGCGTCCAGCCACCACCCGGTCGAGGTTGGCGGTAAGGCCGCTGACCAGTTCCCGCGTCAGCCCGCCTTCGGACCGCCAGGCGATGGTGCCGTCCACGATTCGCAGCTCAGGCCAGTGGGCAGCGGCGAATATGGGCGCGACCGCGAGGGCCGGGGTAAGGCCGCCGCCGGTCAGCACCAGGGTGGGATGCTCCACGATCACGTCGTCCACCTCCACCCGGCCGGCGAGGAGGTGCCAGATGTCGAGGCGTGTCACCACGTTCTCGGCGTCGAGGGATTGGCCCGATGGCAGGGGGAAGGAGACCTTGCCCAGCACCACGCGCGGGGAAGGGAAGAGGCGCAGCGCGGGTTCGCCGAGGATCACCACCTTCTGCCCCGTGGAGCCGGCGAGCGCGTGCACGGCGATGCGGCGCAACTCGGCACCGGGCACCACCAGGGGCAGGGCGGCCGTAACCACCAGCAGCGCGGCCGTGATCGCGCCGATGACGATCGCGACCACCACGCCGGCACGGCGGGCATTTTTTCCAAGGCGCAACATGAAGATCTTGATGGCTCCGATGGCGAAGGGCGCCGCCCGCATACGGTGCCTCCGACCTCGATACGGAGCGGAACCATCTGAGCCGTCTGTGTCGCTTTGATGGCTCCGGCGGGCGCAAGCGCGGCCGATGCACGCCGCGCTTGCCGTCGGCCATGCCGCAGCGTCAATCCGTCCCGGACGGTGAGACCCCTTCGGATGGGGACGGGCTGCTGCTGCGCCCCCGCCCCGCCGACGAGCGCAGGGCGGACGCTGACATGCGCGCCAGCAGAATCACCGGCCCCAGCCCGACCAGGAGGATGACGAGGGCGGCCAACGCGCCGTCTTCATAGGTGCCGCGCGCGGCCTCGCCATAGACATGGGTCGCCAGCGTCTCCAGCCCGAGGGGGCGCAGCAGCAGGGTGGCGGGCAGTTCCTTCATGGCGTCCACAAACACGAGCAGCGCGGCGGTGGCCAGCGCCGGGCGCAGCAGCGGCAGGTGGATGCGGCGCACCGTGCGCGGCTTGGACGAGCCGAGGCTCCGGGCCGCCATGTCGAGGTGGGGGGACAGCTTGGCGTAGCCCGCCTCGATGCCGCCGATGGGGATGGCGAGGAAGCGGATGGCCAGCGCCATCACCAGCGCCGCCCCGGAGCCGGAGATCAAAAGCCCGGTGGAGATGCCGAAGCTCTGGCGCAGGAGATGGTCCAGCGCATTGTCGAAGCCGGCGAGCGGGCTCAGCAGCCCCACCGCCAGCACCGTGCCCGGCACCGCATAGCCAAGGCTCGCCACGCGGGCAAAGCCGGAGGCCAGCGGCGCACGGGTGAGGCGTTGGGCCAGCGTGACCACGAGACCGAGCGACAAGGCGAGCGTGGTGCTGGCGAGGGCGATGCCCGCAGTGGTGGCCGCCTCGCCGAAGATGCGTTCCGGAAAGCCGGTGTCGGCCATCCGTCGCACGGCTGAGATGGACAGGTGCACGAAGGGCACTACAAAGCCCAGCGTCACCGGCACGGCGCAGAACAGCGCCGCGCCGAGGCCGGCGAGGCCGGTGAGGCGGGTTGGGGCCTGCGGGCGGGCCGATCCGGTGGCGACGAAGCGCTTGGCCCGCCGCGCCGCCCGTTCCACCAGGATCAGGACGAGCACGAGGGAGAGCATCACCAAAGCGATCTGGGCCGCGCCGGGCAGGTTCGAGCGGTTCACCCAGGTGGTGTAGATGGAGACGGTCAGGGTGCGCACGCCGAGGAATTCGGACGCGCCGATGTCCCCCAGAGTTTCCAGCAGCACCAGGGTGAGGCCGGCGACGATGGCGGGCCGGGCCAGCGGCAGGCCGATTCTCAGGAAGGCGCGCCAGCGGCTTGCCCCGAGCGTGCGGGCGACTTCCAGTGCCGCCGCTGACTGCAGTACGAAGCTCGCGCGCGCCGAGAGGTAGACATAGGGGTAGAGCACCGCCGACAGCACGAGGATGCAGCCGCCGGTGGAGCGCACATCCGGCAGGCGCAGGTCGCGCGGGCTGGCGATGCCAAGGACGGCCCGTAGCGCCTCCTGCACCGGGCCCAGCGGATGCAGCACGTCGAGATAGGAGAAGGCGACGATATAGCCCGGCACGGCGAGGGGCAGCAGCAGCGCCCACTCGAGCACCTTGCGGCCGGGAAAGGCGCAGGTGGCCACCAGCCACGCGCACGGCACCGCAACGGCAACAGTCGAAAGGCCGACGCCGAGCAGCAGCAGCCCCGTCTCCATCAGCGCATTGGGCAGCACCGTGGCGATGAGATGGGGCCACATGTCCCCCGAGCCTTCTGCCGCGATCACCGCGAGGCCGATGAGCGGCAGAAGGACGACGAGAGCTACCAGCCCCGCGGCCAGAAGCAGGGGGGAGATCCGCGCCGGCAGGGCGAAGCGGGCCGGGCGCGGTTTCGGGATAAGGACGGCGTCGGCCACTTCAGCCCCGCTTTCAGTCCGGCGGCGTCAGTTGTCGAAGCCGACCTTGTCGATCAGCTCGCTGGCGCGCTTGCGGTTCCTGGCGATGTCCACCAGCGAGATGGTGTCCACCTTCAGCGGGCCGAGGTCGGCGATCACCGGATCGATGGTTGCGGTGGCGAGCACCGGATATTCAAGGTTCTGCTGGGCATAGACCGCCTGCATGGCGGGGGAGACGGCAAATTCCAGCAGCTTCACCGCCTCGGCCTTGTGGGGCGCGTTCTTGGCCACGGCGGCGCCGGAGACGTTCACATGGGTGCCGCCGCCCTCGAAGGTGGGCAGCAGCACGCCGATGCCGTCGCCCCACTTCTTCTGGTCGGGGCCGCCCTTGCCGGAGCGCATGAGGCCCACATAATAGGAATTGCCCACGGCGAGATCGCAGATGCCGCCGAGGATGTCGCGTGCGCCCTCGCGGTCCCCGCCGGCCGCCTTGCGGGCGAGGTTGGCCTTTACGCCGCGCAGCCACTCTTCCGTCTTCGCCTCGCCGTGATGGACGATATAGGCGGCGACCAGCCCCACATTGTAGGGGTGCTGGCCCGAGCGGATGCAGATCTTGCCCTTCCACTTGGGGTCGGCGAGGTCCTCATAGGTGATGGCGGAGAGCTTCACCACGTCCTTTGCGGTATAGACCAGCCGCGCACGCAGGGAGAGCGCGAACCAGTTGCCGTCGGGATCGCGGAGGTTGGCGGGAATGGCGGCCGAGAGCGCGGGCGAGGTGACGGGCTGGGTGACGCCGGCATCCACCACGTCGAGGAGGTTGCCCACATCCACGGTCATCAGCACATCCGCGGGGGAGCTGGCACCCTCCGCCTTCACCCGCTCGGCCAGGCCGTCCTTGATGTAGACGCTCTTCACCTCGATGCCGGTGGCCTTGGTGAAGGCTTCGAACAGGGGGGCGGCGAGGCCGGGCTCGCGGGTGGTGTAGACGTTCACCACCTGCTGCGCGCGCGCGGCATGGGGCGCCACAAGCGGGCTCGCCAGAAGAAGCGCGCCGCCGGCAAGAAGGCTGCGCGAGAACAGACGGCGGGACAGCATGTGCTGCGCGAGGACGCGGCATAAGGGGCGGAACTCGGCCATCGGTATCCCTCTGTGCTCCGGCCGCCGCAGGGCCGTCTTGGCAAGATGGGAGTGTGGCTAACCCCTCGCTTTGCGCTCCGTCAACGAAGAAGAAAGTGAGCTGAAAACATTGGAAGGCGTCTAATTCTTCTTTGAAATCGTTCCAATTATAATGTCATCCGCCGCAGTCCTGCCGTGGCATCAATTGGCACTTTCGGTGCATTGATGGCCTTGCGGTCGCCTGCTCGGCGGATCTGCGTCACCGACCGTGAATGCTGGCATGCCGGCCCGCGAGCGCGCCAGCCGAGGTCGAACACGAAAAAGCAGATGAAGCGAAATGGCGGACAAAACGAAAAAACCCGGCACGAGGCCGGGCTTCATTCGGAGCCTGTCGCGCGCGATGGCGCAGGCGACTCAGTCTTCCAGCTCGCCGATGTGGTGCTGGGCGTAGAGCTGAAGGCCGAGCTTGGAGACGAGGTCCAGCTGGGTCTCAAGGAAGTCGATGTGGCCTTCCTCGTCCGCCATCAGCTCCTCGAAGAGGTCGCGGCTGGGATAGTCCTTCACCGAGTGGCAGTAGGTGGCGGCTTCCTGGTAGAGCGCCCGCGCTTCCAGCTCGGCGGCGAGGTCGCAATCGAGGATTTCCTTCACGTCCTGGCCGATCCGCAGCGGATCCAGCACCTGCATGTTCGGGAAGCCGTCGAGGAACAGGATGCGGTCGGTGAACTTGTCCGCGTGCACCATCTCCTCGATGGACTCGGCACGCCACTTCTTGGCGAGGGCCTTGTAGCCCCAATTGTCGAGCATGCGGTAGTGGAGCCAGTATTGGTTGATGGCGGTCAGCTCCGAGCGCAGCCCCTTGTTAAGGTACTCGATAACCTTTGCATCACCCTTCATATTCCGCTCCTGAGGCCTGTATGGCGTCTTGTTTGGATTCAGCGTTAGACCAATTCTAATGTCGAGGCAATACCGGTTATGGGGTACCCGCGCAATTTCATTCCGCAGCGGAAGTGGTAAGCCCGAATTTGGGAGTGTAAGTCGTTACTCCGCCGCCACCATTCCGGTGATGGCTGCGACCGGACAATCCTCCGCGCAGGTGCCGCAATTGTGCGCCTGCGCCTGATCCATCAGGGCGCGGATGGTGCGGGCACAACGCCCGCACTGGGGGGAGCAACCAAGACAGCGATAGACCTCGCCGGGGGTGCGCAATCCCTGGGAGCCGGCAAGAGCGTCGAGCACTTGACGGTCTGAAAAGACGTTGCATGAACAAACGATCATGGCCAAGCTCGGAAGGGCTAAATTGGAAAGCTTCTAAAAACTTGTTTCTATTACATTTTTCGCAGGAAACGGAGACCCCCGTCAACTCCGTAGAAATGCGACATGGTGCTCCCGCCGAGGTCTCGAAAGACTTCGGGGTACCACAATGGAGTAATTCTATTTTCTAAACCCGCCCAGATGGTGTCTCGCCACCGGAAAATCGCGAGACTCTATCGCTGCGGAAGGCGCAGGCGGGCGATCATGCCGCGGGCCGGCTCCGGCGCCACATCAAGAACCCCGCCGAGCTGTTCGGCCTCCCGGGCGAGACGCGCCAGCCGAAGGGGGCGTCCGGAAGCGGCGAAGCGGTCGGCGGCCGGGGCGGGAAGGGGCGCGAGCGGATCGTGCGCCGTCGCCAGCGCCACCTCGTCCAGCGCCGCGCCGCCATCGCTGACCTGAAGGCAGGCGCCGGCCGTGCCGTCGTCAAACACCGAGACGCTGACGCTCGCCCCCGCCGGGGTTGCGGCAATAGCCTCCTCCAGCATCAGCCGGGCCAGCCGGGTCACCTGCGGGCGCTGGGTCGTCACCGTCACCGTCTCGGGCGCATCGAGTCGGAGCGCAATGCCCCGGCGCCGGGCCGCGGGTGCGAGTGCCGCCACCGTGAGGGTCACCAGCCCGGCGATGTCGCACCGTTCGGGCGCGGCCTCTTCCGGACCGGCAGCAAGGGTTGCGAGGTCGTCGAGGGTCGACGCGACGGCGGCGAATGCCTCGCGCTCCGGCCCGGACAGGGCGGACGGTGTCGAAGTACCGGTCAGGCGAGCCAGGGGCGCGGCCAGGGCCTGCCGCAGGCGGCTGGCGAGACGGGGCAGCAGGTCCGGCCCCTCGCTGGCGGCCGCAGGAGCGGACGGTGACTGAGGATCCACCACCACGCACAGCATCTGGTCTTCGGCGCCGGCGCGGGTGAGCGCGGCGCGGGCGGGCGAAACAGTGCCGGCGCGGTCGCGCAGGGCAAGCGTGACCTGTTCGCGGGCAGCACCCGCCGCCACCCGGTCCATGGCGGCGACCACGGCGGCGCGATCCTGCGGCGCCACGGCGACAATGAAAGGCTCGCCGGCCAGATCCAGCGCAGAAAAGCCGAGCCGTTCGGCCGCCGCCTGGTTGGCAAACCGGATGGTGCCGTCCGGTTCCAGCAGGAAGAGCGGCCACGGCACCATGTCGAGCGCGTCGCGGCGGGCGATGGCGCGGGCCTCGCGGCCTTCCAGCTCGCTCAGGGGCCGGATGACATGCACCAGCGCTGGCCGGCCGAGGAAGGATGCCGCCACCAGGCGCACCTCCACCGGCAGGCGGGTGCCGGCGGCGGTAGCAAGATGCAGGCTGGCGCCGTCGCGCACGAGAAGGGCATCGAGCCCGCCGGCCGCCGCGATGTCGGCGAGGTCTTCCCACCCGGTCAGGGTGAGGAGTGTGCGGTTGGCGAAGGTCGCCGCGCCATCCTGTTGCACCAGAAGCCCGAGGGGCAGATGGTCGAGCAGGTCGAGGTCGTCGGTTGCGGCTGGATATTCCGATGCGGGTGGGGCGTCGGCTTCGGGCGCTTGGGCGATGCCGTGCGGCTCGGAGCGGGCAGGGCCGTTCCCATCCGCGTGCGGCAAGGCGTTGAGAGGCGCATCCGGCTGCGGGTCAAGCCGGGGCAGATCGGGACGCGGCTTCGGCCAGTCCTCGATGGCGGCGGCCAGTGTCCGAGCGATCTCGCGAAAGGCCGAGCGCTCCTGCGGCGACAGGCTGCCGGAGCGCAACGGCACCACATTCTCCCCGAAGCCGACCGACTCGGCGGCGGGTGGCGGCGGGACCGGGAGCACCGGCCGGGGCTGCGACTCGGGCGGCGATGCGGCGGCTGCGCTCACCACGCCAAAACCACGGATGCCCTGGCGCCGGCGCCCGGCATCGAACACGGGCGCTCCGCCGAGTGAAAGGTCGAGCGCGGCCTCGTCCGTGTTTGCGGTGGGCACGTGGGCCTTCACATCGGCGAAGCTGCCGCCGGCGATGGCCTCAGCGACGGCGGCGCCGGACTGAAGCAGGCCCTCATTTTCCAGGACCGCGAAGGTCGCGCCCATGAATTGGCCGGCGCGGGATCCGAGGGCTTGTGCAAATACCGACGAGAGCGCTCGGATGCGGCCCTCGGCATCGGTCTCGAAGGTGATGCGCACCGGCTGGGCGAACAGGGGCTGAAGCGCCACGGGAATGGCGGGTGCGCTTGCCGCCTCGCCGGACGCCCCAGCGGCGGGCGCGAAGGCGGCGGGATCGGCGAACAGCACCGCGGCTCCGGAAGGCAGGGCGAGCGGCGCGTAGCGGAACAGGCGCGGGACAAAGCTGCCTGGCAGGCGCAGGCGGGCGAAGCCGAAGCGTGCCAGAGTCTGGCGCGACAGCTCCCGTGCCGCCGTCGCCACGATCTGGGGCGCGGGGGTTCCGGCGACCAGTCCAAGGGCGGCGCACGCCGGTGTCGCTTCCAGCACGCGGGCGGACGGCACCGCCACCAGGAAGGATGGCAGATCCTGCCGCTGCAGCGGCGCAAGGGCGAGATCCACCCCGGGAAACGAACGTGCGCTGGTCTGCGTCATGGGCTGCCGTAGGTCCATTCCGCCGGGTGCGGGCCGATTCTGCAAGGCGGAGCGCTGCCCATAGTCATGACGATTGATTAACGTCAGTGCAATTGGAGCGCTTTTTCGGCATTCATATTGGCGAAGCGCACCTGAGCCATATTAGACTTCATCGGAGCGGTTCAGGTGCGCCGCCCGAAAACCCTGGAGGAGAAACGGCCATGACGACGAAGTTCGGACCGGATCTGGAACTGCCCGCCGAGATGCGGGCCATTGCCGAGAAGAATGTGGCTCAGGCCCGCCAGGCTTTTGAAACCCTGTTCCAGAACGCGCGCGAGCAGGTCGGCGACACCGAGGGGCATTTCGAGGACGTGCGCACCGGCATCAAGGACCTGCGCCAGAAGGCGATCGGCCTCATGGAAGCCAATGTGGAAGCCAGCTTCGACTTCCTGCATCGGCTCGTGGCCGCCAAAAGCCCGCAGGAGATGATGAGCCTGCAGGCCGAATTCCTCACCAGCCAGATGAAGTCGGTCGCCGAGCAGGCCAAGAGCCTCGGCGTCGATGCCAAGTCCCTCGGCGAGACCACCGTGCGCAGTCTCGACGAGCACGCCCGCACCCTCGCCGAGCGCCTCAAGACGCTGGCCGCCGCTGCAACCGAGAGCGCCCAGGCCGCGGCGCAGGACTTCAAGGCCGTGAGCGAGAAGGCTGTCCGCGACGCCAAGACCGCCGCCGAGCATGCCGCCTCCAGCGTGACCGATCCCAACCAGTCGCACTGAGGTATCGGGTGGCGTTTATCAGTCGCTCGGATTTATTAAGTGACTGAAGATCCTTGAACTTGGCTTGTGCAGCGCAGAAATTCTTTTTGCGCTGCACGATTTGTTAGGATACAGTCACAAAGTCGAGGTTTCACAGCCGTTACCGCTCTTGTTCGAAGGTCTGATGCTGGCGCTCCGCCATCGTCCTCCTCGCAGGTGCGGGTTTGTGCCTCGGCGCACGGACCTTAGCTGCCCGTTTTACCGAGGATGACATGAACGACACCTTCATCAAGGCCTATCAGGATCAAGTCGAAGCCGCGAAAAAGGCGTTCTCGAGCCATGCCGTTCCCGGCGTGGAAGTGCCGGCCGGCGTGCGCGAGATTGCCGAAAAGGGTCTCGCCACCTTCCGCGAGAACTATACCAAGCTCAAGGGTTCCGCCGATCAGGTGAATGCGGCGTTCGAAGACACCTATACCAGCGCCAGCAAGGGCGTGGCGGAATACAACGCCAAGGTGCTCGAGGCTGTTCAATCGAACGTGAACGCGGCGCTCGACTATTTCAATTCTCTGCTCGGCACCAAGACGGTGAGCGAGGCCGTGGAGCTGTCCACCGGCCACGCCCGCAAGCAGTTCGAAGTGCTCACCTCCCAGGCGAAGGACCTGTCCGCGCTCGCCCAGAAGGTGGCCGCCGACTCGTCCGAGCCGCTGAAGGCTTCGGTCGAGAAGACCTTCCGTACCGCCGCGTGAGATGACGTTCGGTCCGGCCCTGCCGGACCGTCCGATCCCGGCCGCTTGCCCGCCGCGTGCGTTGCTTGACGCTTGACGCGGCGGGTCCGCCTTGCAATGACGCGGGCGTTCCACCCCGCGAGCGTTCGTATGCGTGCCCTTGGTTCCGTTTCGCCCCTGCTGGTTGTCGGCCCCTCCTGGGTCGGCGACATGGTCATGGCGGCGAGCCTCGTCGAGGTGCTGCGCCTGCGTGAGCCCGGCCGTCCGATCGATGTGCTGGCGCCCCCCGCCGCGGTTCCCATTGCCCGCATGATCCCCGGCGTCCGGCGCGCTATTCCCCTCGGCCTCGGCCACGGCGAGCTTGGCCTCATGGCCCGCTGGCGGGCCGGGCGCGCGCTGCGCAACGAGGGCTACGGCAAGGCCATTATCCTGCCCCGCGCCTTCAAGGCGGCCATCGTCCCCCTCGCCGCCGGCATTCCCGAGCGCGTGGGCTACAAGGCGGAACTGCGCAGCCCGCTGCTCACCGACGCCCGGCCCGATCCTGACCGCAAGACCGCCCGCACCCTCGACCGCTTCGTGGCGCTGGGCCTGCCGGTGGGCTCCACCGCCCGCCCGCCGCGCCCGCGCCTGATGCTGCCAGATGGCGCGGTGGACGTGGCCGCTGCCAAGTTCCCGCTTGCCGGCGAAGGCCCGGTGATGGTGCTGTGCCCCGGCGCCGAATACGGCCCCGCCAAGCGCTGGCCGGCGTCCAAGTTCGCGGCCCTCGCCGCGCTGGCTGTCGCCGCGGGCTACCGCATCCGCATCCTCGGCTCGCCCAAGGACCAGGAGGCGGCTGACGCCATCGCGGCGGGTGCCGGCGTGCCGGTGGACAATCTGGTGGGCCGCACCAGCCTCGTCGAAGCCGCTGCCATCCTCGCCGGCGCGGACGTGGTGATCTCCAACGATTCCGGCCTGATGCACGTGGCCGGTGCCTTCGACCGACGGCTGGTGGTGCTCTATGGCGCCTCCTCCGAGAAGATGACGCCCCCCGCCTCGCCGTTTGCCCGGGTGATGGCGCGTGATCTGCCATGCCGTCCCTGCCACAAGCGGGAATGCCCGCTCGGCACCCTCGCCTGCCTCGAAGGCATCGCCCCCGAAGAGGTTCTCGCCGCCGCCGAGCAGATGCGCCGATGAAGGTGCTGCTGGTGAAGCTGTCGTCGCTGGGTGACGTGGTGCACACGTTCCCGGCGCTGACGGACGCCATGGCCGCGCACCCCGGTCTTCAGCTCGACTGGGCGGTGGAGGAGGCGTTCGCCCCGGTGGCGCGCCTGCATCCTGCGGTGCGGAACACCATCGTCGTCCCGCTCCGGCGGATGCTGCGCAAGCCGCTCAAGGCCCTGCGCTCCGGCGAGGCCGGGCGCATCCGCGGCGCGCTGGGCGCCGATCGCTACGATATCATCATCGATGCCCAGGGCCTGATGAAGAGCGCGGCGGTGGCGGCGCTCGCCCAAGGGCAGCGCCACGGCTTCGATCGCGCCAGCGCGCGGGAGAGCCTTGCCGCGCTCACCTATCACCGGCGCCATCACGTGCCGGAAGTGGAGCATATGGCGGTGCGCATCCGCAAGCTGTTCGCCACCGCTCTGGGCTACAGCCTCGACGGCCGTCCGGCGGATGCGGGGCTGATGCCCGGCGCTCAGACAGGCGCGTCCTACCTCGTCTTCCTCCACGGCACCACCTGGCCCACCAAGACCTGGACTCGCGCCGGCTGGCGGGCGCTGGCGGAACAGGCCGGGGCGGCGGGCCTCGACATCCGCCTGTTCGCCCAGGGTGCGACCGAGCAGGCCCGCGCCGAGGCCATCGCGGACGGACTGCCCAACGTGCACCTCTTGCCGCCGCAGACCCTGGAAACCCTCGCCCCGGTGATCGCGGGAGCAGTGGGCGTGGTCAGCGCGGATACCGGCCTTGGCCATCTGGCGGCGGCCTATGGGGTGCCGACGGTGGGACTTTACGGCCCCACCGACCCGCGCCTCACCGGCCTCTATGGCCCCCGGGCGGTGGAGCTGAGGGCGACCCGCGACTGCGTCCCATGCGAAAAGGCGCGCTGCCGCATCGCCCCGGAGGTCATCGAGGGACCGCCTTGCCTCGCCGACATCTCCGCCGCCGAGGTCTGGCGGGCGCTGGCGGCGCTGACGGCCTGAACCGGGCCGAACATGGACAAAAGGGGGCGCGGGTGGCACACCCTGCGCCCGACCTGAAGATGGGATGTTCCACATGACCCGATCGGTGGCGCTCAGCCGCGACCTCCTCCTCGTCACGGGCGGGGCGGGCTTCATCGGCTCCAACATCGCCCGTGCCGCCGCCGAAGATGGCTATCGCGTGGTGGTGGCCGACTGGCTGGAGGATGGCCCCAAATGGCGCAACATCTCCGACATCGCGCTGCATGACGTGATCCGCCCGGAGACGGTGAACGCCTTCGTGGAGAAGGAGGGCGGCCGGCTTGCCGCCGTGGTGCACATGGGCGCGATCTCCGCCACCACCGAGCGCGATGCCGACAAGATCGTTGCCCGCAACATCCGCTCGACGCTGGATCTGTGGGAGCTGTGTGCGCGGAAGGCGCTGGGCCTCGTCTTCGCCTCCTCGGCCGCGACCTATGGCGACGGTACCTCCGGCTTCGTGGATTCGGAGGAAGCGGCGGACCTTGGCGCCCTGGCGCCGCTCAATCCCTACGGCTGGTCGAAGCTGTTCGTGGATCGCCGCATCATGGCCGACGTGGCGGAGGGCCGGCCGCGCCCGCCGCAGTTCGCGGGCCTGCGCTTCTTCAACGTCTACGGCCCCGGCGAGGGCCACAAGGGCGACATGCGCTCGGTGGTGCACAAGATCTATCCGGCTGCGGCGGCCGGGGAGGATGTGACCCTCTTCAAGTCCCACGATCCGCGCTACGAGGATGGCGGCCAATTGCGCGACTTCGTCCATGTGGGCGATTGCGTGGAGGTGGTGCGCTGGCTGCTGGAGAGCCCGGACGTGTCCGGCATCTTCAATGTGGGCACCGGGGAGGCGCGGTCGTTCGCGGATCTCGCCAGGGCGGTGTTCTCGGCGCTGGGCGAGGAACCGCGCATCGCCTACGTGGACATGCCGGAAAGCCTGCAGAAGGCCTACCAGTATTTCACCCAGGCCGATGTCTCGAAGCTACGCGCGGCGGGCTTCACGCGTCCCTTCACCTCACTGGAGGACGGGGTCGCGTCCTATGTGAACGGCCATCTGAAGCCGCGCAACGCGGCGTGAGGACAGAGCATCATGGCGGGTAAAGGCGCGGCAGGCGCGGTGGGTCCCATCGCCGTCATCGGCGACGTGATGGTGGATCGCTATATCGTCGGTTCCGTTTCGCGCATCTCGCCGGAGGCGCCGGTGCCGGTGCTGGTGCACGGCGCCGAGCGCATCGTGCCGGGCGGCGCCGCCAACGTGGCGGCCAATGCCGCGGCGCTGGGAGCGCAGGTGATCCTGGTGGGCCTCACCGGCGCCGATCCGGAGGCCGAGGCGTTGAAGGACGCGCTTTCCGCCTATCGCGACATTGACCTGTCCAGCCTGGTGGCGGACGGGGGGCGGCCCACCATCACCAAGACGCGGGTGATGAGCGGGCGCCAGCAGATCGTCCGCATCGATGCCGAGGTCCTGACCCCGCCGGCCGACGACACCGTCGCGCGCCTTGTCGCGACCGTGGAAGAGGCGGTGGGGCGCAGCTCGGTGGTGGTGCTGTCCGACTATGCCAAGGGCGTGCTGTCGGATGTGGTCATCGGCGCCGCCATCGCTGCGGCGCAGGCGAAGGGCGTGCCGGTGATCGTCGATCCCAAGCGCCGCACCTTCGAGGCCTATCGCGGCGCGACGCTGGTCACCCCCAACCGGCTGGAACTGGCCGCCGCCACCGGCCTGCCCGACACCACCGACGCCGAGGCGGCCCTGGCGGCCGAGGCTGCGTCCGGCCAGTTCGGCGGCGACGTGCTGGTGACCCGCGCCGAGAAGGGCATGACGCTGTGGCGCCGCAACGGGCAGGTGCTGCATGTGCCGGCCCAGGCCCGCGAGGTGTTCGACGTGTCGGGTGCCGGCGATACGGCGCTGGCGGCACTGGCCGTCTCCCTCGCCTCCGGGCACACGCTGGAGACCAGCGTGCATTTCGCCAATGCCGCCGCCGCGGTCGCGGTAGGCAAGATCGGCACGGCAGTGGTGACGCGGGCGGAACTCAACGCGGCCCTCGACGCCAGCGTGCCCGAGGGCGCGGCCCCCGGCGCGCTGGTGGACCGTGCCCGGGCCGCCGCCGTCATCGCCGGCTGGCAGGCGGCAGGCGCCCGCGTGGTCTTCACCAATGGCTGCTTTGATCTGGTCCATCCCGGCCACGTCGCCATCCTGGAGGCGGCGGCGCGGGAGGGCGACCGGCTGGTGGTGGCGCTGAACACCGATGCCTCGGTGCAGCGCCTGAAGGGGCCGACCCGTCCGGTGCAGGACGAGGCTGCGCGCGCCCGCGTCATCGGTGCGCTGCGCTGCGTCGACCTGGTGGTGCTGTTCGAGGAGGACACCCCGCTGGAGATCATCACCGCGCTCGGTCCGGACGTGCTGGTGAAGGGCGCCGATTACCGCGAGGACCAGGTGGTGGGCGGCGACGTGGTGAAGTCGCGCGGCGGGCGGGTCGCCCTGATCCCGCTGGTGGAGGGGCGCTCCACGTCAGCGCTGGTGGCGAAGGCGAAAGGGTAGGGGACAGGGCGTGGCATGCAGACGCCTGCCGGATCCGCTACATGAAGTGATTTTGAATTATTCATTTATTTCAATTATTTGTCTGCGATTGCTAAAGTCTTGATGTATCGCTTTAAGAGGTGCTTCGACACCTCTTTGGGGCAATCCGCCGATCCGTATTCCCCCATTGGAAAGGCTGACGCCGGGCGACGACCGGGGTCCGCCTCGGGGATCGCCCCGACCGCCGTGCAGTTTCTGCCCGGGGATGGGTCAGCCCCATGGGCATGTCCGCCAAGCCGCAGTTGCGGCGGGGCGCGATAGCCCTATAGTCGTCCCGTCGTCGGTGTTCGCTTTCGGGCGGACCAAGAGGGAATGCGGTGCGGGAGTTTCTCCCAAAGCCGCGGCTGCCCCCGCAACTGTCGGCGGTGAGCGGGCCTGCAACATGCCACTGGAGCAATCCGGGAAGGCGCAGGCTTCGCAATGACCCGCGAGCCAGGAGACCTGCCGGCGACATCCTGCCCGTTCAGGGCATCGCCATGCGCCCTCGGAGGGAGGGCTGAAAGGACAGATGATGACGACCCAGACCCAGTCGCCCAATACAGCCGCCACCGAATCCGGCCTCGCGTCCCGCGCGGTCCAGATCACACTTGCGGGTTTGCTCGGCCTGTTCATTGTCGGCGGCGTCGGCTTCTCCGGTATTCCGGTGCTGCACAATGCGGCGCACGATTACCGCCATTCCACCGGCTTCCCCTGCCACTGAGGGGAGCTTTCAGCCATGGCGATCTTTCGCGCCCTCGTCTTCGCGGCGGCGCTTAGCGGGCTATTGGCCGGTCTCCTGATGACCGGGCTGCAGCACGCGGCGACCACCCCTCTCATCCTGAAGGCCGAGACCTATGAGGAGGCGGCGCCTGCGCCTGCCTCCCATGATCATGGCTCGCACGATCATGGTACCGCCGGCCAGTCTGTCGCCGCGCCGCACGACCACGCCGATGCCTGGGCACCGTCCGACGGCGCCGAGCGCCTGCTCTACACCGCCCTCGCCAATGTGGTGGGCGCGGCGGGCTTCGCTCTGCTGCTGCTGGCGGTCTCCGAGGTGGCCGGCGGCCTTGCCGGCTGGCGCGACGGGCTCGCCTGGGGCGTCGCCGCCTTCGCCGCAGTCACCCTGGCCCCCAGCCTGAGCCTGCCGCCCGAGCTGCCCGCCATGCCGGCGGCGGATCTGTTTGCCCGTCAGGCATGGTGGATCGGCACGGCGGTGGCCACCGCCGCAGGTATCGCCCTGCTGGTCTACAAAAGGTCGTTGCCGCTGGCGGCGCTGGCCGTTGGGCTGATCGTGCTGCCGCATCTCATCGGCGCGCCGCAGCCCGACAGCCACGACAGCCCGGTGCCCGCCGGCCTCGCCCACGGTTTCGTGGTGGCGGTGGTGGTGACGAGCTTCGTATTCTGGGCGGTGCTCGGCGCGCTGGCGGGGCTGCTGCGGCAGCGGTTCACCCGGTCGGCCGCTTGAGCGGCGGCCTCGTCCTGGTCCTCGGCGGCGCGCGCTCCGGCAAGAGCCGCTTCGCTGAAGGCGAGGTCCGGCGCCAGCCGGCGCCTTGGGCCTATATCGCCACCGCCGAGGCCCGCGACGGCGAGATGGAGGCGCGCATCGCCCTGCATCGCTCCCGGCGCGGGGAGGGATGGCAGACCCATGAGGCGCCGCTCGACCTCGCAGGCACCCTCAAGGCGCTGCCGCCCGAGCAGCCGGTGCTGGTGGACTGCCTGACGCTCTGGCTCACCAACCACCTGCTCGCCGAGCACGACCTCGACGCCGAGGGCGCGGCCCTGGAGAGCGCCCTCGCGGCGCGCCCCGGCCTCACCGTCTGCGTCGCCAACGAGGTGGGCTTCGGCATCGTGCCGGACAATGCGCTGGCTCGGTGGTTCCGCGACGCCGCCGGCCTCCTCAACCAGCGTCTCGCTGCCCGCGCGCGGCAGGTGGTGCTGGTGGTGGCCGGCCTGCCCCTGATCGTGAAGGATGTGACGCCGTGAGCGAGCCCGTTCCTCCCCCCGCCGTAGATGACGCCGAGGCCGCCCGCCATCGCGCCAAGATGGAGAAGCGCAAGGCGGTGCAGGACAAGGAGGTGGCGGAAAAGACCATCGCGAAGGGCCTGCTCATCGTCCATACCGGCCCAGGCAAGGGCAAGAGCACGGCCGCCTTTGGCCTCGCCCTGCGCATGCTCGGGCGCGGTGGGCGGGTGGGCGTGGTGCAGTTCATCAAGGGCGCGTGGCAGACCGGCGAGCAGGAGGCCTTCGCCGGGTTCGGCGATCGGGTGGTCTGGCACACCATGGGCGAGGGCTTCACCTGGGAGACGCAGGACCTCGCCCGTGACCGCGCCGCCGCCGCCCGCGCCTTCGCCAAGGTCCGCGAGCTGATGGCGGACGAGACCATCAACCTCCTCGTTCTCGACGAGCTGAACATCGCCCTGCGCTACGACTATCTCGATCTTGGCGAGGTGGTGTCCACCCTTGCCGCCCGCCGCCCCGGCCTGCACGTGGTGGTGACCGGTCGCAATGCCAAGCCGGAGCTGGTCGCGGCCGCGGATCTCGTCACCGAGATGGGGCTGGTGAAGCACCATTTTGCGGCCGGCGTGAAGGCGCAGGCCGGGATCGAGTTCTGATCGGATGGCACGCGCGCTGATGTTCCAGGGCACCGGGTCGGACGTGGGCAAGTCGCTCCTCGTCGCCGGCCTTGCGCGTGCCTTCACCCTGCGCGGGCTGAAGGTGCGCCCGTTCAAGCCACAGAACATGTCCAACAATGCCGCCGTCACGGCTGACGGCGGCGAGATCGGCCGGGCGCAGGCGCTGCAGGCGCGGGCGGCACGGGTGCCCCTCAGCGTCCATATGAACCCGGTGCTACTGAAGCCGCAGGGCGAAACCGGCGCGCAGGTGGTGGTGCAGGGCCGCGTCCACGGCACCGCCAAGGCGGCGGCCTACCAGGGCATGAAGCCGTCGCTGCTGCCCTTCGTGCTGGACAGCTTCGACCGCCTGAAGGCCGAGGCCGACCTGGTGCTAGTGGAAGGGGCGGGCAGCGCCTCCGAGGTCAATTTGCGCACCGGCGACATCGCCAACATGGGCTTTGCCCGCGCGGCGGACGTGCCGGTGGTGGTCATCGGCGATATCGACCGGGGCGGCGTGATCGCGTCGCTGGTGGGGACGAAGGCGGTGATCGATGCCGCCGATGCCGCGCTCATCAAGGGCTTCGTCGTCAACCGCTTCCGGGGCGACCCGAGCCTGTTTGCCACCGGCATGGAGCTGATCGCCCGCCAGACCGGCTGGGCGGCGCTGGGGCTGGTGCCGCATTTCTCCGAAGCCATCCGCCTGCCGGCGGAGGACGCACTGGCGCTGTCTGCCCCGCCCGCTCCCAAGCCGAGGGCTCGGACCAGGATCTGCGTGCCCATCCTGCCCCACGTCTCCAATTTCGACGATCTCGACCCGCTGGACGCCGAGCCCTCCGTGGAGGTCCGCCGCATCCGCCCTCATGAGACGCTGCCGGTGGATACGGACCTGGTGCTGCTCATCGGCTCGAAGGCCACCATTGCCGACCTCGCAGCGCTCAAGGCCGAGGGGCTTCACCACGACATCCTCGCCTTCGCCCGGCGCGGCGGCCATGTGATGGGCCTGTGCGGCGGCTACCAGATGCTGGGCGAGACCATCGCCGATCCCGACGGTATCGAGGGCGAAGCGAAGATCGCCCGCGGCCTCGGCCTGCTCAAGGTCCACACCGTGCTGTCGCCGGAAAAGCGACTGGTGGAGGTGGCGGGCGTGGCGCTGGATCCTGCCGTCGCCGCGCCGTTCTCCGGCTACGAGATGCACATGGGCGTAACCGCCGGCGCGGATGCGGAACAGCCCTTCGCCGTGCTCTCCGATGGGCGGCAGGACGGCGCCCGATCCGCTTCTGGTCGGGTCAGCGGCACCTATGTGCACGGCCTGTTCGCCTCCGATGCCTTCCGCAGCGGGCTGCTCGGTGCGCTCGGCGGGGCCCCGTCGCAGGCGGCCTATGAGCAGGGTGTGGAGGAGACGCTGGATCGCCTCGCCGCGCACCTCGCCGCCCATCTCGACCTCGACCTGCTGTTCAGCCTCGCCAGATGAAGGGGGCCGCGGCGCCCGCGAGCACCAGCAGCACCATCAGCGCATCCGCCCGGCGGTAGAGCCGCAGCGCCGCGCGCACGTCCTTCGCCGTTGCCTCCCGTCGCCCGTCGCCCATGTAGGCGTCCTCGGTGAAGACGCCGGCATAGACCTTGGGGCCGTTCAGCTTCAGCCCCAGCGCGCCGGCCATGGCCGCCTCCGACCAGCCGGCATTGGGGGAACGGTGCCGCGGCGCATCCCGCAGCATGGCCGTGTGGGCGGCGCGGGCATCGGTGCCGGGGGTGAGGGCGGCGGCCGCGATCAGCAGCATGCCGGCGAGGCGCGAGGCGGGCAGGTTCACATAATCGTCGGTGCGGGCGGCGGCCCAGCCGAAGGCGGCGTGGCGCTCGGTGAGATGGCCGATCATGCTGTCGGCGGTGTTGAGCGCCTTGTAGGCGGCGCCCCCGGCCAGCCCGCCCACACACATCCACAGTGTGGGAGCAACCACGCCGTCGGAGAAATTCTCGGCGAGGCTCTCGATGGCGGCGCGGGCGACGCCGGCCTCATCCAAGGTCTGCGGGTCGCGCCCGACGATATGGCTCACGGCGGTGCGTGCCGCCTCCAGACTGCCGCCTTCCAGCGCCTCGGCCACCCGCGCCACATGCCAGTGCAGCGAGCGCTGGGCGATGAGCGTCGAGCCGATCAGGCCCAGCACCAGCAGGCCGAAGGGCAGGGGACGCAGCAGGGCTTCAAGAAGCGCGGCGGGAACGGCGGCCGCGACAAGGATCACTCCCACCGCCACCACGCCGAGGCCCTTGCGCGTCGTGGCGGTCAAGCCGGGGCGGTTGAGGCCGTGGTCCAGCACGACGATCAGCCGGCCGATCCAGATCACCGGATGGCCAATGCGGCGCACCAAGCCCGCCGGATAGCCGAGCAGGGCTTCCAGGAGCACGGCCAGCGCCGTCAGATCGAATGCCATCACGCCTCTCCCGCGGCCACGGTGCCCTGTGCCTGTCTTGTGCCAACGCCGCAAGCGCCTGCTGTTTCAAGTGCTTGGTGTGGAGCGTTTTGACGCGCGTTCTCCACGCGAGCCGGTATCCCATTCGCGCGGAAACGCCTTAGCCCGACCTTAGAACCGGACTGCCCGCTCCGGTCGAGATATTCCCCTTGCGTCCCTCTGCCGCCTGTGCCCCACCGGGAACGCTGCCCATAGGTGATTGCTGTTTTGCTTTACGTCGTTACCGCATTGCAACAAAGGCTCTTCGCAGTGCGGGCGGGCGTGTGATAGACTTTTAGCCTGATCGTGCCCCACGGGGGTGCCGCAGTGGCAAAGGTCAAGCCCCGACCATGGCAATGCTGAAGCTCCGCCCCAATCCTTTGGCTGAAGCCGCGTTCGCCCCGCCGGTGCCGCGCCTTCCGCCGAACAAGCGGGTCTATGCCGTCGGGGACATCCACGGTCACCTCGATCTGCTCAAGCGGCTGCAGGCGGCGATCGACGAGGACATGCTCGTGCATCCGGGCGTCGATTGCATCGAGGTCTATCTCGGCGACTATGTGGACCGCGGCCCGCAGTCGGCGGCGGTCATAGATGCGTTGATCGAACGTCAGGCCAGCCGCAAGGCGGTGTGCATCAGCGGCAACCACGAGGCGGTGATGATCGACGCCCTCCTGTCGCGGGAGACGTTTGCCCGCTGGCTGAAGATGGGCGGCCTGGAGACGGTCTTCTCTTATGTGGGTCACCGGCGCAACCTGGACGAGAATACGCTCTGGAGCCTGTGGCGCGCAGCCGTGTCATCGGCGCATCTGGCGTTTCTGAAGCGACTGTCCAGCCATTTCGTCTGCGGCGACTATCTGTTCGTCCACGCGGGATTGCGCCCCGGCATCCCGCTGGAGGAGCAGAGCCGCGAGGACATGATGTGGATCCGGCGCGAATTCCTCGATTGTCCCGACTGGCTGGGCCATTGCGTCGTGCACGGCCACACTCCGACCAAGGTGCCGGAGGTATTGCCCAACCGAATTAACATCGATACCGGGGCCTATGCCTCAGGGCATCTGACCTGTCTGGTGCTCGAAGGCGCCGACTGCTTCCATATCACGACCTGATTCCCTGACTGTCTCCAGCGGCGCTGTGCGGAGCGATAGCCAGATACCTCAATTTTGGAGGTATTATTTTAACTTTTTCGCATGGAACCCCGCATCGGCACTTGTTGCTGCGATGCCACATGACTCTTGGAAACGCGCCGGCCCGCAGTCGATTCAGGCCGACAGAGATAGGCCGTTCCCGGCCCATCATGGTAGGGATCACACGCGACGTTGTAAGGGGGTATTGGCCAGTGTTGCTCGTCCGAAAGAGTTGGTTCGACCGCCTACGTTTCGCAGGCTGCGTCGCCATCGCTGCAGTCCTGGGCGGCTGCAATTTTCTTCCGGCTTCCGGCCCCTACAGCACAGAAGTGCGCAACCCGCAGTCTCAGGACACGGACGGCGTCGGCTACAAGCTGGTGCCCATGACGATTGACGTGGTGCGGGTGCTGGCCACCACTGACAGCGAGGGGCTGATCGGCACCTTCCGCAACGACCGCAGGCCCATCCCCAACGTCAAGATCGGCGTGGGCGACGTGGTGGGCGTGTCCATCTTCGAGGCGTCCTCGGGCGGCCTGTTCATTCCGGCGGAAGCGGCTTCGCGCGCCGGCAACTTCGTCGACATCCCCGACCAGTCGGTCGATCCCAACGGCTTCATCTCGGTGCCCTATGCCGGCCAGATCAAGGCCGCGGGCTTTTCGCCGTCGCAGGTGGAGAAGGAAATCGTCGATCGCCTGCGCAACCGGGCCATCGAGCCCCAGGCCGTGGTGACGGTGAAGACCCAGCGGTCGAACGCCGTGACCGTGATCGGCGAGGTGGAAACACCGCTGCGCTTCCCGCTGACCTCCGCCGGCGAGCGCATTCTCGACGCCGTCAGCCGCGGTGGCCTGGCCCAGGCCAAGGGCTATGATCTGCTGGTGACCCTGCAGCGTGGCAATCGCGAGGCGACCATCAGCTTCAACCGCCTGGTCCGCGAGCCCGCCAACAACATCTATCTGCAGCCCGATGACACCATCTACGTGTTCAGCCGTCCCCGCACCTTCCTGGCGTTCGGCGCCACCGGAAAGCAGGGCCAGTTCAACTTCGGCAACGACTCCATCAGCCTGAGCGAGGCTGCCGCCAAGGCCGAGGGCCTGCTCGATCAGCAGGCGGACCCGCAGTCGGTGTTCCTGTTCCGCATCGAGAACCGCACCACGCTGGAGCGCATGGGCGTGGACGTGTCCAACATTCCGGACAAGCGGATCCCCACCATCTACACGGTCAATTTCCGCGAGCCCACCGGCTATCTGATGTCCACCAAGGTCCCCATGCGCGACAAGGACATCATCTACATCGGCAATGCCGGATCGGTGGAGCTGACGAAGTTCCTCAACCTGGTGCTGCTGGGGGCGACCACCGCCCGCGAGATCGCGGACGCCAACAACCTGGTCTCCACCGCAAACTGAGCCTGACCCCAAACGGGGGCACTCCGCTCCACGCCAAGGCCGCGCCCCCCGGGACGCGGCCTTTGTCGTTGTGAAGATGCCGCGTGGAGGGGCGTCGGCTTTGCGCGGGGCTGGCGCTCTCCGCTATGCTGGTGGACATCGCACGCGGCTAACCTGGCCGGCGGGCCGGTGCATGGCACGGAGCGGGGAGAGAGCCTGGATGTTCATCGCCTTCTTCGAGGCGCTCAAGGCTGGCGGCGTGCCGGTCTCCGTGCGTGAATATCTCACGCTGATGGAGGCCATGGACCGCGACGTGGCCGGCCGGCAGGTGGATGCCTTCTACTATCTCGCCCGCGCCAGCCTGGTGAAGGACGAGCGCCACCTCGACCGCTTCGACCAGGTCTTCGGCCGCTGCTTCAAGGGTCTCGAAGGGGCGCTCGGCGAAGAGGGCCACTCCATCCCCGAGGATTGGCTGAGGAAGCTGACCGAGAAGCACCTCACCGAGGAGGAGAAGGCCCAGATCGAGGCCCTGGGCGGCCTCGACAAGCTGCTGGAGACGTTGAAGAAGCGGCTGGAGGAGCAAAAGGGGCGCCACCAGGGCGGCTCGAAATGGATCGGCACCGGCGGCACGTCACCCTTCGGCGCCTATGGCTACAATCCCGAAGGCGTGCGCATCGGCCAGGACGGCAACCGCAACTTCCGCGCCGTGAAGGTCTGGGACAAGCGCGAGTTCAAGGACCTCGACGATACGGTTGAGCTGGGCACCCGCAACATCAAGGTGGCGCTGCGCCGGC
This sequence comes from Xanthobacter autotrophicus Py2, assembly GCA_000017645.1. Taxonomy (NCBI): domain Bacteria; kingdom Pseudomonadati; phylum Pseudomonadota; class Alphaproteobacteria; order Hyphomicrobiales; family Xanthobacteraceae; genus Xanthobacter; species Xanthobacter versatilis. Next base: position 4,190,381 of record CP000781.1, read on the forward strand.
TGCGCAAGTTCGCCCGCATCGGCGCGGCGGAGGAACTGGACCTCGACGGCACCATCCGCGAGACCGCCCGCCAGGGCTGGCTCGATGTGCGGCTGCGGCCGGAGCGGCGCAATGCGGTGAAGGTGCTGCTGTTCCTCGACGTGGGCGGCTCCATGGACTGGCACGTGGCCCAGGTGGAGGAACTGTTTTCCGCCGCCCGCGCCGAGTTCAAGCACCTCGAGCACTTCTACTTTCACAACTGCGTCTATGAGGGCGTGTGGAAATCCAACGCCCGGCGCGCCACCGAGCGCATCCCCCTGTTCGACGTGCTGCACACCTACCCGCACGACTACAAGCTGATCTTCGTGGGCGATGCGTCCATGAGTCCGTATGAAATTACCTATGCCAATGGCTCGGTGGAGCACAACAATGCCGAGCCGGGCAAGGTCTGGCTGGAGCGCCTCACCACCACCTATCCCAAGGCGGCTTGGCTCAATCCGGTGCCCGAGCCCCATTGGGGCTATACGGAATCCATCCGTCTCATGCGCCACCTCATGGAGGGGCGGATGTTCCCGCTCACCGTCGAGGGCATCGATGCGGCCATGCGGGAGCTGACGTGAGCGCGGATGCAGGAGGCGCCGCCTATGCCTGCTTTCCCCGCCTCGGCGGCGCCGGCGTGCGGCTCCAGCTCACGCCTCCGGTGCTGGAGTTCACAGTGGGCCCCAAGGAGGGGCGCCTCGCGCTGGCGGATATCACGGCCGTGACCCTGCGCTTCCTGCCGGCCAAGTTCGCGAACCCGAGCTTCGAGATCGAGCTGTCGGGCCGCGACGGCACGAGGTTGAAGACGGGCTCCGCCTCGCGCATCTCGCTCACCGGCGTGCGCGACCAGGGGGCGGACTATGCCGCCTTCGTCCGGGCGCTGCATGGTGCGCTCGCGGCGGCGGGAAGCCGCGCCAGCTTCATCGGCGGCTATGCGCCGTGGCGGTTCGCCCTGATGGTGGCGGTGGGCCTGGCGGCGCTGGCAGGGCTCGCCACGGTGCTTGGCTTCGCGCTCAGGGAGCAGCAATGGAGCGTGGCGCTGTTTCTCGCCGCCATGGGGGCGTTCGTGGTCTGGCCCACGGCCCAGATGATCTGGCGCAACCGGCCGGTGCGCTACACGCCGGATGCCATCCCGTCGCACCTATTGCCGGCGTGAGGCAGCGGCCTCGTCTTCCTCCGCCTTGCGCAGGAGGCCGCCGGCCACGTCCGCGAGGCGCGGCGCGGGCAGGGCGGTGAAGGGCAGGGGGCGCGTGACGGCGATGGCGGCAAGCCCCAGCCGCGCCGTGAGTAGCCCGTTCACCACCCCTTCGCCGAGGCGGGCGGACAGCCGCGCTGCGAGCCCCTGGCCCACGATCTGCTGCACCAGGGTATCGCCGGCCGCCATGCCGCCGGTGATGGCAAGATGCCCCAGCACATGCTTGACCAGCTTGAAGGTGCCCAGCGTCCCGGGCCGCCCGCCATAAAGCTGGGCGAGGCGGCGCATGAGGGTGACGGCGCTGTAGAGCACGAAGGCAAGGTCCACCGCCGCCCGCGGGGAAACGGCGGTAACCACCGAGACGTTGCGCGCCGCGTCCGACACCATCTGCCGGGCGCGGGAGTCGAGGCCCGCCAGCAAGGTGCGCTCGGACAGGCGCACCAGGTCCGCCCCATCGATGATGCCGGTGAGGTGCCCCTCCAGATCGGTACGGGCGCGAGCCAGCGAAGGTGTTTCCGCCGACAGCCGCAACACGTCGCGCACCACGGTTTCGGCGAGGGCGCGGTCGTCCTCCGCGAGGGCCTTTTCAGCGCTGGCGCGGATGGTGTCGAGCTTGGTCAGCCGGGCCATCCCCGCCACTTCCCGCGCCACGATGGCGATGGCGGCGGCCAGCAGAGCGGCGGTGAAGGCGAGGCCCACATAGCCGAGCCATTCGGCGCGGGCGAACAGGTCGGTGATGAGCTGGCTGAGGCCCACATAGGCCATCAGGCTCAGCACGCCGCCCAGCGCCGACCAGAACAGGCCGGCCAGCGACAGACCCCAGCTGCGGCGCGGCTCGGGCGCCGGAACGGGCAGGGGGAAGGCGGGCTCCACCGGCTCCGGCGGCGCCATGGTGATGGCGGCTTCGTCGAGCCGGAAGACCTGCGGCCGGCGGGGGGGCGTGCGCTCGTCGCTCATGCCCTTCAGATGTCCTTGAAGTGTGGCGGTTGCAAGCCCCGGTCGGCGCCGGCCTGCGATGACGGCCGTGCTCACAAGGCGGGGAGCGCGGCGAAGTGTGGCTTGCCCGAACGTCTCCGGCGGCTCATGAGGCAAAGCAACGCGAGACGGTGCGTCGACGGGACGCCCGCCTGCTCACCGGATGCGCGACAGAGGAGCTGCGACGAAGACCCATGGCCGACGTGACCCTGCCCGCCGCCTTTCTCGCCGGCCTCGTGAGCTTCGTTTCCCCCTGCGTGCTGCCTTTGGTGCCGCCCTATTTGTGCTTTCTCGGCGGCAGCACGCTGGATGACCTCGCCGGCGACGAGCCGGTGAAGGAGGTGGGGCGCCGGGCCATGGTGGGGGCCGTGCTGTTCGTGGCCGGCTTCAGCGTGGTGTTCGTGATGCTGGGGGCGGGGGCGTCGGCCATCGGCGATCTGCTGCGGGCGCATCTCGACGTGCTCTCCATCATCGCCGGCCTCGCCATCATCGTGATGGGGCTGAACTTCCTCGGCGTGTTCCGCATTCACCTGCTGCATCGTACCGCGCGCGCCCATGTGCACGAGCCCACCGGCATCTGGGGCGCCTTCGTGATGGGACTGGCCTTCGCCTTCGGCTGGACGCCCTGCCTCGGCCCGGTGCTGGGCGCGATTCTCGCGGTGGCGGGGTCGGAGGCGACGGTGTCCAAGGGGGCGGGGCTGCTCGCCATCTATTCGCTGGGGCTCGGGGTGCCGTTCCTGCTGGCGGCGTTTGCGGTGCGGCCGTTCCTGAAAAGCCTCGTCCATATGCGCAAGATCCTGCCGGTGGTGGAGAAGGCCATGGGCGCGCTGCTGGTGCTCACAGGCATCGCCTTCATGTCCGGCTGGATCGCCCATGCGAGCTATTGGCTCATCGAGACCTTCCCGGCGCTCTCGACGCTGGGGTGACGGGTCCATGCCATTTCCGCCGGCAAGCGTGGCGAAAGGCCACCTCGCCGTTGCGCCATGCCGGACCTTCCGGGATACTCCGCGCCCGATCGAGTCTGGCGCCGGATCCGTCGCCAGGCTTCAAGACGGAGACCGCGTGATCCGGCCAGCCTGTCCTGCATGCTGACCGGCACGTGCTCCGCGTAGCCAAGGGGCGTCCTTTCCCATGAAGATCACCTGGTTCGGCCACGCCGCGTTCCGCCTCGACTTTGCGGACAAGGCGGTGCTCATCGATCCCTTCTTCACCGGCAATCCCAGCTTCAACTCCACGGTGGAGGAGGCCGCCCGAGGGGTGACCCACATCCTGCTCACCCACGGCCATTCCGACCATGTGGGCGACACCGTCTCCCTGGTGGAGGATGCGGCCGATGCCAGCCGGACCCTGCCGGTGGTGGCCAATCCCGAGATCTGCGCCTATCTCGCCGCCAAGGGCGCCGGCAATGCCGGGCAGATGATGAACACCGGAGGTTCGCTGGATTGCGGCGGCTTCACCGTGACCATGGTGCGCGCCGACCATTCCTCGGGTGGGCCGGGCAGCCCCTCCGAATATCTGGGCAACCCCACCGGCCTCATCATCCGGGCGCCGGGCGAGCCCACCGTCTGGCACATGGGCGACACCGACATCTATTCCGACATGGCGTTGATGTGCGAGATCCACCGGCCCAAGGTGGTCTTCATTCCCATCGGCGACCGCTTCACCATGGGCCCTGCCGTGGCGGCGCTGGCGGTGAAGCGCTTCCTGCCGGGCGTGGAAGTGGTGGTGCCGTGCCATTACGGCTCCTTCCCCATCCTGGTGCAGGACGCCTCCTTCTTCGCGCAGGCGCTGGCGGACCACCCGGTGAAGGTGGTGGTGCCCGGCCCCGGCGGGTCGTTCGACGCCAACATCACGCCGGCATAAGGTGCGGTTCCGTCCGCCCGGCCGCATCTGCCTTTGGCGGTTGCGCCGGGCGGTGCGGACGGCTACCCCTTCCGCCGCAAGAGGAGGCGCCCGGAGTGGGGTGCCCCTGAAGACGCCCCCATGAGGTCAAGCGCCATGACGAGCGCAGCATGAGCGCCCATACGCCCCGCACCGCCATCTATGGCGGCTCGTTCGATCCGTTGACCAACGGCCACCTGGACGTGGTGCGCTCCGCCTGCCGCCTCGCCGACCGGCTGGTGCTGGCGGTGGGCATCCATCCCGGCAAGGCGCCGCTGTTCTCGGCGCAGGAGCGGCTGGAGATGCTGCGCGAGGTCTGCGAGCCGGTGGCGGCGCAGGAGAATGCGACGCTGGAGACCATCACCTTCGACGGTCTCATCACCTCCACTGCCCAGGGGCTCGGCGCGACGCTGCTCATCCGCGGCCTGCGCGACGGCACCGACCTTGATTATGAGATGCAGATGGCGGGCATGAACGGGGTGCTCGCCCCCGCCATCCAGACCGTGTTCCTGCCCGCCTCGCCGCGGGTGCGCCCCATCACCGCCACGCTCGTGCGGCAGATCGCGGCCATGGGCGGGGACGTTTCCGCCTTCGTGCCGGCCGAAGTGCTGGCGCGCCTCAAGGACAAGTTCCCGCGCTAGAGCACGCCCATCCGCCCCGAAACGGGGCCGTTCGCAGGAGATCTTCATGACGCGTCTTTTGGGCCGCTTCCTCGCCGCAGCCCTGCTCGCCTTCGCCGTCGCGCTGCCGGCGGCCGCGCAGACGAAGCCCGATCCGCAGAACACCCTCTTTCTCGACACGCCCTATGGCCGCGTGGTGATCCAGCTGCGGCCGGACCTTGCGCCCAAACATGTGGAGCGCATGAAGACCCTGACCCGCGAGGGCTTCTACAACAACGTGCCGTTCCACCGCGTCATCGACGGCTTCATGGCCCAGACCGGCGACGGCCAGTACGGCAACGGCACCGGCGGCTCCAAATATCCCAACCTGCCGGCGGAATTCTCCTCGGTGCCGTTCAAGCGCGGCGTGGTGGGCATGGCGCGGGCCTCCTCGCCCGACAGCGCCAACTCGCAGTTCTTCATCATGTTCGACGAGACCCCCAGCCTGAACAACCAGTACACCGTGGTGGGCCAGGTGGTGTCGGGCATGGAGTTCGTGGACAAGATCAAGAAGGGCTCGGGCGCGGGTGGCGTGGTGTCCGGCCCCGACCGCATCGTGAAGATGCAGGTGGCGGCGGACGCCAAGTGATGCAGTTGACGTGATTGCGTGCCGTGCCGGTCGGCTCAGCCGATCGGTGCGGCTTTCTTGAGTCCCGGCACGGCCGGGCGGACGCGGCGGCCGGCCCTCCGGCGCCGCCTCGAAAGGATGACACCCATGAGTGACGAAGTTCTGGTTCTGGAGACCACCAAGGGTCCGGTGACCATCGCGTTCCGCCCGGACCTCGCTCCCGGCCACGTGGCCCGCATCAAGGAGCTGGTGTCCACCGGCTTTTATGACGGCGTACCGTTCCATCGCGTCATCGACGGCTTCATGGCCCAGACCGGCGATCCCACCGGCACCGGCATGGGCGGCTCGGGCAAGAAGCTGAAGGCCGAGTTCAACCGCCAGCCCCACGTGCGCGGCACCTGCTCCATGGCGCGCGCGCAGAACCCCGATTCCGGCGACAGCCAGTTCTTCATCTGCTTTGGCGACGCCCGCTTCCTCGACGGCCAGTACACCGTGTGGGGCGAGGTGGTCTCGGGCATGGAGAATGTGGACCAGATCAAGCGCGGCGAGCCGGTGAAGGATCCCGACAAGATCGTCTCCGCCAAGCTCGCCCCCAAGGCGGCGTGAGCCGCTAGGCGCAATAAGGGTCGGCGTGAGCCGGTGCCGAGAAAAAGGAAGGGCGCCCTCAGGGGCGCCCTTCTTCGTTCCGGGGTCCCCCGGATCGGATGTCCGAAGCGCTCCTGTCACACCTCCGTGAGGCGGCGGGTGCGCACATCCTTCAGATAGGGCGGGCGCGGGATGGAAGCGTGGGCGGAGCGCAGCGCCGCCGACCAGCGCTCGCGCAGGTCGTGGAAATAGGGCTCCCCCGGCTCGACGCGGTAGAGCAGCTCGGAGCGCAGCGTATCCGGCGACACCACCATCACGTCGATGGGCAGGCCCACGCCGAGGTTGGAGCGCATGGTGGAATCCATGGAGATGAGGCTGGATTTCAGCGCGTCGGAGATTTCCATCTCATAGGTCACGGCACGGTCGAGCACCGGCTTGCCGTATTTGTGCTCGCCGATCTGGAGGAACGGCGTGTCCGGCGTACATTCGATGAAATTGCCAGCCGAATAGACCATGTAGAGGCGCAGGCAGTCACCGAGGATCTGGCCGCCGAGCAGGAACGACACCTCGAAGCTGATGCCGCTCTGCTCCATCAGCTCGCCATTGACCTTGTGCACCTGTCGGATGGCGGTGCCCACCAACTGGGCGGCCTGGAACATGGTGCGGCAATCACGCAACTGGTGGCGCTCGCCCGCCTCGTGATCCTCGACGCCCTCGCGCAGCAGGCTCACCACCGACTGGGAGACCGACAGGTTGCCGGCGGTGGCGAGGCCGAGCACATGGTGTCCCGGCTCCTCGAAGATGTGGAGCTTGCGGAAGGTGGAAATGTTGTCGAGGCCGGCATTGGTCCGGGTATCGGCAATCAGAACAAGGCCGTCCCGCACCAGGACCCCACAGCAATACGTCATCGCAAACCCCCGGTTTCGCGGGCGGACTATAGCGACCGGGCAAGGGGCCGGGCAACGGCGGGATGATACGCCGGCAAAAGGGACGCAAGGTGTGTCCCATTACCCTCAGTCGTGCTCTTCCTCCCGGCAGCGGCGGAAGGGGCCGAGTTCGGTGAGGACGGCGGCATCCTCCTCCACATAGGCGCGCTCGCGGTCGAGATATTGCGCCACCGCGGTCCTCAGGCCGGGATGGACGATGTAGTGGGCGGAATAGGTGGTCACCGGCAGATAGCCGCGCGCCAGCTTGTGCTCGCCCTGGGCCCCGGCCTCCACCACCTTGAGCCCGCGGGCGATGGCGAAGTCGATGGCCTGATGGTAGCAGACCTCGAAATGCAGGAAGGGGTGCTGCTCCACCGCTCCCCAATAGCGCCCATAGAGCGTCTCGGCACCGATGAAGTTGAGCGCCCCGGCGATGTAGCGCCCGTCGCGACGTGCCATTACCAGCAGGATGTCCTGCGGCATGCGCTCGGCCAGCAGGGAGAACAGCTCGCGGTTGAGATAGGGCGTGCCCCACTTGCGGCCGCCGGTATCCAGATAGAACATGAAGAAGGCGTCCAGCGCCTCGTCGGTCAGTCCCGCGCCGGTCAGCCACTCGATGGTGATGCCGTCGGCCAGCGCCTCGCGCCGCTCCTTCTTCAGCGCCTTGCGCTTTCGGGACGCAAGCTCGGCCAGGAAATCGTCGTAGGTGGCGTAGCCGGCATTGGTCCAGTGGAACTGGCGGTCGGTGCGCGGCAGGAAGCCAAGCTGCGACAGGCCCTCCCACTCCCCCTGGGTGGCGAAGGTGACATGGGCGGAGGATGCCCCGCGCAGGCGTACCAGCTCCTTGAGCCCGGCGGTGAGGGCGGGCCGGCCCACCGGGTCTTCAGGGTCCTTCAGCAGCAGGCGGCGGCCGGTCACCGGCGTGAACGGCACCGAGACCTGAACCTTGGGGTAATAGTCGCCGCCGGCGCGGCTGTAGGCGTCGGCCCAGCCCTGGTCGAAGACATATTCGCCGCGCGAATGGGATTTCAGATAGGCCGGCATCACCGCAGAGGGGGTGCCGTCCGGCCCGTCGATCACCAGATGCTGGGGCAACCAGCCGGTGCGGGCGGCGGCGCAGCCCGAGCTTTCCAGCGCCGAGAGGAAGGCGTGGGACAGGAATGGCTCCGGTCGCGCCGCGCCGCCTGCGGCGCAGGCGTCCCAGTCGGCCGGCTTGATCTCGGTAAGGGCTGGCAGGATGCGAATGTGGGCGTCGGGCATCCCCCTAATTTGTGCGTTGCATCACAGCCTGCCCACCGCGACAGGACGCCGCAGGTGTCTGACGTAAGGGCAGAAACCCTCGCACGCCGTCGCTGGTCCGGGGCGATGCGCGTGTGGACCTAAGGCCGGAAGCCCTCGAACACGATCTGGTCGGCGTAGCGCGCGGCGCGCTCGCGCTGGTCCGGGGTGCGTACCGTCCAGGTCAGCACCGGCATGCCCAGGGCACGGAGCAGGCGCACGGCCGGCTTGTCGAGGTCGGCCACGCGATAGTTCACGAACTGGAAGCGCGAGCGTGGCCAGTGGAGCAGATTGGCGAGGACGAAGCCGCGGGCAGCACTGATGTGCTGCCACTCCGGCCCGTAGCGACCTTCCGCAACGATGCCCCGCACGACGCCGGGGGCGCGGGCGCGCACCACCTCCAGCATCTGCGGATCGAACGACATCAGCGCCGCCGGGCCGTTGTAGGCCGCCACCAGGTCTGCCGCGCGGGCGGCGAGGCTCTTGTCGCCGGAAAAGGTGCTCTTGATCTCGATGACCAGCGGCACCCGTCCTGCCACCCGCTCCAGCAACTGGGGCAGGGTGAGGATCAGGTCGCCGGTGCCACGGAAGGCGATGGCGCCCAGTTCTGCCGCCGGGCGGTCGGCCAGCGGGCCTTGGGCGTCGGTGAGGCGATCGAGGGTGAAATCGTGGAACACCATGGCCTCGCCGTCGGCGCTGGCCTGTAGGTCCAGCTCGATGGCGTAGCCGGCGGCGATGGCGGCATCCATCGCCGCACCGGCATTCTCGATGATGCCGCGGGCCGCGTCGTGCAGTCCGCGATGGGCGACCGGACGCGCCGTCAGCCAGCTCAGGTCGTCCATGCTTGCGTCCCGCCGTTCGGCCTCACACCACTTCCACGATGGCGTCCACTTCCACTGCTGCGTCCAACGGCAGGGCGGCGACGCCCACGGCGGAGCGGGCGTGGCGGCCCTTGTCGCCGAGCACTTCCACGAAGAAGTCGGAGCAGCCGTTCACCACCTTGGGCTGGTCCAGGAAATCGGGTGCGGAGTTCACGAAGGCGACGAGCTTGACCACCCGCACCACCTTGTCGAGGTCGCCGATGGCGGCCTTCACCTGGGCCAGGATGTTGATGGCGCACAGCTTCGCGGCCTCGCGGCCGGCCTCGATCTCCACACCCGCGCCGAGCTTTCCGGTCACGATCTTGCCGGCGCCGTCGATGGAAACCTGGCCGGAGATGAACAGCAGGTTGCCGGTGCGCACCACGGGGACATAATTGGCGAGCGGTGGCGTCGGCGTCGGCAGGGTGATTCCGAGTTCCGCCAGCTTGGCGTCGATGGGCGAGGTCATGAAAGGCTCCTGTCCCGTGCGGGCTCTGCCACACGGTGCGCGCAATTGGGCCTTCCTCTTCGCCGAACGACAGCGCCCGTGCAAGCTGGTACGGCGGCGCAGGCGCATGCTCTCGGGGCGGCGCAGGAGGAGTTTTGACCATGCAGTTTCGCTCGCGCCTCGCCTTCGTTGCGGTGCTCGCAGTCTTCGGCCTCGGCGCGGCCTCGGCGGGAGCGGTTCCGCTGCTGCCCCACAAGGCCAGCTACCGGCTCTCCCTCGACGGCTCCAAGCCCTCCGGCCAGCTCGAGGAAATGAACGGGGTGATCCAGTACGAGATCACCGGTGACGCCTGCGCCGGCTATTCCACACTCACCCGGCAGGAGAGCCTCGCCTCCACGGGGGAGGGCAGCCCCCTGCGCCAAGCGGTGACCTCCAAGGCGTGGGAGGATGGGGCGGCGAAGGCCTACCGCTTCTCCTCCAGCTCCACCGGCGATGATGGCGACGAGAAGATCGAGGCCAGTGTGGAGCGTCAGGGCCGCGATGCCCTGAAGGTCACCGTCACCCAGCCTGACGCGCGCACCCTGGACCTCAAGGGCGAGATCCTGCTGCCCACCGAGCATGTGAAGCGGGTGTTGGCCGCGGCGGCGGCGGGGGAGAGCGTGCTTGAGGCGAAGGTCTATGATGGTGCCAACGACCCGGCCAAGGTCTACGAGACCCTCGCCGTGGTAGGCCGCCCCAGCACCGACGAGAGCCGCATCGCCGCCCCGGCGAAGGAGAGCCTGACCGGCCGCACCTTCTATCCGGTCACCATCAGCTATTTCGAGACCGGCGGGGTGGATCGCGCTCCGGCCTATGTGATGAACATGCAGCTCTACGACAACGGCGTCGTGGGTAGCCTGAAGATCGATTACGGCAAGTTCGCCCTGGTCGGCGCCATGTCCACCTTCGAGGCGCTCAAGGCGCCCGGTGGCTGCGCCAACTGACCGCCGGCTTCATCAGGGGGACCCATGCGGTACGTGCATGTGATGCTGCGCGGGCGGGTGCAAGGCGTCGGCTATCGCGCCTGGTGCGCCCGCACGGCCGAGGCGCGGGACCTGAAGGGCTTCGTGCGCAACCGCCGCGACGGGGCGGTGGAGGCGGTCTTCGCCGGTCCGGACGCGGTGGTGGAAGCCATATTGGACGCCTGCCGCGCCGGACCTCCCGGGGCGCGGGTGGACGACATGCTGGTGCATGAGGTCTCCGACACCGCGCTCGCCGCCGGCGGGCGGGAGCGATTCGCCGTGCTGGAGACGCTTTAGGGCGGTCGGGGCAGGGGGCCCTTGCGATTCCCGCGCCGCGTCGCAGCCGGTGTTGCCGACTGGTAACCATTCCCCAGCGGTACCTGATCCATTCCCGCGATGAGGGGTGCAATCCTCGCTCCACCCCTTCCCCAAGGTGGCGCCAGCGGGCGGGCGCGGCTATAGAGGCCCGCGCATCAGGAGTGTCCCGTGACTGCAAGTTATCTTCATCGGGAAACCGAGGCCGTAGCGCCCGGCGACGTTCCGTTCTGGGCGCGGCAGGAAGGCGTTGCGGTCATCCTCGGCATCTACATGGTGCTGCACGCGATCATCGCCACGGTGTTCGAGATCGCCGTCAATCCGGACGATGCCATCGAGAGCTATCTCGTGCAGTCGCTGGAACTGTCCTACGTCCCGCGCAATCCGCCCTTCTTCGACTGGCTGCTGTGGGGCCTCCAGCAGGTGCTGGGCACTGACCGGCTGTCGTTCGCGGTGTTGCGCTACACCCTGCTGTTCGCCTGCGCCATGCTGGTCTATCGCGTCGCCCGCCGGGTGATCGCCGAGCCGCGGCTGCAGGCGCTGGCCACCTTCTCGCTCTCGGCGATCTGGGTGATCGGCTATCACAGCCATCGCATCCTCACCCATTCCAACGTGATGATCGTGGCCATTGCCGGCGCCTTCCTCACGGTCATTGCGCTCGCCCGCAAGCCGTCAGCCGGCCTTTACGCCGGGCTCGGCGCGTGGATTGCGGTGGGCATGCTCGGCAAGTTCGGCTTCGTCGCCTTCCTGGGCGTGCTGATCGTCGCCTGCCTCATCGAGCCCACCTACCGGCGGGTGATCCTTGACCGGCGCATCCTCATCAGCCTTATCGTCGCGGCGGTGCCGCTCGGCATCTATGGCTGGGCGCTCTGGCACTTCGGGCACAACGTGGCCAGCGCCACCGCCCAGACCATCGGCGCCACTGGCGCGGGCTGGAACGATGTGCTCGTCACCTTTGTCGGCGCGATCGCGGGCTATGTCCTGCCCCTTGCCGGCCTTATGGCGGTAGTGTTCCTGCCCTACAACCGGGGCGAGGGGGCCGAGCCGGATGTGCCCGAGCGCGCCGCCGCGCGGCGCGTGCTGCGCACGGTGATCGTGCTCGGCATCGTGGTTACGGTCATCACCACCTTCACGGTGGGCACCACCAACCTGCGCGACCGCTATTTCCACGTCTTCCTGTTGCTGCTGCCGGTCTATCTGTTCGCGGAACTGGAACGGCTCGGCGGCTGGCGGCCGCGGGTGAAGCTTTATCTCGGCGTGCTCGCCGCCATTGCGGTGGGCGTGATGGCGGTGCGCGTTGCCGTGCCCCTGTGGCCCGACCAGCGGCTGTGCGGGCGCTGCGTCTCGGCCGAGCCGCTGTACAAGATGCAGCTCGGCGTGGCGACCCACCTCGGCGCGTCGCCGACCCTCGTCGCCGACGACAGGTTCTCCGCCGGGCGCCTGCGCGCCGCCATTCCCGGCGCCCGGGTGGTCGTTTGGTACCAGGATCAGTATCGTCCGCCGTCACGGCCGACCACGGGTTGCGCGCGCATCACCGGCATCGCCAACGGCCTGCCCAAGCTGCTGTTGCCGCCGGCAGACAAGAACACCATCGAGATGGCGGTGAAGTGGTGGTCGCCGGCCATGAACCCCCATCGCTGGAGCGACTGGCAGATGACCGTCCTCTCTCCGGACGACCCGCTGTGTCGCTGACCGATCCGGTTGGCGGCCAAATTGCCGGCCAAATTGCCGGCATCGTGACCCGCCCGGCCCGGCCCGAAGACCTGCCCGCGCTGGTCGCCCTGTTCGCCGCCGATACCCTCGGCGGCCACGGCGACACCAGCGATGCGTCGGCCCTCGGTGACTACCGGGCCGCCTTCGAGGCCATCGCCGCCGATCCGCGGGCGCGGCTCTACGCGGCCGAGCTGGACGGGCGGGTGGTGGGCACGTTCCAGCTCGTGTTCGTGCACAGCCTGCCGGGGCGCGGCGCCCTGCGCGCTTTTCTTGAAGCTGTGCAGGTGGATGGGGCGGTGCGCGGCCGCCGCATCGGCGAGGCCATGGTGCGCTTCGCCATGGCCGAGGCCGGTCGTGCCGGCGCGCGGAGCCTGGCCCTGACCTCCAACAAGGTCCGCACCGACGCCCACCGATTCTACCGTCGGCTGGGCTTCGCCAATTCCCACGAGGGCTTCAAGATCGAGCTTTAGCCCGTGGCTGCCGGCTTTGGCGGGGCCACTTGCCCTTAGGCCGGCTCCTGTCTACCTCTACGCTGCGGCCGCGGGACCGGCCTCTGACACGAAGATGAGAGTCCGCCTGACCTCGGGATCGCCAAACGATCCGAGGGAGACGGCTCTGGGAGCGCATCATGGCCGCAGTCCAGTCTTTGCCGATCGAGCTTTTCTACTGGCCCACCCCCAACGGATGGAAGATCACCATCATGCTGGAGGAATGCGGGCTGCCCTACGAGGTCAAGCTCGTGAACATCGGCAAGGGCGACCAGTTCAAGCCGGACTTCCTCGCCATCTCGCCCAACAACAAGATGCCGGCCATCATCGATCCGGACGGGCCGGGCGGGCAGCCCATCTCGGTGTTCGAATCCGGGGCCATCCTCCAGTATCTCGGCCGCAAGACCGGCCTGTTCTATCCCGCTGACGAGCGCGGCCGGGTGGAAGTGGACCAGTGGCTGTTCTGGCAGATGGGAGGCCTTGGCCCCATGGCCGGGCAGGCGCACCATTTCCGCATCTACGCGCCGGAGAAGATCCCCTATGCCGTTGAGCGCTACACCAACGAGGTGCACCGGCTCTACGGCGTCATGAACACCCGCCTGAAGGACCGTGAATACCTTGCCGGCGACTATTCCATCGCCGATATCGCCTGCGTGGGCTGGGCCAAGCTGTGGGAGCGGCAGGGCCAGAACATCGAGGAGTTTCCCCACTTCAAGGCGTGGCTGGGCCGCGTCCTGGCACGTCCGGCGGTGCAGCGGGGCCTGGCCGTAAATGCCGAGGAGCGGGCCAAGGTAGACCTCTCCAGGGACAAGGAGGCCCAGAGCGTCCTCTTTGGCCAGCGCGCCCGCTGATCTCCCGTCTGCCATCAAGCCCGCGTGTGAGCCGGCAATGCTATAAGGGTGGTTCTGACTGATTCCGCGGCAAGGAGCGCCCATGGCCGAGGACGAGCGCGCCGCATTTGCCCGCGCCACCGCATTGCATCGGGAAGGGCGCGTCGACGAGGCGCTGGAGGTCTACCAGGGCCTCCTGAAGGCGCGGCCTGGCGTGTTCGAGGTGGAGCGCCTGATCGTGTTCGCCCATCTGCAGGCCGGACGGATCAAGGACGCCCACGCGGCGGCCCGCCGGGCCAAGCACGGCCATCCCAAGAATCCCCACGCCCACGTGCTGCTCGGTGCCACGCTTCAGGCCGAGCACAAGTGGGAGCGGGCGCTGAAAGCCTTCGAGGCGGCGGCCAGGCTCGATCCGGGCCTCGTGGAGGCGCGCTATCTGGCGGGCAACATGCACGCCAATCTCGGGCGCCACGTGGAGGCGCTGGCCTGCTTCGACATGGCGCTCGCCCTCGATCCCCGCGCCGTGGAAGTCCTCGCCAACCTGGCCCAGGTGCGGGTGCGCCTGGGCCAGTCCGTCGAGGCGCTGGCCGATTTCACACGGCTCGCCGAGCTCCAGCCCTGGGAGCCGGCCCATTTCCTCGCCAAGGGCGCGTTGCTGCACGAGTTCGGCCGTAGCACCGAGGCGGCAGAGGCGGCATTCGCCGCCCTGCAGCTCAAGCCCGATCTGGCGGACGCCCATTTTCTCATCGGCCAGACCTTCCAGGCGGCCGGAGATCTTTCCGCCGCGCGGGAAGCCTACCGCATCGCCCTGGCCACCGCTCCCGACCGCCCCGCCTTTCAGGTGGCGCTGGCAAGCATCGAGCGTGACCTGGGCGATGGGGAGATGCCCGCGCCTGTGAGCGTGCCGGCGGCAGCGCCCGATGCCGGCCTGCCGCCGGCGGGGCCAGAGCCCGCTGAGGTGTCACGCGCGCCCACTGATCGGGGCAATCTCGAAGCGCCCCAAAAGGCCGCCGCTCCCGCCACGGCCGCCGCAGAAACAGCCGAGCCTTCTCCCGCGATTGCGTCCTCCATCCCTGTCACAGAGCCTCCGGCATGCGATCCCGGCCCGCCGGCCGTGGCCACGGCCGAACGGGATCTGCCTCTGGACGAGCGCCAACCTGACACCGGGAGCCTCCCGGCGGAAGCCGCCTCGCCAGAGCCGCAGCCGGGCCTTTCGCCGGGAGAGGTCCGCGGTGAGAGCCTGACGCCGCAGGCGCTTCGCCAACGCGCCGTCGATGCCCTCGCTGCAGGGCGCTGGCAGGAGGGCTGGGACGGCCTGGAGGCCGCCGCGCCGGATGCCGAGACCGCGCAGAAGCCGCTGCCGCTGCCGCACTGGGATGGGGTGGAGAAGCCGTCCGCGCTGATCGTGACGGCGGAGGGGGATCTTGCCGACCTGATCCTGTTCGGCCGCCTGCTGCGGCTTTTGGGGGATCGGAGAATTCCCGCGCGATTGCTGGCGCAGGCCACAGACGTGCCTCTGCTGTCGCGCATTGACGCGCGCATTCCCGTGGCCAGCGACCTCGCCGGTGTGGATGTGCGCGACGCGGGGCTGCGCTGGACGCCCCTCGCCAGCCTGCCGCGCCTCATGTCGCCGGATCCGGGAGGCTGGCCGCAGGCGCCCTATCTCCTGGCCGATCCCGCGCGCATCGCCCGCTGGCGGGACATGCGGCCGGACGGCTTCGCGGTGGGCATCGCCTGGGACGGCGATCGCACCCTGCTGGCCGCTTTCGCCGCCCTGGCCTCGTTGGACGGGATCGCGCTGGTCAGTCTCGAAACGCGGCCGGAGGCGGAAGCCGAACTGGCTGCCACCGGGTTCGGCGCGCAAGTGGCGCGTCTTGGACCCGGCTGGGACGGGGACGGCACCCTGATCGATACGGCGGCCCTGATCCAACATCTGGATCTTGTGGTGACGGGGGAGGGGCCCGTGGCCCATCTCGCCGGGGCCCGGGGGCGTCCTGGTCTTGTTGCCGTCGGCCCGGTTCCGCACTGGTGCTGGGGTAAGGACGCCGGCACCAGTGCCTTCTACCCATCGCTCGCGCTTGTCCGCGCGGAGCGCGCCGACGACTGGTCCGATGTCGCGCCAGACCTCGCGACAAGCGTTGCCGCAAGCGCCTCCGCCCAGCGTGCCGCGATGCGCTGATCGCGTCCCGGCTGTCCTGCCCCGGTGCCCGATCATTCGCGTCGGCGTCACATTTCCGGAGGGATACCACGCCGGACGCCTTGCAAAGGCCGCGGCGGTTCGGCATAGGGAGACGTGCTGGAGACGTGGCCGAGAGGCTGAAGGCACTCGTTTGCTAAATGAGCAGACCCCCAAAAGGGTCTCGAGGGTTCGAATCCCTCCGTCTCCGCCATCCTGCATCTGCCGTCTCAAGGTCGGTTAACATCTTGAACGGAAAGGCGGTTTTCGGGGTTCGAAACCCTCCGTTCCGGCCGTAGGCGAGACGCTCGGCAAAGGCCAGTTTCAGCGCTATTCGCAGTGTGTTGAGGGGCCTTATTTTTCATAAGTTTCAAGAGCTTGAGACAAAACCGCAGGCGAGTTCGGCCCGGGCTTCTTGTTCAGCTGCTCGGCGGCGATCAGTCGGACTTTCTCCAATTTGGCGATTCGGCGCTCATCGGCCACGACGGTCGAGGCGGACGATGTCGGCTTTGAGTGTGGCGTTGATCGCGGCCGAATGTTCGAGGCAGTCCATCTGGGCGCCTGTGGTATGGATAGCGCCGCGCAGGTGGAGAGGGGGCGGACGTCGCGGGCGAGCCGCCTGATGGCGTCGAATACCACTACGAACTGCTCCGGCTGCTTCTCGTGCTTGCGCGCAGTGGGCTCATGTTGCCTGCACGACCTCATGCGTCCGCCTGCCCGGCGCCATCCCTGATATAGATTGGGCCAATGCCATTCCGGCAGAGGAGGAGCAGATCATGGCCGAGCGATTTGAACGGCACCGCCAGCCCTGGACGCATGAGGAAATCGAAAAGCTCAAATTGCTCGCCAAGAAGGGCATGGCACTCAAAGCCATTTCGAAAGCAATGACGCGTAGCGAGGAGTCCATCAAAGACCGCGCCAAAATCGATGGCATCGGGATCGCCAAGCTCCGTTAGGTTCGCCTCACGGTCCGGCCCCGGCTACGCGCCCAGGCCTGGCTTGCCGTGTGCCAAACCGACATTTTGGCAATTTCGGCAGAAATGTCGTGGCGGAAGTCAAGTGTCCTGGATTGTGTAAAGTATTCGAATTTTGATTTTATATTTTAGCTATATAATAAAGTAATTCAGTTGCCTGCGATCGGTAATAGTCCGTCCGATCTGTCCTCAGGTTTCGGCGCTTTGCAGATCATCGCGCCAGGGCAAGCGCGACCGCCCGAACGTGGAGAGCAGCGTTCGCGAAGCCTCGATCATTGGGAATTCGTCCATATCGCTGCAATGCCTGAGCAGGCGATCATTGGTTCGGGTATTATAGTAAGTTCAGCGTCCTCGCGTCAGAAATGTGAACTATCCAAATTACGGATCGCTTTTGGTCCTTCCCCAAGGGTAAAGTATTTCCAAGCGTGTGAATCATGTTGCCGAGAGTTGATGCCTCATTTCCCCGACGAAGGCCCGAAGCCTGTTACAGCCCACGCTCTCAGGGTTGCGCTCTTTGTCCACGCCTTCTTTCCGGAACATATCTACGGCACTGAATCCTATACGCTCGCGCTCGCGCGGCAGTTGCAAGCCCTTGGCCATTCTCCGGTCGTGATCACGGCGGTCAGCCCCGGCGAGCCGCCCCAGATGTCCGAGGTCGAGCGCTACACCATCGGCGACATTCCGGTTCTGCGCATCGACCGGAACTTGAGCCCGCCGCGCAATGCGCGCGAGGAGTACGACATGCCGGCCCTCGCTCCACTGCTGGAGCGCCTTCTCAGGGAGATCCGGCCGGACGTGGCTCACGTCTGCCATCTGGGCAATTTCTCCGTGGTCCTGCCTCAGGTGACCGAGGCGCTCGGCATTCCCACCTTTGCCACCCTGACGGATTTCTTCAACCTGTGCCTCAACAGCCTCCTCCAGCTTCCCGACGGCGGCCTGTGCGCGGGTCCTGATGCGCGACGGCTCAACTGCATGACATGCGGCATCCTGATGCGTCGATCCGAGCGACCGAGTCCGTTTTGGGCTGCGCTGGCGCATCCAGCGGTGCATCACCTCGCAGCCCTTGCCGGAACCCGCCTTGCTCCGCTCCTGCCGCCACCGCTGGGAACCGATGCGCGGGCTGTGATCCGGCGGCCGAAGGCTTTCACGGCGGCCATGGGGCGGTACCAGGCAGCCATCGCGCCGACGCGCTACCTGAAGGATACATTCGAGGCCAATGGCGTCACCCTGCCTCTGGTACACAGCGCCTTCGGCATCGATATCGACCGGCGCCCCAAGCCGCCCGCCGGTGATCGCCCGGTGCGCTTCGGCTTCATCGGCCAGATTCTGATGCACAAGGGGCCGCATCTGCTGCTCCAGGCGCTCCGGCTTCTGCCGGTGGACGCTTTCACCCTCGACATCTGGGGCTCCGACAAGCTTTATCCCGACTATGCGCGGGACCTGCGGAGCGTCGCCAGATCGATGCCAGTCAGTTTCAATGCGCCGTTCGCGGAACACCGGATGGCCGAGGTGCTTTCCCAGGTCGATGTCCTGGTGCTGCCGTCGACCTGGTTCGAGAACGGGCCGCTCACCTTGCTCAAGGCGCTTGCGACCCACACCCCCGTGGTGGTTTCCGATGTTCCAGGCATGACCGAGTTCATCCAGGAGGGCATCGACGGCTTCGCCTTCCCGCGTGGGGATGTGGACGCGCTCGCGGCGGTTCTGCGCCGGTTCGTGGAGGCTCCGGACCTCGCCCGCCGCATGAGCGCGGCCACGGCCTATCCGCGCACCGAGCGCGCCATGGCGCTGGAGGTGCTGGACCTCTATGCGCGCTTCGGAGGCCGCCCGGCGCCGGTGGCCGGCGCAGCATGAGGATCGCCATCCTCAGTTCGGGCTATCTGCCGGTGCTGGATGGCGTCACCGTCAGCGTGGATGCGCGGGTCCAGCGGCTCGCGGCGCGCGGGCACGATGTCCTTCTGCTCGCCCCCCGGCCCGCGGACGACTTGCGGCGGCCGGCCGGTCTGCCCGACGGGGTGGTCTTCGTGGGCCTGCCGGGAACGCCATTCGGTGCCGCGGCGGGGGACATCAATCCCGGTCCCGCCGCCCATGCGGTGATAGAGCAGGCACTCGCTGCTTTCCATCCGGATCTCATCCATGTGGACGAGCCCGAGCGCCTCGCCTGGGGCATCAGGCGCCTGCCGGGCCTTGGCTTCGCGCGGCGCCACGGCATCCCGGCCGTGGCGTTCTTCCACACCAATTTTGTCGACTATTGGGGGCAGGGGAGCCGCCTGGCACCACTTCTGGACCCGTTCAAGGCCGTGGGCTGGCGGCTGGTGACAGTGCTTTACAACAGGTTTGACGCCACCCTGGTGCCGAGCGCGCAGACCCATCGGCGCCTCACCGGCTTCGGGCTGCGCAACGGGGTCTGCGGCCGTTTCAACGGCGCCGATACGGCGCGCTTCTCGCCGGCCCTGCGCGCCCCTGGCTATTGGGGGCGGAACTGGGGCCTGCCCGGTCTCGACGATCGACCGGTGATGCTGATTGCCGGCCGCCTGACGCCGGACAAGGGCTGGTCGTCTTGGGACAAGGCCCTGCCGAAGCTCGCCCGGCGTCTGGGCGACAATCTCGGACTGGTTATCGCCGGTGACGGGGCGCTGCGGCCTCGCGTGGAGCGTCTGGCTGCAACGCTGCCCCAAGCTCATGTGCTGGGCGCGGTGCCGCACGCAGATCTCGGCGCGCTTCTCGCCAATAGCGACGCCTATGCCACCTTCTCCCGCTGCGAGAATGCGAGCCTGGCCATCTGCGAGGCGCTGGCAGGCGGCGTGCCGGTCATCGCCCCGCGCGCGGGCGGCATTCCGGGGCAGGTCCGCCACGGGGAGAACGGCTTACTGTTCGCGCCCGGCGATGTGGTTGATTTCGTGAACCAGATGGCCCGCCTCGTCGAGGACAAGGCGCTTGCCGCCCGCCTCCGCGGGACCCTCGCCGCCGAGCGCGGGATGCTCGACTGGGAGCCCGCCTTCGAGGCGTGGCTCGATGCCGTCAGCCGGATCGCGGACGCGGCAGGCCGAGGGCGGCGGCCTCCTGCGTGAGGGCCTCCAGAGCCTGATCGAGATGGGCGTCGCTATGGGCGGCCGACAGGAAGAAGCGCAGGCGGGCCGAGCGGTCCGGCACCCCCGGCGGCAGCACCGGGAAGACATTGATGCCGCGCTCCAGAAGCTTTTGGGCGAGCTGCACGGTCTTGATGGTCTCGCCCACGATGACCGGGACGATGCCAAAGCCCCAGGCGGCCCCCACATCGAAGCCACCGGCCACCAACTGGGCCCGGAGGCGCGCGCCATTGGCCGCCAAGCGCTTCACCCGCTCGGGCTCGGCGATCATCAGTTCCAGCGCGACGCGGGCGGCCTCCGCCACCGGCACCGGCATGCCGACGCTGTAGACCATGCCCGGAGCAAAGGCCTTGAGATAGTCGATGATGGCCGTCGATCCCGCGATATAGCCCCCACAGCTCACCAGCGTCTTGGAGAGCGTGCCGAACCAGATGTCCACGGCCCGCGGATCGACGCCCGCATGCTCGGCGATGCCCCGCCCCGTGCCACCCAGCACGCCGAGGCCGTGGGCGTCGTCGATCATGAGCCAGCAGCCAAACCGCCCCTTCAGCGCCACGAGACGCTTCAGGTCCGGCCCGTCGCCGTCCATGGAGAACAGGCCCTCACTGACGATCAGGACGCGGCCGAAGCGGTCCCGGTCGCGCGCCAGCATGGCCTCAAGGGCGTCAAGGTCATTGTGGGGGAAGGTGCGGCGGGTGGCGGGGCTGTACTGGGCGCCGAGCAGCACGCAATTGTGCATGAGGGCGTCGGTGACGACGAGGTCGTTCGGCCCCATGAGGGTGGGGATCACCGCCAGCGCGGTGGCATGGCCGCTCACGAAGGCGAGGGCCGCCTCGGCTCCGTAGATGGCGGCGAGCCCTGCCTCCAACGCGCCATGGGCCGGGCGCTCGCCGGCGGACAGGCGGCTGGATGACACGCTGGTGCCCCACTGCGCCGCCGCCTCGGCAACGGCGCGGGTGATGCGCGGGTCGCCGTTGAGGCCGAGATAGTCGTAGGAGGCGAAATTCACCACCTCGCGCCCGTCGATCCTGGACACGGCACCTGCGCGCATCTCGTGAACGCGGTGATAGGGGCTTTCGAGCCCCAGCAGCTCCGCCGCGGCGCGTTGCGTTCTCAGTTCCGTGAAGCGAGGCAGGGTCTCGAACGCCGTCTGCGGCCTGTGGTCGGCCCGCTCGGGCGCTTTGGGCGCGGCCGCAGGGGTGGGTGCCTTCATCTCGGCCATGAGCCGCTCGAACTCGTCGTCCGAGAGGCGGCCGCCGCCGCTCATGCTGATCGCCCGGTTGCGCCGCGCCGGGCACCGATGGCCTTGAGGATGGCGCTGCCGTCTTCCGGGGCGAGGCTGACGCCGTGCTGCTCCAGCATCGCCGCATCGGTGGCGTCCGGACGGGCTTCCGGCGCCTCGGAGGCCGGTTCGGGTGTCCCGCGCAGGCTCGCCAGCGCAACGCCCGTGAGGTCCGCCAGGGTGCGGCCGCTGCCAATGGCAAGAAGCGGCAGTTCCAGCCCGAACTTCTTTTCCAATGTCAGCCGCAGCTCCAGAGCCATGAGGGAGTCCATGCCGAGCGCGGCGAGCGGTGTGGCCGGATCCACCGCCTCGGCGGGGAGCCTCAGAATGCCGGCAATCTCCCGCGCCAGCAACGCGCCGAGCAGGTCGCGGGCGGCATCCTCGCTCAACCCTGCGAGGCGTTCGGGAAGGGGGGCGCCGTCGCCTCCGGCCTCGTTGGCTGCCGCGGAGAAGAGGCGCGGGAAGGTCGGCGTCTTCAGCACGGCGAGCTGGCTTGCGATCGCCGTCTGGTTCACTTGGGCATAGACCGTCACGGGTCCGGCCTCCTGCCCCCGGGCCATCAGGCGACCGAGGAAGGCGAGGGCCTCGCTGGAGGCGATGCCGGCGACGCCGGTGGCGCGGGCGAGCCGCTGGCCGAGCGCTTCCTGCTTGGCGATCACGCCAGCATCCGAAATGGCGCCCCAGGCTACGGCAAGTCCAGCAAGGCCCCGGCTGCGGCGGTTGCGCACCACGCCTTCAAGAAAGGCATTGGCCGCCACATAGGCGCCCTGACCGGGACTGCCGATCATGGCTGAGGCCGAGGAATAGACCACGAAATGGTCCACCGGATGGGCTTCGGTCAGGCGGTCGAGGGCCAGCACGCCGTCCACCTTGGGGGCGAGCACGGTGGCAAGGCTCTCGGCGGTGAGGTTTGCCACCAGGCCGTCCTCCAGCACCATGGCGGTGTGGATGATGCTGCGCAGCGGGCCATGTGCGGTCACGAGGCGCTCCACGAGAGCCGTGAGCGCGTCGCCGTCGCGAGCGTCGGCGGCCGCCACGACGATGCGGGCGCCGGCCTCATTCGCCGCGGCGATGCGGGCGCCGGCCTCGCCATCGCGCACGCCGCTGCGGGAGGCGACCGCAACCACGCCCTTGGTCTGGCCCGCGAGCCACAGGGCGGTTTCGAGCCCGAAGCCGCCGGTGCCGCCGATCACCAGGTGCACGCCTTCGCGCAGTACGAGGGTATCTGCGGCGGCGGCCACGAGCCGGCCGCTCTGCTGCGGCCGAACGACGATCTTGCCCATGTGGCGGGCGCCCTGCATCTGGCGGAAGGCGTCTCCCACATTCTCGCCGTCCACCGCGCGATAGGGCAGGGGATGGAGCTGGCCAGAGGTGAAGGCATCGCTGATGTCGGCCATCACCCGTTTTGCCCGCTGCGGATCGTGGGCAAGCAACTGGTCGAGATCCACGCCGAAATAGCTGAGGTTGCGCGCGAAGGGACGCAGACCCATCGCCGTATTGGCGAGGAAGTCGCGCTTGCCCAACTCGACGAAGCGCCCGAACGGCTTCACCAGCCGCAGGCTTGCCGCCATGGCGTCGCCGGCGAGGGAATTGAGAACCACATCCACCGCGCCATGGTCCCGGGCGATCTCCCGGGCGAAGGCGAGATCGCGCGAATTGTACACGGCCTCGACGCCCAGAGCCCGCAGCAGCGCCGCTTTGGACGGCGTGCCCGCCGTGGCGATGACACGCGCCCCGCGCGCCAGCGCGATGTTCACCGCCGCGAGGCCGACGCCGCCGGCCGCCCCGTGGATCAGCACCAGCTCTCCCGGCGCAAGGCGGGCGCAGTCCACGAGCCCGTACCAGGCGGTGGCGAACGCCACGGGGAGGGCTGCGGCGGCTTCGAGGGCAAGGCCGTCCGGCGCCCTGAAGGCATACCAGGCCGGGACGGTGACGTGGGTGGCGAAGGCGTCCGGCGCAAAGCCCATCACGCCGTCACCGACCTTGAGGGCGGCAACATCGGCCCCGACGCGCACCACGGTGCCCGCGCACTCGAAACCCAGGGACGCGGAGGTGAGGCCGGGGCCGAGGATGTCGTCGTCGAGCGCGCCCAATGCCAGCATCACGTCGCGGAAATTGAGGCCGGTGGCGGCAACCTCGATCTCGATCTCGCCGGCGGACGGCGCCTTTCGGGCGTCCGTGATCCAGTCGAGGGAGCCGAGCGCCCCTTGCTGCGGCACATGGAGGCGCACGCGGCGGGAGGCGTCCGCTGCGGCCCTCTCCTCGCGGACGCCGCGGAGCACCCGCACCCCGAACGCGCCTTCAGGGTAGGACGCGATTTCCGTCTCCGGGTCGCCGCTGTTGACGATGCCCTGCAAGCGACGGGCGGCGTCCGCATCGAAGGCGTCGACATCCACGAGACGCAGGTCGAGTTCAGGATGTTCGTTGAGCACCACCCGGCCGAAAGCGCAGATGGCCACAGCCGACGGATCGAGGGTGATGCCCTCCAGCGGTCGCCCGCGGGCGGTGACGATCCAAAGGCGCACGGACTTGTTGCCCGCAGCCCAGCCGACGATGCGCTTCAATTCCAGCAGGCAGGCGGACAGGGCCGCACGCGGGGCGATGTCAGGGGCAAGGACGGAGGGAAAGATCACGTCCCACGCCGCATCGTCCGAGGGGGGCTCGGGGAGGGGCGCGCCCGGGCCGATCAGCTCGCCTTCGCTGGCGAGGATGCGACAGAAGTCCGGTACTGCCGCATTGCCGAGCATGATGGAACGGCGCCCGGCGGGTCTGCGCTCGACGGGTGGGAGTGCGGTGCCGACGAGGGTGGAGAGGCCATCCGGCAGCGGGATGCTCTCAATGTGTGAGCAGCCCATCTCGCCGAGCACAGCGTTCAGCTCGGCCTTGGAGATGGGGGCCTGGCCTGCGTTCGTCCGGGTGCCAGACAGGAGGTCCATGGCCGCATCGGCCACGGGATGGGCGAGCACGATGCGGGCGCCGAGACCGATCTGGGCGATGCGGGCGGCTTCATCCGGATTGCCGTCGAACGGCTGGCCGGCGGCAAGGCCGACCACGAGGTCCACCGGTGCGTGGGGAAGGTCCGGCTTTCCGGTGTCGAGAAAGCCGAAGCCGTCCGCACCCGGCCGCGCAGCAATGCGCTCGAAGGCTGCCGTGTTGCCCCCGGCGAAGGTGATGCGTGCCGTGCCTTCCCGCACGAAGGGCAGGAGGGTGCGGACGAGGCCGGCTGTCCATGGCTGCCCCACCACCACATGGGGCCGGGCGGGCGCGGCTGTGGCGACTTGTTCCGCCACGGCGCGGCGCAGGGCGTTCAGCCCGGCCTGGAAGATCAGGCCGTCTTCCTCGAACAGGTCGGCGATCGCTGCCGGCAGGGGTCCAAGGTCGCCGGTCTCGAGGCCGCCGGGTAGCGTCGCCATGAGATGGGCGGCGAGGCGGATCTCGGCATTCGCTGCCGGAAAGCGCGCGACAAGGGTCCGGAAGATGGTCTGCGACGCCAGCAACTGCGCGTCCTGGAGGGCCCAGCCGCCGGCCTTGGCTTCGGCCAAGCCGAGCGCCTCCAGATAGGTCATCAGTCGGACGAACTGATCCTGCGCACCGGCCTCGACCCGCCGGGCCGCCATCAGCTCCGGCAGCACCACATCTGGCCCGTTGGCGATGTGGCGCACGGTTTCAAAGACGAAGGAGCGCACGAAGCCGCGCAGCAGCAGGACCGCGTCGGTGGGGGCTGGCGTGAAATCGGCGAGGGCGTGCAGGTCGGGAGTGGCGGCGACGCCCTTGCCAAGGGGTTCGAACGCCAGCCGGAACTGGCGCTCGGCGTCGTCGTGGCGCGACAGCACCACCTCGCGCAGGACGAGGCCTTCCACCTCCGCCACCACCGAGCCGTCGGCGGCGAGCAGGCTGATGTCGACGCGCGAGGTGAACCGGCCTTCATGGACGCGGCGCAGGACGCTTTCCGTCACCGGTACGCCCTGTTGCCAGACCCGCAGGGCGCCGATGCGCACCGGCAGGTGGGTGCGCGTCTCGCCTTCCACCTGGTGGGCGTCGAGGAACAGCGAATGCAGGGCGGCGTCGAGGCTCGTCGGGTCGATCACATGAACGCATGCGAACAGGCCGGTGGGCGGCGCCTGCGTGGAGAGGCGCGCGACCGCCCCGTCGTCATCGCGCTCAACGCCCAGGATCTTGCGGAAGCTCGGTCCGTAGCCGAGGCCGCAGCGCTCTGCCGCAGCATAGACGGCCTCGGGCGTCGCCGGCTTCAGCGCCGCCGGGTCCGGGCGGTCCAGGTGCGCGGGACTGCCCGAGGCTCGGCCGATGCGGCCGACCGCGTGGAGCAGGAACTCGCCACCGCCGAGCCGGCGCCGGGCGCGGATCTCGCAGGTTCGCGACACTTCGTCGATGCGGGTGGACACCTCGCGCATGGTCCCGTCCGCGAGGGTGAGCGGGCGCAGGATGTCGAAGTCGAGGAGTTCGAGCGGCCCCGCACCCAAAGTGTCGCGGCCCGCCGCCAGCATCATTTCCGCGAGCGCGGCGCCGGGCACCACGGGCTCGCCCTCCACCTTGTGGTCGGCAAGATAGGGGACGATGTGCGCGTCGATGAAACTGCGCCAGTCCGGGATGTTCTGGCCGACCCGCCGTCCCAGCAACGGATGTGTCGGCGTCGATCCGAAAAAGCTGCCGAAGAGATCGAGGGCCTCGCTCGTCCGCGGCAGCACGAAGTCCTGACGCTGGAACGGGTAGGGCGGCAAGGCAAGGGGCGTTGCCGGCGCTGCGCCGAAGGTGCGCGTGGTGTCGAGCCGTGCGCCTCGCACGAAGGCGTGGGCGACGATGGCGCGCACCGGGTCCGTCTCCTCGGCATCGTCACGCTCGGACAGGCTGCCAAGGCATTCCGCCGCAAAGCCCGCCTCCTTCAGCGTGTCTCTCGCCGCCGACAGGAGGATGGGCCGGGGGCTGATCTCGATGAAGTGCGTGGCACCCAGTGCGCCCGCCGTGGCGATCGCATCGGCAAAGCGCACCGGTTCGCGGATGTTGTGCCACCAATAGCCGGCATCGAGCGCAGTGCCGGCAAGGAGTGTGCCCGTGACCGTCGATATGAAGTCGAGCCGTGTTGCGGTGGGCGCTAGCCATTCGAGGTCGGCGCGGATACCTGCCTCGGCATCGTCCAGCAGCCTCGAATGGAAAGGATAGTCGACGCCAATTCCCATATGGGCGATGCGTTGGAGCCGTGCTGCCTTTTCGGCGTGGGCGATGGCCTCGGCAGAGCCGCTGAGGGTAACCGAGCGAGGGCCATTCACGGCGGCCAGATCGAGATCGGGCAGGCCGAGGGTATCCAGGAGCGCGCGCGCCTGCGCCTCTCCGGTTGCCAGCGCCAGCATCCGCCCGCGTCCGGCGAACGGCTCCTGCCTGAAGCTGCGATGGTGGATGAGACGGATCGCGGCTTCAAGGTCAAGGGCGCCGCTCGCCACCGCGGCGGCCACCTCGCCGACGCTGTGGCCGAGGACCATGTCCGGCGCGAGGCCCTCTTCGGCCAATGCCGCGGTCAGCGCGACCTGGATGGCAAAGATGAGGGGCTGCGCGACCGAGGTCCTACCGATCCGCTCTTCAAGGTCGGGGGCGTCCAGCGCTTCTGAGAGCGAGGTGCCTCCGACGTCGCGATAAAGCAGGTCGGCAGCTTCGAACGCCGAGCGGAAAGCGGCGTTGCGCGCCATGGCTGCCCGGCCCATGCCCACCCACTGGGCCCCGTTGCCACCATAGACGAACGCGACCTTGCCCGGCTGCGGCAGGGCCTTGCCGCTGGCGACGGGGGACGCATCGCCGCCGCTCTGGGCAAAGCTGCGCAGCGCGGTCGACATGGCGTCGGCAGGGCCCACCGGCACCGCCAGGCGCAGGTCGAACAGATCGCGCTGGTGGCGGGTGGCGGCAGCGATGTCAGCCGGAGTAACGTTGCCGCTCGCGTCGGCGGCCTCAAGGCGGGTCGCATAGGCGCCGGCAAGATCCCGCAGGGCGTCCTGGGTTCGCGCCGACAAGGCCAGCAGCCGGGCCGGCGCCGTTGCCGGCCGCACCTCGGGCACGGGTTCGGCGGCGCGCAGGACCACATGGGCATTGGTGCCGCCGAAGCCATAATTGCAGATGCCGGCAAAGGGCGTCCGCCCGAGGTCGAGGGGCACATGCTCCGTCGCCGGCGCAAGATTGAGTTGGGAAAACGCGATGTTGGGGTTGGTGCCGTCGAGATGGAGCGTGCGCGGATAAAGGCTGTGCTCCAGCGCCAGCGTCGCCTTCGCCAGTCCTGCGAGGCCGGAGACGCATTCGAGGTGGCCGATGTTGGATTTCACCGAGCCCATGGGAAGCGGCGTCGCCCGCCCCTGGCCGAGCGCCGACCCGATGGCCTGCGCCTCAATGGGGTCGCCCACCGGCGTCCCTGTGCCGTGCGCTTCCACGAAAGCAAGGCTCGACCCGTCGATCCCCAGGCCCCTGTAGGTTTGCGCGATCAGCCGTGCCTGGCCCTCGGCGGAGGGCAGGGAAATACCGTTGGTGCGGCCGTCGGAATTGACGCCGGCCGCAACCACATGGCTGCGAATGCGATGGTTGGCGGCGCGGGCATCCGTGGTCCGGCGCAGGATGACGGCGACCGCACCCTCAGAGCGCACGTAGCCGTCTGCCGCCGAGGAGAACGGCCGGCATCGCCCCGTTGGCGACAGCATGGAGGCCCGTGAGAAGCCGATGAAGGGGGCTGGCGACAGCAGCAGGTTCACGCCGGCAACCACGGCGGTGTCGATCAGCCCCGTCTCCAGCGCCATGGCCGCCTGCGCCAGCGCAACGAAGGACGAGGAGCAGGCCGAGTCGATGGTGAAGCTCGGGCCATGCCAATCGAAGACGTAGGATATGCGGTTCGAGATGATCGACAGGGAGTTGCCTGTCATGAAATGGCTCTCGATGGCCGCCGGATCGCCAGACGCGCCCATCTGGTAGTCGACGTTGGAGGCACCCACGTACACACCCACCGCGCCGAGTTCCGGTGAGGACGCGGGCAGGCCAGCATCCTCCAGCGCCTCCCAGACCACTTCGAGCAGCAGGCGCTGCTGCGGATCGATCTGCTGTACTTCCCTTGGGGAAATGCCGAACGCCGCGGGGTCGAATGCAAACGGCGTGTCGAGGTAGCCGCCGGCGAACGTATAGGCGAAGCCGGGCTCGGTGCGGCGCGGATGGAGGCCAAGCTCGACAGGCCAGCGGCCGGTCGGGAAGTCCCGGATGGCGGATCGTTCTTGCTGAAGGAGTGTCCAGAGCGACGCCGTGTCGGTGGCACCCGGAAGGCGGCAGGCGAGACCGATGATTGCAAGATCACAAGTGGAAAGGCGTATCAATCTTTCATCCATGCGCCGGAATGAGCCAACATCAGTCAAAGGCCGATATTCGGGGCTGCGTGTTGCAAGCTGCTTTCTTGTTAAACTTATCTACTCTGATGTGTGTCGTTCCGGTTCGTCAGGTCGACGACATATATCGCGCTGCGTCATCTTGGTCGAGCAAAAGCGCGCCACAAGTTGTTTTTAGCAGTTTAAGAATGAGGTAGTCCGGGGTGGGCGTAGCGTGAGCGCCTGCCCCCACCTGTCGAGGTCACATCATACGTCGGCGGCAAGGCGCGTCGAAGCGCGAAGGGCGGGACTGGCGTTCTCAAGCGCCCAGGCCAGATAGCGTTCGGCCGCCCGCTCGACAGGCAGCGGCGTCTTCATGGTGCTGTAGAAGCGGTCCCAGCCATCCATGTCTGCGGCGGCGGATAGGAGCGTCTCGCCCCAGTCGGAGGTATTGCCGACGCCCACGTGCAAGCCGTCGATGCCGTCGCGCACGTGTTCCGCCATTCCGCCGATGTTCGAGCAGAGCAGCGGCCGACCGAAGCGGAAGGCCTCCTGGATGACCACGGGGGAGTTTTCCCACCACACGGACGGCACCACCACCCAGTCGATGCGGGCCATGCGGCGGCCCAGGTCGTCGCGGTGGTAGGCTCCGGGCCAGTGCAGCACGCCTTCCTCCATCAACGGCCGTCGCAGCGCTTCGATCCGGTTGCGGAAGGTCTCTTCCTGGTGTTCGAGGTTGGCGCCGTGAATCTCGACGTGGATATCCTTGCGCTGCTTGCGGGGCAGGTTGGCGAGGGCGGACAAAAGCACGTCCACGCCCTTGAACGGCGTCACCTGCCCGAAAAATGCGAAGCGGTTGCGCGATCCGCCGGGCGGCAGCGTGCGCGGCGGGAGGCGCGCGCCCTCCGGCTGCCCGTTCTCGATGACGGCGATCCGTTCCGCCGGCAGGCCCCAGGAGATGTAGCGCTGACGCAGGAATTCGGACGGCGCGATGAAGCGATCCACCGCATCGAAATGGCGGCGGATGAAATGCTTGCGCAGCCAGAAGTCTTCTTCGCTGCGATCCGGGTAGCAACCCACGCACGCCTGAAGACTCTCGCCAAAGCACAATTCGGCAGAGCCGCGCTTCACCATCTGGCCGTTGTTGGCGCAGATCGCCTGGAATTCGTGGAGCGTCAGCACGATCTTCGCCCGGGGGCAGGTGTGCCGGATTTCCCGAAGCAGTTCCAGGCCCATATGGGCGTAATGGTGAACGAACACGATGTCGGGCTTCAGCCCGCCGAGAAAGCGCCGGAACGAAGCCGTCACGGCATCGCGCACGCCGGATTGGAACTTGAACCAGTCCCGCATGCCGGTGCGCCAGAGAAACTCGTTGTTCCGCAAAACGGTGATGAGGCCGGACTGCTCGCCCGCGTGATGGCCTGCGAGCAGGACCACCTTGCGCGCGGCCTCCGCCTTGCCCAGGGCCGCGAACAGTTGATAGGCCGCAACTTCGGCGCCGCCGGCGCTGAAATCCACATGGCCATGGGAAATGACAAGAATGGTCCCGGTCAAAGACGCTCTCCCGCCATCCCGTGCATCGCGTGTCGATCCAGCGCCTCGCGCCAGCGCTCCTGGTGCAGCCAGGCGTTGAACAACATCACCCGCACCCGGAAGTCGCCGGAACCGAAAAGGCCCAGGGACTGCCGCTCCAGGTGCGTCAGCGCGATGTCTGGGCACACGCCCACGCGCCGCCCCGCCGCTTCCGCCGTCAGGCAGAGGTGGGAATCCTCGAAATCACCGATGAGGTAGTCCTCGCAGAAGCCGCCAAGCTCCAGCAATTCTGCGCGATGGCCGATGAGGCAGGCTCCGGTGGCAGCGGCTTGGTCGAGAATGGCACCCGCTGGCGCCGGCCCGGCCGCGAGGCCCTTGCCGGGATGCTGGTTCAGATAGACCCCGTAGGCCGGGCTGTACTCGAATGTCATGCCGTCATGCTGCACGCCGCCGCTGGGAAATAGCAGCCGGGTACCAAGCAGCGCATACTCCGGATTGTCGTCGAGCCGGGCGCTCAAGGCGTCGAGCCAGCCGGGGGCGGTGGGGATGACATCGGAATTCAGGAACAGGATCTGGCGTCCCCGCGCCACCGACAGGCCCAGGTTGTTGGCGCCGGAAAAGCCCCTGTTGCGTCCGCCCCAGACCACGGTCAGTGGCACCCGGTAGAGTTGCCACCACCGCTCCATGGCGGACTGCACGGGCTGCGCGATGTTGGGATCATCGACGATATAGAGCACCTCGCAGCGCTCGCGGATGAAAGCATCGTCAGCAAATTCAAGCAGTTGATGGTCCACGAAGTCGTAGCGACCGAACAGCGGGATGAGCAGCGACACCTCCGGCTCGGCCGCGACCGGGCCGATGCGCCGCACGAGGGGCTGGTTTCGCGGGTGCTGGCGCATGCGGGCGATCAGACGCTGCAGCAGCGGGCCGTCGTGGGCGGCGAAGCGCTCCACCATGCGCTCGGGCGGCACCGGCAGGCTGAAGGCCCAGCGCGCATAGCCCACCGCATCGAGGGGGGCGGGCTCGCTGGTGCGCTCATGGAGCAGGATGAGGTCGTCGCCGGCCCGGGCGAGAAGGCGCACCACGGAGCCTCCGCGAGCGGTCGGCGGCAGCGCCTGCAGGAAGCCGGCTTCGGCGCAGTCGGCCCCGTAATCCGCTGAAAAGCCTTCGAAAATGTCGGGTCGGTTCCAGCGCAGCGCACCCGCCAGATCGAGGCACGCGCCCCTGTCGTCGACGACGAAGAAGTCGGCGCGGCCGAGCGACCAGCCGACGCAGAGGCCGCCGGCGTCGGGGACGGTTTTCAGGATGTCGATGTAGCCGCGGGGGTCGCCGGGGCGGTGGGAGGGGGTGGCGGACCAGGCGACGGTGCGCAAAAGGTCGGGCAAATCGCGCAGCGCATCGAACAGGACGCCCCGGGCCGGGGCGTATTCGCGCAGGATACGGGACAGGTCAGGCTCAAGGTCGGCGGCAGCAAAGTCTTGCAGTGCAACGCTTTTCTGCTTCCGCCCGCCGGCCCTGGCGTGCACCTTCGCGCCTTCCGGGAAGGGGCCACGCCAGAGGAGGAGGTAGCCGGTGACTGGACTGGAGAAGGCATAGGCGGTGGCCACGTCGGGGCGCGGCACTTCAACCCGCAGGAGAGGGGCGAGGGGCTCTTTTTCGCTGTAAAGTCCGAGGGTTGCGTCGCCGCTCGTCCAGCCGGTGAGGACCAGAATCTGGCCGTCGAAATACAGCCGGTCGAGGCCCGCCCCGTCCCGGTGGGTGCCGGCAGAGTCGGTCTGAACCACTGGCGGCCAGACCGGGCCTTCGACGGGGCGCTGCCAGATAACCTCTTTTTCTTCAGGGGCTTGCGCTGGCGGAGCGGGGTCGGCTGCGGGTTCTTGAACTTCATGGGGTTCAGGAGGTTCGGGTTCAGCTGCGCTGCCGCCTTGCGCCTGCTGCGGCCGAGATCGATTTGTGAACCACGACATGATCTTAACCCGCCCCAGCAGGGTCCAGAGGCAATGGCACCGTCCCCGCAATCCCCGACATGTCAATTAGAACTCGCGTAAGGGGACGTCAATTTGCATATTGCCACAAAGCAGCCCGAGTTTTCCCCTGGCCTGACGTGCAGTGAGAGATGTGAAATTCCGGATTTAGAATTCGGGCCGGTCTGCGCTATGCACGTGAACAAGCAGACAGGGGAGACGGGCTTGAGAATCGTTGTCATGGGTTCTTCGCCGGGTGTGGAGAATGCCTACCGACTAGATGGCAAGACGCTGAACGGACTGCTGGGCGGGAACACCGGCAATCTTGCTTTTGTCTATGCCATCGCCAGCCATCTTGGTGGCGCGGCTGCCGATGGAAAGCCCGAGCCGGTGCGCGTCGTGCCTTGGCACGTTCCGGCGGCGGATCTGAGGGGGACGGCGGATCTTATCGTGCTGGCCTGCGCAAACCAGCTGGGGCCCCATGCTGACCTTGGCACCCATGCGGCCAATCTCGAAGCCATCGGGCTTCCCGTGGTGGCGCTGGGGCTTGGAGCGCAGGCGGCAAGTCGCGACGAAGAGGCAGTGATTCCTGACGGCACGAAGAAGTGGCTGGATGTCATCGGGCGCCTGGCACCGGGCAAGGCGCCGAACATCGGCGTACGTGGCGAATACACTTTGCGCCAGCTGGAGCGCCTTGGCTGTGGCGACCGCGGCATCGTCATGGGCTGCCCGTCCAATTTCATCAATCCGACCGATATTGCCGCGCTTGTTTCGGCGCGCCGCGAGGTTCCGGTGGGCCGGGTCGCCGCTGCCGTGGGGCAGCCCTACTGGCGGGAACTGGCTGAGATCGAGCGCGCCGTCCTCGATCTCGTGGATGAGAGCGATGGGTCCTGCATCGTGCAGCACGGGCAGATCATGGTCGACCTTGGACAGGGCGAGCTTGCGACCATGTCGGAGAAGGACGTCGAGCTGCTGCGCAGCTATTTCCGGCCGCGCCTTTCAACGGACGAGTTCGCGCTCTGGTGCCGGCGCAACATGCTGGGCTTCGGCACTGTGCCGGGCTGGATGAACTGGCTCAAGCGGCACGATTTCGTGGTGGGGCCGCGCTTCCACGGCATCATGCTGGCGATCCAGGCGGGCGTGCCGGGTGGTTGCATCACCCACGACAGCCGGACGGCCGAGCTCTGCGACACCATGGGCATCCCCGCGCGCGCGGCGAGCGAGATGCCGAAGGTGCTGACGCGCAAGATGCTGCCGGAGCTTTTCCCCTTCGATGCCGAGGGCTATCGGAAGAAACGCAAGGAACTCGGAGTCGCTTATGCATCGATTTTGCGCGGCGCTAATATAAATCTCAATCTAAGCACTGCCTCTATTATTAATTGAGATATTCCAAGGGGTGTATCTCAATCCATTAGACTTCGGACAAAGTTTTCAATTTGCGGGGCCCCGACGGTTACCTTCCGTAGCATCGGGGCCCCGTTCGCGTCGATGGACCTTAGCTCGTCTTCGGTCTTGAATATGTATGGAGTCGGATTTCTGCTCCAATCTGTATATACAAGCGGTTTTGGATTTTCGATTTTTCCCAATACAGTATGAATATAATGTTCCTCTGGAATTGCGCTAAATTCGAAGCTGTGTCTTAAATGTATGTTTGTATTATATGATGAAATGAATTTTTCAATTGATGGACGACTTAAGCCCCACCATGTTCCGCCAGCATAAAGTGTTTCAATATTTGTCTTTCCAGCGCGGCGTAGCTTCTCCATCTGAAGAATTGATCGGCTCATTTCGGGAGACCAATCTCGTTCGGTTACACGGCATGGCCTCGGGGTCGTGCTGTAGGAGTCATAAAAGTAAAATCCATTGTATCTTTTTAGGCGATCCGGATTGTGCGTGGGTCCAGTTTGAATCCATTCAATTTCCGATTGCATTGATTCCAAAAAGCGCGTTCGATTTATAATTGGGATTGTGTCTTCGGTTATGAAGAGAAAGCGATCGTACTCCTCGTTTTCTTGCGCCTGCTCAATTGTTTTTACGCATGCGCGAACGGTGTTAAATCCACCCCAAAATATTGGAAACCTCTCTTTTGAGAGTGTCAGGTTGGGATGAAGGGCGGAAATTTCCTTATATGGAGTTGCATCCGACTTCGAATCGACGTGAACGTATATATGCGCAATGTCTTTAAAGTAATCTGCGAGAAGGGCGACGCCAGATGCCGTTTTCATGTAGGCGAGACATACAATTGCGATCTTTGGCATAAGGAAATCCTCGTCGCTGAAGCCTTGTGAAATTTACGCAACTCTCCGAATTGCTGCAGTGAGAGCTAGTGAGACGGCAATTGCGGATACGATAAATATATAAAGAAATGTTGAATTGAAGAAATCACTTGAATACTCTGAAAAATAGGACAGCCTAACTCCGTCAACAACGTGGCTAAGGGGATTAAAATATAAAATCTTTTGCAGAGATTCAGGTAAGCCGTCTGGAAGAAAAAATATTCCAGACGTTGCCCACATGAGGGGGCCAAGAATGAGGCCAAACATAATCGCTAGTGGCATTATGCTTGTGAGGCTGCCGAAAAACAGTCCGGTCCCTAGTCCAAGGGCCCATGCCAAAATTAGTCCATAAATAAAATCTGGCCATTTATAAGCGTGAACGTCGTAACCGACGATAGTCATAGCAGATATAACTACAATAACGATTATCGTGCTATTTAATAGCTCTATTACAATCCTTGATAAAAATAGATCAAAAATATCAACTCCAGGGAAAAATAGCAGAGGTCGATTATAAGAAAGCGTAGTCATAATTTGGCGGTGGCTGTAGAGCCAAATTATGAACGGCAAAACGCCCGTCATCAGAAATATTGGTCTGTCCGTTCCGATGGGCGAAGCGTGCTGAATGAGGGTCGATACAGTGATTACAATCCCCAGATGCCCAAGCGGCATCAAGAGCCCCAGCAGGAAGCCGAAATAGCCGGCGCCGAAGCGTGTCTGCAGGTCGCGCATGATCACCGCGCCGACCACGCGGGCGTGCATGGCCGAGGCGGTGCGCCAGCTCTCACCGGCGAAGCGGGTGGGGCGGGGGGCGTTGGTCATGCTCAGGCCTCCATGGCCTGGCGGTGAACCTCGATGGCGTCGTTCACATCCTCGAAGATCATCAGCCGACCCTTCTGCAACACCATGCCGGCGGTACAAT
This sequence comes from Xanthobacter autotrophicus Py2, assembly GCA_000017645.1. Classification (NCBI taxonomy): domain Bacteria; kingdom Pseudomonadati; phylum Pseudomonadota; class Alphaproteobacteria; order Hyphomicrobiales; family Xanthobacteraceae; genus Xanthobacter; species Xanthobacter versatilis. The sequence goes on from CP000781.1 coordinate 4,225,674, forward strand.
AATCCTTGATGGTGCCGGTGGAGTGGGAGGCCATGATCATGCCCGCGCGCGTGCGCCGCTCGGCAAAGGCCTGCGCGCACTTGAGCTGGAAGCGGGAATCGCCGACCGCCGTGATCTCGTCCACCAGGTAGAAATCGAACTCGATGGCCATGGATACCGCAAAGGCGAGGCGCGAGGTCATGCCCGAGGAATAGGTCTTCACCGGCATGTCGAGGTCGCGCCCCAGCTCGGAAAAATCCTCCACGAAATCGGTCACCTCGGCAATGTCCGCATCATAGACCCGGGCGAGAAAGCGGATGTTCTCCCGCCCCGTCATCTGCGGGTGAAAGCCGCCGGCAAAGCCCAGCGGCCAGGACAGGCGCACCGAGCGGTAGATGCGTCCGGAGGTGGGCGCCTCGGTGCCGGCGATCAGCTTCAGGAAGGTGGACTTGCCGGCCCCGTTCTGCCCGAGCAGCCCGTAGCTCACCCGCGGATCGAGGGTGACGGAGACGTTGCTGAGCACCACCTTGCGCCGCAGGTGGGTCCAGTAGGTCTTGGTGAGGCGGTCGGTGACGATCATCGTGCAGCCTCAAGCCTTCAGGTGGCGCATCAGCTCGAACGCCGAGACGATGACGAGCCAGAGGAGGCAGAAGGCCAGCGCCGCCGCCAGCGGCATCCAGAAGCGGTGGGGCCAGTCGCTCTCCTGCGCGCGCACGGGCTTCACGAAGGTGGCCAGATACATGCCCTGCCGCTCGGCGGCCACCCGCGCCTGTTCCAGCGCGGTGGCGGCCGCGGTGTACTGCCGCTCGGCGATCTGGCGCTCGAGGTCGAGGGTGTCGTAGCGCGTCATGATGGCGGAGAGGGTGTCCTTGTCGGGACCGCCGGCCGTGGTGAGGCGCGCCTTCAGGGCGGTGATGTTGTCGCGGATGGCCTGGCGGCGCGCCTCCAAAAGGCCGAACTGCGGGGCGTCCGGGCTCAGGGTGCGGCGGGCGGTGCCCAGCTCCTGGTCGATGAGCACGAGGTCGCTTTCGAGGTCGCCGAGCAGCTTGGCGATGCCCTCGTTGGTGCGGGCGGGATCGATGACGCCGACCTCGTTGCGCAGGTCGCGCACCGCGGCGCGGGCCTTGCGCAGGCGGGCCTCGGCGCGCTCCAGCTCGGCCTGGCTCTGGGCGATGGCATCCTTGCGGGTGCGCTCGCCGAGCTTGTTCACCATGTCCTCGCTGAGGCCGACGATGGCGTCGGCGATGGTGAGCGAATCCTCGGGGGAGAAGGCCCACACCTTCACCGTGATGATGCCGGAGGGGGATTCGATGGCGGTGTCGATCTGGCTGCGCCAGCTGCGCTCCAGCCGCTCGATGGGGCGGTCCGGGTTGAAGCGGGAGAACCAGTCGATGCTCGGGCGCGAGAACAGCTTGCGCAGGCCGATGCGCTCGTCCAGCGCCGCCACCACGGCGAGGCTCTTCACGTAATTGGCGATGATGAGGGAATCCTGCACTTCCGACAGGCCCTGCGCGGCGGCGTCGGAGGAGAGGTTCTCGATGCCCGCATGCTCGGAGGTGCGCACCGCGAAGCGCGCTTCCGACAGATACTGGCTGGAGGCGAAGAAGATGAAATAGGCGGCCACGATCAGGGAGGGCACCACCACGATCACGATGAAGCTTGCCATCAGCGGCAGCTTGAACGCGGCGATGGCGCGCACCTCCGCGCTCCAGAACGCGGCGCTGGTGGGCCGAACGACCGATTGTCGCAGACGCGCCTCGCGCGCCTGGCGGCGCAGCTCCTCGCGCAGGCGCGCATTGCGTTTGACGAGGGCCTCGGCGGACGCGGGTGGCGGCGCCATATACTCGACCCGTGCGACGGTCTGGTTCACCGCGCCACCCTCTCCCACCCGATGGCGACCATATCTTCAGTCACTTCCCGAACCTCTGCGGCAGCTAGCATTCCGCAGCTTTCCATGTCTATCCTAACGCCTGGTGGCGCTGCCGCAAATCTGCATGAATTCGACTGGTCCTGATGACCCGACCCGGTTTTTCCACGCCACATGCGTGCCCTGATGACGCAAAGGCGGTGGAGGAGGCGGAGCCCGGTGGTCCGGAACACGGGGCCTCCGATCTCGGCTCTCCCGATCTCGTCGCCCCCGATACTGGCGCCCCCGATACTGGCGCCCCCGATACTGGCGGCAGCGAGGGCCCGGCGCTCCGCGCCCGGCTGGAGCGGATCGAACGGCAGAATGCGGCGCTGATGGAAGCGCAGGCGGCCCTCGGCGCCCAGATCGCGGCCCTGCAGGACCATGCCAATCTGGTCGGGCAGATGGTCCAGGAGATGCACGCGGGACGCCGGCGCCGCCTGTTGTCCGGGTTCGCGTTGCCGCTGCCGCTGGTGCGGCTTCGGGAACTCATCACCGCGCCGGGACCCTCCCTTGCCTATCTGAAGGAAATGGCGCGCCTGTGTGTCGTCACCGGCACGAGCGTGGTGGCGGACGGGGCCGGCGGCTGGCGGCTGAAGCGCCGTCCGGTGGCGATCGCCCGCAACATGGCGCGCGATTTCTCCGCCCTCATGTTCGGGCGCCGGTCGGTAGTCTACCGGGTGCGGCCCCACCATCCGCCGCTGGCGGTGCGCCCGCGCGTCCTGCACGTCATTCCCAATGTCTATGTGGGCGGCTCGACGCAACTGGTGGTGGACCTTCTGGAGCGGCTGGGCCACCGCTACGAGATGCAGGTGGTCACCGCCGGGCTGCCGCCGAATGGCCGGCACGAGGGCATGGTGCTGCATCACCTGCCCTTGGGAAGCCAGCCGGCGGCGTTCGCCAATCTCCTGTCCTCCGTGCGGCCGGATATCGTCCACCTGCATTACTGGGGCGAGAGCGACCGCCCCTGGTACGAGGCGGCGCTGGCCGCCGCGCGCGAGAGCGAAGCGGTGCTGGTGGAGAACGTGAACACGCCGGTGGCGCCGCTGCGCGATCCGCGCATCCACACCTATGTGTTCGTCTCGGACTATATTCGCCAGGCCTTCGCGCCGGATATCGCCAACGGGCAGGTGGTGCATCCCGGCATTGATCTCGACCGCTTCTCGCCGCGCGATTTCGCGCCCGGTGCCGAGGACACGGTGGGCATGGTCTATCGGCTCACCCGCGACAAGCTGGACGACGATTCCATCCTGCCGCTCATCGACGTGGCGCAGCGCCGGCCGAAGACGCGTTTTCTCATCGTCGGCGACGGGGATCTCCTGCCGGTCTTCCACGCGCGGGTGAGCGACGCCGGCGTGCGGCACAATTTCGAGTTCACCGGCACCGTTTCCTTCGACGACCTGCCGGAGACCTACCGCCGGTTCCGCCTGTATGTGGCACCGGTGGTGCGGGAGAGCTTCGGGCAGGTGACGCCCTTCGCCATGGCCATGGGGCAGGCCGTGGCCGGCTACAAGGTCGGCGCGCTCGCCGAGATCCTGGGTGACGACGCCACGCTGGGGACCAGCCGCGCCGCGCTCGCGGATATCCTCATCGCCCTGCTCGACGACAGGGATCGCCTCGCCGCCCTCTCGCACGCCAACCGTGCACGGGCGCCGCACTTCGCGCTCAACGGGATGATCTCATCCTACGCCCGAATCTATGCCGAAGCGCTCGGCCGGGACGCGGACCTGATGCCCGGCTTTCCGTCGGCACAGTTTTACCGCGAAGTGTGACATTCCGCCATCAAGGACCATGGAATTGCCGCGCCGCAAATGAAAAAGCGTCGCTCCTAGTTGCATTTCGCTACCGTTTAGGCCGACAGTTTCCAAAGTGGGAATTCGGTTGCTTTGCATTTTGCGAAATAAGGCTGCACAACGGTTTCATTAGGTTGTGTAGTCAATTTTCGGGTTGTGCAAAGGGGATTCTGGGCTGGTAGCAGGGGCGGTCTGCGCAATGCGTTTTTGTTGCGCTGCACCGTAGGGCGGGCATGACATCACTTATTGTCGGGGCGAACGGCCTGATCGGTCGTCGTCTGTGTGAGCGGCTTTCCCGGAATTCCGTCGGCGTCATCGCGACGACGCGGCGGATGACGGACCTGCTGGCTCATCCGCAGGTGCGCTGGAAGACGGTGGATCTGGCCACCTTCGACGGCTGGGCGAAGCTGCTCGACGGGGTGAAAACCCTTTATCACCTCGCCTGGTCCACCATTCCCGCCAGCGCCGATCCCGATCCGGCGCGTGACATCCTGGAAAACGTGGTCGGCACGGTGCGGATGCTCGAGGCGGCACGGCATGTGCCTGGCCTGCGCATCGTGTTCGCGTCGTCGGGCGGCAGCGTCTACGGCGCGCCCGAGAACCTGCCGGTGAGCGAGGCGCATCCCACCCGGCCGGTGAGTGCCTATGGCATCTCCAAGCTCATGGTGGAGCATTATCTCGACAAGTATCGCGCCATGTACGGCGTGGATGGCGTGGCGCTGCGCATCAGCAATTGCTACGGCGCCCGCCAGCAGTCGCAGAAAGGCCTGGGTGCGGTGACCCTGTTCGCCCGCGCCGGCCTGCGCCGGGATCCGCTGAAGCTGTTCGGGGCCGGCGACGTGGTGCGCGACTATGTCCACGTGGATGACGTGGTGGACGCGATGATCGCCGCCGGTGCACGGCGCCACGTGACCGGCCCCATCAACATCGGGTCCGGCGTCGGCCATTCGCTGCGCGAGGTGATCACGCGGCTGGAGGCGGCCCTCGGCCACCCCCTGGTGGTGCAGCAGGCGCCGCCCCGCATCTTCGACGTGGCGGCCTCCGTGCTCGATGTCACGCGTGCCTATGAGCGGCTGGGCTGGACGCCGACCATCAGTCTTGACCTTGGCATCGAACGGCTGCTGGCCGAGTTGCGCAGTGAACTGGAAACGGAATGCGGGTCGCGCTCTTCGTCCATTGCTACTATCCCGAGCATTTTTACGGTACGGAAAGCTATACTCGGACACTAGCGCGGGAACTGTCCGCGCTGGGGCACGAGCCGGTGGTGGTGACCGCGACCTTTCCCGGCGAGACGCCTCAGCAGGAGATGGTGGAGCGCTACACGTTCGATGGGATTCCGGTCATCCGCATCGACCGCAACGTCCATCCCAACACCGGCCTGCGCGATACCTATGACCTGCCGAGCCTGCGCGCCGTGCACGAGCGCATCCTGCGTGGCATCCGGCCGGACATCGTCCATGTCTGCCACCTCATCAACCACACCACTGCGCTGCTGGAGGTGACGCGGCGGCTCGGCCTGCCCACCGTCGCTACCTTCACTGACTTTTTTGGCTTCTGCTTCAACAACAAGCTGAGCGCCGCCGACGGCAGCCTGTGCGCCGGACCCAACGCCTCGCGGTCCAATTGCGTGGCCTGCTCCCTGTTCGCCGATGGCACGGCGGCCAGCAATCCGGCGCGGCGCCTCCTTGCCCGTCTCGTTTCGTCCGGGGCCGCGAACCTGCCGATCCTTGTTCCGGGATGGCGTCCGACCGTCTCCGCGCTGAAGGACCGGCCCGAGCACCTCGCCGCAGCCTACAGCGCCTACGCCGGGGCGCTGACGCCCACGCGCTTTCTCATGGAGGCCTACAAGCGCACCAGCATCGGCGTGCCGCTGGAGCTGAGTCGCTTCGGCATCGATATCGACCGCGCGCCCAAGCCGGCGCGGGACGGTGGACCGACGCGGCTCGGCTTCATCGGCCAGCTCGCTCCGCACAAGGGTCTGCACCTGCTGCTCAGGGCCCTGCGGGAGGTGCCGAAGGGGGCTTTCACCCTCGATGTCCATGGCGACGAGGGCATGGATCCGTCCTACGCCGCAAAGGTGCGCGGCCTCTCGACGGGCCTCGACGTGAGCTTCCGCGGCACCTTCTCCATCGAGCGCATCGCGCAGGTTTTGGGCGAGATCGACCTGCTGGTCATTCCCTCCACCTGGGTGGAGAACAGCCCGCTGATCCTGCTCCAGGCCCTCGCCACCCACACCCCGGTGCTGGTGGCGAACGTGGAGGGCATGAGCGAGTTCGTAGAGGCAGGGTGCAACGGCTTCACCTTCGCCAAGGGCTCGGTGGCGGACCTTGCCGCCCGGCTCAAGCTCTTCGCGCAGGATCAAGGCCTTGCGCGTGCAATGAGTGCGAAGACACACTATGAAAGGACCTCCCGCCATATGGTGGCGGATGTGGCTGACTTTTATGCCCGCGCCTGCGGCATCTGATGAGTGAGAGCATGGGTGGTGAGGGGCAACGATCGCTGGCGGTGACTATCCCCGTGCGCGAGGGCATCGCCGGTGATTTCGAGGCCTGGCTGGCGCAGAACCTGCTGCCGCCCGATGCGTCCGCGCCGCCCGAGGGCATCGCGCCCTTCCCGCCGGCCGAGCTCATGCACAACACCACCGGCCTGACCGAGCCGCGCGATTTCGCCAGCCACGGCGTGCACTTCATGCGCGCCCTGAACGCGCTGAGCCCCACCGCGCTGCCGAACTTCCGTTCGGTGCTGGATTTCGGGGTCGGGGTCGGGCGGGTGGCGCGGCTGTTCCACGGCTTTCGCGGCCGCTACGTGGGCATGGATGTGGACGACCGCCACATCGCCTGGGTGGAAAGCAACCTGACCCATGTGCAGGCGGTGAAGACCAGGCCGCGCCGGCGGCTTCCCGCCATCGACCGCAGCTTCGATGCGGTGATCTCCATTTCCGTGTTCAGCCACCTGAGCGAGGCTGACCACCTGTTCTATCTCGACGAGCTGGCACGGGTGGCGGCGCCGGGGGCCGTGCTGTTCCTGTCGGTGCATGGCGAGCAGGCGCTGCGCCGGGCGCAGGCGGAAGAGCGCGTCTTCGCCATGCTCGACATCCCTGCCGATGCCCTCGATGCGGCGGCCGAAACGCTCCACGGCGGGCGCGGCTATGCCTTCATCCGGCAGAATGGCCACCTCACCAGCGCCGCCTATGACTACGGCATCACCTTTGTCTCGCAGGATTATGTGCACAGCGAATGGGGCCGGCGCTTCGAGGTCGCGGCCATCGGCGCCGGGGCGCTGCACGACTTCCAGGACGTCGTGGTCCTGAGGGCGCGGTAGAATGGCCGGGCTTCCCGTCGCCCAGCCCATCCGGGTCCTGATCGAACGCAGCCGCGCATTCGCGGTGCTCCCCTTCGTGCGGCCCATGCTGAACTGGCGGCGGCTGCCGCGCACCTACGGCACCGGCGCCACCGCCTCGGCCCGCTGGTTCCGCCTGCTGCGGCTGACCTTCGCGCTGGTGGTGCTGCTGCCGGCGGTGATCGCGGCGCTCTATTCGGGGGTCATCGCGACGCCGGTCTATATTTCGGAAGCCCGCCTCGCCATCCGCGAATCCCTGGGCGGGCGCACCATGCTGGACCAGGGCACGCAGGGCGCCTCGGGCGCGCGCGGCGCGGTCTCCGGCATCCTGCAGTCCCTGTCCTCGCTCCTGGGGGGCACGGGGCGGTCGGCGCAGAGCCAGGCGCCTTTCATCCTCACCAATTTCGTCACCAGCCGGGCCTATGTGGCGCGGCTCGACGCGGACGGCCTGCTGCAACGGGCGTTCTCGGGGCCGGGCATCGATCCGCTCTCGGCGCTCAGCGGCACGGCGAGCCTGGAGGAGCGCTGGCGCTACTGGAACCGGCATGTGACCGCAGCGGTGGACCGGCGGTCCGAGATCGTGCTGCTGAAGGTGCGCGCCTTCTCGGCGGAGGAGGCCCATCTCATCGCCGAGCGCATCCTGAAGGATGGCGAGGCCCTGCTCAACGACATCGTCGCCCGCAGCCGGGCCGAGAGCGTGGGCCGCGCCCGCGAGCAGCTCGACCGCGCGCAGGTGCGCTACACCGATGCCCTGGTGCGCCAGCAGGAATGGCGGGCGCGCCAGCGCGCCGTGGATCCGGTGCAGGCCGCCGACGCCCTCGGCCAGAGCCTCTTGCGCCTCGAACAGGAGCGCATCGCCGCCGACCGCGAGATGCGGGCGCTCGAACGCCTGTCCGCGCCCGACGGCCCCACCTCCGGCGTGCTCCGCGACCGTGTCCACGCCCTCGACCAGGAGATCGCCGACTTCAAGCTGCGCCTCGCCCGCTCCGGGTCGGGCAGCACGGCGGTCAGCGCGCTCGCGGCCTATGAGGAGGCGGAGCTGGAGGTGCGGTTCGCCGAGACCATGCAGTCCATCGCGGTCGCCGGATTGCAGGAGGCGGAGCGCCGCGCCCGGGCGCAGAGCGCCTTCGTCAACGTGTTCGTGCCGCCGAGCCTGCCGTCGACGGCCTCCGAGCCGGTGTGGTTGAAGACCGGGCTGTTCGTCTTCACCCTGGCCGGCATTTTCTGGATCAATGCCATGATCCTCGTCGCGGTGATCCGCGATCATCGTCATTGAGGGGGCGGGGGCGTGCTGTTCAGTATCGACGAGGACGCCGGCACCCGCATCGTGGGCTGGATCATGCCCGACAACCCGTCGAGCACGCCTCACGTGGTGGTGTTCACCGGCGGGCAGATGCGCAAGGTGGTGCGCGCCACCGTGCTGCGCCCGCTGCTGCGCGAGCAGGGCCTGCACGAGACCGGCATTTGCGGTTTCGTGGTGGACCAGCATGCGGTGGCCGACCTGCAGGACATGGCCGACCTCGAGCTTTATGACGAGGCCACCAATATCCGCATCTACCGGCGGCGGCCGGCCACCGCCAAGGCGGACCTCAAGCTGTTCCGGCTGGAGACCCGGGTGGTGCCGCAATCGGCGCTGAACGAGCCGTTCCAGGACCTCTTCCACATGGCCTTCACCCGGCTGGACCGCATGCCGGAGGAGGCGGTGCGCTCCATCCTCGGCATCCCCTTCTCGCCGTCCATCTTCTGCGCCGGCCGGCTGTATTTCCGGACCTACGAGCCACTGCTGCGCGATCGCGGCTTCAAGTGCTCGGTACTGGTGCGCGACCCGTTCGAGGAGCTGGCCGAGCAATTGCTCGCGCTGCGCTGGGCGGTGAAGACGCCGAACCTCGCCTATTCGGTGCTCAGCGAGACCTACCGGCCGCTGGTGGAGAGCCTGGGCAAGGCCGACCTCTCCGAAATGGCTGACCTTGAGGCCTGGCTCGGCGCGCTGACCCCGTTCGAGCGCACCCTGATCGCGAGCCCGCTGGCGCGTCTTCTGACCTGTCGCAGCTCCGACGAGAACCTGGAGGCCGGCGCCGTGGAGCAGGCGCTCCAGACCCTCGCCGACATGGACGTTGTGGGCCATTTCAACGGCGTGGAGACCTATTGGGACACCCTGCGCGCGGTGCTGGAGATCGACCTTCCGCCCTTGCCCGCGCTGAATTTTTCCAAGCAGGTCGGCGATCTGGAGGCGCGGGTGCGCGACTGGCCGGCAGCGCAGGATCTCCTGGCCGCAGACGTGCAGATCTTCGCCGATCTCGGGGAAGCGATCCGGCGCACCGATGAGGCGACCGACGAGGCCGCCGTGGAGCCGACGCCGGCCTGATCCGCGCGGGGCAGGGGACGAGCTGACGCCGGGACTCAGCGGGTGCGGGCGTAGACGCTGCCCACATAGAGCGACGCCACCGCCCAGGCCGCGAACAGGATGCCGGACACCGCAGCGGCATCGACGAGGGGCGAGGGAAAGGCCTTTTCCGCCGGCAGGGTCGGCGCCATGAAGGTCAGGATATAGACCTGCTTCTGGGCCTGCTGCGTCCGCGCGTCCAGCAGCTCGCTTTCCGCTTCGTTCAGCCGCTGCTCGGCGAGGCGGCGGCGCACTTCCAGCTCGGCGGCAGCCTTCAGGTTGCCGCTGCTGCCGGCCTGCTCCCGGTCGAGGCCGAGCAGGTCGGTGTCCAGCGCCGCGATCTTCTCGTCCAGCGAGCGCATGCGCTCCTTCAGCGCGCGCACCACGGGGGAGTCCTCGTCCATGCGGGCGCGGGCGACGGTGAGGTCGGTGTTGAGCGCGGAGCGCTGGTCGCGCAGCTTGGCGATGACCGCATAGGAGCCGATGGCGCTGCGCGTGGGGTCGAGGGTGCCCTGCGCGTTGCGGAAGCCTTCGAGGGAGGTGCGCACCACGGCGAGGTCGGTGAAGGCCTCGCGCTCCTCGGCATCGGCCTGGAGCACGCGGTCGCCGCGGTTGCGGGTGGTGAGGGCGTTGGTGACGGCCTCGGCTTCCCGCACGATGGCGGCGCCGAGCAGCGCCGCGCTTTCGGGGCTGAAGGCGTGGATCTGCACCCGGATCACCCCGGACAGGGATTCCAGGCTCACCCGCACCTGCCGGTTCCAGTAGGCGACGAGGTCTTCCTCGCTGGCGTCGCTCGCAAGGCCGAACACCGGATCGCGGCCGGCGACGCCGAACACCCGGCGCAGGTCAAGCTGCTGCTGCAGGGCGTCCACCATGGCGCGGCTGCGCAGATAGTCCACCACCACGCGCGCTTCCTGGGAATTGGGCACCTGCGCGGTGCTGGAGCCGGACACCGGGCTGGCGCCGCCCGCCACCGTTTCCAGATTGCCGCGCACCACGAACCGCGTCTCGGAGCGGAACTGCGGCGCCGCGACCATGGCGAGGTAGAGGAAGGACAGCACCGAGGGCACCGCCACCACCACCACGAAGGACAGGATGGCCAGGTCGAGCCGCGTCAGCTGAAGGCCGCGGCGGCGCAGGTCGGCGAGGGCAGGCAGGCGGACGGCCAGGGGCTTGCGCTGGCCGGTGGTGCGCGCCGGCAGCAGCCGGGCGAGCCGTGCGGCCACCGCGGCCACCGCGGCAAGCGCGCCACGCGCCCGCGCGGGCCACCGCGGGGCGGCGGCCACCACGACCTCGGGGGAGCCTGCCTTCAGGATCTCGCTGGACGCTGGCGCCGGGGAGACCATGGCCGGCGCGTCCCTAAGGCACCACCGCCACCGTGGTGGCCACGGGCTGGGCGACGGCATTGAACACGGAGGTGATCTTCTGCAGATCCGACAGCGGCGCGTTGGCCACGTAGATCGCGTCCTTGTTGCGGATCTGGAAGCCGCGCGCGAGGAAGATGAAGTTGGGATCGCGCATGTTCCAGCGATAGATCACGCGCACGTAGCCGTAGGCTTCAAGCGGCCGCGCATCGGGCCGCAGCTGGGTGGCGAAGCCGAGCGGCTCGAGGCGCATGAGATAGACGCCCGAGGGGTCGGCCCTGTGGTCCACCAGGCCGCCGACGCGCGCGACCGCCTCCTCAAGCGTGATGCCCACCGCATCGAACGGAACCACGGTGGGATTGCCCGCCGCGCCGAACACGGTGAAGGTCTGCGGGTCGCGGATGACGACGATCTTGTCCAGCGGGCGGACGTAAACGTCTTCCTTGGGATCGTTGAGCAGCCGCTGCAGGGGCAGGGTGACGGTGGCGTTGCCGCGGCTCAGGCGCACGAACACCTCATGGGCCGGAACCTTGATGCCGCCGGCGGCGGCGATCACGTCCAGCACCCGGTCGCCGCGGGGCGAGAGGGGCACGATGGCGCCGGAGGTGGCCTCGCCCAGCACGGTGGCGGAATTGCTGACGCTGCGGGTCACCACCACCACGGCCTGCGGCTCGATGGCCTTGCCGGTGAGGCGGTCCACCACGGCCTGCTCGATCTGCGAGGTGGTCTTGCCGGCCACCTGGATGCGCCCGGCATAGGGCACGGTGACGGAGCCGTCCTGCGCCACCTGCTGGTCGGGAATGGTGGCGCTGCGCGATCCGGTGCCCAGCCGGTCGATGACCGGGCCGGAGAACAGACCGCCGGCGGCGGCTTCCCAGATGGTGACGGAGATGGAATCGCCCACGCCCACCACGTAGCGGCCCGGCGGGCGATAGTCGCCGAAGCGGACGCCGAAGCTGGCCGGGCGCTGCTGCTGCATCAGGTGCAGGGTGCGGTCGTCCACGTCGATGAGCAGGTAGCGCTGGTCATCTTCGGGCTGCTGCATCTCGATTTCGGTGCGCGACGGCCCCGACGACGGCAGCACCGTGCAACCGGCTGCTGCCCCGGCGAGGAGGCCCATGGCGACAAACCGAACCCAGCCCGTCATTCGATTCCGCTTCTGATACGCCCGACAAAGAGTGGGGCAGTTATACATGCCGCAGGCATCCATAGCGACCTAGCGGTACAACGTTTAAAAGAGCGTTGCGGCTATGCAACATGGTGCGTGGATGCGGCCCGGCAGGGCGCTTTCGCGCAAGGGGTTGGTCGGCGCAGCAACGAGAGCGGAACAGGTGATGCAGGCAGCGCGCGGGGGGCCGACAGCCGATGATCCGTCCCTCGCCGGCGGACCGGTTGCCCGCGAGTCGCTCGCCCGTGAACCGCTTGCCCGTGAACCGCTTGCCATCGTCACGGGAGGTTCGAGCGGGATCGGTCTGGCGGTCGCCCGCGAGCTCGGGCGCAGGGGCTGCCGGGTCGCATTGCTCGCGCGCGATCCCGCCCGCCTCGCCGCCGCCGGGTCGCTGCTGGCGGGGGAGGGGCTCGCCATCCTCACCCGGCCGCTGGACGTGCGCGACCGGGCGGCCTGCGAAGCCGTGGTGGCGGAGCTCATCGCCGGCGCGGGTCCCCCGCTGTGGGTGGTGACGGCGGCGGGGCTCGTCGAGCCTGGGTTCTTCCTGGACCAGGACCCGGCGCGGATGGAGGAGCAGGTCGCCACCAACCTCCTCGGCACCTTTCACGTGGTGCGCGCGACGGCACCGGCCATGGCAGCGGCGGGGCGGGGGCATGTGGTTCTCGTCTCCTCCGGAGCCGGGCTGTTCGGTGTCGCCGGCTATTCCGGCTATTGCGCCAGCAAGTTCGCGGTGCGCGGGCTGGGCGAGGTGCTGCGCATGGAGCTGGCGCAGGCGGGGGTGCAGGTCACCGTCGCCGTGCCTCCGGACACGGACACGCCCCAGCTCGCCTACGAGGCCCGGCACCGCCCCGCCGCCATCGCCGCCTTCGCCGGGGCCGGGCGCCCCCTGTCGGCGGAAGCGGTGGCCCGGCACATGATCCGTAGCGCCGAGCGCGGCCGCTTCCTGTCGGCGCCGGGGTGGCGGCTTGGCGCCGTCGCCCGGCTTCAGGGCTTCGTCTCCGAGTGCTTCGCCCGGGTGCAGATGCGCCTGCTGCGCCGCGCATCCAGGGACTGAAGGGGGCAGGATCCGCCGCCGCGCCCCGGATGCTGACGTGATCGGCCCGAACCCGACGCCGATCGAGGCTCGCGAGTCGAGGCTGGCGCAAGGCCGCGCGCTGGCCTGCCGCCCCGGGCCTGTCGTTGCGCCATGTGGCGGTTGTGCCCCGCGCCGGCCGAAGTGTCGCACCGACGGGGGCCTCCGGCCGGCGTCACGAAGCGCTAAATATGCGCCAGCCCAGAGGAGAGCCGCCGAAATTTCCGGCAGCATTGAGCCGGGCCGCGCCTCCTGTTACGCGGTTCCCGGCCCACGCCTCATCCATTGCTGAAGGACGCCGCGATCGTGCACGACAGCCATTCCCCCACGCCGCACCTCTCCCTGTCCAAGGACAAGATCAAGGTGCTGCTCCTCGAAGGCGTGAACGACAGCGCCGTGGAGCTGCTGACCAATGCCGGCTACACCAACCTCACCCGCCTGCCCAAGGCGCTGGACGGCGACGCGCTGAAGGAGGCCATCAAGGGCGTCCATATCCTCGGCATCCGCTCGCGCACCCAGATCACGCCCGACGTGCTGGAGGCCGCGGACCGGCTGATCGCCATCGGCTGCTTCAGCGTCGGCACCAACCAGGTGGACCTCGACGCCTCCCGCATCAGCGGCGTGCCGGTGTTCAACGCACCCTTCTCCAACACCCGCAGCGTCGCCGAGCTGGTGATCGGCGAGATCGTGATGCTGCTGCGCCGCATCCCCACCCGCTCCCACGCGGCGCATGAGGGCCGCTGGGACAAGTCCGCCACCAACAGCGTGGAAGTGCGCGGCAAGACGCTCGGCATCGTCGGCTACGGCAATATCGGCTCGCAGCTCTCGATCCTGGCCGAGGCCATGGGCCTCAAGGTGATCTTCTACGATCACACCGACAAGCTGCGCCACGGCCAGGCCGAGCCGGTGTCGACCCTCAACGCCCTGCTGGCCCAGAGCGACATCGTCAGCCTGCACGTGCCGGAGACGGCGGCGACCCACGGCATGATCGGCCGCGCCGAGATCGCCACCATGAAGCCGGGGGCCTACCTTATCAACAACAGCCGCGGCACGGTGGTGGACCTCGACGCCCTCGCCGAGGCGCTGAAGGCGGGCCACCTGCGCGGCGCGGCGGTGGACGTGTTCCCGGTGGAGCCCGGCTCCAACGCCGAGCGCTTCGTCTCTCCGCTCCAGGGCCTCGACAACGTGATTCTGACGCCGCACATCGGCGGCTCCACCGAGGAGGCGCAGGAGCGCATCGGCGCCGAGGTCGCCCGCAAGCTGGTGGATTATTCAGACACCGGCTCCACCATGGGCGCAGTGAACTTTCCCGAGGTGCAGCTGCCGGCCCGCCCGACGGGGACCCGCTTCATCCAGATTCACCGCAACCTGCCGGGCATGCTGGGGCGGCTCAACGAGGTGCTGGCCCGCCACTCCGTCAACATCGCCGCGCAATATCTGGAGACCTACGCGGACGTGGGCTACGTGGTTCTGGACGCCGATGCCTCCACCGCGGACAGCCAGAGCGTGCTCGCCGACATCCGGGAGATCGAGGGCACCATCCGCGCCCGGCTGCTCTACGAACGCAAGATCTGAAGCCGGATCCGATCCGGCGGGCGCATCCTGATCGCAGGGTGTGCCCGCCGATGGCCTCTTGTGCGTCGCCCGGGTCGAGGGCGAATCGAACGCGCCGCCCGGGCGCTCGCCCCAAGGCAGGGGCCCCTCGGCCCCTGCCGGTACCGCGCATACCTGCCGGCCTGGTAGCCCAGCGGTAAATCGGTCCTGATTCTCCGCGCAGGCAGCCCTGCAAAATCCGCATGCTACCGCTGCGATAGTTCAATCACAGCAGCGCTTCGCGGCGAAAATGGCACACTTTTCCCTGTCCAGATTCCGCCACAGGTGAGGCCGGGGAACCGGTGCCCGCTGCCGTGCTACTCGTGAGCCGGCTACCGCCCGATAGGTCCGGCGAGTGACAGACGCTGCCGCAGCGGTCCCAGAACCGAAAATAGATAGAGATCATAACGTTAAATGGGTTAGGGCGCGGTTCGCGCGGGCTCGCGAATAGGTATTTAGGTAGGTTAAGAGAACAGTGCCATTCCTGCAACACCCGGCGGGAAAGCGGCCGTGGAGGGGCGTGAACGGTACCGTTTCGATTGATCACTGTTTCGCCTTTTGTATGTTGGCTTGGCGACGAAGGGGGGCAGTCCCCGGTCGCCCACTGCGTGTTCGGGGGGTCTGAGGACGCAGTGGGAAATCGGGGCAAGAACCCTCTCGGGGTGCAGCCGCACCGGCGAAGCGGAACTCGCTCCCTCGATCAAACTTGGAGGTCTAAAATGAAGATGGTGAAGAGCCTTCTCCTCGGCAGCGCGGCGGGTCTTGTCGCAGTCGCTGGAGCCCAGGCCGCCGATCTGCCTGTCAAGGCGAAGGCAGTCGAATACGTGAAGGTCTGCTCCGCTTACGGCGCCGGCTACTACTACATCCCCGGCACCGACACCTGCATCAAGATCGGCGGCTACGCCCGCTTCGATACGTATGTGAACGCTGTCGGCACCTTCAACCCGGCGATCACCTCTGCCGCCGGCACCATCTTCAACGGTCCGGGCGTGGGCAACTTTGCCTATCCCTTCAAGGACTCTGACGACAACGACTACCTGACCCGCGTCCGCGGCACCATCGACTTCGATGCCCGCACCCAGACCGACTACGGCACCCTGCGCTCCTACGTGCGCTTCGGCGCCGAGTGGAACTCGCAGACCGGCACCGGCGCTGTTTCCGGCTCGGGCATCTACTTCGAGCGCGCCTTCATCCAGTTCTCCGGCTTCACGTTCGGTTACACCCAGTCGTTCTTCGACACGGGTCTGAACTACATGCTGACCACGCCGCTGTCGGGCTCCAACACCTGGACCACCCTCGCGGCCTACACTGCCCAGTTCGGCAACGGCTTCTCCGCCACCCTGTCGCTGGAAGACGCCGCCAACCGCACCACCGGTGTGCAGATGGCCGGCTCCACCACCCAGGCCATCATCGGTACCACCACCGTTGCGAGCGGCCTCGGCTACACCAACTACCAGGCTGGCCAGCAGGCTCCTGACATCGTCGCCAACCTGCGCATCGACCAGGCTTGGGGTTCGGCCCAGCTCTCTGGCGCCCTGCACCAGGTTCAGGTCACGCTTCCCGCTTACGCCGGCTACTATCCTGGCCTGACCTCCAGCGACTCCTGGGGCTGGGCCATCGGCGGCACTGTGGAGTTCAAGCTCCCCTTCCTCGCCGCGGGTGACAGCATCTTCTTCCAGGCTGGCTACGAAGAAGGCGCCGCCAACTATCTCGGTCTGTCGGGCACCGCCCTGGGCCGTTCGACGGGCGTCGGCTCCATCAGCCTGAACCAGGTCGGCAGCTTCATCACTGCGACCGGCGCGTTCTACACCGTGGCTGACGCGGTGGCGACCGACCTCTTCGGCGACACCTCGCTGACCAAGGGTTGGCAGATCCAGGGCCAGTTCCGTCACTACTGGACCCCCGGCCTGCGTTCCGCGCTCTATGCCGGTTACCTGAAGTACGAGACCCCGGACAACATCGTCGCGGCGCTTGACTTCAACCTGTGGCAGGTTGGCGTGAACACCGTGTGGTCGCCGGTGAAGAACCTCGATATCGGTGCTGAAGTGATCTACAGCAAGGTGGATGGCTCGGCTCCGCTCGGTGCCTACGCCTCGACCAGCGCGTCTGGCAGCAACACCTACTCGCTCGTTGGCGGCTCCACCGACATCTGGTCGGGCGGCGTGCGCGTGCAGCGTAACTTCTGATCCTCGCGCTTAGCGAAGATTTCCGAAAGGCCCCGGTGGGAAACCACCGGGGCTTTTCTTTGTCTTGATCTTTAATTCCGTTAGGTAAGTAGTGGCAATTGCTGGAATTGTAATAATCCAATAGTGCGCCCACGGTATTTCAATCTGGATCGCATTTTGCCATTGTAGTCGGCGAGACGGTGCGGCGCGTTGCGCGGGCACGATGTGCGTCGTGAAATTCGGACATGACTTCGCTTGGGCCTGGCCACCGCACGTTGCTGCATGGCGCCCTTCCACGGTGTCTGGCGATTTCAGGACATCTCGTTCCGCTCTGCTTTGGACGCCGCACCCCGCGACAAAATGATCTGGCTCCTTACTTTCCCTTGCAGGGCATGGGGGGCGACGTTAAAGATACTTTGTATCGTTATGGGGGACTCGATGTTGCGTTCCACGGCATTTGCCCAGCTCAGCCCCAACACTGGCGTCATCAGGACTGGCGTCATCAAGACTGGCGGCGCGCGGGCGCCGCTCGCCGCTGCGCTGCTCGGGCTGGCCTCCATGGTGGGGACCGCGCCTGATGCGCGCGCGGCCGACCTTCTCACCGTCAAGGCCAAGGACCCCTACATGCGCGCCTGCACCGCGCAGGGCGAGGGTTTCTATTACATTCCCGGCACCGACACCTGCATTCGCGTGGGTGGCTATGCCTGGGCGGAAGGCTATTACAACACCTATACCCAGTATCCGGCGGAGAACGACAAGAGCTATTCGGTGGCCACCGGCGGCCTCATCCTCGATGCCCGCACCGAGACCGACTACGGCACCCTGCGCTCCTATTTCGAGACCAGGTTCCGCTGGCGCTCGTCGGACCCGTGGTCCGACGGCCCGAACAAGGCCGAGCTTGAGGTCTGGAACATCTATGTCCAGTTCGCCGGCTTCACCTTCGGCCACGCGCAGTCGTTCTTCGACTTCTACGCCAACGCCAACGTGCTGGGCACCGACCCGGCCACCATCGGCGACGACACCCGCATCAACCTCATCGCCTACACCTACGAGTTCACCAAGGGCCTGAGCGCCACGGTGTCGTTCGAGGACGCGGCCGACCGCCAGAGCGGCACCCTGGCCGCCAATCCCGCCACCTTCTCCACCGACGACTACCTCGCGGGGCAGAACGCCCCCGATGTGGTGGCGAACCTGAAGTATGAGGGCGAGTGGGGCTCCGCGCAGCTCTCCGGGGCGCTCCATCAGGTCCGCGCGGTGTCGCTGCTGAACACCATCTCGGCCACGGATTCGAACTGGGGCTACGCGCTGCAGGCCGGCGTCATGTTCAAGCTGCCGGCGCTGGGAGAAGAGGACACCCTCTATCTCCAGACCGCCTACACCGATGGGGCGACGGCCTATCTCGGCCTGCAGGATCCCTCGGGCAGCTATTCGCCGCCGGATGCCTTCCTGAGCCTCACCGGCCTCACCCGGGTGTCGGGCTGGAACGTCACCGCCTCGCTCCTGCACAATTGGAACGAGAAGTGGAGCAGCGCCCTGTTCGGTGGCTATGCCGCCTACGAGTTCAACGATGCCGAGGCGCAGTCCTTCTACGGCGCGTCGGGCGGCAAGAACTACAATGTGGGCGGCTATCTCGCCTTCGCGCCGGTGAAGCATTTCAGCATCGCCCTGCAGTACGACTACACCTACAACTCGGCCGCGAACTATCTGCTCACGGATTATTCGCCGGCGCTGTCGTCGGTGTCCGCCAACCGCGTGCTGCTGTTCGTCTCGCGCGACTTCTAGAGCCGCAGCTCCTCCGCCGCGATCCAGGCGCGCCATCCTCCCGCCGGAGGGTGGCGCGTCTTGCGTTGCGGCAGCATGCCGCCCGAGGGATCGGCCCTTCGCTGTCGTGAGACTTCCGGTTCGTCGCAGAAGTGTGCTGAAGTCCCCCGGCCGAAGACGGGTGGCACGTGCCACCCTGCGGCACATGCGGCAGCGCATGCCGGCGTGAGGGAGACACGGGCGGATGGTTTCAGCGGACGGGCACGAACCCAGGCCCCGGCGCGGGCGCGGCACGGCGTGGCCGGGCCTGTGGCCGCTGCTGCTCGGCCTCTTCGCCTTCGCCCTGCTGTGCGCCTTCACCCTCGCCGCCGCCCGCGGCCCCATCGAGGCCGACCTCGATTCGGCGGCCGCCGACATCCTCGCGCGCACCGGGGAGGGCTGGGCCTTCGCCCATTTCGAAGGGCGCGACGCCACGCTGGAGGGCGAGGCGCTGGCCGAGGAGGCGCGGGCCAAGGTGCGCGGCTCCCTGGCCGGCATGTTCGGCGTCCGGGTGGTGCATGACGCCACCACCATCCTGCCGGAGCGGCGCCCCTTCACCTTCAGCGCGGTGAAGGACGGCCGCGTCATCGCCCTCGACGGCTATGTGCCGTCGGCGGAAGCCCTCGCCCGCATCGTGGCGGCCGCCCGTGCCGGCGGCGACCAGGTGACGGGCCAGGAACGGCTGGTGCGGGCGCGCGGCGCGCCGCCCGGCGATTTCGCCGCCCTGGTCACGTTCGGCCTTGCCCAGCTCAAGAAGCTGCCGTCCGGCCGCATCACGCTGGCCGATGGGGCCATCGGCATCGAGGGCCGCGCCCGCGACCTTGCGAGCTACGACGCCCTTGCCCAGACCATGCTCGGCCCCCTGCCGGACGGGATGGTGCTGGCCCGCTTCGCCGTGCGCCCGCCGGTGGCCTCGCCCTTCTTCTGGTCGGCGGTGCGCGACGGCACGGTGCTGCGGCTGAGCGGCTTCGTGCCCTCGTCTGAGGCGCGCGGCGAGGTGGCCGCCGCCCTTTCCGCCGCGGTGCCCGGCATTGGCATCAAGGATGACACCCGGCTGGCGGACGGCGCCCCCGCCACCGAGTTGTGGCTGAAGGCGGTGCGCTTTGCCGGACAGGTGCTGGCGCAACTGCCCGAAGGCCGGGTGACGCTCTCCGACAGCACCATCGCGGTGGAGGGGGCGGCGCCGAGCTTCCCGGCCTTCGACCAGCTGCTGGCCCAGCGCCGCGCGCCGCCGGACGGCTTCCAGATCACCCGCTTCGCCGTGGAGCCGCCGCGCGCGGCCCCCTTCGTCTGGCGCATCGAGCGATTGGCCGAGGCGGTGCGGCTGTCCGGCTACGCGCCCTCGGAGGAGGCCCGTCGGCTGCTGGTGGATGCGACCCGCGCGGCCTTCCCCGGCGTGCAGGTCTCCGACGACATGCAGCTCGCCTCCGGCGGGCCGGCGCCGGAAGTGTGGGCGAGCACGGCGAGCTTCGCCGTGGCCCAGCTGGTCAAGCTGCGCACCGGGGCGGCAGACGTGGCGGGCACGAAGGTGACGCTTTCCGGTGAGGCCACCGATTCCGTCACCTTCCTGTCGGTGATGCAGGCGGTGAAGGCGCCGCCGGCGGGGGTGAGCGTGGTGACGGACGACCTCCAGCCGCCCGCCATCTCGCCCTATGTGTTCTCGGTGCGCCGGGAGGGCGACGAGCTCACCGTCTCCGGCTTCTATCCGGACGCGGCCGCCCACGCCGCCATCCGCGCGGCGCTGGAGCGCGACTTCCTGCGCGAAAAGGTGAATGATGTGTCCGCCGTGGGCGGCGGCGCGCCGGCCGGGTTCCTGCCCGCGGTGCTGTCGGGGCTCACGCAATTGTCGCGCACGGGAACCGGGGAGATCAGCATCGTCGATGGCCAGCTGCGCCTCACCGGCACCGCCCTGACCTCGGCCGCCGCCAGCGAGATGGACGCCGAGCTGAAGCGGGCCGTGCGCCCGCCCTTCATGGTGGAGACCGCCATTGACGCGGCCGTCGCCCCGCCGCCGGCGGATACGCCCACGTGCGGCCGGCAGGTGGGCGAGCTTCTGGCGCGTGGCACCATCCGCTTCGCCAGCGGCAGCGCCGAGATCGACCGGCACAGCCGGGGTCTCATCGATCGCCTCGCGGTGGCGCTCAAGCGGTGCCCCACCGCCATGGTGCGCATCCTGGGCCATACCGACGGGGTGGGGGACGCCGAGTTCAACAAGCGCCTGTCGGAGGCGCGGGCCAATGCGGTGCTCGCCTATCTCGTCACCGCCGGGGTTACCGCCGATCGCCTCAGCGCGGCGGGTTTCGGCGCCGGCCAGCCGCTGGCGCCCAATGATACCGAGGCGGGCAAGGCGCTGAACCGCCGCATCGAGTTCGAGGTGAAGGAGCGCGCACCGTGATCTATCTCACCCTCGCCTTGTGGCCTTATCTTCTGGGGGCGGTGGGAATCGGCCTTGCCACCGGCTATGCGCTCGGCCGGCTGAACCCGGGGAGGCGTGCATGACGGCCTTCACCATCGAAGTCCTGCTGCTTCTGGCCCTGGCCTTCCTGCTGGGGCTGGCCGTGGGCTTCAAGCTCGGCCGCCGCGCCGTCCCTACGGCCGAAAGCGGGGCACCGCCCGTGGCCACGTTCACCGGCCGGCTGCCGGTGCACGAGGCAGGCGAGAACGAGGCGGGTGAGTACGGGGCAGGTGGGCGCCTGCCGCCGTCAGCGCTGCCCTTCTCCGCCACACCCTCCGATCCCGGACCCCATGATAGCGCCCATGACACCGCGCCGGACCCTGTGGCTCCGCGTGCGCCGCTTCAAGGCGAGCCGCTTCCCCTGCCGCCCCGTCCGGCGCCGGCGCCGCGGGAGCCGGACCTGTTCTCCCGGCTCGGGCTGAGCCCGAACCTCGCCTCCCTGCCGCCGGAACCGGAGGACGAGCCCCTGCCGTTGCCGCTGCCCCCGCCGCCGGTGGTGCGGGAGAAGGGGCCGGACGGCCATCCGGGCGTGCGCCCGCCCACCCTCGATGCGCCGGAGGGGGAGGGGGCGGACGACCTCAAGCTGCTGAAGGGCATCGGCCCGCAGAACGAGCGCCGGCTCAACGCGCTCGGCATCTTCCATATCCGCCAGATCGCCGCCTGGACCCCGGACGAGGCGGCCTGGGTGGGCAGCTACCTGGCCTTTCCCGGCCGCATCGAACGGGAGAACTGGATCGGCCAGGCCCGTGCCCTCGCCGCCGGCGCGCCGCCGCCGGAGCCGGGCAGCCGCCGGCGAGGGTGAGGCGGGTCGCGGCTTCAGGGGGGAGAGGATTGCCATCATCCCGCACCACGGGTGAACCCTCTCCCGCGTGCGGGGAGGGCAGGGTAGGGGCAGCGCCATAAGGCGACAGAGCACCGTCGCCGTCCGGCTTGACCGGATGGCCCATGGCTGGGCCGTGACAATGCGGTGGGGATAACGCGGCGGGCGCCTGGAAAGCGGCGAGATGGCCCCTCCGGTCAAGCCGGAGGGCGACGGGGGCGGGAAGTGCCAGCCCTCCCCCACGTGGGCGAGTGCGCGCATCCCAGGAGGTGGAGAGCAGGCCGCTGTCATCCAGCCGCTGGTGAACCCTCCCCCGCAAGCGGGAGAGGGGCGCATCGCATCAGGGCGAGATGTTGGTCGTCATTGGAGGCCCGCCCCTTTGAACAGCCCGTCCGCCTCAGCGGCCGCCGCGCAGGTCGGCTTCCATCTGCAGCTTGGAGGGGATGTTGAAGCGTACCTTGTAGACTTGGTAGTTCTCCATCACCCGCTGCACATAGTTGCGGGTCTCGGAGAAGGGGATGGATTCCACCCAGTCCACCACGTCCACGTCCGGGTCGCGCGGGTCGCCGTAGCGCTGGATCCACTTGGCCACGCTGCCGCGCCCGGCATTGTAGGCGGCGAACACCAGCACGTAGTTGCCGCCGTAATTCTGCACCAGCTCGCCCAACTCGGCGGCGCCGAACTGCACGTTGTAGGACTGGTCGCTCATGAGCCGGGATTCGCTGAAGGGCACGCCGGTCTTCTTGGTGACCTCGCGGCCGGCCTCGGGCGTCACCTGCATCAGGCCCATGGCCTTGGCGCTGGACAGCGTGCGGGCGTTGAACTGGCTTTCCTGCCGCGCCACCGCATAGATCGCCGCCTTGTCCACCGGATTGCCGATGGGGGTGTAGCTGGGCAGGCCGAAGGTGGGGAAGGCTTCCGCCTCCAGCGGATGACCCTCCGCGAGGCCCTCCTTGCCTACTACCAGCGCGCCGCGGGCGTCGCCATTTGCCTCGGCGAGGTCGGCCAGCATGGCAAGCTGGGCCGGATCCTCCATGCGCCAGGCGAGGTCGTAATAGATGGTCAGGGGAATGTCGCGCTCGCCCACCGCATAAAGCATGCGGATGGCCTTCACCGGCTCCAGCCGGGCGAAGGTGTTGCGGCTGTCGAACGAAGGCGAGGGCGAGCGCAGCACCACCGGCGCCATGCCGAGCTTGGTGCGCGAGAGCTGGCCGTAATAGGTGGCCGGGAAGCGCGCCGCTGCCTGGAAGCGCTCGCGGGCACGGCCGCCGTCGCCCATGGCCTCGGCCGCCCGCGCCTGCCAGTAATAGGCCCGCGACAGGGTGATGGGGTGCTTCTGGTCGTCGTCGATCTTGGCGAAATGCTGGGCGGCGGTGCGCGGGTCCTTCAGGAAGCGCAGGGCGATCCAGCCGGCGGTGAAGTGCTGCTCGGCACGGTAATTGTCGGCCTTGGGCGGCACGCCGGTGGCGGCCACCTTGTAGGCGGTCTGGAAATCGCCGGCGTCCAGCAGCTCGCGGGCGACGAGGCGCCGCTCGATCCACCATTCGTCTGGATCGGCCCGCACCTGGTCGGAGGTGGCGCCGGCCAGGAGCGCGCGCGCGGCGTCCTGCGGCTTGTCGGCCCGGCGGGCGAGTTGGGACTTGGCGAACAGATAGGCCGGATCGCTCGACAAATTGAACGGCACCTGGGCCAGTAGCTTCTCGCCGTTGGAGTCCTTCTTTGCGATGGCCATGCGCGCCTTGGTGAGGGCGACGATGTCCGAGCCGGCGCGGGCGGCGGCGCGCAGGGCGCGGTCGGGGTCCGGCTTGTAGCTGAAGCGGTCGGCCCGCAGCTTGTGGTCGGTGCGGGTGAGGAAGCCGGAGAACTCGTCGATGATCTTCGATTCGAAGCTCTCGTTCAGCTCATCCTCGCGCCACGCCTCTCGCACCCAGTCGGCCGCATCCGAGCGGTTGCCGGCGGCCACGAGGTAGCGGGCGAGCGCGATCTTGCCCTCGCCGGAGAGCGGCGGCTGCTCGGCGAAGAAGTCGCGCGCCTTGGCCGGGTCGCGGTTCTCCTGGAACAGCACCCGCTCGGCGCGGCGGCGCAGGGTGTTCTGGGTCGGCCAGCCGGGCTTGTCCTTCAGGAACTGGTTGATGGCGTCGAAGCCGAGGTCGTTGGGCGCGTGGCGGATGACGAGCCAGGTCACGAGGCTGCGCGCCGCCGGATCGTCGAGCTGCTGGGCGGCGCCCATGGCTTCCGCCGCGCGTCCGTTCTTGGCGGCGTTCACCGCCACCTTCAGCGCGGCGAGGTCGCCGCCGGGAATGTTGGACGAGGCGCCCAGCGTCGGCGCCACCTGGGGCGTGGCGGCCGGGGCGCGGGCGGTGGCCGGCTTGCCCGAGGGCTTGGAGGTGGACGGCTTTGCCGCATCCTTGTGGGCCTTGGCGTCCTTGCCGGACTTGGCGTCGGCAGATGCCTTGGCATTGCCGGTCGGTTTGGTGTCCTTGGCCTTGGCGTCCTTCGCCTTGCTGTCGTGGGCCTTGGCGTCCTTGGCCTTGGTGTCCTTGGCGGAATGGGTATCCTTCGCCTTCGAATCCTTGGCCTTGGCGTCCTTCGCGCTGTCCTTGGCGGAGGCCGGCTTGGCCGTCGGCGTGGTCTCCGCGAGAGCCGGCATCGCCCCGCTCCACGCGAGGGCGAGCGCAAGCGCGCTCACGGAAATCAGGCTCGAAACAGGCGACATGCAATGTCCTCGCGGCGGGTTGGTGTCGTTTGATGTGATCTTGCGGCTCCCCCTCACCCATGTTCCGCCAGCCGTGTTGACGAAACCCTAACCAGATTGATCGCGCAAAGAGGGCGAAAACGCGGCTCCTGACCTAGCGTCGGTTGCAGGGACGAAAATCCCTCACCGGGGTGCCGCTCTTTGGCGAAAAACAGGCGCACCGGGCTGAGGGCGCGGCGCCCGCGCCGTGTTCGGGGTACCGGCGGGGGGCCGGACGCATGGTGTCGTCGCGTGCCCCCTTTCCGGCCGGCCGGCAAAAGGATAAGGGTCAAGGCCCGCCCGCCGCTCATCCGAGCCGGCGTGCGCCGGGACGTTGGCGCACGGTCTCAAGGTTCGCGCGCAGGCGGTCCCGGTCAATCACAAGCCCCGCGAGGCAGGCCTCACCGGCCAGCCGATAAGCCCCAGGAACCCAAGGCGTTCGCCATGTCGCCCATTTCGTCTGCGTCGCGCTTCCGCGGCTCGTTTACCGCTCTCGTCACCCCGTTCCGCGACGGCGCACTGGATGAAAAGGCGTTCCGCGCCTTCGTGGACTGGCAGATCGCCGAAGGCACCCACGGCCTCGTGCCGGTCGGCACCACCGGCGAAAGCCCGACCCTCTCCCACGAGGAGCACAATCGCGTGGTGGAATGGACGGTCCAGCAGTCCGCCGGCCGGGTGCCGGTGATGGCGGGCGCCGGATCCAACAACACGGCGGAGGCGGTGGCCCTCGCCCAGCACGCGCAGAAGGTGGGCGCCGACGCCCTGCTGGTGGTGACGCCCTACTACAACAAGCCCACCCAGGAAGGCCTCTACCAGCACTTCAAGGCCATCGCCAACGCGGTGGAGCTGCCGATCTTCATCTACAACATCCCGAGCCGCTCGGTGATCGACATGTCGGTGGAGACCATGGCGCGGCTGTTCGAGATCAAGAACATCGCCGGCGTGAAGGATGCCACCGCGAACCTCGCCCGCGTGTCGCTGCAGCGGCAGGTGCTGGGGCCGGACTTCATCCAGCTCTCGGGAGAGGATGCCACGGCGCTGGGCTTCAACGCCCACGGCGGGCAGGGCTGCATCTCGGTGGCGTCCAACGTCGCGCCGCGCCTGTGCTCGGATTTCCAGACCGCCTGCCTTTCCGGCGACTACAAGGCGGCGCTGGCGATCCAGGACATCCTGATGCCGCTGCATACGGCGCTGTTCGTGGAGACCAATCCGGCGCCCACCAAGTATGCTCTCTCGCTGCTCGGCAAGATGAGCGAGGAGGCGCGGCTTCCCATGGTGCCGGTCTCGGAGACCACCCGCGCCGTGGTGAAGAGCGCCATGGTGCATGCCGGCCTCATCAACTGAGCGCGGGTCTGCTATCCTTCGTCCATGACCAAGCTGCTGGACCAGGCCATCGCCGAGATCCGCAAGCTCTCCGACGCGGAACAGGACCGCGCCGCCGAGCTGCTGCTCGGCCTCGTCCACCGGGACGAGGCGGGTGAGGGCGGGGAAGCGGACTACCAGCTGACGCCGGAGCAGATCGAGCGGGTCCGGCTCGGTCTTGCCCAGGCGCGGCGCGGCGAGTTCGCTGATCCGCAGGAGATCGAGGAGCTGTGGCGGCAGTTCGGTCTGTGAAGGTCCACTTCACGCCGGTCGCGCAGCAGGACCTTGCGGCGATCCTTGCCTATCTGCGGCAGCATTCGCCAATGGGCATGCGTCACGTGGGTTCCGCGATCCAGCAGACCATCCGCCTGCTTGCGGCCGAGCCGTTCATGGGGCGGCCGGGGGTTCTGCCGGGCACCCGCGAGTTCATCGTGCGCGGCTATCCCTATATCATTGCGTATGAGGTTGATGAGACGCGCCGGGAACTGTCCATCGTTTCCGTCATCCACACCGCCCGCCAGCGCCCCTGACCCCTCCCGCTTGCCTGAGCGGTGCGTCGAGACCACATTCCCATCATGAGCAGCAAGAAGACCGAAGCTCCGCGCAAGATCGCCGCCGACAACCGGCGCGCGCGGTTCGATTTCGAAATTGGCGAGACTTTCGAGGCCGGTGTCATGCTCACCGGCACCGAGGTGAAGAGCCTGCGCACCGGCAAGGCCACCATCGGCGAGAGCTATGCCGCCCAGAAGGCCGGGGAGATGTGGCTCTACAACGCCTATATCCCGGAATATCTGGAGGCCAACCGCTTCAACCACGAGACCCGCCGGCCCCGCAAGCTGCTGCTGCACAAGCGGCAGATCGCCAAGCTCGGCCATGCGGTGGAGCGCGAGGGCATGACCGTGGTGGCGCTGAAGATCTATTTCAATGACCAGGGTCGGGCCAAGGTGGAGCTGGCCCTCGCCAAGGGCAAGAAAGCCCACGACAAGCGCGAGGCCTCCAAGGAACGCGACTGGGCGCGCGACAAGGCGCGCCTGATGCGCGACCGTGGCTGATCGGGCGGGGAGCGGGCAAGGGGAGGGGGAGTTGGCCGGCAAGATCGCCTTCGATCACTGCGTGGTCCATGTGAGCGATTTCGCGCGCTCCAACGCCTTCTATGCGGCCGTGCTGGGGGCCGAGGTGGTGCCGGCGGGGGCGGGCTTCGCCTATCGCTTCGGCGACCGCCAGCTGAACCTGCACGGGCCGGGGGTGGACCCGGTTCCGGTGGCGCGACTACCGGTCCAGCCCGGCAACAGCGACCTGTGCTTCCGCTGGAGCGGGCCGATTGCCGAGGCGGCGGCCCACCTTGCCGCCCATGGCATCACAGCGGAACTGGGCCCGGTGCCGCGCTTCGGCGCGCTGGGGCGGGGCACCAGCCTCTATTTCCGCGATCCCGACGGATCGCTCCTGGAATTCATCTCCTATGACGACGCGCCGGGGGAGCAGCCATGACCACCTATAACAGCCTGCCCGACAGCCTCCCCGCGCCGGAGGATGACGGTCACGCCGCCCACCTGCCGGGGCTGGAACTGCCCATCATCCAGCTGCCGGCCACCGACGGGCGGCTGGTGGACCTCTCAGGCCTGTCGGGCCTTGCGGTGGTCTATGCCTATCCGCGCACCGGCGTGCCCGGCGAGCCCCTGCCCACGGGCTGGGACGAGATCCCCGGCGCGCGGGGCTGCACCCCGCAATCGTGCGCCTTCCGCGACCATTTCGCGGACCTCAAGGCGGCGGGGGCGGAGCATGTGTTCGGCCTCTCCCTGCAGGACACGGCCTACCAGCAGGAGGTGGCGGAGCGCCTGCACCTGCCGTTCCCGCTCCTGTCCGACCACCGGCACGAGCTGACCCACGCCATCCGCCTGCCCACCTTCACGGTGGAGGGCGCGACGCTGTTGAAGCGCATCACCCTCATCATCGAGGACGGCGCCATCTCCCACGTCTTCTATCCGGTGTTCCCGCCGGACCGGAACGCGGCCGACGTGCTGGCGCACCTTCACGCCAAGCGGTCGCAGGACGGGGAATAGGCCTGCTCAGGCGGCGTCGAGATAGGCCCGCACCGCGGCGAAGACCGAGCGGAACATGTCCGGCGTCAGCACCCGCGTGTTGGTGTTGTAGCGCGAGCAATGGTAGCTCGCGAACAGCCGTACCGGCCCCAGTGTGCCGTCCGTGATGGTATCCGCCACGCCGTGGCCGAACTTGAGCCGCGAGGCTTTCTGCCCCAGCGCCGCCAGCGTCGAATCATGGGCGATCTTGCCCAGCGTCACGATGGCGGCGAGGCGCGGCATGGCGGCCATGGGCGCGGACAAAAACGGCCGGCAGGTGCGGATTTCCTCCGGCGTCGGCTTGTTTTGTGGCGGCACGCAGCGCACCGCGTTCACGATGCGGGCATCGGTGAGGGTGAGGCCGTCTTCGGGATGGGCGGCATAGGTGCCGGTGGCGAAGCCGTATTCGATCAGCGTCGCGTAGAGCAGGTCGCCGGCATAGTCGCCGGTGAAGGGACGCCCGGTGCGGTTCGCCCCGCGCAGGCCGGGGGCGAGGCCGACGATGAGCAGCCGCGCATCTTCGGGGCCGAAGGCCGGCACCGGGGCGTTGTGCCATCCGGGCTCCGCCGCCTGCCAGTCATGGCGGAAATCGGCGAGGCGCGGGCACAGGGGGCAGTCGGCCCCTGGCTCCAGGGCCGCTCGCGCAGGCGCCCGGGCAGAGGATGCCCGGGCAACGGAAACCTTGGCCATGCTTGGTGACCCGCGGCTCAGGGTTCGCCGGGGTCGCTGGCGGCGGCGGCGCCGCGGCGTTCCAGGAAGCGGGGCGTCTCCGACATGCGGCCCTGCCGCTCGGAGGGGTCGCGCCCGATCTTGGGCTGCAGGTCCACGAGGTCGATGAAGACATCGGCCTGTCGGCGCAGATCGTCGGCGATCAGTGGCGGCTGGGTGGAGATGGTGGACACCACCGACACGCGCACGCCCTTGCGCTGGAGCGCCTCCACCAGCGAGCGGAAGTCGCCGTCGCCGGAGAACAGGACGATGTGGTCCACGTGCTCGGCCAGCTCCATGGCATCCACGGCGATCTCGATGTCCATGTTGCCGCGCACGCGCCGGCGACCCTGGGAATCGGTGAATTCGCGGGCAAGCTTCGTGACCACGGCGTAGCCGTTGTAGTCCAGCCAGTCGAGCAGCGGGCGGATCGAGGAATATTCCTGGTCCTCGATCAGTGTCGTGTAATAAAACGCCCGCAACAGATACCCACGGCTCTGGAATTCCTTCAGGAGCCGCTTGTAGTCAATGTCGAAGCCGAGCGCTTTGGTAGCTGAATATAGATTGGCGCCATCTATCAGAAGAGCGATCTTTTCCAGGCCCTGCATACAAAGGTCCGCCGATGGAATGGGAATGGGCGTAACGGGAACGGCTGCAAACCACGTCCTACGTTCGCCTTTCTCCGACGAAGGCCGGCCCAAAGCAAGCGAAAAAGGCAGGGCGGGCTTGCCCATCATGGTGAATTGCTGTACTGACCCGCTCTTCCCAAGGCCGATAGTTGCGCGCCTTATGCGCATGAGGGAGTGACGAGCCCATGGCCCGTGTCACGGTTGAAGATTGCATCGACAAGGTGGACAACCGGTTCGAGCTGGTCCTGCTCGCCGCCCACCGGGCGCGCATGATCTCGTCCGGCGCCCAGATCACCGTTGATCGCGACAACGACAAGAACCCCGTGGTCGCCCTGCGCGAGATTGCCGACGAGCACGTCGGCCCCGAGGATCTGAAGGAAGACCTCATCCACTCGCTGCAGAAATACACCGAGGTGGACGAGCCCGAGCCCGAGGCGGTGCCCATGATCGCTTCCGGCGACAGCTCGGGCGGCGAGGACAGTGACGTGATGCTCGACCGGATGACCGAGGAAGAGCTGCTCGCCGGCCTTCAGGGCCTCGTGCCCCCGGAGCACACCGACGACGACGAAGGCTGATCTGCCGGGCTGATCGGCCTAGCCGATCATCAGCCGTGCACCCGCGTGCAGTTTGGTGCCATAGCGCTATTCACGGCCGGGCCAGTCCCGGCCGTTTCGTTTTGCGGGCTGCCAAGTGGGCCGGCGAACAGGGCTGTTGCTCGACCGGGCACGATTAAACCCTCCTCCGCAAGCAGGAGGGAGCAGCTCACCAATTCAAACCGATTTAAGCGAACCCGTTGACGGGATTGCAGCTGAGTCCTATGGTCCCCGCCATGCATTGTTCCGGATACGAGATGCTGGGTTTTGGCCCGGTCCTGCGGCGAATTCCGCGCCCGGTCGACACGGTCGGCCGGGTACTGACGCGCCGTCCGGGACGCTGATTTTACAGGCGCCGCTGCAAAGCCAGCCGTGCCGGTTGTGAAGCCCCCGATCCGACACGGCGCGATGACCGCAAGGGCCGCACGGTCCTTCTTCACCGCCTGCGGCCGATAGGCCCGTTTCCGTTCCGGATCGTCCCATGTCCCATGCCCATTCCCTGACCACCGTCGCCGCCGACGGCGCGGACTTCCATCGCCTCGCTGTGGAGGTCGAGCCCGAGACCAACCTGCTGCTGCGCCTTCTGGAGCCGTTCGTGATCCACGACGTGCTGCCGTCCCGCGTGGCGTGTGCCGCCACGAGCGATGGCCTCGCGGTGGAGATCGTGTTCGCCGCCTCCGCCGATCTCGCGCAGCGTCTCCATGGCCGGCTGTCGGTGATGGTGGGGGTGCGCGACGCGGTGCTGTCGCCTGCCGCCCGCGCCGGGGGCGCCGTTGCCTCCGAACATCGCACGGCGTCCCACCGCGCCGCCTGACGGATCTTCCATGCTGAGCACCCTCGCCGACATCGCCGTCATCGTTCTTCCGGTCTTCGGCATGGTGGCGGTGGGCTACCTGGCCGCCAAGGTGAAGCTGGTGAGCGAGCGGGCCAGCGACGGGCTGGCCGAATTCGTCTTCAGCCTCGCGGTGCCGGCGCTGATCTTCAAGACGCTGAGCGAATCGAGCCTGCCGGAGGCCCAGCCCTGGGGCTACTGGATCTCCTATTTCGCCGGCGCGTTCTTCGCCTTCGGCCTCGCCATGCTGGCGGCGCGCAGATTGTTCGGCCGCAGCCCGCAGGAGGCGGTGATTCACGGCTTCGCCGCGGGGCAGGCCAACACCGTGTTCGTGGGCGTGCCGCTCATCCTGAAAGCCTACGGGCCGGAGGGGGCGGTGCCGCTGTTCCTGCTCATCGCCATCCACCTGCCGGTGATGCTGGTGGCTGCCACCGTGCTGATGGAGGGCAGCGCCGGCTTCTCCCGCGGCACCGCCATGAAGCTGGTGAGGGCGCTGGCGCTCAACCCCATCCTCATCGGCATCTATGCCGGCGCGCTGGGCCGCGTGCTCGGCATCCAGGCCACCGGCATTCCCAAGCAGATGGTAGACCTGATCGCCGCCGCCGCCACGCCCTGCGCCCTCATCTCGCTGGGCCTGTCGCTGAAGCGCTACGGCATGACGGGGGGCGACCTTGCCCCCTCCGCGCTCATCAGCGGGCTGAAGTTGCTGGTGCACCCGGCGGCGGTCTACGGACTCACCTTCCTGTTCCCCATGCCGGCCGTGTGGGCCGGGGTGGCGGTGCTGTTCGCCGCCATGCCCTCGGGCATCAACGGCTATCTTCTGGCCCAGCGCTACGGCATCGGGGTGGGGGCCTCCACCAGTGCCGTGTCCATGTCCACCGGGCTTGCGGTGTTCACGGTGGCGCTCTGGCTCTACGTGCTCGGGGTCGGCTGAAGCGACAGCCGCCGCAGCACATCCTGCGGGGTGGCGCCGGCGGCGCGCAGGGCGGCAAGGCTGGTGGCGGAATTGCTCTTGGAGAGCTTGTAGCCGCTGTCGTCCAGAATCAGCCGGTGGTGGTGATAGATCGGCGTCGGCAGGCCCAGCAGGCGTTGCAGCAGCACATGCACCGAGGTGGCGTGATAAAGGTCCATGCCGCGGATGACGTGGGTGATGCCCTGCGCGGCATCGTCCACCACCACCGAGAGGTGGTAGGAGGTGGGCACGTCCTTGCGGGCCAGCACCACGTCGCCCCAGCGGGCGGCATCGGCCTCCACCGTCTTGCGCGGGCCCTCGGGCACGCCCTGCGCCTCCTCCCACGTGAGCGGGCCACCGCCCATGTCGCTCACCGCCGCGATGGAGGCTGCCATGTCCAGCCGCACCACGAACGGCGCGCCCTGGTCGCGCAGCGCAGCCCGCGCCGCATCGCTCATGGCGGCGCGGGGGAAGGGGTTGAGCGGCGCCCCGTCCGGATCGCGCGGGGCAGGACGGCCGGTGGCGCTTTCCTGCCCGATCACCGCGCCGGCGATCTCGGACCGGCTCTCGAACGCCGGATAGACCAGCCCCAGGGCTTCGAGCCGGGCGATGGCAGCGGCATAATCGGCGAAATGGTCCGATTGCCGGCGCACCGGGCCGTCGGGGACGACGCCCAGCCAGGAGAGGTCGTCGAGGATGCCGCGCGCATATTCCGGGCGACATCGGGTGGTGTCGATGTCCTCCAGGCGTAACAGGAAGGTACCGCCCATGCGCCGCGCCGCCTCCACATTCACCAGCGCCGAGAAGGCGTGGCCCAGATGCAGCCGGCCGTTGGGGCTGGGCGCGAAGCGGCAGGTGAAGCGCGCGGGATGGGACATGGCCGTGGATGACATGGCGCTGGAAGGCATGGCGCTAGGATTAGAGCGTTTTCGCGCGAAGGGGATCCCGGTTCGCGTGAACGAGATGCGTGGACACAGGATTTTCGCGCGCAGTGGGCTGATGCGCTTGGAACGCGTGTCAGCACGAGGTGGGAGGGAATGATGAGCGAGCCGCACCTGTCCGACCAGCGGGCGTTCGACCGGGCGCTGGACGATCTGCTCGCCCTCGATCCGCGTCTCGTGCCGCTGGTGGATCTGGCCGGCCGGCCGACCCTGCGCCGGCGCCCGCCGGGCTTTGCGGGGCTCGCGGCGGTGGTGGTGGCGCAGCAGCTTTCGGTGGCCTCGGCGCGGGCCATCCATGGCCGGCTG
This sequence comes from Xanthobacter autotrophicus Py2, assembly GCA_000017645.1. NCBI lineage: Bacteria > Pseudomonadati > Pseudomonadota > Alphaproteobacteria > Hyphomicrobiales > Xanthobacteraceae > Xanthobacter > Xanthobacter versatilis. The sequence goes on from CP000781.1 coordinate 4,258,646, forward strand.
GAATCAACCCTCGGCGGCGCGCCAAGCGTGGAGGCCATGCTGGCCGCGACCCCGGAGGCCCTGCGCGCCGCCGGCCTCTCCGCGCCCAAGATCCGCACCCTCACCGGCATTGCCCGCGCGCTGGCGGAGGGGGCGGTGGACCTCGACGCCGTGGCCCGCATGGAGGCGGACGCCGCCGCCGAGACACTCACCCGCCTGCCCGGCGTGGGGCTTTGGACCGCCGACATCTACCTGCTGTTCTGCCTCGGCCGGGCCGATGCCTTTCCCCACGGCGACCTCGCCCTGCAGGTGGCGCTGGGCGAGGCCTTCGACCTGCCGGGGCGCGCGACGCCCCAGGGCCTGCGGGCGGTGGCGGAGGACTGGCGGCCGCTGCGCGGCGTGGCGGCCCATCTGCTGTGGGCGTATTATGGTGCGCGGCGCACCCGTCAGGGCGCGCCGGCCTGAGCGTTTCGAAGCCCACTCATTTGAAGCCCACCCATTGGTAATGCCATGACTTTTCCCAGCGGCTCCTTTCCCCTTGATGGCGTGTCCCTCGACGAGCCGGTGCTCGATGGCCCGCGCCTGCGCCCCCGCAACGGCGGCGCGCCGGATTGCCTCGTGGTGCTGCTGCACGGCTATGGTGCGGACGGCCGTGACCTCATCGACATCGGCAATGCCTGGGCGGACCTTCTGCCCGGCGCCATGTTCGTCTCGCCGCACGCGCCCGATCCCTGCGCGGGGGCGCCGGTGGGCCGCCAGTGGTTTCCGCTCACCTTCCGCGATCCCCATGAACTGACCCTCGGCGCCGAAGGCGCCGCGCCCCTGCTGCGGGACTTCCTCGCCGAGGAACTGGCCAAATACGATCTGCCGCCCTCACGCCTCGCTCTGGTGGGCTTCAGCCAGGGGGCGATGATGGCGCTGAAGCTCGGCACCACGGCGCAGGAGGCCCCTGCGGCGGTGGTGGCCTATTCCGGCATGTGGGTGGATGCCGGGCGCGGGGATATCCAGCTGTCGGCACGTCCCCCGGTCCTGCTGGTGCACGGCAGCGAGGACGAGGTGATTCCCGCCCAGGCCCTGTTCGCCTCGGCGCAGGGGCTGTCGGCGGCCGGCGTGCCGGTGGAATGGCATCTGAGCCAGGGCCTCGGCCACGGCATCGACGACGAGGGGCTGTTCCACGGCGGGCGGTTCCTCGCCGAGTTCCTGGGCAAGGCGCGCCGCTGAGCATCAGCCCGCGCGCCATTTGAGCGTAACCCGCTTGGAATCAGCCCGCGCGGCATTTGAGCGTAACCCGCTTGGAATCGGTCGAAGACCGAGGCTGACGGTATGAGTCGTCAGGCTCTATCCAACAGCATCCGGGCGTGGTTTGGCCGCGGCTTCACAAGGATGACACGGAGCATATAGAGTATCGCCCGCGCATCAGGATCGTCAGCGATGATTCGGCTGCGCAGACGAGGAGTTCGGTCCTTGACCACTGCTTTGTCACCAGGTGCCTGGCCAGCGCTCGTGCTCAACGCGGACTATCGCCCGTTGAGCTACTACCCGCTGTCGGTCTGGAGCTGGCAGGACGCCATCAAGGCGGTGTTCCTCGATCGCGTGAATATCGTCGAATATTACGACAAGGCGGTGCGAAGTCCGGGCTTCGAGATCCGCCTGCCCAGCGTGGTCTCGCTCCGTACTTTCGTGAAGCCCACGCGGCAACCGGCCTTCACCCGCTTCAACGTCTTCCTGCGCGATCGCTTCTCCTGCCAATATTGCGGCTCGCGCGAGGACCTGACATTCGATCACCTGATCCCGCGCTCCCGGGGCGGGCAGACCACCTGGGAAAACGTCGTCGCCGCCTGCTCCCCCTGCAACCTGCGCAAGGGCAGCCATATGCCGGGCGACCTGGGAATGTGGCCGGCGCAGATGCCCTACCAGCCGTCCGTGCACGACCTGCACCAGAACGGCCGCCACTTCCCGCCCAACTACCTGCATGAAAGCTGGATGGACTATCTGTACTGGGATACCGAGCTGGATCCCTGAGAGCGGCGTGACATCCTTACGTCAGGCTTTGCGACGGGTTGTCGCGCCGCCAAAGGCCACCACGGCCAGTCCAGCCGCGATCAACGCATTCCATCCCGCCATGGAAATCCCGAACAGCCGCCATGCCGCCTCGTCACAGCGCGGCACCCGCGCACCCTTCAGGGCGGACAGGATGTTGCCGGTCATGACCGGTGCTCCGGTACAGGCGGTAGGGCCGCTCCAGAACTTCCATTCCACGCCGGCGTGGAAGATGGCGAGGCCCATATTGCCCACCATAGCGACGCCGATAACCCCCAGCAGCACCCGCGCCAGCGTGGTGCGGCCGGAGCGCGCGGCGGCGAAGGCGAGCAGTCCCAACGGGATGGCGGCATAATAGGGCAGCCGCTGGTCAAGGCAGAGCGGGCAGGGGGCAAGGCCCACCACCAGCTGGAAATACCAGGCCGCTGCCAAAGCGAGGGCCGATCCGGTCACCAGCAGCAAGGCCGCCGTTTCGTCGAGACGCTGAACCAAGGTGAGCTTCCTGAAAGTGGGCCGGTGAGGCCGTCGTGGGAGCCCGATAGACCCGCCGCGCGCCCCTGTCCATGAGGCGCCCTGAAGATGACGCGCAAGTGAGCCGGACCCCTGCGGAGGTGCCCGGTCACCTTGGAATGCTTCTTACTCAGGGGCACCTGTATGGCGCTGCGGTGCAATATGGGGTATAAATTTGCTAGTCGTCTTCGGAGGCATTCGCATTGCGTTTCTCCTTCGCCGGCATATTTTGGTTTTAGCTACACAGATTGCAGCCGAAATGAACGAGATGATCCGCTCCCGCTCCCCCTTCGGTGCCCCCGTCGCGCAGACCGATGCGCAGGACGAGCCGGTTCTTCCCGTCGCCCAGCTTCGCGACATCAACACCACGCGCCGGACCGGATGCCCGTTCCACGACGTGCGCGAGATGCTGAAGGACGTGGGCCTGCGCCCCACCCGCCAGCGCCTCGCCCTCGGCTGGCTGCTGTTCGCCAAGGGCGACCGGCACGTGACCGCTGAAATCCTGCACGAGGAAGCCATCAAGGCGCGCTTCCCGGTGTCGCTCGCCACCGTCTACAACACCCTGCACCAGTTCACCGAGGCGAGCCTGCTGCGGGAAGTGGCGGTGGACGGCTCCAAGACCTATTTCGACACCAACGCCTCCGACCACCACCATTTCTTCCTTGAGGGCCAGAACGACCTGGTGGACATCCCGGCCCGGGACGTGGCGGTGCAGCTTCTGCCCGAGCCTCCCGAGGGCTACGAGGTTGCCCGCGTGGACGTGGTGGTGCGCCTGCGCCGCAAGAGCCCCGCGCGCGGCTGAAGCGGTCGGGGCTGAGTCGGTCCGGACTGAGTCGCCCCCGGCGGGTTTGGAAGTGACAGATGGATGCGATGCCCCGGCTGGTCCGGGGCATTTTTGTTTCAAGGCGCCGGATCTGCATTCGGTCCGGCGCTGGTGCTGCAGCGGCAGGCATCCGATTCGGGCGGAGGCCGCGGCGCCTGTCCTGTGCGCTTCCAGCAAGGCCCGCTCTCAGCTCGGTCCGCTTTCAGCGAGATCGCTATGGCGACCCCGCCCGGTCCCTACCGCCCCTGCCGCAGGGCGTTGAGCACGGCGATGGAGGCGTAGCCGTCCGCCGGGGTGATGCCCACCTTCTGCTGGAAGCCGCGCACCGCGCGCATGGTATCTGCGCCCACGCGCCCATCGGCGCCCCCGGTGTCGAAGCCGGCCGCCGTGAGGCGCTGCTGCACCTCCTGCAGCTCCGCCAGGGTCAGCGCCCGCTCGCCGCCGGGCCAGGAGGCCACGAACGGCCCCTCGCCCATGATTCGGTCGCCCAGGTGCACCACGGCGAGGGCGTAGTTGGACGAGGGATTGTAGGAGCGCACCGCATAGAAATTGTGGAGCAGCAGCAGCGCGGGACCGCCGGCGCCGCCGGGTAGCCACAGGCGCGCCGGCTCGTCGTAGCCGGAAAGCGACTGGCCCTCCACCGTCGTCACCCCCAGCTCGCCCCATTGGGCGAGGGGCCGGCGGGTCTTGTTGTCGGCCAGGTCGGTGTTGAATCCGGCCGGCAGCTTCGCCTCGAAGCCCCACGGCTCGCCGCGGCGGTATTTGCCGCGCTGGACCAGATAGTTGGCGGTGCCGGCGAGGGCATCGTCCGGCTTGCCGAAGGGCGAGATGCGGCCGTCGCCGTCGAAGTCCACGCCCATGTTGAGCCAAACCTCGGGCATCCACTGGGTGTGGCCCATGGCCCCGGCCCACGACCCGCGCATCTCCTGCGGCGTGCCCCAGCCGCGCTCCACGATGACGAGGGCGTTGAGCAGCTCCGCTTCCCAGTATTTGCGCCGACGCGCATCGCCCCAGGCCAGAGCGGCGAGGGAGGGGAAGACGGGGGTCATGTGCTTGGGATTGTCGAGCACGTCGCCGAACGCGCTCTCCATGCCCCAATAGCCGAGCATCACCCGGCGATCGACGCCGAACGCCTTCTCGATGCGGTCGAACAGGCCGGCATACTGGCGAGCGCGCTGCTTGCCGGTGGCGATGCGCCAGTCGGAGACGCGGCGGTTGAGATACTGCCAGCTCTGCTCGGTGAACTCGGCCTGGTTGCGGTCCTGCGCATAGACGCCGGTGTCCGGCTTCAGGCCGTTGAACACGCGGTTGTAGGTGGCATCCGAGACGCCGCGCGCGCGGGCTCGGGCGCGGAAGGTCTCCACCCAGCGCGGGAACGGCTGCGCCGCCTGCTGGGCCAGCGCGGGGGCCGCCGTGAGCAATCCGGCGCCTGCAAGAGAACCCGCAAGTCCGAGGGAAAAGGCGCGGCGGTTCAGGACGAGGGTCATTCGGTCTCCAGGCGGGACATCAGCTGGCGCCGTGCGGCGGGCCGGAGGGGTCGAGCACCTGCGGCGAGGCCACTGGACGGCCGACGATGGCACTGATGCGCGTCGCCTCCATCGGCCGCAGGGTCGAGACCAGCCGCACCGGCGGCGGATCCTCGTTCGCGGTCCCGGGCGCGGCGGTCCCGATGAGTTGGGTGACGCGGCGGGCGATGGCCGGGGCGGGATCGATGAAGGTCACCGGCCACGGCGCAAGGCGGGTCAGCCGGTCGAGAATGAGCGGGTAATGGGTGCAGGCGAGCACCACCGTATCGGTGCGCCGGCCGCCGGAATTGACGAAGCAGGGCGCGATCTCGGCAACGATGTCGCAATCATCGACCGGATCACCCGCCATGGCGGCTTCGGCAAGACCCGCGAGCCGATCGCTGGGCACCAGCGCCACGTCGCAGCCGGAGGCGAATTCCCGCACCAGCGCGGCGGTATAATCGCGCCGCACCGTGCCAGGAGTGGCCAGCACGCTTACGCGCTTTGTACGGGAGGCAATGCAGGCGGGCTTGATGGCGGGAACGGTGCCGATGAAAGGCAGGGTGGGGTGAGCCGCCCGCAGCGACGGCAGGGCCAGGGTGGACGCGGTGTTGCAGGCGATGACCACGAGGTCGGGCCTCACCTCGCCGATCAGCCGGTTCACCACGCGGTTGATGCGGTCGACCAGCGTGTCATCCGCGAGGGCGCCATAGGGGAAGGCGGCATCGTCGGCGGCATAGATGAAATGCGCGTCCGGGCGCACCCGGGCCACCTCGCGGAACACGGAGAGGCCCCCGAGCCCCGAATCGAACACCAATATGGTGGGCGCACGATCCACCAGCTCCGAGGCCGGCACGCGGGGAAGCGGAGCAAGGGAGGTCACGTCGGGGCTCTCGGCGGCAGGTGAGACGATGGGCAAACGCTTATCCTCAACGGCGCAGGCGAGATTGTGACGCAGCGCCCGTAAAGGAAGGATGAGCGAGCCGCCAGAGCGGAAAACATCCGGCTTCGGTCTTTGGGAGCCGAAGGGGGCGACGGGCGTTGATGCCGGTCTTGCCCCGTCCCGGCCCTCTCCCGCGAACGGGAAAGGGAGCGAGCGGCGGGCGGTGGTGCCTCATTTCAAGTTGAGACACCATCCGCAGCCGGGTTGGGGTGGGACAGGCCCCAGTCGATGCCTGTCGCGATCGGCCCGGTGCATCCGTCGGGAAGGCATCTCAGCTCCGCGAGACGGGCGTCAGCAGTCCCGCCAGGGCGCCGATGGCGGTGGATGCGAGGCCCACGAGGCCATCCGGAATAACGACGCGAAGGTCCGCCGCGGCACCGTGCTTATAAATCGTGTAGGCGGCGATCCCGGCGATTGAGCCGACCGCCAGGACGACGCTGACGCCCAGCGTCTTGACCACGATCTTGTAGACGCTGCCGTCGATGGTGACCCCAGTCCTGTCGGCTACGCGCTTTTCCTCCGCGTCGGACCGCAGCACGGCATCGGCCGCCAGGGTCTTGATCTGCTGCGGATTGTCTTTGAGTTGCTGCACGGCTTCCGGATCGGTGGCGAGCTTGTCCGTGAGCACGTTGGCGAGGACGTTGGCCGAGCGCAGCGGTGATTGTTCCATAATTATGCCCCCATAGGTTGTATAAAAAGATAATGCACTACTATGTTCGCCCGGCAAGCCCCATGTTCACGCCCCATACCTGCGCCGCGCTACCCGGCGCCGCGCCTTTCTGCTAAAGCGCTCGCCTGCCCAATATGACGAGCACCCGCACATGATCTCGCGTTACAGCCGGCCCGAAATGGCCGCCATCTGGTCCCCTGAAGCCCGCTTCCGCATCTGGTTCGAGATCGAGGCCCATGCCGCCGACGCCATGGCGGACCTCGGCATCGTGCCGAAGGAGGCCGCGGCCAAGATCTGGGAGCTGGGCGGCAAGGCCGAGTTCGACGTGGCGCGCATCGACGCCATCGAGCGGGACGTGAAGCACGACGTCATCGCCTTCCTCACCCATCTCGCCGAGTTCGTGGGGCCGGAAGCCCGCTTCGTCCACCAGGGCATGACCTCATCCGACGTGCTGGACACCTGCCTCGCGGTGCAGCTGTCGCGCGCCTGCGACCTGCTGATCGCCGACGTGGACGCGCTGCTGAAGGTGCTGGAGCGCCGGGCGTTCGAGTTCAAGCTGACCCCCACCGTGGGCCGCTCCCACGGCATCCATGCCGAGCCCACCACCTTCGGCGTCAAGCTCGCCATCGCCGCCGCCGAGTTCCAGCGCGCCCGCGCCCGGCTGGTCGCCGCCCGCGCCGAGATCGCCACCTGCGCCATTTCCGGGGCGGTGGGCACGTTCGCCCATATCGACCCGGCGGTGGAAGCCCATGTGGCGCAAAAGCTCGGGCTCACCGTGGAGACCGTCTCCACCCAGGTGATCCCGCGCGACCGGCACGCCATGTTCTTCGCGGTGCTCGGCGTGGTCGCCTCCTCGGTGGAGCGGCTCGCCACCGAGGTGCGCCATCTCCAGCGCACCGAGGTGCTGGAGGCGGAGGAGTATTTCTCCCCCGAACAGAAGGGCTCCTCGGCCATGCCCCACAAGCGCAACCCGGTGCTCACCGAGAACCTCACCGGCCTTGCCCGCATGGTGCGCGCCTATGCCCTGCCGGCCATGGAGAACGTGGCCCTGTGGCACGAGCGGGACATCTCCCACTCCTCCGTGGAACGCATGATCGGCCCCGACGCCACGGTGACGCTGGACTTCGCTTTGGCGCGGCTCACCGGCGTCATGGACAAGCTGGTGGTCCATACCGACAACATGCAGAAGAACATGGACAAGCTGGGCGGTCTCATCCACTCCCAGCGGGTGCTGCTGGCCCTGACCCAGAAGGGCGCGAGCCGCGAGGACAGCTATCGGCTGGTGCAGCGCAACGCCATGCGGGTGTGGCACGGCGAGGGCGACTTCCGCACCTTCCTGCTGAACGACGCGGACGTGCGCAAATACCTCTCGGAAGATGACATCAACGAGAAGTTCGATCTCGGCTACCACTTCAAGAACGTGGACAACATTTTCAAGCGGGTGTTCGGCCGGGCGTGACCGGGGCCTGAACCGCCGTCGTGGCCGGGCTTGTCCCGGCCATTCATGCCCTGCGACCGGGAGGCGCCGAGGTCCCTCTCCCGCTTGCGGGGGAGGGCAGGGTTGGGGCAACGGTGTTTTCGTTCGGCCCCGCCGGTGCCTCTTGGCGCGGCGCTGCCCTCTCGCCAACACTCCCCCGCAAGCGGGAGAGGGGGTGGGACGGCGCTTCTCCACCCATTTCTCACCATCGTCGCCCTCCGGCTTGACCGGAGGGCCATCTCGCCGCTTCCCACGCCTCCGCCCCGTTTTCCCGGTCGAGCCATGGGCCCTCCGGTCAGGCCGGAGGGCGACGGTGCTCTATCGCCTTGAGGCGACGCCCCCCTCAGATCGCCTTCAGCGGCTTTTCCAGCACCGCGAGCACGCGCGGCAGTTCGTGGCCGCGCTTCAGGATGTGGCCGGTCTGGGAGACCACGCAATACATGCCCTGGCGCCGGGCGAGGCGCGGGTCCTTCTCGATGCGGTAGAGGGGCATGTCCATGGCGCGGCGGAAGATGGCGAACACCGCCTTGTCGCGGGTGAAGTCGATGGCGTAGTCGCGCCATTCACCCTGCGCCACCATGCGCCCGTAAAGGTCGAGGATGCGGTCGAGCTCCCGCCGGTCGAAGGTGATCTTCAATGGGGCGGGGGAGGAAGCTGCGGGCTGGACCGAAGCGGCGCCGCGGCGCGACAGGATTATGGGTTCAACGTCTCCCATCGGGCCTCCTCTGCCGCGGCCTCACCCGGATGCCCGATCCACCAAGCGCGCTCCCCGGGATGCGCCGATGGCGGGCGGAAGGGTTGAGGCCCTGATCCTTTGACCATGATCGCCTCCGGAGGGGCGGCTTTCAAGGCCAATTGGTAGCCGGCTGTCTCAATTGCGAACACGGTATCTTGGTGCCGATCACGGCAACGTCAATGAAATCACAGTCTCGCCGAAATTCGGTCAATCGCGCGCCGCGGGCCGGCGGGATCTTCAATCGCGTAGCAGGGCCGGTTCGCGAGGCGCTCCGGCTATCCCAGCCCCCCAGCCCCCCGGGGTGCGCGCGGACCGGCCACTGCTACGCACCGAAATCAGACCCCCAATAGGCCGCCTTCCGGGCGGCCTTCTTTTTTGCGCGTGTGCCTGGTTCGGGCGACCGCGGGAGAGCCTGCGGGATTGCGTGGACGTGAGGGCGAAAGCCGCCGCCGCGCGCGACACGGGGCACAGAGGCTGCACCGGTCATCCGCGCGCGGGCCGAAGACCGTGTCTCAGGCCTGCCGCGCCGGCGTGTGGGCCAAAAAGGGGGTCGGCGATCAGTTGCCCAGCGGCAGGAAGGCGGCGCCGATGATGGGGCCGGGCGTGGTCGGGCTGCCGGTTTGGACCAGCACCGCCACGGAATCCGAGCCATCCCGGCTCACGTCCTTGAGCGCCACGCGATAGCTCCGGGCATCGCCCTGCCAGATGGCGACACGGGTCCAGCCGCGCACCACGTTGGAATAGGTCACGTTGCGTCCGCCATTCTCGCCCCGGCCGATGGCGACGGTCTGGCTGCGCATGACCGGGCACAGCCACAGGTCGGCGCCATCAGCGGCGGCCTTGCTCTCGGGCAGGGAGATCTCCACCGCATCGCCGTCCCGCTTCACCGAAACCGGCACCGTGAGCCCGCCGCCGCTGCGGGCGGCGAACAGGGCGCGCTGGAGCGCGGCGCGGTCGCTGCCCTTGGCGGAAAGCATGCCGTCCACCACCACCTGCGGGGTGAAGACCTTCCGGTCCGGGCGCTGGTCGGCATAGGCCTTCTGGCGCAGGGAATGGCCGTGCAGCGCCAGCGTGTCCTTCCAGCCCACATAGTCCCAATAGTCCACCGCCAGCGTGAGGGCGAGCACCTGCGGGTCCTTGGCGATCTCGGTGAGGAGGGCGTCGGCGGGCGGGCAGGAGGCGCAGCCCTGGCTCGTGAACAGCTCCACCACGGTCTTCGGCTGGCTCTGTCCCAGGGCCGGGCTGGCGGCGAGGGCGAGTAGAAGCGCGAGGGTGGTGCGAGCGAAGGTCATGAGGCGCAATAGGAGCTTTCGGCAAGGAGAACGGCTTCGGGAATAACCGAGGCGGAGGACGGGCACCAGTCACAATGGGGTGTCACAGCGGGCCGGAGAAAACGTCCCGCAAGGGCAGCAAAAACGACGCGTACGCAGGGCCGGCAATCTTCACCCCGCATGAAAAAGGCCGGCCCGGAGGTGTCCGGGCCGGCCCTTGTTTGTCACCGGCGCGCCGGCGCAGGTCAGGCTGCGAGCGAGCGCAGCACGTAGGGCAGGATGCCGCCGTTGCGGAAGTAGTCGAGCTCGTCCAGCGTATCGATACGGCAGATGAGGTCGACGTTCTTCACCGAGCCGTCGGCGAACTTGATCTCGGCGGTCAGGATCTGGCGCGGCTTGAGGTCGCCCTCGATGCCCTTGAGGGTGACGATCTCGTCGCCCTTGATGCCGAGGGTCTGCCAGCTCTCGCCGTCCTTGAACACCAGCGGCACGATGCCCATGCCCACCAGGTTCGAGCGATGGATGCGCTCGAAGGACTGGGCCACCACGGCGCGCACGCCGAGCAGCTTGGTGCCCTTCGCCGCCCAGTCGCGGGACGAGCCGGTGCCGTATTCCTTGCCGGCGAACACCACCAGCGGCACGCCCTCCGAGCGATACAGCATGGCCGCGTCGTAGATCGGCAGCTGGGCGCCGTCCGGATAATGGATGGTCACGCCGCCTTCCACGCCCGGAACCATCTGGTTCTTGATGCGGATGTTGGCGAACGTGCCGCGCATCATCACTTCATGGTTGCCGCGGCGGGTGCCGTACTGGTTGAAGTCCACCGGGCGCACCTGATGCTCGATCAGGTACTGGCCCGCCGGGGACGCCTGCTTGATGGAGCCGGCCGGCGAGATGTGGTCGGTGGTGATGGAGTCGAGGAACAGGCCCATGATGCGGGCATTGATGATGTCGGTGACCGGAACCGGGTCCTTCGTCATGCCGACGAAGTAGGGCGGGTTCTGCACATAGGTGGACGTATCCTGCCAGGCATAGGTCTGGCCGGTGGGAATGGCGATCTTCTGCCAGTTTTCGTCGCCCTTGAAGACGTCGGAATACTTTTCCTTGAACATCTTCTTGGTGACGTTCTCACGGATGTACTGGGCCACTTCCTTGTTGGTGGGCCAGATGTCCTTGAGATAGACGGGCTTGCCGTCCTTGTCGGTGCCGAGCGGCTCGGTGGTGAGGTCGATCTGCAGCGAGCCGGCCAGCGCATAGGCCACCACCAGCGGCGGGGAGGCGAGGTAGTTCGCCTTCACGTCGGGGTTCACGCGGCCCTCGAAGTTGCGGTTGCCGGAGATGACGGCGCCGGCCACGAGGTCGTTCTTGTTGATGGCCTCGGAGATGGCTTCCGGCAGCGGGCCGGAATTGCCGATGCAGGTGGTGCAGCCGAAGCCGACCAGGTTGAAGCCGACCTCGTCCAGGTATTCCTGCAGGCCGGCGGCCTTCAGATAGCCTTCCACCACCTGGGATCCGGGCGCCAGCGAGGTCTTCACCCACGGCTTGGACTTCAGGCCCTTCTTCACCGCGGCCTTGGCGAGCAGGCCGGCGGCGATGAGCACCGAGGGGTTGGAAGTGTTGGTGCAGGAGGTGATGGCGGCGATCACCACGTCGCCATGGCCGACGCTGTAGTCGGTGCCGGCGACGGGCACGCGCTTGGCGGCCTCGCCGGGCTTCTTGAATTCACCTTCCAGGGCGGCGAGGAAGCCGGTCTTGCTCTCGGAGAGCAGCACGCGGTCCTGCGGGCGCTTGGGGCCGGCCATGGACGGCAGCACGGTGTCGAGGTCGAGTTCCAGCGTGTCGGTGAACACCGGGTCGGGGGTGTCCTTCTTGCGCCACATGCCCTGGGCCTTGGAGTATTTCTCCACCAGCTCGTAGCGGCTTTCCTTGCGGCCGGTCTCTTCCAGATAGTCGATGGTCTCGCGGTCCACCGGGAAGAAGCCGCAGGTGGCGCCGTACTCCGGGGCCATGTTGGCGATGGTGGCGCGGTCGGCCAGCGACAGGTGCTCCAGGCCCGAGCCGTAGAACTCCACGAACTTGCCCACCACGCCCTTCTTGCGCAGCATCTGGGTAACGGTGAGCACCAGGTCGGTGGCGGTGATGCCTTCCTTCAGCTTGCCGGACAGCTTGAAGCCGATCACCTCGGGGATGAGCATGGAGATGGGCTGGCCGAGCATGGCCGCCTCGGCCTCGATGCCGCCCACGCCCCAGCCCAGCACGCCCAGGCCGTTGACCATGGTGGTGTGCGAATCGGTGCCCACCAGGGTGTCGGGATAGGCGACGGTGACCGTCTTGCCGTCCAGCTCTTCCTTGCGGGTCCACACGGTCTGCGCCAGGTATTCAAGGTTCACCTGGTGGCAGATGCCGGTGCCCGGGGGCACCACGCGGAAATTGTCGAAGGCGCTCTGGCCCCACTTCAGGAAGCGGTAGCGCTCCTGGTTCTGCTTGTATTCCTCGTCCACATTCTTCTTCAGCGCGCTGTCGCTGCCAAAGAAGTTCACGATCACCGAGTGGTCGATAACGAGGTCCACCGGGACCAGCGGGTTGATCTTGGCCGGGTCGCCGCCGAGCGCCACCATGGCGTCGCGCATGGCCGCGAGGTCCACCACCGCCGGGACGCCGGTGAAGTCCTGCATCAGCACGCGGGCGGGGCGGTAGGCGATTTCCTTTTCCGCCTTGCCGCGATTGTTCAGCCAGTCGGCGACGGCGATCACGTCTTCCTTGGTGACGGACCGGCCGTCCTCAAAGCGCAGCATGTTCTCCAGAAGAACCTTCATGGAGAACGGCAGGGCGGATACGCCCGTGAGCCCGTTCTTCTCCGCCAGCTCAAGGCTGTAATAGACGTATTCCTTGTCGTCTACCGTCAAGGTTGTACGGGACTTGAAGCTGTCGAGAGAAGTCACGTGCGATAACTCCGGTTCGATGATCGACCGAGGTAGCGTCGCCGAAGAAGGGGAAGCGGGCTTTCCCATCTTGGACGGCGCGGTTCGGGGGCTTTATAGAGCCATTTCAAAGCGCGGTCATGCGATAACAGCATTCAATGTGCAATGCACCATAAGCAGGGGGCGCGGAGCAATGGCGGTGTCGGCTCTGGTGGGTGAAAAGCTGGCCTGCCGCAGGGGGTTCAAGCTGCTGTTTGAGCATCTGGACGTGACCGCGAGGTCCGGCCGGGCGCTGCTGGTGGTCGGGCCGAACGGCGCCGGCAAGTCCTCGCTGCTGCGCATCCTCTCCGGCCTGCTCGGGGCGACCGAAGGGAAGGTGCGCCTCGATGGGCCTGGCCTTGAGGCCGCTGACACCGGTGTGGGCGAGCACATCCATTATCTCGGCCACGAGGATGCGGTGAAGGGCGCGCTCACGGTGCGGGCCAATCTCGCCTTCTGGCGCACCGTGCTCGGGCCCACCGGCCTGCCGGTGGAGGACGCGCTGGAGGAGGTGGGCCTTGGCGGTCTCGGCGGGCTTCGGGCGCAGGTGCTCTCCGCCGGGCAGAAGCGCCGGCTCGCCATCGCCCGGCTTCTGGTGTCGCGCCGTCCGGTATGGGTGCTGGACGAGCCCACCACGGCGCTCGACGTGAAGGCGCAGGCGCGCTTTGCCGCCTTCGGCCGGGGCCATCTGGCGGAAGGCGGCATCCTGATCGCCGCCACCCATGCCCCGCTCGACCTGGGCGATGTGGACGAACTCAGGCTGGGGGGCGTGGGGTGATGGGCGGCATGGATCTGGGCCGGCGCGGTGGGATTGGTGGGGGAGGTGTTAGCGCCGGCGCCATCTCGCCCCCGCTCCCGCTTGCGGGGGAGGGCTGGGGAGGGGGCAACGGCAGAGAGGCCCGCACCACCTCCACCTTCAGGAGCCTTCGCCCATGATGGCCGCCTTTTTCGCCATCGTGCGGCGCGACCTCGCCTTGTCCCTCGGCTCCGGCGGCGGGGCGGGGCTGGGGGTGGTGTTCTTCCTCAGCGTGGTCACGGTGGTGCCGTTCGCGGTGGGGCCGGATCTGGTGCTGCTGGCGCGCATCGGCCCGGCCATCCTGTGGATCGGCGCCTTGCTCGCGAGCCTCATCGGCCTGGAGCGCCTGTTCGCGTCCGATGCGGAGGACGGCTCGCTGGATGCGCTCACCCTGTCCGCCCTGCCGCTGGAACTGGCGGCGGCGGCCAAGGGCCTGGCTCACTGGCTCGCCACCGGCCTGCCGCTGGTGCTCGCCGCCCCGGTGCTGGCGCTGATGCTGAATCTGGAGCCCGCCGCCATCGGCGCGGTGGTGCTGACCCTGCTGGTGGGAACCCCCGCGGTCACCTTCCTCGGGCTCATCGGCGCGGCCTTTGCCGGCGCGTTCCGGCGCGGCGGGCTGCTGATCGCGGTGCTGGTGATTCCCCTCGCCATTCCGGTGCTGATCTTCGCCGTATCGGCGACGCAGGCGGCGGTGGTGGGGCCGGTGCCGTTCGGCACGCCGTTCCGCGTGCTGCTGGGGCTCACCCTGTTCGCGCTGGTGCTGGGGCCGGTGGCGGCCGCCGCCGCGCTCAGGGCGGCGCGATCCTGAGCGCCGACGGCTGCTGAGGCGCGGACCTATTCCGCCGCGGTGCTGAGGGCGGAAAGCTCGGCCTCCAGCGCCGCCACCTGCTGGCGGGTGGCCTCGGTGGCGTCGTGCTCGATGGTGCGATAGGCCGCCACCACCGCATGGCCCAGCGGGGTGAGCTGGGTGCCGCCGCCCTGCTTGCCGCCGGTGCGGGGGGTGACGACCGGCCCGGTGAAGAGGCCGTTCATCTCCTCCACCAGCTCCCAGGCGCGGCGATAGGACATGTCCATGGCGCGCCCGGCGGCGGAAATGGAGCCCAGTGCCTCGATCTTCTCCAGAAGCTCGATCTTGCCGGGGCCGATGCGTTTGGGCCCGAGGTCGATTCTCACACTGAGCGAGGCCATGCACAAACCTGAAGCGGAGCCGCCCTTGGACAGGCGGCGCGGGGCAATGGCTCCAGTCTAGCAGGAGCGCCCGATGCTGTCGCGCGGGGCGCAAAAGCAGTTCGGCCCCGGGCACGGGGTGCGTGTCCGGGGCCTCCGTTCGATATGCCACGAGAGACGGACGGGGAGGGGAATAAAAAGCGGGCCGCCACCGGGAGGCCGGCGGCCCGGAGAGATCAGTTGAACCGTGCGGCCTTGCCCGCCTGCGCCTCCTGCGCGCGGGGCAGGGCCGCCTCGGCCGCCACCAGCGATTTCAGCTGCGGCCCGGCGAGGGCGAAGGACACCTCGAAACCGTCGGGCGTCGCCAGGGTGAGGATCAGGGTCTGAGGGTCGGATGCCTGTTCGATGCGCACCATGTGGGCGGGATAGACGAGGCGCAGGCTGTCGTCCTTGTGCCGGGCGCGCAGCACCTCGGTCATCATCTTGGGCAGGGTCATCACCATGGCGTTGAGGCAGTCGGACGGCAGGTTGAGGGCCGTCGCCGACCCGTCCGGCCGGCTGAAGCTCATGCGGATGCGGCTGCCGTCCACCGCCACGTCGAAAGCGAGGAGATCCTCGCCCATGATGTCGTCCCGCTCCATGAAGGGGCCTCCCGTGGTGGCATCTGCGTGGAAGCTATATTCATTTAGATATAGCGTAAGTCAAGCGGAACTCGCTGCGGCGCAGTATGGCGCCACTCTATTTCCGTCTGCGCCGGTCCGTGGTGGCGTCCAGCAGGATGCCGCGGGTGAGGGCGCCGCGGCCGAATCGGGCGCGCAGCTCGTCCATGGCGTTTTCCGCCGCCTTCAGGCGCTCGGTGGAGGTGTCCACGAGATCCGCCGGGTCGGCGTCGGCGATGGGGCAGAGGTCCGAGACCCCCACGCCGATGAGGCGGAACAGCGTGCCGTCCACCTCCTTCGCCAGCAGCTCCCGCGCCGCGTTGTTGATGCGGGCGGCAAGGCAGGTGGGGGCCTCCAGGGTGCGCGAGCGGGTGCGCAAGCGGAAGTCGGCACTCTTCAGCTTCAAGGTGACCGCGCGGCCGGCGATGCCGGCATGCTTGAGGCGGTCGCTGACCTCTTCGGAGAGGGCGTAGAGGGTCTGCTCCAGCGGGCGCAGGGCGCCCATGTCGCGCTCGAAGGTGGTTTCCGCCGAAACGCTTTTGGCCTCCCGCTCCGGCTCCACCGCGCGGGTATCGACGCCGAAGGCGAGGCGCGACAGGCGCAGCCCTTCCGCGCCATAGCGCCGGGCAAGGTCGGCGGGGGCGGCGCGCTGGAGGTCGGCGATGGTGTGGAAGCCGTCCTTCGCCAGCTTGCCGCCGAACGCCGCCCCCACGCCCCAGATGAAGGTGGCGGGGCGCGGCGCGAGGAAGCCCGCCGCCTCCGTCTGCCCCAGCACCGAGAAGCCGCGCGGCTTGTCGAGGTCGGAGGCGATCTTGGCGAGGAACTTGTTGGCCGCGAGCCCCACCGAGACGGTGATGCCCACCTCCCGCTCCACCGCCTGCGCGAATCGCGCCAGCGTGCGGGCGGGGCTGGCGCCATGCAGCGCCTGCGTGCCCGAAAGGTCGAGGAAGGCCTCGTCGATGGAGAGCGGCTCCACCAGCGGGGTGAGCTGCTGCATCATGGCCCGCACCTGCCGTCCCACCGTGCGGTATTTCTCCATGTTCGGCTTCAGCACCACCGCCTCGGGGCAGAGCGCCAGCGCCTTGAACATGGGCATGGCCGAGCGCACGCCCTTGATGCGCGCGATGTAGCAGGCGGTGGAGACCACCCCGCGCTTGCCGCCGCCGATGATGAGTGGCACGTCGGCAAGGCTCGGGTCGTCGCGCTTTTCCACGGCGGCGAAGAAGGCGTCGCAATCCACATGAGCGACGCTGAGGGTGTCCAGCTCCCGATGCCGCAGCAGGCGAGGGCTGCCGCAGGCCGGGCAGCGGTCGCCGGCAAGGCCACCTGTCTGGGGCGCATCGCACAGGCAATCGCGGCAAAAGCCGGGGGCGGTCATGACGACTGTCCCAGGCGGGAGAGTCGCGTGGTCATCCTCGTCCTTGCTGACGGAGGGCGACCTGCGGTCGCTCCGGCCCTTGCTGATGTAGAGCGACCGCAGGTCGCTCTACATGGGCCGGCGCACCGTGGCATCGGGGTCCGCCTGCGGGGCGAGGATTTCCAGCGCGCCCACCACGTGCCGGGGATCGAGCCCCTTCTCGGCGGCGAACGCCACCAGCATGGCCTCGTCCGAAATGAGGAAGGCCAGCACGCCCGCGCCGAAGCTGCGCCGGCCGGCGGCCTCGCGCAGGGTCGCCGGGGAGAGGCCGGTTTCGGCGAGGAATCGCACCAGCCGCTCGCCGTCGGCGGCGATGAAGGCGAGGGCGGAGGTCGCCACCTCCTGCGCCGCATCGCGCTGCGCCTTGAGGCCTCTTGGTTTGTCCTGAATGGGCATTTGCGCTTCCGCAAGGAATGAGGTCTAGGTGTCACCCCATTCCAGCACGTTCCGCGCGGGCTGCGAAGGGTGGACGGCGCAGGGCGGGTCCGGGGGATGGGGATGGCCAAGACGGTAATGATCGTGGAGGACAACGAGCTGAACATGAAGCTCTTCCACGATCTGCTCGAAGCCCACGGCTACCGGACGGTGGAGACGCGCTCGGGGGTGGAGGCCGTGGAGCTGGCCCGCGCCCACCGGCCTGACCTCATCATCATGGACATCCAGCTGCCGGAGATTTCCGGCCTCGATGTGACCCGCAAGCTGAAGGCCGACCCGGAGCTGAAAGCGATTCCCGTGGTGGCGGTGACCGCCTTCGCCATGAAGGGCGACGAGGAGCGCATCCGCGCAGGCGGCTGCGAGGCCTATCTCTCCAAGCCCATCTCGGTGGCGAAATTCCTCCAGACCGTGCGCCAGTTCGCCGGCGGCTGAGGCCGGAAAATGATGAGCCGGCGGCCCACCGATTCGGCGGCTTTCGCTTTTGTCGCGATGTGCTAGTCTTCAGCCTTCGGCAAGATACAGGCGGGACGGTGACGGTCGAAGAGGGCCGTTTGGATGGTGTTGTGCCCCGAGGCACCGCCAGTCCCGCCATCAGGACAACCCTGCGGAGTGCTCAGGTCCGCCGCATCTCCTGGGTCCGTGGGGTTTGGCCGGTGGGTGAGCTTGCGGGAGGCCTCCCCGCTTTCTCCCCACCGGCCAGCCTATCTTCCGCAGACGATCACACCCCATTGGAAGCGCGCGCCGCGCCTTCACGCCAAAAGAAAAGGGCGCCTCGCGGCGCCCTGGTCGGTCGAAATGAAGTCCGTCGCAACGAGCGATCAGGTCCGGCGGCGCAAACGGGCGTTTGGCCCGGCGCCGCCAAGGGTCACTTGATCTTGGTCTCGCGGAATTCCACGTGCTTGCGCACCACCGGGTCGTACTTCTTGAGCACGATCTTGTCGGTCTTGGTGCGGGAGTTCTTCTTGGTCACATAGAACACGCCCGTGTCCGCGCTGGACAGGAGCTTGATCTTGATGGTTGCAGCCTTGGCCATGTCTTGATCCCTGGGTGCCGCGTGCGGCGCGCGACCGTCTGGTTTGCGAAAACCGTGAGGTTGCGAAAAGAAAAACGGACGCGCTGCCGGTCCCGGCGGCTCGTGGGGGCGGAAACTCTCCCACGACGCCTCAAATGTCAAGGCCGGGGCGGGAAACCCGTTCCCGGAACGGCAATCCCCGCCCGCCGTCAGCGCGCGCGCAGGGCGAGGCGGCTCGCGACCACGGCGGCATACATGGCGAGCATGCCGCAGATGACGAAGGCGAAGCCGTAGGGGTTGTAGAGCCGCATGCCCAGCCCCGCCACCGGCGGGCCGACGATGAGGCCCACCGAATACAGCATCACGAAGGCCGCATTGGCCGCCGCGAGGTCCGCGCCATGGTAGCGCTCCCCGAGATGCGCCAGGCCCACCGTGTAGAGCGAGCCCACGATGCCGGTGGCAAGGAAGATCATGGCCAGGAACAGCGGGCTTGAGACCCCCACGAACGGCAGGGTGAACGCCCCCGCCGCGCCCACCAGCGAGCAGACCAGCAGCAGGATGCGCCGGTCCACCTTGTCGCTGACGAGGCCGATGGGGATCTGGAAGGCCACGTTGCCCAGCACCGCCGCCGTCAAGAGCAGCGAGGCACTGGTCTCGGAAAGGCCGAGGCGCAGGCCGTAGAGCGGCAGGAAGGTCATCACCGCCGTCTCGATGGCGCCGAACACCAGCGCGGCCAGCACCGCCGAGGGCGAGCGGCGCACGAAGGTGAGCACGCCGTGGTGGTCGTCGCTGTGGATGCGGGGGGTGATTCCCCGTGCCAGCAGGATGGGAATGGCGCCCAGGCACAGCACGGCGGCGCCGGCGAGGTAGGGCGCCCAGCCCGAGGCGCCGAGCACGCTCAGGATGGCCGGACCCAGCGCCGCCCCCAGCGACAGGGCGGTGGCATAGACGCCCATGATCAGCCCGCGCCGGTTCGGCGGCGCCAGAGCGTTGATCCAGAACTCGCTCACCGCGAACAGGATGCACAGGGCCGCGCCGAAGGTGAAGCGCAGCGGAAACCACATGAGGAAGGCCGGCGCCGCCTTGAAGCCCGCGAGGCTGGCGGCCGCCAGCGCGATGGCGCCCACCAGCAGCGCCCGCAGCCCCACCTTGCGTACCAGCATGGGCACGAACGGGGCGGTGATGATGGTCGCGACCCCGGCCACCGCCGTGTTCACGCCGATCCAGGTGCTGGAGATGCCGCGCACCTCCAGTTCCAGCGCCAGCAGAGGAATGGAGAGGCTGATACCGACGCCAACGACGGTGATGGCGGAAATGGCGGCAGCGATGGAGGCCGTGCGGCTCATATGGCCCAGCGGCCTGTCAGGTGCGTGCATAAGATACGGGTCAATCAAGCAGGGTGCGGACAAACTGTCCACGGTGCATGGCGTAGAAGGGCACCGGCAGGCGCGGGCTCGATCCAGCTTCGATGCGCTGGGCCAGTTCCTCCAGCACCACGCGGGTGACGGTGGGCAGCTCCTGCGCGGCGGTTTCCGCGAAGGTGAGCCAGGCGAGTTCCACCAGCTCCGACTCCTCGCCCACGAGGCCGGCCACCTCGTCGCACACGGCGCGGGCGTCGGCGGCGAAGAAGCGGGTGTCGAAGCGCTTGGGCCGGCGCGGCGGGGTGATGGCGCGCGCCACATAGGTGAGGGCGCCGAGATCGGGAAACACCCCGCGCTCCTCGAACACCCGCCAGTCGTCGGAGGGGGCCTCAGGGGCGCCGAGCTCCTTGGTGCCCACCAGAAGGCCGGTCTCCTCGTACATCTCGCGGATGGCGGCGGCGGCAAGGCCCCGGGCGCGGGAGAGGGTAGGGCGCTGCACCTTCGTCATCAGGCGCCGCTCGCTGTCGGCGTCGAGCACGCCATAGACCGGCATGGTCCGGTCGGCCTTCTCCAGCCGTCCGCCGGGAAAGACGAAGACGCCGGGCATGAATTTCAGCTTGGGATGGCGCCGGCCCATGAGCACGCGGGGCTTCTTGCCCTTGTGGTCGATGAGGATGAGGGTGGCGGCGTCGCGCGGGCGGACGTTGGGCCAGTCCTGGCGGCGCTCGGCCTGTGTCAGCCTCGTGGCGAAGTCGGTCATGGCGCGTCAGTGCTCATCAGGCGTTCTTTTGGGGCGTTCGTCCGGAGTGTCAATGCTGCGAAGGCCTCAGCGGACGGGCCGGACGGCGCGCACCACGGGCACCACCCCGTCGGGCGGACCTTCCCGCTCGGGGCTTTGCGGGTCGAAGCCGTGCATGCGCAGCGCCCATTGCAGGCTCACCAGCATGCCCTTCAGCGGCGGCAGCAGGATGAGGCACAGCGCCAGCGTCAGCGGCAGCCACAATATGAGGTGCACCCACACCTCGGGGCGGTAGATTTCCTCCACCAGCACCATCAGCGGCACCACGATGTGCCCCACCAGCAGGATGGTGGCATAGGGCGGGGCATCGTCGGCGCGGTGGTGGTACAGCTCCTCGCCGCAGTCCGGGCAATAGGGCGAGACCTTGAGATAGCTGGAGAACAGGCGCCCGCGGCCGCAGGCGGGGCAACGGCCGCGTGCGCCGCGCAGCAGCGCCTCGGGAACGGCGCGGGTGCGGGCAGGAGGCGGGCCATTGGGCCGGGCAGGCGGCTCTTGCGGCGCACGGTCCCGCGCCTCCCCCGGCTCGGAGCCGGCGAGGGTTGTCGTTACCGTCATGGTCGCAGGCGTGTCCACCGTCGAACCCCCTTCAGACCCCCATCAGGTCGCGATTTACGGGCGCGACCGTCCCTTTCCCTGCGGGCCTTTGCCCGGATGACCGCTGCCGGCATGCCGTCCGGCCGGACCCTGCCGGGCGCCGCCTTTCGGAAAGCCGCCCTTTGGCGCGCCACCCTTGGCACCGCCCCGCCGGAGCGGGCCGGGACGCCCGCGCGGCCCCTTTACATAGGAGCCTTCCGTCAGAAGCTCAAACCGCAGGGCGCCGGCCACCGGCGCCGCCTCCACCAGCTTGACCTCCACCCGGTCGCCGATGCGGTGCATTTCGCCGCTCCGCTCGCCCACCAGGGCCTGCCGGGTTTCGTCGTAGCGATAATAATCCTGCCCCAGCGTTGAGGCCGGAATGAAGCCATCTGCCCCGGTAATGTCGAGCGCGACGAAGAGTCCCGCCTTGGTGGCCCCGGTGATGCGGGCGTTGAAGGTGGCGCCGATCTGGTCGGCCAGATGATGGGCGATGAGCCGGTCCACGGTCTCCCGTTCGGCCGCCATGGCGCGGCGCTCGGTGACGGAGATGGCGGCTGCCACTTCGCCCAGCGTCGCGGTGGTCGCGTCGGGAGGCAGGCCGTCGGAGCCGAAATCCATGGCCCGCACCAGGCCGCGATGCACCACCAGATCCGCATAGCGGCGGATCGGCGAGGTGAAATGGGCGTAGCGGCGCAGGTTCAGGCCGAAATGCCCGTAATTCTCCGAGGCATATTCCGCCTGGCTCTGGCTGCGCAGGATCACCTGGTTGACCAACGGCGCCGCGTCGGTGTCCTTCACCTGCGCCAGGATGCGGTTGAAGTGGGAGGGCCGCACCTGGTCGATCTTGGCCAGGGCGATGTCCAGGGTCTTCAGGAATTCCCGCAGGTTGGAGAGCTTCTCCAGCGAGGGGCCGTCATGGACGCGGTAGATGAGGGGGGTCTTCTTCTCCTCCAGCGTCTCGGCGGCGGCCACATTGGCGAGGATCATGAACTCCTCGATGAGCCGGTGGGCGTCGAGCCGCTCCGGCACCACCACGCGGTCCACGGTGCCGTCTTCCTTCAGCACGATCTTGCGCTCGGGCAGGTCGAGGTCGAGGGGCTGGCGGGCGTCGCGGGCTTTCTTCACGCAGTCATAGGCGGCGTAGAGCGGCTTCAGCACGCCGTTGAGCAGCGGGTCGGTGGTGTCGTCGGTGCGGCCCTCGATGGCGTTCTGGGCCTGGGCATAGGCGAGCTTGCCCGCCGAGCGCATGAGGATGCGGTGGAAGGTGTGGTGGCGCTTCCTGCCGTCCGCGCCGATGATCATGCGCACCGCCAGCGCCGGGCGGTCCTCCTTCGGGCGCAGCGAGCACAGGTCGTTGGAGATGCGCTCCGGCAGCATGGGCACCACGCGGTCCGGGAAATACACCGAATTGCCGCGGATCAGCGCCTCGCGGTCCAGCGGCGAGCCGGGACGCACATAGGCCGACACATCGGCGATAGCGACCGTGACGATGAAGCCGCCGTCGTTGGCCGGATCGTCGTCGGCCACGGCGTGGACGGCATCGTCATGGTCCTTGGCGTCGGGTGGGTCGATGGTGACGAGGGGCACATCGCGCCAGTCCTCGCGGCCGCGCGGGGTGACGGGTTTTGCCGCCTCGGCCTCCTTCAGCACCGCCTCGGGGAAGACGTGGGGGATGGCGTGGGCGTGCAGCGCGATCAGGCTCACCGCCTTCTCGGAGCTCAGCGAACCCAGCTTTTCCTTCACCCGCGCGGTGGGCAGGCCGAACACCCGCTGGCGCATCAATTCGACGGTGACGAGGTCGCCATCCCTGGCCTCGTGCTCGGCGCCTGGGGGCACCTGAAGCTCGCGGCCGAGCTGCTTCTTGTCGATGGGGATGATGCGCCCGCCGCCTTCCCCGCCGGGGGCGGCACGGAAGATGCCGATGGTCTGCCTGCGCGCCTTCTCCAGCACCTTGATGACGCGGCCCACATGGGCAACGCCATGCTCGATGGAGCCTTCCACGATGCGCAGCAGCACCCGGTCGGCCAGGCCGGGGGCGGGGCCCACGGCGCGGCGCGGCACCTGGACAAGGATGGGCGGCGCGTCGCCCTGGGTCTCGGTATCCCACTCCACCGGCACGGCGATCAGCTCGCCGTCGCCATCGCGGGAGACGATGTCGGCCAGCACCACGCCGGGCAGGGCGCCGGGCACGTGCAGCCGGCGGCGGCTGCGCTCCACCGTTCCGGTGTCGGCGAGGTCGCGCAGCAGGCTCTTCAGCTCGATCTTCTGCGCCGCGTTGAGGCCGAAGGCGCGGGCGATCTCGCGCTTGCCCACTTCGCCGCTCTGGGTGGCGATGAAGGCCAGCACCTGCTCTTTCGTGGGCATTTCGCCGGTGGCGTGGCGGGCGACAACCAGGGCCTCCACCCGCGCATGTTCGGCGGCCGCCTGCTTGCGCGAGGCGCGGGATTTACCCGGGCGCGCCTTGGGCGGGCGGGTGGCGGAAGGGGAAGATGGGGGCTTGGTGGGGCGCTTGGGCAACGGGTCCGTCCGGTTTCCCGCGACGCTACCCGGAACCGGCGCCGCGGGCTAGAGCGCGCGGCGCCGACCGGTCCCGCGTGCCGGTCTTGCAGCACCCTCAGGCGCGGCGCGGGATTGGCCTTGTGGCGGATGAGGCAGGCTCACCGCCATTCCTTCACTGTACCACTGCTGCCTTGTAGACGAAGCCGCGCTTGTCGCCGACCGACACTTCGCACCAGGACTTGCAGGAATAGAGGGTCACCTTGGTGCCCTCGTCCAGCGTCCCGATGGCGGAGGCCGAGCGCTTCGGCCCGGAACGCAGCGTCACGGCGGAGCGGATGCGGGCGGTGCGGCCGTCGTCATCGGCACCGGCCTTGCCAGCGTCTGCCGAGGCCACGGCGACGGCGCTGGGCTTGGCCTTGGGAAGCGGCGCCCCCGTCGCCGGTGCGGTGTCGGCAACCGTCTGGGTGGCGCCCTCGGGCAGGATGGCGTCGTCGCCCGCCTCGTCACCGCTGACCGGTTCGAGGAAGGCGGGACGGGCGAAATCGGCGGCGGTGGGGGCCGGCTCCGCCGGTGCCGAGGCATGAATTGCCGTCGCCACCTGAAGCGCGTTGGCGCGCTCCGGTTGGGCCGGCGCGGCCGAGGGTGCGGGAGCGCCGAGGATGGAGGCGACCTTGGTGGACATCTGCGCGTGCCCGCCATCGGCGGTCTTGAGAACGGGCGGCTGCTGCGGGCGGGTGTCGCTCGCGGTCTTCGCAGCGGGGGCGGTCGCGGCCGTGGCTTTCGGGGCCGCGCCATCGGGGGCGGGGCGGTCGGGCGTCATGGCATGGTAGGCGACCACGCCCCCCATGCCGAGGATCAGGAACGAAGCGGAAAGGGCCAGCGCACGCCACAACACAAGCCCGTCCCGTGCCTTGCGGCGGGGCGGGCGGGCGCGGGCGCTTGAACCGATGCGGGGGCGGGGCGTATCCCGCCGATTGTTGGAAACGTCGAAGCCGCCTTCCGTACCATAATCCCGGAAGGTGTCCTCCATACCGCCGGAGCGGCGCTGGGCGCGTCCAAGGCCAGCCATATATATACCTCCTGCCAAGCCGCCTGCGCCGGAAGAGGCAGAGGCTCGAGGATCCATTTCTTTGGGCCTATCGACCGCGCGAGGATCCGGCTGCTCTCGGGGATCGCCTTGCGACGCCGCCTTGTATGCAACCCGTCCCGTTCCAAACCGCTGGCGCGCGAACCGTGGCCTTCTTCCTCCCTCGTTCCGGCAAGACCGCCTGAAAAAGCGGCTCCTGAAAAAGATGCACCTGAAACGGATACATCTGAACAACAGGTCCTGCAAAGCGTACCGCCTGCTAGGCGTGGCGGAGCGTGGCGACAAATTGCGGCCGATATGTGCCCGAGCGGTAGCCCGGGAAAACACCTAGGTTTCTCTGGGTGATCGCTTCGCCATCTCTTGGCCATCGCTTGGAAATTCGCTGCGAGCAACGCCGCAGGGACGACTTGAAGGTAATAGGGCCCCGCGCCGCCGCCGGCGCCTATCCTGCAATACGAGCAGGCGGCGGGCTGCTAAGCTTGGTTTCCCTTCCCTTGGAGCATTTTCGCGCGAAGGGGATCCCGGTTCGCGTGGAGAAAATGCTCCAGAGCAAGAGTCCAGAGTGAGCCTGGGCCAACGGAAAGTGCTTTAGGGAGCGCCAGCCATGTTCGACCCGACGACTTTGACCGGCATCCATACCGATATCAGCCTCTTTGCCATCGTCGCCGGCATCGCGGTGGTGGCGGGCCTCGTCCGGGGCCTTGACCGACCCACGACAGCGGCGACTTTCCTCGCCCTCGCCTTCCTCACCAGCGCCACGGGGTTCCTGTTCCCCTTCAATGGGGTGCTGCCGTCCCACGTGGTCGGGGCGGTAGCGATTCTCGTGCTCCTGCCCGCGATTTTCGCGCGCTACGCGGTCGGGCTTGAGGGGCGTTGGCACGCCATCTACGCCGCCACGGCGGTGGCGAGCCTCTATTTCCTGGTGTTCGTGGCGGTGGCCCAGGCCTTCACCAAGGTCCCCGCGCTCCAGGCCGTGGCCCCCAGCCAGGGCGCGCCGGCCTTCGCGGTGACCCAAGGGCTGGTGCTCGTCGCCTTCATCGGCCTCGGCGTCGCCGCCGTGAGGGCGCGGCGGGCGTAATCCTATTTGCCGGGCACGCGCCACCAGGTCTCGGGCAGGGTGCCGTACAGCGAGGCGCGCTGGGGCCGCTCGATCCGCGTCCAGCGGGCAAGCCACTGGCCCGGCGTGTGGAACAGCGGCACCCCATAGGCGCCGGACACCAGCACCCGGTCGAGGGCGCGGGCGGCGGACACGTATTCGTCCTCGTCGCGGGCCGCCAGCAAAGCGGCGATGGCGGCATCGATGGCGGGGGATTTCGCCCCCATATAGTTGCGCGAGCCGGGCGTGTCGGCGGCGGCGGAGCCGAAATAGAACGCCTGCTCGTTGCCGGGGGAGAGCGACTGGCTCCAGGCAAAGGGCATCATGTCGAACTCATAGGCGCCCCGCCGGGCATCGAACTGCACTGCATCCACATACCGCACCTGTGCGGCGATGCCCGCCCTTTTGAGCTGGCTCTGGTAGGCCAGGGCGAGGCGCTCCTGCTCGCGGGTGGCCACCATGATCTCGAAGGCGAAGGGCCGTCCGGTCTCCCGGTTCACCAGCGCCCCCTGCCGCAGCATCCAGCCCGCCTTGTCGAGAAGCTGGAGCGCGGACTTCAGCCGCTCCCGATCGCGGCCGGAGCCGTCGGAGACCGGCGGGCGGAAGGTGCCGGCCAGCACCTCCGGCACCACGGCATCGGGGTAGGGGTCGAGCAGGGCCCGCTCGCGGGCGTCGGCCGGCACGCCCGAACTTGAAAGCACCGAACCTTCAAAGTAGCTCGCCGTGCGCCGGTAGAGGCCGTGGTAGAAATTCTTGTCCAGCCACTCGAAATCGAACAGCTCGATGAGCGCCTGGCGGACCCGTCGATCGGCGAACAGCGGGCGGCGCGTGTTGAACACGAAGGCCGAATAAGGCTTTGGCGTTCCAGTCGGAATCAGCTCCTTGACCACGTCCCCCGAGCGCGCGGCGGGAAAGTCGTATCCGGTCTCCCAGCGGCCGGGGTCGGTTTCGAAGCGGGCGTCGATGAGCCCCTTCTTGAAGGCCTCGAACTCGGTGTTGGCGTCCCTGAAGTAGAAGAAGCGGATCCTGTCGAAGTTATAGAGACCTCGGTTGAACGGAACGGTGCGCCCCCAATAGTCCGGGTTGCGCTCCAGCGTCACGGACGCCCCCGCATCCACCGCTCCGACCCGGTAGGGACCCGAGCCGGTGAGGGGGGTGAGGGTGGTCTCCTCGAAGCGGTCGCGGTCGATGCTGGCCTTTTTGAACACGGGCATGAGGCCCATGATGAGCGGCAGTTCCGGGTCCGGCTCGGTGAAGGTGAAGCGGACGGTGTGGGTATCCGGCGCCTCGGCTCTGGCGATTTTTCCGTAATAAAGACGGTGGTTTGGCCGGCCCATGTCGCGCATGAGCGTGAACGAGAACAGCACGTCGTCGGCGGTGACCGGGCTGCCGTCGGAGAAGTGGGCGGCGGGGTTGAGGGCGAAGGCGACGAAGCTGCGCTCGGCATCGCTGGTCACGCTCTGCGCCAGCAGCGCGTAGAGCGTGAACGGCTCGTCGAGGGAGCGCGCCATCAGGCTCTCGATCACGTAATTGCGCATGATGAGCGGCGCGGAACCCTTGACGATGAAGGGGTTGAGGCTGTCGAAGGTGCCCAGCAGCGACAGGTCCAGATGCCCGCCCTTGGGCGCATTGGGGTCGGCATAGGGCAGGGCGGCGAAGGTCGCCGGCAGGTCCGGGGTGCCGCGCATGGCGATAGCCGGCGCCCTGTCCAGCGCCTGGGCGGACGCTGGTTCGCACACCTGCGCCGGCGTGCCGAGGAGCAGGAGCGCGAGGAGCCACGGCCTGGCGCCGCCGCCCCTTCCGGACCCGCGCCCGGCCCATCGCCCATGCTGGCTGAAACCGCTCCGCATCACGCCTTCCCAGCTCGCCGCCCCAGCCTGCCGCTGCCGGCCGCCCCACCAGCATGCGCGCCGGCCGGTTCACGAATCGTATGGACCGCCGCCGATCCTTAAGGTACCGCCGTGGCACATTTGACTGTTCAAACCAGCCGGTCGGCCGTTTGTTGGCCTTATTCCTCGGCAAGGTAGCACACGCTGTCCCGGCGCCAGGAGCGAGTGTGGGCGTGCGTGTTCCCCGTGCGGCTTTGGCCCGTCACCTTCTCGCCTCAATTGGGCTTGAGAGAGCCGGTGTCCGAGAGAGGGGGGTACGGCGCCCCGGCCTCAGCGCGTGCGCGGCCGGAGCCCCGGCGGCTCAGACCACAAGAAAGGCCACGATGACCATGACCAAATTCAACGCGCGGCTCACGGCCGGGGTTGCCGCAACGCTGCTCGCTGTGGCGTTCGCCGGCCCGGCCTTTTCCCAGACCCCGCCGGCCCAGCCCGCGCCTGCGGCCAAGCCCGCCGCCAAGCCCGCCGCCAAGCCCGCTGCTCCGGCCGCCCAGGCGCCCGCCGCTGGCGCGCCCCAGCAGGGCCAGGCTGCCCCCGGCCAGCCCCAGGGCGAAGCCGACGTAAAATTCTCCGCCTCCCCGTGGCAGAAGATCTGCCAGGAGATCCCGGAGCGGAAGAAGCAGGTGTGCGTGCTCACCCAGGTGCTTGGCGTCGAGAATCAGGCCATCGCCAAGGTCGACATCGTCGAGATGCAGGACGAGCCGAAGAAGCGCATCAACGTTTCCGTGCCGCTCGGCATGCGGCTCCAGCCCGGCCTGCGCATCACCCTCGACAAGGACCCGGTGAATATCCCGTTCGTGCTGTGCCAGCCCATCCAGGGCGGCGGCGCCACCTGCGTCGGCGACCTTGAGGTCGATGGCAGCTTCATCGCCAAGTTCCGCAAGGCCAATGCGGTGTACCTGCAGATGGTGAACGGCACCGGCCGCACCCTGAGCCTGCCCATCTCCAACGCCGATTTCGGCAAGGCTTACGATGGTGCCGGCATGGACGCCAAGGTGGCCATGGAGCAGGAGCGCAAGCGCATGGAAGAGGCCCGCGCCGCAGCCCAGCAGCAGGAAGAGCAGGGCAAGGCCGCTCTCCTGAAGAAGGGCCAGGAGCTCGAGCGCGCCAAGGCGCAGGGCGCCCAGTGAGCTTGGTCCAGTGGACCTGATGACGTGATTTCAGGGCGGCGCGCCGCCCTGCCAGAGATCAGCAAAAAGGGCCGGCATGCAGATGCCGGCCCTTTTTGTGTCTGTGGACCTGTACGGCCTGTCCCGCCCGGTGGCGGGACCGACGTTCAGTTGATGAGGTCGCGCCGCACCCGCCAGCCGCCGGCGCCGTCGTCCGTCAGGGCTTCGTTCACCTTGGGGTGGCGCACCGGCTCCTCGGAGAAGTCCCGCTCCAGGTTCTGCTCGGAGACGTAGGCCACATACTCGCTGTCCGCATTCTCGGCGAGCAGGTGGTAGAAGGGCTGGTCCTTGTGGGGGCGGATCTCCTCGGGGATGGAGAGCCACCATTCCTCGGTGTTGTCGAACACCGGGTCCACGTCGAAGACCACGCCGCGGAAGGGGAAGTGCTTGTGCCGCACCACCTCTCCGATGCGGAACTTGCCCTCACGCATGGTGGAGTGGAAGTCCGCCGCCGCGCCCGAAAGCGGCAGGGCGGCCGCACCTTCAGGGGCGGCAGCGATGCTCTTGCCCTCGGCCGCTCCGGCCGGCGCTCCAGCCTTGGCGTCCTGCGTCATCGCGTCGGCCTCGGGTGCCGACGCGATGGAAGTGCCATCCGGCGCAGGCGCGCCGGTGGCGGGTTTCGCGCGCGCTTTGTCGTGACTGCCCATGTCCCGCCTCTTCACTGTGCCGTCGCGATCGACCTTCCGTAACGGCAATGTACTGCAAGGTTAATCAATTCTGTCACAGTCCGTAGGCTTTGCCCATTTCCGGATCCTTGGCTGCGACAATACGGGCAAGATCGACGATCACCTTGGCCTGCTTCCAGGTGGCGTCGTCCTGCATCTTGCCGTCGATCATCACCGCGCCGGCGCCGTCGGGCATGGCTTCCAGGATCTTGAGCGCGAAGGCCACCTCGCCCGGATCGGGGGAGAACACGCGCTTGGCGATGTCGATCTGGGTGGGGTGCAGCGACCAGGCGCCGACGCAGCCCTGCAGGAAGGCGTTGCGGAACTGGCTCTCGCAGGCGGCGAGATCCGAGAAGTCGCCGAACGGACCGTAGAAGGGCTTGATGCCGTTGGCGGCGCAGGCGTCCACCATCTTGCCGACGGTGTAGTGCCACAGGTCCTGCTGGTAGCCGGCGCGCGGCTTGTCGCCGTCCGCGTCCGCTAGCACTTTGTAGTCCGGATGGCCGCCGCCGACGCGGGTGGTCTTCATGGCGCGGGAGGCGGCAAGGTCCGCCGGGCCGAGGCTCATGCCGTGCATGCGCGGGGAGGCGCTGGCAATCTCCTCCACATTCTTCACGCCCTCGGCGGTCTCCAGGATGGCGTGGATGAGGATGGGCTTGCCGATGGCGTGCTTGGCCTCCAGCTGGGCCAGCAGCTGGTCGAGATAGTGCACGTCCCAGGCGCCTTCCACCTTGGGCAGCATGATCACGTCGAGCTTGCCGCCGATCTCGCTGACGATCTCAACGATATCGTCCAGCACCCAGGGGCTGTTGAGACAGTTGATGCGGGTCCACAGGCCGGTGGAGCCGAAATCGGTGGCCTTGGCCATCTCGATGAAGCCCCGGCGGGCGGCTTCCTTGGCGTCGGAAGGGATGGCGTCCTCGAGGTTGCCGAGCACCACATCCACCTGCTTGGCGATGTCCGGCACCTTCGCGCGCATCTTTTCGAGGTGCGGTGGCACGAAGTGAATCATGCGCTCCAGCTGCACCGGCAGCTCGCGGTAAGGTGCGGGCGCACCGATGGCCAGCGGCTTGAAGAATTGGCGTGGCAGCTTCATGTGTCCCCCCGTGGATCCGGCGGCATGGCTCCGTGCCGAGCCGCCAACCTCTTGAATGCAATGCAGCATAGGTGGCGGGCCGGTGCAACACGACTTCATGGCAGGACGCGCGGGCGGCGCGCGTGAGGGGGAAGTCCGTCGCGGGTTCCGATCGCCGTCGCGGCGGGATGTGCTGCTCGGGCTCACCGGCCTTGCGGGTCTTGTCGTGGGCGGCGGTCCGGCACGCGCGCGCGATTTCTGGGGCGAGGGGCTGCCCGACCAGCCGACGGATTTCCTGTTCGGCTACGGCACGCTCATCAGCGAGCCGTCGCGCACCTCCACCTCGCACCGGCAGGTGGTGGCGGTGCCGGCGCGGGTTTCTGCGCGGTTCGGGCTGGTGCGAGCCTTCGTCGCCCGTGGCGGGGCGCGGTCCGGAGCGGGCTTCACCGCGCTGGGGCTGCGGCAGCCGCGCGACGGTGAGGTGCCGTCCTCCATCAACGGCGTGGTCTTCCCCGTGCTGGACGCCGGGGAGATGGCCGCCTTCGACCGGCGCGAGGGTGGCTACCGGCGGGTGGAGGTGGATCCGGCCCTGGTTGAGGGGGTGGGCTGGCAGGGACTGCCGCGCTCCGGCCGGGTATGGATCTATGTGCCCAAGGGCGTCCAGATGGGCATCTATCTTGATCGGGAGGCCGGCGCCCCGGACAACGGCGTCCTGCCCGACGCGGCGTTCCCGCTGGTCCAGTCCTATATCGACGTGGTGCTGCAGGGCGCGCTCGCGGAAGGCGCTGCCTTCGCGCGGGAGCTGATCGAGACCACGTTCGACTGGAGCGAATTCTGGCTCGACGACCGGCCCACGCCCCGCCGCCCGTGGGCGCAGACCGAGCAGGCCGGCGCCATCGACCGGCTGCTGGCGAGCGTTGAGCCGGCGGCGAGCCAGTTCCGCAACCGGCTCTATCCGGAACTCTATGCCGCGCGCCATCTCATGGATGCCGCGGCGCCACGCTAGAAAGCCGGCAGCCTACGGCAGCAGCAGGGTGGAGCCGGTGGTCTTGCGTGATTCGAGGTCCTTGTGGGCCTTCTGCACGTCCTTCAGCGCATAGGTCTGGTGGACCGGGATCTTCACCGCTCCGGTCAGCACCGCCTCGAACAGGTCGTTGGCGGTGGCGATCAGGTCATGGCGCTTGGCCACGAAGGTGGCGAGGGTCGGACGGGTGGCGAACAGCGAGCCCTTCTGGGACAGCTGGAGCAGGTCGAAATTCTTGATGGCACCGGAGGCGTTGCCGAAGCTGACCCACAGGCCCAGCGGTTTCAGGCAGTCGAGGGAGGCGGGATAGGTCGCCTGTCCCACCCCGTCATAGACCACGTCGCACAGCTTGCCGGCGGTGATCTCCTTCACCCGGTGCACGAAGTCCTCGTCCCGGTAGAGAATCACCTCGTCGCAGCCGTGGGACAGGGCCAGCTCCGCCTTGTCCTTGGAGCCCACGGTGCCGATGACAGTGGCGCCCAGGTGCTTGGCCCACTGGCACAGGATGAGCCCCACGCCGCCGGCTGCCGCCTGCACCAGAATCACGTCGCCCGGCTTGATGTGATGGGTGCGGCGCACGAGATACTGCGCCGTCATGCCCTTCAGCATCATGGCGGCGGCGGTCTGGTCGTCGATGGAGGCGGGCAGGTGCAGCAGCACGGCGGCCGGCACGTTGCGCACCTCGGCATAGGCGCCGATGGCGCTGGCATAGGCGACCCGGTCGCCGGGATGGAAATCGTTCACGTCCGGCCCCACGGCCTCCACCACGCCGGCGCCCTCGTTACCGGGGATGAAGGGAAGGCTCGCGGCCTTGTAGAGGCCGGTGCGGAAATAAACGTCGATGAAATTGAGGCCGATGGCGGTCTGGCGAATCTGCACTTCGCCGCGCCCGGGGGGAGGCACCTCGACCGCCTCATAGGCCAGCACCTCGGGACCGCCCGTCTGATGCACCCGAACCGCATGGACCATGACGCCAGACCCCTTTTCCTGCCGAGACGCCGGGATCATAGGCCGGCGCGGGACGCCCGCAAGCACCCTCAGCGCCCGCCGGAAACCTTCAGGATGGCGCCGGTGGTGTAGCTTGCCGCATCCGAGAGCAGGTACAGCACCGCGTCGGCCACCTCGTCCGCGGTTCCGGCCCGGCCCATGGGCGTGGTCGGCACCAGCCGGTCCAGTCGGCCGGTGACGCCGCTGGTGTCGTGGATGTCGGTGGCGATGAGGCCCGGCGCCACCCCGTTCACCCGCACGCCCTCCCGCGCCAGCTCGCGGCCGAGGCCGATGGTGAAGCTGTCGATGGCGCCCTTGCTCGCGGCGTACCAGACATATTCGCCGGCCGAGCCCAGCGTCGCCGCCATGGAGGAGATGTTGACGATGGCGCCGCCCTTGCCCCCACGTGCCGTGGACATGCGCCTGACGGCCGCCTGCGCCACCAGCAGCGCGCCGGTGACATTGAGGTCGATGACGCGGGCGATCTCGGCGGGATCGGCATCCGCAAAAGCTGAGGCGCGGCCGGTGATGCCGGCGTTGTTGACGAGATGGGTCACCGGGCCGAGGCGGGCGTCGGTCTCGTCAAACAGGTGGGCGATGTCTGCGGGGACGGCCATGTCGCCCTTGATCACCGCCACCTCGGCACCGTGGGCGCGAGCGGCTGCGGCGGTGGCCTCGGCTGCGGTGGCATCACTGGTGTAGTTCAGCGCGATCCGGCCATAGCCCGCCTTCGCGGCCCTGATCACGCAGGCGGCGCCGATGCCACGGCTGCCGCCTGTCACCACGAGCACCTTGTCGGTCATTGCTGCTCCTCCGCGTGCCGCGCCGCGATCCGCCGCCGGCGCCGGCCGGAGGCGGCGACGTTCAGCATCTCCACCATCACCGAGAAGGCCATGGCCGCATAGATGTAGCCCTTCGGGATGTGGGCGCCGAAACCGTCCGCCACCAGCGTGACGCCGATGAGCACGAGGAACGCCAGCGCCAGCATCTTGGTGGTGGGATGGGCGGCGATGAAGGCCGAAAGCGGGCCGGACGCGGCGAACATGATCGACACCGCGATGATCACCGCCAGCACCATGATGGCGAGGTGCTCCGCCATGCCGATGGCGGTGAGGATGGAGTCCACCGAGAACACGAGGTCGAGCAGGATCACCTGCGCCACCACCGCCAGGAAGGCGCGCTGGGCGTAGGTGCCAGGGCCGTCGTCGGCCTCCAGCTCGTCCTCGCCCTCCAGCGCGCCGTGCATTTCCTGGGTGGCCTTGGCGATGAGGAAGGCACCGCCGCCCATGAGGATGATGTCGCGCCAGGAGAAATCGTGGCCGAAGGCGGAGAACAGGGTCTGCTGCAGGCCGATGAGCCAGGTGAGCGCGAACAGCAGCGCGATGCGCAGGATGAGCGCGGCGGACAGCCCCACCTGCCGCGCCCGCAGCGCCTGGGCCGGGGGCAGCTTCTGCACCACCAGGGAGATGAAGACCACATTGTCGATGCCGAGGATGATCTCCATGGCCGTGAGCGTCACGAGTGCCGCCCAGGCTTCCGGCGACGTAATCCAGTCCAGCATCCCATCCCCCAGCACTCAAGTCCGCGCCAGAATGGGGGAACTCGCGCGCACCGCAAGATGTCCGGTGCCGATCGTCGCGCGAAAGGCGCCGCGCGTGCCGATGGGGCAACACGCCGCGCCGCTGCATCGTACCGGATCCTACGCCAAAGCCTTGCGGCGTGGCATCTTGTGGCCCTGACTCGGGGCTGCGCCGCCTTTTCTCGGCCCCAAGCTGGTTCTAGTGTGCGCTGCGCCGGAGACACGGCGGCGGGGAGGCTGCGATGGCGCAAGAGGACATCCACCACGGCGATACCCACCGTGACGACCTTCACGAGGTGATCGTGGTGGGCGCGGGTCCGGCCGGGCTTGCCACCGCCCTGGGGCTCGCCGCGCGGGGCGTGCCCACGGCCCTTGTCACCGGACCCGATCGCGGGGCCGACCACCGCACCACGGCGCTGCTGGAAGGTTCGGTGCGCATCCTTGAGGATTTCGGCCTGTGGGCGGAGCTGGAGCCGCGCGCGGCGCCGTTGCGCGACATGCGCATCGCCGATGCCACCCGCCGGCTTGTGCGGGCGCCGGAAGTCACCTTCCGGTCGGCGGAAATCGGCCTGTCCACCTTCGGCTACAACATCGAGAACGATGCCCTGCGCAACGGCCTGCTTGCCAAGGCCATGCAGCAGCCCAACCTTCACATCGCGCGCACCGCGCTGGAGCGCATCGAGTTTGCGGCCGACGCCCTTACCCTGCGTCTCGCGGACGGTTCCATCCTGCGCGCCCGCCTGGTGGTGGGGGCGGATGGACGCCAGTCGCGGGTGCGGGCGGCGGCGGGCATCCAGATGCGTACCCGGTCCTATCCGCAGGTGGCCTTCACCGCCACCGTGCGCCACACCCGCTCGCACGAGGACACCTCCACCGAATTCCACACCGAGACCGGTCCCTTCACCCTGGTGCCGCTGACGGGGGATCGTTCCTCCATCGTCTGCGTGGTCACGGAGCGGGAGGCGATCCGTCTGCTCGGCCTCGACGACATGGCGCTGGCGCGGGAGCTGGAGGCGCGGGCCTCCTCCGTGCTCGGCCGCTTCGAGATGGAGGGCGGCCGCGGCGCCTTCCCGCTGGCGGCGGAGACGGCGGAGCGGCTGGTGGCGGATCGCATCGCCCTCATCAGCGAGGCCGCCCACATCATGCCGCCCATCGGCGCGCAGGGCCTCAATCTCGGCCTGCGCGACGCAGGGGCATTGGTGGCCTTCGTGGCGGATGCCTTCGCCGGGGGCGAGGACGTGGGCGGGGAGGCGCTGCTGTCGCGCTATGCGGCGGCGCGTCAGCGCGACGTGTTCGGCCGCATGCGGGCGGTGGACCTGCTCAACCGTTCGCTCCTCTCGGACCTGCTGCCGATCCAGGGCGTGCGCGGCTTCGGCCTCTATCTGCTCGACCGGGTGGGACCTCTCCGGCGCACGCTGATGCGGCTGGGCATCGGCGACAAGGCGGCCTGACGCGTCGGCTCCGGGGGCCTCAGAACAGGCTGAGCGGGATGAGGTGCCCGCGCAGCAGATAGAGCATGCCGGTCACCGTCACCACCGAGAACAGGGTGCCGAGGAGGACGGCGGCGGACGCCTCCTCCATGAACACATGGTACTGCCGCGCCAGCACGAACACGTTCAGCGCCGGCGGCAGCGCCGCCATCAGCAGCAGCGTCTCGGTCCAGACCTGCGAGAACGGCCCGAACAGGCTGAGCGACACCAGCGCGATCATCGGGTGCAGCACCAGCTTCAGCACCAGCAGAGGCCCCAGTTCCACCGGCACACGCTTCAGCGGCCGGAGCGCCACGGTGACGCCCAGCGCGAACAGCGCGCAGGGGGCGGCGGCATTGCGCAGGAAATCCAGCATGCGCGACAGCGGCTCCGGCTCGCGGAACTCCAGCGCCGCTGCCAGGACCCCCAGCATGGTCGCAATGTTGAAGGGGTGGGTGAGAACCCGCTTCGCAATGAGGCCAAGGGTGTGCAGCAGGCTCTCGCCCCGCCCGCGCATGCTCATGAGCAGGGGCACGATGGTGAAGAACAGCAGGCTGTCGCAGGCGAAGATGAGCGCCGCCGGGGTGGCCGCCGCCTGACCGAGGGCGGCCAGCGTCAGGCCCGGCCCCATGTAGCCCACATTGGCATAGGCGCCGATGGTGACGGCGATGGCGGCCTCGCCTACATGCCCGCGCCGAAAGTAAAGGCCGATGCCGAGCGCGATGAGGGAGGTGGTCGCCGTGGACGCCACCACCGCCAGGATGAAGGCGGGATTGGCCAGCTCGTGGATCGGCGTCTGCGCCACGATGCGATAGAACAGCGCCGGCAGCGCCACATAGATGACGAAGAAGGTCAGCCAGGCGAGCCCGCTTTCCGGCAGCCGGACCCGCCAGCCACAGAAATAGCCGAGGAAGATCAGCCCGAAGAAGGGAAAGGCGAGGCCGAACAGGTCGCTCATGGCGGCGCGCTCATGGGTGCGGGCTTTTCTTGGAGGGGCGTTGCAGGGCCGGCGGCACGGAAGCGCTTCTGGCAGGGGATGCCCGTGGCGCGTTACCTGATCCATAATCGGCGGGCGTGCCGATGAAAAGCGGGTGCCGCGCGCCGTCATCCTTCCGTTACGGTGACCTGACCTCCGCCAGGAGCCCCGGCGGGCATGCAGGGTCAACGCCGTCGTGCCGCAGCGTTTTTCCGCGTACAAGGGCTAGGTGCGCCTTGCGCGTGGCCCCCCTCGCCATGATATCAAGGGTCAAACAAGGATAGGGCGGGCGCGCTGAACCTGCCCCGCCCGTGCTGCGACGGATCGTTCCCGGCCATGATGCGCCAATACGAACTCGTCGAGCGCGTTCGACGGTATAATCCCAACACCGACGAGGCGCTGCTCGACCGCGCCTATGTGTATGCCATGCGCGCGCACGGCAGCCAGCTGCGCGCGTCCGGCGACCCCTATTTCTCCCATCCCCTGGAAGTCGCGGCGATCCTCACCGATCTCAAGCTGGACGATGCCACCATCGTCTCGGCCCTGCTGCACGACACCATCGAGGATACGAGCGCCACCAAGGTGGAGATCGAGCGCCTGTTCGGTCACCAGATCGCGACGCTGGTGGAGGGCCTCACCAAGATCAAGAAGCTGGACCTCGTCTCCAAGCAGGCCAAGCAGGCGGAAAACCTGCGCAAGCTGCTCCTCGCCATCGCCGACGACGTGCGGGTGCTCCTCGTCAAGCTCGCCGACCGTCTCCACAACATGCGTACCCTGAAGTGGGTGCCGCCGGAGAAGCGCGATCGCGTGGCGCAGGAGACGCTGGACATCTACGCCCCGCTCGCCGCCCGCATGGGCATGCAGGACATGCGCGAGGAACTGGAGGACCTGTCCTTCCGCCAGCTCTCGCCGGAGGCCTACGAATCCATCGCCGAGAGGGTCTCGGAACTGCGCCAGGGCAACGGCGCCGTGGTGCAGGAGATCGAGCGCGAGCTGAAGGACGAGCTGGAACGGCGCGGCATCGCGGCCGAGGTGAAGGGGCGTGAGAAGCGGCCGTATTCCATCTGGGGCAAGATGGAGCGCAAGGCCATCGGCTTCGAGCAATTGTCCGACCTCTACGGCTTCCGCGTCATCGTCGGCTCGGTGGAGGACTGCTATCGCGCTCTGGGGGTGATCCACACCAAGTGGGCCATTGTGCCCGGCCGCTTCAAGGACTACATCTCCACCCCCAAGCCCAACGACTACCGCTCGCTCCACACCACGGTGGTGGGACCGCGCCGGCAGCGGGTCGAGATGCAGATCCGCACCCGGGACATGGAGGAGATCGCCGAATACGGCATCGCCGCCCACGCCCTCTACAAGGATGCGTCCGGCGCGCCGGGGGCCATGCTCTCCCACGAGAGCCGGGCCTACGCCTGGCTGCGCAAGACCATCGAGAACCTGTCGCAGGGCCTCTCGCCGGAGGAGTTCCTGGAGCACACCAAGCTCGAGCTGTTCCACGACCAGGTGTTCTGCTTCACCCCCAAGGGGCGGCTGATCGCGCTGCCGCGCAAGGCGACGCCCATCGATTTCGCCTATGCCGTGCATACCGACGTGGGCAATACGGCGGTGGGCTGCAAGATCAACGGCTCCATCGCGCCCCTGGTGTCGGAGCTGAAGAACGGCGACGAGGTGGAGATCATCACCTCCAAGGCGCAGACGCCGCCCGGCGCGTGGGAGACCATCGCCGTCACCGGCAAGGCGCGGGCCGCCGTGCGCCGTGCGACCCGCACCGCCGTTCGCGCCCAATATGCCGGCCTCGGCCGCAAGATCGCCGAGCGGGCTTTTGCCAAGGCCGGCAAGGTGTTCTCGGAGGATGCGGTGGCCAAGGGCACGCCGCGCCTCGCCCGCACCGCCGCCGAGGACGTGTTCGCCGCCGTGGGCCGGGGCGAGATCAAGACCGAGGATCTCATCCGCGCCGTCTATCCCGACTGGCAGCCGCCGCGCGCGGAAGACCGCACCGACCGTCAGATCAACGGCGAGGGCTGGTTCGAGCTGAAGCGCGGCCACAACCTCAAGTTCAAGATCCCCGAGGGCGCCAAACCGCGGGATGGGGAGGATGCCGAGCGTCTCGACGCCATTCCCATACGCGGCATCAACGGTGAGCTTCCGGTGCGATTCGCGCCGGAGGGCGGCGCCGTGCCTGGCGACCGCATCGTCGGCATTCTCACGCCGGGGGAGGGGATCACCATCTACCCGATCCAGTCGCCGTCCCTGCAGAGTTTCGAGGATGCGCCCGAGCGCTGGCTCGACGTGCGCTGGGACGTGGACGAGCTGTCGGATGGCCGCTTCCCGGCCCGCATCATCGTGACCGCCCGCAACGCACCCGGCTCGCTGGCCCAGGTGGCCGGCGCCATCGGCGATCGCGGCGGCAATATCGACGGTCTCCAGATGCGCTCCCGCTCGGCGGATTTCCACGAGATGGTGATCGACATCGAGGTGTTCGACCTCAGGCACCTCAACACCATCATGGCGGACCTGAAGGCCCGCGAGGTGGTGGCCCAGGTGGAGCGCGTGAACGGCTGACCCGCTGCGAGCGGGGCGCGCCCATCCATAAGCCGCAGCGGAGCAGGGAGCAGGGACGATGGCGGTGCTGAAGCCGGTGCGGCTCGGAGTGAACGTCGATCACGTGGCGACGGTGCGCAACGCGCGCGGCGGCGCCCTTCCCGACCCGGTGCGCGCCGCCGCCCTCGCCAAGGCCGCCGGAGCCCATGGCATCACCGCCCACTTGCGCGAAGACCGCCGCCACATCCGCGACGCGGACATGGAGCGGCTGAAGGCCGAGATCGACCTGCCGCTCAATTTCGAGATGGCGGCGACTGACGAGATGGTTGCCATCGCCTGCCGCGTCCGTCCCAACGCCTGCTGCCTG
Source organism: Xanthobacter autotrophicus Py2 (assembly GCA_000017645.1). Taxonomy (NCBI): domain Bacteria; kingdom Pseudomonadati; phylum Pseudomonadota; class Alphaproteobacteria; order Hyphomicrobiales; family Xanthobacteraceae; genus Xanthobacter; species Xanthobacter versatilis. Next base: position 4,298,205 of record CP000781.1, read on the forward strand.
GTGCCCGAGCGGCGCGAGGAGCGCACCACCGAGGGTGGGCTCGATGCTGCCGGCCAGCGGGCGGAGCTTGCGCCCCGGATCGCCCGGCTGAAGGCGGCGGGCATCCGCGTCTCCCTGTTCATCGCGGCGGATCCGGCCCAGATCGCGGCGGCGGCCGAGCTCGGCGCGGACATCGTGGAACTGCACACCGGCGCCTGGTGCGACGCGGTGACGGAAGGCCGGCATGTGGAGGCCGAGGCCGAGTTCGTGCGGCTGAAGGCCGGGGCGCGGCAGGCGGCGGGGCTCGGGCTGGAGGTCCATGCGGGCCACGGCCTCGACTATGCCACCGCCGAGCGCATCGCCGCCTTCCCGCAGATCGTGGAGCTGAACATCGGCCACTTCCTCATCGGCGAGGCCATTTTCGTGGGGCTCGACCAGGCCATTGCGCGCATGAGGGCGGCCATCGCGGCGGGCCGGGCCGCCGTCGGGGACGGCGCGGCGGCATGATCATCGGCATCGGCTCGGACTTCTCGGACGCCCGGCGCATCGCCCGCTCCATCGAGCGGTTCGGCGACCGGTTCCTCGACCGGGTGTTCACGCCTGGAGAGCGGCGCAAGGCGGATCAGCGCAAGCTGCGCGCCGAGACCTACGCCAAGCGCTTTGCTGCCAAGGAAGCCTGCTCCAAGGCGCTGGGCACCGGCCTCAGCCACGGCGTGTTCTGGCGCGACATGGAGGTGGTGAACCTGCCGTCCGGCCAGCCGACCCTGATGCTCACCGGAGGCGCCGCCCGCCGCCTCGCCGCGCTGGTGCCGGACGGCTATGAGCCGCACATCCATCTGTCCCTTACCGACGAGGGGCCGCTGACAGCGGCCTATGTGATCATATCGGCGGTACCCAAGACGGGCGTGTGACCCAGCGGGAGGCGCCGGGACGTGCGTTGCCGGGAGCCGACGAAGCCTCTATAGGGGCCATCAAGCGACCTTGGCCCTGTGGACACGGGCGCCGATCCGGCGTCTCTCCTCAGTTTCGGCGCAGTTTCATCTACCCTGCGCCTCACCCGGGATTTTTTGGACAACAGATGACCGCGACCAGCGACTCCAAGAAGGACGGCGGTTTCCTCGAAACCGTCCGCGTGATCGTCCATGCGCTTCTGATTGCGCTGGTGATCCGGACCTTCCTGTTCCAGCCTTTCAACATCCCGTCCGGGTCCATGAAGGACACCCTGCTGATCGGCGACTATCTCTTCGTCTCCAAGTACAGCTACGGCTATTCGCGCTTCTCGATCCCATTCTCGCCCAACCTGTTCTCCGGCCGCATCTTCGGCTCGGAGCCCACGCGCGGCGACGTGGTGGTGTTCAAGCTGCCGCGCGACAACGAGACGGACTACATCAAGCGCGTCATCGGCATGCCCGGCGACAAGATCCAGATGATCGGTGGCCTTTTGCACATCAACGGCACGCCGGTGCAGCGTGAGCGCCTTCCCGACGTGTCGGAGGATGACGGCACCGGCCGCAAGGTCCCGGTGAAGCGCTGGCGCGAGACCCTGCCCAACGGCGTCTCCTTCGAGACCCTCGATCTGGTGGATAACGGCTTCTACGACAACACCCCCGTCTATGACGTGCCTCCGGGCCACTACTTCATGATGGGCGATAATCGTGATAACTCGGCGGACAGCCGGGTTTTGAGCCAGGTCGGCTACGTTCCCTTCGAGAATCTCATCGGCAAGGCGCAGGTGATCTTCTTCTCGGTCGACGAGGGCGCGTCCGCGTGGCAGGTTTGGACTTGGCCTTGGACGGTGCGATGGGATCGGCTGTTCTCTCGGGTACATTGAACGCGGTGGGCTCTGACCTCGCGTCCGTAGAAGAGCGGATCGGATATCGCTTCCGTGACCGGTCGATCCTTGAGCTCGCGCTCTCCCACATCAGCGCCGTGAAAGGCGAGGCTCCGCGCCTGCGCTCCTACCAGCGCATGGAGTTCCTGGGCGACCACGTGCTCGGCTCGGTGGTGTCGCACATGCTCTATCTTGCCTTCCCGGAAGGGGAGGAGGGCGAGCTTTCGCGCCGGCTCGCCGAACTGGTGCGCGAGGAGGCCTGCGCCGAGGTGGCGCAGGACATGGATCTCGGCCCCTTCATCCGCCTTGGCCCCGGCGAGAGCCAGTCCGGCGCCCACAAGCGGCGGGCCATCCTTGCCGATGTGGCGGAAGGCGTGGTGGCGGCGGTGTTCCTCGACGGTGGCTACGAGGCGGCCCACCAGGTGGTGGAGCGCTTCTGGCGACCCCGCCTGGAGACCCCGCGCCGGCCGCTGCGGGACGCCAAGACGGTGTTGCAGGAATGGGCGCAGGCCCGCGGCCTGCCGCCGCCTTCCTATCGCGAGGTGACCCGTTCCGGTCCGGACCACGCCCCCCGCTTCACGGTGGCGGTGGATCTTCCGGGCCTGGCCTCCGAGCAGGCGGACGGGGCCTCCAAGCAGAATGCGCAGAAGGCGGCAGCCGCCGCTTTCCTCGTCCGTGAGGGCGTGTGGAAAAAGGACGAGTCGTGATGGCACCGGCAGGGAGGGGTCCCAAGGGCCCCAAGAACAGCCCGGATAAGAACAGCCCGGATGAGAGCGGCCCCGGCAACGGCGCTCCGGCCAGTGATGTGTCGAGCGCGGCCCAAGGGTCGCCGCAGGACGCGGAGCACGAGCTGCCGGAGGACGAACTGCCGGAGGGCGCCCTGTCCGACGAGGACTTCGACGACGAGGACGACGATTTCGACGAGGAGCACGATGTCGCGCCGCGCGTCCTGCCGCCTCTTGAGGGACCGACCCGCTGCGGCTTCGTCGCGCTTCTGGGCGCGCCCAATGCGGGCAAGTCCACGCTGACCAACCAGTTGGTGGGCACCAAGGTGTCCATCGTCTCCCACAAGGTGCAGACCACCCGCGCCATTGTGCGCGGCATCGCGCTCGATGGCGCGGCCCAGCTGGTGCTGGTGGACACCCCCGGCATCTTCTCGCCCAAGCGCCGGCTGGAGCGCGCCATGGTGTCCAGCGCCTGGACTCATGCCGCCGACGCCGACGTGATCGCGCTGCTGGTGGACGCCAAGCGCGGCCTGGACGAGGACATCGAGGCCCTGCTTGCCCCGCTCTCGCAGATCCACAAGCCGCGGGCGCTGATTCTCAACAAGATCGACATCATCCGCCGCGACACGCTGCTGGCGCTTGCCGCGCAGATCAACGAGAAGCTGGCGTTCGACCGGGTGTTCATGGTCTCCGCCCTGACCGGCGACGGGGTTGCCGACGTGCGCCGCTGGTTCGCCGAGCAGGTGCCGCTCAGCCCCTGGCTCTATCCGGAGGACCAGGTGTCGGATGCGCCCATGCGCATGCTGGCGGCGGAAATCACCCGGGAAAAGATGTTCCTGCGCCTGCACGACGAGCTGCCCTACCGCTCCACGGTGGAAACCGAGAGCTGGAAGGAGTTGCGCAACGGCTCCGTGCGCATCGAGCAGACCATCTATGTGGAGCGCGAAAGCCAGCGCAAGATCGTGCTTGGCAAGGGCGGCAGCACCATCAAGACCATCTCCTCGGAATCCCGGGCGGAGATTGCCGGGATCATCGAGCAGCCGGTGCACCTGTTCCTGTTCGTGAAGGTGCGCGAAAGCTGGGCGGACGACCCCGAACGCTACCGCGAGATGGGGCTGGAATTTCCCAAGGGCGGCTGAACGGGGCTGAAGGCGGGCGGCTCTTCGGCCGCCATCGTATCAGACGTGCGCGCCCCTCAGACCTCCGCGCCGAGACCTTGCCGGGCCTTGTCCAGCTCCTCGGCGTAGCGTCGCAGCACGTGGGCCTCGCCCAAAAGGCCCATGAGGCGGCGGGTGGCGCGGTCGTTCACCACGGCGAGATCCTCGGCCTTGGCCGCATCGAAGGCCAGCGCCGCCTCCTGCACGTTCATGGCCGGCAGCAGCATGTCGTCGCGATGGGTGGCAAGCCGGGAGACGGCTTCGGCGGGATCGTGCTCGGCCGCATGGGCCTCCACCACACGCACCAGCCCGGCATAGGCGCCAGCGCCGTCCACCAGCACCACCATCCGCCGCGCGCCCAGCGGGAAGGCCGTGCGCAGGGCGCCGATGGTGCCATGCTCGGGGAAGGTGGCCATGTCGGTGCGCATCATGCGGGCGACGGTCAACTCGCGCATCCAGCCCACGTCCTGCGCGCTGCGGATGCTCTCTCCGCGCAGGTGAAAGCGCCAGGTGGAGAAGGAGTAGCCGAAGGTCTCCCGCACCGCGAGGGAGGTCACCACCGCCGCCGCCAGCACATAGCCGGACAGGGCGAGGTCCCGCGTCATCTCCAGCACCAGGAAGGTCATGGTGAGCGGCCCGCCGATGATGCCCACCGCCAGCGCCCCCATGCCGGCCACCGCGGTGACCGCCGGATCGAGCTGGAGCGACGGCCACAGCATGGCGAGCGCGCCGCCATAGAGCTTGCCCATCAACGCCCCGAGAAACAGCGAGGCGAAGAACAGGCCGCCGCGAAATCCCGAGCCGATGGACAGGGCCGAGGCCAGGATCTTCAGGCCGAAGATGATCGCCACCGAGAGCGCCACCGGGCTGTCCACCTGCAGGTGCAGCGCGCCATGGCCGTCGGAGAGCACCTGCGGGCTGTAGAGCGCCAGCGCGCCGACGCCAAGGCCCGCCACCGCCGGCCGCAGCGGCGCGGGAATGCCGCTCTTGCCGAACAGCATCTCCACCCCGGTGACCAGGCGCATGATGAGGATGGCGACCCCCGCCGCCAGCAGCCCCAGCAGCGCGATGGGCAGGATGTCGAGGGGCTGCACCACCACATCAAGCGGGATGTTCAGCGGATCCACATGGACGCCGAGCAGCCGCGCCACCATCACCGCCGAGACGGTGGACGCCAGCACCGGGGCGGCTGCCGGAATGGAATAGCTTCCGATGATGATCTCGAAGCCGTAGAAGGCGCCCATGAGCGGCGCATCGAAGGCCGCGCCGATGCCCGCCGCCGCCCCCGCGCCCACCAGGATCCGCAGGTCGTTGCGCCGCAGGTGGAAGGCCCGTCCGAGGCGGGCGGCGATGCCTCCGCCGATCTGCGAATAGCCCGCCTCCAGCCCGAGCGACGCGCCGAAGCCGTTGGAGACCATGGTCTGCAGCGACACGATGATGCTGTCGGTCAGCGACATGCGCCCGCCGTGCAGCGCATTGGCCTCGATGGGGTCGACGAAATTGCGTCGGCGCCAGCGCTTCAGGGCGAGGGCGATGAGCCCCATGGCCAGCCCGCCCGCCACCGGGACCAGAACCATCAAGGTCGAGGCCAGGGCCGGAGCGGCGCTGAGCCGGTCGCCGGGGGCGAGCTGGAACAGTGCCTCGTGCATCCATTGGGTGGTCTGGCTCATGGCGCTGGCCGCGAGCCCGGCGAGCATGCCCATCACCGCCGCGATCCCCACCAGCGCAACTTCCCGCTCGCGCACGCTGGCCCGGACGGCGGCGACAAAACGGGCGAGGATGGAGACCGGCGCCCCGGTACCGGCCGGCGCAGGATCGGCAGATCCGGAATCGGCGGGCGGGCCGGCCATCAGCTCAGCTGAATTTGTTGCTGCGGGGGAAGCCCTTGGGCGGCAGCCGACCGGCGGAGGCGCGCTCGCCCTGCCATTCCAGCAACTCCGTCACGGTCCAGGTGCGGCCGGAGGTGTCCTCCCAAGTCAGGCCCGAGGCCATGGAGAAGGCCTTCAGGTCCGACAGCCCGCCCTCGCGGTATCGTTGGAAACGCACGCCGCGCCCACGGGTCATTTCCGGAACCTGGTTGAGCGGGAACAGCAGCAGCTTGCGGTTGTCGCCGATCACCGCCACCCAGTCGCCCTCCACGAAGCGCACCGCCAGCGCCGCGTCCGGCGGATCGGTGACGAGCACCTGCTTGCCCTTGCGGGTGTTGGCGAGGCAGTCGTCCTCGCCCACCACGAAGCCGCGTCCCTCCTTGGAGGCCAACAGCAGCTTGCGGCCGGGCTGATAGGCGAAGACGGAGACGATCTCCGCCTCCTGCTCCAGGTCGATCATGAGGCGCACCGGCTCGCCGTGGCCGCGCCCGCCGGGCAGCTTGGCGGCCTCCAGCGTGTAGAAGCGCCCGTTGGAGGCGAAGACCATGACCTTGGAGGTGGTCTCGGCGAAGAAGGCGTGGCCCAGGCTGTCGTCGCCCTTGAACTGCAGGTTGGACAGGTCCTGCACATGGCCCTTGAGCGCCCGGATCCAGCCCTTGGCGGAGACCACGATGGTCACCGGCTCGCGCTCCACCAGTGCCTCGGTGAAGGCGTCCTCATGGAAGGTGGGGGGCGCCGCGAACGTGGTGCGGCGCCGGCCGATGGCAGTCTCGGGGCCGTAGGTCTTGCGGGTCTCGCGGATTTCCTTGGCGATGGACTTCCACTGCGCCGCCTCGGAGGCCACCAGCTTGTTCAGGCCGTCCTGCTCCTTGCTCAGGGCGTCGTGCTCCTTGCGGATCTCCATCTCCTCCAGCCGGCGCAGGGAGCGCAGCCGCATGTTGAGGATGGCTTCCGTCTGCACGTCGGTCAGCTCGAACGTGCGCATCAATTCCTGCTTGGGCTCGTCCTCCTCGCGTATGATGCGGATCACCTCGTCGAGGTTGAGATAGGCGATGAGGTAGCCGCCGAGCACCTCCAGCCGGTGCGCGATCTGCTCCAGCCGATAGCGCGAGCGACGCAGCAGCACGTCGCGGCGGTGGTCGAGCCATTCCCGGAGCGCTTCCGAAAGGGAGAGCACCTTGGGGACCTGCCCGCGCACCAGCACGTTCATGTTGAGCGGGATGCGGGCCTCAAGCTCGGTGAGCTTGAACAGGCTCTCCATGAGCACCTCGGCATCCACCGTGCGGGCGCGCGGCTCCAGCACCAGGCGGATATCCTCGGCGCTCTCGTCGCGCACGTCGGCGAGCAGCGGCAGCTTCTTGTCGGTGAGCAGCTCCGCGATCTTCTCCACGAGGCGGGACTTGGCGACGCCGTAGGGGATCTCGGTGACCACCACCACATAGGTGCCGCGCCCGGTCTCCTCCTTCTCCCAGCGCGCCCGCACGCGGAACGAGCCGCGGCCAGTGGCATAGGCCTCGGCCACGCCCACCGGGTCCTCCACCAGCACGCCACCGGTGGGGAAGTCCGGGCCGGGGACGAACTGGAGCAGGTCGAAGGCCGGGGCCTCCGGATGGTCGATGAGATGGAGCGCCGCGTCCAGCAGTTCGGCGGCATTATGGGGCGGGATGGAGGTGGCCATACCCACCGCGATGCCCTGCGAGCCGTTGGCCAGCAGGTTCGGGAAGGCAGCCGGCAGCACCGCAGGCTCTTCTTCCGAGCCGTCATAGGTCGGGCGGAAGTCGACCGCGTCCTCGTCGATGCCGTCCAGCAGCAGGCGGGCGGTCTCGGTGAGGCGGGCCTCGGTGTATCGCATGGCGGCGGCGTTATCGCCGTCCACGTTGCCGAAATTGCCCTGTCCGTCCACCAGCGGGTAGCGCTGGGCGAAATCCTGGGCAAGGCGCACCAGCGCGTCATAGACCGACTGGTCGCCGTGGGGATGGAACTTGCCGATCACGTCGCCCACCACGCGGGCGGACTTCTTGAAGCCCTGGCCCGGATCCAGCCGCAGCTGGCGCATGGCGTGGAGGATGCGCCGGTGCACCGGCTTGAGACCATCGCGCGCGTCGGGCAGGGCGCGGTGCATGATGGTCGAGAGGGCGTAAGCCAGGTAGCGCTCTTCCAGCGCCTCCTTGAGCGTGACTTTCTCGATGTGCCCGTCGCCGGGCGGAAGTGTGCGCGTGGCCATGCCTGCCAGTTACCGCGCGCGGGGGCGAGCCACAAGCTGCCTTTCTAGACCGGGGGCATCATCGGCACATCCCACAAGCGCCCGATGAAAAGCGTGCCACCGCCCGAATGCTGAACGGGAGATGAATTCGCCACCGTTCCCCTAGGTCAATAATGGCAAAAATTCGCGGCGGAGGTGCAGTCAACCGGTTTTGAAAGACGTTAGATTCCAAGGATGGAACAAAATCCCGCCCCAGCGACGTTTCAGCATCATAAGGCCGGGCGGTGAGTACGCTCGTGCCATGAGGAGGTCCGAAAATGAAGACGGCAGCTCTTGCGGCGGGAGGTATTGTCGCGTTGGCGCTTCTTGGTGCCGTGCCTTCGGCGTCGGCCGGATCGCTGGTGGGAAGCGGTTCCACCTTCGCCGGCCAGGCGCAGGCGCAGGCCCAGGTGGAAGACGTGCGCTGGGTTCGTCGGTGCTGGCAGGAACGCCGCTGGTGGAATGGGCGCCCCCATTGGGTGACCAGATGCCGGAATGTGTGGGTGGGTCCGCGCCGCTATTGGTGATGGCCTCAGGCTGGGGCAATGCTCCGGCGCCAGGCTGAAATGAAGGCCGCGCGCGCATCGGACAGGCCGAGCCCGCGCGGCTCCAGCACCCGGGTCAGCAGAAAGTAGCCGGTGAGGCGCAGCGCATCCTCCACATCGCCGGCGGGCGGGGCGGTGCCATCCACCAGGAAGCGGGGCAGGGCGAACAGCCGATCCGCATAGGGCGCGCCCGCCTCCCCGCAGACTGCCCGCCCGCTTTTCGGCGAGACATAGACCAAGTCCTCCCGGCGTCCTGTAGCGGCGCAGGTTTCCAGCTCCAGCCCGAATCCCAGCTCCGCCAGCAACGCCAGCTCAAAGCGGGCGAGCAGCCGGCCTGCCGATTCTCGGTTCTCGAAGGCGTCCAGGATGGCGCCGACGGTGAGGAACAGACCTTCGTGCGGATCACGCTCCGGCAACAGGTGAAGGATCTGCGCCATATGGGTGAAGCCGAAGGCGGCGTGGGGCGCGCGCATGAGCACCTCGGTGCGCACCACCGCCGGCTCCAGCGCATAATTGCCCATGTGCTCGTCGAGCCGCGCCCGCCAGGTGGCGCTCACCGTGTTGCCGGGCTGGAGCAGGGGCGCCTGCCGCCGCGAGGCGCCGCCGCGCACCATGCCGAGATGCCGGCCGCGCAGGCGGGTCAGCAATTCCACGATGGCATTGCCCTCGCCGTGCCGCCGCACCCCCAGCACGATGCCCTCGTCGGTCCATTCCACGGCGCTGCCTGTCCGGCTCTGAAACGTTGAGAAAACGGTGTGCGCTTGCGCTCACCTGCCATGCCGGCCAAACGGCGCACGCGCTTGCGGGCAATGAACGCCCTCCCGCAAGAAGACGCAAGGCACGAAGACGCAAGCTACGAAGGCGCAAGGCGCGATGACGCAACAGGTGGCCGCGCCTTAAGACGACGGAAACCCGAAGCGGCGAGGATGCGGCCATGCAAAGCCGCTCGCGCCTCCAATCGATCCTCGCCACGCTCGCCCTCCACCTGGGAGCGGCGGCGCTCATCGGCTACTTTGCCTATCACGCCTACAATGGCGACCATGGGCTGGTGGCCAAGCGCAACTATGAGCAGGAGATGAAGGCCCTGGAAGCCGAGCTGGCCGGCCTGAAGGCGCAGCGCCGGGCGATGGAGAACAAGGTGTCCCTGCTCGCCCCGACCCAGCTCGATCCCGACATGCTGGACGAGGAGGCACGGCGTCAGCTTAACTTCATAAACGGGAAGGATCTGGTGCTGCTTCGCAGCAAATGAACTGCATTTAAGTTCATGATCGAAATGAACCATTTTCGAGTTCATTATAGCAGAATCAAGTGTTTGCAACGTGTTGCAGTGCACAACACGAAAATTGGCGCTTTGAGGGCACAGGGAGCTGAGTTAGGAAGGCGCAGTTCCAGCGCTTCCTGAGGATGCCGATGGCCAAAAAGTCTATTGCCCGCGTTGCCGATGCCTCGGCCCCGGCCCCCTTCACCAAAGACCAGGATCTTCTCGCCTACCGCGAGATGCTGCTCATCCGCCGCTTCGAGGAGAAGGCCGGCCAGATGTACGGCATGGGCCTCATCGGCGGCTTCTGCCATCTCTACATCGGCCAGGAGGCCGTGGTGGTGGGCATGCAGATGGCCATGAAGCCGGGTGACCAGGTCATCACCGGCTATCGCGACCACGGCCACATGCTGTCCACCGGCATGGCCGCCCGCGGCGTCATGGCCGAGCTGACGGGCCGCCGCGGCGGCCTGTCCAAGGGCAAGGGCGGCTCGATGCACATGTTCAGCATCGAGAAGCAGTTCTTCGGCGGCCACGGTATCGTCGGCGCCCAGGTCTCGCTCGGCACCGGCCTCGCCTTCGCCGATCGCTACCGCAACAATGGCGCCGTCTCGGTCACCTATTTCGGCGACGGCGCGGCCAACCAGGGCCAAGTCTACGAGAGCTTCAACATGGCCGAGCTGTGGAAGCTCCCGGTCGTGTATGTGATCGAGAACAACAAGTATGCCATGGGCACCTCGGTGTCCCGCGCCTCGGCGCAGCAGGACTTCTCCAAGCGCGGCACCTCCTTCAACATCCCCGGCGAGCAGGTGGATGGCATGGACGTGCAGGCGGTGAAGGCCGCCGGCGAGCGGGCGCTCGCCTTCGCCCGCGAGGGCAACGGTCCCTACATCCTGGAAATGCAGACCTACCGCTATCGCGGTCACTCCATGTCGGACCCGGCCAAGTACCGGTCCAAGGAGGAGGTCCAGAAGATGCGCACCGAGCACGATCCCATCGAGCAGGTCCGCAACCGTCTGCTGGAAACCCACGGCGCGACCGAGGACGAGCTGAAGAAGTTCGACGCCGAGGTCCGCGAGATCGTCAACGAGGCGACGGACTTCGCCACCAACGATCCCGAGCCCGACGCGTCGGAGCTGTACACGGACATCCTGCGCTGAGCGGCGGGCCGTGGCCGCGCTGTTCCATATCCTCGCCGGCCTCGCGCTTGTCGCGGCGCTGATTGCTTGGGCCGTCGCGGTGCGCGGAGGCCTGAAGGCCATCGCGGCCAACCGCGCGGCCGGGCAGGGGGGCGGCGCGGCGAGCTACGCCCTTCTCGCGCTCTGGCCCTTCGCCGTGCAGCGGCGGGGCCGCGAGGCTGACATCGACGCGGTGCGGACCGGCAAGGCGGCCATCGCCTTCTTCGTGTCCGTGACCGTCGCGGTCGCCGCCATCTCCGCCTACACCAATCTCACCTACAAGCCCCCCGTGGCCCCGGCCGGCTCCGCGCCGGCCGCGCCCGCGGGCGCGCCGAGCAAGAGCTGACAGCCATGGCCATCGAAGTCCTCATGCCGGCCCTGTCTCCCACCATGGAGAAGGGCAATCTCACCAAGTGGCTCAAGAAGGAAGGCGACACCGTCAAATCCGGTGACGTGCTTGCCGAGATCGAGACCGACAAGGCCACCATGGAGGTGGAGTCCATCGACGAAGGAATCCTCGGCCGCATCCTCGTACCCGAGGGCGCCCAGGACGTGGCGGTGAACACCCCCATCGCCACCATCCTCGCCGACGGCGAAGATGCGAACGCCGCTCCGGCTCCCGCCCCCAAGGCGGCCGAGAGCGCCCCGGCCCCGGCCACAGCGCCCGCCCCCGCGGCGCCGGCGGTGATCGCCCCGCAGGCGGTGGCCCAGCCCGATCCGGAAGTGCCGGCCGGCACCGAATTCGTCACCCAGACCGTCCGCGAGGCCCTGCGCGACGCCATGGCCGAGGAAATGCGCCGCGACGGCGATGTCTTCGTCATGGGCGAGGAAGTGGCCGAGTATCAGGGCGCCTACAAGATCACCCAGGGGCTGCTCCAGGAGTTCGGCGAGCGGCGCGTGATCGATACCCCCATCACCGAGCATGGCTTTGCCGGCGTCGGCGTGGGTGCGGCCATGGCGGGCCTGAAGCCCATCATCGAGTTCATGACCTTCAACTTCGCCATGCAGGCCATCGACCACATCATCAACTCGGCGGCGAAGACCCTGTATATGTCGGGCGGGCAGATGCACTGCTCCGTCGTGTTCCGCGGCCCCAACGGCGCCGCCGCCCGCGTCGCCGCCCAGCACAGCCAGGACTACACCTCCTGGTACTCCAACGTGCCCGGCCTGCGGGTGATCGCGCCCTATACGGCGGCCGACGCCAAGGGCCTCCTGAAGGCCGCCATCCGCGACCCCAACCCGGTCATCTTCCTTGAGAACGAGATCCTCTACGGCCACTCCTTCGAGGTGCCGAAGCTGGATGATTTCGTGCTGCCCATCGGCAAGGCGCGCATCGCCCGGAGCGGCAAGGACGTGACCCTGGTTTCCTTCTCCATCGGCATGACCTATGCGCTGAAGGCGGCGGACGAGCTGGCCAAGCAGGGCATCGAGGCGGAGGTCATCGACCTGCGCACCATCCGCCCCATGGACGTGGACACCATCATCGCCTCGGTGAAGAAGACCGGCCGCTGCGTGAGCGTGGAAGAGGGCTGGCCGCAGTCCGGCGTCGGCGCCGAGATCGTCGCCCAGCTCATGGACAAGGCCTTCGACTATCTCGACGCCCCGGTGCTGCGCGTCACGGGCAAGGACGTGCCCATGCCGTACGCCGCCAACCTCGAGAAGCTGGCCCTGCCGACGGTCGCCGACGTGATCGCGGCCGTCCACGCCGTGACCTATCGCTGAGGAGAGAGATCCATGCCCATCGAGATCCTGATGCCGGCCCTCTCCCCCACCATGGAGAAGGGCAACCTCGCCAAGTGGCTCAAGAAGGAAGGCGACACCGTCAAGTCCGGTGACGTTCTTGCCGAGATCGAGACCGACAAGGCGACCATGGAAGTCGAGTCCATCGACGAAGGCATCCTCGCCAAGATCCTGGTGCCGGAAGGCTCTCAGGACGTGCCGGTGAACCAGCTCATCGCCTTGCTGGCCGGTGAGGGCGAGGACGTGGCCGCCGCTGCCGCCGGTGGCGGTGCCAAGGCCGCTGCCGCTCCTGCGGCCGCTGCCGCGCCTGCGGCTGCTGCGCCCGCCGCTGCTGCGCCCGCCGCGGCTCCGGCGCCTGCCGCCGCTCCTGCCTCCAACGGCCAGGGCGGACGCGTGTTCGCCTCGCCGCTCGCCCGCCGGATCGCCAAGGACAAGGGCATCGACCTTGCCGCCCTCGCCGGCTCCGGCCCGCACGGCCGCATCGTCGCCCGCGACCTGGAAGGCGCCAAGCCCGGCGCCAAGCCGGCCGCTGCGCCCGCCGCTGCCGCCACTCCCGCGCCTGCCGCTGCTCCCGCCCCCAAGGCCGCGGTGGCCAGCGCGCCCGGCGCCGAGCAGGTCAAGGCCATGTTCGAGGCCGGCAGCTACGAGGAAGTGCAGCTCGACGGCATGCGCAAGACCATTGCGCGCCGCCTGGTGGAGAGCGAGCAGGTGACCCCCACCTTCTTCCTCACCGTGGACTGCGACCTCGACGACCTCATGGCCCTGCGCGAGCAGGTGAACGCCAATGCGTCCAAGGACAAGGACGGCAAGCCGTCCTACCGTGTCTCGGTCAACGACTTCATCATCAAGGCCATGGCGCTGGCGCTCCAGAAGGTGCCCGCCGCCAATGCGGTGTGGGCCGAAGACCGCATCCTGCGCATGAAGCATTCGGACGTGGGCGTGGCGGTGGCCATTGACGGCGGTCTCTACGCTCCCATCGTGAAGAAGGCGGAGCAGAAGACCCTGTCCGCCATCTCCAACGAGATGCGCGACCTTGCCGGCCGTGCCCGCACCAAGAAGCTGAAGCCGGATGAATATTCCGGCGGCTCCACCTCGGTGTCGAACCTCGGCATGATGGGAATCCGGAACTTCACCGCCATCATCAACGCGCCGCAGTCCTCCATCCTCGCGGTGGGCGCTTCGGAGCAGCGCGCCGTGGTCCGCAATGGCGAGATCAAGGCGGTGATGCAGATGACCGTCACCATGACCTGTGACCACCGGGTGATGGATGGCGCGCTCGGCGCCGAGCTGCTCAGCGCGTTCAAGGGCTTCATCGAGAAGCCCATGAGCATGCTGGTGTGAGCACGCCGGTGTGAGGCTCGCCCCGGTGCTGCGGCAGATCAAATCCTGCCGCAGCCGCACGGTGTAGCTGCGTGGCAACGGTGTTTTCCGCCGTTGTACCCAGGAAGGTTGAGATCATGAGCCACACGCCCCACGAGCTTGCCGCCGACTTCCCGGAATATGCCGAGAAGATCCAGGCCCTGAAGCTGTCCGACGCCCATTTCGCCAAGCTCAGCGAGGCCTATCACGAGGTGAACCGCCAGGTTCATCGCGCCGAGACCGACGTGGAGCCCACCGGCGACGCCGAGATCGAGGCCCTGCGCCGCGAGCGCGTGCGCCTGAAGGACGAACTCTTCGCCATCCTGTCCAAGTGACCGGATCGGTGTGACACCAAACGGAGCGCCTTGTTGCGAGGCGCTCCGCACGTCCGGCTCCGGAAGCGGGAGCCGTGGAAAAAGGACCCGCCCGGCGCCGGCCGAAGACCGGAGCCGATGCCATCATGGAGACGGGCAAGCCTGATGAAGCTCTACCTCGCCGGCCCCGAAGTGTTCCTCGACGACGCGCGCGAGATCGGCCGGCGCAAGGTGGAGCTGTGCACCCGCTTCGGCTTCATCGGACTCTATCCGCTGGACGGCGACCCGCTGCTGGATGCGGCGGCGGGGGCCGCGAGCCACTCCATATTCGCCGCCAACCTTGCCCTCATGCGCTCCGCCGATGCGCTTATCGCCAATCTCACCCCATTCCGGGGCATCAGCGCCGATCCGGGCACCGCGTTCGAGGTGGGCTTCGCCTTCGCTCTGGGCAAGCCGGTGGCGGCCTATTCCAACCTGCCGGGTGAGCTGAAGCATCGCGCCCATTCCACCATCGGTGTGGCCGGCGACGCCGAGGCTGTCCCCACGCTCTTGGCCGATGGGCTGCACGTGGAGGACTTCGGCCATTTCGACAATCTCATGCTGGCGGAAGCGCTTGCCGCCTCCCGGCTGCCGGTGATCCAGGCCCAGGCGCCTGCCGCCGACCCGTTCCGCGACCTCACCCTGTTCGAGCAGGCGCTCTCCGTTTTGGCCGAGGCCCGGTCCGCCGGCCGCCTTGGCACGACCCCATCCCTTTCCCATCCAGAACCCGCCGGACAGGCGCACGGCGAGGAGACCTTCCATGGCTGACAGTTACGACATCATCGTCATCGGCGGCGGGCCCGGCGGCTACGTGGCCGCCATCCGCGCCGCCCAGCTCGGCTTCAAGGTGGCCGTGGTGGAGAAGAGCCATCTCGGCGGCATCTGCCTGAACTGGGGCTGCATTCCCACCAAGGCTCTGCTGCGCTCGGCCGAGATCTATCACTACATGGAGCACGCCAAGGATTACGGCCTCTCCGCCGAGAAGATCGGCTTCGATGCGGCGGCCGTGGTGAAGCGCTCGCGCGGGGTCTCGGCCCAGCTGGCCGGCGGCGTGGCCTTCCTGCTCAACAAGAACAAGGTGGACGTGATCTGGGGCAAGGCGACCTTCACCGCCCCCGGCAAGATCAAGGTGGAAGCCAGCCAGAACCCGCCCAAGGGCGCCAAGGGCGGCGGCGACTACACCGCCAAGCACATCATCGTCGCCACCGGTGCCCGCCCGCGCGCGCTGCCGGGCCTTGAGCCCGACAAGAAGCTGATCTGGACCTATTTCGACGCCATGGTGCCGGAAAAGATGCCCAAGAGCCTGCTGGTGATGGGTTCGGGCGCCATCGGCATCGAGTTCGCCTCCTTCTATCGCACCATGGGCACCGAGGTGACCGTGGTGGAGGTGCTGCCTCAGATCCTCCCCGTGGAGGACGAGGAGATCGCTGCCGTCGCCCGCAAGCGCTTCGAGAAGCTCGGCATGAAGATCCTGTCCGGCGCCAAGGTGACCGGCGTCACCAAGCATGCCGACAGCATCACCGCGCATGTGGAGGATGCCAAGGGCGCCAAGCACGACATCACGGTGGAGCGCATGATCTCCGCCGTGGGCGTGGTGGGCAACGTGGAGGGCCTCGGCCTCGAGGCCATCGGCGTGAAAATCGAGCGCGGCTGCGTGGTCATCGACGGCTATGGCCGCACCAATGTGCCCGGCGTCTATGCCATCGGCGACATTGCCGGTCCGCCCATGCTGGCCCACAAGGCGGAGCACGAGGGCGTGATCTGCGTGGAGACCATCAAGGGCCTGCACACCCACCCCATGGACAAGAACAAGATCCCCGGCTGCACCTATTGCACGCCGCAGATCGCCTCCGTGGGCCTCACCGAGAAGAAGGCCAAGGAAGCCGGCCGCGAGATCAAGGTGGGCCGCTTCTCCTTCATCGGCAACGGCAAGGCCATCGCGCTGGGCGAGCCGGACGGCCTGGTGAAGACCATCTTCGACGCCAAGACCGGCGAGCTGCTGGGCGCCCACATGGTGGGCGCGGAAGTGACCGAGCTGATCCAGGGCTTCGTGGTGGCCATGAACCTTGAGACCACCGAGGAAGACCTAATCCACACGGTGTTCCCGCACCCGACCCTGTCGGAGATGATGCACGAGAGCGTCATGTCCGCCTACGGCCGCGCCATCCATTCGTGAGCGAGGCGGCGGGGCGTGGGACTTTGTCCCGCGCCTCTCGCCAAAGCGCCGTGGCGGCGGCATGATCCGCCACCACCCGCCGGCGGTCCTCGCCGGATGAAGGTGGCAAGGGGGCCGCAATGAACAACGAGACCTATGCGTTTCTGAGCCAGCCCGGCGTCGGCTTCTTCTCGCTCATCATCATCGGCATCATCGCCGGATGGGTGGCCGAGCGCGTCACCGCCAGCAACCACGGCCTTTTGACGAACCTTCTCGTCGGCGTCGCCGGCGCCTTCATCGGCGACAAGCTGGCCTCGGTGCTCAACGTGCCGGTTCACGGCTTCTTCCGCACCCTGATCGCGGCCATCGTCGGCGCCATCCTGCTGCTGTGGGTCTGGCGCGCGATCCGCTCGCGCTGAGGGAGGGTGGCATGATTGTCTCGATCATCGTCGGCATCATCGCCGGCTTCCTCGCCGAGAAGATCATGAGTTCGTCCGGCGGGCTGCTCACCAATCTGGTGGTGGGGCTCGTGGGCGGCATGCTGGGCGGCTGGGTGGCGGGGGCCCTCGGCCTCACCTATATCGGAGACGGGGTCGTGGACCGCATCGTGGTCTCCACCTGCGGGGCGATCCTGCTCCTCGTCATCTGGCGGGCGGTCACCGGCAAGCGGCCGGCCTGAAAACGCATTGCCGCAGCGCGCGCTACGTGGCTTTCAGCCAAGGGTGGCGCGCGTTATGGTGAACTGAATTCCATGCCCGTCCGGCGCCTTGTCCGGGGCGGGCTTCGCCCGGCGCGGGCATTGCCCTGAAGGGCGTGCATCGTCCAGCCGGGGGTTGAGAGACGAAACGCATGGTCACGGTCATCGACACCCTCGCCCGCCCGCGCCACCCGGAAAAGGCCAACCGTCCGGAAACCGAGGTGCTGCGCAAGCCCGACTGGATCCGCGTGAAGGCGCCGGGCTCGGCCGGCTGGTCGCAGACGGCGGAGATCGTGCGGGCCAACGGCCTGCACACCGTGTGCGAAGAGGCGGGCTGCCCCAATATCGGCGAGTGCTGGGAGAAGAAGCACGCCACCTTCATGATCATGGGCGACACCTGCACGCGGGCCTGCGCCTTCTGCAACGTGCGCACCGGCATGCCGGAAGCGCTCGACCAGGGCGAACCGCAGAAGGTGGGCGACGCCGTGGCCAAGCTCGGCCTCTCCCATGTGGTCATCACCTCCGTGGACCGGGACGACCTCGCCGACGGCGGCGCCGAGCACTTCGCCCGTACCATCGCCGCCATCCGCAAGGCGAGCCCCGGCACCACCATCGAGATCCTCACCCCGGACTTCCTGCGCAAGGACGGGGCGCTTGAGGTGGTGGTGGCGGCCAGGCCCGACGTGTTCAACCACAATCTGGAAACGGTGCCGGCCAAATATCTCTCGGTGCGGCCAGGCGCGCGCTATTTCCACTCCCTGCGCCTGCTGCAGAAGGTGAAGGAGCTGGACGGCTCCATCTTCACCAAGTCCGGCATCATGGTGGGCCTCGGCGAGGAGCGGCCCGAAGTGCTCCAGCTGATGGACGACCTGCGCTCGGCGGAGGTGGATTTCATCACCATCGGCCAGTATCTCCAGCCCACGCGCAAGCACCACAAGGTGGAGCGCTTCGTGACGCCGGACGAGTTCAAGGCCTATGAGACGGTCGCCTATGCCAAGGGCTTCCTGATGGTTTCGGCGAGCCCGCTCACGCGCTCGTCGCACCATGCGGGCGATGATTTCGAGAAATTGCGCGCGGCCCGGGTGGCGCGTCTCGGCCGGTCCTGATCGTGCCATCCTTCTCCAACGCCCGGCAGGTGAGGCACGGGGCGCGGGACATGTTCGACCTCGTGGCCGACGTGGAGCGCTATCCCGAGTTCGTGCCCCTGTGCCAGTCGCTGCGGGTGAAGCGGCGCATGAAGTCCGACGAGGGCGTGGAGATCCTGGTGGCGGACATGACCGTCGCCTACAAGCTGATCCGCGAGACCTTCACCTCGCGGGTGACGCTGGACCGGCCCCGCCTCACCATCCATGTGGAATATCTCGACGGCCCCTTCAGCCGGCTCGACAACCGCTGGGACTTTGTCGGGCGCGGTGACGACGCGAGCGAGGTGAAATTCTTCATCTCCTACGAATTCCGCTCGCGCACCCTGGCCATGCTCATGGGCGCCATGTTCGATGCCGCCTTCCGCCGCTTCGCCGACGCCTTCGAGGCCCGCGCGGACCAGGTCTACGGCACGGTGGGGTAGGGGGCTTAGGCCTCCACCGGTCCGCCCGCGTCCTTCCAGGCCTTGAAGCCGCCGCCCACATGGGCCACCGGATCCAGCCCCATGTCCTGCGCCGTGACCGCCGACAGGGCCGAGCGCCAGCCTCCCGCGCAGAGGAAGATGAAGGCCCGGTCCTCCCCGAAAGGCGGCTTGAAATAGGGGCTCTCGGGGTCGATCCAGAATTCCAGCATGCCGCGCGGACAGTGGAAGGCGCCGGGGATGCGGCCCTCCCGCTCCAGCTCGCGCGGGTCCCGCACGTCCACCAGCAGCGCGCCCTCGGCGATCCGGCGCTGGGCGTCCTGCGGCGTCAGCGTTTCGACTCGGGCGTTGGCTTCTTCAAGGAGCAGCTTGAAGCCTCTGGTGATGGTCTGGGGCATGGCCTCTCTTCCGGTGCGATGGACCGATCGTTTGGGGGAGGAGGCGGCAGGACCGGAAGCCCTGTCAAGTCGGCCCGCTCCGCAGCTCAGCCTTCCGCTGCGGGCGCGTGTCCGGCCCGGCGCAATTGTCTCGAAGGGCAGGGCGGGTTATGAGTGGGAAAAGGAGGCAGCGCACAATCGTCGGGCACGATGATAAAATAAGCGCTCCACCAACAGAGGGGTTCAGCGGCGGATGGAAGTGTTCCTCCAGCAGCTCATCAACGGATTGACCCTCGGGTCGATCTACGGATTGATCGCCATCGGGTACACGATGGTGTTCGGCATCATCGGAATGGTGAACTTCGCCCACGGCGATGTCTTCATGGTGAGTGCCTTCATTGGCCTCATCTGCGTCCTGCTGCTCACCACCGTGCTGGGGATGAGCTCCATCTTCCTCATCCTCGCCATTACCCTCGTGGTGGCCATGGTGTTCACCGGGCTGGTGAGCTGGGCCATCGAGCGGGTGGCGTACCGGCCCCTGCGCGGCTCCTTCCGCCTCGCGCCCATGATCTCCGCCATCGGCATGTCCATCCTGCTCTCCAACTTCGTGCAGGTGGCCCAGGGCCCGCGCAACAAGCCGCTGCCGCCCATGGTGCCGGACGTGATCGTGGTGATGGAGCGCAATGGCTACCAGGTCACCCTCGCCTACAAGCAGATCATCATCATGGTGGTCACCGCGACGCTGCTCGCCGGCTTCTGGTGGCTGGTGCAGAAGACCTCGCTGGGCCGCGCCCAGCGCGCCTGCGAGCAGGACCGCAAAATGGCGGCACTGCTGGGCGTGAACGTGGACCGCACCATCTCGCTCACCTTCGTCATCGGTGCCGCGCTCGCCGCCGTCGCCGGCGTCATGTACCTCATGTATTACGGCGTGGTGAACTTCGCCGACGGCTTCGTGCCGGGCGTGAAGGCCTTCACCGCCGCCGTGCTGGGGGGCATCGGCTCGCTGCCGGGGGCGGTTCTGGGCGGGCTGCTGATCGGCCTCATCGAGACCCTGTGGTCCGCCTATTTCTCCATTGAATACAAGGATGTGGCAGCGTTCTCCATCCTTGTGGTCACGCTCATCTTCCTGCCCCAGGGCCTGCTGGGCCGGCCGGAAGTGGAGAAGGTCTGATGGCGCATCCGCCCGTCGCCGACCTGAAGCCGGAGGTCCTGCCCAAGGGCGATCTTCCGGCCCCCGGCCTGCCAGGCGCTCCGACCCTTCCACCGCCCACTCCGCACCAGGGGGCGGCCTCCGTCATCGGCAGCGCATTTACGGATGCGATCGTGAGCGGCCTGCTCACGGGCCTGCTGCTGCTGCCGCTGGTGGGCTTCCGCGCCACGGAGTCGGGCAGCGGGCCGCTGGGCCTCACCTATCGCTTCGGTCTCGTGGCCGTGTTTGCCGGCATCGTCGCGGTGCTGCGGCTGGTGCTGAACCTCACGGTCTGGCGGCGCGGCCGCAAGGTGAAGGTGAGCGCTGGGCCTTCCGCCTTCACCACGCTTGCGCAGAAGGCGGCGCCGGCCCTGAGGCCGGCCTTCTTCAGCTTCGCCATCGCCTATCCCTTCCTTGCCATCCTGCTGGCGGGGGGCCTGAGCCCCAGCCGCTACTGGGTGGACCTCGGAATCTATGTGCTCACCTATGTGATGCTGGGCTGGGGCCTCAACATCGTGGTGGGCCTCGCCGGGCTGCTCGATCTCGGCTATGTGGCCTTCTACGCCGTGGGCGCCTACACCTTCGCCCTGCTCTCCACCAGCGTGCCGGTGAACGACTTCTTCGCCGGCCATCTCGGGGAGGGGTTCTGGACCGCCTGGTCGTTCTGGCTGTGCCTGCCCGTGTCCGGGCTGCTGGCCGCCTTTTGGGGCGTCATCCTGGGCTTCCCGGTGCTGCGGTTGAGGGGCGACTATCTCGCCATCGTCACGCTGGCGTTCGGCGAGATCATCCGCCTCGTGCTCATCAACTGGGTGTCGCTCACCAACGGCGGGGCGGGCATCTCCTCCATCCCGCCCATCTCCTTTTTCGGCGTGCCGTTCAACGCCACCGACGAAGGCTTCGCGGCGAAGTATGGGCTCGACTTCGATTCCATGCACCGGATCATCTTCCTGTATTTCGTGATCCTGGGGCTGGCCGCGCTGACCGCGCTGGTCACCATCCGGCTGCGCCAGATGCCGGTGGGCCGGGCCTGGGAGGCCCTGCGGGAGGACGAGATCGCCTGCCGCTCGCTGGGCATCAACACCACCCTCACCAAGCTCACCGCGTTTGCCACCGGCGCCATGTTCGGCGGTTTCGCCGGTGCCTTCTTCGCGGTGCGGGTGCGCTTCGTCTCGCCCGAGAGCTTCACCTTTATGGAATCGGCGGTGATCCTCGCCATCGTGGTGCTGGGCGGCATGGGATCGCAGATGGGGGTGGCGGGGGCGGCCATCCTGCTCATCGGCGGCATGGAGATGCTGCGCAACCTCTCCTTCCTGAAAGCCGACTTCCTGTTCGGGCCGGATTTCGACCCTTCGCTCTACCGCATGCTCATCTTCGGCTTCGCCATGGTGGCAGTAATGGTGTGGCGCCCGCGCGGCCTCGTCTCCTCGCGCCTGCCCACCATCTTCCTGAAGGAACGCAAGGCGGTCTCCTCGGCCCTCGTCAAGGAGGGCCACGGCTGATGGCGAACCTTGATCCCGTGGCCGGCGCACGGGCGCCGATCCTGGCGGTGGACCACCTGTCCATGCGCTTTGGCGGCCTGATCGCCGTGAATGACGTGTCCTTCGTCGCCGCCCGCGGCGAGGTGACGGCGGTGATCGGGCCCAACGGCGCCGGCAAGACCACCGTGTTCAACTGCATCACCGGCTTCTACAAGCCGTCCGCCGGCCGCCTCGCCCTGTTCCACGGCGGCGCGGCGACGCCCGGCGAGCTCGATGCCGTCACCGCCTCCGGCCTGTCCTGGGGCCGCACCGGGGCGGGGGCGCTCTATCTGCTGGAGCGGCTGCCCGACCACAAGGTGGCGTCCTGGGCGCGGGTGGCCCGCACCTTCCAGAATATCCGCCTGTTCTCGGGCATGACCGTGCTGGAAAACCTGCTGGTGGCGCAGCACATGTCGCTCACCAGCGCCGGCCTGCTCAACCCCGCCGCCATCCTCAACCTGCCGTCCTGGAAGCGCCAGCAGAAGGGCGCCATGGACAAGGCCCTCTATTGGCTGCACCAGATCGGCCTGATGGAGCGTGCCGACGACCCGGCCGGCGACCTGCCCTATGGCGACCAGCGGCGCCTGGAGATCGCCCGCGCCATGTGCACCAACCCGGTGCTGCTCTGCCTCGACGAGCCGGCGGCGGGGCTAAACCCGCGCGAATCGGCGGCGCTCAACGAGCTGCTCCTCTCCATCCGGCGCGACCACGACACCTCGATCCTGCTCATCGAGCACGACATGTCGGTGGTGATGGAGATTTCCGACCACGTGGTCGTGCTGGAATATGGCTGCAAGATCGCCGACGGCACGCCGCAGGAGGTGCGCACCGATCCCAAGGTCATCGCCTCCTACCTCGGTGTCGAGGAGGAAGAGGCGGCCGTGGTGGAAGCGCAGGTGGGCGCATGACGGCCCAGACCCTTGCCCCCGGAGCCGTGGCCGCCCAGCCGGCGCCGAAAGGCCAGCCGCTGCTGTCGGTCAGCGGCGTCACCGCCTATTACGGCAAGATCATCGCGCTGAAGGGCGTGGACATCGCGGTGAACGAGGGCGAGATCGTCACCCTCATCGGCGCCAACGGGGCCGGCAAGTCGACGCTGATGATGACCATCTGCGGCAGCCCGCGGGCACGGGACGGCCGCATCGTCTTCGCCGGGCGCGACATCACCGGCCTGCCCACCCATGAGATCATGCGGCTCAACATCGCCCAGTCCCCCGAGGGGCGGCGCATCTTTCCGCGCATGAGCGTCTACGAGAACCTGCAGATGGGCGCCGCTGTCACCGGCAATGCCCATTTCGCGGAGGATCTGGAGCGCATGTTCGAGATGTTCCCGCGCCTGAAGGAGCGCATTGACCAGCGCGGCGGCACCCTCTCCGGCGGCGAGCAGCAGATGCTCTCCATCGCCCGCGCGCTCATGAGCCGCCCCCGCCTGCTGCTGCTGGACGAGCCGTCGCTGGGCCTCGCGCCGCTGGTGGTGAAGCAGATCTTCGACGCCATCAAGCTCTTGAACGAGACCGAGGGCCTCACCGTGTTCCTGGTGGAGCAGAACGCCTACCACGCCCTCAAGCTGGCCCACCGCGGCTATGTGATGGTCAACGGGCGCGTCACCATGTCGGGCACCGGGGCGGAGCTGCTGGCCCGGCCCGAGGTGCGTGCCGCCTATCTGGAGGGAGGCCGTTGATGGCGTCGAAGGCGGATCCGGGGCGCGCCTCGTCCCCCCTGCTCATCGGCCCGCTGGTGGTGATCGCCGTGCTGGTGGTGCTGATCGCCCTCTGGCCCCAAGACCTGATCGGCGCCTCCCTGGGGGATTTCCTGCTGGTCACGCTGTTTCTTGGCGGCGCCGCTGCATGGCGCACCGGCAAGGCGGTGGCGCAGGGCTGGGCGCCGTTTCTGCAGCTCGTGTTCTACTGCCTGCTGCTGGCTGGCGCGGTGCGCTTCTGCCACTTCGCCCTGTTCGAGGACGAGCTGTTGTCGCTGGAGCCGTTCGCGGTGGAATTCGTGCTGCTCACGTCCATCGCGACGCTGGGCTTCCGCGCCCACCGCAAGCGCCAGATGACGGTGCAGTACGGCTGGATGTACGAGCCGGCGGGCAAGCTCGCCTGGCGTCCAAAGACATTCGGTTGAAACCGGCGCGAGGTGCCGCGCGCGGCATCGACAGGCCGGGGAATTGCGGCACAATGCGCCGCGGAGTTTCACTGGGAGGCGGACCGGTGTTCCGCTCCCGGACGAAAGGGAGAGACCTGATGAAGAAGCTCTTGATGGCGTCGCTCGCTCTGGGCGCCAGCCTTCTGCTTGCGGCTGAGGCCCAGGCGCAGGTGAAGATGGGCGTCGGCGGTCCCATGACCGGCGCGAATGCTGCCTTCGGCGCCCAGCTGAAGACCGGCGCCGAGCAGGCCGTGGCCGACATCAACGCCGCCGGCGGCATCCTCGGCCAGAAGATCCAGCTCTCGGTTGGCGACGACGGCGGCAAGCCCGAGCAGGGCAAGTCTGCGGCCAACAAGTTCATCTCCGACGGCGTCAAGTTCGTGGTCGGCCACTTCAACTCCGGCGTGTCGATCCCGACTTCGCAGGATTACGAGGAAGCCGGCGTCCTCCAGATCAGCCCCGCCTCCACCAACCCGACCTTCACCGAGCGCAAGATGTGGAACACGTTCCGCACCTGCGGCCGGGACGACCAGCAGGGCGCGGTGGCCGGCGCCTATATCGTCAAGAACTTCAAGGGCAAGAAGGTCGCCATCGTCCACGACAAGACCCCCTACGGCAAGGGTCTGGCGGACGAGACGCAGAAGACCATCAACAAGGGCGGCGTGAAGGAAGTCCTCTATGAGGGCATCAATCCCGGCGAGAAGGACTATTCGGCCCTCGTCTCCAAGCTGAAGGCCAATGGCGTCGACCTGCTCTACTACGGCGGCCTGCATCCCGAGGCCGGCCTTCTGGTACGTCAGATGCGCGACCAGGGCATGAAGACTGTGCTGTTCTCTGGCGACGGCATCACCGACAAGGAATACTGGACCATCGCCGGTCCCGGCGCCGAGGGCACGCTGATGACCTTCGGCCCCGATCCGCGCAACAATCCGGCGGCCAAGGACATCGTCGCCGCCTTCAAGGCCAAGGGCGTGGATCCGGAAGGTTACGTGCTCTACTCCTATGCCGCGGTGCAGGTGATGAAGCAGGCGGCCGAGGCGGCCAAGTCCCTCGATCCCAAGAAGGTGGCCGCCGAGATCCATTCCGGCAAGACCTTCAACACCGTGCTCGGCCCGCTCTCCTTCGACAAGAAGGGCGACATCACCAAGCTCGACTATGTGGTCTACGTCTGGAAGGACGGCGCCTACACCCAGCTCTGACCGGTCGGAGCGTTTTCGAGCGAAGTGAACACCGGTTCGCATGACGGAAACGCACCAGTCTCGGTGACAGTAAGGCCCGCGCTCTGCGCGGGCCTTTTTGTTGCGTAAACCGAATGGCTCCGGCGCGAGCTATTCCACGCGGGCGCGGCCTGGCACGTCGTGTCGCGCCCCTGACCACATATTTACCACGGCAGTCGGTTGACCCGGCGGGTCGCAGGCCGCAGTCTCAGTATATTGTCGACATGAAGATCGGCGAACGTCGGCGCAGACCGCTTCAGGCGGGATGAGCAAGGCACATAAGCGCACGCACGGGAGCCTCAGGCGACCGGATGGGCGATGGGGCAGGGAATGGTCGCGGGCGGGCAGGTCTCACGCCTCTCTCACGCCTCACCGTTCTGCTCATGTTGTCACGACTGAAGCTCGATCCGTTCGTCGTCGCCCTCGCCCTCACCGTCTCCCTGGCCCTGGTCTGGCCGCAGCCCGGCGTCACGGGCGGCGTGCTCCATGCCGACAAGGCCGCGAGCTGGGGCGTCGCGCTAATCTTTTTCCTTTATGGCATCTCGCTGTCGCCGAAGCGGCTGCTTGAAAGCGCGACCCGCTGGGAGCTGCACCTGATCGTGCAGCTGGGCACCTTCCTGCTGTTTCCCGCGGTGGTCATGGGGCTGCTGGCCCTGGTGGGCGACCGCCTGCCGGAGGCAGTGGCGACGGGATTCTTCTTCCTCGCCGCCCTGCCGTCCACGGTCTCCTCCTCGGTGGCGATGACCTCGCTGGCGCGGGGCAACGTGCCGGTGGCCATCTTCAATGCCTCGATCTCCAGCCTGATCGGCGTGTTCGCCACGCCCGTGCTCATGGCCTGGTACCTGCACACGGTGGGCGGGGGGATGACACTCGGTCCGGTGATCCTGAAGCTGATCATCCTGGTGATCCTGCCGCTGGCGGTGGGACAGGCGGCGCGGCCGCTGCTGCTGAAGCTGGTGGAGCGTCATCGTCAGGTGGTGCGCATCGCCGACCGGGCGGTGATCCTGGCCATTGTCTACAATTCGTTCTGCGACAGCGTCGCCGCCGGCGTGTGGAAGGGCCACAGCCCGGTGCTGCTGCTGGAGATCGTGGCCGGCGTGCTGGCGCTGTTTTCCGTGGTCTACCTGCTGATCGGGGTCGCCTGCCGGGTCTTCGGCTTCTCCCGGCCCGACACCATTGCGGTGGTGTTCTGCGCCTCGAAGAAGTCGCTCGCCACCGGCCTGCCCATGGCGCAGGTGATGTTCAACGGGTCGCCGGACCTGTCGCTGATCATCACCCCGATCATGCTCTACCACTTCCTGCAACTGGTCATCGTCGGCATCATCGCCGGCCGCAGCGGGGCGCTGGAGGCGGAGGAGACCGAGCCCGCCGTTCTCGCCGAGGACGAT
Organism: Xanthobacter autotrophicus Py2; assembly: GCA_000017645.1. Classification (NCBI taxonomy): domain Bacteria; kingdom Pseudomonadati; phylum Pseudomonadota; class Alphaproteobacteria; order Hyphomicrobiales; family Xanthobacteraceae; genus Xanthobacter; species Xanthobacter versatilis. The sequence continues at coordinate 4,324,686 of CP000781.1, forward strand.
GATGACCTCGTGCCCGACGCGGTGCCGCAGCATCGGCAGGCGTCCTCGACCGCCTCCTGATGGACGCTCAGGCGGTGGGGATCTCCTCCACCGCCAGCTCGAAGGTAATGAGCACCGGATTGGCGCCCGGCACCAGCCGGCCTTCGGCCATGGCGCCGGTGAGGCTGACGAGTGCGAGGTCGATCTGTGCGGCGAGCGCGCCGGAGGCGTCGGGCGCCACGGTGCCCGAGGTCACGAACACCTCGGTGGCGTAGTCGTCCACGGTTGGGGCATCGGCGAAGCGGGCGCCAATGAGGCTGCCCACCCCACCGCGCAGATGCCCGCCGGCAAAGCCGTGGCGGCGGCATAATTCCTCCACCGCCGCGCCGATCTCCACGTTCGGCCGGACGCGCGCGAAGGCGATGCGCGGGCCGCCTTCTGCCGGCGCGATGTGGGCGTGAGGCGTGAAGAGGGGGAAATTGGTCTCGGTATCGAAATCGGCGGTGGTCTCCACCTCGGCGGCGGCATAGGCGCGGGCGCGGATGGGGGCGGCCACCACCGTCTGGTGGGGCATGATGTGGCCGCCGTGGCGGCTGCCGTCCGGCTCGATCCAGAAGGCGTGGCAATGGATGAAGGGCGCGCCGTCCTTGCGGCCGAAGGTGACGTTGCCGCGCTCCAGCCGCGTCTCGCCCGCCGGGGTGAAGGGCGCGCTGTACCAGGCGGCGTGGGTGGCGTCGGAGGATGCGGCCGGCATCACATAGGTGAAGGGACCGAAGCCGCCGTCGGAGATTTCCACCTGCGCCGCACCCATGCCCGCAGCAATGAGCGGTCCGGTGATGGCGACATTGAGGGTGAGGCCCGGTTCCAGCGTGAAATCGAGCACCTGTAGCCGGCCCACGGCGCTTTCGATGCGCTCGCGCGGCGCCGGCCCCGGCTGTGCAATCCGGCGCATGTCCCCCATGGCGTCCTCCCTGTTTGCCCTGTCCGATAGCACGGGCGGAGGGCGTCTTCACCCTTCATGCCACGGCCTCGGTCATCGACGGATGCCGCGCGGGCTGGCGTCACCGCTCCGGCGGATAGAGATGGACGCCGCCGCAATTGTCGGAGACGGCGAGGCGCGTGCCGGCGGGCGCAATGTGGCCAGGGGTCAGGGGCACCTTGCCGGCACCGCCGGGGATGTCGAGCACATAGGTGGGCAGCGCGATGCCCGAGAGCCGCCCGCGCAGGGCGCGCATCAGTTCCTGTCCCCGCGCGATGTCGAGGCGGAAATGGGCGGTGCCGGGGGCAAGGTCGGGATGGTGCAGGTAATAGGGCTTCACCCGGCATTCCACGAGGCTGCGGAACAAGGCGGCGAGGGTGTCCGCCTCGTCGTTCACTCCACGCAGCAGCACCGACTGGGACAGGAGCGGAATGCCAGCGTCCGCCATGCGGGCGAGGGCCGAACGGGCATCCGGCGTCAGCTCGCGGGCGTGGTTCACATGCACCGCCACGTAGGAGGTGAGGCCCGGCGCCTTGAGCGCGGCAATGAGCGCATCGCTCACCCGTTCCGGCGCGGCGATGGGCACGCGGGTGTGGAAGCGCACGATCTTCACATGGGCGATGGCGGCGAGGCGCGCCATCACCTCGCCCATGCGGCGGGGCGACAGCATGAAGGGGTCGCCGCCGGTGAGGATCACCTCCCAGATCTCGGGATGGGCGGAAAGATACGCGAAGGCCCGCTCCAGCGCTTCCGGTGACAGGGTGGCTGCCGCGCCCGGCCCCACCATCTCGCGGCGGAAGCAGAAGCGGCAATAGACGGCGCACACCCCCACGATCTTCAGCAGCGCCCGGTCGCGATAGCGGTGGACGATGCCAGGCACCGGGCTGTGGGCTTCATCGCCGATGGGGTCCGCCAACTCTTCCGGCCGCACCTCCAGCTCGGCGGGATGCGGCACGAACTGGCGGGCGATGGGGTCGGCGGGGTCGGTGCGGTCGATGGCGTCGACGAGCGTCGGCGTCACTGCCACCGCATAGCGTTCGGCCACGCGGGCCAGCGCATCGCGGTCGCGCGCGTCTGCAAGGCCGGCGGCGACGAGGTCGTCGCCCGAGCGCAGGGTGCCTTGATCGCGGGCGGGCAGAGGCAGAAGGTTCGGCTGCGGAAGGTTTGGCATGGGCGTTGGGGCACCTATATGGGATGCGTCCGGCCTTGCCAATTCACGAGCCCCGCCGGGAGCGGCGATGCCAAGGAGCGATTCCATGGACGTGACCGAAAGCGATGTCCTGGCCGCCGCCGAGCGCTGGCGCCGCGAGGGGCGTGGCGTGGCGCTCGCCACGGTGCTGGAAACCTGGGGCTCGGCGCCCCGCCCGGTGGGTAGCCGGCTCGTCATCGATGCCGAGGGCAATTTCCTCGGCTCCGTCTCCGGCGGTTGCGTGGAGGGCGCGGTGGTGGGTGAGGCGGCGGATGTGATTGCCTCCGGCGTGCCGCGGACGCTTGAATTCGGCGTCGCCGATGAGGCCGCCTGGAAGGTGGGACTGTCCTGCGGGGGCAAGATCGCGGTCTTTGTGGAGCGTGTGGATTGAGAAGGTCGCCGGTGACGCGGCGCGTCCGGCGTTATATTCATTGGGGAAGATGACGCAGCCGGCCCGGCCGGCCGCTCCCTCAGGGAGGATGCCCACCCATGCGCCTCGACCTTCTGGCGGCCCTCAATGCGGAGCGCCTCGCGCGGCGGGCCTGCGTGATGGTGACGGAGCTGGAGAGCGGCGCCCAGCGTCTGGTCGGGCTCGATCAGGTGGACGCCGATCCGCTCGCCGGCGCCATCCGCGAAGCGCTCGCCCTCCGCCGCAGCCGCCTCGTGGGGGAGGGAGCAAAGCGGGCCTTCATCGCCGTGGAGGTGCCGCCCCCGCGCATGCTGGTGATCGGCGCGGTGCATATCTCCCAGGCATTGGCGCCCATGGCGCGCCTCGCCGGCTTTGACCTGACCATCATCGACCCGCGCACCGCCTTCGCCACGCCCGAACGGTTCGGCGACGTGCCGGTGATCGCGGAATGGCCGGACGTGGCCTTGCCGGCCTATGGCCTCGACCCCTTCACTGCCCTGGTCGCCTTGACCCATGACCCCAAGGTGGACGAGCCGGCCCTTATCGCCGCGCTGAAGGCGGGCTGCTTTTACGTGGGCGCGCTCGGCTCGCGCCGCACCCATGCCCGGCGGGTGGAGCGGCTTCAGGCGGTGGGATTGTCGCCGGAGGTCATCGGCCGCATACATGCGCCCATCGGCATCGACATCGGCGCCGCCAGCCCCGCCGAGATCGCGGTGGCGGTGCTGGCCGAGGTGATCCGCGCCCTGCGCTCCGGCGTGGCCCACGCGGAAGGAGTTGCGGCGTGAAGTTCGGCTCCCTGCCCCTGTCCGAGGCCGAGGGCGCCATCGCCGCCCATTCGGTGCGGCTCGACGACGGCGTCCTCAAGAAGGGTACGCGGCTCGGCCCGGCCGAGATTGGACGGCTCAAAGCCGCCGGCTTCCGCGAGGTGGTAGCGGCGCGCATGGAGCCGGGCGACATGGCGGAGGACGCCGCCGCCCGGCTGCTGGCGGAAGCGGTGGCAGGCCCCAATGTGCGGGCGGATGCCGCCTTCACCGGCCGCGCTAACCTGTTTGCCGACGCCGCTGGCGTGCTGCGGGTCTCACAAGCGGCCCTCGACGCCTTCAATGACGTGGACGAGGCCATCACCCTCGCCACCCTGCGGGATTTCACGCCGGTGGCGGCGGGCGACATGGTGGGGACGGTGAAGATCATCCCCTATGCGGTGCCGGCCGACCTTGTGGATGCGGCGCGGCGGGCGTCGCAGGGGCTGCTGTCGGTGGCGCCGTTCCGGGTGAAGCGGGTGGCGGTCATCTCCACCTTGCTGCCGGGCTTTGCCGACAAGGTGGTGGCCAAGACCCTCGCCGTCACCCGTGCCCGCCTTGCACCCACCGGGGCGCAGATGGTTTCCGCCGACACCGTGCCCCACGACACAGCGGCGCTGGCGCAGGCCCTCGCGCATGCGGCGCAGGAGGGGGCGGAGCTTGTCATCGTCTTCGGCGCCTCGGCCATCGCCGACCGCAACGATGTGATCCCCGCCGCCGTGGTCGCCGCCGGGGGCGAGGTGGTGCGGCTCGGCATGCCGGTGGACCCCGGCAACCTGCTGATGCTCGGCCGGCTCGGCGCCGTGCCCGTGCTGGGCGCGCCCGGCTGCGCCCGCAGCCCGAAGGAGAACGGCTTCGATTTCGTACTGATGCGCCTCCTCGCCGGCCTCGAGGTGACCGCCCGCGACATCGCCCGGCTGGGGGCCGGCGGGCTGTTGTCCGATATCGCGGTGCGGCCGCATCCGAGGGCGGAGGGCGATGCGGGGCAGGGCTTCGCTGCCGTCATCCTCGCCGCCGGGCGCAGCGCGCGCATGGGGCAGGGCATCAACAAGCTGATGGAGGAGGTGGGCGGGGTGCCGGTGATCCGCCGGGTGGTCGAGGCGGCGCTCGCCTCCACGGCGCGGCCGGTCATCGTCGTCACCGGACACGAGGCGGCCCGCATCGCTTCCGCGCTAGACGGCCTCGATGTGAGCTTCGTGCACAATCGCGATCATGCCAGTGGCATGGCCTCCTCCCTGGGCGCCGGCATTTCCGCCGTGCCGGAGACCGCGGCTGGGGCGCTGGTGGTGCTCGGCGACATGCCGCTCCTTGGCGCGGATGTCATCGACCGGCTCATCGCCGCCCATGCGCCCGACGAGGGCCGGCTCATCTGCGTGCCGGTGGAGGACGGGCAGCGGGGCCATCCGGTGCTGTGGTCTCGGCGTTATTTCGGCGATCTGGGCGCCCTGGAGGGCGATGTGGGCGCGCGGCATATCCTCGCCGCCAATCAGGATGTGGTGGCGGAAGTGGCTATCTCCGGCGCCGGTGCCTTCCTCGACGTGGACACGCCGCAACTCCTCGCCCAGGCGCGGGCGGCGGCGGACGAGGAGAAAGCAGTCAGAACGGAGCCGGTATGAGGTGGGTGGCGCCGATGTCCAGGCGCTCGCACATCCATTGCGCCAGTCGCAGGCGGTGGCAGCCTTCCACATGCCGCTCGTAGCACAGCAGGCAGATGCGCCGGCCCTTGGCGAGGGAAGCCAGTTCCTCCAGCGCCGCCTGCGCCGGGGAGGTGGCTAGGTGGGCGTCATAAATGCGCATGAGCGCGTCGTGGTCGCCGCCGCGCGCCGCGAGCCGGCCCTCCTTGGGCGTGCCCAGAGTCCGCAGATGCACATAGGCGATGCCGTGCTCGGCGATGCCTGCCGCCAGCGCCGTCTTGGAAAAGCCCGGCCGGCGCGAGGCCGCCACAGCCCGCACGTCCACCACAAGATCCACCTTGGCCTCCTCCAGCGCCGCCTGGAAGGCGGACGGGGTGCTTTGCTCATAGCCGATGGTGAAGAGGTGGGTCGTGCTCATGGGCCGATTTTGCCCTGCCCGACGGCGGCCGTCACGCATGCGGCCATGCGACGGTCACAACCGGGGGACTTGTTCCAGCCCGACCCGGACAACCATGGACTTAAGTGCAGGACGTGAGAAATTGACGCGCCGCCGGTGCGGAATGGGAACCTCCCACGCCTCAGGGGGTTCTCAGGGCGCCGGCCGCACAGAACGTGTGCCCGAAGCACAGTGACCGCCCCTGGGAGATAAAGATGCGTTTGTTCCGCTGTGCCGTTTGCGACCAGCTTCTCTATTTTGAGAATCGCCGCTGCGAAAAGTGCGGTCACGAACTCGGCTATGTCCCGGAGGCCAACGAGATCACCCCCCTGGAAGCCGATGGCGATGCTTATCGGTCGGTCGGCCATATCGACGCTCGCTACAAGTTCTGCGCCAATGCGGCCCATGATGCCTGCAACTGGCTGATGCCGGCGGATCAGGACGAGGAATATTGCCTCGCCTGCCGCCACAACCGCACGGTGCCGGATCTGACGGTGCCGGAAAACCTGCGCAAATGGCGCAAGATGGAAATGGCCAAGCACCGGCTGGTCTATTCGCTGCTGCGCCTCAACCTGCCGCTGGAGAACAACAAGGATCGCGAGGGCGGGCTGTGCTTCGACTTCCTCGCCGACATGCCGGACGCGCAGGCCCCCAATGTGATGACCGGGCATGATGAGGGCCTGATCACCATCGCCCTCGTCGAGGCCGACGATGCCGAGCGGGAGCAGCGCAAGAACGAGCTGGGCGAGCTCTACCGCACCGTGCTGGGGCATTTCCGCCACGAGGTGGGTCATTATTACTGGAACCGCCTGGTGCGAGACGCCGGCCGGCTCAACGCTTTTCGCGCCGTGTTCGGAGACGAGACAGCCGATTACGGGGAGGCGCTGAAGACCTATTACGGCACCACGCCTCCGGCCGACTGGCAGATGAATTATGTCTCGGCCTATGCCACCGCGCATCCGTGGGAAGACTTTGCCGAGACCTTCAAGCATTACATCCACATCGTGGACACGCTGGAAATGGCGGCGGCGTTCGGCGTGGAAGTCCATCCCGGCCTGGATAACACCGGGGAGCTGGGCGCCCAGGTGGATTTCAACCCCTACCAGGCCTGCCCGGTGCAGCAGATGGTGGATTCCTGGCTGCCCATCGCCTTCGCCCTCAACAATCTCAACCGCTGCCTCGGCATGTCGGATGCCTATCCGTTCATCCTCGGCCCCGGCGTGATCGCGAAGCTGGGCTTCATCCATAACCTGGCCCACCGCCAGGTGGCGGCGGACCCTGCTGCCGACCCGGCGGCACCCGTTCCGGAAGATATGGAGATCCCGAAGGGGCGCGGCGAGAGCGCCGAGGATGCGCCCGAGGGCAAGCCGGCGCCTGCGGCGGCGTAACCAATCGGTAGCCAGGGGGAGGGTGCAACGGCCCTCCGCCTGATGAGAAGAAAGGGCGAGTGCGCCAGAGCCCGGTGCACTCGCCCTTTCTATTTCCGACACCGCCGGGGGAGGGCGCGGCCTATTCGGCCGCCTTCGGCCCCTTGCTGGCGGTCTTCGTCGTCTTCTTCGCGGCGGGCTGCTTCGTCGCGGTCTTCTTGGCGGCGGATTTCGCCGCCGGCTTTTTCGCCGCCGTCTTGGTGGCCGCCTTGGCCGGAGCATCCTCGCCGGATGCGGCCGCCTTGGTGGCCGCCTTGCGGGGCGCCTTCGCCTTGGAGGGCGACAGGGCCGCCTTGGCGTCGATGAGGGTCACCGCCTCGGCGAGGGTGAGGGCTTCGGGATCCACCGACTTGGGCAGGGTGGCGTTGACCTTGCCGTGGTTCACATAAGGCCCGAAGCGGCCAGGCCGCACCGTGACCGGTCCGCCGAGGGTGGGGTGATCGCCCAGGGTCCGCCCCGGCGTCGCCGCCCCGCGCCCGCCGCGGCCCTTGGACTGCTTCTCGGCGATCAGCACCACCGCCCGGTTGAGGCCGATGGCGAGAATGTCGTCGCCGTCCTCGATGTTGGCGTAGGTCCGCCCGTGCTGCACATAAGGTCCATAGCGCCCGATGCCGGCGAGGATGGGCTCGCCGTCCTCGGGATGCTTGCCCACCTCACGCGGCAGGGCCAGCAGCTTCAGCGCGGTTTCCAGGTCCACGTCCGCCGGGGCGAGGCCCTTGGGCAGGGAGGAGCGCTTGGGCTTCTCCCCATCCTTGCCCTCGCCGAGCTGGAGATAGGTGCCGAAGCGCCCGGCGCGGATGGTCACGTCCTCGCCGCTCTCTGGATCGATGCCCAGCTCACGCTTGCCGTCGCCCTCGGGGGCGCCGTCGCCGGTGAGGGGGCGGGTGTGGCGGCACTCGGGATAGTTCGAGCAGCCGATGAAGGCACCGAACTTGCCCATCTTCAGCGACAGCCGCCCGTTGCCGCAGGTGGGGCACAGGCGCGGGTCGGAACCGTCCTGGGTCGGCGGGAAGATGTGGGCGGTGAGCATCTCGTCCAGGGCGTCGAGCACCTGGGAGACGCGCAGGTCCTTGGTGGCCTCCACGGCGGTGTGGAAGTCCTGCCAGAAGGCGCGCAGCACCTCCTTCCAGTCGAGTTCGGCGGCGGAGACCTCGTCCAGCTTCTCTTCGAGATCGGCGGTGAAGTCGTATTCCACGTAGCGCTTGAAGAAGCTTTCGAGGAAGGCGGTGACGAGCCGGCCCTTGTCCTCCGGCACCAGGCGCTTCTTCTCGAGCTTCACATATTCGCGGTCGCGCAGCACCGCGAGCACGGCGGCATAGGTGGAGGGCCGGCCGATGCCCAGCTCCTCCATGCGCTTCACCAGCGAGGCTTCCGAATAGCGCGGCGGCGGCTCGGTGAAGTGCTGGGTGGTGAGGATGTCGCGCCGGTTGAGCTTTTCGTTGGCGCTCATGGCCGGCAGGCGGCGGCTCTCCTCGTCGTCGTCCTCGTCGTCCTTGCCCTCGCGATAGAGGGTGAGGAAGCCGTCAAACTTCACCACCGTGCCGGTGGCTGTGAGGTCGAGGGTGCGGCCGCCGGCTTTCGCCTCGATATCGGCGGTGGTGCGCTCCAGCTCCGCCGATTCCATCTGGCTCGCCACGGTGCGGATCCAGATCAGCTCATAGAGCTTGGCCTGCTCGCCATCGAGATGGCGCGCCACCTCGCGGGGATGGCGCGACGGGTCGGTGGGGCGGATGGCTTCGTGGGCTTCCTGGGCGTTCTTGGCCTTGGTGGTGTATTTGCGCGGCACCCCGGGCAGATACTTTGGCCCGAACTGCTTGCCGATGGCGCTGCGGGTGGCGGCCACCGCCTCGGGCGCCATGTCCACGCCGTCGGTTCGCATATAGGTGATGAGACCCACCGTCTCGCCGCCCACATCCACGCCCTCGTAGAGGCGCTGGGCGATCTGCATGGTGCGGGCGGGGGCAAGGCCCAGCTTGCGGCTGGCCTCCTGCTGCAGGGTGGAGGTGGTGAAGGGCGGCTGCGGATGGCGCCGCATGGGCTTGGCTTCCACCGAGCGCACGCGGAAGTCGGCCGCCTCCAGTGCCGCGCGGAAGGCTTTGGCCTCCTCCGCCGTGCCCACGGAGAGGCGGGTGATCTTCTTGCCGTCGGCGCCCGTCAGGCGGGCCTCGAACTCCTCGGCGCGGGGCGTCGCGAGCCTGGCGAGGATGGACCAGTATTCCTTCTGGACGAAGGTTTCGATCTCGCGCTCGCGGTCGCAGACGAGGCGCAGCGCCACCGACTGCACCCGGCCTGCCGAGCGGGCGCCGGGCAGCTTGCGCCACAGCACCGGGGAGAGCGTGAAGCCCACCAGATAGTCGAGGGCGCGGCGGGCGAGGTAGGCGTCCACCAGCGCCACGTCGATGGCGCGGGGCGCCTTCATGGCGTCCAGCACGGCCTGCTTGGTGATGGCGTTGAAGACCACGCGCTCGACCTTCTGGTCCTTGAGCGCCTTCTTCTGCTTCAGCACCTCCAGCACGTGCCAGGAGATGGCCTCGCCCTCGCGATCCGGGTCGGTGGCGAGGATGAGGCCGTCGGCCCCCTTCACTGCGGTGGCGATCTCGTTCAGCCGCTTCTGCGCCTTGGGGTCCACCTCCCACAGCATGCGGAAATCCGCATCGGGGTCGACGGAGCCATCCTTGGAGGGCAGGTCGCGCACGTGGCCGTAGGAGGCGATCACCTCGTAGCCGGGACCGAGATATTTGTTGATCGTCTTCGCCTTAGCCGGCGATTCGACGATGACGACCTGCATGACGGACCGTGTCTTTCATAGGGCCGCCGCCCCAGTGCGCGGCCTCAATTGGAATGGCTTCGCCGACGGAACGATCCGCTTACGCGCATCATGTTCCGTCGTGGGACTGCCGGCTTCCGCAACGCGATCCTGATCCCCCGCCGGCCGGATCGCGACACCGGGAAGCGGCCGCAACATGGGGAGCGGATCGGCGCGTGTCAAATTCTGCCCCCGTCTCCAGGCGGTGGCCGCATCCGGCGAACTTACAACCTAAGGTATGTTTTAATATGCATCTCAATCTATAAGACGTGAAGGGCTATCAGTTTTGCCGACGGACGGGCCATGACCGAAGTGTCCTCCTCTCGCCCACGGGGCGACCCCGCCTCTGCGGCCGCCTATATTGCGACCTTCACGGCGGAATTGTCCCGCCTTGCCGAAAGCCATGGGCTCACCACGCTCGCCTATATTCTCGAAATGGCACGGCTTGAGGCTAAGAGCCTGGCCGACGATCCGCTAGCGGGGTCTGAAGGCGGCCTGCCGCGCGGGGACGGCCGAAGTTGATCGTACCCCCGTGTGCGCTGGCTATTTCAGCGCCACCCGCCCCGTACCGGGCCGGTCAAGCCGGCCGGCGAGATCGAGTTCCAGCAGCACGATCTGCACCTCCGCCACGCTGCAGCCGGACAGGCGCACCAGATCGTCGATGAGAGTCGGGACCGGCCCGAGCAAGCCGACGACGCGGGCGCGGGCATCCTCTCCCGGCATGGCGGGCTCCATGATTGGGCTTTCCGCCTCGATGGCATCGGGGCCCTGCCGCCCGGCCATGGGGGTGAGGACAGAGATGACATCGGCGGCTTCGGTGACCAGGGTCGCGCCCTGCTTCAGCAAGCGGTTGGTGCCGCCGGCCCGTGGGTCGAGGGGGGAGCCGGGAACCGCGAACACCTCGCGGCCCTGCTCACCGGCGAGGCGCGCGGTGATCAGCGAGCCTGAGCGCTCGGCCGCCTCCACAACCACCACGCCCAGCGCCATGCCCGACACCAGCCGGTTCCGGCGCGGAAAGTCGCGCGCCCTCGGCTCCCAGTTGAGCGGCATCTCGGAGACGATGGCGCCGGTTGCCGCCACTTTCTCGATCAGGCCCAGATTCTCTGGCGGATAGGGCCGCGCCAGGCCGCCGGCGAAGACGCCCACCGTGCCACCATCGAGGCTGGCCTCATGGGCGGCCGCGTCGATGCCACGGGCAAGGCCCGAGACCACCACCCAACCGGCGCCCGCCAGATCCCGCGCCAGCCGCGCGGCGAAGGAGCGGCCGGCGGCGGAGGCGTTGCGCGCGCCGACAATGGCCACCATGGGGCGCTGCAGCACCTCGCCGCGCCCCTTCACGCAGATCAACGGCGGAGCATCGTCGAGCTGGCGCAGGGCGAGCGGATAATCGGCCTCGCCGGTGGCGACCAACCGGGCGCCGAGGCGGGCGAGGGCGGCCATCTCCGCTTGGGCGTCGGGGAGGTCCGGAATGCGCGGTGGCAGCAGGCGCCCGCCGCGCTGGGCCAGCGTCGGCAAAGCTTCCAGCGCTGCTGCGGCGCCGCCGAACTGGTTGATGAGGGCGCGGAAAGTGCGCGGGCCCACATTCTCGGTGCGGATGAGGCGGAGCCAGTCGAGCCGCTGGGTCGTCGAGAGCAGTTCGCCCGGTCCGGGGCCGCCAACCGATGTCTTGCCCCGTGCCACTGGCGCCCTAGCCCTTCGCGCCGATCTTGCCCTCGCTCCCGTCAAGGAGGCGGCGGATGTTGGCGTGGTGCTTGATCCACAGCAGGATGGCGAGGAGCGCCAGCAGCAGCGCCAGCCGGTCGTTCACGAGGGCGGCGGCGGCCGCGACAGTGGCCACCGAGGCGATAAGGGCGGCCAGCGAGGAATAACGGGTGAAATAGGCCGTCGCCAGCCACACCACCGCAAACACCAGCGCCACCGGCCAGGCGAGGCCCAGCGTGACCCCCAGAAAGGTCGCGACGCCCTTGCCGCCCTGAAAGCGCAGCCACACCGGCGCGATATGGCCCAGAAAGGCGCCGAAGGCTGCCGCCATGGCGGCCGGCGCTCCGAGGAAATGGCTGGCGATCAGCACCGCCGCCGTGCCCTTCAGGGCATCGAGCAGCAGGGTCGCGGCGGCGAGGTCCTTGCGGCCGGTGCGCAGCACGTTGGTGGCGCCGATGTTTCCGGAGCCGATGGAGCGGATGTCGCGGGTACCGGCAAGGCGGGTGAGCAGCAGCCCGAACGGGATCGAGCCGAGCAGGTAGCCCAACGCCAGCGCCACGAGGAGCACCGGGGCGGACGACGGGGCATCAGGCATGAAAACCTCGGAGGCGGACCATGGAGCACTTTCGCGCGCAGTGGAGACCGGTAAGCCTGACGACGGCGCGTCGAAACAGGATGCCGACGCAGCGTCGCGAGTCGGGGTGGGCGACGCTGCGTGAGCCCATCAAACGTATTCGTACACGGTCGCCCCGGCAACGATGGTGCGCAGCACGCGCCCGTCGAGGCGGGCTTCGTCGAACGGGGTGTTGCGGCAGCGTGACTTGAGCATGGACGGTTCCAGCACATAGGGCATGCCGGGGTCGAACACCGTCACGTCCGCCGGCGCGCCGGGGCGCAGCGTGCCGGCATCAAGGCCCAGGATCGCCGCCGGACGGGTGGAAAGGGCGGCCAGCAGGGTCACCAGGTCCACCTGGTCCGAGTGCACCAGGCGCAGGGCGGCGGACAGCAGGGTTTCGAGACCGATGGCGCCGGGCTCCGCCTCCGAGAAGGGCAGGCGCTTGCCTTCCACGTCCTGTGGCAGATGGTCGGAGACCACCACGTCGATGAGGCCGGAGGCGATGGCGCGGATCAGCGCCTGACGGTCCTCCTCAGCGCGCAGCGGCGGGGCGAGGCGGAAATAGGTGCGGTAGGCGCCGATATCCAGCTCGTTGAAGGACAGGTGATTGATGGTGGCGGACGCCGTCACCGGCAGGCCGGCTTCCTTGGCGCGCTCCAGCACGGCGAGGGATTCAGCGCAGGTGAGCGCCGCCGCGTGGTAGCGCCCGCGCGCGCCGGCGACCAGCCGTACGTCGCGCTCCAGCACGATGGTCTCGGCGGCCTTGGGATTGCCGGAGAGGCCGAGGCGAGCGGCGAAGGCGCCCTCGTTCATGGCCCCCTGCGACATGCTCGCATCCTCGGTGTGGTGCACCAGGAGGGCGTCGAAGTCGCGGGCGTAGGTCAGGGTCCGGCGCAGCACCTGGGCGCTCGCCACGGAACGGTGGCCGTCCGTGAAGGCGACGGCGCCGGCGGCCTGGAGCAGGCCGATCTCGGTCATCTCCTCGCCCTTCAGGCCCTTGGTGATGGCCGCCATCGGGTGAACCCGCACCACCGCCGTATCCCGCGCCCGGCGCAGGATGAAGTCCACGATGGCCGGGTCGTCCACCACCGGGTCGGTGGTGGGCTGGCAGATGATGGTGGTGACGCCGCCCGCCGCTGCCGCGTGGCTGGCGGAGGCCAGCGTCTCGCGATGCTCGGCGCCGGGCTCGCCCACGAAGGCGCACATGTCCACGAGGCCGGGCGCGACCACGGCGCCCTTGCAGTCCACCACTTCCGCGCCGTCGGGCACACCCGAGGCGGCGATGCCGAAGCCGGCATCCTTGATGACGCCGTCGGCGAGATAGACATCGCCGTGGAAATCCGAGCCACGGGAGGGATCGATGACCCGCGCGTTGGCGAGCAAGAGCGGGTGGGGATCGCGGAGGATGAGGCGGCCGTCACGCATTGGGCAGCTTCCGGGCGAGGGTGTCGAGCACGGCCATGCGCACGGCGACGCCCATCTCCACCTGTTCGCGGATGAGGGAGCGAGGCCCGTCGGCCACCGCCGAATCGATCTCCACGCCCCGGTTCATGGGGCCGGGATGCATCACCAGCGCGTCGGGGGCGGCATGGCGCAGCTTGGCCTCGTCGAGGCCGAAATAATGGAAATACTCCTTCACCGAAGGGATGAAGGAGCCGGCCATGCGCTCGCGCTGGAGGCGCAGCATCATCACGATGTCCGCGTCCTTGAGGCCCTCTTCCATGGTGCGGAACACCTCGACGCCGAGGCTCTCGATGCCCGCCGGCAGCAGGGTGGAGGGCGCCACCAGCCGCACCTTCGCGCCGAGGGTGTGGAGGAGGATGATGTTGGAGCGCGCCACCCGCGAATGCAGCACGTCGCCGCAGATGGCGACGGTGAGGCCGGCGATGCGGCCCTTGTTGCGGCGGATGGTGAGGGCGTCCAGCAGGGCCTGGGTGGGGTGCTCGTGGGCGCCGTCGCCGGCATTCACCACGCAGCAGTCCACCTTGCGCGCCAGAAGCGCCACCGCGCCGGACGCGTGATGGCGCACCACCAAGATGTCGGGGTGCATGGCATTCAGCGTGATGGCGGTGTCGATCAGCGTCTCGCCCTTCTTCACGGAGGACGAGCCCACCGACATGTTCATCACATCCGCCCCGAGCCGCTTTCCGGCGATCTCGAAGGAGGACTGGGTGCGGGTGGAGGCCTCGGAGAACAGGTTGATCTGGGTGCGGCCGCGAAGCGTGGTGCGCTTCTTCTCGATCTGCCGGTTGAGTTCGACGAACTCCTCGGCAAGGTCGAGCAGACCTGTGATCTCGCTGGCGATGAGGCCTTCGATGCCGAGAAGATCCCGGCCGGAGAGGGTGAAGGCGGAAGCAGCATGCATGGCAAGCGGCAGGCATAGACGCACGAGGCCCGCCCGGCAAGGGAGGCGGTCAAAGGGACGAGCGGCAGGAGCCGGTCGCTTTTCGGATCGCCGGTCCGACCGCCGCCCCATCCCGCCACCGCGCGGGCCTTCAGGGTTCGTTCATCATTCGCGCACAAGTCTCCCCGGAAACACCCGCGCGGCGCCACACTTTGGTGCGAAGTCTCGCCGAGCCTGAGATGGAACCGGGACTGCCGGTTCCAGAGTTTATGATCTTGGGGCCTTCAGGGCCTGCGACGTTTGGGAGTTGCTGTCATGTCTTCTCTCCTCCGGGCGAAGCTTATGGCGCTGGCCGTGGCGGCTGCGACCGTCACCGGCGCGGCGGCGCCGGGCCAGGCCGCCGCCATCGGCACGGGCGCGCTGGCGCTCGCGCCGGGCCACGCCGCCTCCGTCACCGATGTGGGCTATTGGTACGGCGGGCGCTACTATCACGGACGCTACCGCGGTCCGTATTACGGTGGCGGGTGCTGGAATTGCGGCCGGAACAATGGCGCGGCGGTGGGTGCCGGCGTCGCCCTCGGAATCCTGGGGGCTGCGGCCATCGCCGGTGCTGCCTCCGCCCCGCCTCCGACCGTCTATTATGAGGAGCCGCCGCCGGTCTATTACGAGCCGGCGCCGCGCGTCTATCTGGAGCCGGCCCCCGAGCCGCGCCCGCGCAGCTGCTGGGTCACCACCGGTCCCGGCGGCGCCGGCTACTGGTCGCCCTGCTGAGGCGAGAGGGCTTTCTCGGCAAGATGGACAAGGGCGGCTTCGGCCGCCCTTTTGCTTTTGCGCCGATGCTTTGCGCCGGCCGTTCAGGCCAGGAGCTTCGCCACCGCCACCACCAGCGGCAGCGTCAGCGCAGCGGCGACGATCTGGAGGGTGAGGATTTCCGCCAGCAAGGGTGCGTCGCCGCCCATCTGGCGGGCCAGCACGTAGCCGTTGGGTGCGGACGGAACCGAGGCAGTAATGGCCACCACCATCAGCTCCGTTCCCGAGAGGCCAAAGGCCCGCGCCAGCAGGAGCGCGATAGCCGGCTTTACCAACAGCTTGAGCGCGAGGCTTGCCAGCACGATGGGACGCGGCCGTGCCAGCCGGTCCAGCACCAGCCCACCGCCCACCACCAGCAGGCCGAGGGCCAGGGAGGCGCGGCCCAGCACGTCACCGAACTCCAGCAGAACGCTGGGCACGGGGAAGTGGGTGGCATTGAGCGCCGCTCCCGCCGCGCAGGCCCAGATATAGGGATTGCGGGCGAGCTGCTCGGCCACATAGGCGAAGGTGGGCGGGTGGCGGCCGGAGAAGCTCGCCAGCACCAGCACGGCAATCACGTTGACCACCGGGATCATGGCCACCAGCGCCAGCGCCGCGATGGTGATGCCCGCCGGCCCGTAGAGCCCGCCGGCCACCGCCAGCACGATGTAGGTGTTCCAGCGCACCGCTCCCTGGAACAGGGAGGTGAAGCCCGGTCCGTCTGCCGCCAGCGCCGCGATGAGCGGCCGGTGGACGAGCAGAATCAGGCCCGAGAGCACCACCACCGAGCCGATCAGCGCCCCGCTGACCGCGAGCACGTTCACCTTGCTGAGGTCGGCCTTGACTGCCGAGACCACGAGCAGGGCGGGGAACAGCACGAAATAGGTGAGCTTTTCCAGCGCCGCCCAGTGGGCGGGATCCTTCAGCAGGATCCGGCGCAGCACGGCACCGAGCGCGATGACGAGGAAAACGGGCGCGAGTGCGCTGAAGATCAGGTCCATGGGCCGACGCATAGCGTGCCTGCCGTTCGGTGGCAGGCAATTAGTCCCTCTCGGGGGCGCGGGAGCCGCCGGGGGCCCCACCTTTAGGCGGGCGGATTGGGGAAATCCACCGTCCCGAAACGGGACAGGCTCGCTCCCGGGCGGGAACGCAGGGGCAACGGGCTGTGATCGAATCAGTCCCGGGGGCCGGTTCCGGATTCGTTCCCGGCGGGGCGGAGCACATGGCGGGAGAGGAAGCCCAGAGCCCCTTCCAGAATGAAGGCGGCAGCGTGCTGGTCCACCACGGCGGCGCGGCGGGCGCGGCTGACATCCGCGGAGATGAGGGCCCGCTCAACCGCCGCGGTGGACAGGCGCTCGTCCCACAGGGCGATGGGCAGCGCCGTGAGGCGCGCGAGGTTGCGGGCAAAGGCGCGGCTCGCCTGCGCTCTGGGGCCTTCGGAGGCGTCCATGTTCAGCGGCAGGCCGAGCACGAATCCCACCGCCCGCCGTTCCGCCGCAAGGGCCAGCAGCCGCTGGGCATCGGCGGTGAACTTGGTGCGCTGCACCGTCTCCACCACGGTGGCCACCCGACGGTCGGGATCGCAGGAGGCGACGCCGATGGTCTTGGTGCCGAGATCGAGCCCGAGCAGCGCGCCGCGCGGCGGCAGCAGTGGCGCGATATCGGCCAAAGGACCGATGGGGGCAGGGGAGGTGGGGTGCGTCATTGCCTATGGCTAAAGCATTTTCGGGCGGGGGTGAATGCGGACCACTTGCGACCTCAGGGGGAAATGTCGAGGCCCAGTTCGTCCGCGATGACGCCAAGCCGGCGGTCCCTGGTCCAAAGGCGCGCATCGGGCGTCAGGCGCACCGAGGCGATGAGATGGGCATCCACAAGGCCAATGCCGCGACCATAGAGGCTTGCGGCCTCGATCAGCGCGAGCACCTCCGCGTCGTTCGCCACCATGGCACTCGGAAGGTCTGCGAGGGCGCCCAATATGGTGTTGCGGTTGCGGAAATTTCCCAGCACCAGTTCGTAGATGACGAAGGGATGGGTGAGAATCTCTCCGGCTTCGAGCCGTTCCGCCAGGTGCGTCTCGCCCGTGCGGAAATGGTCGATCCAGATCGAGGTGTCGACGAGAATCATGCCTCGCCGGAGCGGCGACGGCGCACCGGTTCGAGCTGCGGCTCGCTGCCGCCGAGCCGAGCCAGGCGCCGCGCGCTTTCGCGGGCGATGAGCGCCTTCAGGGCTTCGCGGACCAAGGCGGATTTTTCCGTCAGGCCTGTCAGCGCCTGGGCCTTCGCGAGCAGATCGTCGTCGATGGCGAGGGTGGTCCGCATGGCAAAGGTGCTCCCGCAGGCTGCTTAAGCATCAACCATAGCATCATCTGATGCGAAAATCCGTGCACCTGCGGCAGTGCGCACCCTCAGTGCCCCGACCACCTCTCGCCGCAAACCCTTCCACCGCGGCATACCCCTTGCTATAGCGGCGGTCAGCTTTTGGGAGCGTATCATGTCCGTCGATCAGGCGACCGTCCGCCGGGTGGCCCATCTTGCGCGCATCTCGGTGCGCGAGGACGAACTCGGCCATCTTCAGAATGAGCTCAACGCCATCCTCGAATTCGTCGAGCAACTGGCCGATCTCGACGTTTCCGGCGTCGAGCCCCTGACCAGCGTGGTGCCCGTGGAACTGCCCATGCGCGAGGATGTGGTCACCGACGGCCACTGCCCCGAAAAGGTGCTTGCCAACGCGCCCGATGCCGAGGGTGGCTTCTTTACCGTGCCGAAGGTGGTGGAATGACCAAGCTCACACAGCTCACCCTCACCCAGGCGCGCGAAGGCCTCGCCCAGGGCGAGTTTACCTCCGTCGAGCTTACCGAGGCCTATCTGAAGGCCATGGAGCAGGCCCGCCCGCTCAACGCCTATGTGCTGGAGACGCCCGAGATCGCCCTGGAAATGGCGAAGGAGAGCGATCGGCGCATCGCGTCCGGCGAGACCGGTCCGCTGGAGGGCATTCCCCTCGGCATCAAGGACATGTTCGCCACCGAGGGCGTGCGCACCACGGCCTGCGCCAAGATCCTCGACAATTTCATCCCCCAGTACGAATCCACCGTCACCTCCCATCTGTGGCGGGACGGCGCGGTGCTGCTGGGCAAGCTCAACAATGACGAGTTCGCCATGGGCTCGTCCAACGAGACCTCGGCGTTCGGGCCCGTCGTCTCGCCGTGGCGGCGCGATGGCGACGAGACCCCGCTGGTGCCCGGTGGCTCGTCTGGCGGCTCGGCGGCGGCGGTGGCGGCGTTCCTGTGCGCGGGCGCGACCGGCACCGACACCGGCGGCTCCATCCGCCAGCCGGCGGCCTTCACCGGCACGGTCGGCATCAAGCCCACCTACGGGCGCTGCTCGCGCTGGGGCATTGTGGCCTTCGCCTCGTCCCTCGACCAGGCCGGCCCGTTCGCCCGCACGGTGAACGACGCGGCGGTGCTGCTGAAGTCCATGGCGGGCTACGACCCCAAGGATTCCACCTGCGTCAACCGGCCGGTGCCGGACTATGAGGAGGCGGTGGGCGCCTCCATCAAGGGCAAGAAGATCGGCATTCCGCGCGAATACCGCATGGACGGCATGTCCGACGAGATCGACGCCCTGTGGACCGAAGGCGCGCGCTTCCTGAAGGACGCGGGAGCGGAGATCGTCGACATCTCGCTGCCCCACACCCAGTACGCGCTTCCGGCCTATTACATCGTGGCGCCGGCGGAGGCCTCCTCCAACCTCGCCCGCTATGACGGGGTGCGCTTTGGCGAGCGCGTGCCGGGCCGCGACGTGGTGGAGATGTATGAGAACACCCGCGCCGCCGGCTTCGGCCCGGAGGTGCGCCGCCGCATCATGATCGGCACCTATGTGCTCTCGGCCGGCTATTACGACGCCTATTACCTGCGCGCGCAGAAGGTGCGCAGCCTGATCAAGCGCGACTTCGACCAGGTCTTCGCCCAGGGCGTGGACGCGGTGCTGACGCCGGCGACCCCGTCTCCCGCCTTCGGCATCGGTGAGAAGCTGAAGGCCGACCCGGTGGAGATGTATCTCAACGACGTCTTCACCGTGACCGTGAACATGGCCGGCCTGCCCGGCATCGCCGTCCCCGCCGGCCTTTCGGCGGACGGGCTGCCCCTCGGCCTCCAGCTCATCGGCCGCCCGTTCGAGGAGGAGACCCTGTTCTCCCTCGCCGAGGTGATCGAGGAAGCGGCGGGCCGATTCCCGGTGGACAAGCAGTGGTGGCGCGGCTGAGTTGAGTCAAACGAGATCGGCGCCCGCACTTCGGTGCGGGTGCTTGGTGAACATTTGGACATTCACTCAGAGGGGCGTTTGACGCCGTCGCAGGAGTATTGTCACCGTCATGGCCGGGCTTGTCCCGGGCATGACAGGGTGATCGCGGCTCTGCCTTCTTGAGTTTTCAAACGGGCTTTCAGCCCAGCCGCTTCCTGATGGAGCGGCTGAGGCGGCGGACGGTGCCGTCCCACTCTGCCTTGAGCGTGGTGTGGCCGCCGCGCAGTGCCCGCCAGCGCCCCACCAGGGACTTCGACAGGAACTTGGCAAGCCCGCTCTCCGCCGCCTGCCGCGAGGCTGCGCCGCCCGCCTCAAGACGGCTCAGGGAGGCGGCGATCACCGTGTCGATGGCAGAGGCCGCCTTGTCATAGGGGCGGATCGCGGCGAGGCCGTCGTAGCGCCGCGCCGCTCCCAGCCGCTCGAACGGGCGCTGCACCGTATCTTCCGGGCCGGTGGCGCCCATGTAGCAGGCGGTGATGCCATCCAGGCTGTCGAGCCTGAGCCCGGGATTGGCCCGCAGCAGCGCCATGGCGCCCATGGGGCCGAGCGCCGTGGTGGCGGGGTCGTAGTCCGGCCGGGTGCGCCAGCGGCAATAGGCCACCAGCGTCTTCGAGACGATCTGGTCGTGGCTGCGCACCGGGAAATGGGCGAGGGCGACCGATTGCAACTGGTGCACCACCACCTTGCGCCGGAAGCAGAAGGCGGCGTGGTTGCCGTCCTCGATCTTCAGCTCTTCATTCGCGGCGACGCTCGCCGGCAGCATCACCTTGGCGCTGAAGCCGGTGAGCTTCTGGGTGCGATCCGAGAAGAAGCTGAAGGGATCGGGGATCTCATCGAGCGGGCGGGGCAGGTAGTTCCACATCCTCAGGCCGCCGGCCTGGGAGTCCGGCAGGCTGGCCAGTTCCGCCTCGAGGCTGGCACGGTCCGGCGTGGTCAGGAATTCATCACCGTCCAGCAGGAAGGCAAAATGCCACCGCTCCACCACATAGGCGCGCTGCAGCAGGCCCTTGGTGCGCGCCGCCTGGAAATAGGCCGCCTCCTGCGGGCCGTCGAACACGCTCACCGCCAACCCTTCCGCAGCGAGGGCGTCGAGGATGGCGCGGGTGCCGTCGCGGCTGTGGTCGTCCTCGATGAAGAGGTGATCGACCACCGCGAGGTTGTGCCGCACGAACGCCTCGATCACGTCCGCCTCGTCGCGGACGATGGCGACGGCGGCGAGCCGCAGGCCCTTCGGCGCGGAGGGGGAGGGCGATGAGACGCCGGATGTCGTCACGGTCATGAATGGGAGGCGATGGGGGTTCTCGTTCGCGCCTGCTATAGCACCGGCTGCGCGGCGAGGCGAGGCGGCAACGCACGGCCCGGCGTTGCGCGCACGCCCCGTTGGGGAGTAGTGAGTTTAAGAGAAACGCTGATCGCCCGCGCGCCGACGCGGCGGCTAGTTCCGGGACCTTTCATGACCTTACATGTTCGCCCTACCGATACGAAGAAGCTCATTTCCGGTGCCACCGGCGATTGGGAAGTGGTGATCGGCCTGGAGGTGCATGCCCAGGTGGCCTCCAACGCCAAGCTGTTCTCCGGCGCCTCCACCGCTTTCGGCGGCCCGCCCAATGACCATGTGTCGCTGGTGGATGCGGCCATGCCCGGCATGCTGCCCGTCATCAACCAGGAATGCGTGGCCCAGGCAGTGCGCACCGGCCTCGGCCTGAAGGCGCAGATCCACCTGACTTCGGTGTTCGACCGGAAGAACTACTTCTACCCGGACCTGCCGCAGGGCTACCAAATCAGCCAGTACAAGCAGCCGGTGGTGGGCGAGGGCGAGGTCATCGTGGACCTGCCCGACGGGGAGAGCATCCCCGTCGGCATCGAGCGCCTGCACCTGGAGCAGGACGCCGGCAAGTCCATCCACGACCTGTCGCCCACCCAGTCCTTCGTGGACCTCAACCGCTCCGGCGTGGCGCTGATGGAGATCGTCTCCCGCCCCGACCTGCGCTCGGCGGAGGAGGCGAAGGCCTATGTGACGAAGCTGCGCACCATCCTGAGGTATCTTGGCACCTGCGACGGCGACATGGAGAAGGGCAACCTGCGGGCGGACGTGAACGTCTCCGTGCGCCGCCCCGGCGAACCCTTCGGCACCCGCTGCGAGATCAAAAACGTCAATTCCATCCGCTTCATCGGCCAGGCCATCGAGACCGAGGCGCGGCGGCAGATCGAGATCCTGGAGGATGGCGGCTCCATCTCCCAGGAGACGCGCCTGTTCGACCCCACCAGGGGCGAAACGCGCTCCATGCGCTCGAAGGAAGAGGCGCACGACTACCGTTACTTCCCCGATCCGGACCTGCTGCCGCTGGTGCTGAAGCCCGAGTGGGTGGAGGAGCTGAAGTCCGGCCTGCCCGAGCTGCCGGACGAGAAGAAGGCCCGCTTCATCGCCGATTACGGCTTGAGCCCCTATGACGCCGGCGTGCTGGTGGCCGAGCGCGAAACGGCGGCCTATTTCGAGCAGGTGGCGGACGGCGGCGGCGTCAAGCGCGACGGCAAGGCGGCCGCGAACTTCGTCATCAACGAACTGTTCGGCCGCCTGAACAAGGAGGGCAAGGATGTCACCTCCTCGCCCGTGACGCCGCACCAGATCGGCGCCATCCTCGACCTGATCGCGGAGGGCACCATCTCCTCCAAGATCGCCAAGGACCTGTTCGAGATCATCTTCACCGAGGGCGGCGACCCGCGCGTGGTGGTGGAAGCCCGCGGCCTGAAGCAGGTGACCGACCTCGGCGCCATCGAGAAGGTGGTGGACGAGATCATCGCCAAGAACCCGGACAAGGTGGCGCAGGTGCTGGCCAAGCCCACCATGCTGGGCTGGTTCGTGGGCCAGGCCATGAAGGCCTCCGGCGGCAAGGCCAACCCGCAGGCCCTCAACGACATCCTGAAGGCCAAGCTCGGGATCTGAGCGCTCTTCGGCACAATCCCGAAAACACCAATGCCCGGCTCGCGCCGGGCATTGTCGTTCTGGCGGGGCCATAATCGAAAAATGTGTGACCGGATCCCGACCTCCAGCCCCGCAGGCAGGAGAGGGGACGTTGCTGCCCCGGCGCCCTACTGCGCCGCGCGGGCGAGCGGCCGCTCGATCTCCCGCACCAAGCTGTCGCGGGAGATGTCGGAGATGGCGCGGGCGCCGGTGAGGGTCATGGCCACCCGCATCTCCTTGGCGATGATGTCGAGCAGGTTCTCCACCCCCGCGCGGCCCGCCGCCGCCAGCGCATAGACGAAGGCGCGGCCGAGCAGCACGCCGTCGGCGCCCTGCGCCAGCATGCGCACCACGTCGAGCCCCGAGCGGATGCCGGAATCGGCCAGAAGCGTCATCTCGCCCTTCACCGCGTCGGCGATGGCCGGCATGGCGCGGGCGGAGGAGAGCACGCCGTCGAGCTGGCGCCCGCCATGGTTCGACACGATGATGCCGTCGGCACCGAAGCGCACCGCATCGCGGGCGTCCTCGGGATCAAGGATACCCTTGATGACCATGGGGCCCTTCCAGAATTCGCGGATCCATTCCAGATCCTTCCAGCCGATGGACGGATCGAAATTGTTGCCGAGCCAACCCACGTAATCTTCAAGGCTGGTCTTCTCCTTGCGATAGGCGGAGACGTTGCCGAGATCGTGCGGGGTGCCCATCAGGCCCACGTCATAGGCCCAGAACGGGTGCAGCACGGCTTGCACCATGCGCCGGAACGCGGCGTTCGGACCGGACATGCCCGAATGGGCATCGCGATAGCGCGCGCCGGGCACCGGCATGTCGACGGTGAAGACCAGGGTGCGAATGCCTGCAGCCCAGGCGCGCTCCAGCGCGTTCTTCATGAAGCCGCGGTCCTTCAGCACGTAGAGCTGGAACCAGATGGGCTTGCCCACCTGGCTCTGCACCTCCTCGATGGAGCAGACCGAGACCGTGGAGAGGGTGAAGGGAATGCCCTTCTGGGTGGCCGCCTGCGCCGCCTGCACCTCGCCGCGCCGGGCATACATGCCGGTGAGGCCGACGGGGGCGAGGCCTACGGGCATGGACAGCTGCTGCTTGAGCAGGGTGGTGGAGAGATCCACCTCGCCCACGCTCTTCAGCACGCGCTGGCGCAGGGCGAGGTCGGAGAGATCCTCCACGTTCCGGCGCAGGGTCGCCTCGGCATAGGCGCCGCCGTCGATATAGTGGAACAGGAAGGGCGGAAGGCGGCGGCGGGCGGCTTCCCGGTAGTCGGAGGACGACGAGATGATCATGATCTTGCTTCCTTCTGCATCGCCGCCCGGGAAAGGGCCCGCACCGAGCGTCGCTCGCGCGCTGCGGCGTCTTCTATGAGCCGCAGGCTGTCCTCCACGAAATCGAGATGGCGCAGCGCGGCGTCGCGCGCGTCGTCGGCGCGGCCTTCCACGACGGCCTCGAAGATCAGGCGATGCTGGTCTTCCAGCGCGTGCGCCGTGCGCGGTAGGCGGTAGAGCTTTTCGAGGCTGGCGGAAATGGAGTGCTGCAGCACGTCGAACAGTCCCGCCATCACTTGGCGCAGCACCGCATTGTGGGAGGCCTCGGCCACCGCCATGTGGAAGGCGGCGTCGGCGCCGGCCTGGGTCGCCTCGTCCGCGCCCTCGGCCTTGAGGAGCCGCTCGAAGGCGGCTGTGAGCCGCGCCCGGTCCTCATCGCCTGCGCGCAAGGCCGCGCAATAGGCGGTGTCGCCATCCAGCGACTTGCGGATCTCCATCACATCCTGCCAGTAGCCTGGCTCCATGCGGGCGAGCGAGGAGAGCGGGGAGAGGGCCTTGTCCAGGGACGATGGAGAGAGCGTGGCGGCCACGAAGGTGCCGCCGCCCTGGCGCGCGGTGAGGATGCCCCGGCTGGTGAGCTGCTGGATGGCTTCGCGCAGCCGCGAGCGTGACACGCCGAAATCCGCCGCCAGCTTGCGTTCGGACGGCAGCCGCGCGCCGGTCTGAAGCCCGCCTTCGGCGATCAACGCCTCGATCTCGTCCGACAGCTTTCGCACCCGCCCCTCCCAGCCGGGAAATTCGGCACCTGTGGTGCCACCTTGTCGCGCGGTTACCAGTATAATTGGTCTGACCAATTTTGGCAATCCAAGCGCGATGGCTTGCTATTTTCGTCAGATAACGCAAATCTGGCGCAAGTCAACGGAATAAGTGGTCAGACCAATTTGCTCCGGATGGTGACGTTCGCGGGCCCACTGGAGTGACGATCGACACATGACGGGCAAGATCGGGGATGGCGTCGGGGCGGACGTGGCCGGGCGGGACGTGGATGCTGTTCCGGCGCCGCCGGGATGGGTCGCCACCCTGCGCCGGGCGGCGCGGTGGATGGAATTGCGCTCCTTCGGCCTCACGCCGGAGCATTTCACTTTTGCCGAGGGGCTGCGCGCGGCATTGGCGGTGGCGGTGCCGTTGGCGCTCGTGCTGGCGAGCGGGCGTTACCAGTACGGCTGGGCGATCTTCGGCGCCTACTGGAGTTGCCTGTGCGACACGCCGGGACCCCACCGGCTGCGGCGCGCGCTGCTCGCCTTGTTCGTGATCCTCGGCACGCCGGTGGCCTTCCTCGGTTCGTGGCTGGCCTCGTTCGGCACCGTGGCGGCGCTGGTCGCCGCGCCGCTGATCGTGGTGCTCTCGGCCCTTTTGCCCGTGCGCCTCGCCCATGCCGGCCTGTTGTCGGCGCTTGTGGGCGGCGTCGGCGTGGTGGCGGTGGGCTTCCCGCATCCCGCCGCGCAAGCGGGGGAGCTGGCGCTTTCGTTCATGGCCGGCAGCTGCTGGGCCTACCTGCTGGTCAATGTGCTGTGGCGCGTGGATGCCTGGCGGCCGGCGCGGCAAATGAGCGTCGCCGTCTTCACCCGGCTGGGGGACATGCTGGCCGACATGGTGGCCACGGGAGACGGGCCGCATCGCGACGGCGCGTGGCATCCCGCCCATTCCGAGCATCGCCGCGCCGTGCGCTTCGCATTGGAGCGACTGCGCGCCCTCATCGCCCGTTATGAGCGCGAGCCGGAGGCGGACCTGCGCCCCTTCCTCTTGCTGCAGGAGGCGGCGGAGCAGTTGTTCAGCGCCGCCATCGCCCTGGAGCACGATTTCATCCTGCGCGAGGGGCCGGCGCGCGAACGCATGGCGGCGGCGGATGCCATGCTGGAGGCAGTGCTCGCCTGCCGCGCCACGGTCGCGGAGGGTCCGCGCGGGGGCGATATCCTTGCCCGGCAGATGGACGCGCTGGGACAGCTCCGCGCCACCCTGCCGGAAGGGCTCGCCGCCGGGTGCCTGCTCGCCACGCAGCAGGCGGCGGGGCTGGTGGCCGCCGCGCAAACCGGTGCGGCGGTCGCATCCCTCCTCCCGCCGGTGGTGGGGGACGGTCGAATTCGCTGGCAGGATGCGCTGAAGCAGGGCGTACGACAGGCGGCGGCCGTGGTGGTGGTGCTCTACGTCGCCATCGTATTCCAGTTCGGCTACCCCTATTGGGCGACGATGGCGGTGGTCATGGTCATGCAGGGCGCGGCGCGGGTCGCCTGGACACGGGGGCTGGAGCGCATCTTCGGCAGCCTGCTGGGCGGCCTTGCGGCGCTGTGCCTGCTGCTGGTGAGCGACGCGCCCCCAACGCTGGCCGGCGTCGCCGTGCTGCTGGCGGGGGTGTCCATCGCGCTGCGCAGCGTCAATTACGCGGTGTTCGTGGTGTTCCTCACCATGCTCTTCATCATCGTGACCGAGCTGGTGCAGCCGGGGGCGGGCATCGGCTCCGCCCGCATCCTCGACAATACGGTGGGGAGCCTGACGGCCGTGCTCGCGGTGCTGCTGCTGTGGCCGGATTTCGGCCCTCCGGTCACCCGCCTGATCGCGGACGGGCTGAACACCAACCGCGCCTATATCGACGCCGTCCGCGCCGGTCGCGACGAGGGAACCATCGCCGCCGCGCGCCGGGCGGCGGGCCTTTCCAGCATCGCCGCAGAAGTGGCGCTGCACGCTCTCGGTGGTCTGCTGCGGCGCTGGCAGCGCCTGTCGCACGAGGATGCGGCGGCGCTGCGCGAACTGCGGATGCTCGCCGGCGAAGCGGCCGCCGCCTGGCACCGCCGCCTGGCCGCAGGCGACCGTCAGGACGCGTAGCGCGCCTTGGGCTCGTACTCGTCCGGGAAGGTGTGGCGCGAGCTTTCCACCACCGTCACAGCGCCGTCGATGAGCGCGCAGCGCCCGCTGCCGGGCAGAATGCGGCACAGATGGTCCAGTGCCTGCCGGTCGGCTTCCACGCCCCGGCCGGTGGCGATGCGGTCCAAGAGGCGGGCCATCTGGAAGGTGCCGCACTTGCAGGACGGGCATTGCCCGCACGAGCCGCTGGCGAAGAAGGCGACATATTCCGCCACCTTGCGCACGATGCTGGTGCCTTCCGAGATGACGATCATGGCGCCGGTGCCGAGCCGCGACTTGCGCCTCTTCACACTGTCGAAGTCGAGGGCCACGTCGAGGTCGCGTGCCGTGAGCAGCGTGTTGGATGGCCCGCCGGTGAACACCGCCTTGAAGGCGCGACCATCCAGCATGCCGCCGCCATGGACGAAGACAAGTTCCTCAAGGCTGGTGCCCATGGGCAGCTCGTAGAGGCCGGGATTGAGCACGTCGCCCGACAGCGAAAACAGCTTGGTGCCCGCCGCCGCGCCCACGCCGAGGTCGCGATACCAGTCGGCGCCGTTCTTCAGGATGTGCGGCACGTTGGCGAGGGTCTCGGTGTTGTTGATCAGCGTCGGCAGGCCGCCCACCCCGCTCTCGAACGGGAATGGCGGCTTGCGGCGCGGGAAGGGGAAGCCGCCGTCGAGCCAGGACACGATGGCCGTCTCCTCGCCACCGATATAGCGGCCCGAGCTGGGCGCCACCGTGAGCGTCACAGGCCGGCCCACCACCTTGGAGACGGAGGCGAGGAGGTCGCTGGCGGTCCATTCGTCCACCGCCCAGCGCATCTGGTCGATGCCCTCTGCCTGGTGGGGATTGACGTAGAACACCACGCGATTGGCCTTCACCGCGACGGCGGCGATCAGCGCGCCCTCGATCACCTGGTGGGGCGTCCAGCGCAGCAGATGGCGGTCCTTGAAGGTGCCGGGCTCGTCCTCATTGCCGTTGCAGACCACATATTTCTCGTCGCAGGGCGAGGCCGCGGCGGCGCTCCACTTGCGCCAGGTGGGGAAGCCCGCGCCGCCCATGCCGCGCAGGTCGGCGTCCTTGAGGGTCTCAATGATGGCGTCGGGCCGGGCGAGGGCGGCGGCAAGGCCGGCCCCGCCGCCGGCGCGGCGCCAGAGCGGCAGGTTGGCGCCCAGCTTCAGGGCGGGATCGAGCAGGACGGTGTTGGCCTTCGAGGGGACGTTGGGGCGTGTCATGGCGGTCAGCCCTGGTTGGCGCCGGCCATGTGGCCGCGCAGGTCGAAATGGCCGTAGGCGGGATAGAGGATCGGCGAGCGCGGACCGTCGATCATGCCGGCGTGGCTGAGCTCGCGCTGCCAGCGCTGCACATGCTCGAGGCCGAAGCGGCCGGGCAGGACCCCGCCCGCATGGTCCGCCGCCGCCGTGCCGGCCCGCCGGCCGAACACGAAGATGTCCAGCAGGGCATTGCCCATCAGCCGGTTGCGGCCATGGATGCCGCCCGTCACCTCGCCTGCGCAATAAAGGCCCGGCACGCTGGAGGTGCCGTCGCGGTCGATGGCCACGCCACCGTTCTGATAGTGCAGGGTGGGATAGATCATCAGCGGCTCGCGGGCCGGGTCCACCCCGGCGCGATGGGCGAGATGGGCCAGCGAGATGAGCTGTGTCGTCAGCAGGTCGGGCTTTTCGGCCAGCAGCGCCGGGGTATCGAGGAACACGCCGAGCCCGCCGTCGCGCGATACCCCGCGCCCCTCGGCGCATTCGCGCAGGATGGCGGCGGTGACCACGTCGCGCGGGGCTAATTCGTCGATGAAGCGCTCGCCGAGCCCGTTCACCAGCTTTGCGCCCAACGAGCGCACCGCCTCCGAGATGAGCCCGCCGGCCAGATGCGGCGGCCAGGCGATGCCGGTGGGGTGATACTGGAAGGAATCCACGTCGCGCAGCCGGGCGCCCATGCGATAGGCGAGGGCGAGGCCGTCCGCCGTGGCGCCGTAATGGTTGGAGGTGGCGAAGCCGGTGAGGTGCAGCCGCCCGGCGCCGCCAGTTGCCAGCACCACTGCGCCGGCGCGCACCACGCGGAAGGCGCGGTGCTCCAGGTCATAGAGCACGGCGCCGGCGCAACGGCCGCGTTCGTCGGAGAGCAACTCCACCACGGGGGAGCGATTGAGCACGGTGACGCCGCGATCCAGCTCCACCGCCTCGCGCAGCACCCGCATCATTTCGAGACCGGTGAAATCGCGATGGCTCAAAATGCGCGCCGCCGTGGTGCCGCCGGCCCGCTTGCGCATCAGCCGCGCGCCGGGGGCGGGTCCGTCCGCCAGATCGAAATTGACGCCGAGGCCGATAAGCCAGCGGATCACGTCCGGCGCGTCGCTGACAAGCTGGGCCACCAGCTGGGGAAAGCCGGCGCCGTGGCCGCCCTTCATGGTGTCGTCGAAATGGCGGCGGAGGCTGTCGTCCTCGCCGATGGCGGCCTGGATGCCGCCCTCGGCCATCACCGTGTTGCTGTCGCCGATGCGCAGCTTGGCGGCGAGGATGACCTCGGCACCGGCCGCGCGGGCCGCCAGCGTCGCGGCCGTGCCGGCGCCGCCACCGCCGATCACCAGCACGTCGGTGGCGATGGGATCGACGGCCACCAGGTCCACGTCGCCGATGAGCGCATTGCCCTCGATGATGCGGGCAAGGGCGGGATGGCACGGTTCACCGCGATTGGCGCCCACCCGCAGCGGCACGCGGGCGTCCGCGCCATGGTCGGGGTGGTAGGCCTCAAGCAACTGCTCGCGCGATAGCGCCTCGGGCCGCATCACCGGATCGGCGCCAGGGGAGAGGCGAGCGAGGGCGTCGGCGTAGGGGATGGCGAAGGTCGTGGCGTGGGTCATCGAATTCACCTCCGGGCCGGGGTGGAGGCAGGCTCGGCTTCGGTCCCGGTCAGGTCGAGGCAGGCCTCGCCCAGCTCCAGTTCGTTAAGGCGGCGAATGAGGTCGGAGGGGCGCAGGGTCAGGGCGGTCAGGGCGCGGCGGACCATGAGGCCCAGATGGTTGGGCCAGATGCGCTCGGGGCAGGCGAGGGTGCACAGGTTGCACATGACGCACTGGTCGAACACCTGCGCCACGCCCGCGAAGTCCCCAGCTACCGCCAGCTCCACGCCGCGCTGCACCTCCAGTCCCTTGGGGCAGGCCCGATCGCAGCCGCTGCAATGGCGGCAGTGGGCCGCCTCGGGAAAGATGTCGGCGACCGCGTCCGACAGGCGCCAGCTGTCGGTGAAGGTCGCGATGTCATAGACGTGCGGCTTGTCCGGCGTGAAATAGTCGATGAAGCTCACCTGCATGCCGTCTTCGGCCGGGGTCTCGCAGGCCAGCACCGTGGACACCTCGCGCTCGCCTGCCCGGCGGACCATGCAGCGACAGGCCCCGCACACCCCCTGGCCGAGACAGCCCACATTGGCGGTGAGCGGGGTGCCATCGGCGGTGGTGGCCTGAAGGATGGAGACCGGCGCCTCCACCTCCAGCGCGCGCCCGTCGATGCTCAAGCGAATGCGATCACCCATCGAACCCTGCTCCTGTCTTGCTCTTGTTGGGGCAGGCGCGCTGGTGCTCCTCCCCGGTGGTCCCTGGCATAACAAGGGCCGTGCCAGCCGGGGCGGGCTGAGCCAACTGACTGAAATCAAACCGATTTCAAGGAGCCGCCATCGGAGCCGGCTGGCAGTTCCGTTCGCTGGACCGATGATCCGCTTGGGCCGTCATTCGGAAACGCGAACGGCGCGCTCTCGATGAGCGTGCCGCCGGGACCAGGCAGGGCGGGGGAGCCTCAGGCGGGGTCGGAAATCCGCACAGGCGGGGTGCCGAAATTCGGAATTCCGAACGTGATGGGCGCCGTGCTGGCCGGCGAGCATTTGATAAATCAATGGGTTAATGGGGTTCATCCCCATGGCATGGCGCTTGCGGAGCAGATGTTCGGAAATCCGGCCGCGCTGATCCAGATCATGGAGCGCTGCACGCGTCAGTTTAAACTTTCGTCGTAAAGGAAGGACGGCTCGGCCGTGGTCATGGCAACAGCAACCATTGGAAAGGTGTCGGGCGCTGATGCCGGCGCCCGTACCATTCCCTGCCGGTATGCGGGGCGGTGTGGCGGTGCATGCCGGGAATTTCGCGGGGACGTGCTGGACCCCGCCATCTTCGCCGAGCTTGACTGCGTGGCCTATCATCGCCGGCGCGGCGTCCTGGTGTTTCTGCTGGTGGCCTTTGCCGCCGCGGCCGTCGGTTTCTGGCTCGCCTTCACCTTCGACCAGCGGCAGGGCCTGGCCGAGCTGAAGACGTTCGGCGACGAGCAACTGCACCGCTGGAGCGCGCGGCTGGAGCGGGAGATCGACAAGTTCGGCATCCTGCCGCTGACCGTGGCCATGGACCGGGATGTGATCTCCTTCCTCACCGCGCCCGACCAAAGCGAAAAGCGGGACGCCTTGAGCGCCTATCTCGCCCGCCTGAACATCGCCGCCGGCACGCAGCAGGTCTTCGTCATCGACACCAAGGCAGAGGTGGTCGCATCGAGCAACTGGCAGGATGCCAAGAGCTTCGTCGGCCGTAACATCTCCTATCGGCCCTATTACCGGGATGCGGTCCCGGGCAGGGTGACCGGCTATTACGCCATCGGCACCACCGGCAACGCGCCCGGATACTATCTTGCGACGGAAGTCGAGGAGAACGGCCGGCGCGTCGGCGTGGTGGCCGTGAAGATCGACCTGGAACAACTTGAGTCCGACTGGCTGAACGGCACCGCCGAGCCCATCCTCATGACCGATGCCAATGACATCGTGGTCCTGTCCTCCCGCGAGGACTGGAAGTATCGCAGCCTCGGTCCTCTCGATCCCAAGAAGATCGAGCAGATGAACGAGACCCAGCAATACAATCGCCACATCGTGGAGCCGTTGGTCTGGCAGGCTACCGGGGGCGCGGGCGACGGCCGCAGCTTCATTATCACCGGTGACCGCAGCGGCACGCGCACCTATCTCGCCGACAGCCGCTACCTGCCGAATGTCGCCATGACCCTGACCGTGCTTTCCGACACCACGGGCGTGAGCGTCCGGGCCGCCGAACGGGCGACGGTGGCCGCCGTTCTCATCCTGCTGGTGGCGCTGTCGGTGCGCATCGTCAACCAGCGCCGGCTCGCCACCCGGGAGCGGCTGCTCGCCCGCGATGCGCTGCAGGAGGCCTATAATTATTTGGAGCGCCAGTTCGAGGAGCGCAATCGGCAGCTTCGGTCCACCAATGAAGAGCTGCGCCACGAAGTGGTCGAACGCATCAAGGCAGCGCGCCGGCTCAAGTCCTTCCAGGACGAAATGATCCGCACCGAGAACCTGGCGGTGATCGGCCAGCTTTCGGCCGGCCTTGCCCATGAAATCAACCAGCCCCTCGCAGCATTGTCCACCCTGTCGGAAAACGCGGTGCGGTTTCTGGAGCTGAACGACACCAGCACGGTGCGCCACAATCTGGAACGCATCTGCGATCTGGTCCGGCGCATGGGCGTGCTCACCGGGCAGTTGCGCTCCTTTGCCCGGCGCACCGACGGCGAATTGGGGCCGGTGGATCTTCACCATTCCATCGACAGTGCGGTGGCGCTGCTCGGCCACCGCATCAAGAAGGAAAAGGTGGATCTCGTCGTCCACAAGCCACAACAGCCGATCACGGTGATGGGCGATGCCGTGCGCCTGGAACAGGTGCTGGTGAACCTCATCAGCAATGCCATGGACGCGCTCACCGGCAATGGCGAGCCGCGGATCGAGATCACCGCGGGCCGCGACGGCGCCTGGGCGGTGATCGACGTGGTCGACAATGGGCACGGCCTGAGCCACACCGTGATGGACCGATTGTTCGAGCCCTTCTTCACCACCAAGAAGACCAGCGGGCTGGGGCTCGGCCTTGCCATTTCGCAGGATATCGTGCGCCGCTTCGGTGGCGACCTCACCGCCGCCAACACCGCCGCGGGCGGCGCTCGTTTCCGCGTCAGCCTGCGGCCTGTCGAAGCCTCGGAGAACGATCATGGTTGATGCCGACGCCATCGTCATCGAGGACGATGAGGACGTGAAGCTCGGCTGCCTGCAGGCGCTGGCGCTGGAGGGCATCAAGGCCATCGGCTACGACAGCGTCGAGGCGGTGCCCAGGCCCCTGTCGCGGGATTTTCGCGGCGTCATCATCTCCGACATCCGGCTGCCGGGCATGGACGGCATGAGCTTCCTCGCCAAGCTCACCAACCACGATCCCGACCTGCCGGTCATCATGATCACCGGCCACGGCGACGTGGCGACCGCCGTGCAGGCCATGCGCGACGGCGCCTACGACTTCATCCAGAAGCCGTTCGCGTCCCAGCACCTGGTGAGCGTGGTGCAGCGGGCGCTGGAGAAGCGCCGGCTCGCCATGGAGGTGCGACGGCTGCGCCGCCAGCTCGCCGCCAAGGGCGACCTGGAAAGCCGCATCGTTGGCCATTCCCCCGCCATCGTGGAGCTGCGCGAGCTGGTGCAGAACGTGGCGGCGGTGCCCACCGACGTGATGATCTTCGGCGAGACCGGCACCGGCAAGGAGCTGATCGCGCGCTGCCTGCACGACCTCTCCGGCCGGCGCGGGCCGTTCGTGGCGCTCAATTGCGGTGGGTTGCCGGAAACCCTGTTCGAAAGCGAGATCTTCGGCCACGAGGCCGGTTCCTTCTCGGGCGCCACCAAGCAGCGCATCGGCAAGATCGAATATGCCAATGGCGGCACGCTGTTCCTCGACGAGATCGAGAGCATGCCCATGGCCATGCAGGTGAAGTTCCTGCGCGTGTTGCAGGAGCGCGTGGTGGAGCGGCTCGGCTCCAACAAGGTCATTCCGGTGGACTTCAGGGTGATCGCCGCCACCAAGGCCGATCTTCTGGAGCTGTCGAGGGACGGCCAGTTCCGCAGCGACCTGCATTTCCGCCTGAACATCGTGACCATCGATCTGCCGGCGCTGCGCAACCGGCGCGAGGACATTCCGCTGCTGTTCGAATATTTCGTCAACCAGGCGGCGACCCGCCTCAACCGCGAGCCGCCGCCCATTCGCGAGCAGGTCGTCCGTGAGCTGATCGCCCACAATTGGCCCGGCAATGTACGCGAGCTGCGCAACCAGGCCGAACGCTACGCGCTGGGCCTCAGATCCGCACCGGGCTTCGAGGCGGCCGAGGGGCCGGTGTCGCTGGCCACCACGGTGGAGAATTTCGAACGCAGCCTCATCGCCGAGGAGCTGAAGCGCAACGACGGCAACATCTCCCGGACCGCCGAAGCCATGGCCATCGCCAAGACCACCCTGTTCGACAAGATCCGGAAGTACGATATCCGGGTGAAGGAAGGCTGAGGAAAAACGCCGCCTGACTTCTCGAGATGAAAGTAAAACCGCGTTGCCGTAGCCCGGTAGCGCGGTTTTTGTTTGCGCGCCTGCTCCGTGGGCCTTGAGAGAGCCAGGGCGACGTGGGGGCGTGATTGAGGCCTCGGTGGCGCCATACCAAATGGATCAAAAATCGATATTAAATAGGGGCTTGTCCACAGATGGAGGGGCTGCGCGATCCCCGTTCGGGTCGCCGAACGCGGTTTCCGGGCGACGTTCGGAAAACCGGGATGGCGGGTCGCCTCCGGCTTC
The DNA here is from genome assembly GCA_000017645.1 of Xanthobacter autotrophicus Py2. Lineage (NCBI taxonomy): Bacteria > Pseudomonadati > Pseudomonadota > Alphaproteobacteria > Hyphomicrobiales > Xanthobacteraceae > Xanthobacter > Xanthobacter versatilis. The sequence goes on from CP000781.1 coordinate 4,358,869, forward strand.
ATCCAGAATATAGAAAAGCGCTATAAATCAATATATTAATATGACTATCCGTCCCTGGCACGGCGCTTGCGAAGTTCTTTGCGTAGGCCAGATGGCGTTTTGCCTTCCGGCTCGACATTGCAAGCAAGGACAATCTAAAATGGCCACCAATAACCTCGCGAAGATCGAGAAGGCTCCAAAGAGCAACCTGTCCGGACTGAACCTGTTGCATGATCCGGTCCGCAACAAGGGCACGGCCTACACACGCGACGATCGCCGCCAGCTTGGCCTCGAGGGCCTGCTGCCCCACGCCGTCGAGACCCTCGACCGCCAGGTGGAGCGCGTGCTCGACCATCTCGACCATGTGAAGGACGAACTCGACCAGTACAGTTACCTGATGGACCTGGAGGCCCGCAACGAGACGGTCTTCTACAAGGCCGTCATGTCTGACCCCAAGCGTTTCATCCCGATCCTCTACGATCCCACCGTGGCGGATGCCTGCGAAGCCTTCGGAAACCTGTATCGTCGCCCCCGCGGCATGTATATCACCCGACACATGAAGGGGCGCATGGCCGAAGTGCTGCGCAACTGGCCCCAGAAGGACATCCGCTTCGTGTGCGTCTCCACCGGCGGCCGCATCCTCGGCCTCGGCGACATCGGCGCCAACGGCATGGGCATCCCGATCGGCAAGCTGCAGCTCTACACCGCCTGCGCCGCCGTGCCTCCCGACGTGCTGCTGCCGGTCCTGTTCGACATCGGGACCTCCAACGAGCACCTGCGCGCCGACCCCTTCTATCTCGGCACCCGCGAGGCGCCGGTGTCGGAAGCAGAACTCGACGAGCTGACTGAAGAATTCGTGCAGGCCGTTAACGAAGTCTTCCCCGGCTGCTGCGTGCACTTCGAGGACTGGAAGGGCACCGACGCCATCCGTATGCTTGATCGCTACAAGGACAAGATCCTCTGCTACAACGACGACATTCAGGGCACCGCCTCGGTGGCGCTCGCCGGCATTGCGGCGGCCATGAAGCAGACGGGCGGCAAGCTCAAGGACCAGCGCATCCTGTTCCTGGGTGCCGGTTCCGCAGGTCTCGGCATTTCCAAGCTGATCGCCGCCGAGCTGCAGACGCTGGGCCTCTCGGCTGAGGAAGCCCGCAAGCGCGTCCGCCTGTTCGACGTGAACGGCCTCATCGAATCCTCGCGCACGGACCTGACCGAAACCCAGAAGCTGTGGGCGCAGAACGAGAAGCCCACCAACAATTTCCTGGAGGTGATCGAGAGCTTCAAGCCCACTGTCCTGATCGGCGTCTCCACCAAGCCGCGCGCCTTCACCAAAGAGGTGATCGAGGCCATGAGCCGCCTCAACGACCGTCCGGTGATCTTCGCCCTGTCCAACCCGACCCACAAGGCCGAGTGCACCGCCGAGCAGGCCTATACCTGGTCGAAGGGGAAGGCGCTGTTCGCCGCCGGCGTCCAGTTCGATGAAGTGGCTTACGACGGCAAGACCTATCGGCCCGGCCAGGCCAACAACTTCTACATCTACCCGGCCATCGGCCTTGCCACCTACGCTGCCCGCCCCAAGCTGCTGAACGACGAATGCTTCATCGTCGCCGCTCACGCCACGGCGGACCAGGTGGGTCCCTCGCTCCAGGCCAAGGGCATGCTGTTCCCGAGCCAGGAGCACATCCTGGAAACCGAGGTCACCACCGCGACCCGCATCGTCGAATACATGTTCGATGCCGGCCTCGCGACCGTCGAGCGCCCGCGCGAGATCCGCTCCTGGGTCGAGAGCCTGCTCTACGCCCCGGCCTACTGAGCCGCGCCCTCTCCTTCGGTCGAGACGGGACGAAAGCTACCCCGCTCAGGGTGTTGAAGCCTGAGCGGGGCGGGCGCTGGGCTGTCTTGGCCGGAACATCGGACATGCCATCATGAACTACTTCGTCGGAACGCTCCAAAAGTATCCGGAGATTGCGCTTTTCCTGACCATCGGCATCGGATTCTGGATCGGGAATCTGAAGCTTGGAAAATTCAATCTCGGCGTCGTCACCAGCACCTTGCTGGCCGGTCTTCTCGTCGGGCAGATCGGCATCAAGCTGCCCGCCGTCATGCAGTCCACCTTCTTCGCCATGTTCCTGTTCTCGGTGGGCTATGCGGTGGGCCCGCAGTTCATCCGCGCGCTGAAGAGCGATGGCCTGCCCCAGGTGGTGTTCGCCATCCTGATCTGCCTTGCCGGCACGGTGACGGCGATCGTCCTTGGCAAGCTGCTCGGCTACAACGCCGCGCTCACCGCCGGCCTGCTGTCGGGCGGCTACACCAACTCGACGGTGCTCGGTGTGGCGGCCGACCTCATGAACCAGTCCGGCCTTCAGCCGGACGAGCTGAAGGCGGCGCTGGCGCTGCTGCCGGTGGCCTATGCGGTGACCTATCCGTTCGGCACCATCGGCTCGGCCTTCATGCTCGCCAACATTGCGCCCAAGGTGCTCGGCTTCGACCTCGTGAAGGTGTGCCAGGACTATGAGCGCGAGCACGGCGGCAACAAGATCGGCACCACGGCCTATCGCGAATTCTCGGCCCGCGCCGTCAAGCTCGCAAACACCGGCCTGGTGGGCAAGACGGTCGAGGACGTGGAGAAGATGTTCCACAACGAGATCTTCATCCGCCGCATGCGCACCTCTGCCGAGGGCCCGATCGTCGACTGCAAGCGCGATACGGTGCTGACGGAAGGAGCGATCCTCGCCGTCTCCGGCGGCCTGTCGGCCCTTCTCGCCTATGCCGATGAGTTCGGCCCCGAGCTGAAGGACGTGCCGCTGCTCGACTTCTCGACCGAGTTGCTCGACCTCGTGGTCACCAACAAGGCCTATGCCGGCAAGACCCTGGGCGAATTGATCCACACCCTGTTCGGCGAGCCCGGCCGAGGCGTGTTCCTCACCAAGTTCACCCGCTCGGATGTGGCCATGGCCATGGGCGAGCAGGTGAAGGTGCAGCGGGGCGACGTGCTCACCATCCTTGGCGCCAAGGCGGACGTGGCCAAGATCGCCAAGGTGCTGGGCTATGCCGACCGTCCCGTGGAAGGCTCGGACATGGCGTTCATGGCCTTCGGCATCGTGTTCGGCAGCCTCATCGGGGCCTTCACGATCCGCATCGGCGGCATCCCGCTGTCGCTGGGCACCGCCGTGGGCGCCATCGTGGCCGGCATCATTTGCGGCTACCTGCGCTCCACCATGCGCACCTTCGGCCACATCCCCGGGCCGGCCATCTGGGTGTTCAACAATGTGGGCCTCAACGGCTTCATCGCCTGCATCGGCCTCAACGCGGCGCTCGGCTTCGTGGGTGGTATCCAGAACTACGGCCTCACCCTGTTCCTGGCCGGCACCCTTGTGACCCTAGTTCCGATCATCGTCGGCCTGCTGCTCGGACACTTCGTGTTCAAGTTCCACCCCGGCATCATGCTCGGCGCCGTGGCCGGTGCCCGCTCCACCACGGCGGCCCTCGGCGCGCTGCAGGAAGCCTCCAAGAGCAACGTCCCGGTGGTGGGCTATGCCACCGGCTACGCGGTCTCCCGCCTGGTGATGGCGCTTTTGACCATCGTGGTGGTCAACGCCTTCTGAACGTCGCCCACCGACCAATCCTTGATGCCGCCGTCCCTCGGGGAGGGCGGCATCCGGGCCGTCAGGGACTGCTCCCTTCTCCAATACGATACGGGTCTCGCCATGGAATTCCGCCCGCTGCGCTCGTTCGTTGAGGTCGTCCGCCAGGGCGGCTTCTCGCAGGCCGCCAAGGCCGTGCTCACCAGCCAGTCGGCCGTCAGCAAGGCCGTGAAGCAGCTGGAGGCGGAAGTAGGCGTCCCCCTGCTCGACCGCATGGGCCACCGCAGCGTGCTGACCCCGGCGGGCGAGGTGGTCTATCGCCGCGCCGTGAAGCTGCTCGCCGACCGCGCCGACCTGTTGGCCGAGCTGGACGAGATCCGCGGCCTGCGGCGTGGCGTGCTACGGCTGGGCCTGCTGCCGGCCTGCAGCAGCGTGCCGTTCACGCCACTGCTGGCGCTTTATCGCCAGCGCTTTCCCGAGATCGAGGTGCGGCTCGTTGAGCGCGACAGCGCGCAGCTCGAGGACGACCTGCGCACCGGCGACATCGACATCGCCGGCAGCCTGCTTCCGATCTCGCCGGAATTCGATTTCGAGCCGCTGTGCCGCGAGCCGCTGGTGGCCGTACTGCCGTCGGGCCATCCGCTGGCGACGCAAGCCGAGATCCGGCTCGCCGACCTCAGGGATACGCCGTTCATCATGCTGGAGAGCGGCCTTGCGCTGCATCGGATCGTGCTCGACGCCAGCCGCCGCGCGGGATTTTTGCCCGCCATCGCGGCGCGCAGCAGCCAGATCGACTTCACCATGGAACTGGCGGCGGCAGGGCTGGGCGTCGCCTTCCTGCCGCGCATGATCGCGGCACAGAGGCACGACGCCGCGGTCTGTCAGGTGAGGCTCGCCGAGCCGGACCTGGAATGGAGCATGGCGATGGCCTGGCGCCGTGGCGCCTATCTGTCCGACGCCGCCAGCGCGTGGCTTGCCCTCGTCCGCGAACGCCATGGCGAGGCGTGAGCCAGCTGGAACCGGCGATGCGAACGCCCTCGAACGAGGTTGGGGGCTCGCCTTCAGAGCGCGGGTACCGGCTGGGGTTCGGCCCCTTCCACCTGCAGCATGGCGTTGAAGCGGTGGAAGCCGCGGCACGGGGCGGTGCGTCAGGAGCGCTGCGCGATTGAGGTCAGCTCCACGATCCGGGCCTGCGTGAATTGGGACTTGAGCTGGTCGAAGATTTCGGCGCGGGTCCGGTGCCCGTTGGTTGCGACGGCGATGGGATATTCCACCACCAGCTTGTCGCTCGCATGCGCTTGGCGATGGATCTCATCCAGCAGGCACCAACGCAAAAAGGCCGCCTTGCGGCGACCCTTGCGAAATCCTCAGGTTTTAAGGATTTTTGGTTGCGGGGGCACGCAACCATCTCAAATTGCTATTTCGAGCCGCAGCATAGATATCCGCTCCGAGGTCGAGGGTGAGGGTTCAATTCTCCCCTGATTTCGAGAAGCCCTGCGTTCCCAGTGACAAGCTAATTATAAAATGCGCTTGAACGCATATGCGCATTAAAGTAAAAGAAGCGTATGCAGTCCGCCCTCACCCTTCTGTCGGCCCTGGCCGAACCCACCCGCCTCGCGGCGGTCCGCCTCCTGTGGGATGGGCACGAGCATTGCGTCTGCGAACTCGTGCGCGTCCTCGGCGTCACCCAATCCCGCATGTCGCGCCATATGGCGGTGCTCAAGCAGGCTGGCGTCGTGGTGGATCGGCGGGACGCCCAATGGGTGCGCTACCGTCGCAATCCCGAACTGCCGGCCGAGCAGGCAACCATCATCAATGCTGTCCTCACCACCCTGGACGCTTCATCGAACAGGAGAGCCGCATGAGCGCCGACCTGTCATTGACCGGGCGCAAGCCGCAGCGGGAGGCATCGCCTCTGGCCTGGGCGGCGGCGACCGTCGCGGCGATCGCGCTCTGGTTCGTGGTCTATGCCCAGCTCGCACCGTTCTCCCGGTGGCTGGTGGCCCGCCTGCCGGTGGAGCCGGGCAGCCATCTTGCCGAAGCCGTGGCGTTCTTCATCTACGACATGCCCAAGGTGCTGATGCTGCTGACACTGGTGGTGTTCGTCATGGGCGTGGTGCGCAGCTTCTTCTCCGCCGAGCGCACGCGTGCGTTGCTCGCCGGAAATCGCGAAGGGCTCGGCAATATCGCTGCGGCCGGCCTCGGTATCGTCACGCCTTTCTGCTCCTGCTCGGCGGTGCCCCTGTTCGTCGGCTTCGTCTCCGCCGGGGTCCCCCTCGGCGTGACGTTTTCCTTCCTCATCGCCGCGCCCATGGTGAACGAGGTGGCGCTGGGCCTTCTGTTCGCGCTCGTGGGCTGGAAGGTGGCGCTCACCTATCTGGCCTTCGGCCTCGGGGTGGCCATCGTCGCCGGCTGGGTCATCGGGCGGCTGCATCTGGAGGGCTGGCTGGAAGACTGGGTGCGCAACGTGCGCGCCGCTCCGGTCGAGCTGCCGCCCAATGGCATGACGCTGGTGGACCGCATCAAGGCCGGCCTCGACGCGGTACGCGACATTGTCGGCAAGGTCTGGATGTGGATCATCGCCGGCATCGCAGCGGGCGCCTTCATCCACGGCTACGTGCCGGCGGACCTCCTCGCCTCCATCATGGGACGGGATGCGTGGTGGTCGGTTCCGACCGCGGTTCTGCTGGGCATTCCCATGTATTCCAATGCCGCGGGCATCATCCCGGTGGTGGAGGCCCTGCTGGCCAAGGGCGCTGCGCTGGGCACCGTGCTCGCCTTCATGATGGCGGTGATCGCCTTGTCCCTGCCGGAGATGATCATCCTGCGCAAAGTCCTGAGCCCGAAGCTGATCGCCGTGTTCGTGGGCGTGGTCGGCACCGGCATCCTCGCCGTGGGGTTCCTGTTCAATGCGCTGTTTTCTTGAAGCCGGAAAGGCTGGAGTCATGAAAGACGTGAAAGTGCTCGGTCCGGGCTGCTCCCGCTGTGAGGCAACGGCGCAGATGGTGCGGGATGAGGCGGCCAAGCTCGGGCTCGACGTGAGCGTGGAGAAGGTCACCGACTATGCGGTGATCGCCGGATACGGCATCGCCTCGACGCCGGGCATCGTCATCGACGGCAAGGTAGTGCACGCGGGCGGTCTGCCGAAGTCCGACGACGTCGCCCGTTGGCTCGCGGTGTGAGTCCCGTCATGCTGGAATACAAAGTTCGTGCGTCGCGTATCGACGCACATGGCAGCCTCGCCCGTACCAAGGAGGCCGAGATCAGCCTCGACACCGGCATCGGTGGGCGCGCCGATGCGTTCAACCCGGCGGAATTGTTCCTTGCTGCCATCGCGGCATGCATGATCAAGGGCATCGAGCGGGTAACGCCGATGCTGAATTTCGAGCTGCGCGGGGTGGATGTCACGCTCCATGCCGTTCGGCAGGACGCGCCGCCGAAGATCATCTCCGTGGCTTACGAACTGGTCGTCGATACGGACGAGACGGAGCAACGCCTGGCTTTGCTCCACACCAACGTCCGCAAGTACGGCACGATTTCGAACACCGTTGCGGAAGCGACCCGATTGGGCGGGACGATCCGAAGGAAGGAATGAGGCGCATCAAGGCGCTGCGCGCCGCGGCGATGATCCTCGCCGACCGCGATTTCGCCGCGGCGAACGGCCTTGAGCCGCTGGCGCGGCTCGTCGCCTTCGGCGTCGGCGCGGTGGAGCCGGGCATGTTCGGCATCGGTCCGGTGCCGGCGGTGCGCCAGGCGCTGGGGCGTGCGGGCTGGACGATCGCGGACGTCGAGCAGGTGGAAATCAACGAGGCCTTCGCCGCGATCGCCCTCGCCGTCACCCGCGATCTCGGCCTTGCCGAAGAGATCGTCAATGTTGAAGGTGGGGCCATCGCCCACGGCCACCCCATCGGCGCGAGCGGGGCGATCCTGACCACGCGGCTCATCCATTCGATGCAGCGCGACGGCCTCAAGCGTGGCATCGTTACCCTCTGCATCGGCGGCGGCCAGGCATCGCGCTGGCGATCGAAACACTGGCCTGACAGACCGGTCCGACACCTGTGCGGGCTGCCGGCTTCGGCCGCGATCTCGCGCGTGTGCTTTGAAAGTGGCCATCGTGCGCCCATTGATTCCGCGGCAGAAGAACGAGCCTCCTGTTGGGGGCACAGCCCAAATCGTCGTTTCTAACGCCGACACGGATGCCCGTTTGCCTTCCAGGCCATCCGCGCTATTCTTCGATTTAAGAAGAATTACAAAGCGGGAGGCCCAAGCAAATGAGCGCCGGTTCGCGCATCGACCGCAGGGCGGTCCTTGCTGCCGCTGCTTCCATGGTCGGCGCGACGCTCGTGCCTCCGGTGGCGCGCGCCTCGGCCGGCACCATCCGTTTCGGCCTGACCCCCGTCTTCCTGACCTCCGACCTCGAACTGCTCGGCCGGCTTCAGATCTACCTGCGGCGGGCCACCGGCTTCCCGGTCGAACTCGTCAGCCGGCGGACCTACCAGGAGATCACCGCGCTGCTGGTCTCGGGTCAGCTCGATGCCGCGTGGATCTGCGGCTATCCGTTCGTTGCCCATCGCGACGCGCTCCAGCTGGTCGCGGTTCCGCTGTGGCGCGGGCAGCCGCTCTATCAGTCCTGCCTCATCGTCGACCGGGACCGTGACGCACGGGACTTCCAGGACCTCAAGGGCGATATCCACGCCTTCTCGGACCCCGATTCCAATTCCGGCTTCCTCGTCACCCGCGCGCTTCTGGCGGAGCATGGCCTGAAGCCCCCGTCCTTCTTCGCCCGCACCTTCTTCACCTACGGCCATCGCAACGTAATCCGCGCCGTCGCCTCGGGCCTTGCCCAATCGGGATCGGTCGATGGCTATGTGCTGGAGGTGATGCGGGAGATCGAGCCGGAACTGACATCGCAGGTCGTCATCCTGCGCCGGTCCGAATGGCTCGGCTTCCCGCCCATCGCGGCCCCGCGTCACCCGGCCGACCCACGCGCGCTCGCCGCGCTGACGGAGGCGTTTTCGCGCATGAACAGTGATGAGGACGGCCGGGCGGTTCTCGCCATGCTGCGGCTCGACGGGTTTGTGCAGCGGGAGGCGAGCCTCTTCGATCCAATTGCCGCAAAGGCGGCGCTCGTTGCGGGCACCGGGTGACGCCCATGATCACGCGCCTCGACCCTCGCCAGTGGCCCGTCACCCTCAAGGTGCCTTTGGCGGTTGCGGCGCTCATGGTGCTGGTTGGGCTTGCCCTGTCCGAGCGCGTGCTGAGCCGGCTGGGGGAGACGCAGGAGCGCCAGTTGCGCGCTTTGGCGCAAACCTATCTGGACAGCCTCTCCTCCGCGGTCGCGCCCGCGATCCTGAGAGACGATGTCTGGGAAGTCTATGACGCCGTCATGCGGGCACAAGATCTCAACAAGAGCCTGCATCCATTGAGCGCCGTGATCACCGACGCGGAAGGCCTCATCATCGCGGCGTCCGATCCCCGCCGCTTCCCCGTTGGGGCGCGTCTCCCGTCGGATCTTGCTTCGCTCGGTGCCGGCCGGGATTTCAGCTTCGAGGCTGGCGCCAGATCCGCCACCGCGACGCGCGTGCTTTCCTATCCTGGACGTATCGTCGGAATCATCCACGCCACTTTCGACACCAGCCATCTGGCTTTGGAGCGGCGCGACGTCGTCATCGCGCTCGCGGCCACGAACGGGATGGTCACGCTGCTGCTCGCCGTGGCCGGCTGGTTGCTCGTCGCCCGCATGATGGCGCCGGTGCGCACGCTCTCGCGCTATCTGGGCGCTGCGAGCGAAGGGCGGGCGACGCCCGTTCCCCCGGAGGCGGTCGCGCGCAACGGCGCTGAATTCGCCCGCCTGTTCCTAGCCTACAATGCGCTGGTCCGGTCCATGTACGAGCGGGAGGACCTAGCCCGACAATTGGCGGACGAGCATCGGCTCGGCAGCCTCGGGCGGCTCACCTCGGCGCTCGCCCACGAGATCAACAACCCGCTGGGCGGCCTTTTCAACGCGCTGGCGACGCTGAAGACCCATGGACACCATGCGGCGGTCCGAAAATCGTCCCTCGGCCTTCTCGAACGAGGCCTCGTCGGTATCCGCGACGTGGTGCGCACCACCCTCGCTTTGTATCGGCCGGAGCAGGCGCCGCGACCCCTCGCCATGGCCGATTTCGAGGACCTGCAGCTACTGATTGCCCCCGCGGCGCGCCGGAAGGGTGTCGATCTGAGGTTCTCCGGTCCCGTCGACGTGTTGCTTCCTCTGCCCAGCACCCCGGTGCGCCAGGCCGTGCTGAACCTGCTGCTGAATGCGGTTTCCGCCGCCCCGCCGGGAAGCGAAGTGGCGGTGGATGCGTCGCTCACGCCGACGGCCCTGCATGTAATCGTGTCGGATCGAGGCAGCGGCCTGCCCGAGCCTGCGGGGTGCCTTCTTGCGGCTGGCGGGGAAACGGGTGGCCCACTCTGGGGCGGCGGCCTCGGCTTGTGGACCACCCGGCGCATCCTGGACGACCTCGGTGCCTCGGCCGAGGTCGAGCGGCCTGAAACGGGGGGAACGCGGATCCGTCTTCTCTTCCCTTTCATCGCCCCAATGGAGCTCGCCCATGTCGCATGAGCCTCCCGTCATCGGCCTCGTGGAGGACGATCCCATCATGGGCGAGAGCCTCGCGCAGCGGCTCGGCCTGGAGGGAATGAGGGTGCATTGGTGGCGGACCGGCTGCGCAGCGGTGGCGGATATCCGGAAGATTCGCTTCGAGGCTATCGTATGCGACATCCGCCTTCCGGATCTCGATGGGGAGGCTGTGTTCCGGGAAGCGGCGCACGTGCCTCGGACGCCGCCTTTCCTGTTCGTGACCGGCCATGGCGACATCGACCAAGCGGTGCGCCTGATGCGGTCCGGCGCGGCGGACTACGTCACCAAGCCCTTCGAGATGGAGGACTTCCTGGCGCGGCTCACCGACTTGCTGATGCCGCATGGAACCACGGAAGGCGGCACGTTGGGCGTCTCACCCGCCATCCGGCAGGTGGAGGCTCTGTTGTGCAGGATGGCTCGCCTGTCCTCCAATCTGCTCATCACGGGGGAGACAGGGACAGGTAAGGATGTAGCCGCCCGCTTCATCCATGCGCAATCGCGGCACGCGACCGCGCCGTTTATCGCGGTCAACTGCGCCGCCATTCCCGCCGACTTGATGGAAAGCGAGCTGTTCGGCCACGAGCGAGGCGCGTTCACCGGTGCCGCGCAGCGCCATCTCGGCTATGTGGAGCGCGCCGGCGACGGCACGCTGTTTCTCGACGAGATCGGGGAATTGCGTCCGGAGTTGCAGGCAAAACTCCTGCGGCTGATCGAGAGCAAGACGTTTCAGAGGGTCGGCGGTGAGCGCGAGATCGCCTTCGGCGGCCGTATCGTGACGGCCACCAACGCCGATCTGGCGCTGCGAGTTGTCGAGCGACAATTCCGCGAGGATCTCCTTTACCGCATCAACGCGGTCAGCATTCGCCTGCCATCTCTGCGGGAGCGCCCCGATGACATCCCATGGCTCATGGAGCGCTTCTTTACGGAATATAGCGCGGACACCGAGACCAACCTGAAAGGGATCAGCGCCCTCGCCGAGGAGGCCGCGATGCAGCATCCTTGGCCCGGGAATGTGCGGGAGCTGCGGAACCGGATGGAGCGTGCGGTCGCTCTTGCCTTGGGCCCCTGGCTGATGCCCGGGGATCTCTTTCCCGAGATCGTTCGCGAAGGCGCTGACGCCGGCCTACGGATCGGCTCACTGGAATCCGCGCGCCAGGAGGCGGAGAAGCGTCACATCCTCCGGGCGCTGTTCGCGACCGCGGGCGAACTCTCCGCCGCCGCCCGGCTCCTCGGCGTTGGGCGCACCACCCTGTGGGAGAAGATGCGCCGCCTCGGTTTGGGTAGCGACGGCTGACGGCGCGTTCGGGTTTCCGGACAGACGGCGCCGCAGCATGTTCGGGACGGCGGACGTGCTCGCCTCATCTCGCTCGTTAAATCATTGAATTCTCTACTCAGCTCCGCATGGCGCAGCTTCTGCAGGACGTCTTGCGTCCGAAAGGACCAATACGCTCTGGGAGGAGCTTTCATGAAAAGATGTCCCAGCCTCGTCGATGCCGGCCGCCGCAGCTTCCTGACCGGCGCCGGCCTTGCGACCGCAGGCGCCGCCGTCGCCTCCGTTCTGCCGGCCCAAGCCAAGGCGGCCCCTGCGGTCGCGTTGGTGAGATATCCAGCGAACCGCCTCGCCAATGTGAAGGACCTGAAAGTTAATGAGCCGCTGGACGTGGCCTATCCCGATGACGACGCGCCCGGCGTCCTTCTGAAGCTCGGGACACGCGTGGCCGGAGGCGCCGGACCCGACGGCGACATCGTCGGCTTCACCACCGTCTGCCCGCACAAGGGATTTCCCCTTTCTTACAGCACGACGGACAAGACGCTGAACTGCCCCGGCCATTATTCCCGCTTCGATTGCGAGAAAGGCGGCCAGCAGATCTGGGGCCAGGCGACGCAGAACCTGCCGCAATACGCGCTGCGTGTGGACGCGAAGGGCGACATCTATGCCGAAGGCGTGGATGAGCTGCTCTACGGCCGCCTCTCCAACGTGCTCTGAGGGAGGACACCATGGCTTACAAGCGCCAGATCGGCCAATTGCCCATCATTCCCGCCAATGCGACCGTCCACAACGTCGTCTGCCACTATTGCATCGTCGGCTGCGGCTACAAGGCCTATAGCTGGGACGCCCGATACGAGGGCGGCACGGCGCCGGGCGAGAACGCCTTCGGCGTCGATCTCTCCAGGCAACAGCCGGCAGAGACCGCAGCCTGGTATGCGCCGTCCATGTACAACATCGTCAGGCAGAACGGGCGAGACGTGCACATCGTCATCAAGCCCGACAAGGCGTGCGTGGTGAATTCCGGCCTCGGCTCCGTGCGCGGCGCGCGGATCGCCGAGATGAGCTATTCGCGCCAGCGCAACACCCAGCTCCAGCGCCTCACCGATCCCCAGGTCTGGCGCTACGGACAGCTCCAGCCCACGAGCTGGGACGACGCCCTCGACCTCGTCGCCCGCGTCACCGCAGCGGTGATCGCTGAGCAGGGCGAGGACGGCCTGTTCGTGTCCGCCTTCGACCACGGCGGCGCGGGCGGCGGATACGAGAACACCTGGGGCACCGGAAAGCTCTATTTCGGCGCCATGAAGGTAAAGAACATCCGCATCCACAATCGCCCGGCCTACAATTCGGAGGTCCACGGCTCGCGCGACATGGGGGTGGGCGAGCTCAACAATTGCTACGAGGACGCGGAGCTCGCCGACACCCTCGTAGCGGTGGGCACGAACGCGCTGGAAACCCAGACCAACTATTTCCTGAACCACTGGGTGCCCAACCTGCGCGGAACCTCCCTCGACAAGAAGAAGGCGGAGTTCGGCAGCGAGCCGGTGGCCAAGGCGCGCATCGTCATCGTCGATCCGCGCCGCACCGTCACCGTGAATGCCAGCGAGGTGGAGGCGGGCAAGGAGAACGTGCTCCATCTCGCCCTCAATTCCGGCACCGACCTGATCCTGTTCAACGCCTGGCTCACCTACGCGGCGGAGAAGGGGTGGATCGACAAGGGTTTCATCGCGGCCTCCACGAAGGACTTCGACAAGGCCCTGGCGGCCAACAAGGTGAGCGTGGCGGAAGCCGCTCGCGCCACCGGCCTCAGCGAGGCGGACATCGTCAAGGCAGTCACCTGGATCGGCGAGCCCAAGGCCGGCGGGGCACGTCGGCGGACCATGTTCGCCTACGAGAAGGGCCTCATCTGGGGCAATGACAACTACCGCACCAACCAGGCGCTGGTGAATCTCGCCCTCGCCACCGGCAATATCGGGCGTCCGGGCGGCGGCTGCGTGCGCATGGGCGGCCACCAGGAGGGCTATTGCCGCCCGTCCGACGCCCATGTGGGCCGGCCCGCCGCCTATGTGGACAAGCTGCTGATCGAGGGAAAGGGCGGCGTGCACCACATCTGGGGCTGCGACCACTACAAGACCACGCTCAACGCCATGGCCTTCAAGCGCGCCTACAAGATGCGCACGGACCTCGTCAAGGACGCCATGGCCAGCGTGCCCTACGGCGACCGCGATGCCATGGTGGCCGCCATCTTGGGCGCCATCCGTAAGGGCGGGCTGTTCAGCGTCGACGTGGATATCGTGCCGACCCATATCGGCGAGGCCGCCCATGTGATGCTGCCCGCGGCCACCTCCGGCGAGATGAACCTCACCTCCATGAACGGCGAGCGCCGCATGCGCCTCACCGAGCGCTACATGGACCCACCCGGGCAGGCCATGCCCGACTGCCTCATCGCCGCGCGGATCGCCAACCACATGGAGCGCGTTCTGCGCGCCACGGGGAAGGCGGAGGCGGCGGACAAGTTCAAGGGCTTCGACTGGAAGAGCGAGGAAGACGCCTTCATGGACGGCTACGCCAAGAACGAAAAGGGCGGCGCGTTCGTCACCTACGATCGCCTGCGGACCATGGGCACTAACGGCTTCCAGGAGCCCGCCACGGCCTTCGCAGACGGCAAGATCGTCGGCACCAAGCGGCTGTTCGCCGATGGCAAGTTCAACAAGCCGGACGGCAAGGCGGTGTTCGCCGAAACCAGATGGCGCGGGCTCCAGGCCCCCGGCAAGCAGGCGGAGAAGGACAAGTTCGCCTTCCTCATCAATAACGGGCGGGCGAACCTCGTCTGGCAGAGCGCCTATCTTGACGTGGAGAATGAGCTGGTCATGGATCGCTGGCCCTATCCCTTCATCGAGATGAACCCGCAGGACATGGCCGAGCTTGGCCTCAAGAGCGGAGATCTTGTGGAGGTCTACAACGAGAACGGCTCCACCCAGGCCATGGCCTATCCCACCCCCACGGCGAAGCGGAAGGAGACTTTCATGCTGTTCGGCTTCCCGACCGGCGTGCAGGGCAATGTGGTGTCCGCGGGGGTCAACGAGGACATCATCCCCAACTACAAGCAGACGTGGGGCAACATCCGAAAGATCGCCGACGCACCCGAAGGCGTGCGGCACCTGACCTTCAAGTCGAAGGAATATCCCGCCTGACGGCGGGTACCATCGGCCGGCGCCATGGCGCCGGCCGAGACCGCACCCTCATCCGTGGCGCCACACTTTCACCGATGACACGACGAGGATCAGCGCCAGGATGGGAAGCAAGACCTGCTCGGGCACAAGCCCAAGGAGGTGCCCGCCGATGAAGGCGCCCACGATGGAGCCCACCGCCATCACGGCCACGAACACCTTGTTCTGCGCGACGGTGGCGAAGGCGTTGTCGCGGCTGTAGCGGGTGAAGCCGACGATCATGGTGGGCAGGCTCACCGCCAGCGACAGGCTGCCGGCGAGCTTGATGTCCGCGCCGAAGAGAAGCACCAGCGTCGGAATCAGCAGCTCACCGCCGGCCACGCCCATCAGCGAGGCGACCACGCCAATGGCGAATCCCGCAATGACGCCGGCCACGATCAGCCAGGGTCCCGAAAGCAGCGCGGACGCTGCGGTCGATCCGTGTCCGAACAGGAGGGCGACGGCGATCAGCACCAGCAGGACTGCCAAGACCCGGTAGAGGGTGCGGGAGCTGAGCCGGGTTGCCCAGCCGGCGCCGAACCAGGCGCCAACGAGGCTACCCGCCAACAGGTTGAGGATGATCGGCCAGTTGGTCGCGATCGCGCTGAAGGGCACCGTCGCCGCCCTGAACGGCAGCGCGCTAGCGACGACGACCAGGCTCATGGCCTTGTTGAGGATGACCGCTTCGAGCGCCCGGAAGCGGAATGGGCCGATCAGCAGCGGCAGGCGGAACTCTGCGCCACCAAGCCCGATGAGACCGCCGAGCATGCCGATGAGGGCGCCCCCGGCGAAGGCCGGCACCGGCGGGGGGCTAGGGTTGGACCCCCGCTCGTCCCGTGTGTTGGCACGCTCGGACGACAGTGGAATGGACTGCTGGGACATGGATGAGCCTCCGGCCATGATCGTTCGGACGGAGCCGCCATCATGGTATGAAATGATATGAATTGATACGAAAACAAACGATTTGACGGGTATATTGCTGGTTTAATGAGCCGAGCGTGGCGAATAGATGTTGTTTTGTAAAGATAGAATGGTCAGGACGGCTGGCCGAAGGCCGAGCTATATGCCAAATGATATGAAATTAGATGAATTGAGATGCCGGACATTCCATGGATACGCCTAACGCCCTGACTGTCGAAGATGTGGCCGAGCGGCTGCACGTCAGCCGGAGCGGCATTTATGCTCTGATCAAGGCAGGCGGGATCGGCTTCTACAAGGTCGGCCGTAAGATCCGCTTCACCGAGGCGAACGTGCGCGACTTTATCGAGCGCTCCGGCAGGGCCGCGCGCGCGCCCGAGCTGGCAGGCCGCCCGGCATTCGACGAGAACCGGTATTTTGACCTGAAGGCGGAGCGTCGGGCCGGGGACGGCTTCATCATCTGCGGCCAGGACCTCATCCTCGACATCCTGTCCAACTTCATGCGCATGCACGGCGTCATGGCGCTCAGGGCCTATATCGGCAGCTACGACAGCCTCGTCTCGCTCTATTACGGCAAGGTCTCCGTCGCGAGCGCACATCTGTGGGACAGCGCCGGCGACGACTACAACGTGCCCTATGTCCGTGCCTTACTGCCTGGCGTGCGCTGCGCGGTGGTCAACGTCACCTACCGCATGCAGGGCCTCTACGTCGCCAAAGGCAACCCGAAGGCCATCCGAACATGGCAGGACTTCGCCCGCGACGACATCACCATGATCAACCGCGAGAAGGGGGCGGGATCGCGGGTGCTGCTCGACGAGAACCTGAAGCTCCTCGATCTCTACGCCAGCCGGATTAAGGGCTACGATAGCGAGAACCAATCCCATCTCGCCGTGGCGAGCGCAGTGGGCCGTGGCGACGCCGACGTGGCGGTGGGGATGGAAAAGGTCGCCCGCCAAGTAGATAATGTGGACTTCATCCCACTGAAGAGGGAACGCTACGACCTTGTGGTCCGTAAAGAGCATCTCGACACACCGGAGGTCGCGACGATGCTCAAGATCCTGCGCTCGGAGCGGTTCCAGAACGAGTTCAAGAGCATCGGCGGATATGACATCACCGACATCGGGAAGATCGTGGCTGAGACGTGAGGCCGAATCTACTGCCGTCGCTGAAGCGCCCGAATGCCAAGTCCACGAGCGAACTTCCCGCCGCCTCCCACCGAGCCGAACGCCTCAGCCGAACCGGCCGGTGATATAGGAGCGCGTGCGCTCCTCGGTTGGGTTGGTGAAGATCAGGCTGGCCACGTCGTATTCCACCATGTGGCCGAGATGCATGAAGGCGGTGAAATCCGAGATGCGCGCCGCCTGCTGCATGTTGTGGGTGACGATCACGATGGTGTAGGCGCCCCGCAACTCGTCCATCAGTTCCTCGATCTTCGCCGTGGCGATGGGGTCGAGGGCCGAAGTGGGTTCGTCGAGCAGGATGAGCTCCGGATCTGGGGCGAGGGTGCGGGCGATGCACAGGCGCTGCTGCTGGCCGCCCGACAATCCATAGGCGGATTCCTGGAGGCGGTCCTTCACCTCGTCCCATAGGGCGGCTTGGCGTAGCGCGGCTTCCACGCGCCCATCCACTTCGGAGCGATTCCGGATGCCCCGGATGTGGAGGCCGGATGCCACATTCTCATAGACCGATTTCGGAAACGGGTTGGGCTTCTGGAACACCATGCCGATGCGCAAACGCGCGAGCATTGGATCTACTTCCGGCGCCACGATGTTGATCCCCTCCGGATAGAGGATGATCTCGCCCTGATACCGGTTGCCCGGATATAGGTCATGCATGCGGTTGAAGCAGCGCAGGAGCGTGGACTTTCCACATCCCGACGGCCCAATGAGGGCGGTGACCTTACCCTCGACGATCGGAAGCTCCACCCCCTTGAGCGCCTGGTTGTCGCCGTAGAAGAAATTGAGGTTGCGAACAGAAGCGCGCAGGGGGGCGGGCTCCTTGCTGGCCACGGCGTCCAATGCTGGGGTCACGGCGGTCATCTCGTTCTCCGAAAGGCCGGGCTGCAGCATCAGCGCATGCTCCGGCGGATCTTGTAGCGCAGCCAGATGGCGATCGCATTCATCAGCAGCGTCATAAGCAGCAGAATGAGACCGGTTGCTGCTGCGTTCACGTGGAACGCCGCCTGGGGACGTGAAACCCAGTTGAACATCTGGATCGGCATCACCGTGAACGGCGAGTTGAGCCAGTTGAAATTGATGAACGGAAAGGTGTCCTGGACCGGTGAAGGCGGCAGGAAGGCGATGAAGGTGAGCGCGCCGATGGTGATGATGGGCGCGGTCTCGCCGATGGCCCGTGACATACCGACGATGGCACCCGTGAGGATGCCGGGACGCGCGGTGGGCAGGATGTAGCCGCTCACCGTCTGCCATTTGTCGGCGCCAAGCGCATAGGCGCCCTCGCGGATCTCGAGCGGGATGGAGCGCACCGCCTCGCGTGTGGCGACTATGATGATGGGCAGGATGAGAAGCGCCAGCGTGATGCCCGCAACTAGAATCGTCTGGCCCATGGCGAAGCTCTGCACGAACAGGCCGAGGGCGAGCAGCCCATAGATGATGGAGGGCACGCCCGCGAGATTGGTCACATTGATTTCGATGAGATGGGTGATCCAGTTCCGCGGCGCATATTCCTCAAGATAGAGGCCTGCTGCGACGCCGAGCGGCACCGCCAGCGCCGTCGTCACCAGCATCACCAGCGTGGTGCCGACCCAGGCGGACAGAATGCCGGCCTCCGAAGCGCGTCGGGAGGGGAAGCTCGTCAGGAAATCAAGATCAATGCGGCCAAGCCCGTCCACCATGAAGTCCACGATGAGCGACAGCAGAACGATCATGGAAATGACGAGCACGCTGAGGCCCAGGATCGCGAAATTGCGGTCGGACCGATGCGCCCGAGCGACGATTTCCGCGTCGGAGAGGCGGCGGGAGGGTTGAGCGGCGAGCGGCTTCACGGCCATCCCCTCAATAGACTTCACGGTATTTCTGGCGGAGCCAGAAGGCGAGAATGTTGAAGGCGAAAGTCATGAGGAACAGCGTCATGCCCGCCGCGAAGATGGTGAGATAAGCGATGGAGCCATGTGGCACGTCGCCGAGGCTGATCTGGACGATATAGGAGGTGATCGTGGCTGCGCCCTCCAGAGGGTTCAGGGCGAGCTTCGCCTGCTGGCCCGCAGCAATGGCCACCACCATGGTCTCGCCCACCGCCCGCGACATGCCGAGGATGTAGGCCGCCGTCACCCCGGAGAAGGCGCCGGGGATCACCACCCGCGTCGCCGTCTGGAGCCGCGTGAAGCCCAGCGCATAGGCCCCCTCCCTCAGTTCCGCAGGGACCGCGCGCATGGCGTCCTCGCTCACGGAAACGATGTAGGGCAGGATCATGATGCCCATGACGATGCCCGGCACGAGCAGGTTGAAGCCCGCCAGCCCGGGAATGAAGATCTGGAAGATGGGCGTGAGGAACAAAAGAGCGAAATAGCCGAATGCCACAGTCGGCACGCCTGCGATAAGCTCCAGAAACGGCTTGATGGTCTCGCGCACCTGTGGCCGCGCGAACTCCGACAGATAGATTGCGAGCACGGTACCGGCTGGAATCGCGACGAGCAGGGCGATGAGCGAACTCACCAAAGTACCGGATACCAGAGTCATGATGCCGAAGTGCTTGTCCTGAAACACCGGCGTCCATTGTGTGTCGGTCAGGAAGGAGATGATCGACACCTGTGCGAAGAATTTCAGGCTTTCGGACAGGAGGACGTAGACGATGCCCGCCGTGACCAGGACAGAGAGTGCGGCACTGAGAAACAGGACAACGCGCATGATGCGGTCCACCACCCGGCGTCGCGCCAGGAAGACCGGAGAAACCGTCAGGCGCAACCGGCCTGTTCTTGAGTCTGGAGACACCGGTGCGACCACGTCCAACCCTCACCTGAATGGAGGGAGGCGCCGGAGCACCTCCCTCAGGTCCCTCAAGATCACCTGTCAGTAGACGAGCTTTTCCTTGACGAGATCCTCGACGGAGACGCCGACCTTGGACCCGGTGAAGCCGGTGCCGATCTCACGCTTCTTGAAGCGCTCCTGGAACACCTTCAGGGCGGCCTCGGGCAGCGGCACATAGCCGACTTCCTTGACCAGCTCGACCGCGTGCTTCGGGTCCTGGTAGAACTCAACGAACTTCGCCACCTCCGGACGGGTTTCGGCCGCCTTCTTGTTCACGTAGATGAAGATCGGCCGCGACAGAGGCTGGTACTTGCCGGTGCGGGCGTTCTCGACCGACGGCTCCACGGCGGGCGCGGCGTCATCGACCTTGATCTTCACCGCCTTCAGCTTGCCGGTGTTCTCTTCATAGTAAGCAAGGCCGAAAAAGCCGAGGGCGTTGGGATCGCCCGCCACGCCCTGGACCAGCACGTTGTCATCCTCCGATGCGGTGAAGTCGCCGCGGCTGGAATGCTCCTTGCCGACGATGGCGGCGGTGAAATAGTCGTAAGTGCCTGAGTCGACGCCCGCGCCGTAGAGCACCAGCGGCCGATCCGGGTAGCTGTCGCGGACCTGCTTCCAGTTGGTGATCTTGCCCTGGGCCTCGGGCTCCCAGATCTTCTTCAGATCCGCAACCGTCATCTCGCTCGCCCAGGTGTTGGACGGGTGGACGATGACCGTGAGCGCATCAAGGGCGACCGGCAATTCGATATACTCGATGCCGGCTTCCTTGCAGGCCTTCTGCTCGGCGGAGGTGATGGGGCGCGAGGCGTCGGAGATGTCGATCTCTCCGCGGCAGAACTTCTTGAAGCCGCCGCCGGTACCGGAGATGCCGACCGTCACCTTGATATCCTTGTTCGCCTTCTGGAATTCCTCCGCCATGGCTTCGGTCACGGGGAATACCGTGGACGACCCGTCGACCTTGACCAGTGCCTGGGCAGCGGCGCCGTTGAAGGCCGCGCCGGTAGCGAGCAGCGCGAGGGCGCTCGCGAGAGTGATGATCTTCATGAGGATGCCGTCTCCCTGGACAGTGCCGCTAGGGCTTCTGATGCTCACCTAGCCTCACGGGCTCTAAGCATGTTATGTAACAAATTCATGACAATTTGTGTATATCGAGCGATATTCCTGAATCAACAGAGATTTTATCGAATATGACGCAACGTAGTTCCTCGCTATGGTTCGCTCTATTTCATGTAAATCATTCGGACATCGTGGCAATTTTCCATGGTTGACTGCAATTTTTGAGAGGCTATCCGACTTCTGATGACGGATATTACTTATATAAAGTCCATATGAAGCGCCTAATATTCATTTCTCCTTCCGAACAAATTTGCCTCTCAACCTCGCGAGCATTCCGTCTCTACATTACATTATTTCCATTTGTATCGACA
This sequence comes from Xanthobacter autotrophicus Py2, assembly GCA_000017645.1. NCBI lineage: Bacteria > Pseudomonadati > Pseudomonadota > Alphaproteobacteria > Hyphomicrobiales > Xanthobacteraceae > Xanthobacter > Xanthobacter versatilis. The sequence continues at coordinate 4,379,861 of CP000781.1, forward strand.
TATCGATAATTTTTACTATCGCTGCGATTGGCGCGACGTAAATGGCGTCACAAGAGTGACATGAAGGCCATATAGCGATCTGTCCACTCCTATCGACATAATGACTCGTATGGAGCTATCTGTTTCCAGCGATATGTCGCTAGGACCCAAGGGAGGCCAGCCGTGAATCGCATTCTTGTCTGGACAGCTGCGGCGACGCTCGCGGCCCTGTCGATGTTCGCGCCTCCGGCGCGCGCCGCGGAGGTGCGGGGTGCCGGCTCCACCTTCGCCTATCCGATCATCTGGAAATGGGCGGAGGCGTTTCGTGAGCGCACAGGCCACATCGTAGGATATCAGTCGGTGGGTTCGTCGGCCGGCGTCAACCGTATTAAGGACGGGGTGGTGGATTTCGGCGCGTCCGACAAGCCGCTGAAGCCGGAAGAGCTGGAGAAATATGGCCTCGGCCAGTTCCCCATCGTGTTCGGTGGCGTCGTTCCGGTGTTCAACGTGGACGGCGTGGGGCCCGGCCAGCTCCGCTTCACCGGCGCCCTTCTCGCCGACATCTATCTCGGCAAGGTCACGACCTGGTCCGATCCCGCCATCAGGGCCCTCAATCCCGACGTCAAGCTGCCCAACGCGAAGATCGTGGTGGTGCACCGTTCCGATGGATCTGGGACTACGTTCAACTGGGTGTCCTACCTTGCCAAGGCGAGCCCGGAGTGGAAGCAGCAGGTCGGCGAAGGCAGCGCAGTCGCCTGGCCGGTGGGGTATGGCGCGCGCGGTAACGAAGGGGTCTCGACCGAGGTCAAGCGGGTCCCGAATGCCATCGGCTATGTCGAATACACCTATGTGGTGCAGGTGAAGCTGGCCTATGGCCTCGTCCAGAACCGTGCTGGCAAGTTCATCGCACCCAGCGCGGCGGCGTTCCAGGCGGCGGCGCTGAGCTTCGATTGGGCCGGCGCCAAGGACTTTTTCGTCGTCATCACCGATTCCCCCGCCGAGGATGCCTATCCTATTGCGGCGACCACCTTCGCTCTCATGTATCGCGAGCCGAAGGTGCCGGCGAACAGCCAAGCCGCCTTCGAGTTCTGGCGCTTCGCCCTGGGCGAGGGCGAGAAATTTGCGTCCGAGCTCGGCTATGTTCCCTTGCCGCCGGCTCTGGTCCAGCAGGTCAAGGACTATTGGGCCAGGACCTTCAAGGGCGGTGCCTGAGGCACTTGGGCTGACGCGTGAGCAGCATTCGAACGGTGAGACAAGATGGACGAGACGAAGCTGAATGGGGAAGACGCCACGCGGATCTTCGATGCGCTGTCCCAAGGCACGCGCTTCGAGACTTATCGTCTTCTGCTGCGCTATGTGCCCTATGGCCTTCAGGCGGGCGACATCGCCCGCCTGCTAGCGGTAGCGCACAATACCATGTCGGTGCACCTCGGCGTGCTGGAGCGTGCCGGCCTTGTCACGTCGCGGCGCGAGGGACGGTCCATCATCTATGCCGTCAGCTTGTCCACAGCGGGCCCTGTGCTGAGCCAACTCATGGCGGAGATGGGTTTTGCCGTCTCCCCCCGGTGCGGGACCGGCCCCGCGGCCTTTCCGCAGCTGCGTCCTGCCGCCGGGAATGATCGCGTCTACAATGTTCTGCTAGTCTGCTCGGCCAACTCGGCACGGTCGCTGATCGCGGAGGCGTTGCTCAACCGCGAGGGGCGAGGCCGCTTCAAGGCCTACTCGGCCGGCAGTCGGCCGAAGCTCAAGCCGCACTCGATGGCTATCGATCTGCTTGACTCGCTCGGCTACGATACGACGAACCTCGCCTCCAAGAGCTGGGATGGGTTCGCCAAGCCGGATGCGCCCCAGATGGATTTCGTCATCACCACCTGCGACGCCGCGGCCGGGGAAATCTGCCCTGCCTTTCCCGGTCATCCGCTACAGGCCCATTGGGGCCTGCCCGACCCGATCCGGGTGAAGGGAACCGAAGCTGAGCAGAAGGCTGCCTTCGTTGCCACCTACCGTCGGCTCGCCGGGCGTATCTCCGCCTTCGTCAACCTGCCATTTGAGCAACTCGATCTTGCTTCGCTCAAGGAGCGCATCGGCGAGATCGGGAAAATGGAGGGAGCGACGGATCTCACACTCTCGGGACAGGCCGCGTGAGCTGTCGTCGTCCTGAAACAGACCGCGCCCACGCTCTCGCCGCAATCGGCCGCAGCTGACGGCCTTGGGAGATCCCGCACCGTGTCCGTGTTTGAACGCTATCTCACTCTCTGGGTGTTCCTCTGCATCATCGCCGGGGTCGCGCTCGGTGCGCTGGCGCCGTCTGTGTTCCAGACCATCGGGGCGCTCGAAGTGGCGCGGGTCAACCTGCCGGTAGCCATCCTCATATGGCTGATGATCGTGCCCATGTTGGTCAAGATCGATTTTGCCGCGCTCAAGGAGGTCGGCCGGCACTGGCGCGGAATCTCGGTGACGCTGCTCGTGAACTGGGCGGTGAAGCCGTTCTCCATGGCGTTCCTCGGCTGGCTGTTCATCGGCCATCTGTTCCGGCCCTATCTGCCGGCCGACCAGATTGATAGCTATATCGCCGGCCTCATCCTTCTGGCGGCGGCGCCCTGCACGGCCATGGTGTTCGTCTGGTCAAATCTCACCAAGGGTGAGCCCCACTTCACCTTGTCCCAGGTGGCGCTGAACGACGCCATCATGATCGTCGCCTTCGCGCCCGTCGTGGGGCTGCTGCTCGGGCTCTCCTCCATCACCGTGCCGTGGGACACACTCTTCCTGTCGGTGATGCTCTACATCGTCGTCCCAGTGATCGCGGCGCAGCTCCTCCGCGGGCGCATCCTTGCGAGCGGAGGGCAGGCCGGGCTCGATCGCCTGCTCGGCGTGCTCCAGCCGCTCTCCCTGGTGGCGCTGCTCGCCACCTTGGTGCTGCTGTTCGCCTTCCAGGGCGAACAGATCCTCGCCCAGCCGCTGGTGATTGCGCTGCTGGCCGTGCCGATCCTGATCCAGGTCTATTTCAACTCGGGCCTTGCCTATCTCCTGAACCGGCTGTCCGGCGAAGCCCACTGCGTGGCCGGCCCCTCTGCCCTCATTGGGGCCTCCAATTTCTTCGAGCTGGCGGTGGCTGCCGCCATCAGCCTGTTCGGGTTCAAGTCGGGTGCGGCGCTCGCCACCGTGGTGGGGGTGCTGATCGAGGTTCCAGTGATGCTCTCGGTGGTGTGGATCGTGAACCATACCAAGGACTGGTACGAGGCCGGCGGCGTGAAGGTGACGGATGCAGCCGACCACACCAAGGCCTGAGGTCGTCGCGGCAACGCCGCCCCTTTTCAAAGTTTGCGAGGATGACGGTGCCATGAGAGTAGGGATCAACGGCCTCGGCCGCATCGGACGGTTGTCGCTGCGCGCGGCCATGGGGGCGGCGCAGCGCCCGGACAACGACCCGCGCGGCAACAACCGGCTCGACATCGTCCATCTCAACGAGATCAAGGGCGGCGCGGAAGCTATCGCCCATCTCCTCGAGTTCGACAGCGTGCAGGGGCGCTGGCGCGCGCCCATCTCCCATGATGAGGGGAGCGTGCGCATCGGGGACAAGGCCATGTCCTTCTCCGCCCATGCCGCCCCCACCGACATCCCCTGGGGCGATCTCGGCGTGGACGTGGTGCTGGAATCCACCGGCAAGTTCCTGACGCCGCAGGTGCTCGAAGGCCACCTGAAGCGCGGCGCCAAACGTGTCATCGTCGCCGCGCCGGTGAAGGACCCCTCGGTGCTCAACGTGGTGGTAGGGGTGAACGAAAATCTCTACGACCGCGAGAAGCACCCCATCGTCACCGCCGCCTCCTGCACCACCAATTGCCTCGCCCCGGTGGTGAAGGTGGTGCACGAGGCCATCGGCATCCGCCACGGCCAGATCACCACCATCCACGATCCCACCAACACCAACGTGGTGGTGGACGCGCCCCACAAGGACCTGCGCCGCGCCCGCTCGGCCATGCTCTCGCTGCAGCCCACCACCACCGGCAGCGCCACCGCCATCGCCCTCATCTATCCCGAGCTGAAGGGCAAGCTGAACGGCCATGCGGTGCGCGCCCCGGTGCTCAACGCCTCGCTTACCGATTGCGTGTTCGAGCTGAACCGCGAGACCACGGCGGAGGAGGTGAACGCCCTGTTCACCGAGGCCGCCGCGGGCGCGCTCAACGGCATCCTCGGCTTCGAGCCGCGTCCGCTGGTGTCGGCGGACTACGCCCGCGACACCCGCTCCGCCATCGTGGACGGACCGTCCACCCTCGTCACCGACGGCACCCTGCTCAAGGTCTATGCCTGGTACGACAACGAGATGGGCTATGCCTGCCGCATGGTGGACCTCGCCTGCCATCTCGAACGCGTGGGGCTGTGAGATGGCGGCATCATCCTCCGCGGGCCTACGCAACTACGCCATCGTCACGGCGGCCTATTGGGGCTTCACGCTGACCGACGGCGCGCTGCGCATGCTGGTGCTGTTCACCTTCTTCAAGCTTGGCTACTCGCCCTTCACCCTCGCGTTCCTGTTCCTGCTCTATGAGGCGGCGGGCATCGGGGCGAACTTCATCGGAGGCTGGCTCGCCGCCCGCTTCGGCATCACCCGCATGCTGACCGTGGGACTCACGACCCAGATCGCCGGCTTCCTGCTGCTCTCCGCCATGTCGCCCACCTGGGAGACCGCCTTCCTGGTAGCCTGGGTGGTGGCGGCGCAGGGTGTGTGCGGGGTAGCCAAAGACCTCACCAAGACTGCGTCCAAGTCGGCCATCAAGGTGACAGAGGCCGAGGCGAAGGGGAATGCCGAGGGCCGCCTGTTCCGCTGGGTGGCTTGGTTCACCGGCTCCAAGAATGCCATGAAGGGCTTCGGCTTCTTCCTAGGCGGTGTGCTCCTGGAGGCGTTCGGCTTTCGCTTGTCGCTGTGGCTCATGGCTGCCGTGCTGGCGCTGGTGCTTCTCGGCGTGCTGCTTTCCCTACCGCCTATGATGGGCAAGGCCAAGGCGAGCCGTTCGGCAAAGGAATTGTTCGGCAAGAGCCGGGGAGTGAACCTGCTCGCCGCCGCCCGCGTCGCCTTGTTCGGCGCGCGTGACGTGTGGTTCGTGGTGGGTGTGCCGGTCTTCCTCTATGGGATCGGCTGGACCTTCCCGATGGTGGGCGGCTTCCTCGCGCTGTGGACCATAGGCTATGGCATTGTGCAGGCATCCGCGCCCGCCGTGGTGAGCCGGAGCGCGGACGGCCTGTCCAGGGAAGTGCCGGCGGCGCGCTGGTGGGCGCTCGGCCTCGCCCTAGTGCCGGTGGCCATCGCCGTGCTCCTCGCCGTGACACCCATGCGGCCGGACCTCATCGTCGTGATCGGGCTCGCCATTTTCGGCGCGGCCTTTGCCGTGAACTCTTCCCTGCACTCCTACCTGATCCTGGCCTATGCCGGATCGGAGAAGGCAGCCGAGGACGTGGGTTTCTATTACGCCGCCAATGCAGCGGGGCGCTTCATCGGCACCCTCCTGTCCGGCCTGCTCTATCAGGTGGGCGGGATCTACGCCTGCCTCGGGGGGTCGGCCCTGATGCTCGCCGTCTGTTTTGGGACCACCCTCCTGCTGCCGCTTCATTCCCAGCCGATGGGAACGCCGGCACCGAGCAGATAAGGCTCCGACTTCGAGTTCGCGTACCAGCATCGTCCGATTGAATTACACCGCCACTGGAGAGAAGAGATGACGCTACCGCGCTTTCTCGCACGCACCCTCATGCTTGCCGCCATGTGTCTGGGGCCAAGCATCGCCCATGCTGACTTCAAGCTCGATCCACGCTTCACGGACGCGAATGGCGACATGGTCGCGGACGCGCCCACTGATCCTTCCAAGCAGATCGACCCGGACACGCTGATCTTCTCCTACACCCCCGTTGAGGATCCGGCCGTCTACGCCAAGGTGTGGCAGGAATTCACCGACCATCTTGCGAAGGTGACCGGCAAGAAGGTGCAGTTCTTCCCCGTGCAGTCCAACGCCGCCCAGCTCGAAGCCATGCGTGCCGGGCGCCTGCATGTGGCCGGCTTCAACACCGGCTCCAATCCCATCGCCGTCGCCTGCTCCGGCTTTGTGCCTTTCGCCATGATGGCCTCGAAGGATGGCGCCTACGGCTATGAGATGGAGATCATCACCTATCCCGGCTCCGGCATCACTAAGGTTGAAGACATCAAGGGTAAGAAGATGGCCTTCACCTCGGAGACCTCCAATTCCGGCTACAAGGCGCCGTCCGCGCTGCTGCGCTCGCAGTTCGGCATGGAGGCGGGCAAGGATTACGAACCCGCCTTCTCCGGCAAGCACGACAATTCCATCATCGGCGTCGCCAACAAGGATTATCCGGCAGCGGCCGTCGCCAATTCGGTGATGAAGCGCATGATCGCCCGCGGCGTGATCAAACCCGAGCAGGTGGTTACCATCTACAAGTCGCAGACCTTCCCCACCACCGGCTATGGCTATGCCTACAATCTGAAGCCCGAGCTTGCCGCCAAGGTGAAAGAGGCGTTCTTCAGCTTCAATTGGGATGGCACTGCTCTCCTGAAGGAGTTCCAGTCGGCCGAGCCGCCGCAGGAGAAATTCATTTCCATCACCTTCAAGGAGACCTGGGCGGTGGTGCGCCAGGTCGATGACGCCATGGGCGTCAGCTACGCCTGCAAGTAAACTCTGGAGAGAGGGACTGTGGGATGCTGACCATCGCCGGTCTGTCCAAGCGCTACGCCAAGGGGGACAAGGCCCTCGATGATGTTTCGCTCAGCATCCCCGCCGGCCAGGTGGTGGGCCTGATCGGTCCGTCGGGGGCAGGCAAGTCCACCCTCATCCGCTGCGTGAACCGGCTGGTGGAGCCCACGTCCGGCTCCATCCGCCTCGGCGACACCGAGATCACCCGCCTCGGCGGCATGGGCCTGCGGCGCGCGCGGCGGCGCATGGGCATGATCTTCCAGGAATATGCCCTGGTGGAGCGCCTCACGGTGATGGAGAACGTGCTCTCCGGCCGGCTCGGATACGTGGGCTTCTGGCGCGCCTTCCTGCGCCGGTTTCCCCAGGCCGACGTTGACCGGGCCTTCGCCGTGCTCGACCGCGTTGGCCTGATGGATCACGTGGACAAGAGGGCGGACGAGCTGTCCGGCGGCCAGCGCCAGCGCGTCGGCATCGCCCGCGCTCTGGTGCAGCAGCCGGACATCCTGCTAGTGGACGAGCCCACCGCCAGCCTCGACCCCAAGACCTCGCGCCAGATCATGCGCCTCATCGTCGAGGTGTGCGCCGAGCGCCGGCTCGCCGCCATCGTCAACATCCACGACGTGGCGCTGGCGCAGATGTTCGTCCAGCGCATCATCGGCCTCAAGGCCGGGCGCACCGTGTTCGACGGCCCTCCGGAGGCACTCGACACCGATGTGCTCACCGCCATCTATGGCGAGGAGGACTGGTCGCGCACCATCCGCGAGGCGGAGGACGATGCGGTGGAAGAAGCCGCCGCCGAGGATGCGGTCCGTGTCCTGCGGGTCCAGGCCACGCCATCCGCCGTGGCGAGGACGCTGTGAGCGCTGTGTCCGTTCCGGCGCACCGCTGGCGGCCGCCGCCGCTCGTCGCCAATCCCTGGCTGCGCTATGCACTCATCGGCGGCGCGGCGCTCTATCTGGCGCTCGCCCTCGGCAGCGTCGAGGTCAACTGGGCACGCCTGTCGGACGGCTGGGCACGCGGGTTGCGCTTCATCTCCGGCTTCCTGGAGCCGAACTTCTCCCGGCGCTGGGACGACATCGTCCAGGGCATGATCGAGAGCCTGACCATGACGGTGACCTCCACCGTGGTGGGCATCGCCATCTCGGTTCCCATCGGCATCGGCGCCGCCCGCAACGTGGTGCCGCGCGGGGTCTATTTCGCTTGCCGGGCCATCATCGCCGTGTCGCGGTCCCTGCAGGAGATCATCGTCGCCATATTGCTGGTGGCCATGGTGGGCTTCGGGCCGTTCGCGGGCTTCCTCACCCTGTCGTTCGCCACCATCGGCTTCCTCTCCAAGCTGCTGGCGGAGAACATCGAGGACATCGACCCCGCCCCCGTGGAGGCGATCCGCGCCACCGGGGCGCCCTGGCCATCGCTGATCGCCTTTGGGGTGCTGCCGCAGGTGGCGCCGCGCCTCCTCGGGCTTTCGCTCTACCGGCTCGACATCAATTTCCGCGAATCCGCGGTGGTGGGCATCGTCGGCGCGGGCGGCATCGGTGCCACTCTCAACACCGCTATCGATCGTTACGAGTTCGACAGCGCCGCCGCCATCCTCATCCTCATCATCGCCATCGTGATGGCGAGCGAATATGTCTCCGGCCTCGTGCGCGGGCGGGTGAAATAATGCCGGTCATAGCCCTCCCCGAAGGCCGCCGGTCCTGGCAACGGCGCACTTCGCGCGGCCAGATCGCCGTGTGGTTCGGCTGGCTTCTCGCCGTGGCCTTCACCGTGTTCTGCTGGCGGGTGATGACGGAAGGCACCATCTGGGCCTTCGTCTGGGATGCCCCCACCCAGGCCGCCGACATCGGCGCGCGCATGGTCCCGCCGCGCTGGTCCTATTTCCCGGCACTGCTCAAGCCGCTTTGGGACACGCTCAACATTGCCACCCTCGGCACGCTCATCGCCATCGTGCTGTCGGTGCCGGTGGCCTTCCTCGCGGCACGCAACACCACGCCTAGCGCCGCCTTCGTGCGGCCGCTGGCGCTGTTCGTCATCGTCGCCTCGCGCTCCATCAATTCCATCATCTGGGCGCTGCTGCTGGTGGCGATCCTGGGTCCGGGCGTGCTGGCCGGCATCATCGCCATCGCGCTCAGGTCCATCGGCTTCATCGGCAAGCTGCTCTACGAGGCCATCGAGGAAATCGACGAGAGCCAGGTGGAGGCGATCCGCGCTACCGGCGCCTCGGGCGCCCAGACCCTCGCCTACGGGATCGTGCCGCAGATCATGCCCGCCTTCGCCGGCATCAGCGTGTTTCGCTGGGACATCAACATCCGCGAATCCACGGTGCTCGGCCTGGTTGGCGCGGGCGGGATAGGACTCAACCTGGAAAGCTCGCTCAATACGCTGGCGTGGCCGCAGGTGACGCTGATCCTCATGGTGATCCTCGCCACCGTGGTGGTGAGCGAATGGGTGTCCGCCAAGGTCCGCCACGCCATCATCTGATCTTCGGAGCCTGAACGATGACTGAGCATTCCCTTGTCACCATCTGGCACAATCCGGCCTGCGGCACATCGCGCAACACGCTCGCCCTGATCCGCAACGCCGGTATCGAGCCGACGATCGTCGAATATCTCAAGACCCCGCCCGCGCGGGAAGAGGTCGCCGCCGCCATCGCCGCGGCGGGCCTCACGGTGCGCGCCGCGACCCGCCAGAAGGGCACACCCTATGCCGAACTCGGCCTCGACGATCCCGCCCTCACCGACGACACTCTGCTCGATGCCATGATGGCCCACCCCATCCTCATTAACCGGCCGTTCGTCTTCACCCCGCTCGGGGCGCGGCTGTGCCGGCCGTCGGAAAGGGTCCTGGACATCCTGCCCGCGCCGCAGAAAGGGCCGTTTACGAAGGAGGATGGAGAGGTGGTGATCGATGCCGAGGGACGGCGCGTTTGCTGACGCGGGGAGCGCTTTCAAGTATGCCTTGATGATTGACACATTGATGATCGATGTATAGCCTTCCTGCATGTCTCGAACCTCTCCATCGGCCACCCCATCCGTTCCGCCGTCGCCCGCCCCGGTGCCGAAGCCCGGGCCCGATTTCCTGAGCCGTGCCTACTGGAACGGCACCATCAAGATGAGCCTGTCCAAATTCTTCATTCTGTGCGTGCTGCATCAGCGGCCCATGCACGGATACGACGTGGCACGGGCAGTCGAGGCAACGACGAACGGCTGCTGTTCCCCTGCAGAGGGCACCATCTATCCGGTGCTGCGGGAGTTCGAGGAGGGCGGATACGTCACCGCTGCAAGCGAGGTGGTCTCGGGCCGCGAGCGCAAGGTCTACACCCTCACGGACAAGGGCCGCGCCGCCTTCAAGGTGGCGGTGGAGGCCTGGATGGACGTAACGCGCTGTCTGGTCGACGCGGAGAAGATGATCGCCGGCGCGCCGGACAAAGTCGGGAGCACTCCGGGATGCTGCCCCTGACCCGCATTCATTTGCCCTCAAGCATCGTTCGTCAATGGATCGACCATCGGAGTCTCCCGTCATGACCGGATCGCTACCCGTCGCTATCATCGGAGCCGGCCCCGTGGGGCTTGCCGCCGCGGCGCATCTGCTGGCCCGCGGCCTCGCGCCTCTCGTCTTCGAGCGCGGCGCCGGCGTCGGCACCTCGCTCAAGGCCTGGGGCCACGTGCGGGTGTTCTCGCCCTGGGGCTACAACATCGACGCGGCCGCCCGCACGCTGCTGGAGGAAACCGGCTGGAGCGCGCCGAACCCCAAGGCCCTGCCGCTCGGCGGGGAGATCGTGCGGCACTATCTCGAGCCGCTGGCGGCTCATCCCGCCCTTGCGCCCCACCTGCGGTTCGGGGCACAGGTGAGCGCCATCGCCCGCCACGGCCTCGACAAGATGTCATCCGAGGGGCGCGCGGACACGCCGTTCGCGATCTGCTGGCGCGACGCGAACGGCGCTGAGCACCGTTCGCTCGCCCGTGCCGTCATCGACGCCTCCGGCACCTGGAGCCAGCCCAACCCCATGGGCGCGGACGGCCTGCCGGTGCCCGGCGAGGAAGAGGCAGCCGCGCATGTCGCCTATGGCATTCCCGACGTGTCCGGCGCTGAGCGCGAGACCTATTCCGGCCGGCGCGTGCTGGTGGTGGGCTCCGGCCATTCGGCCATCAATGTGGTGCTCGATCTTCTCCGCCTGCAGGAGGCAGCGCCAACGACCCGCGTCACCTGGGCGCTTCGGCGCAACCGCATGGAGAAGCTGCTGGGCGGCGGCCTCAACGACGCGCTGCCCGCCCGCGGTGCCCTCGGCCTTGCGGCGACGCAGGCCATCGCCGCCGGCCGGCTCGATGTCCTCGCGCCGTTCGCGGCGGAGCGGATTGTCGGCGGCGCGGCGGGGCTGGACGTGTCCGGCCGTCTCGGCACGGAGCCCTGGACCGGGACCGTGGACCGGATCGTGGTGGCCACCGGCTTTCGCCCCGACCTTGCCGTGCTGCGCGAGGTGCGCGTCGCCCTCGATCCCGCCGTCGAGGCACCGCCGGCCCTCGCGCCGCTGATCGACCCGAACCTGCATTCGTGCGGCACCGTCCCGCCCCATGGCGCGGCGGAGCTGGCCCACCCCGAGCCGGGCTTCTACATCGTCGGCTCCAAGTCCTACGGCCGCGCCCCCACCTTCCTGATGGCCACGGGCTATGAGCAGGTCCGCTCCATCGCGGCGGAGATCGCCGGCGATCACGACGCGGCGCGCAGTGTCCATCTGGTGCTGCCGGAGACCGGCGTCTGCAGCGCCGCACCGGTGACGGCAGGGGCATCCGGCTGTTGTGGTGGGCCTGCGCCTCGGGACGCCGATGCCTGCTGCGCGGACGATGCCCAGGCCAAGGCGGAAGGCAAGGACGGCTGCGGCTGCGATACCGCCGCGCCGCAGGCCGAGGCGCCACCCCGCCGCGGGACGGCCGCGTGACCAGCGGCCTGAGCGGCGAACTCGCGCAACCGGCGCCAGCGCGCCCGCTTTCCGGCCGCAGCCTGTTCATCACCGGCCTCGGCATTGGCCAGATCTGCTCCTGGGGATCGCTCTACTACAGCTTTCCCCTGATAGCGGAGGCCATGGAGCGCGACCTCGGCTGGTCGAAGCCGGATCTGTTCGGCGCCGCGACGCTCGGCCTCGCCCTCGGGGGCATGGCCGCCTTCCCCGTGGGCGCCGCCGTCGACAAAGGCCACGGCAGGTGGGTGATGGCGGCGGGAGCCGGCCTCGCCGGCCTCTGCCTCCTTGCCTGGTCGCAGGTGCAGCAGCTCTGGCTGTTCTATAGCCTGATGGCCGCCATCGGCGTCCTCCAGGCGGCAACCCTTTATGAGCCGGCGTTCGCGGTGGTGGCGCGCAGGACCGGAGCGGCCGGCGCCCGGGCCGGCATTACCGCGCTCACCCTATGGGGCGGATTTGCCTCCACGGTCTTCATTCCGCTGATCCAGATCCTGCTGGATCTGGCGGGCTGGCGTGGCGCACTGGTGGCGCTCGGCGCCGTGAACCTCGTGGTGTGCGCGCCGCTCTATGCCGCGGTGATCCGGCCCGCGGCCGACCACGCGGCATCGCCGGTCCACGCTCTTGCACTGTCGGGAGCGGGCACCCTGCGGCAGGTCATGGGGCGCGTTGCCCGCCGGCCCACCTTCTGGGCCCTGGCGGTGGCGTTCACCGCCTATGCCGCCACCTTCTCCGCCTTCACCTTCCACCTCTATCCCCTGCTGCTGGAGCGCGGCTTCACGGCGGGCAGCGTGGTGCTGGCCATGGCCATCATCGGCCCAACCCAGGTGGCGGGTCGGATCGCCGTCTCGGTGTTCGCGCCGCGCGCTCCGGTGCGACTCATCGGCAGCTGTGCCGTGCTAGCCTTTCCGGTCGCCATACTCGCCTTGGCGTGGCTGCCACCCAGCTTTGCCCTGGTGGCGGCCATCGTGGCGCTCTACGGCAGCGCCAACGGCATCATGACCATCGTGCGTGGGCTCGCCGTGCCGGAGATGCTGACCCGGCAGGCCTATGGCGCCGTGAACGGCGCGCTGGCGGCGCCCTCGATGCTCGCCCGCGCTTTGGCACCCGCCGGTGCCGCGCTCCTCTGGGCGCAATCCCAGTCTTACGGCGCGGTCCTCTCTGCCATGGCTGCGGGAGGCGTCCTGCTGGCGGGAGCCTTCTGGGCCGCAGCAGCCTTCTCGCGGAACGAGGACATGGAGCGCCGCGAGAGGGTCCCTCCTATGCCGGACCGCCGCTAAGCCCCCGCCGCAACACACCCTTCCTGAAAAGAATTAAAGCGGAACAACGCATCCAACACCATCCGGCTTATCAGCGCTCGGCGGCTCACTGCATACGCGCTAAAGCTGCAGGAAACTGATGTGCTCCTCATTTCCCCTGCCAGTTACAAGTTTAGGTCTGGCGGGGTTTGGGTCCTCGTGGGACTGGTTGGCGAACGTCGACGATGGGAGGCCACCGAGGCTCATGTGAAGTCTGACGATATTGTAGTCGATTGCCCGAGCCTCGATGATCCGCCTCACCTCTACAAGTGAGGATGTTTGAAGCGTTCAGATCTTTACGAGCATCGCGGTCACGTACATCAGGCCCGCGCCGGTGGCGAGCCCCGTCATTGCGGCTGGCGTGAAGAACGAAACATGAGTCTCGCCGCTTCTGCGCACTAGTAGCGATCCGACTTCCGCAATCACCTGAAGGATAGCCCCGGCACCGACCGCCAGCGCTAGCGCCGACCACTGCGGCGCGTAGGCAAGGCTGCCGATCCACAGACCTGCGACGGCTGGTCCGCCCGCAAGCAGCGTCAACCCGGCGAAGGTCCAAAGTGGTGGGCGTACTTTCAGTATCGGCGCGGCAATGCCGATGCCTTCCGTGATGTTGTGCAACGTCAAGCCGAGCACCAGAAAAATACCGAGATCCGCCGCTCCGGAGGCGAAAGAAGCGCCGATGGCAAGGCCTTCGCCGAGATTGTGCAATCCTATCCCCAGCGCAATGAAGGTCGATAGGGCCAGCCCGGTCGGTGTGCCACGGCTGCGGCCGACAGCCATCAGCAAGAGGAAACTCCCCATAGTGGTGAGGATGACCATCACCGATCCCTGGAACAAGGCGGCGGCCTCGCCGGCAAGTTCGAGCGCTTCAGCAACTGCATCAATCACGAGGAAAGCGAGAAGCCCCACCGTCAATGCGAGTAGGAAGTCCATGCCGTTGCGGCCAACGCCACGGAGAACTGGGTAGAACATGAGGCCGATAGCGACGGGAAGGATGCCGACAAAGACGCCAAGGGCAGCCTGGGATACGAAGCTCATCGAATCCACGGTCGGTGTCGCAACCGCGACGGGGATCTCACGCTTGAACGTGGCGCCGGTGTTGGTGAGGATTTTCACGCCGTGCGCCTCGCCGACCACCCAAGGGAACGGCAACTGAACCCAGGCGGTCGCGCCGCGGGCGATCGGACCCGGCGGTGTCTGCGTAAACTGCCAATAGGCGTCATCGACCTGGACCTGGGCGATCGTCATGGGTTGCGAGCCGCCGGCACGGACCAGTAGGCGAACTCCATCGGAACCTAGGATCGTCCGCTCGAAGGTCAGCTTCTCGACCGGCGGTGCGCCGTTGCGAAAGCTCGATAACGGATCGGTCCCAATCAACCACGCCATCGCGAGACCAAGCACGGTAAACGGGATAGCGATCCAGAACAACGAGGCTCGACCCGGACGCCCGACTGGAAGTGTTGTCGCAGCATTGGAAGGGGGCCGCCCAGCTTGGTTCATGATACGGTCTCCACGACATCGAACATGCCCACCCAACCGAGTTCGGTGAACTCCGACTGATGCGGGTGGAACATGTAGAGACCGGGCTCGTGCTCCGTGAAATGGAACTCAAGGATGCCGCGCTCGGCTTGGCATTGGGTGATGAGGTCGACGGTCTTCAGGGTCGGGGTCAAGGTCGTGCCTTGATTGAAGTATTCAAAGAAATTAGCATGCAAATGAAAAGAATTTATCGGATCGAACTCGATCACATTGATAAGGTAGACGCGAACCGGTTTGTCTCTAAGGATCTTGATGGGTTTTTTTGCATAGGCATGGGCTACCGTATTGACAGCATAGACCTCGTTCTTGCCGTCGAAATTGGTATCGAATGCATTCATAACCATTACGAGCTCTTGCCACTCGGCATTCTCCGCCGTGCCGAGCAGGCGTGAGCGGGCAACTGCCTCATATTCGGGATGGCGAGTGGGATCCGGGTCGATGACGAAGGCTCCGTACATGCCCTTGTGAATATGCCGCTTCAGCGGCAGAGCGTGACAGTGATAGAGGTGACATCCGAAAGGCCGTGCATCAAACTCGTAGACAAACTCCTCGCCCGGAGCGACTAGCCCTGCGCCTGGAACGCCATCCATCCGCGCCGCATGGATGCCATGAAAATGCATCGAATGAGGATGCGAGCCGTAGTTTTTGAAGACGATCCTCAGCCGCTCACCTTCGGTCGCGCGCAGTGACGGGCCGGGCACCCGGCCATTATAGGTCCAGGCCAGAAACATGATACCGGGGGCGATCTCGATCTCCTTGTCCTCGGCGGTGATCTCGAAGGTTCTTAGCGTCCGCCCATCCGGAAGCTGGGACACAGTGCCTCTATCCCAGTCGGTCAGAAGCTTGGTCGGATCGAAGCCATTACGAGCTTCGTCGACCCCGCCCACCGTGATCATCGCACCATGGGCTCCGCGGTGGGCTGAGGCCAGCTTTGCTTCAGCGCCGACAGTTCCTGCATGCGAAGCGTGTCCTGACTGCGCTAGAGCACCAGTCATACCTATCGCTGCGCCGCTGGCAGCCGCTAGCCCGCCTCCCAGCACCACGCGCCGGCTCAGCCGTTTACGTAACCAAGCTGGCACTTTGATCATATGCATCTCTTTTTGCAAATGCGAATTAGTCGCATATAAATAGCATAAGCTACAATTGGTGGCCATTGCCAATTGACGTCGAGAAGGGCTTCCTCCTCTCCGCAACATGGGCGCCAACTTCCGCCATATCGCAGAAGATCAGGCAATCGGGGCATGCCGAGTCTAGCCTTGAGGGGCGCGAGGTTGGCTGCCTCGATCAGGTCCGGAAATTCGACTGCCCTCACATAGGCAAGCCAACCGCCACGATGGCCACAGTTCGGATCGCTGGTCACGGTCATCTTGTGCGATGTCTCGGCCGCCCAGAGGCGCGATAGCACGGGCATAGCAGTCGCCTATGTGGCGCCGATCACCAACTCACGGTGTGCCGCGAAAAGCTCGGCTGTCATGCCGCTTCTCCTTTCGTTGGCTGTTTCCTCGCGCACAGCTTCCGATCGAAGCTGCGCATGACGCTCCTCACCGAAAGAAGACGTATTTCGTGAGGGCGGCGATCACCAGCACCAAGACGAGGATGCCGATCAGGCCGGCAAGGCCCATGCCCCATCCCATGGATCCCATCATGTCGTGCATCATTGGAACCTCCTCTTATTTGGCGGCCGCCTTGAGGCCGGCCGGCCCCTGTTCGATCGCCCTCTCGGAGGCGACGCTCCGCGGCAATCGCCAACCCTTGATCAAACCGTAGACCGCTGGGATCACGGCGAGCGTCAGCACCGTCGAGGACACCATGCCGCCGATCATCGGCACCGCGATGCGTTGCATCACCTCCGAGCCGGTGCCGGTGCTCCACAGGATGGGGACGAGCCCGGCCGTGATCGCGATGACCGTCATCATCTTCGGCCGCACCCGTTCTACGGCGCCGAGCATGATCGCCTGATAGAGGTCGATGCGGGTGAAGGGCCGTCCTTGCGCCTCCCGCTCAGCCTTCAGTTCCGCCATCGCCTGCTCGAGATAGATCAGCATGATGACGCCGGTCTCGGCGGCCACACCTGCGAGGGCAATGAAGCCGACGGCAACGGCGACCGACATGTTGAAGCCGAGCCACCACATCAGCCAGATGCCACCGACCAGCGCGAAGGGCAGCGACAGCATGACGATAAGCGTCTCGGTGAGTGCCCGGAAGTTGAGGTAGAGCAGCAGGAAAATGACCAGCAGCGTCACCGGCACGACGATCTTCAGCCGCGCCGCGGCGCGCTGGAGATATTCGAATTGGCCGCTCCACGAGACATAGGTTCCGGGCGGCAGCTTGATCTCGTTCGCGACCGCCTGCTGCGCCTCGGCGACATAGCCGCCCAGGTCCCGGCCAGCGATATCCACGAAGACATAGACGGCGAGCTGGCCGTTCTCGGTGCGGATCGAAGTTGCGCCGCGGGTGAGCTCGACCTTGGCGACTTCGCCGAGCGGCACCGTTCCGCCGCCTGGCAACGGCACCTGCACGTCGCGGGCGATTGACTGCGGGTCACTCCGGAAGTCGCGGGGATAGCGGATGGTGACGGCGTAGCGCTCGCGGCCCTCGACTGTGGTGGTCACCGTCTCCGCCCCGAGCGCGCTTGCGATCACGCTTTGGACATCGCCAATGGCCAGGCCGTAGCGGCCGAGCACCTCCCGGTCCGGCACGATGTCGAGATAGTAGCCGCCGATAACGCGCTCGGCATAGGCGCTCGATGTGCCCGGCACCGATCGCAGCACCCGCTCGATCTCACGGGCGCTCTGCTCCATCTGGGCGAGATCGGTGCCGAACACCTTGACCCCGACCGGGGTGCGGATGCCGGTCGCGAGCATGTCGATGCGGGCGCGGATCGGCATGGTCCAGGCATTGGAGACGCCGGGGAATTGTAGCGCCTGGTCCATCTCGGCCTTCAGACTGTCAATGGTGAGGCCGGGGCGCCATTCGTCCTTCGGCCTCAGGTTGATGATGGTCTCGAACATCTCGGTCGGCGCCGGATCGGTCGCTGTGAGCGCGCGCCCCGCCTTGCCATAGACCGAGGCTACCTCCGGGAAGCTCTTGATGATGCGGTCCTGCACCTGAAGCAGTTCGGCCGCCTTGGTGACCGAGATGCCCGGCAAGGTGGTCGGCATGTACATCAGCGTGCCCTCGTCGAGGCTCGGCATGAATTCCGAGCCGAGCTGGCGTGCCGGCCAGAGGGTCACGCCGAGCACGACGAGCGCGACGAGGATGGTGAGCGTCTTGGCCTTCAGGACGCCGCTAATGACGGGGCGATAGACCCAGATCAGGAAGCGATTGATCGGGTTCCTGTGCTCCGGGATGATCCGGCCGCGCACGAAGACCACCATCAGCGCTGGCACCAACGTCACCGACAGCAACGCTGCAGCTGCCATCGAGAAGGTCTTGGTGAAGGCGAGCGGGCCGAACATCCGGCCTTCCTGCGATTCCAGCGTGAAGATCGGCAGGAAGGAGACGGTGATGACGAGCAGGCTGAAGAACAGCGCCGGCCCGACCTGGCTCGCCGCCTCGATCAGGATCTCGACGCGCGGCTTGTCCGGAGGAGCCCGCTCCAGATGCTTGTGGGCGTTCTCGATCATGACGATGGCCGCGTCGATCATGGCGCCCACCGCGATGGCGATGCCCCCGAGGCTCATGATGTTGGAGCCAAGCCCGATCGCCTTCATCGCCGCGAAGGCGATCAGGATGCCGACCGGCAGCATCAGGATGGCGACGAGCGCGCTGCGCAGATGCAGCAGGAACACCACGCAGACCAGCGCGACGATGATGCTTTCCTCGATCAGCGTGCCCTTCAGCGTCTCGATCGCCCGGCCGATCAGCTCGGATCGGTCATAGACCGGCACGATCTCGGCGCCCTTGGGCAGGCTCGTCGCAATCTCGGCGAGCCGCGCCTTGACGTTCTCGATCACTGTCAGCGCATTGGCGCCGAAGCGTTGCAGCACGATGCCGCTGGCGACCTCGCCTTCGCCATTGAGCTCGGTGATGCCACGCCGCTCGTCCGGGCCGATCTCGACGCGGGCCACATCCTTGACCCGCAGCGACACGCCGCGGTCGGTCTTCAGCACCACGTTCTCGATGTCGGCGACGCTCCGGATATAGCCGCGCCCGCGCACCATGAACTCGAACTCGGAGAGCTCGACGGTGCGCCCGCCGACATCAGCATTGCTGGCCTTGACGGCGTCGCGCACCCGATCGAGCGAGATGCCCAACGCCCGCAGCCGGTTCGGATCGACCACGATCGCATACTGCTTCACGAAGCCGCCGACGCTGGCGACCTCGGCGACACCCTCCGCTTTGGACGCGCCGAAGCGGATCACCCAGTCCTGCAGCGAGCGCAGCTCGGCGAGCGTCATCTCCTTGGCGACGACGGCATATTGGTAGACCCAGCCGACACCGGTCGCGTCCGGTCCTAAGGTCGGCGTCACGCCCGCCGGCAACCGCTGCGCGGCGGCGTTGAGATATTCCAGCACGCGACTGCGTGCCCAATAGGGGTCGGTGCCGTCCTCGAAGATCACATAGACGAAAGAGACGCCGAAGAAGGAGAAGCCGCGCACCACCTTCGATTTTGGTACCGTCAGCATCGAGGTGGTGAGCGGATAGGTGACCTGGTCCTCGACCACCTGCGGCGCCTGGCCGGGATAGTCGGTATAGACGATCACCTGCACGTCCGAGAGGTCGGGGATGGCGTCGAGCGGCAGCGTTTTCAGCGCATAGAGCCCGGCAGCGACGGCGAACACTGTGCCAATGAAGACCAGCACGAGGTTGCGGGCGGACCAGCCGATGAGGTGGGCGATCATGGCTGTGCCTCCGCAGGTGTCAGGCCACGCAGCGCCGCCTTCAGATTGCTCTCGGCGTCGATCAGGAAGTTCGCCGCGACAACGACACGGTCGCCTTCCGCGATGCCCTCGCGGATCTCGGTGAAGCCTTCGCCGCGCAGGCCGATCTTTACCTCGCGCGGTTCGAACCGGCCCTCTCCACGATCAATGATCACGACCTGCCGCGTGCCGGTGTCGATCACCGCGCTATCGGGGACAGCAACCACCGGCGCGGCATCGCCTGTGCCGATCTCCACTTCGGCATACATATTGGGAAGCAGAACACCGCCGGGATTGGCGATCTCGATCCGCACTCGCGTGGCCCGCGTTGCTTCACCGACCTGCGGATAGATCAGCGACACACGTCCTTCGAAGGTGCGTCCCGGCAGGCTTCGAGCCCGGATCGTCACCGGCGCGCCGAGCCGGACGGCCCCAAGATCGAACTCCGGCACATCCGCCAGTACCCAGATGGTCGAAATGTCGGCGAGGCGGAACAGCACATCGCCCGGTGCTGCCTTCATGCCGTCGACGACATTGCGTTCGAGTACGACGCCATCGCGCGGCGCACGCCACGTCATCGACAGCGGCACCTTGCGCGTGCGCTCGATCTCGGCGATCGCTTCAGGCGGCAGGCCGAGATTCTCTAGGCGCTGGCGGGCGCCTCCGAGAGCACTATCGCGGCCGCCGCTTTTGAGATCGGTTAGGAGCTGGGCGCCGGCGGTGGCGATATCCGGCGCATAAAGCCGGAGCAGCATCTGGCCCTTCGTCACCCGGTCGCCCGTGGTGACGTTCGCCACCTCGTTGATGAAGGCGTCGCTCCGGGTGGCGACCACGGAGATGCGCCGCTCGTCGAGCTGGACGGTTCCCGGCACCCGCACCAGCCTGCCGACGACACGCCGCGCGGCCAACTCGGATCGCACACCGGTCCGCTGCAGCTTGCCAAGCGAGACCTTCACGACCGAGCCGTTGTCGTCCTCGCCCTCATGGACGGGGATGTAGTCCATCCCCATCGAGTCCTTCTTCGGCATCGGCGAGGTGTCCGGCAGACCCATCGGGTTGCGGTAGTAGAGGATGCGCCGCGGGCCGGCCTGCCCAGCCGCCTCAACTGTCGCCGGCGGCCTGCCTTCGAAGCTCACATCCTCGCTGGCGCGAACGGTGCGGAAAGCCCGGCCATCCCTGGTCCGGCGCGGCGTTGCCGAATAGACCGGCTTGCCGTCGGGATCCTGATAATAGATCACCGCTCCCGTCCCGACCGGCTCAGCCGCCGCAAGGGTCGCCTCGACACCGAACCATTCGCGCAGGCCGGCTACTGGGAAATCCCGGACGCCCGCCCAATAGCCTCCGATCCCCGCCGCCAGAATGGCGGCGAGAGCGAGGCCCACAAGGCCGATCCGTTTCACGGTACGGCCTTCAGGACCAGCTTGTTCTCGAGCGTGCCGGTCTCACCCTGGATCTTGGCGCCGAGCGAAAGCCGCCAGCCGCCGGCCATCATCAAGTTGGTCTTGAAGCGATAGACACCCGGCTCGGTCGACGGCAGAGCCTCGATCGGCGCCGCCATCGTCTCCATGCCGTCAGGCGCCATGTCGATACGGGTCGCGAAGATGACGGCGTCGGGAACCGCCTTGCCGGATCGCTTGTCGACGAGCCGGACAGCGACGATGGCACCGTTGCCCTGCTTGATGTCCGTCTGAACGAGCCGGAACTCGTAGTCCGTGATGTCGGCATACGCCGTCGAGAGGGTAGCCACGGAAAGCGCGGCCGCGAGCGTCGCCGCAGCGGCGCGCTTCATGGAAGAGTTCGTCATAATTTGAAAATCCCAGATTCATCGGAGCACCGTGCGCATGGCCCGGTGTTGCGCGGCTTATGGCCACGCGCCCTCGGCCACCCGAGCCTCGCTGGGGCGGCACGAGCCGGCGCACAAACGCCGGCGATGTCTTAGGTTCGCGGAGGTCGAGCCGGAGGCTCCAGGGTGAGCGCGTCGCCCATGGCGTCACTGCCAGGGCGGATGGCATCGCTCCGATCCCAGAAAGCGAAGGCCAGGCGCGAAAGCATCGGTGCCACCGAGAAGCACTTGGCCATGCACAATGCCATTAATGGGCAGGTCTTCTGGCAGTCAGGAGCTGCCGGCGTCTCATGCGGACAACACGGCATGTCGTCCGCCATTTCGGGCATGGACATATCGACGGCGGCCGCCATGGCGGCGCCGTTCACCGGTGCGGTGAACGGTCCGGCAACAAGCCCTACGATCGCAAGGATCGGGAGCAGCCTGCGGAGCCAAGTGGCGACCTTCATGCAGCGCAACATGTCATAGGCGAGGCAATTTGGGAATGCGAGCAGCGGTACGAAGCTGTCACAGGTTCGTGGCAGATGGACGCTGCTTCCGGGCTCAATCACCGAACTAGCCGGAGAGACGAACCACCGACGGATGGCGGACTCACATCGCCGGTAAGGCCGAACAGCAGATTGTCGAGTTCTGCCTCGGGGATATCCAGGCGGGCCGCAACGTGCCGGCGTGTCACGCCTTCCCGCCAAAGCTCCGTAAGGACACGTTGCCATATTGCAGATCGCTCCGGTGGGAGACCGTCAGGTTCGTTCGTGCCGAACCGCTTGTTTATCTGGATGCAGAAGGTCCGGTAGTTCCAATCGGAGATCCGGCCGATCCGGTGGAGCCGGTGTGCGAGCGCAGCTACGGACACGCCCCATCGCTTCTTTGCGAGTACCAATTGATCAAGGCTTCGGACGAATGGGATCGTCGCCACGACGTCGTCGTGAGGCATCAGGAACGACGATGCAAACGCATGTGCCTCGAGCTCGGCAGCGCGCCCTTGATTGGGACCGCCGTGCTTGTGCAGGACGAGGTGAGCCAGTTCATGAGCGGCGTCGAACCGGCTGCGCTCTGTGGTCTTGAAGGTGTTGAGGAAGACATACGGCTCGCCATCATGCCAACAGGAAAAGGCATCCACATTCTTCGTGTTCTCGGCCAGCGAGAAGACGCGAACGCCCTTCGTCTCAAGCAGCTTGATCATATGCGAGATCGGCCGCTCGCCGATCGCCCAATGCTGGCGCAGCGCACGTGCGGCTCCAGCGGGATCGCGTTCATGGCTGAGGTCGAGCAGGTCTGGCTGAGGCAGAACGAACCTTTCCCGCACCCAGGCTGACATCTCGAAGGCCAGTGAGCCGGCGGCGAGCGCCGCATCGCGCTCTCGCGCCGACATCGCCGTGAGGCTCCGGAAGCTGGCGGCATCAGCGCTGATCGGAGCCGCGTCGTCCCGGAAGAAGAACTCCCGCGGGAATCCCAGTGCGCGCACCAAGCCGTCGACCGTGTCTTCATCCGGAATCTGCTGCCCGTTGACGACACGCGACAAGGTGACCGGCGATATGCCGGCCCGCTCGGCGAGAGCCTTGGCGGTCAACCGTTGCCGCTTCCGCGCGAGCTCCATTCTGCCAATGTTGAACATGGCCTAGCGACGCAAAACAGCAGGCTCGAACTCGATGCCATCCGGACGATCGCTAACAACGATGGCATCCGCCGGCCATTCACCACCACCGAGGATGAAGATGCGCTCGATAAAGCCCTCGAAATTGCCGCCGGAAATGCCCGAAGGCAACGACAGCTCGGCACGGACATCATCACCTTGAACCGACACGCAGAAGAACCATACGCCGGTCTGAAGCTTCGCGAGGCTCTGATCCCGCGCCGCTGACATCTCCTCCTCCGGGAACAGTCCCGCCTGTCCCACCGCAATGATGCGGTCAGCACCGGAACCCTTTCCTGACACTGCCTGCGGCTTGTGCAGCGTGTCGGCCGCGAGATCGACGCTCTGGTACACGACCTTCAGCGGCCGGTCGGGATGTTTGACCGATTCGACGTTGTTCTCGCGGTAGCGGACCCATTCGTGGGCCAGGAAGACCTGCCGCACATAGCGGGTGCCATAGATATACGCTAGCAGCCCTTCGGCCGAGGCGGGATCGTCCAACGTCGCGTCCGAGCGAGCAGCGACCACGCCGCGCACGACCTCAAGCAGTTCCTGACGCGTGACGCCGAACTCGGCGAGGCGAGCGTCAACTTCAGGATGATCGGCAAGCACGCGAACCGCAGCCATCGAATCGCTCCCACGATAATTTTTCTCTCCTCATTTGTGGGGGAAAAAATTATCGCGTGCAACTGTCTTGGTTGGGTGGCCGGGGGCGGCGGATGATCGAAGAAGAGTTCTAGCGTGAAGGTATACTCCGCCATCGCCGACCACCGAGCGCAATAGCGGGGGCCTGATCTTCGCGGGCAGCTTCATATTCGTAACCGCCGTGCTCAACAAGATCTGAAGTAAGAGACTCGCGCGCGCTGAGCTATCAAGGTCTAGAATGAAGTGCCGGGCTTCGCTGCGAATTGCCCGCCCTGTCACTCACGCCCCCAGGAGAGGAGCCTCAGCGCGTTCAGGGTCACCAGCACGGTGGCGCCGGTGTCGGCGAGGATTGCCGGCCACAGGCCGGTGATGCCGGCGATGGTGGTGACCAGGAACACCGCCTTCAGCCCAAGGGAAATGGCGATGTTCTGGTGGATGTTGCCCATGGTGCGCCGGGACAGGGCGATCATGGAGGCAACGTCCTTCACCCGGCCGTGGAGGGCTGCGGCATCCGCTGTCTCCAGCGCCACGTCGGTGCCGCCGCCCATGGCGATGCCGATGTCGGCGGCGGCCAGCGCCGGGGCGTCGTTGATGCCATCGCCCACCTTGGCCACCACCGCGCCCTCGCGCTGCAGCTCGCCGACGATGCGCAGCTTGTCCTGCGGCAGCAGCTCGGCCCGCACCTCGATGCCCAGCTGGCGGCCGATGGCCTCCGCCGTGCGCCGGTTGTCGCCGGTGAGCATCACCGTGCGGATGCCCTCCCGCTTTAGGGCGGCAAGGCCCTCGGCGGCGTCCGGGCGGGGCTCGTCGCGCATGGCGATGGCCCCGGCGATGGCGCCGTCCGCCACCAGCAGGGACACGGTCTTGCCGGCGTCATTCAGCGCCGCGATCTGGTCGGCCTGCACCACCGTCAAAGGCGCGCGCGCGGCGGCGGCCGGGGGCGAGCCGAGGAACACCTCGCGCCCCTCCACCAGCGCCGACACGCCCTCGCCGCCCAGCGCCTGCGCGGCTTCTGCCGGGGGGATGGGGATGGCATCCGCCGCCGCGCGGTCCAGGATGGCCTTGGCGAGGGGGTGGCTCGAACCGGTCTCCAGCGCCGCCGCGAGGCGCAGCACCTCGGCCTGCGGCTGGGCGAAGCCGATCACGTCCGTCACCTGCGGCTTTCCGGCGGTGAGGGTGCCGGTCTTGTCGAAGCAGACGGTGGTGATCTTGCCGGCGGTCTCCAGCACGGCGCCGCCCTTCAGCAGCAGCCCGCGCCGGGCCCCGGCGGAGAGGCCGGCGGCGATGGCGGCCGGGGTGGAGATCACCAGCGCGCAGGGGCAGCCGATGAGCAGGATGGCGAGGCCCTTGTAGATCCACGCATCCCACGCCCCGCCGAACAGCAGCGGCGGGATTACCGCCACCAGCGCCGCCACCGCCACCACGCCGGGCGTGTAATAGCGCGAGAAACGATCGATGAGCCGCTCGGTGGGCGCGCGCTTTTCCTGCGCCTCCTCCACCAGCTTCACCACCCGGGCGATGGTGTTGTCCTCGGCGGTGGCGGTGACGCGCACCCGCAGCGCCGCCTCCCCGTTCACCGTGCCGGCGAAGACGGTAGCCTCAGGCCCCTTGCGCACCGGCACGCTTTCGCCGGTCACCGGGCTCTCGTCGATGCCGCTCTCGCCGGCGACGATGAGGCCGTCCGCCGAAATCCGGTCGCCGGGCCGCACCAGGATCACCTCGCCCACCTTGAGGCTGGCGGCGGGCACCTCGATGGTGGCGCCGTTGCGCTCCACCAGCGCGGTCTTGGGCACCAGTGCGGTGAGCGCGCGGATGCTGGCGCGCGCGCGGCCGGCGGCGACGCCTTCCAGCAATTCGCCTACCAGGAACAGGAACACCACCGCTGCCGCCTCCTCGGCGGCGCCGATGATGACGGCGCCCGCCGCCGCGATGGTCATCAGCATCTCGATGGTGAAGGGCATGCCGTTGGCCGCCGCCGCGACGGCGCGGCGGGCGATGGGCACGAGGCCCACCAGCATGGCGGCGAGGTACAGCCAGGATTGCACCGCCGGGACGAAGGTGCCGACGCCGAAGGCCGCCACCAGAGCGAGGCCGCTCAGGAGGGTGAGGCGCGCCTTGCCGGTGGACCACCAGCGGCCCTCGGCGGCAGGCGCCGCACCATGGTCGTGCCCGCCGACTTCTGCGTGGTCGTGGCCAGAGTGGTCATGGTCGGAGTGGTCGTGAGCCGCGTGGTCGTGGCCGGCGTGATCGTGTCCCGCACAGCTCTCTCCATGGTCGTGCGCCTTGCGCTGCCCGCCGCCGGATGCGAGCGGGGCGAGGGCGTAGCCCATGGGCGACAGGCGCCCGGCGAGGGGGGCGAGGTCGGCATCCGGGGCGTGGCGGATCACCAGAGTGCCGGCCGCCACCGAGACCTCCGCTTCCGCGACGCCGGCGATGCGCAGCGTGGTGCCCTCGATCTTCGCCGCGCACGAGGCGCAGTCCATCCCGGTCACGCGGAACCGGCTTTGAACGAGGGGAGCGGTCATGATGCGGCCTTTCTTTGCGTCAGCCTGCATAACCTAGATACTCTAGTCACTAGAGGAGCAAGCCCCGATGTCCGGTCCATCATCCGAAAATTCTCCCGACCTCCTGCCCATCGGCGCGGCGGCGCGTGCCAGCGGGGTGAAGGTGCCCACCATCCGCTTCTATGAAGAGATCGGCCTGATGCCCGCGCTGCCGCGCACCGAGGGCAACCGCCGCCTCTACAGCGCCACGCACCTGCGGAGGCTGGCCTTCATCCGCCACGCGCGTGAACTCGGTTTCGACATCGAGGCCATCCGTACCCTTCTGACGCTCCAGGACCGGCCCGAGCAGTCGTGCGCGGCGGCGGACGAGATCGCCAGCGCGCGGCTGATCGAGGTGCGCAGCCGCATCGCCGCGCTCAGGGCGCTGGAAGCAGAACTTCAGCGCATGGTGGACGGCTGCGCCCATGGCCACGTGGCACAGTGCAGGGTCATCGAGACGCTTTCCGATCACGGACAATGTCAATTTCATAACGGCCAGGGCGAAAACCTTGGGATCGGCCGAAATTCAAGCGATCTCCCAAGCTTTTCGGGTACGATGACGCAGCGCTTCTAAAAGACTTGACACATCGCGGCTCTTGGGGTCTCTCATGGCCCATGCTTCGCGTCTTGGCAAAAGTCCTCATGTTGATCACCGGTTCGGCGTTCCGCCGCGCCGTGTCGGTCGTTGTGATGGCGTGCCTTGTAGCCGGGCCGTTCGCAGGCGCACTGGCGGCGCATCACATCTTTGATGTGGACGGCGCTCTGGAAGAGTTGGCTGGGACCTCAGTTGCGCTGACGGGCGTCGATGTGTCGAGCATCGACCTGTCGCCGGCCGAGGCATCCATTGTGGATCCCTCCCTCGCCGCCGCGGATGCCAAGGCGTTCGGCGCCGCGCACGATCCGGCCCAGCCCCAGCCATCCGCCGACCATGACTGCCATGGCTGCTCCATCGTGGTGCTGCATGCCCCGGCCGCAAGCGTGGCCCTGCGCCTGCGGTCCATGCCGGAGGAGGCGGCGCCCGCGCGCCTGAGCGCCGGCCGCTCCGTTCCCGCAGACATCCGCCCCCCGCGCGCCTGATCCGACTTCTGCTCGCGCGCTGACGCTCCGCGTCGGCGATCCGCTATCAGACTTTGGATCAGATCATGTCGCCTCGTGCCCTCGCGCTTGCGCTTGGGGCAGCGCTCGCGCTGCTTCACGCGTCGCAGACGCGCGCCGAAACCGCCCGTCCGCTGACCCTGCCCAGCGCCCTCGCCAGCGCCCTTGCCGCCAATCCGCGCCTCACGGCGGCGGAGCGCGACATCGGCATGGCGGCGGGGCGCAATACCCAGGCCGGGGCCCTGCCCAACCCCAACCTCTCCCTTGAGGTGGACAATGCGGCGGGCTCCGGCTCCTACCAGGGGCTGGACCTTGCCGAGCAGACCCTCCAGATCAGCCAACTGGTGGAGCTGGGCGGCAAGCGCGAGGCGCGGTTGGCGGCCGCCGGTGCCGGGGTCGGCGTAGCGCGTTGGGAGCGGGAGGCGATCCGCCTCCAGGTGCTGGCGGAGACCGCCGCGGCCTTCGCCACCGTGCTCGGGGCGCAGCAGCGCGCCCATATCCTCGAAACGCAGGTGGCGGCCATCCAGCGGCTGGCGCCGCTGCTGCAGAACCGTGTCCAGGCCGGCGCTTCCTCTCCGGCCGAGATTTCCCGCGCCCGGGTCGCTGCCGATTTCGCCCGGGTGGAGCTGGACCGCTCCCGTGCCGCGCTCGGCACCGCAAGGCGGGAGCTCGCGCTGCTCATGGGTCTTCAGGAAGCAAGGTTCGGACGGGCGACCGGCAACCTGCTGAAGGTCAGCGCCCCGCCGCCCCTGCCGGGTCTCATCAAGCAGGCGCTGGGCAATCCGCAGCTCACCCGCTTCACCGCCTTGCGCGCCCAGCGCCACGCGGATCTGCGCGCCGCCCAGGCCAAGTCGGTGCCGGACGTGACCCTCGGCGTCGGCTACCGGCACTACAACGAGACCGCCGACAGCGGCATGCGCTTCTCCCTGTCCATGCCGATCCCGCTGTTCGACCGCAACGACGGCGGCATCAGCGAGGCGAACGAGCAGCTGCTGCGGGCCGAGGCGGAGGAAGCCATTGCCCGCAACGTCCTCATCTCCCAGTTGGGCCGCGCCCATGACGGGATGAAGGCCGCCTTCGACGAAATCACGCTTCTACGCACCAGCACCATTCCCGGCGCGCGCACCGCCTTCGAGGGGGTGGAGGCCGGCTATTCCGAAGGCCGCTACACCCTGCTGGAACTGCTCGACGCCCAGTCCACCCTCACCGACGCCGCCTTGCGCGAGCTGGATGCGCTGGTCGCGTTCCACACCGCCCTCGCCACCCTCGAAGGGCTGACGGGCCGGCCGGTGACCCTCACCAAAGGAAAAGCCAAATGAGCCGCACGGCGCGACGCGACGTGGCGATGCTCCTCGTCGGCCTCCTGGCCGGCGCGGGGGCGCTTTACACGTTCCAGGACCGCAACGCCCCCGTTTCGGGCAGCCTCGCCGCCGAGCGCGGGCATGGCGCCGAGGGCGGGCATGGAGAAGAAGGGGGCGGGCACGCCGAGGGCGGGGTGGAGCTGGACGACACCAGGCTCGCCGCCGCCGGCATTGGCCTGGAGACGGCCGGCCCCGGGACGCTGCGCCAGAAGCTGCGCCTCAACGGCCTGGTCCAGCCCAACCAGGAAAACGTGGTCCAGGTGACCCCGCGCTTTCCCGGCATCGTCCGGGAGATCCGCAAGCGCATCGGCGACACGGTGGCCAAGGGCGACGTGCTCGCGGTGGTCGAGAGCAACCAGAGCCTCACCACCTACGACATGAAGGCGCCCATCTCCGGCACCGTGGTGGATCGGCAGGTGGGCCTCGGCGAATACGCCTCCGAGCAGAAGCCGGCGTTCGTGGTGGCCGACCTGTCGACCCTTTGGGTGGACCTCTCGGTCTATCGCCGCGATTTCCCGCGGGTGCGGGCCGGCGACACGGTCGCCATCGATCCGGAGGACGGCGGGCCTGTCATCGACGGCCGGGTGGCCTATGTCTCGCCCATCGGCTCGGCCGACACCCAGACCGCGCTGGCGCGGGCGGTCATTGCCAACGACGGCATGCGGCTGCGGCCCGGCCTGTTCGCGGTGGGCACCATCACCCTTGCGGAGAAGCCGGTGGACCTCGCGGTCCGCGCCAGCGCGCTCCAGACCATCGACAACCGCACGGTGGTGTTCGTGCGCGACGGCGACGCCTTCGCCCCGCGCGACGTGGAGATCGGCGCGCGCGACGGCGAATGGGTCGAGGTGCTATTCGGCCTGATGCCCGGCGATGTCTACGCCGCGAAGAACAGCTTCGTGGTGAAGGCGGAACTCGCCAAGGGGAGCGCCAGCCATGAGCACTGAGGCGCGCGCCGGCGCGATCGACGACGGCCTGCGGCTCGTCACAGCCCTGATCCATCCGCATCTTGAGGGGCGCGTCGTCAAGGCGCTTCAGGAACTGCCGGAATTTCCGGGTTTCTCCCTCGCGGAGGTGCGGGGCCAGGGGCGCGGGCGGGGGGCGGGCGGCACCTATGTGGCCACCGAATACGACCTCGTCTACCAGCGCCATCTGCGCCTGGAGATCGTCTGCCGCGCCGATGCGGTGGACACGATCACAGAGGTGATCGCCCGCGCCGGCTGGACCGGCCGC
Organism: Xanthobacter autotrophicus Py2; assembly: GCA_000017645.1. Classification (NCBI taxonomy): domain Bacteria; kingdom Pseudomonadati; phylum Pseudomonadota; class Alphaproteobacteria; order Hyphomicrobiales; family Xanthobacteraceae; genus Xanthobacter; species Xanthobacter versatilis. The sequence continues at coordinate 4,409,535 of CP000781.1, forward strand.
AGGGGCGACGGGGTGGTGTTCGTCACCGCCGTGGAGCGCCTGATGCGCATCCGCGAGGCCGGCGCCCCCGTGCGTGAAGGGGAGGGCGGGCGATGATCGACGCCATCCTCGCCTTCTCCATCCGCCAGCGCTGGCTGGTGGTGATGGCCTGCCTCGCCGTTGGTGCCGTCGGGGCGTGGAACTTCACCCGCCTGCCCATCGACGCGGTGCCCGACATCACCAACGTGCAGGTGCAGATCAACACCTCCGCGCCCGGCTTCTCGCCGCTGGAGACCGAGCAGCGCATCACCTTTCCCATCGAGACCGCCATGGGCGGCCTGCCGGGCCTGCACTACACCCGCTCGCTGTCCCGCTACGGCCTCAGCCAGGTGACGGTCGTGTTCCAGGACGGAACCGACATCTACTTCGCCCGCCAGCTGGTGAACGAGCGCATCCAGCAGGCGAGGGACCAGCTTCCGCCGGGGGTGGAGACCGCCATGGGGCCGGTCTCCACGGGCCTCGGCGAAATCTACATGTACACGGTGGAGGCCAAGGACGGGGCGAGGAAGCCCGATGGGCAGCCCTTCAGTCCCACCGACCTGCGCACCGTCCAGGACTGGATCATCAAGCCGCAGCTGCGCACCGTGCCGGGCGTGGTGGAGGTGAACACCATCGGCGGCTTCGAGCGGCAGTTCCACGTGCTGCCCGATCCGGCGCGTCTCATGGCCTACCGCATGTCGTTCCGCGACGTGATGACGGCGCTGGCCGCCAACAACGCCAACGTGGGCGCCGGCTATATCGAGCGCAACGGCGAGCAGTATCTGGTGCGCACGCCGGGCCAGGTGGCGGACGCCGCCGAGATCCGCGAGATCGTCATCGGCAGCCGGGGCGGCACGCCGCTGCGCATCGGCGATATCGCCGAGGTGCGCGAAGGCCGCGAGCTGCGCACCGGCGCGGCGACCCTGAACGGGGAAGAGGTGGTGCTGGGCACCACCATGCTCCTCATAGGCGAGAACAGCCGCACCGTGGCCCAGCGCGTCGCCGCGCGGTTGCAGGAGATCTCCCGCTCCCTGCCCGAGGGGGTCATCGCCCGCGCGGTCTACGACCGCTCGCACCTCGTGGAAGCCACCATCGCGACGGTGGAGAAGAACCTGCTGGAAGGCGCCTTGCTGGTGGTGGTGGTGCTGTTCGTGCTGCTCGGCAATTTCCGGGCGGCGCTGGTGACCGCCTGCGTCATCCCGCTCTCCATGCTCTTCACCATCACCGGCATGGTGGAGAACCGCGTCAGCGCCAACCTGATGAGCCTCGGCGCCATCGACTTCGGCATCATCATCGACGGGGCGGTCATCATCGTCGAGAACTGCCTGCGCCTGCTGGCGGAAGAGCAGCATCGGCGCGGCCGGCTCCTGACCCGCGCCGAGCGGTTCGAGACCATCCTCGCCGGCTCCAGGGAGGTGATCCGGCCGAGCCTGTTCGGCACCATGATCATTGCCGTGGTCTACCTGCCGGTGCTCACCCTAACGGGGGTGGAGGGCAAGATGTTCACGCCCATGGCCATCACCGTCCTGATGGCGCTGGCCGGCGCGGCTCTGTTCTCCATGACCTTCATTCCGGCGGCCATCGCGCTGCTCGTAACGGGTAAGGTCTCCGAGCACGAGAACGTCATCATGCGCGGGGCGCGGCGCTTCTATACGCCGTTGCTCGATGCCGCCATCAACTACCGCGCCGTGGTGGCGGTGGCCGCGGCTGGCCTCGTGGTTGCGAGTGGCCTTGCCGCCTCCCGCATGGGCGGCGAGTTCATTCCGAGCCTCGACGAGGGCGATGCGGCGATCCAGGCGCTCAGGGTGCCGGGCACCAGCCTTACCCAGTCGCTGGAGATGCAGCAGGCGCTGGAGAAGAGCCTGCTGAAGGTGCCGGAAGTGAAGGAGGTGTTCGCCCGCACCGGTACGGCGGAAGTTGCCACCGACCCAATGCCGCCCTCCATCTCCGACGGTTACGTGATGCTGAAGCCACGCGCCGAATGGCCGGATCCCGGCAAGCCCAAGAGCGCGGTGATGACCGACATCGAGAAGGCGGCGGAGGGCGTGGCGGGGAGCAATTACGAACTCTCCCAGCCGATCCAGCTGCGCTTCAACGAGCTGATCTCCGGCATCCGCAGCGACGTGGGCGTCAAGATCTTCGGCGACGACCTCGACATGCTGCTGCAGGTGGCCGGGCAGGTGCAGAGCGTGCTCCAGGCGGTGCCGGGCGCCGCCGACGTGAAGACCGAGCAGGTCTCCGGCCTGCCCATGCTGACGGTCGCCCTCAATAGAGCGGCCATGGCCCGTTACGGGGTAAGCGTCGCCGACGTGCAGGAGCTGGTAGAGATCGCGGTGGGCGGCCGCGAGGCCGGCGCCCTGTTCGAGGGCGATCGCCGCTTCGACATCGTGGTGCGCCTGCCGGAGGAATTGCGCACCGACATCGAGGCCCTGCGCGCGCTGCCGGTGCCGCTTCCCCCTGCGGCGAGCGATGAGGCCAAGCCAGTCCAGGCCGCCTGGATCCCGGGATCTGGCGGGCAGATCCGCTACGTGCCGCTGTCCGCCATCGCCAACCTCACGGTCTCCCCCGGCCCGAACCAGATCAGCCGGGAGAACGGCAAAAGGCGCATCGTGGTGAGCGCCAACGTGCGCGACCGCGACCTCGGCTCCTTCGTCACCGACGCCCAGCGCCAGGTGGCGGATAAGGTGAAGCTGCCCGAAGGCTACTGGATCGGCTGGGGCGGCCAGTTCGAACAGCTGGTTTCGGCCACACAGCGCCTTGCCATCGTGGTGCCCATCGCGCTGTTGCTCATCTTCCTGCTGCTGTTCATGAGCTTCGGCTCGGTAGCGGATGCGCTGCTGGTGTTCTCCGGCGTGCCGCTGGCGCTCACGGGGGGCATCGCGGCGCTAATCTTGCGCGACCTGCCGCTCTCCATCAGCGCCGGCATCGGCTTCATCGCGCTCTCGGGCGTGGCGGTGCTGAACGGCCTCGTCATTATCGCCTTCATCCAGCGCCTGCGGGCGGAAGGGCGGGACGTGGTGACGGCGGTGCGCGACGGCGCCCTGACACGCCTGCGCCCGGTGCTGATGACGGCGCTGGTCGCTTCGCTCGGCTTCGTGCCAATGGCCATCGCCACCGGCCCGGGCGCGGAGGTGCAGCGCCCGCTCGCCACCGTGGTCATCGGCGGCATCATCTCCTCCACCATCCTCACCTTGCTCGTGCTGCCAGCACTCTACGTGCTGTTCCGGCGCGAGACCAGGCCAGCGGCCTCCCCGGAGGCGCTGGCCGAAGCCCCATCCCCCTAGTCCCAAAATCGGAGAAAGACCCGTGCTTAAGAGCCTGATCGTCGCTTTCAGCCTGCTTGCCGCTGGGCCCGCCCTCGCCCAGCATGCCCATGGTGCGCAGAAGGGTCCCAATGGCGGCCCCTTGGAAGACGTCGCCGGCGTCCATGCCGAACTTGTCGTCTCGGGCGAGACCTTGACCTTCCACGTAGTCGATGAGGCAGGCAAGCCGGTCGATACCGCCGGCTTTACCGGTTCTGCCATGCTGGCCTCCGGCGCCGATCGCAAGACTATCCAGCTTACCGCAGGCGGTCAGACCCTGGCCGGCACGGCGCCCTCAACCATCGTCAAGGGCACGGCGGTCACGCTGCTCATTAAAACCCCCGCCGGCAAGTCCGGTCAGGCCAAGTTCACCACCCCATAAGGAAGTGTGTCATGAAAAGTACTGTGTGGAACTACGTTGCCCGCGGCACTTTGTGCGTGCTCGTGTTCGGCATCGCGTCGCCGGCACTGGCACTCGATCCGCGACCGAAGACATATCGTGAGAAGCAGAGGCACGATTTTCGAGACGTCCAACTCGGGGTTACTCACCCGTTGCCCCATGGTCGCAGCACATCTATCCGTTCCGGCCAGACGCGCGATGTTCCGTCCGAGCAACGCACTATGGAATCCAGCCGGTGAATTCAATCTTCTGTCGTTTAGATCAAGATGGAGAGGCGGTGTGAGAGGCTTTCTCCGAAGCATTCTGCTAAGTCTCATGTTGATCGTAGTCTTGTGTATTCCGGAATATTCCTGGAATGCGAGCGCGATGTCATTAGACGTGAGCGCATTTACGGATGAAAACCACCATCAGAGTGATGAAGACACTCGCAATCCGGCCTGCGCTGTGGTGCGGTGCGAGTGCCACGCTTGCCCGCATGTCTCCCCCTTCGATGAAGGTGCGTCGTCGGGGCCCCCAGGGTGGAGAGTGTGCGGGCAATGGGCGAACGAGACCCGTAGTGGTGTCGGCCTAGGCGTAGAAATCCCCCCTCCTCGCTACGCGAATGTTGAAAACAAATGAAATAAATCAAGTTTAATTCGACATTCGAGGTTAAATCATGAATATTTATGTCGTTGCTCTTAGTTTCATCCTCCCTCCGCTTACGGCTTTCGCAGAGCCGTATCCGTCGACGCTCGGCGTGGAGGAGCAAGAGCGACATGAATTCCTTGACGTGCAGCAGGAAAGTTATCCCGGCGGCCGTCTTTCTGGGACAACGAGCGGCTCGCCTAAGGTGCAGATGAGCCGCCCTCAGGCGCCTACCCCAGGGACCTTCATTCCCTCGCCCTCGCCGTGGCTTAACGATCGCGCGGTGCGCTAAGCCGAGTCATTAAGAAGGAAGAGGGACGAATATTCGCCCCTCTTCATCCATCTAAATTCCAATTTTTGGAGGTAAAATCATGAATAAGGCGATTTTTACAGCGTGCATTTGCATCGCGTTAAATAGCATTTACATCGGAGCGGCTTTCGCCTCGGGCACGCAATTCACCCCATTTTATCTGCCTGCGCAAACTTCACAAACGTCGGCAATAGGCTGCGAACATTCAAATGTCGTAGAGCATAAATTGTTTTGTGTAAAGAATAAATCTTCATGTTACGACAAAAATAGGCCTTTCAGGCCGCACGAGCTTACTCATTGCAAAATTCAATATGATCAATGCATGCGAGCTTGGGACTAACGCAATGATAGAAATAGTTAAAGAAAAATTATCTATATGTGCATTTTTCGCATGTATTTATATGTTATGTATCGATGTCAGATCCGCTAATGGAAACGAAATATTGGAAACAATATTGACTAGATCGTTTTTTATACAGAATATTACAGTATATTGCTCTCAGTTTACACCAGATGTGACAGAGAGGTCGTCAGGAAAATATGGTGATATATCTCGATTGACCTATCATATACGCCAAGAGGTGGTTGGTGAGTTGCCCGCTGACCAATCGATCTTTGTAGTCCGCCGTTCAGCTGACATGGCGCGAGCGGGTGCGCTGCAGGCAATTCGGCAACTTTATGAATTCGACCGAGATCGTGAGCAAGCACGTATCATAGAGTGGTGCGAACAGTCCGCGGCACTCGAGATTGCCGAATACGTCCGCGACCATGATGGAAGACACGATGAATTCGTTGCAATCATTGCTGCAGCCAAGAAGGGTGGTGATAGATCCAAGTCCGAACTAAATCCATAAGGTGTCTTTATTGTCAGCTGTCGGGTTGGGCGATGCTGGTGAATCTGGGGAGCTTACAAAGATGATCGAGAAGCTTCGACTGGACATTCCAATCCTTCTGCCAAACGTGCCCGACGCTGTAGACTCCCGTGTGAGTCGGCTCGTTTCGGAGCTTCAGGAGCGCGCGGGCATTGAGTATGTGCACGTCGCTGGCGGCGAGTCGGCGCAGCTCTGCCTCCACTATGACCCGACGGTAATCGGCTTACCTCGCATCCGGGAACTTGCCCAAAGCGTTGGCGCGCAGATCACCGAGCGGTTCGGTCACGCGATTTGGCAGGTGGAAGGGATCACCCATGAACGGCGTGCGCGCACCGTTGCCGAGAAACTGCGTAAGCTTTCCGGGGTATTGGAGGCCGAAGCCAGTGCATCTGGTCTCGTACGCGTCGAATTCGACCGCGAGGCGGTAACAGAGCAGGAAATCCGAAACGCCCTCGTTCAAATGGGGGCTATCGCCGCGAGGGATGCGGCCGCGCTACGGCTGGATAGGCTGCCCTCTCACGCTAGATATGATCATCGGTCAGTCATGTTTACGCATGCCAGGTCAGAACATAAGGACGGAAAAGGGGAGCACGATCATGCCCATGGCAGGATCCTCGGACCGAACACTGAGCTAATCTTCTCTCTTGCCTGCGGCGCGCTGCTCGTCGTCGGTTTTGCCATCGAGAAGCTATTACCGGCCGCACCCGGCTGGCTGCCTATCGTGTGTTTCGTTGGAGCATATTTCTTTGGCGGCTTCTACACGGTCCGCGAAGCGATAGACAATCTGCGCCTGCGCAGGTTCGAGATCGATACGCTGATGCTGGTAGCGGCTGCGGGCGCGGCTTCGCTTGGCGCATGGGCGGAAGGCGCGCTGCTGCTCTTCCTGTTCAGCCTAGGCCACGCATTGGAACACTATGCCATGGGCCGCGCCAAGCAGGCGATCGAGGCCCTGGCCAAGCTCGCTCCACGCACGGCCACGGTGCGCCGCGCTGATGGCACCTTGGAGGTTCCCGTGGAGGAACTTGTGATCGGCGACGTGGTGCTGGTCCGCCCTAACGAGCGTCTACCTGCCGACGGCTTCCTGGTGAAGGGCTCCTCCGCCATCGATCAGGCTCCTGTCACCGGCGAGAGTATCCCGGTGGACAAGCGCCCGGTTGACGACGTTGCTGAGGCACGGGCGCGGCCCGACACGGTTGGCTCTGCCTCGCGGGTCTTTGCGGGAACAATCAACGGTGCCGGCGCCATTGAGGTGGAGGCGACGCGCTTGTCGAGCGACACGGCGCTGGCAAAGGTCGTGAAAATGGTGAGCGAGGCGGAAACGCAGAAATCACCGACCCAGCGGTTCACTGAGACGTTCGAACGTATCTTCGTGCCCGTGGTACTGGCGCTCGCGATCCTCCTTCTGTTCGCCTGGGTGGTGGTGGACGAGCCATTCAGCTCAAGCTTCTATCGCGCCATGGCGGTACTGGTCGCCGCAAGCCCGTGCGCTTTAGCCATCGCTACACCGAGCGCGGTGTTGTCAGGCGTCGCGCGAGCGGCACGTGGCGGCGTGCTGGTGAAGGGCGGCGCGCCACTGGAGAATCTGGGCTCGCTGAGCGCTATCGCATTCGACAAGACGGGAACGCTGACGGAGGGCAAACCGCGTATCACCGACGTCTTGCCGGCCGACGGGGTTCCGGAACATGAGCTCCTCTCAGTAGCGGTTGCGGTAGAGGCGCTCAGCGATCACCCGCTAGCCGCCGCAATCGTTCGCGACGGGCGAGCCCGGCTGGGAGGACGAGAAATAGAGGAGGCGACTGAACTCAAAAGCCTCACCGGGCGAGGCGTGGTCGCTACATTTGCCGGGCAGCCGGTCTGGCTCGGGAAGGCCGAGATGTTTGGGCAAGACGGCATTACCCAGCTGAATCCAGCTGTGAAGGCGTCGATCGCGAAGCTGCGGGACGCCGGGCGCACTACGATGGCTGTGCGGATTGGTGAGCGAGATCTCGGAGCCATCGGCCTTATGGACACTCCGCGGGCTGCCGCTGGCGACGCGCTCAAGCGGCTGCGCGATCTTGGCATCACTCGGATGCTCATGATCTCGGGCGATCACCAGAAGGTGGCCGACGCCATCGCCAAAGATTTAGGACTAGACGAAGCTTGGGGCGACCTGCTCCCCGAGGACAAAGTTGCGGCGATTCAAAAGCTGAGGAAGGAAGCCAAGGTTGCGATGGTCGGCGATGGGGTCAATGATGCGCCGGCCATGGCGAACGCCACGGTCGGCATCGCTATGGGAGCCGCGGGTTCCGATGTGGCGCTAGAGACCGCAGACGTCGCACTCATGGCGGATGACCTGCGACATTTGCCGTTCGCGGTCGGACTAAGCCGCCGCACGCGCTTCATCATCCTTCAGAACGTGTTCATAAGCTTGGGTGTGGTGGCGTTGCTGGTTCCGGCGACGATATTTGGCCTCGGCATCGGCCCGGCCGTGGCGGCGCACGAGGGGTCCACGCTGGTGGTAGTGTTCAATGCACTACGTTTGCTTGGCTACCGCGATGGGCAGGCATGACGTGATAGTGAATGTAGAATCGCAACCTATCAAAAACAGCTCGGTGCGGGAATATGACATGAAGAAAACGTCAATTGCAATATTTGCTTGGATTATAATTTGTGTGTCTTTTACAGACTCTGCCTTTTCAGAGGTTGAACAGTCAACTAATTCTACTATTTCCGATTTGAGAGGGCAAGCCGTTAGTCATTTGAAGTTTATGTATGGTATGTATTTCGCGATTAGGGGATGTTTAGAAGCATATAATGATCAATCTGAACCTAATTTCAAGCCGACAGTTACTTTATCCGAGGCGCAGCAGGTTCTGCGTGCGGCGGATGCTGCTGCTAGATCAGTCGGCATCGATGTTGACAAGGCATGGCTTGAAATGAGCTCCATTGGACAAGCAGCGGGAGAAGCGCTTAAAATTAAGACAGACGATAATTTTAAAAAATGTCAACAAAGTGGAATGTTTTTCCGCACAGTTACATCTCGCCTTCAGATGACAATTCGTAAATTAGATGGAAATATTCCTATAATAAGAAAGGATTTTTGATATGTATAATTCTTCATAAATAACATAAATTTATCTGATTTGTTGAAATATATAGCTAATTTTAGTGATAACAAATTCGACTTGGCGCAGCAGATGGCACAAATCACGGTTCCTAAATTGTCATTCCTATGTCGTTTATATTATCAAAAATTATACTATCAATTTCTATCTAACATTTCATAAGTGTGGCATGAAATTTGAGGCGGGCGATGTGAATCCAGCTTAATGGTGACAATTCCGTCGCTTGGAATAGCGGAAGAAGGTCGTTGGGCGCGAACAGACAACGAGCTTACTTAGAAGGAGACTTTCATTAGCATGGTTTGGTCTAAATCATCTATTTTATGAAATGGCCGCGCCCTCTCTCGATCTAATCTCTAATGTCCAAGTTACTGATGGTAAAATATCTCAAAAATATGATGTATTATGTAAAAGTTATGCATTAATGTACGTTATAATCCGACGATATAATTTTAATATTTCGCATACTTGCACATAAAATACAAACATTTGATGCGTAATATTTGTGATATCATGTAATTCATACTGAATTGTATGCCGTTATTGAAATGGAGAACGTTTCCAATGTCGAATAACAGTACGGAAATTGAAATCCGCTACCTCAGGTATTTAATCGCTGCTTCCGAATATGGAAGCTTTCGGAAGGCAGCAGCGGCACTCGGTGTGCAGGAGTCCTCCGTTAGTCGGCGGATCCGGGACATCGAGGATCAGGTCGGGGCCTCCCTGTTCTTGCGACACCCCGGGGGGATCAACCTGACCATAGCCGGACAACGCTTCCTGCATCGGGTCCGCCATGCGTTGGACCACATTCGCGACGCGGCGGCGGAGGTGGCCGCCATTGGTCGTGCCGAGGACGGATACGTCAAAGTGGGACTATTTTCTTCACTTTCATCGGGTTTTTTGTCGGACTTATTTCGAGAATATGACGCAAAATATGGATCTGTTCATATCGATTTCGTCGACGGCGAAGCACACGATCACATCAACTCCATTCGGAAATTTCAGCTTGATATTGCTTTTGTCATCGGATTGGGCGATTGGCCGGAATGCGATACAACTTATCTTTGGTCGGAACAGGTTCTTGTGGCATTGCCCGAAGGCCATCCGCTTTCCACCGAGGACGCGTTGACATGGCGAGATCTCAGTTCTGAAAAAATTCTTATCCGAGACACTGCGGCTGGGATGAGAATCCAAGACTATGTCATTCGCAAAATCCGGGAAGTCGAATGCGAGCCCCGTGTCGAGGCTCAGCGGGTTGGGCGATATAAGCTTCTCAATCTCGTCGCGTCCGGCCGCGGAATAACGTTGGTCATAGAATCCGAAAATTTGGTCAAGGTCCCCGGCGTTATCTATCGTTCTCTGCGCGGCGAGGTGCTCCAGTTCTATGCTGCATGGTCGCCGAAAAACGACAATCCCGCGTTTCGGACATTGCTCAGCCTTGCTCGATCGATGGCTCGCTCTTCAGCACCCCAGACGTCATCCCCCGTGCAGGATCTGGATGGGGTGCTTGCCGAGCCTTCGCGAAAACGCGATCTGTCGCGATGAAGCGCTCCAGCATGGGCGCGATCAGCCTGACGGGATCGGTGATCGGATTCCCCGTCTCGCCACCCAGCACCTGCGCATAGGCGACAAGATCGCGGTGCAGCTTCGCTGGCAGTTCCACGGTCACCTTCACCGGCCTGTCGTCGAGGATCTCGCTGAGCTTCAGCTTCGGCATTTCAACCTCCATAGGATTCAAGAACGAGGTCGCGCGTGACGATGATCCGCACCGGGAATCCCGGCCGGATCGTGAGGGTCGGCGCAATGTTGAGCTGGCGCTGGACGAGCTGCCGGCCGGTCTGGCTGATGCTGTCGGATGCGCCTTCCCGCAAAGCACTCACGAGGTCGCTATCGCTGCCGGACGTTCCTGCGCTCGCCCCGACGCTGAGGATGGTCGAGAGCACCGCCGCCTTGAACAGCTCGCCCCAATGGTAGTCGATGCCATCCTCAAGGCCAGCGTAGCCTTCCGCGTCGGCTCCGGTCTGGCGCTCCAGCACGATGGACCGGCCATTGGGGAAGATCAGGCGGTTCCAGACGAGGAGCACCCGGCGCTGCCCGAAGCCGACGCCATTGTCATACTGGCCAATGATGCGTGTGCCCTGGGGGATCAGGAGGATCCGCCCGGTCGGGCTATCGTGGACATTCTCGGTCACCTGGGCGGTGATCTGGCCCGGCAGGTCCGAGCGGATGCCGGTGATCAGCGCCGCGGGGATGACGGCGCCGGCCTGCAGGATGTTGGCGGAGGCAGGAGCCGCCACGCGGTCGGGCGACACGGTGCGCCGGTCCACGGCCTGGCTCAGGAAGGCAAGCTGGCGCTCCTGGGCCGTCGGCGTCGCCGCCTGCGGCGCAAGGCCGAGGCTGGTGAGATCGGCGGCCGGCGCCGCTGACGCTGAAGTGACTCCCGCCTGCTGGGTCACCGCCGGGCTTGCCGACCGGGTATTGGTCTGAGCGAACAGCCGTCCGGTCCGGGCGTCTTCGCTTTCCCGCTGCTGGCGTTGCTCCTCGGGGCTCAAGGCGGGATTTGGCATGCCTCCCATTGTCGGCACCGTCGGCTGCACTGCCGTCTGCGCATTGAGGATCGGCCGGCCGAGGTCGCCGGGCAGCGGAGGCCCGAGCTTGGGGATGCCGGTGTAATCCTTGGGTAGGCCGGCGAGCCCGTCCGGCGTCGCCTTGACGTCGGTGGCGTAGAGTTCCTGGCCGTGTCCGTGGTCCTTTCGCGCTTGCAGGGCGTAGATCAGCGCCCCGCCGATCCCAAGGCCGGCAACGAGCCCCAGCCCGGCTAATACCTTTCGGGACAGGCGGGTCACCCGCGGCGGTTCCGGCCGCAGCCGCATGGCCGACACAGTCTCCCCCGTCAGTGGCCGAGCGCCGTCATCACCGCTCAGCTCCGGCCCTGTCTCCTTCCCGGGTTCGATGCCGCTCATAGGACCGGCCTCCCGTCGGTGCGGGAGATGCGCACGCGCTTCTGGTCCTTGTCGGCGCCGAAGCGCAGCTCGGCGGCTGCGAAGAGCCGGTCCACGATCATATAGGTGCCGCGCACGCGATAGTTCACGAGTTCGGAGGTGTCGCCTTGCGGCCCGACCACGAACAGCGGCGGCATCTCGCCATGGGCGATCCCGCGGGGAAACTCGATGAAGACCTGCTGCCCATCATCGAAGGCGCGCAGCGGCCGCCACGGTGCCCGGTCGCCGCTCACCTCGTAGCGGAAGTTCACCTTTGCCAGGTCGATGCCCGTGGCGACGGGCTGCACCGCCTGCGCTTCCGCGTTCTGGCGCCTGAGGGCGATGAGCTGGTCTTGGGGATATTGCCAGGAGACCGAGGCCATGTAGGTCTTCTCGGTGGAGCGCAGCTCCATGTGGTAGGTGCGCAAATTGGTGTTGATGACGAGGTTGGTGGTGAGGTCCGGCCGTGTCGGTTTCACCAGGATGTGGACTTGCTTTGCCCCGCCCGCCCCGCTCTCGGTGTCGCCGATGATCCAGCGCACCGTGTCGCCGGCAGCGACCGGCCCCGTGCCCACCAGTTGCTCGCCGGGTTGCAGGGCGACGTCGGTGATCTGACCGGGCGAAGCGTAGACCTGATAGAGCGCGCCATCCACGAAGGGATAGACCTGCATGGAGTTGATGAAGCCGTTGCGCACCGGCTGAACGCGCGCGGCAGCATTGGCCTGGTTCACTCGGGCCGTCGGGTCCGCGGACTCGGGCTCGGCCTTGCCGTCCTTGCCCACCGGCTTCAGCTGGCCGGGCAGCGGCAAGGGCTTCGGCAGCTCAACGATGCGCACCGGCCCCGGCGGCTCAGCCTTGAAGACGGCGGGCGGGGCATCGTCATATTCGATCTCCGGGGGCTTCTCGAAGGTGGCGCAGCCCGCCAGGGCCGATGTGCAAAGCAGGAGAAGTGGCAAGCCGGACTTCCGGAAAGACGGAAAGGAGAGGACGCGGAAAGCCGGCCTCCCGGATGTGCGGATGGCAGGCATCATTGTGCGAGTTCCTTCGACCAGTTGATGGCGTTGACGTAGATCCCCAGCGGATTGGCCCGGAGCCGATCCGCATCCCGCGGCGCCTGCACCGCGACGGTGAGGATGGCGCTCCAGCGGGAGGTGTCGGCGAGGCTGCCGTCCTGGAAGCGGCGCTCGGTCCAGGCGATGCGGAAGGAGTCCGGCGAGGCCCGGATCACGCTGGAGACCTCCACCGCCACCTGCTGCTTGCCGACCCGGGCGAAAGGATCATTGGCGCGGGCATAGTCGTTGAGGGCGATTGCTCCGGCCAGGGTCGTGTAGGCGTAGGCCCTGAGCCAGTTCTGGCGGACGATCACGGGATCGGCAGAGATGCTGCGGACCTCTTCAATGAAGCGGGCGAGGTGGAAGGCGATCTGGGGATCGGAGGGGCGATAGTCCGAGGCGGCCGGCGCGACCGCCTGCGCCTGACCGAGCTTGTCCACCTGAACCACCCACGGAACCACCGAGCCGCTCAGGGCCTGCCACGCCAGGGCGCAGGAGAGGCCGGCCGACAGGGCGAGGCAGCCGAAGGCCATGAGGCGCCAGTTCTTCGCCTGGACCCGGGCCGAGCCGATGCGGTCATCCCAGACCTGGGCCGCGCGCTGATACGGCGTCTCAGGCTCGGGGGAGCGGCCGTAATGGACCGACGGGCGCTTGAAGGGGGTCATGGGCGATCGCTTTCGGAGAGGGAGATGGACGACCCGCCGCCATGGCTGTCGCCGGATCGGACGGCATGGGTCGCGGTCTGGATGCCGTGGGCGACCTGCTGGGAGCGGCGCATGCGCCGGGCCCAATCGGGGGCATCGCCGGAGGAGGCCGGGTTGCTCGACGGGGCTGGGCCGGAGCTGCTGGCCGCCGCTTCGCCTGATGTGTCGGCCGAGCGCTGCAAGGGAGATGTCGCGGCCGCGCCGGCTGCTCTCGCCACGCCACCCAAACCGCTCCCGACACCGGAAAGGCCGGACTGGCCAGCGGCTCCCGCGCTGTAGGCGGATGCAGCACCCCCGGCGAGGCTCGCGCCCGCACGCGCCGCAGCGGCGGCTCCCGAGAACACGGCACCGGCTCCACGCACGGCAAGGCCCGCGGCGCCGGCTCCGGCGAGTGCCATGCCGCCGGCGGCAAGGCCCGTACCCACGGCGGCTCCGGCGCCGAGCTGCGGCGCGCCCGTGATCAGTCCCGTGGCGATTCCCGGCCCGAAGATGCCGAGCCCGAGGAGCGCGAGCGCGGCCAGCACCGCGGCTAGCGCCTGGCTGATGGTGGGCTGGGCATCGCCGTAGGAGGTGGTGAACTGGGAGAAGAGCCCCGAGCCGATGCCGATGATGACAGCGAGCACCATCACCTTCACGCCCGACGCCACGATGTTGCCGAGCACCTTCTCGGCGAGGAACGCGGTCTTGCCGAAGAAAGCGAAGGGGATGAGCACAAAGCCGGCGAGCGTCGTCAGCTTGAACTCGATGAGGGTGACGAAGAGCTGCACCGCCAGGATGAAGAAGGCGATCAGGATCAGCAGCCAGGAGACCAGCAGCACGGCGATCTGCACGGCATTGACGAAGATCGCCACCGGCCCGGCGAGCTGGCTTGCGGCGTCGAGCAGCGGCTGGGCGGCGGTGAGCCCCACTTCCGCAAGTCGCCCCGGCCGCAGGAATTCCGCCGTGCTGATGGCGGAGCCGCCGGCCTTGAGGCCGAGCCCGGCGAAGCTCTCGAACACGATCTTCGAGAGCGAGTTGAAGTTGCCGATGATCCAGGCGAAGAAGCCGATGGCGAGGGTTTTGCGCACCAGCCGGCGCATCACGTCCTCGTCGGCGCCCCAGGCCCAGAACAGGCCGGCGAGCGTGATGTCGAGTGCGATCAGGATGGAGGAGAGGCCCGTCACCTCGCCCTTGATCAGGCCGAAGCCGGAATCGATGTAGCTGGTGAAGGTGTTGAGGAAGGTGTCGATGACGCCCACGTCGTTCATGGCGTTGCTCCTTCCACGGGCTTGCCGAAGAAGCGGCGGCGGTTCGCCTCCCAGAGCGCGGCGCAGCGCGGATCGATGGGATTGGCCATCTCCAGCGTGGCGCAGCTCTTGAGGTCGGCCGAGGAGACGTTCCCTGCCTTCACGCTGCTGATAGTGACAGTCGGCTCGTGAGGCCTGCCTGAGGCGATGGCGAGGGCTGCGATCACCGCGCCCACAAGGCCGGCGACGACGAGGGTCCTGAGTGCAGTGCCCTGATCCATGGCCGCCCCTCAATTGCCGCGGAACATGGTGACGGCGGAGGACTGGTAGCTCGACCGGGTGGAGAAGCGCCGGTAGTGCTCCTGCCCCTCAGACACCGCCGTGGCACGCTCAGCTTCGGACAGCGCCTGCGCCCGGCCATTGGCGACCACCACCGCGGTGAGATCGGAGAGCTGCTGCGCCTGGAGCGCCTGGAGCTGGTTCCCTGCCTGGATGGCCTGCAACGCGCCGGTCGCCGCCTGGCTCTGGCCGACCAGTGTTGAGGCCTGGGTCCGGCCAATGTCGAGATTGCCGACGACGCCCGCCTGCACCCGCAGCGCATCCTGAAGACCGGCGACCGTGGTCTCCCAGCGGGTCTTAGCCTGGGTGACAAGAGCAGCGTCCGAGGTGCTCAGGGAAACCGAGCCGTACTGACCTTGGAACGCCCGGTCGATGGCGCCGACGTCATAAGCGATCTTCTGCGCCTGCCCGAGCAACTGCTGGGTCTGCTGGGCGGATTGCTGGAGCGCGCTGAGGGAGGAATACGGCAGGCTTGCGAGGTTGCGGGCCTGGTTGATCAGCATCTGTGCTTCATTCTGAAGCGAGGTGATCTGGTTGGTGACCTGCTGCAAGGCCCGCGCCGCCTGGAGGACGTTCTGGGCATAGTTGGAGGGGTCAAAGACCACGGCCTGTGCCGCGGCCGGCGCGAGAGGGCACATGAGGAGCGGCGCAGCGACGAGCGCCGCCCGCAGCATCAGGCGGATCATGAGCGTGTCTCCAGAAGGTCGAGGGTGGGGATGAGGTCGGCGGCCCAGCCGAGGCCCCGATGCCGTAGCCAGGCGGCGAGGAAACCATCGCGCCCATGCTCGGCGAGGATCAGCGAGAGCGCAGCCTGATCGGTCTTGGACCCGGCGGCGCACAAGGCGAGCGCCACCTGCGACAGCCCGAGCTCGAACAGGCGGCTGCCGCGTCGGGACTGGCAGTAATAGTCCCGCTTCGGGGTGGCCCGTGCGAGGATCTCGATCTGCCGGTCGTTGAGGCCGAAGCGCCGGTAGATGGCGGTGATCTGGGGCTCGACGGCCCGCTCGTTGGGGAGCAGCAGCCGCGTCTGGCAGCTCTCGATGATGGCCGGGGCGATGGCCGAGCCGTCGATGTCGGAGAGGGACTGCGTGGCGAAGACGACGCTGGCGTTCTTCTTCCGCAGCGTCTTAAGCCACTCGCGGAGCTGGCCGGCAAAGCCCTGGTCATCAAGGGCGAGCCATCCCTCATCGATGATGATGAGGGTCGGAGACCCGTTGAGCCGGTCCTCGATGCGGTGGAACAGATAGGACAGCACGGCCGGTGCCGCGGTGGTGCCGATCAGCCCTTCGGTCTCGAAGGCCTGGACGAAGGCCTGCCCCAGGTGCTCCGCCTCGGCATCGAGCAGCCGGCCATGGGCGCCACCGATACAATAGGGGCGTAGCGCCTGTTTGAGATCGTTGGACTGGAGCAGGACGGCGAGGCCGGTGAGGGTCCGTTCCTCGACGGGAGCGGAGGCAAGGGAGGTGAGGGTCGACCAGATGTGCTCCTTCACCTCCGGGGCGATGGAAACGCCCTCGCGGGAGAGGATCGCCGTGATCCAGTCGGCGGCCCATGAGCGTTCGGCGAGATCATCCACACGGGAAAGAGGCTGGAGCGCGACGCTGTCCTCGCTCCCATCGGACAGGCTCCCGCCGAGGTCGTGCCAGTCGCCGCCCATGGCGAGGGCGGCCGCCCGGATGCTGCCGCCGAAGTCGAAAGCGAACACCTGGGATCCAGCGTAGCGCCGGAACTGCAATGCCATCAGCGCCAGCAGCACCGACTTGCCGGCGCCCGTCGGCCCGATCACGAGGGTGTGGCCCACATCGCCAACGTGGAGGGAAAAACGGAACGGGGTCGCCCCCTCGGTCTTGCCGTAGAACAACGGCGGCCCGCCGAAATGCGCGTCCTGTGCCTCGCCCGCCCACACCGCCGACAGCGGGATCATATGGGCGAGGTTGAGGGTGGAAATGGGCGGTTGGCGGACATTGGCGTAGACGTGCCCCGGCAAGCTGCCGAGCCAGGCATCCACGGCATTGATCGTCTCGACCATGGCCGTGAAGTCCCGGCCCTGGATTGCCTTCTCCACCAGCCGGAGCTTCTCGTCAGCGATGCGGGGATCGGCGTCCCAGACGGTCACCGTCGCGGTAAGATAGGCGATGCCGGCATGGTCGGCGCCGAGCTCCTGCAAAGCGAGGTCGGCATCCACCGCCTTGTTGGCGGCATCTGAATCCACCAGTACCGAGGCCTCGTTGGTCATCACCTCCTTCAGGATGGCGGCGATGGACTTGCGCTTGGCGAACCACTGCCGGCGGATCCTGGTGAGGAGCCGGGTGGCGTCGGTTTTGTCGAGGAGAATGGCGCGGGTGGACCAGCGATAGGGAAAGGCGAGCCGGTTGAGGTCGTCGAGGATCCCCGGCGTCGTCGCCGTCGGGAAGCCGACGATGGTGAGGACGCGTAGATGCTCGGACCCCAGCATCGGCTCGAGCCCGCCGGTGAGCGGCTGGTCTGCCAGCAGGGCGTCGAGATACATGGGCGTCTCGGGAACGCGGACCCGCTGGCGCTTGGTCGAGACGCAACCGTGCAGATATGTGAGGGTCTCGGCATCGTCGAGCCAGCGGCACTCGGGCATGAAGGCCTCGACGAGCCGCAGGACTCGGTCCGTGCGGTCGACGAAGGCGCCGAGCGCCTCATAGGGATCGACGCCACCACGCGCGCGGCCTTCATAGAGCCAGCTCTCCGCCCGTGCAGCGTCCTCCGCCGGCGGCAGCCAGGTGAAGGTGAGGAAATAGCTGGATTCGAAATGGCTGCCGGCTTCCGCGAAGTCGGCCTTGCGCTCGGCTTCGACCAGCGCGGAGGCGGGATCGGGAAAGACACTCGCCGGATAGGCACCCGCCGGGTGTCGCTGGGCCTCCACAAAGAGTGCCCAGCCGGAGCCGAGGCGGCGAAAGGCGCTGTTGAGGCGACCCGCCGCCGCCACCAGTTCGGCCGGCACCGCGGAATCAAGGTCCGGCCCACGGAAGCGTGCCGTCCGCTGGACGCTGCCATCCTTGTTGAGGACGACGCCAGAGCCGACCAGTGCCGCCCAGGGCAGGTAGTCGGCGAGCCGGCTGGCGTGACGCCGGTATTCCGCGAGGTTCATCATGATGCGCCCCTCAGACCGACAGATGACCGGGGATGCGCAGATGGCGGCGCACCACATCGACGAAGAGCGGATCGCGCTTGGCGGCCCAGACGGCGGCGAGATGGCCCACGGCCCCGACCGCGAGCCCCACAAGCCAGAGCCTCAGCCCCAGCCCGACAGCACCGGCGAGGGTACCGTTGAAGATGGCGATTGCCCGCGGCGCGCCGCCGAGCAGGATCGGCTCGCTCAAGGCCCGATGGACCGGGACGGAGAAGCCCGGCACCCCGCCAATATCGCCCGGCATCAGACCAGCGCTCCGCCGCTGAAGGAGAAGAAGGAGAGGAAGAAGCTCGAAGCGGCGAAGGCGATGGAGAGGCCGAATACGATCTGGATCAGCCGCCGGAATCCGCCAGAGGTGTCGCCGAAGGCGAGCGCGAGGCCGGTGGAGATAATGACGATCACCGCGATGATCTTGGCGACTGGCCCCTGGATCGAATCCAGGATCGACTGCAGCGGCGTTTCCCACGGCATGGAGGAGCCGGAGGCGTGGGCCGCGGAGACAACACACACGCAGGCGGTGGCACCGGCCACGGCCTGCAGCAATCGGCGGTAGAATGGAGGGAGCGTGAAAGTCACAGGGAGGTTCCTTCTTCGGATGGAGCGGTGATGGGGATGACGCGGTAGTCGCCGTCGGGCCCGAGACCTTCGACGTGAGAGAGCTCGGAAAGGCGGCGCGCGGAGCCGCGGCCCGACAGCACGGCGATGAGGTCGATGGTCTCGGCGATCAGGGCCCGAGGTACGGTGACGACGGCTTCCTGGATGAGTTGCTCGAGACGCCTCAAGGCCCCGATGGCGCTGCCGGCGTGGATGGTGCCGATGCCCCCAGGGTGGCCTGTGCCCCAGGCCTTCAGGAGGTCAAGGGCTTCGGCACCTCGGACCTCGCCGATGGGGATGCGATCCGGCCGCAGGCGCAGCGATGAGCGGACGAGGTCCGAGAGCGAGGCGACGCCGTCCTTGGTGCGCATCGCTACAAGGTTGGGGGCTGCGCATTGGAGTTCTCGTGTGTCCTCGATGAGGACGACGCGTTCGGAGGTCTTGGTCACCTCGGCGAGCAGCGCGTTGGTGAGCGTGGTCTTGCCGGTGGAGGTGCCGCCGGCGACCAGGATGTTGGCGCGGGAGGCGACGCCATGGCGCAGGGCTTCGGCCTGCGGCGCAGACATGATGCCGGCGGCGACATAGTCGTCGAGCGTGAAGACGGCGGCGGCCGGTTTGCGGATGGCGAAGGTCGGGGAGGCCACGACGGGCGGGAGCAGGCCTTCGAACCGCTCTCCCGTTCCCGGCAGTTCGGCTGACACCCGCGGGGCGCCGGCATGGACCTCGGCGCCGATATGGTGCGCAACGAGGCGGACGATGCGTTCGCCATCGGCGGCGGCTAATCGCTCGCCTGTATCGCGAAGCCCCTCGGACAGCCGGTCGACCCACAGGCGCCCGTCCGGATTGAGCATGACCTCGACGACGGCCGGGTCTTCAAGAAGGCGGGTGATCATCGGGCCAAGCGCGGTGCGCAACATGCGTTCGCCGCGTGTCAGGCCTTCCGAACTGTGAGGTGAAGTCGCCATCTCATCCCCGCCCATGCCGGGGATGATTAAAAGAGCCGGAAATTGGGAGGTTTCAACAAGCCAATGCGGCCGTCGCGGTCTGGCGTGCAGATACTTAAGAACGGCGGGATGCTGCTATTGTACCTGAGGACCGAAGACTCGGAGCAGAGGACATCGCAGACGACGAGAGCGCAGCATGCTGCTGTTGGAGCCTAATCGGCATTCACGTGGAGCGGTTCAAAATGCCCCCCGCCAGTTTCTAGCCGGGGGTCGGAATTGACCTGTCGCACATGTCCGCTCGCAGGGATTCTGGTAAGTCATCCGGGTTGCTAAATGCTGCCCATTGTCTCCAATAGCCGGAACGCTTCGCGTAACATTGCAGGGAGCCTGGCTCGCGCATTCTCCAAGTTTATAGCAACCAATTCGCCTGGGCGAGGCGTGGACGTGAAGGTTGGCTGGCATCTAACGTATGATTATTGCACTTATAAATCATGAACTTGAATGAGATGGTCCCGTGCGATGGGGAAGATCGAACCGAAGAGAACGCTTAGAAATGTCGTCGATCTGGACTCGATGCAAACGATCTCGAGTGATCAGCTCTTGAGCCTGCATCCGGACGACTATCAGGTCATCCGGAGATCGGCGACCCGGGCACGTTTGGATCGAAAGTCCCGATATGTGTGCGGGCAATGCGGATATGCGGTCTATGCGCCGAGGGAAGGGCGTACCGGCCAGCCATACTGGAAGCATCATCCCGGCGCCCCTGAGGATTGTCCGTGGTGGACTGGCACCCCATTGGGAGTGGACGAAGTCAGTCGCAGGCAGTTTCAGGGTGCGCAGGAGAGCCCGCTCCACGTCGCGATAAAAACCGTTGTCGGAGAACTGCTGCGTCTGGATATCCGCACCGCGCCCGACAGCGTGGTCATCGATGAATATTTAATCATGAAGGACGGGAAACGTCGTCCCGACGTTCGAGCCATTTATGGCGGTGTACCACTTGTCGTGGAGGTGCAACTCGCGGCCACCCAGATTCCAATCATCGTTCAGCGCGAAGATTTCTACGATGAACTAGCCTATCGGCTATTGTGGCTGACGTGGAATTTCCAGCCTCCGTTGACTGAGGGGCGCCTTCTAAGTTCGTTCGAGGATATTTTCTACTCGCACAATAAGAATCTGTTTTCGATGGATGACGAGACCGTCAGTTTGTCGCGACAGATAGGCGAGGTAATCCTTCGAGTGTTTTGGAAAGGCGGCGACGGATGGCTTTCCAGGCTCGTCAAGCTATCGGAGCTAAACTGGCTATCTAGCGGCCGGGCATTCGCGGTCGCGCCAGTGCCACACTGGAACGAGGATTTTCTCGTGAGATGGCGCGCGGCGACCGGCGGGCATGGAACCCAATGGCCCGAGCGCGGGGTGCTTCTTGCCGAACTCGCCGCCCAACTGACGTCCCCGGATATAGATAGCCGTGAGCTTAAGGACACTGACGATCTGATCAACTGCCTTCTTTCGTTGCTGGACGGCCGGCCAGTGGGATCTCAGCAGAAGAACATCGTCGAGTTGCTGAACACGTTCCTCGGTGTCGAGCCCCGGTATCGTTTCGCCCGCGTTGTCCGGCGGTTCGCCGAGCTTTGCGGACGACAAGAGGCACTCAGCACTAGGAGTGTCCAGACCAAACTTAGAACGGCGTTGGCAGCCCCTCAGGACGATCCGGCAAGTCTCACCGGCCGTATCGTGCTGAGGCTGTTTCCCGACATTTTTGCGCGACGCGCCATCGACGCGGACAACGCGTCGGCGTCTTGAACACAGCATGAATGGGAGAGCATATTGCCGGGACCATCAGAGAAGACGATCCGACGACTGTTCGCAATGTCGGGAAACATGTGCACATTTCCGGGATGCTCATCCCGAATATTCGAAGCGACGGGAACAGTGACCGGCGAGGTCTGCCATATTCGGGCTCAAAGCTCAGGTGGCCCTCGGTTTGATAGCACGCAGACAGAGGACGCACGGCACGCCTTCGCGAATTTGATCCTGCTATGCCGCCGGCACCATAAGATCATTGACGCGGAGCCCGGACTCTATTCGGTCGACACTTTGGAGGAGATCAAGACGATCCAGGAAGAACATCTCGGCCGCCCCAAGCAGGAAACGGATGGTTTCTTTGCCAAGGTTCTGCTTAACGCGATGTCGCGTATTGAGACCAGAAACAATACGGGCAATGTGGTCATCGGTAGCCTTGGCGCAATCGTGGCCGGAACCCTGAATTTCAAGGGTTCGGGAAAAGCTCCTAGGTTCCAGACCGCGGCCGGGACAATCGGTGCCGATCAGGAAGCAAGCCGATATGTCCAATATCTGATCAGGCAATACAATCAATTCGCCTCGGCCGACACCTCGCGGGCGACGAAATTCAACCATGCCGTGATTTCGAAGAATATCGAGTCCAGGTTCCGCTCCTCCTGGCGGGACACGGCGATGGAGAGGTTCGCCGAGGTCTGCGTGTATCTCCAGGAGCGGATCAGGAAGACTCGAGTCGCCAAGTCAAACTCGGTGAAAGGGCACCGATCATTCTCAACATTCGAAGATTACACACGAGAGACCAAGCGCGCGCCATAGGAGGGCTTTCCAAGCTTGGCTCTGACCTGAGCCCCAGAACCTCCTCCAGATTTGGGTAGAGTCCGTCGATCACGGAGACGGACGATGCGAGCCTCACGGTTCACAGAGGAGATGGGGTATTCGGTCCCGATCTCTTGAGCCGTTTGCGGCGTTCGGCGGCGAAGAGGACGATCAGGGCCTGAACCCAGCGCTGGGAGGTCCCCATGGTGTACGTCGGCCTTGATGTCTCTCTGAACTCCGTAGCCGTCTGCGTCATCGACCGGGAAGGTCAAATCCTTAAGGAGGCAAGCGTGGCGTCGGAGGCGTCCGCCATCTCGCAGTGCCTCCAGCCCTGGCGGGATCGGATTGCGAAGATTGGGCTTGAGGCTGGGCCGATGTCAGAATGGCTGACTGCGGGCTTGGCGGAGCTTGGTTTCCCCGCCATCAGTCTGGAGGCGCGGCAGGTGAAGGCGGCGTTGTCGGCGATGCCGGTCAAGACGGATCGGAACGACGCGCGTGGCATTGCCCAGGTGGTCAGGGCAGGCTGGTACAAGGTCGTGCACGTGAAGAGCATCGGCAGCCAGCATGCCCGAACGCTGGTGGCGGCACGCAAGCATCTGATCCGCTCCATCGCCGCGTCAGAGCAGACACTTCGCGGATTGCTCCGTCCCTTCGGCTTGAAGGTCGGCATCGTGTCGCGGGCCGGATTTGCCTCCCGTGTCCGAGAACTGGTTGGAAACAACGCCATCCTGGCTGAAGTGATGGCTCCCCTGTTGGCAGCCCGGGACGCACTGATGCAGGAGTACCAGCGCCTTCACCGCCTGGTCGTCCAGGCTGTCCGGAATGATCCGGTCTGCCGCCTGTTGACGACCATGCCCGGGATCGGGCCGGTTTCCGCCCTGACATTCAGAGCAACGATCGATGCGCCCGAGCGTTTCGCCCGCTCCCGGTCCGTCGGGGCTTATCTCGGGCTCACACCTCGGCGGTATCAATCGGGCGAGATCGATCGGACCGGACGGATCACCAAAGTGGGCGATGGGGAGACACGAACTGCACTGTTCGAGGCCGCCAACGTCATCCTGCGACCGAGCACACGCTGGTCACCGATGAAGGCCTGGGCGGTGCGCATCGCTCAGCGTCAGGGAAGCAAGAGGGCGAAGGTCGCTCTGGCTCGCAAGATGGCGGTCGTTCTTCACAGCATGTGGCGGAGCGGCACGGAATTTCGATGGACTGCGACCGCGGCGTGATCGACCCGGCTGTGGTTCCCTGAACGCCCGTCGCGGGGCGTGGGATGATTGAGTTCGCATGATCTGTCGTCGCAGCCGCTGACGCGGCCGAGCACGCCGAAGAGCTTGAACCGGTCATTCCATCGAACACCATCATGTGGCGATCCTCGACCACGGACAGAAGCAAAGAACCCGCGACGTGCCATCATCGGGGTTGACGACACCGGACCGAATACAGAAACAGATCATCGGGATGCTGAAGGAGCAGGAGGCGGGCGCGAAGACCGCTGACGTCTGCCGCAAGCACGGCATCTCCTCGGCGACCTTTTACAAGTTCAAGGCCAAGTACGGCGGCATGGACGTGTCCGATGCCCGGCGGCTGAAGGCGCTTGAGGAGGAGAATACGCGGCTGAAGAAGCTGCTGGCCGAGCAAATGCTCGACAACGCGATCCTGAGGGATGTCAGCTCAAAAAATGGTGACGCCCGATGCGAGGCGCAAAGCCGTGGCTCATGCCTGTGCGGCGCACGGGGTGAGCCAGCGTCGGGCGTGCCAGGCGCTGGGCGTCGATCGCACCAGCGTGCGCTACCGAAGTGTGCGTCCCGACGATGCACCCCTGAGGGAGGCCATGCGGGCCGTGGCCGGCGAACGCCGCCGCTTCGGCTATAGGCGCATCCACATCATGCTGAGGCGCCAGGGCATCGTCATGAACCAGAAGAAGCTGCGCCGGCTGTATCGGGAAGAGAAGCTTCAGGTTCGCCGGCGTGGGGGACGCAAGCGAGCGCTCGGCACGAGGCGTCCCATCCTGGTGCCGGATCGGGTCAACGTCCGCTGGAGCCTCGATTTCGTGTCGGATGCCTTCACGGACGGTCGGCGCTTCCGGGTGCTGGCCGTCGTCGACGACTTCAGCCGGGAGTGTCTGGCGCTGGTGGCCGACACCTCGCTCTCGGGCCTTCGGGTGACGCGCGAGCTCGACGCGCTGCTCGCCATTCGAGGCAGGCCTGCAACCATCGTTTCCGACAACGGCACGGAGCTGACTTCGATGGCAATTCTCAAATGGTGCCAGCAGACCGGCGTCGAATGGCACTACATCGCTCCCGGCAAGCCCATGCAGAACGGCTTCGTCGAGAGCTTCAACGGCCGCTTCCGGGACGAATGCCTGAACGAGACCCTGTTCTCGAGCCTGGCGCAGGCCCGTGCCGCCATCGCCGCATGGAAGGAGGACTACAATATGAACAGGCCCCATTCCGCCCTCGGCCATCGATCCCCTGCCGAGTTCGCCGCAACAATCGCACTGGAAATCCAGGCCGCCTGAGGCCAAAAATGAAACCTAGGACTCTCTCCTAAGCCGGAGGAGAAAAGGGGCTCAGGTCAGCTCCTGTAACATAATACCGTATGGCTTTGGCGGATTCCGCGTAGTGGCGGGATAGCAAAGGGGCAGGAATATGTAGAACCATGCGGCCAGCTTCTGGCGCACTGTGCTCATAGTCGCGGTGTGGGAGCGGCCTTGTCCTCCGTGACCTCTTGAATGAGCTTCGGTCCCTTCGCGAGCCGCCGTCCCAGTGCCGCGACAAACGCTTCATACCGCTCCCCCGCTTTTGCCCTGGCTGCCTGGGCCGCGGGTTCGGGCAGGGCCGGCGTCGTGGTGAGCCAGAAACGGATGAACACGGCCAAAGTCTCGACCGAGATGCCGACGTCGCGCTCCATCCGCGTCATCCGTCTGTCCAGCAGATCCAGGCGCTTGGCGATCGCGGCTTCGCGTCGTTCGGCGGCGTCGGGAGACAGGAACGATGCGATGGCAGCCTCGGCGACCAGCGACTGAGGCTGGTCCCGGCGCGCAGCGTAATCAGCGAGCAAGGCCATGGTGTCCGGTTCGAGATAGACAGTGATCTGCGCCTTCTTTTTGCGCGGAGCCATCGCCGTCACAGCTCCATGCCGTCGCGGGGGTCGAGCGAGACCTGACGCGCCACACCCTGCATGACGCGCGTCATGCGGCTGTTTCGGGCGACGTCGTCCTCACTCTCGTCCGCGAGGTCGATCTCGAACTCGTTCTGCGGTAATGCAAGCTCCTCGACCGAAGCCACCCGAGCCAGCTCCGGCTGGTGTCGGCGCTCCGACCCGGTCGTGTCCTCATCATCCCTTCCCTGCACCATCAGGCTCAGTTGCGAGGGTGCGGGCAACGGCAACACGGTCCAGTCGTCGGCGCGCTGCTCGTTGGGTTCTGCAAGCAGAGGTGGCTGCAGGATTCGCTCCCGGAAGCGCGCATCCTCATAGTACCGCGCCTTCTTCGCCCGGATCGGCGGCGTGCCGGCGACCATGACGATCTCGTCGGCGGGTGGAAGCTGCATCACCTCACCCGGCGTGAGGAGCGGGCGGGCCGTCTCCGAGCGCGACACCATCAGGTGGCCGAGCCAGGGCGAGAGCCGGTGGCCGGCATAGTTCTTCATGGCCTTCATCTCGGTGGCGGTGCCGAGGGCGTCGGAGACACGCTTGGCGGTGCGCTCGTCATTGGTGGCAAAGCTCACCCGCACATGGCAGTTGTCGAGGATCGAATTGTTCGGGCCATAGGCCTTCTCGATCTGGTTCAGGCTCTGCGCGATCAGGAAGCTCTTGAGCTCGTAGCCCGCCATGAATGCGAGGGCGCTCTCGAAGAAGTCGAGCCGCCCCAGCGCCGGAAACTCGTCCAGCATCAGGAGGAGCCGATGGCGGCCGGCCTTCGCCTGCAGGTCCTCGGTGAGGCGACGCCCGACCTGGTTCAGGATCAGGCGGATCAGAGGCTTGGTGCGGTTGATGTCGGACGGCGGCACGACGAGATAGAGGGTGGTCGGCTGCCGGTGCGCTACAAGGTCGGCGATGCGCCAATCGCAGCGCCGGGTCACCTTGGCGACCACCGGATCGCGATAGAGCCCGAGGAAGGACATGGCGGTGGAAAGAACGCCGGAGCGCTCGTTCTCCGACTTATTGAGAAGCTCCCGTGCCGCGCTGGCGATCACCGGATGAGGACCCGTCTCGCCGAGGTGCGGCGTCGTCATCATGGCGGCGAGTGTCGCCTCGATGGGGCGCCTGGGGTCGGAGAGGAAGACGGCGACGCCGGCGAGGGTCTTGTCGCGCTCGGCATAGAGCACATGGAGAATGGCGCCGACGAGCAGAGCGTGGCTGGTCTTTTCCCAGTGGTTGCGCTTTTCCAGTGAGCCCTCAGGGTCGACCAGGATATCGGCGATGTTCTGGACGTCGCGGACCTCCCACTCCCCGCGGCGGACCTCCAGCAGCGGATTGTAAGCGGCCGATTTCACATTGGTGGGGTCGAACAGCAACACGCGCCCGTGCCGTGCCCGGAAGCCGGCGGTGAGCTGCCAGTTTTCGCCCTTGATGTCGTGGACGATGGCAGAGCCTGGCCAGGTGAGGAGCGATGGGACGACGAGGCCCACGCCCTTGCCCGACCGGGTGGGCGCGAAGCACAGGACGTGCTCGGGCCCGTCATGGCGCAGATAGTCCCCTCCATGGCGGCCGAGCACTACCCCGTCGGATCCGAGAAGACCGGCTGAACGGATCTCGTCCGGCTCGGCCCAGCGGGCGGAACCGTAGGTCTCGACCCGCTTCGCCTCCCGGGCCCGCCAGACCGACAGGCCGATGGCGATCGCAATGGACAGGAACCCGCCCGAGGCCGCGATGAAGGCGCCTTCTGTGAAAATCTCCGGCGCATAGGCATCGTAGAAATACCACCACCAGAAGAAGGCCGGCGGGTGATAGACGGGCCAGTACCCCAGCACGAACCAGGGTGAGCCGAGTTGGTCCTGGAAGCCCAGCCGCCAGGCGACATATTCCGTCGCCCCCCAGGTGGTGGCGAGCACGATGGCGAAGACTGCGAGGATCTGGCCCCAGAGGATCTTGGTCGCGGACATGCGGCGGTCCTTTTGCGCTTGAGGTCAGAGGCCGAGGCCGCGCTTGCGGCCGAAGGACCAGTCGATGCCACCATCGGACCGGGTGACACCGGAGACGTGCTTGCCGAGCTGCTTCTCGAGCGAGGGCGTCCAGGGCACGAGCTGGAAGCCGAGGCCGTCGTCGATCATGGCGAAGCGGCCTGAGGCCAGGGCGAAGCGCTGGCGATAGGTGCCGGTGACGTACTCACCAGTCCCGGCACGTTTGAAAGGCTGCCCGTTCCCGGCGGCGAGCCGCTCGCCCAGTGCGCTTATCTCCTGCCGGCGCAACGTCTCGATGAGGTCGCGAGCGAAGACGATGTGTTGGCCCTGACGCTGGGCGAGGCCTTCGGCGACCAGATGTGCAGCACGGCGGTCCTTGGCGTCCCGCACATCGCCGCCGAAGCCGTTGTCGGAGAGGGAGGTGGGCTCGCGGGCGAGCGCCTGCCGGTCGAGCCAGGTGGCGCCGGCTGCCGTGACCTGTCGCTCGATGTCGAGGTCCGAGCGGACCGCCAGCGCGGCCCGCTGTTGGCCCCGGGCATCCTCGAACCTCCTCAGCTCGACGATGGAGCCCGGAGCGCAATCGCCTGCCGAATCGAGGTCGGGCAGCCGGATGTGATGGGTGCGTCCATCGACGCCATCGACCACGGCATAGGCGGATCCCTTCAACTCGTCGTCGAGCCCGCGATCGACCAGGCGGCCGATGATAGGTGCATCGAGGCGCTCACCGGAAAGCACATAGCTTGCTGTACCGCGCTCGATGCCCTGCGCGGTCAGGGCCCGGTGTATCCGCTTGATGATGTCACCGCGCTCGCCCAGCGCGCGGAGCGTCGCTTCGGCCTTCTCGTCGATCACCCACTGGCCGGGGCCGACCTGATCGGCGAAGCCGAGGGTTTCGAGCTTGCGCAGTCGCCCGACCTTCAGGGCATGGAACCCGTCCGGCTGGCGATCGGCATGGGGCGCGACGTCGATCACGCCGGTCTCGTGCTGGTCCCGGACCAGTTGACGGTCGAGCTGCGTCCACCTCTCCGCCTCCACTTGCCGCTCGATGGCGCGGCGGATGTCGAGGTCGGTGTGCGGCCCCAGCTCCTGGGTGACCAGATCCTGTGCGCGGGCGCGCATGCCCTCCTTGATGTAATCGCGGGAGATGACGAGGTCCTGGCCGTCGTCGGTCTGGCCACGCACCAGGATGTGCAGGTGGGGATTGTCGGTGTTCCAGTGATCGACGCCGACCCAGTCGAGTTTGGTGCCGAGGTCCGTCTCCATCTGGCCGACGAGGTCGCGGGCGAAGGATCGAAGGTCGGCCATGTCCGCCGCGTCCTCGGGCGACACGATGAAGCGGAAGTGGTGCCGATCGTCGGCGCATCGCTCCGCGAAGGCGCGGCCATCCCCCTCCTCGGCGCCCGGCCCGAACAGGCGGGCCTTCTCTCCATCCCGGGTCACACCCTCCCGGTGCAGATAGCTGAGGTGAGCCGAGAGGGGCGTAGCCCGCGCCGTGTGCCGGACCACGCGGGTCTTGATCACCACGATGCGCGAGAGCCCAGTGAGCAGTCGGTTGGCGACGATGCTTGCCGTCCGGCCACGGCCGAAATGCGAGCGCGCGCCGGGCGAGATGCGGCCGGATCGGGAGACGTGCCCGCCAGCCTTCTGGGCCGCGGCGAGGGCCTGGGCGATGAAGGGACGGGACCTCTGGGCACGGGACGAGCGGATGCGGCCGGGCCGGACGCGAAACTCGTGCTCATCGGCCATGGCTCGGCTCCGCAAGGTGCGAGGAGACCAGAAAAACCAGAGACTTGAGCCACGGCGACAAGTTGCCAGTCGGAGGCGCAAGGTGCGAAGCGCCGGAAATTCCCAAACAAAAACAACCGCCAGACCGAAGCGCACCTTGCGCCCTTTTATCTCGCCCTCCTAATCGGTCGTATTTCCACTGCTCTTGCGGACATCGTCGTTCATCCTTCCCGATGCGAGAATATACTATGCTGTTCGCCACGGCACGCCTCCGCTCGCGGGCTTCGAGTTCCGATGCGCCTTGCACTCCTCCGCGCTCTGCGACGGGGTGTTCCGGCTGCACGTCGGCAGCGCTCGAACCGTCGCGGCGCACTTTTCCATCGGATTGACGGAGCATCGTCACAGGCAATCGAGCGCGGTCCGGCCGTCTTCCGATCGGCACAGCCGCAGGCAAGATAACGTGCGTTCCGTCGGTCCTGGTCTGCATCGGTCCTCATCCGCCGAGGGCGGATCTCCATGTTCAGAATGGCGTCCGTCAGTTGCGGGCGCGCTGCATGTCTCGTGTCAGCAAGTTGCTCATCGGTGGGCTCCCAGGAGCTTGCGATCCTTGGTGTGCGCCCGCTGCGCGGCGTCGGCAGTGCTCGCTGCCGGATCGCCGAGATAGAAGGTGCCGTCGCTCCACATGGCGTGCATGATGACGGCCAGTTTGCGGGCCACGGCGACGCACGCCTTGCGATGGCAGGAGCGCTTGGCGATCTCCTGGCCCCAGGCCTTCACCTTGTCCTTGCCCTTGAAGCGGGTCAGCAGTCCCGATGCCGCCTCGTAGAGCGCGCGGCGCACATCAGAGTCCCCAGCCTTTGAGATACGCCCCTGCACGTCGATCGATGTGCCCGACTGCCATCGCCTGGACGTCAGCCCGAAATAGGCGGCAACGTCGCGCGAGCGGCGGAAGCGGGACGGGTCGTCGATCGCCGTCATGAAGCTGAGCGCCGTCACCGGCCCGACGCCTGGGATCGCCATGAAGCGCCGGCACAGCTCGCTTTGCGCCACCAGCTTCACGACGAGATCGTGCAGCCGGCAATACTCCTTCCACAGCGCGGCGCGCGCCGACAGCATGGCGTCCATGAGCTCGCAGGACAGCGGATCGTCGGCCACCGCCTCCCGCACCGCCTGGTCGAACTTGCCGCGCGAGGTGCCACCGAGCTTGATCCCGAAGCTCTTCAGCGAGTGGCGGATGGCGTTCTCGAGATCGAGGAACTTGCGCTTCAGGTTGCGTCGATGCGTCAGCAGCAGGCGCATCCGGTAGCAGCTTTCCGTCTTCACGTGCGCCTGGCGGAACCAGCCTGTGCGCATGATGTGGGCGATCCCGAGGGCGTCCGCTGCGTCGGTCTTGTTGCGCTGGGCCGACATCGCGGCCCGCACATGCTGCGTCTCCAGGCAGATCGCCGGCAGGCCGAGCTTCTTGAGCTCGGGATGGAGCCAGGGCGACAGCGAGCCGGCCTCGTGGCCGACACGCTTCAATCGCCCAACGAAGGGCTTCAGCACCGCCAGCAACGCCTCCGGCTCGGTCGCCACCTTCACCGTCAGATGTACTTCACCGCGATCATCGACGACGCACACCGCCGTCTCCTCGATGGCCACGTCCAGCCCGCAAAAGAAGTCCATCACCCGCCTCCTGCGTTGCGTAACGCGGGAGATTTTACCGGGCGGCGAAGCTGTTGGTGGCGCGCTCTTCGGCGGGGAACCGTCCTGCCGATTACGGGCGGCAATCGAACGGTTGTGGTACCCGTTTTCTCGTCCTGCCTTCGCCCTGACGCGACGCAGTCCGAGAAGGCACGAATTGGGGCTGAGGCGATCATCGCGCACCTCCCGTGCCCGGTCGTGTGACGAACAAGCCGGCCGATGGCGGGACGATGGCGGAGACATCGCGCACCGCAGACGTTGCAGTCGCTTCTGCCGGCAAGCGCTCCCGGGGTGCCGTAGCGGGCGTGGACGTGCGGGTTGGTGGCAGAATGAAGATCGGAGCGCGAGCCCACGATGGCTGCTCCGGCTGCGGCGCGGCGGACACTCTGGAGGCATCCGCGCCGGCGTCGTCGGGCGCGATGACGGGCGCGAGCGCTTCGACGTAGGCGCGCGTTTCCCGAGGCAGCGGGCGGCCCTTCCGAAAGGCCTCGTAGCGGGTCGGTCCCGCATTGTAGGCCGCGAGGAAGCCGGGATGGCCGTAGCGATCGAACAGCTCCCGCAGGTAGGCAGCGCCGGCCATGATGTTGTCGTGCGGGTCGTAGGGGTCGTCGCCGAGGCCATAGTGGACGCGCAGCTCGGCCCAAGTCTGCGGCATGATCTGCATCAATCCCATGGCGCCTTTGGGTGAGGTCGAGCGCGCGTCGCCGTCACTTTCGGCGCGCAGCACGGACCGGATCCAGCCTGCGGGAATGTCGAAGCGCTCCGCAGCCTCCGTGATGAAATCGGCGTAGCGATCGGCCGGTGACGACAACTTCTGGGTCGCGGGAGCCTCCGCCGTGAGGACAGCAGTCGACCAGCCGAAAGGCACTCCGGAAAGGAGAACAAAGACGACTGCGTGGCGACGGGCGTGCGCTCGCATCGAGACGAGCACGAGGATGGGGACACGCAGGAACGGATCCGTCTGCAGCATGACGGCCTCTCGGAGCTGATGGTGGTGAGGTTGTTCGGTCGTGCTCAGCGCGTCGGCGCACGCCAGACGAAGTGCCCGTCGCCGGCCTCGTCGGTGTAGATCGGCACGGCGCGGCCGATTACGGTGCTGGCGGGCAGTGGGCCGAAATACCGCCCGTCGAGGCTGTCCGGCACGTCGAAATTCATGAGGAAGAGCTCGCCTTGGGCGATGCGACGGCATCCGCGCCAGACCGGCAGGGGACGGCCCATGCGGTCGCGATCGAGCGCATCGCCATAGACCACGCCGTCCACCATGATGGCGCGGCCCTTGCGGCAGACCTCCTGTCCGGGAAGCGCCGCCACGCGCTTCATCAGCGGCACACCGGGGCCCACATAACCGCGCTCCACCAGGAAGCGGGCGAGCGCTGCCGGTGGCGTGATGGCGAGGAGCTCCGTGACCTCAAGCCAGCGCGCCGGCTCGATGGCATAGAGCCCGACGGGCGCGCTGGCGGAGACGTTCCACACCAGCTTGAGCGATGTCGGAACGAACGCGACAGCCGCCACCCCCATCACCGAGAAATACGTCACCATGACATAGCCGAAGCGGGTCATTGTTCGCACTCCCGCCGCTTGAGCCACGCGGCATGGCGCTCCGGCGTGTAGGCGCGGGGCATGTGGCCGGCGATCAGGCGGTTGTGGACGTGCCGCCAGTGGTCGGGGGCGACATCCGCGCCGTTGACGCCGATGGCCTCGACGGCATCCATGTGCTGGAGCACCTTCTCGACCTTCGGCCAGCCGTCAGCGCGCAGCAGGATCTCCCCGCCGGGGCGCACGAAGGGCAGTGTCTGGTAAGCCTCACCCGGCGCGACGGCGCGCACGATGTCGATGCGCGAGACCACAGTGCCGAAGTCATTCGACGCCCAGCGCACGAAAGCAAAGATGCTGCCCGGCGTGAATGAGACGATGCGCCGGCTGCGATCGAGGATCTGCGCATGAGCTGGGCGGCCGAAGCGGATCCAGTTCTCGATCCGCTTCTCGATCCAGGTCAGTTCGACGTGGGTCAGCGTGTCGACGATCGGCGCGGCCGGCACAAAGGCGATAACAATTGAGGGCACGGATGTGCCGGTCATGACGCATCTCCTGGGGTTGGGGGAAACTCGCGGGCAAGGAGGTCGCGGAGCATGTCGGCGACGGTCTGGCTGCGGCCGAAGGCGGCGATCTTGATCCGCCCGCGCAAGTCGGGCGTGACATCGATGGTGATCCGCGCGGTGAAGGCGCCGGCGTTTCCATCGCTCGCGGGCCGTGGCTCCGTGGCTTTCACCCATTGTTCGGGATCGGCGGGCCGGGCGGCGAAGCCCCGCCGGTTCGGGCGTTCGTTCATCGCTTGGTCCCGTCGGCGGGAAGAGTGAGGATTTCCGCGGCGAGCGCCGCAATCTCCCGCGCCGCCGGCCCGTCCGCGTCGAGCTCGCTGACGAGCCGCCCGGACTGCGCCGACATGGCGAAGACGACGCGCTGGCCGATGGTGGTCGCGAGCACGGGCGGATCGTGATCCGCCAGCGTTTCGGCGGTCTCGCGGGCGAGCACCGTGCGGGAGCCGCAGCGGTTCAGCACGAACCGCGCGGCAAGCTCGGGCCGGTAGATGCGCGCCTCGCTGAGAAGGACCAGCATCTCGGCGGAGGCCCAGCCGTCGAGTGGCGAAGGCTGCACGGGGATCAGCACCAGGTCGGCAGCGAGGAGCGCCGAGCGCATGAGGGCGGCGACACGGGGCGGGCCGTCGATGACCACATGGTCGGCGTCCCGCGCCAGCTCGGGGGCTTCCCGATGGAGCGTGTCACGGGCGAGGCCGACGACGCCGAACAGGCATGGCAGGCCCTCACGGCTGCGTTGCTGCGACCAGTCCAGGGCCGAGCCCTGGGGGTCCGCATCGATCAGGGTGACGCGCTTGCCCTGGCGCGCCCAGGCGCCGGCAAGGTGCAGGGCAAGCGTCGTCTTGCCGACGCCACCCTTCTGATTGAGCAGCGCGACGATCATCGACGGCCTCCCGATGCGTTCGCGGGAGGCAGATCGGCTGCGGGAAGAGGTTCTGGCGCCTGAAATCCGTCTTTACGGAAAGACGGAAGGCATTCACCTTTAGAGGTGCGCGGATTGGCGGGCTTTTGCGCCGGCTGAGCGCAGTTATCCACATCGCCTGCGCGCCTTTTAAAGTTAGACTCTATGTTAGAGTCTAAGTTAGGAGCGCGATTTTGCCTTTTCGGACTTGGAGTTAACCCCTGTTTGGGTTCCCGAAAGCACGAGGGGCCGGTTCCTGATGGCACGTGGCACCTGGTTCCCGATGGCACGACGGGATTCACAGGCTGTCCACAGGCGGGCTCGAAGGCGAGCAGCGTGCGCGAACCCGCGTCAAATTCCAGGAACAGGGTGTAGCCGGGCAGCGGCTGGCGGCGGATGATGTCCCGCAACTCGAAGGCGAAGCGCTTGAAGGGCGAGAGGCTGCCCGATTTCAGGTGGAGGTGGCGGAAGTCGAAGCGCCAGCCGCTGTGCTGGCGGCCGCCGTGCTTGCGCACCAGCCGGTAGAGCCAGCGATCGAGCCCGCCGGTCAGCTCGAAATAGGCCCGGTCGATGGTGAGGACGAGGGCGTCCTCCACGATGGCGCAATAGAACCAGTCGGGGACGATGAGCTCGATTCCGGCGGGCCTGCCATCCCGGTCGGTGCGCTCCTTCCATTCGTTGATCCAGGAGAAGCGATGGCGCCGTCCCTCGGCCGGCTGGCGGATCGAGGTGGACACGGTGGTGGACTGCAGCCGGTCGAGCGCCGCCTTCAGGCGCTGGTAGTCCCGGAGCGAGGTGCCGCGGCCCACGAACCTGAGGATTTCATAGGGGGTGGCGACCATGAAGCGCGACGTGCGCAGGCCGGCGTCGCGGGCCTCCACGATCTGGCTCGCCGCCCAGATCAGGATGTCGGCGTCCCAGATGGTCGCCATGCCGTGGTCAGGCACGGCCTCGACCCGGATGGAGACATCGCCGGCGGCAAAATCGATGGGCGCGATACGATGGGTCTTGGAGAGGGAGAAGAAGGGATAGGCCATGAGATCCTGCGCATCTCGTGGCGCGAACGCGCCGGGAAGCGCGCGAAACAGATCGAGCTGTTCGCGCTCCGGCTGGGAGCGATGCCGCGCCGCCATGGAGAAGGGTTCCGTTCAGCGTGCGAAGCGGTGGGGCTCGACAACGCCGGGCAAGCCCTGGCGCTTGGCCGGCAGGACACTGCCGCGCGGATCGGAGGTGGAGGTGACGGCGCCGCGGGCGACCCAGGCCTGCAGATCCTCGATGGCATAGACGACGCGCCCGCCGAGCTTGCGATAGGCGGGGCCGGTCCCGTAGGTGCGGTGCTTCTCGAGGGTGCGGGCGGACAGGCTGAGGAAGACGGCGGCTTCCTTGGTGCGCAGGTAGCGCGGTGGGAGCGTGGCAGCATCAGGTCGCATGGATCGAGCCTCCGTGGATGATCTCGGGCCGCTGGTCATCAGCGGCGGATGGCGATCACGGTGGCGAAGGGCTGCTGTCGAGGGGGATGGGGAAGTTGAGGGGCGCGAAAATCCCCACCCTCAAGATGCCGGCGATGCGACTATGGTCTTCTGCGATGACGCAGCAGCTTCAGATAACCACCGCCGATCATGGCGAGGCCGCCTTTGACGAGGCCGATGACCTTGTCGCGCAGCGCCGAGGTTTTCCAGGGCTCGGACGCGACGCGCTTGTGGCTGTAAAGGACGATGGCGATATCGCGATAGCTGGCGCCGTTCGCCCGACCATCGGCCGCCAGCATCATGGTGCGCAGCCGGCCACGCTGCTGCGCGGTGATGCGGGTGTCGGGGATCGCCGGCCGACCCTCCACGGCGCGCCAGAAGCGGGTCAGTGCCTCCACCCGCCCAATCGTGTCTGCGTCCAGCGGGATCACTGCCGCCAGTGGCGCCTCGGAGCATGTGCCGGTCAGCAGCAGCACCTGCGCGGCATGAGGTGCCGGACCATGGACCCAGTATCGGCCCTCGGTGCTATCGCGCGGCGCAACCATGCCGCCGAACGACACGCTGGGCGCTCCCGGAAGAAACGCGGGCTGTTGGGCGAGAAGCACGATGGCCGGATCGACAACCGGCGACCACGGGACGTTCTGTTCCACGGCGGAGAGAGATGGCCGCGCGGCGAAATCGCAGCCCCCAGCGTTGCTCCACCTCCCTGGGGAGCGGGTCGGCATCCGAGCCGGCCTTCACGAGGGACTGGTAGTGCTCCTGGTAGGTCTCATCCCGGCGCAGGCATTCCCAGGCGAGGCCCTCCACCGGCAGCATGTCGAAATAGACGTAGCTGGCATCCTCTCGCCAGCGCGATATATCGGGCTTCATCACTCGTCTCCGCATCAAGCGTGCGTGTCGAGTGAGGACAATCAGGGATTGAGGATATTGGGGGAAGTCGGCCAGGAAGCATCGCGTGATGCGGCCGCGGCATCACCCCTGCGAACGGGCCGCAATGTCAGACAGGACGGCGGAGGAGGTCCTTGTAGCCGCTGGAGGCCACCCATCGGGCGCGCGCCAGGTGGCTGTCGTGGACATGACGGGCGCGTTCGGGCTCACGAGCCACGTCGATGCCGAACAGCACCGAGGCGATCTCCTCCCAGCCGGCGCCATCCGCCGTGGCATCGAGCAGGCGCGCATAGAGCTTGATGTGCGCCCGGTCGTAGTCGGTGAGCTCGGGAGCGGACGGAACGGTGTCTGCAAACGCGTCGGTCATGTCACCCTACGTTTCCATGCCTGGCGCAGCCTTCGTCCCTTCTAGACGACGGCGGATGGTGAAGCGAGCCCGCGAGCCGGGAGCATTCCCCGGGCCGCTCGATGATCGATCGGCATCGGCATTGCCGCCGTCTAACCCGCTAGGGCCGCTTGATTACATATTATAGTTGATAAGCTCAAAGTGTGTAAATTGCGATCCGTCTGCGCATGGATATGCGCAAGCTGGTCGGCCGGAATTTCGCTCGCCTGCGTCAGGAGAAAGGCCTGACGCAGGAGGATGTCGAGGCGCGCTCCGGTTTCAGCCAGCAGTATATCAGCGGCCTCGAGCGTGGCCGCCGAAACCCCACCGTCATCACCCTGTACGAGCTGGCCCAGGCCTTGGGCGTCAGCCACGAGGAGCTGGTGCGTGCGGACGGCAGGGACTGAACCGCGGGGAATGCCCCGGCCGGAGCCGGCCGGGGCCTTGGGCGGCTCACTCGCCACGGCGCCCGCTGGGGCGGGACCAGATGAGGCTGAAGGTGTCAGCGTCCTCGTCGTCGAAGAGGTTGGCGTAGATCGGGGCGTTGAAGCTCGGATCGTCGAGCTTGAGGCCCAGATAGTCGCGGCCTTCGCTGGAGCGCTTGGACCAGGCGGCGCCGATCTCGATACGGCCCACCAGGACCCGATGGCTGGGGGCGTTCTCACCGTTGGTCCGCAGGTCGGGGACGATGCGCACGCCCTTGGCCTGGACGCTGAGGGTGACGATCTCGCCGGTGAACTCGTTCGCGCCGGTCTTCTTGAAGGTGCCGATGGTGGCCATGGTAAATCTCCCGTCTTCCGTTTCGAGCCCGCACCATTGCGGCCTCGATGGCGATCGGAAGGCCGGAGGCGACCGACGCCGCATCGCCTCGGGGTCCCCGACGCGCTCGCGCGATGGGGTGAGGATTGCGACCGGAGCGAAGCGGAGGACGGCGCGAGAGGGACTTTCTTGCCTCGCGAGGAATGATGGCGCCTCGGGGTCCCCACGCGACCTGTCGCGTGGGGTGGGGTCCGGCAGGGGAAGAAAGTCATGATGCGCCGTTGCGGCAGAGGCGGTCGAGGCGCAGCCGCCCTTCGGCCAGATCCGCCCATTGGAGAGGCCGTTTGGAGCGGTCGACGGACGGATGCCGAACGGGGATGATGGCGACCCGCCGCAACCTCACAGAAGACCGGCCCGATCCTCTTCGGCTTCACGTCCCCCGTTCCGGGCCGGCTGCGTGTGCTTCCGCCGCGACGGGTACGACCTGGCAAGATCACTCCCATCATGCACTAGTCCGCGACCGATCGCGTGGCGTCGTCTCGTCTCAAAAAAACGCGATCGATCGCCGCTTGGGCCTCTGCCACAATCCGGACGGCGCCACCGATCCGCATCCTCGCACGGCGTGGGTGGCAAAGCTTATTCAGCTCCAGCCCCGCCAAATGACATGGAGCGTGCTCAGACCTGCGCAAGGTCCCGGCTGGACGCGCTGGCCGCCATGCCCGCGACCCGCAACAGCGTCGTGATGCCGACGGCGATAGCGCCGATGATCGAGAAGACGATCTGCCACGTCTCGGACGGCATGGCGAGCTTCGCGATGCCATGCGTGGCGTGATAGCCGGCGATGACGGCCGGGGCGACGAAGGCGAGCGCGATGAGGCGCCGCGCCCACATCGGACGAACGATTGTGAACAGAACCTGACCGATGCCGAGCGTGATGCCCCCGGCGATCAGGCCAACGACGATCGCACCAAGCCATCCCGCGCCGGTATGGTATGCCCACGTGCCGGCGCTGACGGCGGCGAAGAACGGCAGCGCCAAGACGGCGAGCGTAAACAGCAGCCAGCAGAATAACGCGATGGCGGCGAGACCAAGCAGGATGCCGAGGAAAATCATGGTGGTGTCTCCGTGAGGAAAGCTCTGACGGTTGCGCCTTCCACCACCACCACGGCGCGATCACCAGCATAGCAAGGGAAGATGGCTGCCGGAATCCCTTCAAGGGGGATGCTCCGGACTTCCGCGCTCCCTCCGCTATCTGGCGAAGGGGTCGATCTCACGGATGATCTGCGCGGCGTCACCGTCGAATTCATCGGCCGGCACGACCGACAAGCTGCCGTCACCGGCGCGGAAGATCACGATGACGACCATCAGGGTCTTGGCGAGGCTGAGGGCGAAGGCCTGCGCATCAGTGGAGGACATGGGGTCCGGCTCCTGCTCGAAGCGGAGGACCAACCCCCGCTGACAGGCGCCCGATGGGTCCGGCCGTGGGCCGCGATCACCGCGATCGCGAAGCGGGAGCGGCGGCACGCTGTGCGTAGCCGACCCCTTGCGGGTTGATGGCGTCAGGCCCTCGGCCGGCACCTAAGGATCAGCGCAGGAAAGCGGGGGTGGACCGTTGCTTGAAGATCGGCAGGTGTGGCGGTCTCCCCGTATGCGCTGGCTCAGGAGATTTCGTTCAGCTCGACGCCTGATGAGTGCTGGTCCTGCTCGCCAGTCCGCTGAAAATCGATGCCGAGAACCTCATTCCCGTGAAAAGCGATAAGGCCCCGTGAAATCAGATTCCGGAGATGGGGAACGGCAGCGCTCATGCGCCGCCCGACCCGAACCGATAGACCGGGATGCCGAGCTTGCGGGCCTTGTCGGCGAGATTGTCCTGGATGCCCGTGCCGGGGAAGATGATGACCCCGATGGGCATCACCGAGAGCATCTGGTCGTTGCGCTTGAAGGGAGCGGCCTTGGCGTGCCGCGTCCAGTCCGGCTTGAAGGCGACCTGCGGTACTTTGCGGGCATCGGCCCAGCAGGCGGCGATCCTCTCGGCGCCTTTCGGCGAACCGCCATGCAACAGCACCATGTCGGGGTGCTTGGCGTGCACCTGGTCGAGCTTGGCCCAGATGAGCCTGTGATCGGCCGTATCACCGCCGGAGAAGGCGATCCTGGGACCCGCAGGCATCAGCACCTCGGTCTCCGCGAGCCTGCGGGCGGCGAGGAAATCGCGGCTGTCGATGAGGGCTGCGGTGAGGTGCCGATGGTTCACCAGGGATCCGGCACGCGGCCTCCATGCTGAGCCGGTGTGGCGCTCGAAGGCATCGGCGGCTTCGTCGCGCATCCGCTCGAAGGCGTCGCGGCGCTCCATGAGGCTTTGGCCTTCGGCGATAAGGCGTTCGAGTTCCACCGAGCGCACCTCGCTGCCGTCCTGTTCCTGCTGGCTGCGGCGCTGGCCCTGCTCATTGTCGTCGAGGGCACCGCCAGTGCGGCCGGCGGCACGGTGGAAGAGATGGACGGTGGACCACAGGAGGTCCGTGAGATCAGGCTCGAGGCGAGTGTCCTGCAGCGTCGCGATGAGGGCGTCGAAGATATCGGCGATGGCGCCGGTGATGCGGCCGGCCTCGGGAAGAGGCCGGGGATCGGGTTCGTCCTCGAAGGGGCGGTAGCCGTAGAGCTGCAGCTCCTGCAACAGGTGGTCAGTGGGAGAGGAGGCGTGGCGAGGTTCGTCGTGCTCTGCGCTCATGGGATGCTCCGTCGGTTGGACCGCAGCCTTGCGGCCTTCATGGCGACGAAGCCGGCGGGCGGGACGGACCTGCACCTCGCGGGAAGCGCGGGGCCGGAGCGCAGCGGAGGATGGGGGAGGCCGGCGATTTTGGTTCGCGATGGAACGGCGCGTGTTGGGACCCGCGACGCCTGCGTCGTGGGGAAACACCGCCGCCGGAAAATCGTCGGCCGCAGCCATTGCCGGGCCGGCGCGACTGCTGGCCGATCGCCCTCTGGAAGGCCTGGCTGCGGACCTCTTCGATGACGGGGA
The DNA here is from genome assembly GCA_000017645.1 of Xanthobacter autotrophicus Py2. NCBI lineage: Bacteria > Pseudomonadati > Pseudomonadota > Alphaproteobacteria > Hyphomicrobiales > Xanthobacteraceae > Xanthobacter > Xanthobacter versatilis. The sequence goes on from CP000781.1 coordinate 4,449,820, forward strand.
AACATTCACGCGCAGGGCGAGAGCGAGTCCGCTTCACCGCGCCCTGGATTCCCGGCACAGCATCATGAAGCAGGTAACGTCCTCGGGTGCGATCTGACCTCGAATACTGGCCCGGACCGTATCGACACCAAAGACGCGCAGATCCTCGTTGAAGTCTCCGAGAGCTGGTGAGAGCACGATCGCCTCAATTCCGGCGAAAGCCGCTCGTGCGATGAGGCTGTCCCGCGCCCTGTCCCCGGCCGTATCATTGTCGCGAGCGATGTAGAGCCGCCGCAGCCCTGGCGGAAAGGCGATGGCGGAAAGGTGGGCGGCCGAGAGCGCCGCTGCCGTCGGGAGGCTCGGCAACACGCCGCGGAGGGAAAGGATGGTCTCGATGCCCTCTCCGGCAGCCATCACGTCATCAACTCGGCCGAAGCGAACGGCATGCTCCAGCAGGTGGCCCATGGCCCTCCGGGGCGTGGCGATTGCCGCCTTGTCCGATCCGTCCGGAGCGAGCCATGTCCGGTGGATGCCCATGATCCGTCCCCTGAGGTCGGTGACGGCAGCGATCATGGCCGGCAGGGGTTGAATGGGCTCGCGTGGATCCGGGCGGTAATAGCAGCGCGGGTGAAAGCGCAGGCTTCCGGTTTCGTGCAGAGCCGTGATGCCGCGCTTCCGCAGATACGTCTCCACGATTGTGCCCACAATCGGCTGTGCGGCGGCAAAGAGCCGTCGTGCCGAGGTGACCGGATCCCGTGGGGAACATTGCATTCTGCGATGGGGAGCTTCCGCGTCTCGTGAGATTCGCGGAAGGTGCAGAAACGCTTGAGCCTCCGCGACCACTTCCGCGAAGCCGAACAAGGCCCGGCTTTCCCGGATCACGTCGAGGAGGTCGCCGTGCTCCCCCGTTGCCGCGTCGGTCCATTTTCCAGCAGGGCCTTTCACGCTGTCCGTCAGCCGCACGAACATGGAGCGGCCGGGCGAGTTGCGAGCATCGCCCACCTGCCAATAGTGCCCCTGCCGCCGACCAGCGGAGAGATAATGGCGGCAGACTGCCTCCGCCTGCCGCCCCAGCCGCCGGGCGAGATCGTGCGCAGCATCTGTCATGGGGACGCTCCAAGAAAATGGCCCGCCGTCCGGGCCACGCGATAGGGGGGATCGCGGAGCCACAGGCGGCGGGCCAGGTTGCCCGGGGAGGATTATTCGGCAGCGATCGAGGAGGAGATCGCTTCGGGCTCCTCAGTGTCGGCGAGGTCCTCGCTGTCGGCCATGGCCGTTTCGCCATCCTTCTCCGCCGTTTTCTCGCCGACGGTGTCCAAGGGCTGGGTCCGCAGCGCCTCCGGGAGCCAGCCGCTGTCGGTAAGGAGGGCTTCTGCCTCCCGCGCCATGTCGCCCTTCTTGAGGTGGGCGATCCGCTCGGCTGCACATTCCCCCTTCGCCTCGGTCACCGCCTGCAGGATGCGGGCCTTGGTGACCCGGCCGAGGAAGGTGTCGACAGTGGGCCTCCATCCCGCCGCCGCCATGTCGAGCCCTACCGCCTGCGCCAACCGGTCGGCATGAGCGAAGGCGCGGGGACGGCGGTTCCAGGCCTCATGCACCGCATTGACCGAGAGGCTCACCACATGGGCGAACAGCGCAGACCGGCTGTCGTGGTCCCACGCGCGCAGGGTATCCCACAAGCCTGCGAACTCCTTGGGGAGTGCCTTGGCCCAGCTCTCATGCCGGATGCGGATGGCCTCTGCCGAGATGCTGTCGTTGAGGCCCGGCGCCTGGGCATTGAACGAGACGCTCTTGAGATCGAGCTCAAGGCAGCTGTCCGAGCCATAGACGTAGAAGGCCTTCAGCGTCAGAGCGTGGACCGCGGCGAGGAAGGCCACATCGGGCTGCTCGCCCAGCGCATGGCGCAGGCCGAGGGTGCGATGGGTGGTCAGTTCCGTGAGCAGCCGGTCGGAGATGGGGGTGAGGCCGTCCTCCTCCTCGGGCTCGCCAGGAGCATCGCCTGCTGCCGCCTCCTGCCGAGGGGACGAGGCCACGAGGTTGGCACCGTCGGTTTCGACGGGAGGGGTATGGTCGTCTTCGACCAGCACCTCGTCCTCCGGGCGGACATAGCCCCGTTCCACTCGCAGCTTCCCATCCTGCGCGATGCTGACGAAGCCGCCGGCCCGGGCGACCTCCGCCGGATCGAACACCAGGGGCCGCGTCTCAAAGGCCTCCAGCATCTCCTCGAGTTCCCCGAGCCGCACGTCGACCTGTTCGGGAAGCTCGTCGGCATCGGCATGTTCTTCGGAGAGGCGATCATATGCGGCCTGGGCCGTCGCCCGAGCTGCCTCCTCCTCCTCGGTCAGGGGCGTCGGCTCACCCCGCAGGTGGCGCAGGCCGTAGGTGTGGCCATAGGCGAAGTCGGGCGCGACCTCGATCCACTTCCAGCCTTCGCTGCGGATCGCGTCGACCTCGGCGGCGAGCTTCTCGGCCACCATCCGGTCGACGAGGGCCACCTCCTGCAGCCAGCCGCCGTCGTCCCCCTGGAACAGGTCGCGCAGCACAGTGCCGCCGGCCGTCTCGTAGGCCTCAATGCCGATGAAGCGGGCCCGCTTGTCGGACGCCCGCACGGCGCCCTCCGTCAGCATGCGCCGGATGACATAGGGCTGCTTATCGTAGGTCTGGGCGAGACGCTCCAGCACCTGCTCCTGCCGCTCATGATCGCCCGACACGGTGAAGGCCATGAGCTGGTCAAGGGTGAGGCCATCCTCGGCATAGGTGTCGAGGAGCTTCGGGGAAAGCGATGCAAGCTTCAGCCGCTGCTTCACCACCGCGGCCGAGACGAAGAAGGCGGCGGTGATCTCCTCCTCGGACTGGCCCTTCTCCCGCAGAGCGAGAAAGGCGCGGAACTGGTCGAGGGGATGAAGCGGAGCCCGCTGGACATTCTCGGCAAGGGAATCCTCCTCGGCGATACCGCCCTCGCGCACGATGCAGGGTACCGGCGCGGTCCGGGCGAGGCGCTTGCGCTTCACCAGAAGCTCCAGAGCCCGGTAGCGCCGCCCACCCGCCGGGATCTCGTACATGCCGGTCTCGACGCCATCCGCATCGAGGACGGCGCGGACATTGAGGCCCTGCAGCAGGCCCCGCCGGGCGATGTCCTCGGCAAGCTCCTCGATGGAGACGCCAGCTTTCACCCGGCGGACGTTGGACTGGCTGAGCACCAGCTTGTTGAAGGGAATGTCTCGCGAGGACGAAAGGATAATCTTCTGAACTGCCGTGGCCATGGGATGCTTCTCCGCAACGGGCGGCCGGAGAGCCTCTCTCTGGCCTCCAACCCGTCACGAAGAACGGCGCCGCCCTCTTCCTCTGAGGGCGGCGCCGCAAACCCGACAATCCGGAAACCTGGAACGGCACGGAGCCGGAGACACGGCAATCCGCATCTCCGGCTTTGCGGGTCTCAGGCGGCTCGGTCGAGCAGTTTCTTCGCCCGTGCCTCCAGATCGAGACGCGCATCCTGGTGCGGCTTGTCCCGCGCCACGGCGGTGATGCCCTGGACGAAGTCGAAGATGCTCTCGGGCTTGCGGCCCTCTTCGGCGAGCACGGTCTCGATCACCTTCTGCGTCTCGGCCTTCGAAAATCCCTTTCGGCGCAGGAACTCGGTGCGGTCCTCGTCGGTGCGTGCCACGATGCGCTCGCGTGCCGCCTTGATGCCGTTCACGAAGGGCATGGGGGAGGAGTTGGCGAAGCGCTCCAGGGCCGGCGCCGCCTGATGGGCGAAGCGGGAGGCGGCATACTTGGAGTGGCGAATGGTGATCTCCTCGAAATCCTCCACGCCCCACAGATTACGGTTCTGGCAGACGGCGCGGAGATAGAAGCTGGCGATGCCGAGCGTCTTGGCGCCGACCTCCGAGTTCCAGCAATAGAAGCCCCGGAAGAAGAGGTCGGGCGAGCCATCCGGCAGGCGTCCGGCCTCGATGGGATTGAGGTCGTCGACGAGGAACAGGAAGATATCGCGATCGCTGGCGTAGAGCGTCGTCGTGTCCTTGGAGATGTCGACGTGTGGATTGTAGGTCCCCGTCGACCAATCGAGCACGCCCGGTACCTTCCACCGCGTATCGCCCGTACCATTGCCAGCGATGCGCTGCACGGCCTCGACCAGTTCCTGGTCATAGATACGGCCGTAGTCCGGCCCGGTGACGGCGCGCAGCTCCACGCGGCCATCCTCGATCTCAAGCGTCTTGATCTGCTCGGCACGATGTGATGTCAGACCGTATTGCAGATTGATGCCGGCGAGTGCGGCCGGGAGCTGGCGAAGGTAGGCGGCCGGGGCGCCTACCTGGCTCGCGAGCTGACCGAAGCTCCAGTGCGTCGGCGCAATCGGCGTGTCCGAACCCGGCAGAATCAACGACAGTCGCTCGGGATCGGAGCGGCTCGCCTCGACATGAATGAGGGCGGTTTCCACGACACGGGATCTGCTGCGCTCGGCGCGGTCGCGCACCGCGCGCGCAAGCTCCCCGAGCGACAGGAAACGCTCGTCATCCGGCCGAGAGAACCATTCCGACGATACGCGGCCGACACGCTCGCCGCGATTGACATCCACCTTATAGCTGCCGCTCGGATCACCGCGGGCGTCCAGAACCTGCACGTTCATGGGATCGTTCTCCATGACGGGCGCCGGCAGCCTCTCTCCCGGTACTCAACCCGTCACGGAAACCCGGTCCCCCTCTCACTCTGGAGGGGCGTTGCGGGGTCTCCCCGCTCGATGGGGTCGGCCGAGACCTGGCTCGGCCGCAGAGGAAAGCTTTTTCCCGTAGCGGCGTCATATCGGAAGAACTGGATTCATTCAGGCAGGCTTGGGAACAGGAAATCGATCCAGTCGGCGCAAGCCGCGAGGATCTTCCGCGCCATGCCAGGGGGAATGAATGTCAACGCTGCCGTGGGACAAACCATTGCGCAGTGCGATATGGACTCGTGTTTTCGCGACTGTAACGGACCTGTGTCATCGTGGCGGAGTCCGCCGCCAGAAATCTCACGTCAAACTGCTAAAGAATCGCCGCAATCAGTTCGCGGCGATGTTTTGCCGGACGCCGGCCAGCCCAGACTATAGCGCTCGTCCCGCACAGTTTTATCCGAATGGTAAATAGAGCGAGCGCCGGAAATCTCGTTTAATGTATATAGGAGAGGAAACAGTACGGGAAACTGCTTCAAGGATCGGCACGATCGTACTACGTTCAATCCACGTCAAAGTGCTTTATCATCACTTGATTCGATCCTTCTCCTGCAGACGAGGTGAGCTGACATGGCTCCGCAATTCAGCCGTGCACGTCTTGCGGATCTTCTCATCGAGCCGCGTGAGGATTTGGCCCTTGAGATCAAGAATTGGCTCGATCTGGCGCAGGACAATGATGCCAGGGCTATATTCGCCAAGGCCGCGCTGGCGATAGCCAATCATGGCGGCGGGTTCATTTTACTCGGGCTCGAAGAGGCCGGCGGCTCGGCAGTTGAGGCGCCTGGTAGGCCCGCGACGCTCGATGGCTACAATCAGGACGGCATCAACGGGATCATCCAGAACTATGCAGATCCGCCATTCCATTGCGTAGTCCACCTCGTTCCCGACCCGGCGGGGGCGCTGTTCCCGATCATCGTGGTGCCGGGTGGGCATCGATCGCCGATCCGTTCGCGCAGATCGGGACCCAATGGCCAGATCGTCGTCCAAAACAGCATCTATATTCGAAGCTAGGTCCGCGTAGCGAAGTGCTGGCCAGCGTGCGCGGGACTGGGACGATCTGCTCGGCCGATGTCTAGCCAATCGGCGCGACGAGTTGTTCGATCAGATGCGCGGCCTGATCACCAGCGCGGTACCGCAGGCAGCGGCCGCGGCAGAGCCAGCGCGGCTCGACGCCTGGATCGAACGGTCCCTCGCACGCTGGCCAGCATTGCGCGACGGGATACCCGCCAATGATCCCGCGCGATGCCCGCACGGCTACCACTGGTTCGCTTATGAACTGGGGGGCGATCTTAGCAATCTGCAAGGCGCGGCGTTTGCGGAGACGATCCGGCAAGCCGTCGTGCGGCATTCGGGCTGGCCGCCCTTTTGGTATCCTACGCGTCGCGGGATTGTCCCTTATGCCTTTGATGGTGTCGTCGAATGCTGGCTCGGTGGCGATACCGAACAGGGCCCGGGTAGTCATGACGCTGCGCATTCGGATTTCTGGCACATCTCGCCTGATGGCTTGGCCTTCCTTTTGCGCGGCTATCAAGAAGACGGACTTGAAGGCAGGAGCGGCCAAGCGCCGCCACCGCCGGGCACACTTTTCGACATTACCCTACCCATCTGGCGGACTGGTGAAGTGCTGATGCATGCACGCAGCCTTGCAGCAGCGCTGGTCGAGGGGCCGGCGACCGTCAATTTTAAGGCGCACTTTGCTGGCCTCGCGGGACGCGAGCTGACCAGCATGAGCGGCCGCCAGCTTCCCTTCGAAGGGCATGTCGCGCGGCAAGATGCGATCAGCTTGGCGACTGTGATCGAGGCAGGGGGTATCGACGCCAATCTGCCGGAAATCCTGCACCCGCTGCTGGAGCCGCTCTATGCGCTGTTCGACTTCTTCCAGCTACCCGCGGCGCTGGTCGCCAACCAGACCGCTGCAATGCGCGGGACAAGATTTTAGTGTTCAGCGTGAGGGGTGGCTTGACCAATAGCGAAGCATTAACGCTGCTCGAACAGACTACCGCCGAGCTGACCGAGATGCATCGTGGTAAGCATTATTCGCTGTGGCGTGATGAACGTCGGCGCAGCCCTGATGATGTTCTAGAGCTGCTTGCTATGCATTTCATGCACTTTGATCGATCGATCGCACAGTTGCGAGAATTCGCGCCAGCGCCGATAGGCCAGTAACACTGCCTCCGATCAAGCAGAAGGCGACGCGCCAGACTTCGGACGGTATAGCTTCGCGGGTGACGCCGTGAACCAGCGCATAGCCAGCGACCACAGCGGGCCCGGCGAAAACGAGCGCTACGGCAGGGCGCGGGATCGGCGGGCGCACCACCATGAACAGGATTAGCAGCAGGCCATAGGCGGCAGTGCTCGCCACCAGCCCGACCAGTCCCGCGCCGATCAGGCCGGAGCCGGAGGCGTACGCCCATCGTGCCGCCTCAACGCCGAGCATAAAGGGCAGAGCATAGACGGCCAGCGGGATGTCGGGCGTTGGCCAGCGGCGTTGGGCTTTGGCTGGCTCACACATCCTGCGCTTCGGCCCGCTTGCTCCCGGGTGGCACGTCCCGGTTCTCGCCGCTGCGGTGACGGAAGGGACGGTAGTTTCCGAGCCGCGTGCGCGATGTGTATTTGCCGTCGTCGAAGCCGAGCGGCTTGCCATCCGGGCCAAGGGTCGCAGGAGCGGTCTCCACCACGGGGGCGATGGAGGGCAGTTCCGTGACGGGAGGCGGCGGTGCAGGCGGCTGATGCTCGACACCAATGACGTTCATCCGGCGCTGCGTGACGGCTTCAGCCGCCGCCCGGACGGGATCGTCCTCGGTGTGAACGTAGCGCATGAACATCGTCACCGTCTTGTGGGCGGTGAGTGCCATACCGACCTTCACCGGCACGCCGGAATTGGCGATGTCCGTCGCGGAACGATGACGGATGCCGTGCGTGCCGACGTGAGGGAGCCCGGCGCGCTTCAGGATGCGCTTCCAGCCCTGATAGTAAGTGTAAGGGGACATCGCCTTCTTCGGGTCGAAGACCGAAGGGCAAACAAAGGGCGAATCCTCCAGCAGCGGCGCGGTCTCGAACAGGCGCAGCGCCTCGGCGTTCATCGGCTTGGACATCCCGCCGGTCTTACTGTCCGGCCAGACGACGCGGCGATTGTCGAAATCAACCCAGGACCATTCGAGCTCGATGATCTCCGACATGCGTGCGGCGAACTCAAACTGGAGCCGGATCGCTAGAATGATGAAAGGGTGCTCCAGCCCTTCAGCTTCGGCACGGTCGAGATACTCGAAGAGCTTCCGCATTTCGGCGTCGGTGATGAGCCGGGTCTTGCCGCGTTCCGGGAATTTCGGAATGTGCCGGCAGGGATTGGTGCCGTCCGGTCTCATCCCCCAGACCTCGGCCATATTGAACATCTTTCGCACGGCCGAGAGAACGCGATTGGCGTTTACCGGCGACTTTGACATTTTCTTCATCAGGTTTGCGATATCGCTGCGGGTGACGTCCGGCACCTTCATGTGTCCGAGCGCGGGAAGGATATGGCGCTTGCCAAAGCCCCGGTTCGATTTGACCGTCGAAGGCTTGTTCCGGCTTTCGGAATAGTCGGTGATGAAGCGGTCGAAGAGTTCCTTGACCGTCGGGGCCTGGCGGCTTGCCGTTCGCTCGGCGCTGGGGTCAGCCCCGCGCCGGACTTCGGCGAGCCAGTCCTGGGCGATCCTGCGCGCCTGCTCGACGGTGATCTCGCCATAGCGGCCGATCGCCGGTTTGCGGCGCTGACCGTTGTTGGCGACATAGGCGATCATGAAAGTTTTCCGGCCGGTCGGCGTGATCTTTACAAGAAAGCCGGGTATCGTCGTATCACGGAGTTCGTAGTCGCGTTCCTGCGGGTTTGCGGCGTCAACCGCCGTCTTGGTGAGCTTGATTTTCGGCATTCTTAACCTCCGTTGAGGCCGGATTTCAGGTGCAATTTAGGAGCACGGGGAAAGCCAGCCGTAGCGTGTGTCCGGTTAGGTATGGATGTATCGATAGCCGAAAAATATAGTGTTGACAGATGGTTATCTGGAAATCGGATACCCCCGGATAAACAAAGGATAGGCGATATCGGCTCTCTTAAAATCTTGCGCCGCAAGGCGTGCGGGTTCGAGTCCCGCCGTCCGCACCAATTCAAAATCAGCCTTGCCTTGGCGCTTGCGCTCCCGCTCCGTGCCGGACGCCGCCGCATCGTAGTGATGCGGCGGTCGCTGTTGGCTCAGGCTGCGCGGGCGAAGGGCGGCTGGTCCTGCGGCTTTTCGGGCTGGGTGGCGCTCAGGAGCCGTGTCTGGACGAGTTCTGCGACCTCCAGCAGCTCGCTGTTCCAGGCGAGGGCGGACTGCTGCAGGAAGGCCGCTTCGCGCGAGAACGCTGCCGTGGGGTTGTGTTCCTTGGCGAGGTCGTTCAGGAGCTGGACCTGCTCCTGCATCTGTCGTCCGACGAACTGCTGCACATGGGCGGACGCAGCCAGCGGACAGTCGAAGAACAGGTTCTTCCAGACCGCGAACGGCCAAGCCACTGGTGGCGAGCCGGTGCTGAGGGCGCGGGCCAAGCCTTGAAAAACTGCGGAATCATTCATGTTGTCTCTCCCGTCGGGCGTTCCCCCCGATCCGTCCACGTCCCGCTCGGGACGCAGCACTCCCACAGCCACTATCAAGGATCCTGTGCCGGCTAAGCCTTGCGCGAGGTCAAATGCCTTGCGAACGCGATGCGCGAAAATCACATTTCCAGGGGTTACCCTCGGGAGGGGGTGATTCCATCGATGCACCCCTTCGCCACCGCGCAGGCGGAGCCGCTGGCTTCCTGCCGGAGCGGCGGGCGAATGGCGCTATCGTCAACGCATCGTGATGGCCCATTCGGGCCGGCCGATGTACGAGACCGTAAGGTCCGGGGAGAGAAATGCATGTCCCAGTTGCCGCACGGCTTCCGTCAGATCCGCATGGAGCTTGCCCGTGAGAAGGGCCATCCGGAAGGCTCGCGCACGTTCGGTTATAGCTTCGTGGCGCCGCTGAACGAGGCGGGGCGCATCGATCCCACCTTGTGGGCGAAGCACCGCGAGGTCTGCCGCGTGGTCCGGTTCCGCCCCGACGAGGCGGACGAGGTGGGCCATCTGGTGCGTCGCCCCGGCGGAAGCTGGGCGTTCCGCTATGACATCCATGGCACCGACGACGACGAGGCCGGCTATCGCTTCGGCGACGAAAGCTTCGAGGTGGGCGAGTATATTTCGGTTCGCGAAGACGACGAGATGCACACCTTCCGCGTGGTGTCGTCCGAGCAGGTGTGATGCGAACGGCGGCCCGCCAGCAAGACGGGCCGCCATCCATTCAGTAGGACTTGTACTCCGCCTTGCCCCCGGACATGGCGAATTCCTCCTCCGGCGACAGCACCAGCTTGTGGCGGCCGATGGCGGCGAAATAGGCGAGGCCCGCGGCGAACCACAGGGCCACGCCGAGCACCCCGTTGCGATAGATGGGGTCCGACAGCTGGAAGTAGATGGTGACGAGGGCGATGACGATTGTCAGCACCGCCCCGGGGACTCCGAACGGGCTTTTATAGGGCCGCTCGATGTGCGGCATGTTCCTGCGCATCAGGATGAACGACAGGGCCTGCATCACGTAGGACAGCATGGCGCCGAACACCGCCATGTTGAGCAGCGTGCCACCGATGGCCGCCGCGCCCGCCTCCGCCCCCAGCGCGAACCAGATGCCGAGCATGATCACCAGGCCGACGATGGCGCCGGCGATCATGGCCACGTGAGGCGTCTTGCGCCCGCCGTGGGTCACGGAAAGGCCGCGCGGGAAATAGCCGGCGCGGGAGAGCGAATAGATCTGCCGGCCCTGGGCATAGATGATGGTGTGGAACGAGGCGATCAGCCCGATCACCGCCACGAAGGCGAGCAGACGGGCGAGCCCGTCGCCGTAGATGGCCTTGAAGCCGTCCAGCAGGGGCTCCAGCGAGGTGGACAGGCCGAACGCGCCGTTCGCCACGGATGAGTTGAGCCACAGGATCATGAAGGCGGAGACGATGAGGGTCGCCATGCCTGCCATGATGCCCTTGGGCATGTCGGTCTTCGGGTCCACCGATTCCTCGGCCGCCAGGGGCAATTGCTCGATGGCGAGGAACAGCCAGACGGCGAAGGGCAGGGCGGCAAGCGCCCCCGAAAGGCCGAAGGGCAGGAACGGGCCGCCGCCGTTGGGCAACTCCACCGCCGTCCCGTCCGGCCCGACGCCGATGTTGAGGGCCCATCGCGAGAAGTTCGCCACCGGCAGGGCGCTCACCCAGAAGGCAACGAGGCAGGCGAGTGCCGCCAGCGTAACCACCAGCGTCACCCGGAACGAGAGTTCCACGCCGGCGATGTTGAGCCCCACGAACAGGATGTAGCCGAAGATCCAGTAGACCGGCTGGAACGCCGGAGGCGTACCGAAGATGGAGCCCATGTAGGAGCCGATGAAGGACACCACCACTGCCGGTGTGATCACGTATTCCACATTCTCGCACAGGCCGGTGATGAAGCCGCCCCATGGCCCCATGGTGGTGCGGGCGAAGGAATAGGCGGCGCCCGTATGGGGCAGGGCCGGCGACATCTCGGCGATGGAGAAGGTGAGCCCCAGATACATGATGGCGATGATGACGGCGGCGATGAACATGCCACCCCAGCCGCCCGAGGCGATGCCCAGGTTCCAGCCCGAGAAATGGCCCGAGATCACCGCTCCGACGCCCAGCGCCCAAAGCGACCAGACCCGTGCATGCCGTTTCAGCGCCCGCTGCTCGAAATAGGCGACGTCCACCGTGGTGTACGTCACGCCGGCCTTGCTGCCATCTGCCATGAGACCCAGCCCTCCGTGAACGGGCGCCGGAGCCACTCCGCGCCCAAGCTTACGCACAGGCAACTTTGTTGCCAGTCTGGCAATTTCCGCAGCGTAATGCTCGCGGGTCATGTGTCAGCTGGCGCTCAGCAGCGCCGGTGCGCGCCCGTTTTCGAGCAGCAGGTCGCTTTCATCCTTCAGTTCCACGCCGGTGACCTGCCGCCGCAGGGCTTCGCGGATGTGCCAGGCGAGCTTGAAGGCGGCGGCCTCGAAGCTCAGGCCCTCAGGGCGCACGTTTGAGATGCAGTTGCGCTCGGCATCGGTACGGCCGACCTGCGGATCGAAGGTGAGGTAGAGGCCGAGGCTGTCGGGCGAGGACAGGCCCGGCCGCTCCCCTACCAGCAGCACGCAGGCCCGCGCCTTCAGGAGGGCACCCACCTCGTCCCCGAGCGCCACCCGCGCGCCGGAGGCGATGAGCACTGGCGCGAGGCTCCAGCCTTGCTGGGCGATGAAGGGCTTGAAAGCCGCAAGAAACGGCTTCGTCTGGGCGTGGATGGCGGCGGAGGACAGCCCGTCCGCCACCACCAGCGCCAGATCCACCGGATCGCCCGCCGCCGCTTCCAGCATGGCGCGGCTGTCGTCGGAGAGGCGGCGGCCGAGGTCCGGGCGGCGCAAATAGATGTCCCGCGCCGGTGCCGCACTGGAGACCCGCAGGGTGGCAAAGCCGAGGCTCTCCACATCGGCAGTCACGCCATCCGCATCGAACGGCGTGTGGACCGCGTCGCGGGCCTGGGCGTGGGCGAGGGCGAAGCGCAGCACCTCTTCCGTGGGCAGGCTGGCCCCGGTGCGGCCGAGGGCGATGCGCGCGGGGGTGTGGCGGGAGAAGGCCGCCCAGGGATCTCGCGCGATCATGCCGCGCGCCCGGCCACATAGCCCAGGAGCGGATGGCGGGCATCGGCGGGCAGCAGCCGGCCATCGGGGGCGGTGATGTCCATGCGCTCCAGCCACGCCTCGAACTCCGGCGCGCGCTTCAGCCCCAGCAGTTCGCGGATGTAGAGCGCGTCGTGGAAGGAGGTGGATTGATAGTTCAGCATCACGTCGTCGGCGCCGGGAATGCCCATGATGTAGGTGACGCCCGCCGCCCCCAGCAGGGTGAGCAGCGTATCCATGTCGTCCTGGTCGGCTTCGGCGTGGTTGGTGTAGCAGACATCCACCCCAAGCGGCACGCCGAGCAACTTACCGCAGAAATGATCTTCCAGCCCAGCGCGGATGATCTGCTTGCCGTCATAAAGATATTCCGGCCCGATGAAACCGACCACGGTGTTCACCAGCAGCGGCTCGAAGGCCCGCGCCACCCCATAGGCACGGGCTTCCAGCGTCTGCTGGTCCACGCCGTGATGTTCGCCGGCGGAGAGGGCCGAGCCCTGGCCGGTCTCGAAATACATGGCGTTCTGCCCGACCGTGCCGCGCTTCAGCGCGCGGGCAGCGTCGGCGCCTTCGGCAAGCACCTTGAGGTCGATGCCGAAGGAGCGGTTGGCCCCTTGGGTCCCGGCGATGGACTGGAACACCAGATCCACCGGCGCGCCGCGCTCCATGAGGCCGATGGAGGTGGTCACATGGGTCAGCACGCAGCTCTGGGTGGGGATCTCGAAGCGGGTGATGACCTCATCCATCAGCTTCAGCAGGCGGTCGATGACGGGCAGGCTGTCGGAAGCGGGATTGATGCCGATCACCGCGTCGCCGCAGCCATAGAGCAGGCCGTCGAGAATGGCTGCGGACACGCCGGCGGCATCGTCCGTGGGGTGGTTGGGCTGCAGGCGCACCGCCATGGTGCCGGGCAGGCCGATGGTGTTGCGGAAGCGCGTGACCACCCGGCACTTCTTCGCCACCAGGATGAGGTCCTGGTTGCGCATGATCTTGGAGACGGCGGCCGCCATCTCCGGCGTCAGGCCGCGCGCCAGACCGGCGAGGACCTGTGACGTTGCCTCATGGGACAGCAGGAAGTCGCGGAAGTCGCCTACCGTCATGGCAGACACCGGCGCGAAGGCGTCGCCATCGTGGCTGTCGAGGATGAGGCGGGTGACCTCGTCGGTCTCGTAGGGCACGAGCGCTTCAGACAGGAACGCCTTCAAGGGCACGTCGGCAAGGCACATCCTGGCGGCTACGTTCTCCTCGGCGGTGGCAGCGGCAATGCCGGCCAGCATGTCGCCGGAGCGCGGCGGCGTCGCCTTGGCCATCAGCTCCTTCAGGTCCGCGAAGACGAAGGTTTTCGCGCCGATGCGATGCACGTAAGCCATGGCGGTCTCCACGCTCTGTCCGGGGCAGGGACCTGTTTTCTTGCAACAAATATGCCTCAGGGGAAACTGTCCCAGAGGGTCCGCGCGCTATTTCGGCACGCCGTTGATGACGAAGAGGGCGTTGAGGAACTGGTCCGGCGGGAACTTGCCGAAGCTCTTGGCATAGATGTCGCGGATGCGCTCGGTGCGGTAGAGGTCCGCGAGCGTCGCGTCCACCACCAGACGGAACGCTTGATCGCCGCGGGGCAGGGCGAGGGCATAGGTCTCGAAGGTGAAATACTGGTCGGAGAGGCTGAGGCGGTTGCCGGCCGGGCTGTTGGCGATCAGGTAGTTGAGGATGCCGCGATCGCCGAAATAGGCGTCGAGCTTGCCATCGGCGAGCTGCTTGAGCCCGTCGGGATGGTCGGTGACGGTGACGATGTCGGCGGCGATGCGCATCTGGCCCAGGGTGGAGCGCAGGGTCTCCTCGGTGGTGGTGCCGCGCAGCACGCCCACCTTCTTGCCCTTGAGGTCCTCCAGCCCCTTCACCGGCGCGCCACGGGTGACGACGCCCGCCCCGTCAAGGAAGGTCGGCAGGGAGAAGTCCACCAGCGCTCGCCGCGACATGGTCATGGAGGACGGCTCGCACAGGATGTCGATGCGCCCGTCGCGCACCGCCTCGAAGCGGTCCTCGGCGGTGACCTTCACATAATCCACCTTGATGGCCGGCAGCTTCAGCGTCCGCTTCACCCCGTCCGCCACCTCGCGGCACAGGTCCACGATATAGCCCGAGGGCTGGCCGTTGGCGGCGGCGTAGGAATAGGGCGGGGCGAACTGGCGATAGCCGATGCGAAAGGCTTCTCCGCCCGCCACCCGGTCGAGGGTCTGGGCACCGGCGGGGGCCGCACAGGCCGCGAAGATCGCCAGCGCCGCAAGGGGCGCCCACAGGCCGCGCAAGGGGGCACTCCCACGCGCTGATTGACCGGTTCCTGTCGCCATGCCCGTCCCCCCGAAACGTCTGCTTATAGCTCCCACCCGCGGCGCGATCTTGCCGTGCGCGGCGCGTCCCGCCAAGAGCTGCGTCGTTGGCACCACCGGATGCGGCCGCTTTCTCCCGCGCCAACAGGGCCAACAGCAGGGAACCCGACCTCGAGAGGCGCCGCCCGACTGCGTCACCAGGGCCTGTGTTCCGGAGCGAAAGGCGGCTTGGTGACGGCGGTCATTTATTATATCTACGTGGATATAGCTTAAGCGCGCCTCGCGTTTCGGCGCCTGCATTCTCCGGGGGAATTTCCATGAACGGATTGCTCAATCGGCGCACGCTGCTCAGCGCGCTCGCAGGCTCCGCCGGGGCCCTCGCCCTGCCGCATCTGCCGGCGCTGGCGGCCCCGGCGCAGGGGCTCGAAATCCTCGGTGCGCCCAATGGCTCCACCATCGTGCTGCTGCGCCTGCTGCAGTCCGGCGCGCTCGACCAGGTGGCGCCCGGCGCGTCCTTCCGCCTGTGGCGCGACACGGACGAGTTGCGCGCCGCCATCGTCTCCGGCCGCACCAGCCTGTTCACCACCCCCACCCATGTGCCGGCGAACCTCGCCAATCGCGGCTTGCCGCTGAAGCTGTTCGCGATCCTGTCCATGGGCCATCTGTTCGTGGTGTCGGGGGACGAAGGCATCAAGTCGTTCAAGGACCTTGCCGGCAAGGAGCTGGTCGGCTTCTTCAAGAACGACATGCCCGACCTCGTCTTCCGTTCCATCGCCAAGGGCTACGGCATGGATCCGGACAAGGACATGAGCATCACCTATGTGCGCACCCCCATGGAGGCGGCGCAGATGCTGGCCGCCGGGCGCGCCACCACCGCCATCCTTTCCGAGCCGCCGGCTACCGCAGCCATCCTGATGGCGAAGAAGGAGGGCCGCATCCTCAACCGCGCCATCAGCCTGCAGGACGACTGGAAGGTGCAGCACAAGGGCCTCGGCCTGCCCATGGCCGGCATCGCCGTGCACGAGCGCCTGATCGAGCACAGCCCCGAGCTGATCGCGGCGCTCGGTGCGGGCCTGCCCGGAGCCCGCGACTGGGTGATGGCCAACAAGAGTGAAGCAGGCCAGCTCGCCGAGCAGAAGATGGACGTGAAGGCCCACATGTTCGCCAACGCCCTCGACCACTTCAACGTGGTGGCGGAACCGGCGGCGAAACAGAAGGCCGGCCTCATCGCCTTCTACGAGACCCTTTTGGCCTTCGAGCCGGATGCATTGGCCGGCAAGCTGCCGCCCGACAGCTTCTACATGAACTTCTGAGGCGCCGATGGCCCGCCCCGGCTTTCGCGCAGCCGCCGCGCGCGCGGCGTGGACAGGGATGGGCCTCGGCCTCCTCGCCCTCGCGTGGCAGTGGGGTGCCTCGGTGTTCGGCCCCTTCGTGCTGCCGAGCCTGCGGGACACGGGGCAGGCCATGGTGCAACTGGTGGTGAGTGGCGTTGCCGGCCCGGCGCTGCTTGCCACCCTGGTCCATGCCCTCGGCGGGTGCCTTGCAGGCGGCGTAGTTGGGCTGGTGCTGGGCATTGTCGGGGGGCTGGTGCTGCCGGTGGGGGCCATGTCCCGCCCCGTGTTCACGGCGCTGCTGGGCACGCCGCCCATCGCCTGGGTGGTGCTGGCGCTGCTGTGGTTCGGTCCCGGCGGCGCTGCGGCGGGCTTCACCGTGGCCGTCACCGCCGCGCCTATCCTCTTCCTCGCCGCGCTGGAGGGCGTCGCCAGCCGCGATCCGGCCCTCACCGAGATGGCGCTGCTCTATCGCGCGCCGCCGCTCCAGCGCCTCACCGACCTTGTGCTGCCGGGGTTGGCCGACTTCCTTCTGCCGGCACTCGCCACGGCGCTCGCCTTCTCCTTCAAGGTGGCGGTGATGGCGGAAGTGCTGAGCGGGGCCGATGGGGTCGGGGGCGGCCTCGCCACCGCGCGCTCCCATTTCGACCTCGCCGCCACCATGGCGTGGATCGTGCTCGCGGTGGTCGTGTTGCTGGTCGCCGATGCCCTGCTGCTGGCGCCCTTGCGCGGCTGGCGGGCGTCGCGCGAGGGGTCAGCCGTCGCGCCGGCGGAGGCCTGATCATGCTGGCTCTGGAACGGCTGCATCTTGCGTTCGATGGGGTGCCGGTGCTGGCCGGCATCGACCTGACGGTGAAGTCCGGCGAACTGGTGGTCCTGCTCGGTCCCTCCGGCTGCGGCAAGACCAGCCTGTTGCGCCTAGCCGCCGGTGTCGAGGCAGTACAGGCCGGGCGTGTGGCCAACCGCTTCGCGCGCACCGCCATGGTGTTCCAGGATCCCCGGCTGATGCCGTGGGCCGACGCGAGCGACAACGCCGCCTTCGGCCTCAAGGCGCTTGGCGCGGCGAGGGCGGAGCGCCGGGCGGCCGCGCAGGCTATCCTGCGGCGCCTCGGCCTCGGCTCCGCCGATCTCGGCAAGCGGCCGGCGCAGCTCTCCGGCGGCATGCAGCAGCGCGTCGCCATCGCCCGCGCCTTCGCGCTCCGGCCGGACCTGGTGCTGATGGACGAGCCCTTCTCCGCCCTCGACGTGGGCCTGCGCGGCGATCTTCAGGCGCTGCTGCGGGCTGAGGTGGAAGGGGCGGGGGCGGCGGCTTTGTTCGTCACCCACGACATCACCGAGGCGGTGCGCCTCGCCGACCGCATCGTGGTGCTGTCCCCCCGCCCGGCGCGGGTGGTGGCGGATCTCCCGCAAAAGCCCATCCGGCCCGAGGCGGCGCCCGGAGCGGTGTTCGAGGCCGCTGCGGCCCTCCTGAAGCGGCCGGAGGTGGCGGCAACGCTCGCCGCGCCGGTGACGGCAGGCGCGCCCTTGCGCAACGATCCGGCGGTGCTCCCAAGCCTCGGCCGGCCCGCCGCCGCGCGCTGAAGCCAGCCCCTATCCGCGAACCGGATCGGAAGCGGCCGCGCGGCGCACCCGCTCGGCGAAGCGGGCCACGGCGTCCTGCTCCAGCGTGCGCTGGATGGCCTTTGCCGCCACCACACCGTCCGCCATGGAGGTGGCGCAGCAGGGATGCATGCGCTGGGCGATCTCGCCGATGGCATAGAGGTCGGGGATGGAGGTCTCGCAATCCGCGCTGGTCTCCACGAAGCCGCGCGGGTCGCGGGCAAGGTCGAGGTGCCGGGCATAGGGCAGATAGGGCTCCCAGCCGTAGAGCACCACGATGCGATCGAAGCGCCGGCCCGCCACCTCGGGGATTTCGGGTGCCACCGGATAGGTGCCGATGCGCACGTCCGCGGGAGGCACCTTCTCCAGGAACTCGCGCCGGGCCCGGATGGTGCGGGCGTAAAGGGTGACGCGTTCCGCCCCGCGCTTGCGCACGAAGATGTAATTCTCGAAGGCATTGTCGCCGCCGCCGAGGATGGCGACGGACTGGCGCTCGAAATCCGCGTTGAACATGGTACGGCCGGGACCGATGATTACCTCATGGGATTCCGCGAAGCCGCCCTTCACCGGCCGCACTCCCGACGCCAGCACGCAGGCGCGCCCGAGCAGCGTCTCGCCGCCCGCCGTGGTGACGCGGAAGCCGCCATCCACCACCTCCAGCGCAGTGACGGATTCGCCGAGGCGGCAGACGATGTCATGCTCCATCACGTGGCGATGGATGTCGGCTGCGACCTCGAATCCGGTCTTGTCGCGGACCGGGGCCATCCACTTGTTGGGATAGGGATTATCGTTCTGCAGGCCACCGAGGACCTGCCTGCGCTCGATGATGCAGGGGCGGAAGCCGAGCATCTTCAGCCACAGCGCGCATGACGCGCCCGCTGGCCCCCCGCCGATGATCACCGCGTCGAACATGGGCTCCCGCCGCTGTCGTTACCGCCATTCCGGATACGAAAGCTTATGCGAGGTGGATCGCTGCGGCTAGCCAGGGGCCGTCGGGCAGCCGTCGGAACGGCCACCCGGCGGGGACGGTGAGCCATCCCCGCCGGGCCAAGCGCTTGCCGGAGCGGGATGAGGCACCCCGGCCAGCGCATCTCCTATGCCGACGATGCCGGTCTGCGACCGTCACCGAGAGGGTTGGGCTCAGGCGCCGCGCGGGCTGGCACCCATGGCCCATCCCTGCGGTTCGTGGGCCGTTGGTGTCACTGAAGATCGATGAGGATTTTCAGTTCCGTTCCGGCGGGGCTGAGCAGGGCCTCGAAGCCGTTTTCCACCACCTCGTCGAGGCGGATGCGGCGGGTCACAACCTTTTCCGCCGGCAGGATGCCGCTGCCGATGAGAGCGGCGACGCGCGGCCACATGAGAGTCGTGTAGCACCACGAGCCGCGCACATCGATGTCCTTGAAGGTGACGGTGAATCCGTCCACGGCGGGCTTGCCCACGTGAAGCCCGACCTGCACCACCACCCCCTGCCGGCGCACCGCCTCGATGCAGGTGCCAAGCGCCGCCTCGGCACCCACGCATTCCAGCGCCACGTCCACGCCGACGCCGCCTTCGGTCTGGTCGCGAATGGCCTCCGGCACCTTGTCCGAGCGGGGGTTGAGGGTGATGACGTCGGGCAGGATCTGCCGGGCCATGGCGAGGCGGTTGTCGTTGGTATCGCTTAGGAAAATCCGGGTCGCCCCGGCCGCCCGCGCCGCCAGCACCTGCAACTGTCCGATGGGGCCGGCGCCGGTGACGAGGACGCTGTCGCCGGGCTTCACGCCGCCCCGCTCGGCCGCATAGACGGTGACTGCGGTGGGCTCGATAAGGGCGGCCTGCGCGTCGCTGACGCTGTCTGGCACCCGGAACACGTTGTAATCATTGACAAGCGAGTATTCCGCCATGCCGCCCCACGGCCAGGCGAGGCCGATGATGGCGAGGCTCTCGCTCAGTTGATAGAGGCCGCGCTGGCCGAAATAATCATCCCTCGGGGACACCATGGGCTGCACCGAGACGCGATCGCCGACGGCCACGTTGGTGACCGAAGATCCAACAGCCACAACGGTTCCGCCGTACTCATGGCCGAGGATCTGGGGGGCCTTGGCGCCGGTGTAGGGGTGGGGCTGGGTGGGGATGAAGATGGGACCGGCGGCATATTCATGCAGGTCCGTGCCGCAGATGCCGCAAAACCTATTTTTCACAAGGACTTGGCGGGGGGCCGGCTGGTCGGTCGGGGTCGGGATGTCCTCGACGCGCACGTCGCGCCGGGCGTGGAAGCGGGCGGCCTTCATGGGCGTTTCTCCTTCATTTATCGTTGGTTAGCGCGTCGTAGGCGGCCAAGGCCTTGCCGGCGTAGACGGCGGCAGGGCCGCCGCCCATCTCGATGGCCACGGCCAGCGTCTCGGCCAGCTCCTCGCGGCTGGCGCCATGGCTTTTGGCATTGGAAACATGAAACAAAATGCAATCGCCGCAGCCCTTGTGCACGGCGATGGCCAGCGCCATCAGCTCCTTGACCTTGGTCGAAAGGGTCGCGGACTTCGACGCCTCCGACATCAGGTTGCGAAACGCGCCCATGGCCTGGGGCAAGGCTTTGCCGAGGGTGGCGAACCGAAGGTTCATGGACTTCAGCTCGTTCGATATCGACTGCTCGCTCATCGCCGCTCTCCCGCTCAGGTGAAGACCATGCCGCCGTCCACCAGCAGGGACTGGCCGGTCATGAAGTCGGAGGCGGAGGAGGCGAGGAAACGCGCCACCCCCACGAGGTCCGCCGGGGTGGAGGGCCGGCCCAGCACGGCGCCGGCGGCGAAGGTGTCGAACGCCTCGTTGTCGGCGCTGGTGAGGCCGCTGTCGCGGAAGCCCTTGTCGATGATCTTCCACATGTCGGTGGCGACCACGCCGGGGCAGAAGGCGTTGACGGTGATCTGATCCTTGCCGAAGGCGCGCGCCGCCGCCTGGGTCAAGGCCACCACGGCGAACTTGCTGGCGCAATAATGGGCCAGCGGCTCGTAGCCCTGCTTGGCGGCGATGGAGGCAGTGTTGACGATCTTGCCGCCGCCGCCCTGTCTTTTGAACGTCTTGATGGCCTCCTGCATGCCGATGAGCACGCCCAGCGCGTTCACGTCGGTGACGAAGCGCCAGTCGTCTTCCGTGATGTCGAGAAAGGGCCGGGTCTGGGCCACGCCGGCATTGTTGAACAGCACGTCGAGCCGGCCATGGGCGGCCACGGCCTCATCGAGCAGGGCGCGCACCTGCGCCCGCTGGCGCACATCCACCGCAACCGCGATGGCGGTGCCGCCGGCGGCCGTGATCTCCCCGGCCACCGCGCGGGCGGCGGGCTCCGAGAGGTCGGCCACAGTGATGCGGGCGCCGTCCGCCGCAAGGGCTTTCGCGATGGCGGCGCCGATGCCGCCGGCCGCGCCGGTGATGACGATGCTCTTGTCCTTCAGACTGGGCATGGTTCCTCCTGGATTTTGATTGGCCACACGCCGCCGTTGACCGCCCTCTCGGGCGGCCATTTCCGGGCTGCGGCGGCGGTGGACGAGCGGTCAGCGGCCGATGTGCTCGAGCAGCAGCTCATTGACCTTGTTGGCCTTTTCCATCTGCACCATGTGTCCGGCCTCGCTGAGCACCTCGGCCCGGGCGCGGTCCCCGAGAGCCCCGGCATGGGCGGGCGGGATCACCTTGTCGCTGGCGCCGAAGATGACGAGCACCGGCACATCCGCCGCCTTCAGCTTTTCGGCCAGGATCTCGCTCTGGCGGCTGGCCGGGAACAGGTTGGCGGCGAGCGCGCGCAAGGCGTCATCCACCCCGTCGAGGCGCTTGTACTTCAGGATGTCTTCCACCAGCTGGCGGGTGACCGTGCCGGGATCGTGGAACAGCTGTTCCAGCACCGGCTTCATGTCGCGGCGGGACGATCCGGCGACGAAGCCGTCCGTGTAGCCGCTGTTGATCTCGGCCCCGAGCCCGGCCGAGCCGATGAGGCCGAGGGAGGCCACCCGCCCCGGCTGGTCCAGCGCGGTGCGCATGGCCACCGCCCCGCCCATGGAATGGCCGACCAGATGGGCCTTCTCGATCCCGGTCTGGTCCATGAAGGCGAGCACGGCGCCGGACAGCCAGCCGAGGCTCGCCTCGCCGATGGCCTTGTCCGACTGGCCATGGCCCGGCAGGTCGAGGGCATAGACGGTGGCGGAGCCGGCCAAAGCGTCGATGTTGAACAGCCAGTTGTCGAGATCGCCGCCGAAGCCGTGGATGAGCACCACCGTGCGGGCGCCATCGCCGCGCCTGGCATAGCGCAGGCGGCCGAAGGGGGTGTCGGCGAACTCGTATTTCGGCGCGCTCTCCTCCGCCGTCTCGTCCTCCTCGGCGGGGGCGGCATAGGTGGCGACGAAGGCGTCGATCTCGTCGTCGCTCACCTCTTCATCGGCGATCACGCCGATCAGGGCCTTGACCGGATAGACGGTGTCGCGGGCGCCGATGGCGCGGCGCAGGATACCGGCATCGCCCGCCTCCACCACGCCGGCGATCTTGTCGGTCTCCACCTCGAGGATTTCATCGCCCACGGAGATCTTGGTGCCGGGCGGCTTGAGCCAGCCCGTGACCTTGCCCTCCGACATGGACAGGCCCCACTTGGGCATGACGATGGGCTTGATGCGGGTGTCCAGCATTGGGGTTCCTCAAAAGGGGTTTGGTGAGACGGATCGAGGCGGGTTACGGTCCGTCGCAACGGCTCTCGATTGCTCTGTTTCACGGGTATCGTCATGGCCGGGCTTGTCCCGGCAATCCATGCTCCGCGGCTGGGAACTGCCTCGATAGGTCTAGGCAAGCGGGCCGGCGTGGATGCCCGGCACAAGGCCGGGCATGACGGTGTGTCGGCGGGCGGGAGAGGGGGCGGCGTCGCTTCAGCCGCCCCGGGTCCCCCTCACGCTGCCAGCGCGTGGGGGACCGTCCGCAGCACCGCGCCGGCGATGGCGTCGGCGGTGGGGATGTAAAGGTCTTCCAGCGTGGGCGAGAACGGCACCGGGGTGTGCGGCGCCGTCACCATCTGCGGGGCGGCCTTCAGCGCGCCGAAGGCCTGCTGCGCCACGTAGGCGGCGACGTCGGTCGCGATGGAGCAGCGCGGATGGGCCTCGTCCACCACCACCAGGCGGCCGGTGTTCTCCACGCTTTCGATCACCGTATCCCAGTCGATGGGCGAAAGGGTGCGCAGGTCGATCACCTCCGCCTCGATGCCGTGCTGGCGCGACAGGGCAGACGCCGCGTCCATGGCGCGGTGGACCGTGAGGCCGTAGCTGACGATGGTCACGTCCTTGCCGTCGCGCACCACATTGGCCTCGCCGAACGGGATGGCATAGGCCTCCGTGGGCACATCCACCTCATGGCCGTAGAGGTTCTTGTGCTCGCAGAAGATCACGGGGTCGTTGTCGCGGATGGACTGGATCAGCAGGCCCTTGGCGTCATAGGCATTGGAGGGGCACACCACCTTCAGCCCCGGCACATGGGTGAACATGGGCGTGAGCATCTGTGAATGCTGGGCGGCGGCGCGGAAACCCGCCCCCACCATGGCGCGGATGACCACCGGGGTCGTCGCCTTGCCGCCGAACATGTAGCGGAACTTGGCCGCCTGGTTCAGGATCTGGTCGAAGCACACGCCCATGAAATCGAGGAACATGAGTTCCGCCACCGGGCGCATGCCGCAGGCCGCCGCGCCCACCGCCGCGCCGATATAGGCGCTCTCGGATAGGGGCGTGTCGAGCAGGCGGTTGCCGTGCTTGGCATAAAGCCCCTTGGTGACGCCGAGCACGCCGCCCCAGGCATCCTTTTCCCCCGGAGCCCCGGAGCCGCCGACGATATCCTCACCCAGCAGGATGACGCTGGGGTCGCGGCGCATCTCAAGATCGAGGGCTTCATTGATGGCCATCTTGAAGCTCAACTTGCGAGCCATGGTGTTTCCTTCCGGATTATCTTGATTGATCAGTAGGCGACGTAGACGTCGCTGAGCAGGTCGCGCGCCGCCGGCAAGGGCGCCGCCTTGGCGGAGGTGACCGCGTCGTCGATGAGGCTTGCCACCTCCCGGTCGAGGAGGGCGATCTCGGCCTCGCTCACCACCCCGGCGGCGGTGACGCGATCGGCGAAGATCTTCAGGCAGTCGCGGTTGGCGCGGTTGAACTCGTTCTCGCCCTTGGCCTTGTAGGTCTGGCTGTCGCCCTCGAAATGGCCGAAGAAGCGGTTCATCTTGCATTCGAGCACCGCCGGCCCGCCGCCCGCGCGGGCCTTGGCGATGAGGTCGCCGGCCGCCTTGTGAACTGCGAAGAAATCGGTGCCGTCCACGCTCACCGCCGGCAGGCCGAAGCCGGTGGCGCGGTCCACGTAGCTGTCCACAGCCGTGGCGTAGGTGACGGAAGTGGCCTCCGCATAGCCGTTGTTCTCGATGACGAAGATCACCGGCAGGTTCCAGATGGCGGCAAGGTTCATGCTTTCCAGCACCGTGCCCTGGTTGGCCGCGCCGTCGCCGAAGAAGGTGATGCCGACGCCGCCGTCGCCGCGGAACTTGGCCGCAAGCCCGGCGCCGCAGATCAAAGGCGCGCCGGCGCCGAGGATGCCGTTGGCGCCCATCATGCCCTTGGAGAGGTCGGCGATGTGCATGGAGCCGCCCTTGCCGCGGCAGGATCCGGTCTCCTTGCCGTAGATCTCGGCCATCATCTCGCCCACGTCCACGCCCTTGGCGATGCAGTGGCCGTGGCCGCGATGGGTGGAGGCGATGCGGTCGATGTCGGTGAGGTGCATCATGACGCCGGTGGCGCAGGCTTCCTCGCCGGCATACAGGTGCACGAAACCGGGGATATCGCCCTTGGCGAACTCCACATGCAGCCGCTCCTCGAAATCGCGGATGGTGCGCATGGTGCGATAGGCTTCGAGGAGCTGGTCCTTCGGCAGCGGGATGGGATTGTTGGACAAAGCGCTTGGCGTCGGCTCAGGCATGCTCTTCTCCTCCTTAAGGGACGGGGAGGGCGGTTGGTCCCCGCTCCCACCGGAATGTCCGGTGCGGTAGCGATCGGGCATCCTCTCCGTTGAATTTGCTTTGGCTCGTTGTTTTTGCCTTGGAGGGACTTGAGCAAGGGGCGGGCCAACTGTCCGATTTTCTGAAAAAGCTTGGCTCCGCTTACGTATTGCATTGCAACATCGGTACGCCACTGCTGCGCGCGCGCCACAGGTGTGGCGGCGAATGCCACAGGTGTTGCAGCCTTGACTTGGCATTGGATTGCCTGCGCTGCGGCACGACTTGAGGGAGCCCGCGCCAGCACATTTGCCGCGCCCCTTGCCGCCGCCGCCGATCAGGGCGAGACTTCCGGCAAAAGGAACGGTCTGGGAGGATCGTCATGAAGCGGGAGCAGGCCGCGCACATCGATGAGCTGGTGCGCGCGGCGAGCGGGCACGGCTCGCGCCGCGATGCCATCATCGAGGCGTCGTGGCGGCGCTGCGTCAACGAGCACAACCTCGACCCGGTGGTGCTGCGCGACCCGTGCATCGTTACCCATGCCCGCCTGCGCGAGCATCAGGAGGCCATGGACGAGTTCCTGCACACGGCGCGCTTCGGGGTGGAGACGCTTTATCGCGAGGTGGCGGGCCTCGGCTACGTGCTGCTGCTCACCGATGCCAAGGGCATCACGGTGGATTTCATCGGCGATCCCACCTTCGACAGCAACCTCATGCGCGCCGGCCTCTATCTCGGCGCCGACTGGAACGAGCCGCATGCCGGCACCTGCGCGGTGGGCACCTGCATCGCCACCGGCGAGGCGCTGGTGGTGCACCAGTCCGACCATTTCGACGCCACCCACATCCCGCTGACCTGCACGGCCGCGCCGGTGTTCGACCCCAGCGGCGCGCTGGCGGCGGTGCTGGACATCTCGGCGCTGCATTCGCCGCAGCCCAAGGAGAGCCAGTATCTGGCGTTGCAGTTCGTCAAATCCGTCGCCCACAAGATCGAGACGGCGCACCTTCTCAACCGCTTCCGCCGCGAATGGATCGTGAAGCTCGCGCCCTCGCCGGAATTTGCCGACGTGGACCCGGCCTATGTGCTGGCGGTGGATGGATCGGGCCGCATCCTCGGCTTCAACAACCGCACCCGCCAGCTCATGATGCGCGAGCTGGAGTGCCGCCCCGCCCTGGCCGACGGGCGGCCGCTCGCCGGCCGACCCCTGTCCGAGTTCTTCGACCTCCAGGTGGACGACCTGCCGCGCCTCATGCCGTCGCGGCCGGCGTCGCAGCGCATGGTGCGCCTCGCCCTCTCCGGCACGCCCTTGTTCGCGCAGGCCCAGCAGCCGCCGGCGCGTGTCGCCTCGCCCTCGCCTCTTGCCCCCGCGCCGGTCCTGCCGAAGCCTTTGGAAGCCCTCACCTGCGGCGATGGCGCCATGCTGGAGGTGGCGGCGCGGGCGGCCAAGCTCGTCAACACCCAGATGAGCCTGCTCATCTGCGGCGAGACCGGCACCGGCAAGGAGCATCTGGCCAAAGCCATCCATGCCGCGAGCGGTCGTGCCGGCAAGCCGTTCGTGCCGGTGAACTGCGCAGCGCTGCCGGAGACGCTGATCGAGGGCGAATTGTTCGGCTACGAGCCGGGCGCCTTCACCGGCGCCGCCGCCAAGGGCAAGCGCGGCCTCGTCATGGAGGCGGACGGCGGCACCCTCTTCCTCGACGAGATCGGCGACATGCCGCTGACCCTCCAGACCCGCCTGTTGCGGGTGCTGGCCGAGCGCGAGGTGACGCCCATCGGCCGCACCCGTCCGGTGCCGGTGAACATCCGCGTCATCGCCGCCACCCACCGCGACCTCATCGCCGAGGTGAAGGCCGGGCGCTTCCGCGAGGACCTCTATTTCCGCCTCAGCGGCGGCGTGCTCGCTTTGCCGGCCCTGCGCCAGCGCGCGGATCTCGACTGGCTGGTGGCGCGGTTTCTGGCCGAGCGGGGCGGGGTGCTGCGGGTGCCGTTCGAGCTGTCGGGCGAGGCGCGGGCGGCGCTGCACGCCTATGCGTGGCCCGGCAACATCCGCGAGCTGGCCAATGCGCTGGACTATGCCTGCGCGGTGGCGGGCGACGCCGTCATCGCCTGGGACGACCTGCCCGACCGCATCCGCCACGCGGCGCCGGTGGCGACTGGGCCGTGTGGGACGGCGCCTGTGGCGCTCCTCGCCGGGTCTTCTGCCGTTGGCGGGATGGCGGCCGGTGGCACCAGTCCGGACGAGCGCGGCGCCCTGCTGGCGCTTCTTGCCGCCCAGCGCTGGAACGTCTCGGCGGTGGCCCGCGCGCTGGGCGTGGACCGCACCACCATCCACCGCCGCATGCGCCGCTTGGGGATCACCTCGCCACGGCATGGGGACGAGGGGGGCAACTGAGGGCAGCCCGGAGCTTCAAGGCGGACGGTTTCGCCTGGCGCGGTCTGCTCCCTCTCCCGCCTGCGGGGGAGGGGCCCATGTTGCGCCCCGGTCCTGACAGCCGGGCTTGTCTGAGCTTCAACGCCGGTAGTGCTCACGCCATGCGGCACTCACACCATCAGCTTGCGGGCCATGTCGGCGTTGGCGAGGGGGCGGCCCAGCGCTCGGGCGGCGTCGCAGGCGCGCTGCACCTGGGCGGCGTTGTTGGGCGCAACCGTGCCGTCAGGGGCAAACAGGTTGTTCTCGAAGCCCACCCGCACGTGGCCGCCGAGCCCCGCCGCCACCGTGGCGCAGGCGTTCTCCTTCGGCCCGAAGGCGCACATGGACCACAAGGGCGCCGTCTGCGCCCCCGCCGCGAGGAAAGGCAGGAGATCGCTGGGCTGGGAGACCTGTCCGGTAGTGTAGCGCCCCAGCACGAACAGAGGGAAATCCTGCCCCTCGCCCAGCACGCCGCGGGCCTTGAGGGCGCCATAGCGCACCACATCCTCGGCGCTGTAGAGGATGATCTGCGTGAAGATGCGCTCGCGCCGCACGAAGGCGAAGAAATCCGCCGCCGCCGTCTCGGCCGCCTCATCGGGAATGATCTCCCGGAGCGCCAGCGACACCGCCTCCGGCTTCACGTCGCGCACCACCGCCATCTGCTCCGGCGCCTTGTAGCGGCCCGCCGCCTCCGAGGTGATCTGGAGCACCAGACGATCGCCCACCGCCGCGCGGATGGCAGCCGAGGCGTCGCGATAGGCGTCGGCATCCAGCAGGTGGCGGCCCTCGGCGTCACGCACATGGAAATGCAGCAGCGCCGCGCCGGCCTCCAGGCTCTCGGCGGCCGCACGGGCCAGCTCCGCCGTGGTCATGGGCAGGGCCGGGTGGTCCGCCTTGGTGCGGGTGGCGCCGTTGGGGGCGTTGGCGACGATGAGGGGCGGCCAGTCGAAGGCGGACACGGGCGCGGGATCGGCGGCGGTCTTGGTCATGGGCGGCTTTCCAGGGCGTTTTCAGCGACGGCGGATGTCCCTGCCCCCGCGAGGGCGGGAGGGGAGGGACGCTTGCGGCAGGAGTGGATACCGGGCCCGAAGGCACGGGAAAGCAGAGTCTCGAAACTGTCCGAGAACCGCGAGGGTCACTCCGCGGCGGTGAGGCCGAGCCGCTTCATGCGGTCGGAGAGGGTCTTGCGGGGGATGTTGAGGGCCTGCGCCGCCGCCGAGATGCGCTGGCCCGACGCTTTGAGCGCATCCTCGATCACGAGGCGCTCCACCCGGTCCAGCAACTCGTTGAGGCCGGGGGTCGCGGCCCCGCCGGCGGCGAAATCGGGGGCGAGGAAGCCCAGGATGTGGCGCTCGGCGGCGTTCTTCAGCTCGCGCACGTTGCCCGGCCAGTCGGCCAGCATGAGCGCACGGCGCAGGGATGGGGGAACTTCCGTCACCGGCCGCTGGTACTTCACCGCCGCCTGCACCACGAACAGCTCGAACAGCAGGGGAATGTCCTCCCGCCGCTCGCGCAGCGGCGGCAGCACCAGCTTCACCACGTCGAGGCGGAAGCACAAATCCTTGCGGAAGCGGCCGGCGTCGGCGAGGGCGGCAAGGTCCTCCTTGGTGGCGGCGATCACGCGCAGGTCCACCGGCACGGCGGTGTTGGAGCCGAGCCGTTCGATCTTGCGGTCCTGCAGCACGCGCAACAGCTTCACCTGCATGGCGAGCGGCATGCTCTCCACCTCGTCGAGGAAGAGGGTGCCTCCGCTCGCGTGCTCGATCTTGCCGATGCGCTTCTTGCCGGCACCGGTGAAGGCGCCGGCCTCGTGGCGGAACATCTCGCTCTCGAACATGCTTTCGGGGATGGCGCCGCAATTGACCGCCACGAACGGCTTGTCGCGCCGCGATCCGCCCTCGTGCAGGGCGCGGGCCACCTGCTCCTTGCCGGCGCCGGTCTCGCCCAGCACCAGCACGTCGGCACTGGTGGAGGCGAGCTGCGCCACGTCGTCCCGCAGCCGGCGGATGGCGGGGGACTGGCCGACGAGGCAGCGCTCGATGGCGTCGCCCGCCTCGCCCCGGTCCAGCGCCATACGCAGGCGGCGGTTTTCCATCACGAGGGCGCGCTTGTCGAGGGCGCGGCGCACCACCTCCACGAAGGCGTCGGAGACGAACGGCTTCTCGATGAAATCATAGGCGCCCTCGCGCATGGCGCTTACCGCCATGGCCACGTCCCCATGCCCGGTGATGAGCACCACCGGCAATTCGGGATCGCGCCGGCGCACGTCCGCCAGCAGTTCCAGCCCGTCGCGCACCGGCATGCGCACGTCGCTCACCACCACGCCGGGAAAGTCGCGGCCGATGGCGGGCAGGGCCGCATCCACGCTGTCGAAGGTCTCGACCGCGATGCCGGCCAGTTCCAGCGTCTGCTCGATGGTGATGCGGATCATCTCCTCGTCGTCCACCAGCACCACGCGGGGCCGGGCGGCCGGGTGCGGGGCGGGAGTGGACTTGAGGGCGCGCTCAGCACACATGGTGCGTCCTTTCGTGGCGCAATCTTTCCGGCTGGGGCGGGGCGGCGTCCGCGCTCTCCGCAGCCTCCATGACGAGATCGAAGGCGAGGCCGCCGCCTGTTCGCGCGCGGGCGGTGAGGGTGGCGCCGAATTCGCGGGCGATGGCGAGCGAGATGGGCAGGCCCAGCCCCAGCCCCTCGCCCGCCGGCTTGGTGGTGAAGAAGGGATCGAAGATGCGCGCGAGGGTGGCCTCCGGCAGGCCGGGGCCGTTGTCCTCCACGCTGAGGACGATGCGGGAGCCCTCGCGCCGGGTGGAAAGGCCGACCCAGGCGCTAGGCCGACCCTTCACCGCGTCCAGCGCGTTGCCCACGAGGTTCACCAGAACCTGGCTGAGGCGGATGGGTTCGAACCGCACGGTGGCAGCGGCCGCGTCGAGGTCGGTCTGGACGCCGATGCCGGCGACGCGGATGCGCGGGGCGAGGATGGCGAGGCTCTCGGCCACCGCCGCCGCCACGTCCACCGGCAGCGTCTCGCTGCTGCTCTTGCGGGCGAAGGCGCGCAACTGCCCGGTGATCTTGCCGAGCCGGTCCACCATGGCGGTGATGCGGCCGAGATTGGCCTGCGCCTCCTCCTCGCGCCCCTGCTCCAAAAGCTTGCCGGCATTGTCGGCGAGGCCGCGCAAGGCGGTGAGGGGCTGGTTCAGCTCATGGGTGATGCCGGCCGCCATCTGGCCGAGGGTCGCCATCTTGGCGGCCTGCACCAGCTCGTCCTGCGCGGCGCGCAGCTCCGCCTCGGCGCGGCGGCGTTCCTCGATCTCGCCCGCGAGCTGGCCGTTGGCGGCGGTGAGGTCGGCGGTGCGGGCTTCCACCTTGGCTTCCAGCTCGCGCTGCGCCGCCTCCAGTGCCGCGCGGGCGGCGAGGCTCTCGCGGGCGCGCTTGAGGTGCTGCCACCAATAGAGGCCGATGAGGCCGAGCACGCCGAAGCCCAGCGTCATGCCCACGCGGGCGGTGCGCCCGGCCAGCTCCAGCGCGGCGGCGTCTGCAAACAGCAGCAGGTGCCAGTCATAGGGGACAAGGGGCTTGTCGTCGGCGATGACACGGCCGTGAGGGGCCACGTCCGAGGCCGCGATCAGAGGCACGCCGCCCACCGTCTCCACCGTGCCGAGATTGAGCAGCGGATAGGTCTTGCGCCCGTATTGGCGAGTCTTTTTCAATTCCTGCGCGGTGGCGGCATCGATGGGGCGGGTAGCGTGGAACTTGAAGCGCGTATCGGAGGCGAGGAAGACGATGCCATTCGGGTCGGTCACCAGCACCCGGTCGGCGGCCTCCTGCCACACCGCCTCCAAGGGGTCGAGATTGACCTTGGTGACCACCACGCCCCGGATCCTGCCGTCGATCGCCACCGGGGCGCTGATGAAATAGCCGGGCACGCCGGTCAGCGTGCCGATGGCGTAGAACCGGCCGGCCTGGCCCGCCATGGCCTCGGTGAAATAGGGGCGATAGCTGAAGTCCACGCCCACATAGGTCTCCCGCGTGTCCCAGTTGGACGCGGCGATGGTCATGCCCGAGGGGTCGATGAGATAGAGCACGCTGGCCCCGGCAGCGCGGTTGAGGGTTTCCAGATAGGTGTTGACGGTGGCGATCAGCCTCGGGTCGTCGGGCTGGACGAGGGCGCTGCGCACATTGAGGTCGAGGGCGGCGGCGGCGGGCAGATAGCCGAACCGCTCGATGGCGCCCTCCAGGCTCTGGGCATAGATCTCGCTGCGGTGGCGGGCCTCGCTGGCGAGGCGCTCGCCGACGCGGGCCTCCGCCATCTCCCCCGCCTTCACCACGGCGAACAGTGCTGCCGCGCCGAGAACGGCGAGGAGCATGGCGCGCGCTGCGGTGGCGAGATCGGGGCGCATGGTCCTGGTCCGTCGGCTCCCTGGCCGCTTGGCCGCCGTGGCGCGGTCCTTGTCTTTAGCCGGCGCCCGAGGGTGGGCGCCGGCGGATGCTCATCCCGGCTCAGTCGGTGGTCAAGCCTTTGAGTTCCACCTCCTCGAAGCGGTGCTGCTCGGCGGTGACGAGGGCGCCCAGTTCGCGCTTCAGCTCGTTGAAGGCGGGCGAGGCGCTGTCGCGCGGGCGCGGCAGCTCCACCTTGATGTCCCGCTTGATGGTGCCCGGCCGGTAGGTGAGCACGACGATGCGGTCCGCGAGGTAGATGGATTCCTCGATGGAATGGGTGACGAACACGATGGTCTTGCCGGTGGCCGACCAGATCCGGATCAACTCGTCCTGAAGCGAGCGGCGGGTGAGGGCGTCGAGCGCGCCGAACGGCTCGTCCATCAGCATCACCGGGCTGTCCAGCGCCAGCACGCGGGCGATGGCCACGCGCTGGCGCATGCCGCCGGACAGGTCCTTCGGGAAGCGGTCGCGGAACTCGGTGAGCTTCAGCATGGCGAGCAGCTCGGCCACGCGGGCGTCGATGTCGGCGCGCTTCATGCCCTTGATTTCGAGGCCGAAGCCGATGTTCGCGGCCACGCTCATCCACGGAAACAGCGCGTATTCCTGGAACACCATGCCCCGGTCGGGGCCGGGGGCGGTCACCTTGAGCTTATCCACCTCGATGGTGCCCCTGGTGGGGGCGGAGAAGCCGGCGATGGCGTTGAGCAGGGTGGACTTGCCGCAACCCGACGGGCCGAGCAGGCACACGAACTCGCCGCGGTTGATGGTGAGGTCGATGTCTTTCAGGGCAACGATCTCGCCGCCGGGGACGACGAAGCGCTTGTCCACGCCTTCGACGACGATGTGGGGCGAAGCAGGCGCGAGGATGGGCTCGATGACTGGCATGGCGCGCTCGGTGAGGGCTTCGACGGAGGCAGGCTGCAGGGACATGGCGTTCCTCACGATTCCAGACCGCGATGCCAGCGGAGCAGATGGTTGTTGAGGCGGCTCACCGCCATGTCGATGGCAAGGCCGAGGAGGCCGATGGTGAACATTCCGGCGATGATCTTGTCGGACCAGAAGTATTCGCGCGCCTCCAGGATGCGGAAGCCGAGGCCGTTGTTGACCGCGATCATCTCGGCCACGATCACCACGATGAAGGCGGTGCCGATGCCGATGCGCGCCCCCGACAAGATGTAGGGCGTTGCCGCCGGCAGGATCACCCGCCGGAAGATGGTGAGGCGGCTCGCCCCCAGGCTCCGGGCGGCGCGGATATAGATGCCGTCCACGTGCCGCACGCCGGCGATGGTGTTCATCAGCACCGGGAAGAAGGCGCCGATGGCGATGAGGAACACCGCCGGCGCATTGCCGAGGCCGAACCACAGGATGGAGAGCGGGATGTAGGCGATGGGCGGGATGGGCCGCAGCACCTGCATCAGGGGGTTGATGTGGCGGTAGATGGTGTCGCTCGATCCCATGAACAGGCCGAGCGGCAGGGCGAGGCCCGCCCCCACGAAGAAGCCGAGGGCGACGCGGGTGAGGGAGCCGATGGCATCATGGATCATCTCGCCGGAGAACAGCCAGGCGAGATAGGAGCCGGCGGCCGGGTCATAGGCTTCCATGGGGGCGAGATAGGCCCACCAGCGCACGGCCACCGCGGCCGGGGAGGGCAGGACCATGGGGTTCACCAGCCCCAGCGAGCAGGCAAGCTGCCACAGGACGAGGGCGGCGACGGGCACAGCAAGGCCCTCCGCCACGGATTTCAGGCGGGACGTGTGCATGGCGATGCCCTCAGTTGATGCCGGCGGAGGCCTTGGCGGCGTCGAGCAGGTCGAGCTTCACCCAGTCCGCGGCCTTGGCGGGGGTCGACATCTTGCCGATGCCGTACTTGGCCATCACGTCCGTGGTCTTCTGGATGTGGTCGGCGGTGATCGACAGGGTGTAGGGCGAATTGGCGAGGGCTTCCTGGAATTCCTCCGCCGTGAGCTGGCCCTTGAACACGTCCTGGGTCACAAACTTCTCGGCCGCCTTGGGATCGTCCATGAAGGTCTTCTGCGCCTTCACGAAGCAGGCCATGAACTTCTTCGCGGCTTCCGGGCTGCCGTTGTAGAACTTCTCGCTCATCACCAGGGTGCGCACCGGCGCGCCGATGGGGGTGTCGTAGGGCTTCAGCATCTCGGTGCCGAAGCCGCGGGCGATGGCCTGGGCCGATTGCGGCTCGGTCTGCATGATGGCGTCCACCTGCTTCTGCAGCAGCGCCTGGTTGAGGTCCGGATAGCCCAGATAGATGATGGTCAGGTCCTTGGGCGTGAGGCCGACCTTGCCCATCTCGGCGGCCAGCAGCACTTCCTGGATGGAGCCGCGGGTGACGCCCACCTTCTTGCCCTTCAGGTCCGCCACCGTCTTGATGCCGCTGTCGGGCACCGCCAGCAGGCGCGCGCCGCCGCTGGCGAAGCCGCCGACGATGTAGATGGGTGCGCCATTGCCGCGGCCGGAAATGGCGGCCTCGGAGGCGGTGGCGCCCACGTCCAGCTCGCCGGCGAGGATGGCCTGCATCACGTCCGGGCCCTTGGCGAAGATCTTCAGGTCGACCGTGATGCCGCAGCTGGAGGCGATCTCCTTGATGTAGGAGACGCCGGCGAAATGGGCGAGCTTGAGGTTGCCGACGCGGATCACCTCCTGCGCCGAGGCGGGCAGGGCGCCGAACGCCAGCACCGCCGAGGCGGCGAGGAGGGTCGCAAGGCGGACGCCACGGCGGGCGACACGGCGCGAGGGTGCGGAGGTGCGAAGAGATGTGTGCAAGGCGCTTCTCCCGGGAGGGCCGGCTCTCATGGCCGGTTGGATGAGTGATCCCATCCCATTGCACCACGCATGCCAGCCATGCGCAAGGCGCGCCTCTTTGTATAAATCATTGGAAATAATTATATTTTTTGAAGACAGTGGGTCGTGCCGCCGGGCCAGTGCGGCGGATTTCCGCCGCTTGCCGGGGTGGGCCGGCGGTTTCTCGCCGGGGCGAGGAGCGCATCGGGGCGGCCGGGCAGGGGGCGTGTGGGAGCCCGCCATCTTCCCTTGCGGACATCCCGCACTGCGATACCAGTCG
Source organism: Xanthobacter autotrophicus Py2 (assembly GCA_000017645.1). Taxonomy (NCBI): domain Bacteria; kingdom Pseudomonadati; phylum Pseudomonadota; class Alphaproteobacteria; order Hyphomicrobiales; family Xanthobacteraceae; genus Xanthobacter; species Xanthobacter versatilis. The sequence goes on from CP000781.1 coordinate 4,484,399, forward strand.
CACTGCTACGTGAAGAGACGGATGTTGCACTGGTCTATCGTCGCCAATTGGCTTAAACGATTCAGGCCTAACCGGCGAAGAAGCCGGATCGAACCAATAAAGCCTCAGAATCGGGCAACCAGGGAGTGAATCATGCGAGTGAGCGGAATGATTGCGGCTGTCGCCGCAAGCATCGCTATGGCTGGCGTCTCCATCGCAGGCGTCGCCGTGGCCGCGGAACCCATCAAGATTGGCCTCAGCGGCCCCTTCACCGGCGGTTCGTCCTCCATGGGCGTGAGCATGCGCGACGGCGTGAAGCTCGCGGTGACGGAAATCAACAAGAACGGCGGCGTGCTCGGCCGCCAGCTGGTGCTGGTCGAGCGTGACGACGAGGCCAAGAACGAGGTGGGCGTGCAGATCGCCCAGGAGCTCATCAACAAGGAAGGGGTGGTCGCCACCCTCGGCTATATCAATACCGGCGTGGCCCTCGCCTCGCAGCGCTTCTACCAGGAAGCGGAAATCCCGGTGATCAACAACGTGGCCACCGGCACGCTGATTTCCAAGCAGTTCCTGCCGCCGGACAACAAGTCCAACTACATCTTCCGCACCTCCGCCAACGACGCGATCCAGAGCGTCATGATCGCGGATGAGGCGGTGAAGCGGCAGGGCTTCAAGAAGCCGGCCATCCTCGCCGACTCGACCAATTACGGCCAGCTCGGCCGCGCCGACCTCGAGAAGGCGCTGGCGGTCCTGAACGTGAAGCCGGTGGTGACCGAGAAGTTCAACATCGGCGACACCGACATGACCGCGCAGCTGCTGCGCGCCAAGGAAGCCGGCGCCGATGTGATCCTCACCTACGCCATCGGCCCCGAGCTGGCGCAGATCGCCAACGGCATGGCCAAGCTGGGCTGGAAGGTGCCCATGATCGGCTCCTGGACCCTGTCCATGGCCAGCTTCATCGACACCGCCGGCCCCAACGGCGATGGCGCGCTGATGCCCCAGACCTTCATCCAGCTGCCCGATACCCCCAAGCGCAAGGCCTTCATCGAGGCCTATCAGGCGGCCTACAAGATCGACCGCATGCCGTCCCCGGTGTCGGCCGCCCAGGGCTATGACTCGGTGTTCCTGCTCGCCGCAGCCATCACCCAGGCCGGCTCCACCGACGGCCGCAAGATCCGCGAAGCGCTGGAAAACCTGAACACCAAGGTGGAAGGCGTGGTCACCGTCTACGACCGCCCCTTCAGCGCCACTGACCATGAGGCCATCACCGGCAACATCCCGGTGTTCGGCCTGGTGAAGGGCGGCCGCGTGGTCGCCGCCCATCCCGAGGACATCGCCGGCGACAAGGCGGTCCGGGTGAAGCCCAAGAACTGAGCGCGATCGGTCGCAACTGATCGGCCGGCAGCCTTTTCGCCGGCCGGCGACGAGAAGCCCGCCCGGTGGGCTTGCGCGTGCCGGGTGGCGGCCTTTCCCGCGCGGGACGCGGGGCTTGCGGTCGGGGATTTGCGCTTCGGAGACCCTTGATGAACATCCTCTCGCAGCTCATCGTCAGCGGCATCGCCGTTGGCATGATCTATGGCGTCATCGCCTTCAGCTACCAGCTCACCTTCGCCACCTCCAAGACGCTGAACTTCGGCCAGGGCGAAGCCCTGATGCTGGGCGCGCTGGTGGGGCTCACCACGGTGAACTTCCTCATCGGCCAGGCGCTGGGCACCCCGCTCGCCTATCTTCTGATGCTGCCCATCGTGTTCGCCTTCGGCCTCGCCCAGGGGGCGGTGGTGGAATGGCTCGGCGTGCGCCCGGCGGTGAAGGCCAATTCCGAGGCCGGCTGGATCATGGCCACGATCGCGCTCGGCATCATCTTCCGCAATCTGGCGGAGAACATCTGGGGCCGTGACGCCCTGCGCTTTCCCTCGCCTCTGCCGGAGGCGTCGCTCAACATCCTCGGGGTGCGCATCCAGCCCATGGAGATCGCCATCGTGGTGGGCGCGCTGGTGATCATGCTGGCGGTGGAGGTGTTCAACCGCCGCTCCATCTTCGGCAAGGCGGTGGTGGCCACCGCCAATGATCGCGACGCCGCCGGCCTGATGGGCATCGACACGCGGCGCGTGATTACCTTCTCCTATGCCCTGTCCTCCATGACGGCGGCCTTCGCCGGCGTGCTCATCGCCCCGGTCACCCTCACCGGCGCCACCATGGGCGCGGTGCTGGGGCTGAAAGCCTTCGCGGTGGCCATCATCGGCGGCCTGTCGAGCGGCATGGGCGTGATCGTGGGCGGGCTCATCCTCGGCATCACCGAGACCCTCACCGGCTACTACATCTCCACCGGCTACAAGGACGTGCCGGGCCTCGTGCTCCTGCTGCTCGTGCTGTCGCTGAAACCCTCGGGCCTGTTCGGCCGCGCCACCATCAAGAAGGTGTGAGGCCATGCTGGCGCGACGCATCCTCTCTACCGGCTTCCCGATCCTCGGCCTCGCCGCGCTGGCGGTGCTGCCGTTCGTGGTGACGAGCCCTTATTACCTGCACCTCACCATCACTATCGCCATCTACGCCATCCTCTTGCTGGGGCTGGACGTGGTGTTCGGCTATACGGGCGAGGTCTCCATCGGCCATGCCGCGCTGTTCGGCATCGGCGCCTATACGGCCGGCTGCCTGGCCATGCACTTCGGCATCGGCTTCTGGCCGGCGCTGCCGCTCGCCATCATCGTCACGGCCCTGTTCGGCATCGTGCTGGCGCTGCCGGCGCTCAGGGTCACCGGACCGTACCTCGCAATGGTGACGCTGGCCTTCGGCACCATCGTGCAGATCCTCATCAACGAGATGACGGACCTCACCAACGGCCCCCTCGGCATCAAGCTGACGACGCCGCTGTTCCTCGACCTGCGCTGGCTCGGCGACACCATCCCGCTGTTCGACATGTCGCTGAAGCGCATGAAGGAGGTGGAGTATTTCTACATCGCCGCGGTGGCGCTGGTGCTCACCCTTCTGGTGATCAACCGCATCCTCGCCTCGCATCTGGGCCGGGCCTTCGAGGCGCTGCGCGACAGCCCCATCGCCTCCGACTGCATGGGCGTCAGCGTCTACAAGCACAAGGTGATCGCCTTCGTGGTGTCGGCGGGCTTCGCAGGGCTCGCCGGGGCGCTGTTTGCCTATTCGGAGCAATATATCGCGCCGAACAATTTCGGCTTCGAGCTTTCCGTGCAGTTCCTGCTGGCGGTGACGGTGGGTGGGCGCAAGTCGCGCCTTGGCCCCATCATTGGCGCGGTGATCATCGTCTTCCTGCCGAACCTGCTCTCCGACATCGTGCTGTTCCGCTACATCGCCGGCACCATCGCGGTGATCGCGCTGATCGCGGGGGCGCGCAGTTTCATCCGCACTCCGGAGCACCGGGTGCAGACCGCCATCCCGGTGGTGCTGTGCCTGGCCTTCTTCGCCTTCTCGCTGCTGCTGGAGAAGATCACCGACTACAAGCTCGCCATCTTCGGCGTGATGATCCTGTTCGTGGTCTATTACCTGCCGGACGGCATCGTCGGCTTCCTCAAGAAGGCCGCCGCCCAGCTCTGGCCGAACCTCGTAAAGACCCATGCGGTCATCGAGGCGGAGGCGACCGCGCGGCCAGTCACCGCCACCGCCGCCGCCCGCGAGGGCGTGCTGCTCCACGTGGACGGGGTGGTGATGCAGTTCGGCGGCCTCAAAGCCCTCGACACCGTGAGCATCGAGGTAAAGCCGGGCACCATCCATGGTCTCATCGGCCCCAACGGATCCGGCAAGAGCACCATGATGAACGTGCTTACCGGCATCTATGTGCCCACGGCGGGCTCCATCCGCTTCAAGGATCAGGACATCGCCGGGCGCACCTCCTCCGACATCGCGGCGCAGGGCATCGCCCGCACCTTCCAGAACGTGCAGCTGTTCGCCGAGCTGACGCTCATCGAGAACGTGCTGGTGGGCCTCCACCACACCTATCGCGCCACCTTCGCCGAGGTGGCGCTGGGCCTGCCGCGCATCCGGCGGGAAGAGAAGGCGGCGCGCGAGCGGGCCATGAGCCTGCTCGCCTTCGTCGGCCTTGCCGACCTTGCCAACGAGGAGGCGCGCAACCTGCCCTACGGCAAGCAGCGCCTCTTGGAGATCGCCCGCGCGCTGGCGCTCGACCCTGACCTGCTGCTGCTCGACGAGCCGGCGGCGGGCCTCACGGCGCCGGACATCAAGCATCTGGTGGAGATCATCCGCAAGGTGCGCGACGCCGGCGTCACGCTCGTCCTCATCGAGCACCACATGGATGTGGTCATGGGCCTGTGCGACACGGTCACGGTGCTGGATTTCGGCCAGAAGATCGCGGAGGGCAAGCCGGCCACGGTGCAGGCCGACCCGCGGGTGATCGAGGCCTATCTCGGCGGCGCCGCCGTCGCGGCGGAATAGGAGGGCGCCATGCTGGAAGTCACCGATCTCGTCGCCGGCTATGGCAAGGTGAAGGTGCTGCACGGCCTCAGCCTCACGGTTCAGGAAGGCCAGCTCGTCACCCTCATCGGCTCCAACGGTGCCGGCAAGACCACGACGCTGCGCGCCGTCTCCGGCATGATCGTGCCGGAATCCGGCTCGGTGCGCCTGGATGGCGAGGACCTCACCGGCCTGCCGGCCTTCAAGATCACCAAGAAGGGCCTTGCCCACTCGCCTGAAGGTCGGCGGGTGTTCCCCACCCAGAGCGTGCTCGACAACCTGCTGCTGGGCGCCTTCCCACGCCTCACCGGGGCGCGGCCGCGCGGCGATGTGGAGGCGGACCTTGACCGCATGTTCGCGCTGTTCCCGCGCCTCGCCGAGCGGCGCACCCAGCTCGCCGGCACGCTTTCCGGCGGCGAGCAGCAGATGCTGGCCATGGCCCGCGCGCTGATGCTGAACCCGCGCGTGCTGCTGCTCGACGAGCCCTCCATGGGCCTTGCCCCGCGCCTGGTGGCGGAGGTGTTCTCAACCATCGCCCGGCTGAAGGAAGAGAAGATCACCATGCTGCTGGTGGAGCAGTTCGCCGCCGCCGCGCTCGAGGTGGCCGACTTCGGCTATGTGATGGAAAACGGCCGCCTCGCCGCCCACGGCCCCGCCGCCATGCTGAAGAACGACCCGGCGGTGCGCGCCGCCTATCTCGGCCACGCGCATTGAGGGCGTGATCGAAGAAATCAAACGGGCATAACAGCAATCACTTCTGTCATGCCCGGGCGTGTCCCGGGCATCCACGTCGAGCCGCTTGGGCCAGCATCCGAAAATCGTTCCCAGCCTTCCCGCGTGGATGGCCGGAACCCGCATGTTTGCGGGTTCCGCTCTCAGAGGCGGAAGTCGGCAACAGCCGACTTCCGGGACAAGCCCGGCCATGACGGTGATCATGCGTTTGGGAGGGCTGCAAGCGCCCATCTGAGCGAATTTTCAAACGGGCTCTTAAACCACGGCGTCCGATCAGCCCCCGGCCAGCGCCACTGCCGCGCTCAGCAGGGCGGTGTCGCTCCCCGCCGGGCCCACCAGCGAGAGGCCGAACGGTACCCCCTCCAGCCGAGCCAGCGGCAGGGAGACCTGGGGCAGGCCGCCGAGGCCGGCGATGCACAAGAGGTTCATGGCCAGATGCCGGGTCACCACCTCCACCTGGGCGGTGGCCATGCCGCGCAGCGGTGCAGGGCGCGGCACCGTGGGCATCAGGAAAGCCGTGCCCGGTTGCAGCAGGTCGTCGAGCCGGGCGCGGATCGCAGCCCGATGGGCGCAAGCGACCTCCACCGCTGAAGGCGAGATGGTGCGGGCGGCGTCGAACCGCTCCTTCACCCCCGGTCCGAAGGCGGGGCGCACCGCCTCGATCCACGGCCCCACCGAGGCCCAGATCTCGGCCGCCTGCAAGGTGCGGAAGGTGGCGGACCAGGCATCGAGCCCATCGGGTGCCAGGGCGATTTCCGCGCCGGGCGCGATTGTCTCCTGCGCCAGCCGAAGCGCGGGCGCGAGGGCGGCGGCTGCCTCCGGCGAGAGCATGGCAAACGCCTCGCGGGGGGCGAGCAGGCGGGTGAGGAGCGGCGCGGGCGCGGCATCGGCCAGAAGCACGCGGCCGACGCGTTCCAGAAGCCCGGCGTCGCGGGCGAACCAGCCCACGCAATCGAAGCTGGGCGCGAACGGGGCCACGCCCTCCAGCGGGATCCGCCCATGGGTGGGGCGCATGCCGAACAGGCCGCAATAGCTCGACGGCACCCGCACGGAGCCGCCGCAATCGGTGCCGAGGGCGAAATCCACCACGCTCCCGGCCGTGGCCGAGGCCGAGCCGCTGGAGGAGCCGCCGGGCACCCGGTCCGGCGCGGCCGGGTTGAGCGGCGTGCCGTAATGCACGTTCTCGCCGGTGAGCGAGTAGCACAGCTCGTCGGCGATAGTCTTGCCGGCAAGGCTTGCCCCCGCATCCAGCAGGCGATCCACCGCCACGGCGGAGCGCGCGGCGGGCGGGTGGGTGGTGAGCCAGTCGGGATGGCCGTTGCCGGTGGAGGTGCCGGCCACGTCCATCACATCCTTCACGGCGAAGGTGAGGCCGGCGAGCGGCCCGGCGGGCGCGCCCGGCCGGGCAAGGCGCGGGCCGGGAATGAAGGCGCCCAGCGCCTCGACGGCGCTCATTGGGCGCACCCGCAGCCGGGAAAGTGCAGCTTGGCCCGCTCTCGCGTCAGGGTGCGCCGGCCACCCTTGAAGGCGGCGAGCACGGGCGACAGCTCGGCCACCGCATCGCGCGGGGAGGGGCTGTCGATGATGACGAAATCCGCCGCCTTGCCGGCTTCCAGCCCGTAGTCGGCAAGATTCATCAGGCGTGCGGGGCGGCTCGTGACCATGTGGAAGCACTCGGCCATGTCGTGGGCCGAGCCCACATGGCAGATGTTGGCGTTGAGGTTCGCCATCCGCAATTGCGAGCAGTCGCCGAACGGGGTGAAGGGGTTCAGCACATTGTTGGTGGACAGCGAGCAGTTCACCCCGTGCTTCAGCATCTGGTGCGCCGGGGTGACGCCCCGTGTCTTGGCGGAGGTGCGGTCCCGTCCCATCAGGAACAGGTCGGTGGAGGGCAGAACGGTAAGCGCGACACCGGCGTCCCGCATGCGCGTGGCGATCTCCGCCAGGCGTTCGGGTTCCACATAGGCGAGCTTGGTGACATGGCCGATGGCCACCCGCCCGCCCCAGCCGAAGCGCTCGGTGAGCGCGCAGACATGGTCGAGATCGAGCGCCGTGGGATCGGCGCCGAAATCCAGATGCATGTCGATGTCCACGTCGAAGTCGCGGGCCATCTCGAACACCCGGTCGATCTGGCCGTGGGGGTCGGTGTCGGTATAGGGCGCCGCGCCCACCGCCTTCGCCCCGCGCCGCAGCGCCTCCACCATCAATTCGTCGGTGCCGGGATTGTTGGTGAGGCCCTCCTGCGGGAACACGCAGACCTCGATGTCCATGGCCCAGCGATAATCCTCCACCAGCTGCATCACCCCCTCGAACCCGCGCAGGCCGATGCCGGGGTCCACCTCCAGATGGGTGCGCATGTGGGTGGTGCCCTGGGCGATGGCCTTCTCGATGGTGCGCCGGCCACGGGCGTACACATCCTGCGGGGTGAAGTCCTTCTTGGCGCGGGCCACCTCGGCGATGGCCTCCTCCAGGTCGCCCCGGCGTGACGCGCAGCGATCGAGGATGCAGGATTTGTCCAGGTGGATGTGGGTTTCCACGAAGCCGGGGGCGACCAGACAGCCGCCGGCATCCACCACCTCGGCGTCGGCAGTGATGTCGGGTGCGACGGCTTCAATGCGGCCAGCCGCGATGGCGATATCGACGATACGGTCCGGCGCGTCCGGCAGGCGGGCGTTCTTGACGATGAGGTCCATGGGGCATCTCGACGGGCTGGCGGGGGTCACTTCACGGTGGCGCGGGCCTTCTCGGCCTTGAGCTTGGCGCGCCAGGTTCCGGTCTCGACCATCTCGGCGATGACGTTGGCCATCACCTTGGCCACCGCCTCGGAGCCGCGCGGGTTCATGCTGCGCTGGGAGACGACGACGGACAGCCGCCACGACGGCGTCGGGTCGAGGATGGAGACGGCCACCATCTCGCCGCGCGCCATCTCATCCATGAAGGCGAAGTGGGGCATCACCCCCAGCGCCCGGCCGGAGCGCACCAGGCGGGCGATGGTGGGCAGGCTGTCGCAGGCCATGGCGACCGGCTCCACATCGTTGCGGGCGGCGAACTGCTCGATCACCGTGCGCATCACGTTGGGCGCGCCGGGCAGCACGATGGGCCACGCGAACATGTCGCGGAAGGAGACGCTGCCCCGCGCCGCCAGCGGGTGGTCCGGCGCCACGAACAGCATCAGCTCCTCGACCATCATCTCGGTCCAGGCCACATGCTCGAATGCCTTGTGGTCGTAGAGCAGGGCCACGTCCAGCCGGCCGGCCTGGAGGAAATCATCGAGATAGCCGGTCATGGCCTCCACCACATGGAGGGCGATGTTGGGCTGGTGCTCGGCCATGGCCGAGATCAGCGGCAGGCCGAGGCCCCGGCAGGCCGAGGTGGGCAGCCCCACCGACACCCGCCCCGAGGGATTGAGCGACTTGGAGCGGACCTGGTCCTTCACCCGGTCCACCTCCTCCAGGATGCGGCGGGCATGGTCGTAGAATTGTTGGCCGAGCTGGGAGGGGGTGACGCCCCGGGCGTGGCGCATGAGCAGCTCGACGCCCAGCTCTTCCTCCAGATTCTTCATCTGCTGGCTAAGCGAGGGCTGGGCAATGCGCAACACCTCCGCCGCGCGAGAGAAATTCCCGCTTTCCGCAATCTGGACGAAGTATTTGAGCTGACGAAGATCCATGGATCACCTTTGCACCAGCTGAAATGGCATTGCTCAAAAGTGATTGTCAAATTGCATGATATATAGTCATATGCCCAAACTATGAGCGCTAAAATCATAAATATTATTGATAATCAATGATTTATGTGAGTCATTTGGGGTATGACTCAGCCTATTATATAACCCTATAGTCTGTGCCTATATATATGATCGGAAAATAATCTTTGTCCTGAGGCTGCGCCTATATCAGCCTTATCTCGCAGATGATTTTCGGGCGGACATGCCCGGCACGTCCTGTACACGGCAGGAGAAACAGACATGCCTCCACAGAGCATTTTGCGCAGCCAGCTTCTGGCCGCGGCGGTGGCGCTCGGCCTTTCCACCGGCCTTTCGATCCCCGCGGCGCTGGCCGATCAGGAACCCTGCATCGGCAATTCCGCCGCCGTGACCGGCCCGGCGGCGTTCTCCGGCCAGGCCATCAAGATGGGCGCGGAGATCGCCATCGAGGAGATCAACGCGGCCGGCGGCGTGCTCGGCAAGAAGCTGCGGCTGGTGCAGTATGACGATGCCGGCGCCCCGCCGCGCGGCGTCGACAACACCCGCCGCATCGCGCTGGCGGACAAGTGCATCGCCGTGCTCGGCGGCTTCCATTCCACCGTCGCCTTGGCGCAGGTGGACCCGGTGCACGAGATCGGCATTCCCTACATGGGCGTGTGGGCGGCCAACACCAAGGCCATCGAGAACGGTCGCGATCCCAACTTCATGTTCCGCGTCTCCGCCAAGGACAAGTGGGTGGCCCGCTTCCTGGTGGACGAAGCGCTCAAGGTGTCCAAGACCGGCAAGGTGGCATTCTTCTACGAGAACACCGGCTGGGGCAACGGCGCGCTGCCGGACGTGAAGGCCGCGCTCGCCGCCAGGGGCAAGGAACTGGTGGCCGCGGAAACCTTCAACTGGAACGACCAGGACATGTCGCCCCAGGTGATCCGCGCCCGCGATGCCGGGGCCGACGTGGCCATCATCTGGTCGCTGGACCGCGAGGCCAACCAGATCCTGCGCTCCATGGACAAGGCGAGCTGGAAGCCGGCCATCGTCGGCGCCTGGGGCATCTCCGGCAATCTCGGCGAGCTGGCCGGCCCCCTCGCCAACGGGGTGCGGGTGATGCAGACCTATTCCTTCCTGACCCCCCAGAGCGAGGCCGGCAAGAAGCTGCTGGCCGCCGTCGAGGCCAAGACCGGCATCAAGGACCCCAAGGACATCAAGGCGCCCTCGGGCATCGCCAATTCCTATGACGCGGTCTACGTGCTGGCCGACGCCATCAAGATCGCCGGCTCGTTTGACTGGAAGAAGGTGCAGCAGGCCCTCTACCAGGTCAGCCGCGACGGCCTCGTCGCCCCCTACAAGCCGGCCTTCGACAAGGCCGATCCCGAGCGCCAGGACGCCATCCTGCCGCAATACTACCTGCTGACCGTCTGGCACGACGGCAAGCTGATCCCCCTCAAGGGCTCGCCCTACGACAAGTGAGCCCGCGCGGGAGGCGGTTTCCCTCGCCGCCTCCCGCTTTTTCTCGCCCACTCTGCCACCACTCGCCTCGACCGGCCACGGCCGGGCCCCCCCCTCCGACAGGTCGCCCGCAATGACCACAGTGGTGCAATACATCCTGTCCGGCCTTGCCATCGGCGGCATCTACGCCCTGGTGGCCCTCGGCTTCCACATCATGTGGTCGTCGGCCAAGGCCGTGAATTTCGCCCATGGCGATACGCTGATGATCGGCGGCCTGCTTGCGGTCTACCTCTTGGCCGCGGGCCTTCCGCTGGGGCTTGCCTGCCTCGCGGCGGTGGTGGCCGGCGGCCTGTTCGGGCTGGTGCTGGAGCGCATCGCGGTGCGCCCCTTTTTGTCCCAGCAGGGCTCGGTGGGCTGGATGCTCACAACCATCGCGGTGGGCATCATGGTGGAGAGCTTCGCCACCATCCAGACCCAGGGCTATGCCCGGCCGCTGCCCTCGCCGGGGGTGGCCTCCTCGGTGCACATCCTCGGCGCCGGCATCTATCCGCAGGAGCTGGTGATCCCGCTGGTGGCGGTGGTGGCCATGCTGGGCCTGCGGGCGCTGCAGCGCCACACCCTGGTGGGCCGCGCCATGCGCGCGGTGGCCCACAACAAGAATGCCGCCGCCCTCATGGGCATCAACGTGAATGCGGTGGTCGCCTTCTCCTTCGCCCTCGCCGGGCTGCTCGGCGCGGCGGCTGGGGTGCTGGTGGCCCCGGTGGTGCAGGCCTCCGCCGCCATGGGCGTGCTGCCGGGGCTGAAGGGCTTCGCCGTGGCCATCATCGGCGGCATCACCTCGGCGCCGGGGGTGGTCATCACCGGCCTCGTCTATGGTGTGATGGAGAAGTTCGTCGAGGGCTACATCTCCACCGCCGCCCGCGAGATCATCGGCTTCTCCCTCATGATCCTCACCTTGCTGGTGTTCCCCCAGGGCCTGTTCGGCAAGCGGGAGGTGATGAAGGTATGAGACACCTGACCCGCCATATCACGCGCCATCTCACCCTTCTCGGCTTCGTGGCGCTCGCCGCCATCCTGGTGATCGTGCCGCTCACCTCCGGCAACGAGTATGAGCTGCGCCTGTTCATGCTGTTCCTGATCTACGGCATCATCGCCGTGGGCCTGAACGTGCTGGTGGGGCTCACGGGCCTCGTCTCCCTCGGACAGGCGGGCCTGTTCGCGCTCGGCTCCTACACCGGCGCCATCGTGGCGACGCGGCTCGGCTTCGACATGATCTCGTCGAGCCTCATCGCCGCGCTGGTGGCGGCCGGCTTCGGCGTGCTCCTCGCCTATCCCACGGTGCGGGTTCGCGGCGTCTATCTCGCGGTGGTCACCATCGCCTTCGGCCTGATCGTGGAGAATGTCGCCATCGAGTGGCAGTCGCTCACGGGCGGCACCACCGGCCTCACCTCCATCCCTTCGCCCAATGCGTTCGGGGTGCGGCTGTCCGGCTACGCCTTCTACGGGGTGCTGGCGGTGCTGCTGTTCCTCGCCACCGCAGCCGCGCACAACCTCAAGGTCTCGCGCTATGGCCGCGCCATGCTGGCGGTGTCCCAGAGCGAGATCGCGGCGCGGGCGCTAGGCGTGGATGCCACCGCCATGCGCACGCTCGCCTTCGTGGCGGCGGCGGTGACGGCGGGCCTTGCCGGCACCTTCTACGCCTTCCTCAATTCCTACATCTCCCCAGACATCTTCACCTTTTCGGACAGCGTGCGCTTCCTGCTCATGGTGATCCTGGGCGGGGCGGCCTCCACCTTCGGGCCGGTGCTGGGCGCCTATATCCTCACCTACCTGCCGGAATACCTGCAGGACTTCGCTGTGTGGCAGAAGTTCGCCTATGGCGCGCTGCTGCTGGTGGTCATGTTCGTCATGCCGCGCGGCATCATGGGCTCGCTCGCCGCCGGCCTGAAGCGGCTGGTGCCGGTGCCCCGCGCGGTTGCCGCATCCGAAGGCCTGCCGGCCGAGGAGACCCTGCGGCTTGATCCCCGGGCGCAGAAATCCGAGCTGGTGGCGCGCGACCTCACGGTGCGGTTCGGCGGGCTCACCGCGCTGGCGAAAGCCTCGCTGCGGGTGAAGCCGGGCGAGGTGCATGCCCTCATCGGGCCCAACGGCGCCGGCAAGTCCACCTTCGTCAACACCATCTCCGGCTTCTACCAGCCGAGCGAGGGTGACTTCGAGCTGGACGGCATCCAGCTCGCCGGCAAACCCTCCCACGAGATCGCCCGCGCCGGCCTCTCCCGCACCTTCCAGAACACCGAGCTGTTCGGCGAGATGACGGTGCTGGAAAACGTGATGGTGGGCTACCAGCAGCGCCTCGGCTACGGGCTCTTCGCCGCGCTGCTGCGCACCGGCGCCATGCGGCGGGAGGATGCCGAATGCCGGCGCGCCGCCATCGGCCTGCTCGTGTTCGTGGGGCTTCAGGACTATGCCAACGAGGAGGCCCGCTTCCTGCCCTTCGGCCTTCAAAGGCGCCTGGAGATCGCCCGGGCGCTGGCGGCCCGTCCGCGCCTGCTGCTGCTGGACGAGCCCGCCGCCGGCCTCACCACCCAGGAGATCGACGAGCTGGAAGCCATGATCCGGCGCATCGCGGCGCTGGGGGTCTCGGTGCTGCTCATCGAGCACCATGTGGAGCTCATCATGGCGGTGGCCGACACGGTGACCGTGCTCGACTACGGCCAGGTGATCGCCAGCGATGCGCCCGCCGTGGTGCAGGAGAACCCGCGTGTCATCGAGGCCTATTTCGGCACCTCCCTCGACCACGCCACCCCTGCGGAGGTGACGGCATGACCACCCAAGAGATCAGCCCCGATTCCGATTCCAACGACGCGGACGTGCTGCTCGACATCCAGTCCATGGAACTGCGCTACGGCGCGGCGGTTGCGGTGCGCGACATCTCGCTGAAGGTGAAGCGCGGCCAATTGGTGGCGGTCATCGGCAACAACGGCGCCGGTAAGTCCTCCATGGTGAAGGGCGCCACCGGCCTCGTCGCCCCCTCCGGCGGCAAGGTGTTGTTTCGCGGCGCCGACACCACCCGCATGAGCGCCAATGCCAAGGTGGGGCAGGGCCTCGTCATGGTGCCGGAAGGCCGGCTGATCTTCCCCGACCAGAGCGTGGAGGACAATCTCATCCTCGGCGCCTACGTCCATGGCGGCTTGAAGAGCGCCAAGGCCAAGGCGACGCGGGAAAAGGTTCTGGAGCTGTTCCCGCGCCTGAAGGAGCGCCTCGGCCAGCAGGCCGGCTCCATGTCCGGCGGCGAGCAGCAGATGCTGGCCATCGCCCGCGGGCTGATGGCCGAGCCGGAGCTGCTCATCATCGACGAGCTGTCTCTGGGCCTGGCACCCAAGATCGTCGACCAGCTGATGGGCGTGCTTTCCGCCCTCAACAACGACGGCCTCACCATCCTTCTGGTGGAGCAGCTCGCCTCCTATGCGCTCGCCATCGCCGACCACGCCTATGTCATTGCCAACGGCCGCGTCGCGCGGGAAGGGCCGAGCCAGGTGCTCGCCCGCGATCCCGAGGTGATGGAGGCCTTCCTCGGCCGCAAGAAACCGGCGGCCTGAGCTCATCTTTTTGCAAGTCGATCCAGTCCAAGGAGCCCCCATGTCCAGAATTGTCGACCTCAGCCTGCTCATCGAAGACAACATGCCCGCCCACAAGCTGTTCCAGCGGCCGGTGATCACCACCCACCTCAGCCACGAAAGCTCCAAGGCGTTCGGCCTCGGCGTGCCCGGCGACGCCATGACCTTCCAGACCAATTTCATTGCCATGCTGGACCATGTGGGCACCCATGTGGACGCCTACCGCCATGTGAAGCCCGACGGCGCCTCCATCGACGAGATGCCCCTCGACATGTTCATGGGCAAGGCGGTGTGCTTCGACCTGCGCCACATCCCCGACCTCGGCGACATCACCGATGAGGACCTGGAGAAGGCCGAGGCGGCCGCCGGCGTGAAGGTGGACGGCCACATCGTGCTGCTGTGCACCGGCTTCCACGCCCGCAATTATCCGAGCCTCGACAGCGTTTGGAAGAACCCGCTGCTGACGGTGGAAGCCACCAAGTGGCTCTACGCGCGCGGCTCGATGATGCAGGGGGTGGAAGGCCCCTCCACCGACAAGCCCACCGACAACATCTTCGCCCAGCACCGCCTGTGCCGCGAGCTCGGGATGAGCCACTGGGAGTGGCTGGTGAATCTGGAAGAACTGGTGGGCAAGGGCGAATTCCAGTTCTTCGGCGTGCCGCTGAAGTTCAAGGGCGGCTCCGGATCGCCAGTCCGTGCCTTCGCCGTCCTCAATTGATTTCACCAATACGTCTCATCTGCCCTGATCGAGACGTATGGGTCTGCTGGATGGTCACTGTCGGCCATCCAGCAGCACTCTTCTTATGGTTCAACGCCAAGACAAAGCACGCGCCGGAGCAGCCTTATGTCCGCCGAGTTCGACTCGATGAGCGCCCTCGCCCTGCGCGCTCTGGTGGCCCGGCGCGAGGTCTCGCCGGTGGAACTGACGCGCCGCGCCCTGGATCGCGCCATCGCCACCCAGCCGACCCTCAACGCCTTCTTCGTCATCTTCGAGGAGGAGGCCATGGCCGCCGCCCGCGTCGCCGAGGATGCGGTGATGGCGGGGGCGCCGCTCGGCCTCATCCACGGCCTGCCGTTTTCCGCCAAGGACCTGATGGCGGTGAAGGGCGCGCCCTATGCCTCCGGCTCCCGTGCCATGGCCGATAACATCGCCGAGGTGGACGCCCCCGCCGTGGAGCGGGCGAAGGCGCAGGGCGGCATCCTCATCGGCAAGACCACCACCAGCGAATTCGGCTGCAAGCCCATCGGGGACAGCCCGCTCACCGGCATCACCCGCAACCCGTGGAACCTCGCCATGACGCCGGGCGGGTCCAGCGCCGGGGCGGCGGCCTCGGTGGCGGCGGGCATCACCCCGTTTGCGCTGGGCACCGATGGCGGCGGCTCCATCCGCATTCCCTGCGCCTTCAGCGGGCTGTCGGGCCTCAAGGGCCAGTTCGGCCGGGTGCCGGTGTGGCCCACCTCGGCGACGCCGACGCTGGCCCATGTGGGACCCATCGCCCGCTCCATGGCGGATGCGGCGCTGTTGTTTTCGGCCGTCGCCGGGCACGACCGGCGCGATCCCTTCGCCGTCGCCGGTCCGGTTCCGGACGTGATGGGCGCGGCGCTGGCCTCGGTGGCCGGCCTGCGCGTCGCCTACAGCCCCACCTTCGGCTATGCCCGCCCCGCGCCCGAGGTGCTCGCGGCCACCGACCGCGCCGCCCGCACCTTCGAGGATTTGGGATGCCATGTGGAGCAGGTGGAGCAGGTGTTCGACACCGATCCCGCCGACCTGTGGACGGCGGAATTCTATGCCGGCGTCGGCACCCGCCTGCGCGACGTGCTGGAAAACCGGCGCGAGCTTCTGGACCCGGCGGTGGCGGACATCCTGATGCCGGCCCTCGGCCAGGAGATGAAGAGCTATTATGCCAGCGTCTTCGCCCGCTATGCCCTGCGTGAGAAGATGCGCCTGTTCTTCGAGCGCTATGATCTCCTCATCTCCCCGGTGCTGCCGGTGAGCGCGCTCGAAGCCGGCCGGAACCTGCCGGAGGGGCTGGAGGACCGCAACCTCGTGTCCTGGGTGTTCTACACCTATCCCTTCAACCTCACCGGCCAGCCCGCCGGGGCGGTGTGCGCCGGCCTGTCGCCGGAGGGCATGCCCATCGGCCTCCAGATCGTCGGCCGCTCCCATTGCGAGGACGACGTGGTGCGCGCGGCAGCCGCCTTCGAGCGCGCCCAGCCCCCCGGCTACAACCGCCCGCCGGTGGGGGCTTGAAGCGGCCGCGCCGCCGCGTTCAAGGCGGACGTTGCCAAAGCTGAAAATCTGGAGGGGCTTATTGTGGTACAGGTGGGTGGGCTCGAACCACCGACCTCCGGTTCCACAGACCGGCGCTCTAACCAACTGAGCTACACCTGCACACCGCCGATGCGTGGGGCCTCGGCGGAGAGCGCGGAACCTACGCGCACGACCCGGCAATTTCAAGGGGCCGGATGCGCGCAAATCACAGGGGATTTTCCCCACCGCTGCTGCACCTTCGCCCATGCCGAACCGCCCTGCGCGCCAGAGCCGCAGGGCGCGGGCGGGCCGGGGCGGTCCGGACAAGCGGCAATAGACGGCCGACAAGACCGTGACGACGAGAGCCGAGGCTTCCCGGCGCCGTCAGTTCGGGCGGTGGAACTCGCCGTCCTCGGCGGTGAGCGTCGCCACCTTGGCGGTAATGGAGGCCCATGCGCGGTGCTCTTCCATCTTGCCGCCGATCTCGAAGCTCTGGGCCATCCGCGCGGCGAAGTCCACGCCCTCGGGGCCGTACTGGTCGGCGATGATGAAGGCGGTCCGCCAGACGTCTTCTTCGGAAACCATGGGGTCATTCCTTGCGCTGTGACCGCAACCGGGGCCTGAAGCGTCTTCAGGCGAAATGGAGACCTGCTCGCCTGAAGAAAACGCACGAACTCGACTTCGAGAGCGGCTTCGCGGGTTCATGAAACGCGAAGCCGCCCGAAGTGGAATTGTCACAAATCCAACACCAGCAGGTCGCCTTTGGCACGCGACACGCAGGCCAGGAAATAGCCCTGTTCCTTCTCCTCGGGCTTCAGGCGCTTGTCGCGGTGGTCGATCTCGCCTTCCAGCACCTTCACCTTGCAGGTGCCGCAGGCGCCCTGCTCGCAGGAGGTGGGCACCTTCACGCCGGCTTCCTCCAGCGCGGCGGTGACGGAGCGGTCGCCGGGGATCTTGATGACCTTGCCGGAGCTGGCGATCTTCACGTCGAACACCTTGTCCAGCAGCGGTGGGGGCGCCTTGGCGGTGAAGCGCTCCACATGGATGCGGTTGACGCCGTAGCCCTTCTGCTGGGCGTTGGCGATGACCGGATCAAGCCACCAGTCCACGCCGCACAGGAACAGGTGGGTGTCGTCCGGCCGGTCGGCGAGCAGGGCCGCCGGGTTGAGGCGCGGCTCGGCGGCCTCGAAATAGAAGCTGGTGTTCTCGGCGAAGGTCGAGGCCTCGATGATCGAGCGGAACGACCCCGGCGAGCCGCCGGCGAACAGATAGTGGAACTCGAACGGGATGTTCTTCGCCTTCAGGTGGTCGGCGATGGAGAGGATGGGGGTGGCCCCGATGCCGCGGGCGAACAGCAGGGCACGTTTCACGTCGCGCGGCACCGCGAAGCGGTTGCGCGGCTCGCCCACCTGCAGGCGGTCACCCTCGTTCACCTGCTGGAACAAGGCCTTGGAGCCGCCGCGGCTGTTGGCATCCTTCCACACGCCGATCACGTAGCGGTGCCGCTCGCTGGCGCTGTTGCAGAGCGAATACTGGCGCATGAGGCCGCCGGGAATGGTCACGTCCAGATGCGCGCCCGGCGTAAAGGGCGCGAGCTCGCCGCCCTCGGCGGGGACGAGCTCGAAGGAGACCATGTTCTCGGCCTCGACCGTCTTCTTGGCCACAACCACCGACTGCAGGGCTTCGTCCGACATTGCTGACCTCTTCATCCGCGCGGAACGCTGGTGAAGAGCAACACGCAAACTTGGGGCCAACTTCCCGCAGGTGCGATGGTGCGCGGCGCTCGGATCCCGTTTGGAAATTTAAACAGTCGGCCCCGCAATCACGCCGTCATGCCCGGGCTTGACCCGGGCATCCACGCCGATCAGTTTTGGAAAAGCGTGCGAAAGTCGTTCCCAGCCCGGCCACGTGGATGGCCGGGTCAGGCCCGGCCATGACGACGGAAAGGCGGCTGCGACGGCTACGAGCGCCCATCCCAGCGAATTTCCAAACAGGCGTTCAGAAAGAAATACCGCCGCCGACCACCAGCACCTGTCCGCTCACATAGTTGGATTCCGGCGCGCAGAAGAGATAGACGCCGTCGGCGGCTTCCTGTGGCGTGCCGGCGCGACCCAGCGGGATGAGGCTTCGGAAGCCGTCCAGCACCTTGGGCGGCAGGCCGATGGCCACCTGGTTGCCCTCCACGGTGATGGAGGCCTTGGTCTCGGAGGCCGCCGTCATGCGGGTCTCGATGAGACCGAAGGCGACGCAGTTCACGTTCACCTTGAAGCGCCCCCATTCCTTCGACAGCGTCTTGGTGAGGCCGATGATTCCGGCCTTGGCGGAGGCGTAGTTGGCCTGGCCCATGTTGCCGCCGGTGCCGGCGATGGAGGAGATGTTCACCACCTTGCGGAACACCTCGCGGCCTTCGGCGGCCTCCTGCGCCGCGCGGATGCGGATCGGCTCGGCGGCGGCGCGCAGGATCTGGAACGGCGCCTTCAGATGCACGTCGAGGATGGCGTCGAACTGCGCGTCGCTCATCTTGCCGATCAGGCTGTCCCAGGTGTAGCCGGCATTGTTGACGATGATGTCGATGCCATCGAACGCGGCGATGCCGTGATCGATGAAGCTCTGGGCGAAGCCCTCTGCCGTCACCGATCCGGGAACGGCGATGGCCTCGCCGCCCAGCGCCAGGATCTCGGCGCGGACGGCCTCCACCGGCTCGGCGTCCAGATCGTTGAGGACGAGGCGCGCGCCTTCGCCCGCCAGTTTCAGGGCGATGGCCCGGCCGATGCCGCGGCCGGCCCCGGTCACATAGGCGACCTTGCCCGTAAGCTTCGTCATGACTGCGCCTTTCAGCAATTCTGGGAGGTGAGCGCGAGGATCGCCGCGCCGGACAGTTTCTGTTCGCCGTTCTGGTCGCGGACGGCAAGGTCGAGGCGCGCCCGCTGCTCCCCCTGCGCCTCGAACAGCTCCGCCACCGTGGCGGTGAGGGTGAGACGGTCGCCGAGGCGGGTCATGGCGAGGAACCGCGTCGAGAAGGCGCGCAAGGCGGTGAGCGGCGCGTTGGCCGTCAGCAGGCGGCCGAGGGAGGCCATCACGAACATGCCCTGGGCGAACACGTCCTTTTCCCCGGCGGCGTGGGCGAAATCGATGTCGATGTGGATCGGGTTGTGGTCGCCCGAGGCGCCGGCATAGAGCGCCAGCTGTGTGCGGGTGACCAGGGGCAGTTCCAGCGTGGCGAAGGTGTCGCCGATCGCGAGGGCAGGGGCGTGCGTCATGGTTGCGTGCCCCTAGCCGTTGCGGATCACGAGGGTGGATTTCAGGTCGGCGACGCGGCGGCCGGCCTCGTCGTCCACGGCGGTCTCGCGCAGCACGAATTCCAGCGCGCCGTTCTTCTTGTCGTAGATGTCCGCCACCGTCTGGGTGAAGGTGAGCCGCTCGCCGGCGCACACCACCCGCTGATAGGCGAAGGATTGCTCGCCGTGCAGCAGCCGCGCGAAGTCGAGGCCCAGGCGGTTGAAGAACAGGAACGGGTCCGGCCCGTCCATCTCCAGGCAGAACAATTGCGTCGGCGGGAGGGGCAGCGAGGCATAGCCCGCCGCGCGGGCCGCCGCCTCGTCGGTGAAGACGGGATTGGTCTCGCCGATGGTGCGGGCGAAGAAGCGGATGCGCCCCTTCTCCACCTCCACCGTGAACGGATCGAATACGTGGCCGATGAAGCTGCGGTCGATCATCGTGTGCCCCGGTCCGCCGTGTAGAGGGTGACCACGCAGGCGCCGCCGAGGCCGAGATTGTGCTGGAGCGCCACCCGCGCCCCCTCCACCTGCCGCGCCTCCAGGGTGCCGCGCAGCTGGCCGGTCAGCTCGAAGCATTGCGCAAGGCCGGTAGCGCCCAGCGGATGGCCCTTGGAGAGCAGCCCGCCCGAGGGATTGGTGACCACCTTGCCGCCATAGGTGTTGTCGCCGTCGAGGATGAACTTCTCCGCCCCGCCCTCCGGGCAGAAGCCGAGGCCCTCATAGGTAATCAGCTCGTTGGCGGTGAAGCAGTCGTGCAGCTCGGCCACGTCCACCTCGTCGGGGCCGAGGCCTGCCTGCGCCCACACCGAGGCCGCCGCCGCGGCGGTCATGTCGTAGCCCACCACCCGCATCAGGTCCGGCTCGAAGCTGGAGGGAAAGTCCGTGGTCATGGCCTGGGCGGCGATGGTCACGGTGGTGTCGATGCCGTGGCGCCGCGCGAACTCCGGCGTGCACAGGATGGCGGCCGCCGCGCCGCAGGTGGGCGGGCAGCATTGCAGGCGGGTGAGCAGGCGCGTCACCGGCGGCGAGGCCATCACCTCCTCCACGCTCACCTCCTTGCGGAAGATGGCGCGGGCATTGTGGACCGCATGGCGGCTAGCCTTGGCGCGGATGGCGGCGAAGGTGGTGTCCCTGGTGCCATACTTGTTCTGGTGTGCGATGCCGGCGCCGCCGAACATCTTCGGCGCCATGGGCACGTCGCCGTCATAAGCCACGTCGGTGGTGACCTTGATGAAGTCTTCCAGCGGCCCCGGCCGGTCCTTCCAATGCTCCACCAGGGCGCCCGGCTGCATCTGCTCGAAGCCGAGCGCCAGCACGCACTCGGCCTGTCCCGACAGGATCGCGTTGCGGGCCAGCCACAAGGCGGTGGAGCCGGTGGCGCAATTGTTGTTCACGTTCACCACCGGGATGCCGGTGAGGCCCACGCCGTAGAGCGCCTTCTGGCCGCTGGTGGAATCGCCATAGACGTAGCCCACATAGGCCTGCTGGACCTTGGCATAGTCGATGCCGGCATCCGCCAGCGCGCTGCGCACCGCCTCGCCCGCCAGCGCCACGTAGCTCGGGCTTTCGCTCGGTTTCACGAAGCGGGTCATGCCCACCCCGCCCACCACCACCTGTGCCATGCGTTTCCCCTGAATTTGATTGTGCCGATGGTGGAGCGCACCGGCAGGGTGACTGCGCCGGAGGGTGCCCATCGTTAATCAGTTTATCGGTTTGTCGGACAAACTATTTCAGCCGGTTCCGGTCTTGTCAACACGCGGGAAGCGGCTGTGCGGCTTCCGTCTGAACACGAGCTGCTACGATTGCCCCCCGGAACCCGATCCCGGAGAGAGTGAGGCCCGGCGCTTGCCCACCCGCTTCTCACCATCGTCGCCCTCCGGCTTGAGCGGAGGGTCCATCGCGCCGCTCTCCCAGCCTCCGCCGCCTTGTCCCGGCCGGGCCATGGGCCGTCCGGTCAAGCCGGACGGCGACGGTGCGTGGGGGTTGAATGCGCTGCCCCGCACCCGCAGGTGGAAGAGGGGGCTTCGAGCCCTGTCAGGCGGCGGGCGTGAAGGCGGTGGAGGAGGCGGCCTCCTCCTGCGCGGTCTCGCGGCGGGCGGCGTGATATTCGGCGATGAGCTGGCGGCACAGCTCGGCCGCGGGCAGCACCTCGCGCACCGAGCCGACGCCCTGTCCGGCCGACCACACGGTCTTCCAGGCCTTGGCCTCGCTGGCCATGTCCAGCCCGCCCTCGTGCTTCGGCTGGTCAAGGTCGATGCCCGCGGCGGCAAGGCTCTGGCGCAGGAAATTCGCCGGCACGCCGCTGACCTTGGGAGTGTAGACGATGTCGTCGGCATTCGCCGCCACCACCATCTCCTTCTGCGCGTCGGGCACCATGCATTCCCGCGTGGCGAGGAAGCGGGTGCCGAGATACGCCATGTCGGCGCCGAGCATGCGGGCAGCGGCGATGTGGCGGCCGGTGCTCATGGCCCCGGACAAAACGATGGTGCCGGTGAAGAAGCTGGCGATCTCGGGGATGAGGGCGAACGGGCTCAATGTGCCTGCATGTCCGCCGGCCCCCGCGCACACGGCGATGATGCCGTCCACGCCGGCTTCCGCCGCCTTGCGGGCATGGCGCATGTTGACCACGTCGTGGAAGATGGCGCCGCCATAGCTGTGCACCGCATCCACCACCTCGCGCACCGCGCCGAGGGAGGTGATGACGAGGGGCACCTTGTGCTTCACCGTCAGCTCGATGTCGGCGGCCAGGCGCGGGTTGGACTTGTGGACGATGAGGTTCACCCCATAGGGCGCCGGGCGCGGGCCGGCCTGCGCCGCCGCGGCAAGCCGGTCCTCAATCTCGCCGAGCCAGGCCGCATAGGCATCGCTGGTGCGCGCATTGAGGGCCGGGAAGGTGCCCACCAGCCCGCTGCGGCACACCTCCACCACCAGATCGGGGCCGGAGGCGAGGAACATGGGCGAGGCGATGGCCGGGATGGCAAGATCGCGGAA
Source organism: Xanthobacter autotrophicus Py2 (assembly GCA_000017645.1). Lineage (NCBI taxonomy): Bacteria > Pseudomonadati > Pseudomonadota > Alphaproteobacteria > Hyphomicrobiales > Xanthobacteraceae > Xanthobacter > Xanthobacter versatilis. The sequence goes on from CP000781.1 coordinate 4,506,830, forward strand.
CGCGGCGGGCAGGGCCATGGGGTGTCCTCCGTTGGGGGCGAGGCTCAGCGCTTGGGCTGGCGTCGTTCTGAGGTGCGGGGCGCAAGGCCCTGGATGAGAAAATCGGCGGTCTGCCGGGCGATCTCGGCCGGCGCGAGGGGGCCGTCGGGCTTGTACCAATGGGCGATGGCGTTCAGCGCGCCGGCGATGGCGAAGGCGGCGGTGCGCACATCACAGGGGGCGATGGAGCCGTCCTCGATGCCGCTCTGGATCACGCCGCGCAGGGCCCGGTCGATCTGCGCTTTCAGGCGCCGCAGCTCAGCGCGGTTCTCGGGCGACAGGGCGGTGTCCGGGGTGCGGCTGATGCTCATGCCGAAGTCCATGGTCATGGCCTCGGCATACTGCTCCATCAGCGCGCGCAGCCGTTCGAGGCCGCTGGCCTGGGAGCCCGGCACGGTTGCCGCCGCCGCCTCGATCATCTCCAGCCCCATGCGGCAGCATTCGAACAGCACGTCGTCCTTGCTGCGGAAGTAATGATAGAGCGTCGGCTTGGTGACGTTCAGCTGCCGCGCCACGTCATCCAGCGAGGTGGCGTGAAAGCCCTTCTCGTTGAACAGCCGCGCCGCCGCCTTCAGCACTGCCTCGCGCTTCAGCGCCCGGTCGCGCCCGCGCTGGGCGGGGGAGCGCCAGGGTGAGGGATCCGCCATCGCGGCGGCGGTGGGTTTCGGAGGCGCCATCGCAAGGTCCGGCCGGGAGGGGGAAGGCGACTTCGCGGGAAGCCGTCCGACCTGTGGGACGTAAAGTTACTCATGAGTAACTTTACGGTCAAGGGAATGCACGCCGGCAGCCCGCATCCGGGCGCAGCGGGTCTCAATCCTCGGCGTAGGTGCGGTCGATGGCCTGGTCGATGGACTTGCCGATCAGCTCGAAGCCGCGCTTCCAGTCGTTGATGTGCCGGCGCATCCACAACACCGCCTGCGCCTTGTCGTGCGCGCGCAAGGCCTCGATGATGGCGACATGGGCCGCCTTGTTGCGCTCGGCGGCGTGGGCATTGCGCCGGAACAGCATTTCGGTGGTGGGGAAGAACAGCTTGTTTTCCGGCTCGCGCGCGAACTGTAGCACGCGGTTGCCGGAGGCGCGCGCAAGGATATCGTGGAACTCGATGTCGAGCAGCGCCAGTTCGGAGGGCTTTTTCATCGCCTTCTCCGATTTCCTCATGTTGTCTTCCAGCTCGGCCAGGATCGCGTCCGTGATCCGCTCCGCCGCCAGCTCCGCCACCGCGGTCTCGATGGCCAGGGTCGATTCCCACAGCTCGCGGAAGGTGATCTCGTTGAGCACGAAGGCACGGCTGATGCCCCCGGCGAACCGGTCGTAATGGGGCACGGCGGCAAACAGCCGGCGGCTGGAATCGCGCCGGATCAGGCCGCTCTGCTCCAGAAGCCGGATGCCCTCGCGCACGGTGGAGCGGTTGACGCCGAACTGGCGCACCAGCTCCGCCTCCGTGCCCAGGGCGTCGCCCGCCCGTACCCGGCCGGAGACAATCTGCCGCTCGATGGCATCCGCCACCAGCTTGTAGGCCGGTGCGGGGGTGATGGGTGCGAACACGGAAGACGGTTCTGCCGTCCCGGCCTCGCGCGCCTCCTTGGTCTGCGCCATCTGTCCTCGCTCTCGTCCCGCATTGGCGGCCCTCGGGGCCTCATCCTGACATAGGCTGCCCGGCAAATCCTGTCGAGGCGCCGGCTGGGCGGAGAACCCTCTCACCGGGGCGGGGGAGGGCGTGCCGGTCTCCCTCAGCCCGCCGCGCGTTCGCGCAGCACGTTCTTCATCACCTTGCCGTTGGGATTGCGGGGCAGGCCCTCCGGCAGGATGGTGACGCGGTCGGGCACCTTGTAGTCCGACAGCCGCGCGGCGCAGAAGCGGCGCAGGTCGTCCACGGAGAGGTCGGGACCTGCCACCACGAACGCCTCGACCCGTTCGCCCAGCACCGGATCGGGATAGCCCACCACGGCGGCCTCGCTCACGTCCGGATGGAACACCAGCACGCTCTCCACCTCGGCCGAATAGACCTTGTAGCCGGCGCGGTTGATCATGTCCTTCTTGCGGTCGAACACCTTGAGATAGCCCTCGGCGTCGATGGAGCCCACGTCGCCCGAGCGCCAGTAGCCGCCGACGAAGGCGGTGGCGTCGGCCTCGGGATTACGCCAGTAGCCGGGCACGATCGAGGCGCCGGCGATCCACAATTCGCCCGCCGTGCCGGGGGGCACCTCGCGGCCGTCCTCGTCCATGACCTTCAGGTCGATGCAGGGCATCACCCTCCCGACACTGTCGAGCCGCTCGGGTGGGGCGTCGCGCGGAAGGATGGCGACGGGAGAGCTGGTCTCGGTGGCGCCGTAGACGTTGAACAGGGTGAGCTTGGGGCTTTTCTCCTTCAGCCGGCGGGCGCTGGCTTCCGGCATGGGGGCGCCGCCGAAGGCCGCGATGCGCCAGCTGGAGAGATCCAGTTGCTCGAACTGCGGATCGAGCAGGCAGAGGTTGTACATGGCCGGCACCATCAGCGCTGCCGTCAGCCTTTCCCGCGCCGCCAGCTCCAGGAACAGCCGGGCCTTGAACTGGCCCATGAGGATGAGGCACGCCCCCGCCGCCAGCGTGCCGTGGATGACCCCCACGAGCCCGGTCATGTGGGCGTTCGGCACCGCCAGCACGGTGCGGTCGCCCGGCTCCAGCCCCAGCGCGTAGCGATAGTGCAGGCAGGAATGGATGACGCCGAGGTTGGTGAGCACGGCGCCCTTGGGCTTTCCCGTGGTGCCGGAGGTGTAGAGGATGCAGAAGGGATCTTCTTCCGAAACGTCTGCTGCACGTTCGGGCGCCGGCTGCGCGAACAGCTCCTCGTAGGGCTCGGAACCCGTCGCGCTGCCACCGGCGGCGAAGCGGTGGCGCAGCTCGGGCACCTCGGCGGCCTCCGGCAGCTCGCTGGCGCAGGCGGCATCGTGGACCAGCAGCATGGTCCCGCTCTGGGCGAGGATATAGGCGATTTCCGGCCGCCGCTGGCGGATGTCGAGGGTGACATGGATGGCGCCGATGCGGGCGCAGGCCAGCGACAGTTCCACCACCGCCAGATGGTTGCCCACCAGCGTGGCGACGCGCGCGCCCTTGCGCACCCCATGGGCGAACAGCCCGTCCGCCAGCCGCTCCACCGCCGCGTCCAGCGCGCCATAGGTGACGCGCCGCTCGCCACCCACCACGGCGAGCGCATCCGGCGTGCGTGCCACCCAGGACCGGAACAGGGCATCGACGCTGGGCGGGCGGTCGATGAAGCACGGCACCACCCGGCCGAAATGCACTTCGTGTCTGATCATGGCTTCCTCCCGGCAGGCCCGGCGCGGCACTTGCGGCCGCTTCGCGGGACCCGTCCGCTGGCGTTCAAATCACTTTATGCGAGGGGCGTGCCCCGCTCACGGCTCCAGCACCACCTTGCCCACGGTGCGCCGGCCCGCCAGCGCCTCCAGCGCCGCCGGCGCCTGCGCCAGCGGGAAGACATCGCGGATGAGCGGGGCGATGGCCCCGCTCCGGCGCAGGGCGAACAATTCGTCGAACATGGCGCTTACCAGCTCGGGATGATGCTGGCGGTAGGCGCCCCAATAGACGCCCATGGCGGCGGCGTTCTTCAGCAGCAGCCGGTTGGAGGGCAGGTCCGCCACCGCCCCGCCGGCAAAGCCGACGATGACGAGCCGCCCGCCCCAGGCGAGGCACCTGAGGCTGTCCACCGCCACCTTGCCGCCCACCGGATCGACGATGACATCCACGCCCCGGCCGTGGGTGATCTCCTTCACCCGCTCCACCAGGGGTTCGGCGGCATAATCAATGGTCTCGTCGGCGCCGAGCTCGTGACACAAAGCGGTCTTCTGCGGCCCGCCGGCAGTGGCGATCACCCGCGCCCCCCAGTGCCGTGCCAGCTGGATCGCGGCGGAGCCGACACCGCCGGCGCCCGCATGCACCAGCACGGTCTCCCCCGCCTTCAGGCCGGCGCGGTGGCGCAGGGCGAGGTGGGCGGTGGGATAGATCACCGGCAGGGCCACGGCCTCGCGCAGGGGGAAATCGTCGGGCAGCTTCTGCGCGCCCAGCGCCGGCACCGCCGCATGCTCGGCGAAGCCGCCGTGGTCCATCAGCGCGCACAGGCGGTCGCCGGGGCGGAACGGGCTGTTAGGCCCGGCCTCCACCACCGTGCCGGCCACCTCGATGCCGGGCGTGAAGGGCAAAGGCGGCTTCACCTGGTAGCGGCCGCGGATCATCAGCGTGTCGAGGAAGTTGACCCCCGCCGCCGCCACCTTCACCACGCAGCCGTCGTGGGCCGGGCGCGGATCGGGGCAGTCGCCGAACACCATGGCGCCGTCTTCGGTGATCTCATGGACGCGCCAGCCGCGCATGGGGGATGCCTTTCTGCGATCACGCCTGATGGGCGCTGGGGGTGACGAGATAGGCGGCGGTGCTGCCGCGCCGGGCCTTGGCTTTTTTAAGCTCGTCGCGGGCGATGGTGCGCAGGTGCACCTCGTCCGGCCCGTCGATGAAGCGCATGGCCCGCCCCCAGGTCCACAGGTAGGAGAGCGGCGTATCCGGCGTCAGGCCCATGGCACCGAACACCTGGATGGCGCGGTCCACCACTTGCGTCTGCACCCGCGCCGCCGCCACCTTGATGGCCGACACCTCGATGCGTGCGGCCTGGTTGCCGGCCTTGTCCATGAGCCATGCGGCGCGCAGCACATGCAGGCGCAACTGGTCGATCTCGATGCGGGACTTGGCGATCCAGTCCTGGATATTGGCATAGTCGGCGAGGTGGCGGCCGAAGGTGCGGCGCTCCAGAGCGCGTTCCATCAGCAGCTCCAGCGCCAGCTCGCACTGTCCGATGGTGCGCATGCAGTGATGCACCCGGCCCGGCCCGAGCCGCGCCTGGGCCAGCGCGAAGCCCTGTCCCTCCTGTCCGAGCAGGTTCTCCGCCGGCACCCGCACGTCGCGGAACAGCACCTCGCAATGCCCCTCCGGCGCATGGTGGTGCATGATGGGCACATCCCGCACCAGCCGCACGCCGGGGGCATCGAACGGCACGATGACCATGGAATGGCGGGCGTGGGGATCGGCTTCCGGCCGGGGATCGGAGAGGCCCATCACGATCACGAAGCGGTTGTTGGGGTGCTTGGCGCCGGTGGTGAACCACTTGCGGCCATTGATGACGTAGTCGGAACCGTCGCGCAGGATGGTGGTCTGCAAATTGGTGGGGTCGGAGGAGGCGGTGTCCGGCTCGGTGATGCCGACGCAGGAGCGGATGCGCCCCTCCAGCAGCGGTGCGAGCCATTGCGCGCGCTGGGCGGGCGTCGCGAACATGTGGAGGATCTCCATGTTCCCGGTGTCCGGCGCGTTGCAGTTGAACACTTCCGCAGCCCATGGAATGCGCCCCATGATCTCCGCCAGCGGGGCATATTCCAGATTGGTGAGGCGCGTGCCCGGCTCGTCATCCTTCAGGGCGGGCAGGAACAGGTTCCACAGGCCCTCGGAATAGGCCTTCGCCTTCAGCCGCTCGATCAGGTCCAGGGGATAGCGGCCGGCCTCCACCTGCCGGTGCCACTGGGTGTTGGCGGGCAGGACGTGCGCCGCCATGAAAGCGCTGACGCGCTCGCGCAGGCCCTCGACCTTGTCGGAATAGGCGAAATCCATCTCTTGTCTTCCTTGTTCCCGCAGGCGGGCCTCAGGCGGCGCCCGTGGTGATGAGTTCGATGGCGCGGCGCGCGTAGTTCTCGGACAGGCGGCCGACGCGTTCGGCGCCTTCAGAAGCGGCATTGCCGTTCTTCGCGCGGGCGGCGATGCCCTCGAAGATCACGGCGAAGCGAAACAGGGCGAACACCCGGTGGAAGGGCGAAAAGTCCTGTGCCCGGCCGCCGGCGGCGCCGTACCAGTTGAGGAAATCCGCGCGCTCCGGCAGGCCCTGCGCGGCAAGGTCGGTGCCCCTGAGGCCGCCATATTCCTCCGGCCGCGTGTCCCAGGTGACGGCGAAATGGGCCACGTCGGCCATGGGATCGCCGATGGTGGAGAGTTCCCAGTCCAGCACCGCGATCACCCGCGGCTCGACGGGATGGAACATGAGGTTGCCGATGCGAAAATCCCCGTGCGCGATGGTGGCCGCGCCGGAGGCGGGGAAGTGGCGTGGCAGCCAGTCGATGAGGGCGTCCACCTCCGCCAGCTCGCGGGTGCGCGATTGCTGCCACTGGCGGGTCCAGCGCGCCACCTGCCGCTCGAAATAGCCATCCGGCCGGCCATAATCGCCGAGCCCCACGGCGCGCCAGTCCACCCGATGGAGCCGCGCCAGCATGTCGGCGGCGCTGCGATACATGGCCTTGCGCTCGCCCACCGGCGCGGCGGCGAGGCCACAATCGCCGAACACCCGGCCGTCGAGGCGCTCCATCACATAGAAGGGCGTGCCGATGACCGCCGGGTCGGCGCAGAAGTGCACCATGCGCGGCACCGGCACGGCGCTGTCGGCGAGGGCGTGCTGGATGCGGTGCTCCCGGTCGACCGCATGTGCCGAGGGCAGAACCTGCCCGCCCGGCTGCTTGCGCAGCACCAGCCGGTGGCTGGGGCTATCCACGAAGAAGGTGGGATTGGACTGCCCGCCGGAGATGGGCGCCACCGCCACCGGCCCGTGGAAGCCGGGCACGACCGCGGCGAGATGGCCCGCCAGCGCTTCGGCATCGAAGCCTGCGGCAGCCGGCGCCGGTGGGGCTGCGGCCGGTGGGGCTGCGACAGACGTGGGGGTGACAGGTGACATAGATCCTCGCGTCAAAGGCGGCCGGGAGCGCATCCCATGCGGATCGGGAAGGCGGTGGTGTTGCGCGGGCGGGCGCCGGGGCACGCGGACGCCCCCGGCTGCGGGCTCATTTCTTCACCAGCGGGCATTCGCTGCGCGACAGGGGCTGGAAGGCCTCGGCCGCCGGAATGGTGCGGACGATCTTCAGATAGTCCCACGGTCCCTTGGATTCGGCCGGCGTCTTCACCTGCGCCAGATACATGTCGTGGATCATCCTGCCGTCGGGGCGGATTGAGCCGTTGCGGGCGAAGAAATCGTCGATGGGCAGTTCGCGCATCTTGTCGGCCACCACATTGCCCTCCACCGAATTGGCGGCCTTGGCCGAGCGCAGGAAGTGCAGCACCGCCGAATAGACGCCGGCATGCAGCATGGTGGGCTTGCGGCCGCCCATGCGCTTGGCCCAGCGTTCCGACCACGCGCGGTTCTGCGCATCCATGTCCCAGTAGAAGCCGGAGGTCAGCAGCAGGCCCTGCGCCTGGGCGAGGCCGAGGGCGTGGATGTCGGTGATGAAGATGACCATGGCCGCGAGGCGCTGCTTGTCGCTGCCGATACCGAATTCATGGGCCTGCTTGATGGAATTGATGAGGTCCGCCCCGCCGTTGGCGAAGGCGATGACTTTCGCCCCGGAGGCCTGTGCCTGCAGCAGGAAGGACGAGAAATCCGAGCTGCCCAGTGGATGGCGCACCGAGCCGAGCACCTTGCCCCCGTTGGCGCGGACGACCTCGGAGGCGTCGCGCTCCAGCGACTGGCCGAAGGTGTAGTCCGCCGTCAGGAAGTACCAGCTGTCGCCGCCCTCGGCGACCACCGAGCGAGCGGTGCCGTTGGCCATGGCGTAGGAATCATAGACCCAGTGGAACGAGGTGGGCGAGCAGGCCTTGTTGGTGAAGACCGTGGAGCCGGCGCCGGTGTTCAGCAGCACCTTGTTCTTGGCGCGGGTGATCTCCTGCACCGCGAGGGCGATGGCGGTGTTGGGCACGTCCACGATCACGTCCACATTGTCTTCGTCGATCCAGCGCCGGGCGATGGAGGCGCCCACGTCCGCCTTGTTCTGCCCGTCGGCGGAGACGATGGTGATGGGCTTGCCGTCGATGGAGCCGCCGAAATCCTCCACCGCCATCTTCGCGGCCTCGATGGAGCCTTGCCCCACGAGGTCGGTGTAGACGCCGCTGAGGTCGGTGAGCACGCCCACCTTGATGCCCCGCGCCGGCACCTCAGCCGCCGCCGTGCCGGCAGCCGCCAGCAGCGCGGCGCCGATGAGGCCCGCGCAAAAACCCTTTACAGCCATGCTTTTCCTCCCGGCGGACGCGTCCGGCGCCTCTCCGGGCGTCGTTATTCTGTTTGTCCGACAATCTGATTATTAACGATGATCCCGGGGTGTCAAGCGGGGAGGCGGGATGACGGACGTGCTTTTAGGGCCGTGCTGTCAAAAAGGGCTCTGGCGGCCGGCGCGGGGAAATGTCTGGACGGCCCAGATGAGAACATATTGCGAACTGAGAACAAAGCATGTACATGTGCAGTGTTCTCATTTCCCCTTGCACCAGCACCGGAGCGCGGCGATGACTCAGTCGACACTCAGACTCGTCGAAGGTTCTTCCATGGATAAGACCAAGGCGCTGGATGCCGCTCTCTCCCAGATCGAGCGGCACTTCGGCAAGGGCTCGATCATGCGGCTCGGCAAGGGCGGCAAAGCCTTGGAAATCGAGAGCGTTCCCACCGGCTCGCTCGGGCTGGACATCGCCATCGGCATCGGCGGCCTGCCCAAGGGCCGCGTCGTGGAGATCTTCGGGCCGGAATCCTCCGGCAAGACCACCCTGGCGCTGCACACGGTCGCGGAAGCGCAGAAGCGGGGCGGCACCTGCGCCTTCATCGATGCCGAGCACGCGCTCGACCCCATCTATGCGCGCAAGCTGGGCGTCAATCTCGACGACCTGCTCATCTCCCAGCCCGACGCGGGCGAGCAGGCGCTGGAAATCGCCGACACGCTGGTGCGCTCGGGCGCCATCGACGTGCTGGTGGTCGATTCGGTGGCCGCGCTCACCCCGCGCGCCGAACTGGATGGCGAGATGGGCGACAGCCAGCCCGGCATGCAGGCGCGCCTCATGAGCCAGGCGCTGCGCAAGCTCACGGCCTCCATCTCCAAGTCCAACACCATGGTCATCTTCATCAACCAGATCCGGATGAAGATCGGCGTCATGTACGGCTCGCCGGAGACCACCACCGGCGGCAATGCGCTCAAGTTCTACGCCTCGGTGCGGCTCGATATCCGCCGTATCGGCATGATCAAGGAGCGCGACGAGGTGGTGGGCAACCAGACCCGCGTGAAGGTGGTGAAGAACAAGCTGGCGCCGCCCTTCAAGCAGGTGGAATTCGACATCATGTACGGCGAGGGGATTTCCAAGACCGGCGAACTGCTGGATCTCGGGGTCAAGGCCGGCGTGGTGGAGAAGTCCGGCGCCTGGTTCTCCCACGACAGCCAGCGCCTCGGCCAGGGCCGCGAGAACGCCAAGACCTTCCTGAAGCAGAATCAGGAGATTGCCGGCCGCATCGAGGCGGCGATCCGCCAGAATGCGGGCCTCATCGCCGAGAAGATCCTCGCCGGCACGCCGGAGGATGACGCCGACGGCGACCCGGCTGACGCCTGATGGATCGCTGAGGCGTTTCTGGACAAGCGGCGCACCCATCGCTAAACGAACCCGGTTCCGGCGGGCGTCATCGCGCCTTCGCCGGAACCGCGCGGCGGGCCTTCGGGCGACGCTGGCGCGAAGCGATCACCAGAGCCGGATTCCGCGCTGGGACCGGCACCGAAGGATTGTGGCCGGCACATGAGCGGCGTCAACGAGATCCGGTCGAGCTTCATCGACTACTTCGTCAAAGAGGGCCATGAGGCGGTCGCGTCCTCGCCCCTCGTGCCGCAGAACGACCCGACGCTCATGTTCACCAATGCGGGCATGGTGCAGTTCAAGAACGTCTTCACCGGCGTCGAGAAGCGGCCCTATTCCCGCGCGGCCACCTCGCAGAAATGCGTGCGCGCCGGCGGCAAGCACAACGACCTCGACAATGTGGGCTACACCGCGCGGCACCACACCTTCTTCGAGATGCTCGGCAATTTCTCGTTCGGCGATTATTTCAAGGACCGGGCGATCGAGCTGGCCTGGAACCTCGTCACCCGCACCTTCGAGCTGCCGCGCGACCGCCTCGTGGTCACCGTCTTCAGTGAGGACGAGGAAGCCTATGGCCTGTGGAAGAAGATCGCCGGCCTGAGCGACGACAAGATCATCCGCATCCCCACCTCCGATAATTTCTGGTCCATGGGCGACACCGGCCCGTGCGGCCCATGCTCGGAGATCTTCTTCGACCACGGCCCGAACGTGCCCGGCGGCCCGCCCGGTTCGCCGGACCAGGATGGCGACCGCTTCATCGAGATCTGGAATCTCGTCTTCATGCAGTTCGAGCAGCTGCCGGGGGGCGAGCGTTTGGCGCTGCCGCGGCCGTCCATCGACACCGGCATGGGCCTCGAGCGGGTCTCGGCCGTGCTCCAGGGCGTGCACGACAATTACGACACCGACCTCATGCGTGCCCTCATCGCCGAGGTAGCCGAGCTGACCTCCGTGAACCCCGACGGCCCGCAGAAGGCGAGCCATCGCGTCATCGCCGATCATTTGCGCGCCTCGGTTTTCCTCACCGCCGACGGGGTGCTGCCTTCCAACGAGGGGCGCGGTTATGTGCTGCGCCGGATCATGCGTCGCGCCATGCGCCACGCCCAGCTTCTGGGGGCCAAGGATCCGCTCATGCACCGTCTCGTGCCGGTGCTTGTGCGCGAGATGGGCCGGGCCTATCCCGAGATCGTTCGCGCCGAATCCCTCGCCGAAGAGACGTTGCTGCTGGAGGAGACGCGCTTCCGCCGCACTCTGGAGCGCGGCCTCTCCATCCTGGAGGAGGAAAGCACGGGGCTGACGTCCGGCGGGCAGTTTCCCGGTGAGGTGGCGTTCAAGCTCTACGACACCTACGGCTTCCCCCTGGACCTGACGCAGGACGCCTTGCGCGCCCGCGGCATTTCGGTGGACACCACGGCGTTCGATGCCGCCATGGCGCGACAGAAGGCGGAGGCCCGGGCGAGCTGGGCCGGCTCTGGCGAGGCGGCCACTGATACGCTGTGGTTCTCCGTGCGCGACGAGGTGGGTGCGACCGAATTCCTCGGCTACGAGACCGAGAAGGCGGAGGGCGTGGTTGCGGCCCTGGTGCGCGATGGCGCCGTGGTGGACAGCCTCGCCGCTGGCGAGAAGGGCCTCGTCATCCTCAACCAGACGCCCTTCTATGCCGAATCGGGCGGCCAGGTGGGCGATATCGGCCGCGTGAGCGGGGAGGGCGGTGTCGCCGCGCAGGTGGTGGCCACCCAGAAGAAGCTCGGCGACCTGTTCGTCCACGAGGTGAAGGTCGAGACCGGCACCCTGAAGCGCGGTACCGCGCTGGTGCTGGAGGTGGACCACGCCCGCCGCGCCGCCGTGCGCGCCAACCATTCCGCCACCCACCTTTTGCACGAGGCGCTGCGGCGGGTGCTCGGTGACCACGTGGCGCAGAAGGGTTCGCTGGTGGCGCCGGACCGGCTGCGGTTCGACTTCTCCCACCCCAAGCCCCTGAGCGGCGGCGAGCTTGCCGAGGTGGAGACCATCGCCAACCGTTTCGTGCTGCGCAATGAGCCGGTGGAAACCCGCATCATGGCTGTCGACGACGCCATCACCTCGGGTGCGCGGGCGCTGTTCGGCGAGAAGTACGGCGACGAGGTGCGCGTGGTGTCCATGGGCACCGATGACGGCAATGGCGCGCCCTATTCGGTGGAGCTGTGCGGCGGCACCCATGTGAAGCGCACCGGCGACATCGGCCTCATCTCGGTGCTGTCGGAAAGCGCCGTGGCGTCCGGCGTCCGACGCATCGAGGCGCTGACCGCCGATGCCGCGCGCCGGCACCTCAACGCGGCCTCCGCCGCCTTGGCGGGAACCGCGGCGGTGCTCAAGGCGCCGGTGGCCGAGGTGGAAGCGCGGGTCGCGACCCTGGTGGAGGAGCGCCGCCGGCTTGAGCGCGAACTGGCCGAGGCCCGCAAGAAGCTCGCCATGGGCGGCGGCGGCGAAGCGTCGGGAGACGCGGTGCGCACCGTAGGCGACATCAAGCTTCTCGCCCGGCGGGTGGAAGGCATCGAGATCAAGGATCTCAAGGGCCTGGTGGACGAAGGCAAGAAGCAGATCGGGTCCGGCGTGGTGGCCATCGTCGGCGTCACCTCCGACGGCAAGGCCGGCATCGTGGTCGGCGTCACCGCCGATCTCATCGCCCGCTTCGATGCGGTGGCGCTGGTGCGCGTGGGCTCGGAAGCCCTGGGCGGAAAGGGCGGTGGCGGCCGTCCCGACATGGCGCAGGCCGGCGGTCCCGACGGTGCCAAGGCGGAAGCCGCCCTCGACGCCATCGCAGCCGCGATGGCCGGCTGAGCCACGGTCGGTTCTTGGGAACCGATCCTCCTGCCCCGGTGCGGCAGGGGGGACCGGCACGTCGCTAACGGCACATGCTTTGCGCGGGCAGCGGCTCGCGGAATGCGTTCGATTGAACGGCAGGCGTGCATCGATCAGGTCGCGTGCCCCCTGATCTGAGCGCGCCTTATGCCGCCGGCGTTTGTCATCGACAGGTGGCGGGCGGATCGAGGTCAAACACCGCACGGGCCTGACCCTTGGCCCACACGTCAAGCCCATTGCTATCAGCCTTCGCCCGCCTCTCCGGCGGTTGGCGCCGCTGCCGGAATGGTCGGGCCGAACACGGTCTCGAACGCCACGCGCAGCACCGAATCGACCTCGCCCATGGTCACCGGCAGGCCGAGATCGGCGAGGCTCGTCACTCCGTGCTCGCGCACGCCGCAGGGCACGATGCCGCCGAAATGGGACAGGTCCGGCTCCACGTTCAGCGAGATGCCGTGGAAGGTCACCCAGCGTCGCACCCGGATGCCGATGGCGGCGACCTTGTCCTCGCCGCCGCCGCGCCGCCGCACCCAGACGCCGACCCGATCCTCCCGCCGCTCGCCGGTCACGTTGAACGCCGACAGGGTGCCGATGATCCACGCCTCCAGCGCGCTCACATAGCGGCGTACGTCCGGCGAGCGGCGCTTCAGGTCGAGCATCACATAGGCCACACGCTGGCCGGGGCCGTGATAGGTGAACTGACCGCCGCGCCCGGTCTCGTAGACGGGAAAGCGCGCATCCACGAGATCCTCGGGGCGGGCGCTGGTGCCAGAGGTGTAGAGCGCCGGGTGTTCCAGCAGCCAGACGCATTCGCGGGCCGTGCCCTCGGCGATGGCGGCGACGCGCGCCTCCATGGCGGCGAGCGCTTCGGGGTAGGGGACGAGACCATCGCTGACGGTCCAGTCCACCGGCGGGGCTTCGGGGTCGGTGGGCTGGAACTGGGTTTCTAGGCTGGCGCGGGGGGCGGAGGCAATCATGGGAGATGGTTTAATCCATCGCGCCGTGGGGTCCAGTCCCCCCAAACGTGCCATTGGGCCTTGGCCAGGCTGGCCGAACGGATACTAGAGTGCCGGAGGCGCTGAGAGGCATTGCTTGATCTTGCAGTCCCGCCCGCGTCGCAACGGGCTTCGGACCGCGTCGTCCACAGGCTCAGGGCGGATCGGCCGGGGTGGTACGGGAGACACTTGTAGCCGCCAATGTGATCTGTTAGACGATGGCCCCCGGCTGGGAGCGGTCCTCACAGGATCCCCCGGACGGAGCCATCCCTGACTGCGGTCGTGGCGGAATTGGTAGACGCGCTAGCTTGAGGTGCTAGTGGGGAGACCCGTGGAGGTTCGAGTCCTCTCGTCCGCACCAGGTATTGGTGCTCAAAGAAAACGGCCCGTTTTCGGCATGTCCGAACGGGCCGTTTTCTTTTGGCCCGACCCTCGTGGGTAAGGCCGGGGTAAGGCCTTCCCTGTTTCGGGAAATCGACGGACTTTGAGCGCCTCGGGTTTCCGGGTGCTCACCCGGGCGCTTTCGGCACCACGTGCACCACCTTGTAGCCGCGCTCGGCGAGGGCGCGCAGGAAGCCGGGAATCATGGCCGCAGTGTAGCTCTTTGTGTCGTGGAACAGCACGATGCCACCCCCCGCCGCGTCAAGCCGCTTCAGCACCAGGTCCAGCTCCGCCTCGGGGGTCATCACGTTCCAGTCGCTGGCCCAGAAGTCGGCGCCGAACACGGCGATGCCCTTGCCGTCCAGATAGGTCAGCAGCTCGGGCGTCGAGGCAAAGCCGGGGAAGCGGAAGAAGGGCACGCGGGGCGCCGGCCCGCTGGCGCCATAGGCAGCCTTTTCGTCGGCGGCGATGCCGCGCTCGATCTCCTTCACCGCTGCCTCGAACGGGATTTTGGCCAGGGTCGCGGTGGGGTGGGTGAGGGTGTGGTGAGCGATGGTGTGGCCCTCGGCCAGGGCGCGGCGCACCAGCTCGGGACGGGCCTTCGCATTCTCGCCGATGAGGAAGAAGGTGGCGTGGACGCACTCTGCCTTCAGGGCGTCGAGGACGGCGGCGGTGGTCCTGGGCCAGGGGCCGTCATCGAAGGTCAGCACCACTTCCTTGGGCGCCAGCGGCAGGGTGGCGGGAAACGACTTGGTTCCCACCCGCACGCCCTTGGGGTCGAGCTCCAGGACCCGCGCAGTGCCGAGAGCGTCGGCGCGCCCGGGGCAGGGGTCGGCGGCGTGCGCGCCCGTGACGCTAAGGGGGAGGAGCAGGCCGAGAAGCACCGCCACGCGCCGTATGAAGGAGACCATGCCGCCGATTTCCCCTGCATTCGTCGCCATGCGCTAGATCCTACAAAAACTAAATTATAACAATAAGTTGTACGACACTCCTGCAGTGCAGGCTGATGATATTCCGCTTTAAGTCCGCAGTCGGGAGAAAGAAAGGCAGCTTCGGCGGATCTCGGCTCTTTTGTCAGCTTTTTCAAAGAAGTGCCGGTGCAGGCTTCACAAATGGCCGGCATGCCTCTAGAGCACATTCCGATCGGTCAACCATTCTCACGTTTCGCCCTGATCATCGGGGCGGATCCGGCTCCCGGGCCGGGAACGGTGTACGATCCTTCCCCGACCGCGGCCTCATGGCCTTGGCGGGAAGCCCGGCCTACCCCCAGATCCGTGCCCGAGCCCCTGAGCGGAGCGGGTGCCCGACCCCCGCCGCGAAGACCGGGAGGACCCCATGCGCGAGGATGCCGACGCGCCTGTCGCCGAAGCTGCGGATGCCCTGCCGCAGGTGCGCGATTCCGACGGCAACCTGGCCGACGGGTTCCGGGAGGCCATCCGCGCGGCCATCGCCGCCCGCGACGTGGACCGGCTGAGGGCGCTCACGGGCGACCTCCACGAAGCCGACATGGGCGATCTCATCGAGGAACTGGACGGCGACGAGCGCCGCCGGCTGATCGAGATGCTGGGCCCGGCCTTCGATTTCACCGCCCTGACCGAGCTGGACGAGACGGTCCGCGTCGGCATCCTGCGCGGGCTGTCGCCGCTCACCGTCGCGCGCGGCATGCGGGACATCGATTCGGACGATGCCGTCTACATCCTCGAGGATCTCGACGAGGAAGAGATGGCGGCGGTGCTTCAGCACCTGCCGGCGCCCGAACGGGTGGCCCTGAGGCGCTCCCTCGACTATCCCGAGGACAGCGCCGGCCGGCGCATGCAGACCGAGTTCATCGCGGTGCCGCCGTTCTGGACCGTGGGCCGTACCATCGACTACATGCGCGAGACC
The DNA here is from genome assembly GCA_000017645.1 of Xanthobacter autotrophicus Py2. Classification (NCBI taxonomy): domain Bacteria; kingdom Pseudomonadati; phylum Pseudomonadota; class Alphaproteobacteria; order Hyphomicrobiales; family Xanthobacteraceae; genus Xanthobacter; species Xanthobacter versatilis. The sequence goes on from CP000781.1 coordinate 4,522,420, forward strand.
CCGGACCTGCCCGAGACCTTCTACGAGGTGTTCGTGGTGGACCCGGCCTATCGCCTCGTGGGCTCGGTTTCCCTCGACCGGCTGCTGCGCACCAGGCGCACCATGCTGGTGACCCAGGTGAAGACCGAGCAACTGAAGGGGGTGAAAGCCACCGACGACCAGGAGGACGTGGCGCGCCTGTTCGAGCGCTACAACCTTGTCTCCGCACCCGTGGTGGACGATGCCGGCCGGCTCGTGGGCGTCATGACCATCGACGACGTGGTGGACGTGATCCAGGAGGAGGCGGACGAGGACCTGCGCGCCCTCGCCGGCGTCGGCTCCGACGAGGAGCTGTCCGACAGCGTCGCCTACACCGCCAAAAGCCGCCTGCCCTGGCTGGTGGTCAATCTCGGCACGGCCTTCATCTCCGCCTCCATCATCGGCCTGTTCGAGGCCACCATCGAGAAGATGGTGGCGCTGGCGGTGCTCATGCCCATCGTCGCCTCCATGGGGGGCAATGCCGGCACCCAGACCATGACGGTGGCGGTGCGCGCCCTCGCCACCAAGGAATTGTCCAGCCACAACGCTCGCCGCATCGTCTCGCGCGAGGTGCTGGTGGGGCTCTTCAACGGGCTGGCGCTGGCCTGCATGCTTGGTCTCATCGCCGGCGCGTGGTTCGCCAACGTCCAGCTCGGCGCCGTCATCGCCAGCGCGCTGGTGATGAACATGATGGCGGCGGGCCTGTTCGGCATCCTCATCCCGCTTGCCATCTCGTGGCTGAAGCTCGACCCGGCCGTGGCGTCGGGCGTGTTCGTGACCACGGTGACGGATACGGTGGGTTTCTTCGCCTTTCTCGGTCTCGCCACCTGGTGGTTCGGCGCCTAGGGGGCCGATACCGCTCTTCAACCGTGACGGCGGCTGATCTCCTTTGGGTTGCAGGGGGTTGGCAGAGCGCGGCCGTTGGGCCGGAAACTCTTGCGCCGTCGGGAAATCTATCGGACAAATCGCCTATCCGCGGTACCGCGTGGATGATTTGACGCGCACCCACACCCGGCCCCATCCGCGGCTGATGACGTCCCAGCCCATCACGGCAGCCCATGAAGGAGGGCGGTATCATTCCCCGTCGCCAGGGTAGCCCCGCTTATCGTTCCCTCCTGGCGGGACTGATGGCGCTCGCGCTTTTGGTCGCGGGTCTGGTCACGGTCTTCGTGCTGGCGGGGCTGCGCCAGGACGACAAGGCGCGCACCCGCGAGCGGGCCGCTCTTCTCTCCTCCCTGCGCGCCCGCGAAACGGTGATGGAGCAGGCGCTTGTCGCTACCAATGACGAGCGGCAAGCCCTGCGCCAACTGGTGCTGGGGGACATGACTCCCCTGCATCGGCACTTCGGCCAGAAGCTCAATGACGGATTCGGCTTCGAGTTCGTCTACATCACCGACGCCAGGGGCCGTGTCGTCTATTCCTCCGAGCGGGGCGAGCAGAATGAGCTGCGGGCCTACAGCTGGATCCGCCCCGCCATCGAGCGGGCGCTGGCCGATGGGCAGAAGGCAGCGCTCTCGGGCGTGGTGGCCACGGACGACGCGGCCGGATTGATGGTGGCCCGCCCCTTCGACGAAAAGGTCGAGGGGCTCGACCTGGCCCAGCCGCTGGTGGCCATCACGGTCGATATCATCGACCCTGAGTTCCTGCGGATGGTGGGCGCTCCCGCGAGCCTTGAGGAGGTGGAGCTGATCCACCGGCCGCTCCATGGCGGCCGGGAAGCGGGTGTCTTCATCCCCAACCTCTATGACGGCTCGGAGGCGGAGCTGGTGTGGCGGGGCGCGCATCCCGGCAGCAAGATGCTGTGGACGCTGATGCCGGCCGCCGCTGTGCTCGCCAGCCTTCTCGCCGTGCTGTTCCTGGTGCTCATGATCCGGGCCCGCCGGATGGCGGCCGACCTTGTCGCCAGCGAGGCCAAGGCGCGGGAGCTGGCCGCGCGCGACTACCTGACCGGCCTGCTGAACCGGGGCGCCTTCATCGAGGCGCTGGACGCCGCCATCGCCCGGCGCCGGAATGGGGAGACGCTGGCACTGCTGTTCGTCGACCTCGACGACTTCAAGGTCATCAATGACAGCGCCGGCCATGCCGCCGGCGACGACCTCCTGCGCGCCTTCGCCCGGCGGACCGAGGAGGCGCTGGGGGAGGGGAGCGTTGTTGCGCGCTTTGGCGGCGACGAGTTCGTGGCCATGGTCCCCTGCCGGAACGACGCGGATCTTGATCACGCCGTGGAGCGGCTGTTCAGGGAACTGGCGCCGCCGGTCCTGCTGGAGCAGGGCGGCGACCTGAGCCTGAGCGCCTGCGTGGGCGCGGCGCGCCTGCCCCGGGACGCCGCCACCGGCGCGGAGCTGATGCGGCTCGCCGATGTCGCCCTCTACCGGGCCAAGGCCGACGGCACCGGCCTCTACCGTCGGTTCGAGCCGGGGTTCGACGCGGAGCGGATCGAGCATCGGCGTATCGAGACGGAACTGGCGGCGGCGCTGGACAAGCGCGAAATCACGTTGGTCTACCAGCCCCAGGTGGATGTGGAGAGCGAGCGCGTCGTCGGCTTCGAGGCGCTGGCCCGCTGGGACCATCCCACCCAGGGGCGGCTCCTGCCGGGCGCCTTTCTGGCTGTGGCCGAGACCTCACGCCTCATGGGGCGGTTCGATGCCTATGTGTTGCGCATGGCCCTGATGGAAGCGCGGGCCCTGCCTGAGGTGACGCTGTCGGTGAACATGTCGGCGCTGAACCTGCGGCAGGGGGCCATCTTCGGCATGGTGGTCACGGCACTGGCCGAAACCGGGTTCAATCCGGCACGGCTGGAGATCGAGATCACCGAAAGCGCGATCCTCGACGCCGCGAGCGACGGCCAGGAGGCACTGCAGAAACTGCGGGACATGGGGGTACGGATCGCCCTCGATGATTTCGGCACCGGCCATGCCTCGCTGGTTCACCTGCGGCGCTTCCCCATCACCAAGATCAAGATCGACAAGTCCTTCATCCTCGACATGGCCACCGACCGGGATGCGTCGGCCATCGTGGAATATGTGATCCGGCTCGGCCGCTCCCTCGGCATCACCCTGACCGCGGAAGGGGTGGAGACGCGCGAGCAGTTGCGCTTCCTCAGGGCCTTCGGCGCCCAGCAGGCGCAGGGCTATCTGTTCGCGCCGCCGCTGCCGCTTGCGGCCGCCATTGCCATGCTGGAGCGGCAGTCCGTGGCGCAGTCCGGTGTCGCGGCTGCCGGTGTGGCAGCTACCGGCGCCGCCGTGTCGGGCCCGAGCTGAGATAACTTTTTTCTTTTCAAGAAAATTATTATCTCTATAAGGCGATGTGCTCCGGCCTGGGGCATCTGCGGCGTGGCGGGACATTGCCTGCACTGCGGCGATGAGGCGTGGTTCAGGCCTTGCCTTTGCCCCACGTGGTGGACACAAGGTCGGGGAGCATCAGGCCCGCGCGCGGCACCGCCCTTCCCTGGATGAGGCGCGCCGTGGCCGGCGGGCAGACGGCCCGTCCACCCTTGCCGACGGGACCGAGGCATATGGGGGATGTGGTGATCGAGACCAGGCCCATCGACGGAAAGGCGTTCGCAGCCGGGCTCCGGGCCCGCATTGCCGAGGAGGTGGCCCGCCTCGGCGCCGCCCACGGGCTCAAGCCGGGCCTTGCCGTGGTCCTCGTGGGCGAGGACCCGGCCAGCCAGGTTTACGTGCGCAACAAGGCGGCCCAGACCCTAGAGGCCGGCATGACCTCCTTCGAGCACAAGCTCGCGGTGGACACGCCCGAGACCGAGCTGCTGGCGCTGATCGCCCGACTCAACGCCGATCCGGCAGTGAACGGCATTCTGGTTCAGCTGCCGCTGCCGGCGCAGATCGATGCCATGAAGGTGCTCTCCACCATCGATCCGGCCAAGGACGTGGACGGCTTCCATGTGGTGAATGCCGGCCGCCTCGCTGTGGGCCTCGACGCGCTGGTGCCGTGCACGCCGCTCGGCTGCGTGATGCTGCTGAAGCACCACCTGGGCAACCTTTCCGGCCTCAAGGCAGTGGTGGTGGGGCGCTCCAACATTGTCGGCAAGCCGGCGGCGCAGCTGCTGCTGAAAGAGGACTGCACCGTCACCATCGCCCATTCGCGCACCCGCGACCTGCCCGGCGAGTGCCGCACCGCCGACATCCTGGTCGCCGCCGTGGGCCGGCCGGAGATGGTGCGCGGCGACTGGATCAAGCCCGGCGCCACCGTGATCGACGTGGGCATCAACCGCATTCCCAAGCCCGACGGCAAGACGCGCCTCGTGGGCGACGTAGCCTATCAGGAGGCGCAGGGCATCGCCGGCCTGATCACCCCGGTTCCGGGCGGCGTCGGCCCCATGACCATCGCCTGCCTGCTCCAGAACACCCTCACCGCCGCCAAGCGGCAGGCGGGTCTGGAATAGCGCCGGGCCGCTCAGCCCGGCGCAGCCGGCTGGGGGCCTGGAATAACAAAGGGCCGGTGAGCTTGGCGCACCGGCCCTTTGACTTATCTGGAATCCGACTGCGCTGCGCGACGATCGCCGTCTGGCCCTCAGAGCACCACCAGCGCACCGACCATTAGAGCCAGCGGCGGCAGCCAGACCATGGCGAGGGCAAGCTGATGCCGGCCGCGGCGCCACACCATCAGGCCGAGGACAGGGGCCAGCACGCTGATGGCGAGGGTCGAGCCCCAGCCGGCCACGGCGGAGGCTTCGCCGTTGGCGCCTTCCTGGGCGCCGAAGACGAAGCCGGAAATGGCGATAAGCAGGATCGCAAGGCCAGCGTTCGCCAGCAGCCCCAGGCTGAGGGCAAGCTTGAGAGCGAGCGGCGCGGCGGGCGCCGGATCAGGCGTGGTCACGCCGCTCGAACACTCAGCCGATGGCGCGGTCGCGGATGGCGACGCCCTTTTCCTCAAGGAAGGTGGTCAGCTCGCCGGCCTGGAACATCTCGCGCACGATGTCGCAGCCACCCACGAACTCGCCCTTGATGTAGAGCTGCGGGATGGTCGGCCAGTTGGCGTAGTCCTTGATGCCCTGCCGGACGGCGTCGTTTTCAAGCACGTTCACGCCCTTGAACGGGACGCCCACGTGATCGAGGATCTGCACCACCTGCCCGGAAAAGCCGCACTGCGGAAACTGGGGCGTGCCCTTCATGAACAGGACCACGTCACCAGACTTCACGATGGCGTCGATGTCTTCACGAATACCCATGGTCTCAAATCCATTCTGATCGGCCGAATGAGGGCCAGCATGCTTCAAGATCGGCCCTCAGGCGGCAAAGCGCAAGGGGTTCGACGGGGCGCCGCCCGTGGCGTTGTGCACTGCCGCGTGAACACCGACGCTCGGTGAGGGCCCGTCCGGTTCCCGGATCAGTCCGGCGCGGCGGTCTGGAGGGCGAGGGCGTGGAGCACGCCCCCCATGTTCCCCTTGAGCGCGGCATAGACCATCTGGTGCTGCTGCACCCGGCTCTTGCCGCGGAACGCCGCGGACACGATGCGGGCGGCATAGTGGTCGCCGTCGCCGGCCAGATCCTCGATCACCACCGTCGCGTCGGGCAGCGCATCCTTGATGAGCTGCTCGATCTCGCGGGCATTCATGGGCATGGTCGCATGGTCCTCAAAACAGCGGACAGGATCAGGACGAGGCACCCATATAGATGGGCAGCCACGTCTCGTGCCGGTCGCGCAGCGATTCCACGACTATCGAGCGGTCGTCGGGGAGGATCAAGCGGTCGCCGCCGGTCTTGCCGATCTTGACCATCGGCACGCCGGCCATTTCCGCCTTGTGGATCACTTCGGCGCCCTGTCCCGAGGGGACGGTGATCACGTAGCGGGCCTGGTCCTCGCCGAACCACCAGGCATAAGGGTCCATGCCGGCCGGCGGGGCTTCGAGCGAGGTGCCCACGCGCCCGGCCATGGCCATCTCGGCGATGGCGATGAGCAGTCCGCCGTCGGAGACATCATGCACGGCGGTGGCGATGCCGTCGCGGATCAGGCCGCGCACGAAGTCGCCGTTGCGCTTCTCGGCGATGAGGTCGACCGGGGGCGGCGCCCCGTCCTCGCGCTCGCACACGGTGTTGAGGAAGGCCGAGGACCCGAGCCAGCCCGTGGTCTTGCCCACCAGCAGCACCGGCTCGCCAGCGGCCTTGAAGGCGAGCGTCATGGACTTGTGCAGGTCCTCGATCAGGCCGACGCCGCCGATGGCGGGGGTCGGCAGGATGCCCTTGCCGTTGGTCTCGTTGTAGAGGCTGACGTTGCCGGACACGACCGGGAAGTCCAGCGCCTCGCAGGCCGCGCCGATGCCTTTCACACAGGCCACGAACTGGCCCATGATCTCCGGCTTCTCGGGATTGCCGAAATTCAGGTTGTCGGTGACGGCGATGGGGGTCGCGCCGACTGCGGTCAGGTTGCGCCAGGCTTCGGCCACTGCCTGCTTGCCGCCCTCGAAGGGATCGGCCTCGCAATAGCGGGGCGTCACGTCGGTGGTCAGCGCCAGGGCCTTGGGGCCGTCCTCGATGCGCACCACGGCGGCGTCGCCGCCGGGTCGCTGCACGGTATTGCCGCCGATCAGGTGGTCGTACTGCTCCCACACCCAGCGCTTGGAGCACAGGTCCGGCGAGGCGATGAGCCGCTCCAGGGCATCGGCCACGGAGGCGTTGGTGCGCACGTCCTCGGGCGCCACCACCGGACGCGGCAGCGGCTCCTCATAGGGGCGGCGGTATTCGGGGGCCTGGTCGCCGAGTTCCTTGATGGGCAGGTCGGCTTCCACCACGCCATTGTGCTTCACCACGAAGCGCAGGGTATCGGTGGTGCGGCCGACAATGGCGAAGTCCAGTCCCCACTTGCGGAAAATGGCTTCGGCCTCGTCTTCCTTGCCGTCGGCGATCACCATGAGCATGCGCTCCTGGCTCTCGGACAGCATCATCTCGTAGGCGGTCATGCCGGTTTCGCGGCAGGGCACGGCGTCGAGGTTCAGCTCCACACCGAGGCCGCCCTTGGCGCCCATCTCCACCGCCGAGCTAGTGAGGCCGGCAGCGCCCATGTCCTGGATCGCCACCACGCAGCCCGCCTTCATGATTTCGAGGCACGCTTCCAGCAGCAGCTTCTCGGCGAAGGGGTCGCCCACCTGCACCGTGGGGCGCTTCTCCTCGGCATCGGCGCCGAACTCGGCCGAGGCCATGGTGGCGCCGTGGATGCCGTCGCGGCCGGTCTTGGAGCCCAGATAGACGATGGCGCGGCCCACACCGGTGGCGGCGGCGTAGAAGATCTCGTCCGCCCTGGCGAGGCCCACCGCCATGGCGTTGACCAGGATGTTGCCGTTGTAGCGCTTGTGGAAGCCCACCGAGCCACCCACCGTGGGCACGCCGAAGGAATTGCCATAGCCGCCGATGCCGGCCACCACGCCCGCCAGCAGCCGGCGGGTCTTCACATTGTGGCAGTCGCCGAAGCGCAGGAAGTTGAGCGCCGCGATGGGCCGCGCGCCCATGGTGAACACGTCGCGCAGGATGCCGCCCACGCCCGTCCCCGCACCCTGGTAAGGCTCGATGAAGGAGGGGTGGTTGTGGCTTTCCATCTTGAAGACGACCGCGAGGCCGTTGCCGATGTCCACCACGCCCGCATTCTCGCCCGGCCCCTGGATCACCCGCGGGCTTTTGGTGGGCAGGGTGCGCAGCCAGACCTTGGATGACTTGTAGGAGCAGTGCTCGTTCCACATGGCCGAGACGATGCCAAGCTCCGTGATCGACGGCTCGCGGCCGATCAGCTTCACGAAGTGCTCGTATTCCTCGGGCTTCAGGCCATGCTCGGCCACCAGCTCCGGGGTGATGCGGGACGTGTTGGGAATGGAATTCACAGCGGTTCGATCCGAATTGAGGGGCGTGGTCACGCCGCCTTCAGGGCTCCGGCGAGGCTTTCGAACAGGCCGCGGCCGTCGGTGGGGCCGATTTCCGGTTCGATGTAATTTTCGGGATGCGGCATCATTCCAAGCACGTTGAACTTCTCGGAATAGATGCCGGCGATGCCGTTGATGGCACCGTTGGGACCATCGGTCTGGTCGATCTGGCCGTCGCGGCGGGCGTAGCGGAAGGCGATGCGCCCGTCGTGCTCCAGCCGGGCGATGGTGGTCTCGTCCGCCGTGTAGTTGCCCTCGCCATGGGCGACGGGAATGCGGATGAGGTCGCTCTTGCGATAGGCCTTGGTGAAGGCGGTATCAGCCCGCTCCACCCGCAGCAGCACCTCGCGGCAGACGAAGCGCAGGCGGGCGTTGCGCACCAGTACGCCGGGCAAGAGGCCGGCCTCGCACAGGATCTGGAAGCCGTTGCAGATGCCGAGCACCAGACCGCCGCGGGCCGCATGGGCGCGCACGGCCTCCATGATGTTGGCGCGGGCCGCGATGGCGCCGCACCTCAGATAATCGCCATAGGAGAAGCCGCCGGGCAGCACGACGAGGTCGGTGCCGGGAGGCAGCTCATGCTCGGCGTGCCAGACCACCTGCGGCTTCGCGCCCGCGACGAGGCGCAGCGCGCGCACGGCGTCCTGCTCACGGTTGGAGCCGGGGAAGAGGATGACGGCTGGTTTCATGATCTCTCAATGGGCGCAGGCCAGTGGCACCGGCCAAAGGCACAGGCAAGGGCGAGCCGGCGTTCGATCAGGCGATGCGGCATTCGAAATGCTAGCACATCGCCCATGGCGCATCACTCCGCGAACTCGACCTTGTAGGTCTCGATCACGGTATTGGCGAGGAGCTTGTCGCAGGCATCCTTCAGGGCGCCCTCGGCGGAGGCCCGGTCGTTGCCGGCCAGCTCCACGTCGAACACCTTGCCCTGCCGCACGCTCTGCACGCCCGCGACGCCGAGCGACCGCAGCGCGCCCTCGATGGCCTTGCCCTGCGGATCCAGCACCGCCGACTTCAGGGTGACGATCACGCGGGCCTTCATGACACCTTTGCCTTCATGACACCTTCGCCTTCATGGCACCTGTTGTTCTGTCATCGGCCCGCGACGCAGGGCGGCGGGGCCGTGCTGTAATGCAAACGGGGGCCTATCCGGCCCCCGCCTAGCATTTTTCGGTAGCAAGGCTCAACGCCTCACTTCACCTGGCTCACTTGACCAGAACCGGGCCCTTGCCCTGGGTCGGATCATTCTCCATGAGGATTCCGAGACGGCGCGCCACTTCGCTGTAGGCCTCGACGAGGCCGCCCATGTCGCGGCGGAAGCGGTCCTTGTCCATCTTGTCGTTGGACTTGATATCCCACAGCCGGCACGAATCGGGGCTGATCTCGTCGGCCACGACGATCCGCATCATGTCGTTTTCCCACAGGCGACCGCATTCCATCTTGAAATCCACAAGACGGATGCCGGCGCCGAGGAAGAGGCCCGACAGGAAGTCGTTGACGCGGATCGCGAGCGCGATGATGTCGTCGATTTCCTGGGTGGTGGCCCAGCCGAAGGCGGTGATGTGCTCTTCCGACACCATCGGGTCGTTGAGCGCGTCGTTCTTGTAATAGAACTCGATGATGGAGCGCGGCAGCGGCGTGCCTTCCTCGATCCCGAGACGGGTCGAGATGGAGCCGGCGGCGACGTTGCGCACCACGATCTCGAGCGGAATGATCTCCACTTCGCGGATGAGCTGCTCGCGCATGTTCAGCCGGCGGATGAAGTGAGTCGGCACGCCGATGTCGTTCAGCCGCGAGAAGATGTACTCGGAGATCCGGTTGTTCAGCACACCTTTGCCGTCGATGACATCGTGCTTCTTCGCATTGAAGGCGGTGGCATCGTCTTTGAAGTGCTGGATGAGTGTGCCGGGCTCGGGTCCTTCATAGAGGACTTTCGCCTTGCCTTCGTAGATTCGGCGGCGGCGGCTCATGGGAATATACCGCTGATTGAGGAAATCCATGGGTTTGCCAAGGCTCCGTTCTGGTGACGCTCCTCGGCGGGACCGGGGGTGAATGTTGCCAGTTCACACCAAGCCCGTTCGGACACTAGCCGATCAGGCGGCGCGACACAACGCGCGTCCACGTTCGCCTGTGCATGCCTGCTCTCTGGTTTGTGCGCGCCACCCGTGTTTCCAACACCTGCACACCCTCGGCCAAGACCGGTTTTCGCCGCCTGCGGCGGGACGCGACATGGGGCAGCGCTTCACTGCCGTTGATCTAGGGTGACGTGAGAGATATTCAAGGCACGCGCGCGGTCGTGTGACCGCCAATCCTATCCCGGCCGGCAGTGCCGCCAAATCGTCAGGAAGAGGGGTGCCATGACCACGTTCGACAAGCGCGAGGAAGGGTTCGAGAAGCGCTTCGCACTCGACGAGGAATCCCGCTTCAAGGCGGTCGCCCGCCGCAACAAGAAGCTTGGCCTGTGGGCCGCCCAGCTCCTCGGCCTGAGCGGCGAGGCTGCTGAAGCCTATGCCAAGGAAGTCGTGGTCGCCGATCTCCAGGAGGCCGGCGACGAGGACGTGTTCCGCAAGCTGCGGGGCGATTTCGACGCCAAGAGCGTGGACGTGTCTGACCACCAGATCCGCCGCAACATGGACGAGTTCCTCGCCCAGGCCTCGGCCGAGGTGAAGGCGGGCTGAACGTCCGTCCCGGCAGGGGCCGTCCGCATCGTGGCCGGCTCCGCTGCCTTGATCCCGAAAGCAAAAAGGCCGCCCGTGAGGGCGGCCTTTTCGTTTGGCGGGCGCTGAATGGATCAGCGCGAATAGAACTCGACCACGAGGTTCGGTTCCATCTGGACCGGGTAGGGCACCTCGTTCAGCTCCGGAATGCGGGCGAAGCGAGCCGCCAGCTTGCCGGCGTCGAGCTCGATGTAGTCGGGCACGTCGCGCTCGCCGAGCTGCTGGGCTTCCAGCACCAGGGTCATCTGGCGGGAGGCTTCCTTCACCTCAACCACGTCACCGACCTTCACCAGGTAGGACGGGATGTTCACGCGCTGGCCGTTCACCTTCACGTGACCGTGGGAGACGAACTGGCGGGCGGCGAAGATGGTGGGCACGAACTTGGCGCGGTACACCACCGCGTCGAGACGGCGCTCCAGCAGGCCGATCAGGTTGGCGCCGGTGTCGCCCTTGAGGCGCGAGGCCTCGACATACACCTTGTGGAACTGCTTTTCGCCGATGGAGCCGTAATAGCCCTTCAGCTTCTGCTTGGCGCGCAGCTGCACGCCGAAGTCGGACAGCTTGCCCTTACGGCGCTGGCCGTGCTGGCCGGGACCGTACTCACGACGATTCACCGGGCTCTTGGAGCGGCCCCAGATGTTCTCGCCCATACGGCGATCGATCTTGTGCTTGGCCGCAATGCGCTTGCTCATGTAACGCGGATCCTTGATGGTCTTGGTTGAATTGGGATCGCGCCCCTCCTCTGCGGACTGGATTCCAGCACAGTGCCGGAACCCCTTCCACCGACAGGCTCATCCAGCGCGCTGCCGAACGATGCCACGGGTGCGTGAAACGCCAAACGGGCCGCTGAAGGCCCGAAAGGTGGCGGGTTCTTAATCGCGAACCGTGCCCGAGTCAATGTTTGCCGGCACGAGGAGGGCCTTGCGCGCCCTCACGCGCTCAGGTGCTCGATGAGGATGGCGAGGCCGAGGCCGCACAGGGCCACGCCTGCGACCACCTCGGCCAGGCGGCCGAACTTCTGCCCCACCATGCGCCCCACCAGCATGCCGCCGGACGACATGAGGAAGCTCATGGCGCCGATGGCCAGCGCCACCACCACGATGTTGACGTTCAGGAAGGCGAGCGACACCCCCACCGCCATGGCGTCGATGCTGGTGCCCAGAGCGGTGGCGAGAAGCACCCAGATGGAGCGCCCGCGCGGCGTGTCGTCCGCCTCTTCATCCCGCCGGGAGAAGGCGGCGACCAGCATGTGCAGCCCCACCCCCGCCAGCAGGCCGAAGGCGATCCAGTGGTCGATGGCCTCCAGATAGCTGCTGGCGACCATGCCGGCGGCCCAGCCGATGAGCGGGGTGGCCGCTTCCACTGCGCCGAAGACGGCGCCGGTGCGCAGGGCCTCGGACAGGCGGGGACGGCCCAGGGCGGCGCCTCGGCCGACGCTGACGGCAAAGGCATCGACGGACATGCTCATGGCGAGCACGAGAATCGTGGCAGGCGACATCTGATGTTCCGGGCGGACACAGGGAGACCGGCCTCACCCGTCCGTCCGCGCGGGACGGGTGGTGCACGGTCTCGCCGGGCCGATGATTCGGCTGGCCGTGCCATGCGCGCCTTGCGCAAGCCTGTTGGCACGGCCCCGCCCGCGGGCGGTGGCTACTCCCCGATGAGAGGGGGAGTAGCGGGCCGGGGTGGGCGGGTCAAACCCCGCGTCACACTTTATAATGATACAGGTTCGCGACATCCGCGTCCCGGTGACACCCTTGCCGGCCTGGCGGACGGTGCGCCAGTATGGGGTGCCCCCGCTCCGCCCGCCCCGGGAGAATCCCTTGAAAGTCCTCGTTTTCCAGCACGTAGCCGCCGAGCACCCCGGCAGCTTCCGCGACTTCATGCGCGCCGACGGCGTGATCTGGGACGCTGTGGAGCTGGACGAGGGCGAGGCCATTCCAGCGCTCGAGGGTTATGACGCCCTCATGGTGTTCGGCGGCCCCATGGATGTGTGGCAGGAGGAGGAGCACCCCTGGCTCGTGGCCGAGAAGGCGGCGATCCGGGCGTGGGTGGCCACCGGCAAGCCCTATCTCGGCGTCTGCCTCGGCCACCAGCTGCTGGCCGATGCGCTGGGCGGCAAGGTGGGCCTCATGCCGCGCCCCGAGGTGGGGGTGACCGACGTGTCCCTTACGCCGGACGGGCAGGCCTCCGTGTTCTTCACCGGCCTGCCGCCGACCTTCCCGACCCTGCAATGGCACGGCGCCGCCGTGCTGAAGCAGCCGGAAGGCGCCAAGGTGCTGGCCCACAACGACCATTGCGCCATCCAGGCGCTGCAGGTGGGGGCGCGGGCCTTCGGCATCCAGTATCATGTGGAGCTGACCGACGACACGGTGCCCGAATGGGGCGAGATCACCGAATATCGCTGCGCGCTGGAGGCCATCACCGGCCCCGGCGGCGGCGCATTGCTGGTGAAGGCGGTGGAAGAGAAGATGCCGGTGTTCCGCAAGGCGGCGGAGCAGCTTTACCGGAACTTCCGGGCGACGTGGGGCTGAAGGCGCATTTGAGCCATCAGGACAGCCGTCGCCCATAACGCACCGTCATGGCCGGGCTCGTCCCGGCCATCCACGCCCTGCGGCCGGGATGAGCTTTCGCAAGTCAATCCAGGCGGCTCGTCGTGGATACCCGGCACAAGGCCGGGCATGACGGAGTGATCGCGGGTCGGCTCGCCTTGATTGCCCGAAAGCGGACAGCGCCGGTGCCATCCCCGCCCGTCAGGCCGCCACCCGTCCCTTCAGTTCCTCCCGCACCCGAGCGAGCTGTGCCGGGTCGAGGGCGCTGGTGCGCCCGGTCGCGCACAGGGCGCCGCGGAAGCCGAGATAGTGGGGTTTGAGCGTTGCCAGAGGCGCGATGTCCTGAAGCTTCAGGGAGCCCGCAAGGCCGGTGAGCAGGCCGGCCGCCCTGGCCTCTGCCACAAAGCCGGCGAGGCGCGGCACCGGGAGGTGGGCGAGGAGGCCGCCGGCCGCCTTGTCCGCCGTATCCAGCATCACCCCGTGGAAGCCGGCTTCGGCGAATTGGGCGATGGTGGAGAGGTCCGGATCCTGGTCGGCGAACAGAACCGCGATGAGCCGCGTCTCCAGCGCCAGCGGCCGCAGGGCATCGAGGACTGGGGCCAGCGCCGCCCCGGCGCCGTCCAAGGGCAGGGGAAAGCCGATCTTCACCAGCGGCACGCCGGTCGAGGCGGTGCGCCGGGCGGCGGCAAGGATGGTCGCGGCGTCCAGGGGCTGGTCGCCCACGGTGGCGCTGAGGCCGGTGACGCAGCCCGCCGCGCGCCAGCGGGCGACGGCGGCCTTGAGCGGCGCCTCCGCCCAGGCGCCGAGCGCCCCCTCGGCCGGGTTCTTCAGGTCCACGATGTCGGCGCCGGCGCCGAGCGCCACCTCCATCTCGGCAAGATCGGCCACGGAGGCGAGCAGGCCCGGCCGCGATGCCGGGGGCAGGGTCACATGCAGGGTCATGATGCCGCCCGCGCCCGGTGGTCGGCGATGGTCTCGCACAGCCAGTCCCATGCCTCGCGCTCGGCGGGGCCGGCGGTCTTCTCGATGGCGATGGAGAGATAGTTCATCTCCCGGTCCACCCGCTCGGGGTCCATCATGTGCAGGCGCGACACCAGCACGGCGCCTTCCAGCACCGCCGCCACCGCCCGGTTGAGGCCGAGGAAGGGGGCATGCTGCTCGCGGTGGACGATACGGCAGAAAAAGCGCGGGCGGGTGGGGTCGTCCTCCATCCGCGTCACTTCCACCTCGTCATGGGCGAGGCACAGGTCGAGCCGCACCGCGCCGTCGAGCCGGGTGGCGGGCACGGTCGGCCACGAGCGGTGCCGGCCGGTGATGCAGCCAGCGAACACGCGGGCATCGTCGGTGAAGTTCACCACCGCCACGCCCTGCGACGCCATGTTGTCCAGCGTCCGCGACGGCCGGAACGGCTGGAGCAGGTAGCCGCCCTCCACGAGGGTCGCGCCCATGGGCGCCACATGGGGCTCGCCCGCGGTCGATTGGGTGGTGACGATGGTCTCCCGGATCACGTGGCGTCGCCCTTCTTCTTTGCGGAAAGGGTCGAGCCCGCTTCCTTGAAAGTCAACCGGTGGGCGTCCTCGGCGCTGGCCGAGGTCTCGCCGACCACGCCCCATTTCAGCGGCTCGTCCTGGGTGTAGCGCTTGCCCAGCTTCAGGGCGATCTCCGCCCGCGCCGTTTCCACGCCGAGATAGAAGGCGTGGGCGCCGTCGTCCTCCACCTTGAGGTGGGGGAACAGGTCGAACGGGTCGCGCGCCACATGGTGGCCGTCGCGGTTGTAGGCGTGGATGCCCCTGTCCGTCACCTCGATGCGGAAGTTGCGGTCGGCCACCGTGCCGGCGAGGCGGTCCACCTCCTCGGGCGTGGTGGTGAAGGGGCGACGGTCACGCAGGGCCATCAGGCCGCCGCCGAAGCCCTGGGGCAGGGCGCCCGCCTCCCGCGCGGCGAAGAATTCCCGCCGCGCCCGGTCGAACTCGCGGATGGCGGTGCGGCAATGGGGGCTCACCTGCACCGCCAGCACCGCGTTCAGCCTCAATTCGGAGATGATGCCCATGAGCAGGGCGTTCATGCCGGTGGTGTCGGCATCGGTCAGCTCGGTGACATTGCCGATGCCCATGAGGATGGGAATGTCCGGCTTCAGCCGCCGCAGCTCGGCGTAGCGCAGCAGCGAGGCGGTGAAGCCCAGATGGATGGGATCGAGGATGGGATCGGCCAGAAACGGCCGGCCCCTGGCCTCGCACAATTCCACCGCGCGGATGAGGGAGGCCAGATCCCCCGCCTGCGCCGGCACCAGCACCGGAACGGCCGGGCCTTCCTCGGCGATGACGAGGGTGTGCTCGTTGAGGCTGAGGAGATAATCGGCCCCGGCGCGGGTGCCGCGCGCCAGTTCCTGCGGGTCGAAGCTGTCCACGCTCACCCTGAAGCCGTCCGCCTTCAGTGCGGCGATGGCGTCTTCCAGGTGGGGGAAGGGGTTGTCGGGCAGGGCGCCGAGGTCGATCACGTCCGCGCCCTCGCCGCGCAGGACGCGGGCGCGGGTGAGAAGCTCGTCGATGGAGAGGCGGGTGGCGTCCACGATCTCGGCGAACAGCAGCACGTCCTGCCGGTCGAGGTTCACGGCGCCGCCGCGACCCTTGCCGAAATAGGCCGGGATGTCCGCGGCCTCCTCCGGCCCGCGCGCGAACGGCAGGCCGAAGCGGGTGGCGAGGCGGTCGAGATCGCCGCGGAAGCGGCCGGGCATGAGCACGCGGTCGATGCGCTCCGGCAGCTTGAGGCGCCGTTCCACGATCTCCGCCGTCATCAGCGCCGCGACCTTCACGCCCACATTGACCACCACCGGGTCCAGCGCCTCGTCCGCGATCTCCTCCGCGATGCGGCGGATGCGCGGCTCGGCCAGCGACCCGGTGACGAGGGCGACGCGCTCGGCCATCTCAGGCCGCCGGCGCGGGGAAGAGCGCGGCGAGTTCCGCCCGGCGGCGGGCGATGGCGTCGCGCAGCTCGTCCAGGGTCTCGGCCACAGTGGTCGCCTCGAACTCCTTGAGCAGGCGCGTGTTTTCAAGATCGATGCGGCGCGGATAGACCGGCACCGGGCCTTCCGGGGCCATGGTGATCATCTCCGGCTGGCTGTCGCAGGCGAACACGATGGCCGGCACCCGGCACTTGCCGGCCTGGGCGAAGCAGTTTGTGACGAGGGTGTCGGAGATGCCATGCACCGCCTTCGCCACCGTGTTGGACGAGGCCGGGGACACCACGAGGGTGTGGTACTCGCCGTGGTAGAAGCGGCCGATGGAGGCGGAGGAGGCGCTGTTGTCGCGGAACACCTGGGTCTGCGCCGGCAGCGGCTCCTTGTCCTGCTTGTACATGCGCAGCACTTCGTCGGCCGCGTCCGAGATGAACAGGTCCACGTCCTCAAGCGCGCGGATGATCTCGATGCTCTCCGTGAAATAGTGCCCGGAGCCGGTAAGGGCCCAGGCCCAGCGGGGCTTTTTCGCGCGGGGCGCTTTGGCGGTCATGACGGACGCGAACCTTCCTTGGCTTCCTCGTTCCACTCGGTGGCACCCGCCCTGGTGAGCAGGGCGGCGTCGAGCCGGTCCCCATCGTCGGCGGGGACGGCGAGAATATCGCCTGTAAACCGGACCGCCATGGTCGCAAAGGCCGCATCCACCACTCCCGCCGCCGACCAGGCCGCGATCTCGGCCACGCGGTCGCCGGAGGAGGGGGGGAGGGGCGCGCCCGGCGCCTTCACCAGCACCAGCCGGTTTGCCTTGAGCTCGATCGCGAGCCACAGGGCGAGGCTGTCCGAGGTCACGTCCCAGCTTTCGGTTATGCCGGCATGGCCCAACGTCATGGTCGCCGGGAACCACAGGGCGGCGCCCCGGGCTGCCGCTTGCGTCAGCTCGGCGAGCGTGCGGGCGGGCAGCAGGCGGGGTTCGAGGTCAGCCATGGCGTGAGCCATCTGCTCCATGGCGAGCAGGGCCATGCGGTGGGCGGCGCCGTCGGACAGGTTCCACTGCGGCTGAACGGCGCGGACCTGATCGGCCAGCGCCCCACCGCCGGGCACCACCACCAGCCCCGGTTCGCCGGCAAGGCGCGCCAGCAGGCGGCGCGGCGCCGTGCCCCGCGTCAGGCTGCCGCCGATCTTCACGATGATGGTCACTACGGCTCCCGCTTAGTCTCAAGGTCGCATCGGAGGGTTTGCTGGAGTCATGCTAAGGAGGCGCGGCGCTGCCTCCAACGGAGGATTTTTGTGCGCTGCAGCAAGGGTTTGGGCGATGCGGGTATTTTCATATATTCGTATATGTGAATAATATCGCCGGTCGCGACTGTCGAGGGAGGAAAGCTTCATGCGTCTCATTATGGCTTCGGTTCTCATGCTTGCCGCTACCGGCTCGGCCTTTGCGGATCCCGATGTTGCGAAGGGCGAGACCACCTTCAAGAAGTGCATGGCGTGCCACGCCATCGGCCCCGACGCCAAGGTGAAGGTCGGCCCGCCCCTGAACGGGATCGTCGGCGCCAAGTGGGCCCACTTCGAGGGCTATGCCTATTCCGCCGACATCAAGGACGGCGCCGCCGCCGGCAAGGTGTGGGACGAGGCCACCCTGGACAACTACATCAGCAACCCCAAGGTGCTCGCCCCCAAGGGCAAGATGGCCTTCGCCGGCGTCAAGAACGACGATGAGCG
Source organism: Xanthobacter autotrophicus Py2 (assembly GCA_000017645.1). Taxonomy (NCBI): domain Bacteria; kingdom Pseudomonadati; phylum Pseudomonadota; class Alphaproteobacteria; order Hyphomicrobiales; family Xanthobacteraceae; genus Xanthobacter; species Xanthobacter versatilis. The sequence continues at coordinate 4,540,252 of CP000781.1, forward strand.
CAAGGACCTCATCGCTTTCCTCGCCCAGTTCAACGCCGACGGCAGCAAGAAGTAATCGGGGTGGCCTTATCGCACGTGCGATGATACCTCATCCCGCATTTGGGGGATGAGGAACTGTCGCGCTTCAGCCATCAAGGGTTGTGCCGGTCAGGGCAGGCTACCTTGTCCTTTGGGGCTGGGGGGCGGGCAGGCGGTGGTCCTCTTGGGCCCCGCCTGTTCCCTCGCGCCGCTTGGCTCGTATGAGTCATCGCCCATCTGCCATCGCCCGGCTGTCCGCTCGCGGTCGAGCTTGCCAAGTGCCGGCCTGTCGTGGTGTCCCTCCCGCACCGGAGGAGGACCCCCATGCCCGATCATGATTTCCGCGCCCAGCGCCTCTACGTGGACGCAGAGCTCGGGCCGGACGCGTCCGTCCTGCTCGCGCCCGAGCAGGCCCATTACGTCGCCAACGTGATCCGGCTGGCCGTGGGCCAGGACCTGCTGCTGTTCAATGGGCGCGATGGCGAGTGGCGCGCCACCCGTGTCGCCGGCGGCAAGCGCGACGTGCGCTTCGAGGTGAGCGCTCAAGTGCGCCCGCAACCGGAGGCGCCGACGCTGGAATATGCCTTCGCGCCCCTGAAGCACGCCCGCCTCGACTACATGGTGCAGAAAGCGGTGGAGATGGGCGCCGGCGTGCTCTCTCCCGTCATCACCCGCTACACCCAGGTGTCGCGCATCAATCTCGATCGCATGGCAGCCAACGCCGTGGAGGCGGCCGAGCAATGCGGCATTCTCAGCCTGCCCCACGTCGCCGAGCCGCGCCCGCTTGCCCAATGGCTCGACGCGCTGCCGGCCGAGCGGGTGCTCGTCTTCTGCGACGAGGCGGCGGCCGACCATGATCCCATCCATGCCCTGCGCACGGCCCCTTCCGGGCCGGTGAGCGTGCTGATCGGCCCGGAAGGCGGCTTCAGCCCGGACGAGCGCGCCCTGATCGCCCCGCGCGCGGTCACGCTCTCCCTCGGCCCGCGCATTCTGCGGGCGGATACGGCGGCGGTGGCCGCCCTGGCCTTGGTGGGGGCGGCGCGGGGTGGCTGAATGGCGCTATAAACGCCCGAATGGCCGTTTTGTTCCCATTCATCTTGGAAGAATTCGTCACACATGCTGAAACACTTATAAACAAGTGATTCGTAATAGGCTGAGATACATTAAGATATTGAAAGAGTAGGGTAGACGACGGCCTTCTCGTCGTGCCGCATTTTCGTCGCCTTTCGCGTCAGTCTGTCCGGAACTTGGCCGTTGGATGGGCCTTACTGGCTCGCCCTCTGGGCAATTTATGCGGGAGGCCTGCGTGTCGCACGACTACAGCTTCGGAATCGAAGAAGAGTTCTTCGTCGTGGACGCGCAGACGAATTCGGTCCAAAGGCGCATGCCCTCGGGCTTTTTCGACCAGCTGAAGGACATTCTGGGCGACAGCGTCTCGGTTGAGATGCTGCAATCCCAGCTGGAGCTTGCAACCCGCCCGTCCACCGGCGCAGGCAGCGCGCTCGACCAGCTGAAGGGCCTGCGCCGAACCGTGGCGGACGTGGCGGCGGAGCACGGGCTGGGGCTCATCGCTGCCGGCACCCATCCCACCGCCACCTGGGACGGGGTGCGCGCCACCAGGGCCAACCGCTTCGACGGCGTCATGAACGACCTGAAGATGCTGGGCGAGCGCAGCATGGTGTGCGGCCTGCACGTGCATGTGGAATTGCCCGACCCCGACGAGCGGGTGGACGTGATGCGCCGCATGGTGCCCTACATCCCCCATTTCATCGCCCTCTCCACCTCGTCCCCGTTCTGGGGGGCCAAGCAGACCGGACTCATGGGCTATCGGCTGGCGGCCTTTGACGAGCTGCCCCGCACCGGCCTGCCCGAGATGTTCGAGACCGCCGCCGCCTACGAGCGCTACATCGACGCCATGGTGGAGGCGCGGGCCATCACTGATTCAAGCTATGTGTGGTGGGCCATCCGCCCCTCACGCCAGCTGCCCACGCTGGAGCTGCGCGCGCCCGACAGTTGCACCCGCATCGAGGACACTGTGGCGATCGCGGCGCTGTATCGCGCGCTGGTGCGCTTCCTGGTGCGCAATCGGCACCACAACAAGGATGTGGGCACGGTGGACCGGGCCATCGCCGACGAGAACAAGTGGCGCGCCCAGCGCTACGGCATCCACGGCTCGTTCGTGGATCTCGCCCAGCGCCGCGCGGTTTCGGTGCGCGATGCGGTGGACGGCCTCGTCCATCTGGTGGGGGAGGATGCGGAGGCCCTCGGCTGTCTCGATGCCCTCCTGCACGTGCGCACCATCGCCGAGGCGGGCACCAGTGCCGACGTGCAACTGGCGGTCTTCCAGGAAGCCCATCACCGCACTGGCAAGCGCGGCGAGGCCCTCGACGCGGTGAAGACCTGGCTGGCCAACGCCACGCTGCAGTGAGGGGGGCCGGGAACGATCATCCCCGGCCCGAAACCTCACAGCTGGAACGGGACCACGGTCTGCTGCTGCACGCCGAGGCCGGCGATGCCGACGCGCATCACGTCGCCTGCCTTCAGGAAACGCGGCGGCTTGAAGCCGAGGCCGACGCCGGGCGGGGTTCCGGTGGTGATCACGTCGCCGGGCTCCAGCACCATGAACTGGCTGATGTAGTGCACCAGGAACGGGATGCGGAAGATCATGGTCTTCGTCGAGCCGTTCTGCACCTTCTCGCCGTTGACCTCGAGCCACATGGCGAGATCCGAGGTGTCGGGGATCTCGTCCTTGGTCACCAGCCAGGGGCCGAGCGGTCCGAAGGTCTCGCTGCCCTTGCCCTTGGCCCACTGGCCGCCGCGCTCGATCTGGAAATGGCGCTCGGACACGTCGTTGCAGATGAAATAGCCGGCCACGTGGTCGAGGGCGTCCTTCTCCTCCACATAGCGGGCGCGGGTGCCGATGACGAAGGCCAGCTCCACTTCCCAGTCGAGCTTCAGCGAGCCCTTGGGGATCATCACGTCGTCATCCGGACCGACAACGCAGTTCGGCGCCTTGTTGAACAGCACCGGCTCGTCCGGGATGGGATTGTTGGTCTCGGCGGCATGGTCCGCGAAATTGAGGCCCACGGCGACAAAATTACCCGGTCGTGCCACGCAGGAGCCGAGGCGTACGCCCTCGGGAGCGAGCGGCAGGGAGGTCGGATCGACCGCCGCGATCTTGGTGAGGCTGGCGGGCGAGAGCGCCTCGCCGGCGAGGTCGGGGATGACCGAGGACAGGTCGCGCACCTTACCGGTTGAATCGATTAGACCCGGCTTTTCCTGCCCTTTTTCCCCGAAGCGGACCAGCTTCATCGGTGGAACTCCCTAGTGGTATCATTGGATGTCAAGCGCGTGCGGCGCGCGGTCGCTCGCCGGGCGCGCACGCTGGCGCGGACGGGGGCATTGGTCAATGGTGGGGTTCCAAGAAAATGCATGCCATGCTCCGAACCCTGCCGATGATTGACCAGATCCTGCCCCTCGTCCTGTTCTGTTTCGTGGCCGGCGTCACGCCCGGACCCAACAACCTGATCGCTGCGGCGTCCGGGTCGCGCTTCGGCTTCCGGCGGACCGTGCCGCAAATGCTGGGGGTGGCGGCGGGATTTCCGCTGCTGGTCCTGGCCATCGGCCTCGGGCTCGGCCGCCTGTTCGTGGCAGTGCCGGCCCTGCATCTGGCGCTCAAGCTGGCCGGTGCCGCCTATCTGCTCTACCTCGCCTGGAGCCTGCTCCATGCCGACGCACCGGACGCTGGGGAAAGCGGAGCAGAGTCGGCACCCTCCTTCTTCGGGTCGGCCGCTTTCCAGTGGGTCAATCCGAAGGCCTGGACGGTGGCCCTGAGCGTCATTCCGACTTTCGTCGACCCGGCGCGAGATGTCCTGGCGCAGGTTCTGACCGTTGCGCTGGTATTCTCGCTGACGGCGCTGCCATCGCTGGCGCTTTGGGCGATGTTCGGCGTCGCGTTGTCGCAGCTGCTTTCAGACGAAAAGCTGCGTCGACGCGTCAATGGACTTTTAGCCGCCTCTGTAGCTGCCAGTGTATTACTGCTGTTTTTCTGACCATGCCGTAACGATGAGCGTTTGCGCTTCCGTTTTTCGCGCAAGCGTCATAAAAAGGAAACGAGACTCCGGCTAAGTCCGGACTGCGCTTCGAAGGCGCAAGGTCAGTTGTCGAGACTTCGACGTCGAAAGGCCGTCGCAAGTCGCCTGCCCGGTGAGGGAAGTTCCCCAGCGGCAGGTCAAGGCGGGAGGTGATTGCGTGAGCGACAGTCCCCAAGCGCGCCGCTTCCGCGCCCTTTTCATTTCCGATGTCCATCTCGGCACCAAGGGCTGCCAGGCGGATCTCCTCATCGACTTCCTCAAGTACCACGACGCCGACACCATCTATTTGGTGGGCGATATCGTGGACGGCTGGCGGCTGAAGTCCTCCTGGTACTGGCCGCAGAAGCACAACGACGTGGTGCAGAAGCTGCTGCGCAAGGGCCGCAAGGGCACGCGCATGGTCTATCTGCCCGGCAACCACGACGAATTCCTGCGCGATTATTACGGCACCCATTTCGGCGGCATCGAGGTGGTGGAAACCGCCATCCACGAGGCCGCAGACGGCAAGCGCTACCTCGTCATCCATGGCGACGTGTTCGACGTGGTGGTGCGGCACGCCAAGTGGCTCGCCTTCCTCGGCGACTGGGCCTATTCCGCCGCGCTGACCACCAACACCTATGTGAACAAGGTGCGTCGCCGGCTCGGCCTCACCTACTGGTCGCTGAGCCAGTGGGCGAAGCTGAAGGTGAAGAACGCCGTCAACTACATCGGCAAGTTCGAGGAAGCGGTGGCCGACGAGGCCAAGCGCAACGGGGTGGACGGCGTCATCTGCGGTCATATCCACCACGCGGTCATTCACGACCAGTTCGGCGTCAGCTATGTGAATTGCGGCGACTGGGTGGAAAGCTGCACCGCCATCGCCGAATATGAAGACGGCCACTTGGAGATCATCTGCTGGACGCGGAACCTCCAGAAGGCCCCGGCGGAGCAGCAGGACATGGTCGAGGGGGCGCGCGCGGCGGCTTGATGCGGGTTCTTGTGGCCACCGATGCGTGGCATCCACAGATCAACGGTGTGGTGCGCTCCCTGGAGTACACCGCAAATGAAGCGGCCGCCCTCGGTGCAGAACTGGAATTCCTGAGCCCGCAGGGGTTCAGGTCCATTCCCATGCCCAGCTACAACGAGATCCGCCTGGCGTTGGCCACCCCGCGCATGATCATGCGGCGGATCGAGGCCATGCAGCCGGATTTCGTGCATATCGCTACGGAAGGTCCCATCGGCATCCTGGTGCGACGGGCGTGCATCGCCTCGCGGCGGACCTTCACCACCTCCTATCACACCAAGTTTCCGGAATATCTTTCCGCCCGCGCCCCGGTGCCGGAGCGGCTGACCTATGCCTGGCTGCGCTCGTTCCACAATGCGGGCGGTGGCGTCATGGTCTCCACCGCGACGCTGGAGCGCGACCTTGAGGCGCGGGGCTTCAAGCGGCTGATGCGCTGGTCGCGCGGGGTGGATGCGGAGCTGTTCCGCCCCCGTCCCGAGGCGACGCTGAACCTGCCCCGCCCAGTCTATCTGTTCGTCGGCCGGGTGGCGGTGGAGAAGAATATCGAGGCGTTCCTGGAGCTGGACCTGCCCGGCTCCAAGGTGGTGGTGGGCGGCGGCCCGGCACTCAACAGCCTGAAGGAGCGGTTTCCCGCGGCCCATTTCCTCGGGCCGAAGGAGGGCGAGGACCTGGCGCAGGTCTACGCCGCCTGCGACGTGTTCTGCTTCCCCTCGCGCACCGACACCTTCGGCATCGTGCTGCTGGAGGCGCTGGCGAGCGGCCTGCCTGTGGCCGCCTATCCCGTGACCGGCCCCACCGACGTGCTGGAGGATGCCACCGAGCCGGTGGGCGTCCTCGACAACGACCTGCGCACCGCCTGCCTGAAGGCGCTGGAGCTGTCGCCGGCGGCGGCTCGGCGATTCGCGCTTCGCTATACGTGGCGCGAAAGCGCGCGGCAGTTCATCGATAATGTGCTCATCGCCCACGACATAGGTCCCATCGCGCGCCGCTATCGCCTTCGCCGCCGGCGTCGGATAGCGTCCGGCGCATGAGCGCCACAACCATCTCCAGTCCCGTCCCGATTCCCTGCGTCGCTGACGTGGAGGCCGCCGCCCGCCGCATCGCCGGCGTGGCCGTGCGCACGCCCCTCGTATTTTCCCCGATCCTCAGCGAGCGCACCGGCGCGCGCGTGTTCCTGAAGCCGGAGACGCTCCAGCGCACCGGCTCCTTCAAGTTCCGTGGCGCCTATAACCGCATGGTGCAGATCCCTGAGGCGGCGCGGGCGGCCGGCGTGGTCGCCTGCTCGTCGGGCAACCACGCGCAAGGGGTTGCAGCGTCCGCCCGGCTGCTGGGCATGCCGGCGGTGATCGTCATGCCCCACGACGCCCCGGCCCTGAAGCGCGACCGCACCCGGGCCCTCGGCGCCGAGGTGGTGGGCTACGACCGCCGCACCGAGGACCGCGATGCCATCGCCCGCGCCATCGCGCAGGAGCGCGGCGCCATCGTGGTTCCGCCCTATGACGACCCCCATGTCATCGCCGGGCAGGGCACGGTGGGCCTGGAGATCGTGCAGGACCTCGCCGCGCTGGGCCTTGTCCCGGATCTGGTGGCGGCCAATGTCTCCGGTGGCGGCCTCGTCGCCGGCATTGCGCTGGCGGTGAAGGCGCAAGCGCCCGGCGCGCGGGTGGTGGCCTGCGAGCCCGCCGGCTTCGACGACCATGCCCGCTCGTTCCGCTCCGGCGTGCGCGAGCGCAATCCTGAGCCGTCCGGCTCGTTCTGCGACGCCCTGCTGGCCCCGACCCCCGGCGCGCTGACCTTCGAGATCACCCGCCCGCTGGTGGGCGAGGGCGCATCCGTCACCGACGCCGAAGTGGCGCGGGCGGTGGCCTTCGCCTTCCTGGAGCTGAAGCTGGTGGTGGAGCCCGGCGGCGCGGTGGCGCTGGCCTGCCTGCTGGAAGGCCGGCTCGGCGTCTCCGGTGGCACGGCGGTTATCGTGCTCTCCGGCGGCAATGTGGAGCCCGAGACCTTCATCCGCTGCCTCGCCGCCTGAGCCTGGCGGTGGCGAATCAGGTGAGGGAGGTCGACGGACGTCCGGCGCTGAAGCTGCGGCTCGGCGGCGCCTATGCGGCGTTCTTCCTCGCCATGGGCATCCAGCTGCCCTATCTGCCCCTGTGGTTCCAGCATCGCGGGCTGGGACCCGAGGCCATCGGCGTGGCCCTGGCGGTGCCCATGCTGGCACGCCTCGTATCGATGCCCCTGCTGGGCCTGCTCTCCGACTGGCTCGGCCGGCCCAAGGCGTTGCTGGTCGCGCTGGCGGTGGCGACGGCCTGCGGCATGGTGCTGCTCGCCCTCGCTGCGGATTTTCTCGTTATCCTCGTCGTGCTGGCCTTCACCGCCCTCGCGTGGATGCCGAGCCTGTCGTTGCTGGATTCCTATGCCTCGCGGCAGGCGCGGGCCGGGCAGGCAGACTATGGCAAGGCGCGGCAATGGGGCTCCGCCTCGTTCCTCGTCGCCAATCTTGTGGGCGGCGCGCTCGTCGGCATGCTCGGCGCCGGCTCCGTGGTGCTGATGATGCTGGCGGGCCAGCTCGCCTATGTGATCGCCACCCTCGCCCTGCCCGAGCTGCCACGTCCGGAGCCCCGGCCGGCACCGGTGAGCGGGCGGCGGGCCCGGCTCGGGGTACTTGCCGGCATCGTGGCGGCGGCGCTGGTGCAGGCGAGCCATGCCACGCTCTATGCCTTCGCATCCGTGAGCTGGAGGGCCCAGGGCTATTCGTTCACCGCCATCGGCGTGCTGTGGGCGGTGGGGGTGGCGGCGGAAATGGCGCTGTTCCGCTTCGGCACCCGCCTCGTGGTCCGCTTCGGACCCCATGCGCTCATCGCGGTGGGCGGGATCACGGCAGTGGTGCGCTTCGCCGCCATGGCGAGCGAGCCGCCGCTGGCGGTGCTGGTGCTGCTGCAACTGCTGCACGCCTTCACCTTCGCCGCCACCTTCCTCGCCATGGTGGAACTGGTGAGCCGCAGCGTCAGCGAGCATCGTTCCGGCACCGGACAGACCGCCGCCGCCTGGATCGGCAGCATCCTGATGTCATCCGCGAACGTCGCGTCAGGCCCGCTGTGGGCCGCCTTCGGGCCGCTGGCCTTCCTGGTCTCCAGCGCCATCGGGCTGGCGGGGGCGCTCACCGCGCTCCTCGCCGCCCGGCTTCAGCCCCACAGCTCCGGCTCGGGCGGATAGACCACGGCGCCCTCGTATCGCAGCCCCGGCGTGCGGTCACGGGCGAGCAGAAGCGGGCCGTCGAGGTCCACCACCTGCGCCCGCTGCGCCACCAGCAGGGCAGGGGCCATGGCGAGGGAGGAGGCCAGCATGCAGCCCACCATCACGCCGAAGCCGAGCCCTTCGGCCGCCTCGGCCAGCGCCAGCGCCTCGGTGAAGCCGCCGGCCTTGTCGAGCTTGATGTTCACCGCGTCATAGCGTTCGCGCAGGGTGGCAAGGCCAGCGCGGTCGTGGACGCTCTCGTCGGCGCAGACCGGCACCGCGCGCTCGATGCGCGCCAGCATGCGGTCGTCGGCGGCGGGCAGGGGCTGTTCTACCAGCTCGACGCCGACGGCGGCGCAGGTATCCAGCAATACCGGCAGGTCGGCCGGGCTCCAGCCTTCGTTGGCGTCCACGATGAGCCGGGCCTCGGGCGCCGCCGCGCGGATAGCCCGGAGCCGGGCGCGGTCGCCGGGGGCGCCCAGCTTCAGCTTGAGTAGCGGCCGCCCGGCCGCCGTTGCGGCGGCCGCCGCCTGCGCCATGGCCTCGGGCGTATCGAGGCTCAGGGTGAAGGCCGTGGTCAAGGGGTGGAGCGCGGCAAGGCCGGCGCGCTCCTCCACCCGCATGCCCGAAAGCTTGGCTTCGAGGTCCCAGAAGGCGCAATCGAGGGCATTGCGCGCGGCGCCCGGTGGCAGGCGGTATTGCAGGGCCTCGCGATCGAGGCCCGTCGCGATGTCGGGGCCGAGGGCCGCGATGGCGGCGGCGACGCCCTCCACCGTCTCGCCGTACCGCGCATAGGGCACGCATTCGCCGCGCCCGGTGGCGCCGTTATGGGTGAGGCGCGCCTCCACCACCACCGCTTCCGTCTTGGAGCCGCGGGCGATGGTGAAGGTGCCGGCGATGGGGAATCGCTCGATGCTGAGGGCGAGTTGGGCCATGGATTAAGCTTAATATCCGATTCCGGCCATCGCTTCGCGGGTGCCGGAGCGGATGATGCCGGGGTGTGTCCTTGGTGATCTCGACGCGCAGGCGTCTTGTCTGTATGGCTAACCTATCGTTCGTGTGGTCGCTGGAATGTGCCTCCACGGGCGCAGGACCGGCTGCGTATCGCATCGCGGCGGGTGGAACTGAAAGAGTAAGTGGGCGATTGCGTGTTCGTCGGGACACGCGTCACCCATATGCGGGGCGACAGGCGGTCAGAGGTTGGGGCATCGGCTCGGTCAATCCGGGCCGGATCGCCCGGTGCCTCCGGCAACAAGGAACAGGCCGGCGCCGTTCCGTTTCGCGGCGCGCCCATGGAGACCAAGCGTTGCCCCACGCCTCCCTGATTTCCGTGCATAGCCAGGACGACCGGCTCACCGTGGCCGGGCGCGGCGCATGGACATCCGAATATGCCGATGAGCTGGAACAGGCGGTGGACGACACCGCCCGTTCGTATGCCAATCCCAAGGGCATCGAGATCGACCTTTCCGCCGTCGAGCGCATGGACACCTTCGGCGCCCTCCTGTTCGAGCGGCTGAAGCGGTCCTGGAAGGGCACCGGCGTCGAGCCGCAGGTGAAGGGGCTGGCGCCCCGCTACAAGGTGCTCATCGAGGAAATGGGCCGGATGGGGCAGGAGCAGCCCCCGCCGGCCCGCCGGCACGAGGCGATCCTGGAGCGCTTCGGCCACGAGACGGTGAATGTGGCCGCCGATGCCGCGGCGCTGCTGAATTTCGTCGGTGCATCGGTGGCCGCCATGGGGCGGGTGCTGCTGCGCCCGCGCAGCTTCCGCTTCACCGCCATGGTGAACCAGATGGATCGGGTCGGCCTGCGGGCGGTGCCGATCATCGTGCTCATCACCTTCCTCATCGGCTGCATCCTGGCCCAGCAGGGCATCTTCAATTTCCGCCGCTTCGGTGCCGACATCTATGTGGTGGACATGGTGGGCGTGCTGGTGCTGCGCGAGCTAGGCGTGCTCATCGTCGCCATCATGATCGCGGGCCGCTCCGGCAGCGCCTACACCGCCGAGCTTGGCTCCATGCGCATGCGCGAGGAGATCGACGCCCTGCGGGTCATGGGCTTCGACCCGGTGGAGGTGCTGGTGGTGCCGCGCCTTCTGGCGCTGATCATCGCCTTGCCGCTGCTGACCTTCATCGGCTCCATGTCGTCCCTGCTCGGGGCCGGGCTGGTGTCCTGGGGCTATGGCGGCATCACGCCCGACGTGTTCCTGGATCGCCTCAAGGGCGCCATCGACATGGACCAGTTCAACGTGGGCATGATCAAGGCCCCGTTCATGGCCGCGACCATCGGCATCGTCGCGTGCCTGGAAGGCCTGCGCGTGGGGGGCAGCGCGGAATCACTGGGCGCCCACACCACCGCATCGGTGGTGAAGGCCATCTTCCTCGTCATCGTGATGGACGGCGTCTTCGCCATGTTCTTCGCCGCGATCGACATGTGAGGCGGCATGGACGCGCGCACCTCCACCACCGCCGAGGCGGCACAGAGCCGGGAAGCGATCATCTCCGTCCACGATATCGTGGTGGGCTTCGGTGATCGGGTGATTCTCAATCACCTCGACCTCGACGTTTATCGCGGCGAGATTTTGGGCTTCGTCGGCACCTCGGGCGGCGGCAAGTCGGTGCTCACGCGCACCATCCTCGGCCTCGTGCCCAAGCAGTCGGGGACGGTGGAGGTATTCGGCCAGAATCTGGACGATCTCTCCGAGCGGGAGCGCTCGGCGCTGGAGCGGCGCTGGGGCGTGCTGTTCCAGCAGGGCGCGCTGTTCTCATCGCTCACGGTGAAGCAGAACATCCAGTTTCCCCTGCGGGAGAATCTGCATCTGTCCCAGCGCCTTCTGGACGAGATCGCCTATACCAAGATCGAGATGGTGGGTCTGAAGTACGACGTGGCGGAGAAGCTGCCCTCGGAGTTGTCCGGCGGCATGATCAAGCGCGCCGCGCTCGCCCGCTCGCTGGCCCTCGACCCCGAAATCCTGTTCCTGGATGAGCCCACCTCCGGCCTCGATCCCATCGGCGCCGGCGAGTTCGACGAGCTTATCCGTACGTTGCAACAGACTTTGGGGCTTACGGTTTTCATGGTAACCCACGATCTCGACAGTCTGCATACCGTGTGCGATCGCATCGCCGCGCTGGCGGATGGCAAGGTGATCGCGCAGGGCACCATCGAAGACATGATGGCGCAACAACACCCCTGGCTGCGGGCCTATTTCCATGGCACGCGGGCTCGGGCGGTGCAGTCTGCGCGCCGATGACACAAGGATGAGGGGGCGGACCGAACGGCGGGGTTAGGTCGGAACGGAGCCGGGATCAGGTATGGAAACACGGGCCAACTACACCATTATCGGAGCCTTCACGCTCGCGGTCCTCGCCGCGGCGTTCGGCTTTGTGTATTGGTTCGCCGGACCGCAGGATTCCAGCGCGCGCAAGGCTTATGAGGTCCTCTTCGACGGCTCGGTGGCGGGTCTGCGTCAGGGCAACAACGTGCTCTTCAATGGTATCCCCGTGGGGCAGGTGACCGGCCTCGGCCTTGTGCCAGGCCAGCCGGGGCAGGTGCTGGCGCGCGTCGCCATCAACAATGACGTGCCGGTATTGTCGGATGCCACGGCGGGCCTCGAATCCCAGGGGCTGACGGGCATCGTGGTGGTCTCCATCCACGGCGGCCATCCCGGCGCGCCGCCCCTCCCGCTCGGGCCGAACGGCGTTCCGCGCATCACCGCGGACGGCGGCGCGGGCATGTCCGGTCTCATCAATTCGGCGCAGGGCGTCGCCCGCAAGATCGAGGTGGTGCTGGACGCCATCAATCCGCAGGACATCAAGAACATCATCGCCAATATCGATACCTTCTCCAAGGCCGTGGCGTCGAAGTCCGAGGACGTGGCAAGCCTGATCGAGCAGTCGAACGCGCTGGTCAAGCAGCTCAACGGCGTGGCCGAGAAGGTCGACCGGGTGGTGGTGAACCTGCAGAAGGCCACCGAGGACAAGGACGGCCTGCTGGTGCAGGCCACCGACGCCGCCACCTCGGTGCGCAAGCTCGCGGACAATCTGGACCAGCGCACGGCGCTGCTGACCGAGCAGGTCAGCCGCTTCACCGGGCCGGGCCTCAAGCAATATGAGGCATTGGCGACCGACGGCCGCCGCACCCTGAGCGAAATCGACCGCGTGCTCCGCAACATCGAGCGCAACCCGCAGCAGTTCATCTTCGGCGGCGGCAATTCCATTCCGAAATACGGGCGATGAGCCGACCATGACTTTCGTTCGCAGGAGCCGTTTCGCTCGCCGTCTCGCGTCCATCGCCCATGCCGTGCCCCGGCTCGCCGCCCTCCTGTCCGGCGCGGTCCTCACCCTCGCTCTGGCGGGATGCGGCTCCACGCCGACCCCCACCTACAACCTCTCCGCCCCCAGCGGCTTCACGGCAGGGGGCAGCGGCAACGGACAGATGGTGGTGGTGGCGCCCACGGCGCTTGCCGTGCTCAACACCGACAAGGTGATGGTGGAACCGGGGCCGGGCCAGGTGGCCTATCTGTCCGACGCCCAGTGGAGCGACACCCTCCCGGCGCTGCTTCAGGCGCGCACCATCCAGGCCTTCGAGAATGCCAGCAAGCTGCGCCGCGTCGCCCGTCCTGGCGACGGGGTGAATGCGGACTACCAGCTGGTCATCGACATCCGCACCTTCGCCCTGCGCATCACCGACCAGGGGCCGGTGGCGGTGGTGGAACTATCGGCCAAGCTCATCGGCACCCAGAGCGGTCGCATCCTCGCGGCGCAGGTGTTCAAGGCGGCGGTGCCGGCCGCCTCCACCGCCGGCCCGGTGGCAACCGCGGCGCTGGATTCGGCGCAGGAACAGGTGCTGGTGCAGATGGTGCGCTGGGCCTCGGCCAAGTTCTGAGGCCAAGTTCTGACGACTGCAATCCTGATGGCCTGAGGCCGCGCCTCGCGTAGGCGCCGGGCAGGCCTCGGCCTTTACGCCAGCCGGTCGCCCAACAGGAAGTGCAGCGCCCGGTCGAGGCGGATGTGCGGGATGGGGCCGTCGCCGATCCCGGCCGGCGGGCGGAAGCGCAGGAAGCGGAAGTCCGCATCCCCCTCCACCGCCGTGGCGAGCCCGCGAAAACCGGCCCCGGACGAATCGAACAGCGCATCGGGATCCGCCGGCAGGTCGCCGGGGAAAACCGCCATCTCCTCCGTGCCGTCGAAGCGGTGGCCGCCCGCTTCCTGCCCGGCCTCCGGCGTGCCGACGATGGCATCGAGCTCATGCCCGTCGCGCCGCACCCGGGCCTCGCGGGTGGCTCGGATCGCGGCGAGCGCCACCACGTCCAGCGCCGCGCCGTGGTCGTGCGCTCGGGTCCGGGCGCGCTCCACGAGGCGGGCGAGGATCGCCTCCAGTCGGTCGTGGCTGGAGCGGTGGAGGTGGTCGGCCTTGGTGGCGGCGAACAGCACCTTCTCGATGCGCGGCCGGAACAGGGTGCTCACCAGGCTGTTCCGGCCGGTGCGGAAGGCGGCGAGGATGCCGTCCAGTGCACGTTCCAGGTCGGCCAGCGCAGCCGGCCCGGCATTGAGCGCAGCCAGCGTGTCCACTAGCACGATCTGCCGGTCGAGCCGGGCGAAATGGGTGCGGAAGAAGGGCCGCACCACCGCGTTCTTGTAGGCATCGAAGCGGCGCTCCATCATCGCCCCGAGGCTCCCCGCCTTCGGCGCGGTGTCGCCCACGTCGAGGGGGGCGAAGGTGAGGGCCGGCGAGCCCTCAAGGTCGCCGGGCATGAGGAAGCGGCCCGGCGGCAGAAGGCTCATGGCCAGCTTTTCGCTGCGGCAGGCGGAGAGGTATTGGGTGAACAGCGCCGCGACCTCGCGCGCCTTGGTCTCGTCCTCTCGCCCGTCCGCCGGAGCCGTGGCTACCGCCGCGAGCCAGAGGGCGGCCACCTCGGCACGCGCCGGCGCCCGCGCCAAGGCGAGGCTCTGCCGGGCGAAGTCGGCATAGCTCATGTCGAGCAGCGGCAGGTCCAGCAGCCACTCGCCGGGATAGTCCACCAGATCGAGGGTCAGGGTGCGCAGGCTGCCGCGCTTGGTGGCGTAGCGGATGGAGAGGCGCAGCTCGCTGACGCGCGTGGTGGAGGAGGGCCATTGGCGCGCCTCGCCCAGCGTCTTCAGATGGTCCTCATAGGCGAAGCGCGGCACCGCGTCGTCCGGCTGTGGCTGCAGCTCGGCGCGGGCGATGCGGCCGGACTGCAGCGCCTCGAACACCGGGAGCCGGCCGCCACGGGTCAGCGCATGGATAAGGGCGGTGGTGAAGATGGTCTTGCCGGCCCGCGACAGGCCGGTGACGCCGAGGCGCAGGGTGGGATGGGCGATGCCTTCCACCCGGTCGGCCAGGGTCCGCAGCGCAATTCGCGCCTCGTCCATGGCGTCGGTGACGCGCACCATGCTCAGTCGGTTCCGGAGAGCTCGCGCGGAGTGACGAAGCGGTCGAGCCGCGCAGTACCCGGCGCCACCTCGCACCAGTCGTCCACGGGAAGATCGATGACGGCGAGGGCGCCGGTGGGGAATTTCTCGGACATCTTCGACAAATGGGATGCCGACCCCGACGATACAAGCAGCTCGGCAAGGTCGCTGAGGCCGGGATTGTGGCCCACCAGCATGAGGCTGTGGGCTTCCCTCGGCTGCTCGCGCACCACCGACAGGAGCCGCGCGGCGGAGGCGTCGTAGACCCGCGGCTCGCTTGCCACCACCTTCACCGGCGGCAGCTGGGCGGCCACCAGGTCCCAGGTCTCGCGGGTGCGGCGTGCCGGCGAGACCAGCACGCGATCGGCCACCAACTGCTCATGGGCGATATAGGCACCGATGCGCGGCGCCGCCGCGCGACCCCGCGGAGCCAGCGGGCGCTCAGGGTCGACAATGCCGTCCGGCCAGTCGGACTTGGCGTGGCGCAGCAAAATCAGACGGCGCATGAGCTTTTGAACCAATCAATGAAATGCCGCTTCTTATGACCGACGGACTGTGTGCAGTGCAACCAGAATGCCCGCGCCGCAGCGTCACGCCCCGCCCGATACCAGCGCCGGGGCGCCGCGCGAAATGTCACGAGAGTGCCGCAAATAAACGGTTTCTCAAGCGGAAGGCATCAGCATGGGCCGGTGCCTGGCGGATAGTCTTCATGATCGATACGGCCTCGTCCCGCGCGGCGGCGCAGGATGTTACCGACCGGGAGCGGTCGGACGCGGCGCTGAAGCGCACCTATGATTGCGATATCTGCGTCGTCGGGGACGACGTGGCGGGGCTGGCCATTGCCATCGATCTGGCCCGGCGGGGGCGGGAGGTCATCCTGCTCACCTTCACCGGGGCGCGGCCGCTCCCCCTCGACGGTATTTTGAGCCCCGGCTTCGCCATGCCCACCGCCGCGCTGGTGGAACGCGTGGGGCAGCACGATGCGCAGGAACTGCTCATCCTTTCCACCCAGGCGAGCGAGCGGGCGCTGGCCTTCGCCCATAAGGCCGGTGTCGCGGTGGGGCCGCGCGGCCGGCTGTCGGTGGCCCGCCCCCATGCGGCTGAGGCGTTGTTTCGTGAACATGAGCTGAGGCAGGAACTGGCGCCCGACACCACGGTGCTGGTGGGCGCGCAGGATCTCGCCGCGCTGCTCGGCACCTCCACCTTCACCGCCGGCCTCGGCGTGGTTCCGGCGGAGCGTGTTTCTCCCGCCACCCTGAAGGTGGCGCTGGAGGCCGAGGTGCTGGCGGCGGGCGTGCGCGTGATCCCGGTGGACGGAGCGCTCGCGGCAGACCTCAAGGGCTTGCGGAAATATCTGACGGCCGCGCGGTGGCGGGTCCGCGCCTTCCAGGTGGTTATCACCGGGCCGGAGGCCTTCGCCCGGCTCGGTCCGAAGGTGGCGGTGCTGCCGCGCGCGCCATGGGTCTACGGAGGCTTCCGCCTGCCCGCGGTCGAGGTGCCCTATGCGGGCATGGTCGAGGAAACCGGGCTCACCGGCCTGCGCTATCATTTCGATGCCGGCCGGCTGACCCTTGCGGCCGCCACCGCCACGCGGGTGATGACGCGGGTGGGCGCGGCCCGGGTGCTGCGCCGCCATGCCGCCGAACTCTACCCGGTGGGGCCGAGCCTTTCGGACGAGGCTTCCGGCCGGATGCTGCCGGAGCCAGCCGGCATGCCGCTGGTGCATGAGGGGGAACGGGGCGTCTGGTATGCACTTGCCGCCGCCGGCGATGCCCTGAGCCATGGCTTCCTTGCCGGCCGCCTCATCTCCGGCGCCATCGCCGAAAAGGACGACCGCATCGCCTTGCTTCAGCCGTTCGCCTCAACGCCGTTGTCCGGCTGGGCCGGCCGGGTGGCGCGCTTCGCCGGCTATTGGCATGTGCGGCTGGCGGCTCGGCTGCATATGGACAAGATGGCATCCTCCCTCGCGCCCGATCCGGCAGATGTGGTTCCGGCACCGGACCTGCTCCCGGACGAGCATGTGGACGACGCGCGGGCGCTTCCGCCCATGCCGGCGCCCGCCGTTCTAGCGGCCCCCACCGCGCTGCCCCGAAGGGGGATGGCAGCTGCAACCTCGGCCTCGCGCCATGCGGCGAGGGCGGCGCTCCATGCGGCTTCCGGCTGGGCTTCAGGGCTTGCCGCCCGTGCGGCGGCGGAACCCGCCCGCCGCCGTCGCGCCCGACCGGAGCCGGACGAGGAGGTCCCGCCCCAGCGGCCGCGGGGCGCCTAGAGCCCTATCCCCGGATGTAATAGGCCTGCGGCCGCCGGCCCTCGCGGAAATAGCCGAAGAAGGTGGCCGCGCCGACTGCCTGCGCCAGCAGCCCCGGCATGAGCGCCGCGAAGGCGCCGAGGTCCGCTCCGTCGGGCGAGATCGCATCGCGGATGGCGAACTGGCCGTAGGCCGAGGCGGCCACCACGGCGACCAGCATCCAG